>NZ_JABFDG010000009.1 GCF_013403955.1 Winogradskyella vidalii | reverse complement strand
ACCGTGATTTCATCGCCTGGTACTTGGCCTAAATCATCACATTCACTCAATTGCGTTGGTTGTATGGCTACCGGTGGCAATGACACCATTAGTTCAAATTCCCCGGTGTCATAACAGGTGGTTATTGGGTCGTACAAGCGCACATAGATGGTTTGTGGGTTACCATTATTGGTGTAACTACTGACATTGATTATAGGGTTAGCGCCTGCTTCTGCATCAGTCTCACTAACATGGTAGGTCAATGTAACCGCTGCGGCATCTTGACCATTAAGCACTTCCTCGTCCTTAGTCGTTAAATCAAATTGTGCTACACCATCATCATCACTATCACATATCGTATAAGGCTCTAAACTTGTTGGTACTTCTGGTGCCGGGTGTACGATAAGCTCAAGGGTATTTGAGGTAAGACTATAACAACCTGTTAAGGTGTTTTCTGAACGCACATAAATCTCTTGTGTGTTGGCTACTATATTGGTGTATAAGCCTGTGATAGGATTGGCGCCTGTTTCGGCATCACTTTGTGTTTCGTGGTAGCTAATTTCAACATCCGATTCGCCATTGGTAATTTCTACGGTACGCTGGCTTAAATCAAATTCTGCAAAACCATCATTATCATCGTCACAGACTTCTATAGCCTCTGGATCTGGTTCTGGTGATGGAATTGGGTCTACTCTCAAGGTCACCGTCACCGTATTATAACAACCTGTGATATCATTTTCTGCTCTTACAAAAATGGTTTGCGCATTTTCTGTGTTAGTGTAAGGACTTACAATTGGGTTGATGGCTTGGTCTGCATCTGCTTGTGTTTCGTAATGTGTTAAGCTAATTCCTGTTTGACCGTTTAAGATTTCTTCATTAGCATCTTCTAAGATAAAGGCTTCTTGCTCATCACCTGGGTTATTCACATCACACAATTCTAATGGGGCTGGTGTGATTAAAACTGGTAATGGATTCACAATTAACTCTAAGCTTGTAATTTTATAACAGCCTTCTACCGTCGTATCGTCTTCTACACGTACCCATATAGTTTGGGTAAAAGCCTCCGTATTGGTATAAGCTAATGGGTTTGCTATTGGTGTGTTAGCAATTTCTGCATTGGCCTCACTATCATAATAGGTTAAGCTATACTGCGCAGGATTGCCGCCGTTTAATAGTTCCTCGGCCTTACTTGTTAAATCAAATTCTGCAAAACCATCAGCGGAAATATCATCACAAACCTCTAGGGGTGTTGGCGCTACCAGTTGAGGGCTTTCTTCTACAATAAGTTCTAGAATAACTAAAGTAGCACAGTCCGTGGCAATAGTCTCACTTTCTACTCTTACATAAAGCGTTTGTGCATCTTCTACAATATTATTGTAATTAACTGTGGTATCAATGGCATCAACGCCATTATTGGCATTGGTTTGCGTCTCGTGGTAGGTGACCGATAAGCCAGAAACACCGCCTGTAATTTCATCATCTACAGCAGCAAGATTAAATACGCCAAAGCCATCATTATCTGGATCACAGTAATATAAGGGTTGTGGTGTATAGGCTACTGGGGCTTGTTCTACGACAAGTTCTAATGTGGTGGTAGCGGAGCAACCCGTATTTATATCCTCTACACGCACATGGATAATTTGACCATTACTGTTATTGGTGTAGAGCGTTGGTAAAGCATTGTCCCCTGTTTCTGCATCTGCTGGAAACTCGTGGTAGCTTACGGAGTAACTTGGGTTATTTCCTGTAATTTCTGTGTTTTTTAGACTTAAATCCATCTCTGTGATACCATCTGGTGTGCCATCATCACAAACCTCTAAGGCTGTTGGTGCTATCACCGTTGGTAATGGATTCACTACAATATCAAAACTAGTCGTACTATAACAATCCGGAAATAAAGGATCTTCTACTCTTGCATAAATCGTTTGTTGATTTGGTGAGCTTGTGTTTGTATAACTTGTTGGTAAGGCTGCTGAACCACTATCGGCATCTGATTGACTACTATGGAAAGTGACATTATAAGTCGCTGCACTTTGTGTGTCTAAAATAGCAGCTTCTTGACTGCTTAAATCAAAGGTTTCAATACCGTCACTATCGTCATCACATCGTTCCATATTAGCCGGCATAGTCGCTAGGGCTCTCGTATTTACGATTAAATTAAATACAGGATTTACTGAGGCATTATAACAGCTTGGGTCTGTTGCGTTTGCTATTCTTACATAAATTGGCTGTGAATTTACTGTATTGGTATAATTTAATGGTAAAGCGTTATCTCCAGAATCTGCATCTGCAAAGCTAGTGTGATAACTCACTGTAAAATCTGCTGCCGCTTGTGAACCTAATACTAAGGCTGTTTGCACGCTTAAATCAAACTCCGCTAGGCCATCGTTGCTCTGGTCATCGCATTGTGATAAATCGGGTGCGGGATTGATAATTGGTTGCGGAGATACAGACAAAGTTATTGTACTAATTGAAAAACAAGATGTTCCTGTAGCTTGCACTCTAACATACATAACTTCACCATCAACACCATTATAGACATCTGAGTCTGTAATAGCTCCTGTAGGAGTTTCCGCATCCGTTAAACTATTATAAAAAGAAACCGTATAATCTGCAGGATCTAACGGATCTATAATGTCTGCAATTTGAGCATCTAAATTAAAATCTGCTGAAGTAGCCGACGAGCTACACTCTGATATAGCAATATCATTTAAGTCAAATGGTGATGTAATAGAAATTACAACTTCTCCTTCTGCAGTACAATCATCACCAAAAATAGCATCAACACCATCAGCAATCAACGTATAAGTACCAGATTCTGTAACCGTTAAAGTAGAACCCGTTTCATCTGGAATAGTTACTCCATTTAACTGCCACTCAAACGTATTAAAAGCACCTGTAAAATCTGGCTCAATAACATAACTATCACCGTCACAAAACTCTTGATCATCACCTAAATCTACTTGACAAATAATACTACAATTCAATTGTGATTCATCACTATTATTTACCAGATTAATAAATCCAGCGGAAGTACTAAAATTAGTAATTAATAACATATAGTAGGCATTTGGAGGTGCATTTGGTATTGTAATTTGTTCTACTGAAGCGGCATCGTAACTACAATCTACTTGCGTTGAGGAATTTAAATTTCCGGATCCACAAACGGGCTCAGTAAAAGGCCCCCACACAATAAAATCGACATCAATACCCGAACCTGAACCTCCCTCACCTGTTGTTTGAGTTAATGTAAAATCTAAATCTCCGCCAACCTCATCTACTTGCATAAAATACCATCTTGGTCTAGGTTGAGACCCTAAGCAGCCATAATCAATACCAGCTTCTGCTGATCCTGTACCAACTGGAGAAGGTACATCATAAATATCATCACAGAGTGGCAAAGCACCTGCGCATGAATCGTTATCCAAAACAACAACTTCTATAGTACTAACAGAGTCAGAACAGCCTAAAGGATTTGTATCGGTAACTGTTAATGTAACTGTATATGTTCCTGGGTTTGGATAAGCATAATTTACAAAACTTCCATCGAGCGTTTCACCGTTACCAAAATCCCATGTATATACTGCTCCTGTATCATATTCTGAAAAGATAGCACTACCCTCAAATAAAATTAAATCTCCTGGATCCACTTCTATTGTACCAGAGACAGCAGAAGGCGTCGTACTATCTATAGAAGCTGTAATGGTTTGGCATGGTGTAAAACACTCAATATTTGCAGCCCAACCATCTATATAGCCTGAATCACTAGAAATAAATTCTATCGTTAAACAACCTGATGCATTCGATGCCGAAGCCGCTACTGTACCGGGACTATTATTTTGGTCGTAGCTCCCTATTAATGGTGCTGTTAAATCATCACCATCATAAATATTCATCACATCAGCATTAAGACCACCTTGCGTTATAAATTCTGTGAACTCTAATTGAATAAAATCACCTTCAACATCAGAACAAATTGTAGTCACCAGGTTTTCACCATTACCATAAGGACCAAACTCACCGCCGGAGTCATAAAAGACACCAGTACATTGGTTAAATGTACCACTTTCCATTAATAAATCTGTGGGGTCTTGAGAAAAGCTTAAACTAGTAAAAAAGAGAGTAAGTAAGAGTAATATATTTTTCATTATACTGATTTATCAATTAGTGTTATTTTTTAATTTTTCTGTACTGAGAAGTGACCTGAATAAAATAGTTGGTATTATCAACACGGTAAACGTAGGTTCCTTTAGCAAAGAAATCTAATTGATATTTTAGAGGATTAAAATTTTCAACGTTAAAATTTTCATCTCTTTTTAAGTCCTTATTATAGGAATCAAACAACGGTATATCAGAAAGCATCATGCCTTTCTTTTGAGTTTTAGGGTTACCGTCTTCATAAATTGTAATTCTATTTCTTAAAAGGTGCTTTACATCTTTTAAATACTTAGCATCATCATAAACTAGTGTTTGTGCTTTAGATTGATATACTTCATCAATAAGCGCCTTCTCGTTTTTAGTTAGAGGTGCTTTTACATTATCTGGGTAATCAATTATTATATTTGTATCGTCTTGAGGAATGCTTTTATCACCTTGAGAAAAGGTAGAAATACTAAGAAACATTAAGGGTAATAACAGGAGGGATTTTAATTTCATTTTTTACAATTTAATTTAATTTCGAAAAGTAATAAAATTTTATAGAAACCATAGTGAGTTTATCAATGATATTGACACTTTAACGGTTTTATAGATATAACAGTTATAATTAAAAAACTCCTACCTTAATGAAACTATTTTTATTGCTTATCTTTGCCACTTGCTTATAAAAACTCATAAACAATTATTTTACAATGAAAATCGAAAGTGATTTCAATGATATTGATGCTCTTGGTGATGACCACATAGGAACATCTAGTGAAACTCCTTTGAGAGCTGATGCTTTCAAATTATCTAGCAACGAAAAAATAAATATCATTAAAGAGGATGTAAAACACATTCTAGAAACTCTAGGTTTAGACTTAAATGACGATAGCCTAAAAGGAACTCCTAACAGAGTTGCCAAAATGTTTGTAAATGAGATTTTCGCAGGCCTAGATCCTGATAAAAAACCTAGCGCTTCTACCTTTGATAACAAATACAAATACGGAGAGATGCTAGTTGAAAAAAACATTACGCTCTACTCTACTTGTGAGCACCATTTATTACCAATTGTTGGACGCGCCCATATTGCCTACATCTCTAATGGTAATGTAGTTGGTTTGTCTAAGATGAATAGAATTGTAGATTATTTTGCAAAACGCCCTCAAGTACAAGAACGATTAACGATTCAAATTGTAAAAGAACTTCAACGTGTACTTAACACAGAAGATGTTGCTTGTGTCATCGATGCCAAACATTTGTGTGTAAATTCTCGTGGTATTAGAGACATTGAAAGCAGTACGGTAACTTCAGAATTTGGAGGAAAATTCAAAGACAAAGAAACCCGAAGAGAACTTATGGATTATATAAAATTAGAAACACAATTTTAATATGTTCTATTTGTTATAAAATTGGCTATTCTAGCATTGATAAATCAAAATATTTTAAATTAGTTTTCAATTCTATTTAATTTATTTTTTAAATAGAAAGCCTGTTTTACAACTTAAATTTCGAATATCATTTAGAAATACTTTCACTACAAACATCCTTACAATAATGCTACTTTACAATTCACAACACCTAAAATTATACAATACGCTGTCAGGTGAAAAAGAAATTTTTGAACCCATAACTGATGGTTATGTAGGAATGTATGTTTGTGGCCCAACAGTATATAGTAATGTTCACTTAGGTAATGTACGAACGTTTATGTCTTTTGATATGATTTTTCGTTATTTGAAACATTTGGGCTATAAAGTGCGCTACGTTAGAAACATTACAGATGCAGGACATTTAGAAAATGATGCCGATGTTGGTGAAGATAAGATTACAAAAAAAGCACGATTAGAAGCCATAGAACCTATGGAAATTGTGCAACGATACACTGTAGATTTTCACAATGTACTCCATACATTTAATTTTTTACCGCCTAGTATTGAACCTACTGCAACAGGTCATATTATTGAGCAAATTGAACTCATTCAATCCATAATAGATAATGGATTTGGCTATATCGTCAACGGTTCTGTTTATTTCGATGTTCATAAATACAATGAATCTAACGAATACGGTATTTTAAGCAAACGTAAGCTAGAAGATTTAATTCATAATACGCGTGCATTAGATGGCCAAAGTGATAAAAAAAATCCTCAAGATTTTGCCCTTTGGAAAAAAGCCGAACCTACGCATATCATGCGTTGGCCTTCACCTTGGAGCGATGGTTTTCCTGGTTGGCATTTAGAATGTACCGCTATGAGCACTAAATATTTAGGTGACTTTTTTGACATACATGGTGGCGGAATGGATTTAAAATTCCCACATCACGAATGTGAGATTGCTCAAAATCAAGCTTCAAAGGGTCAGGCTCCTGTAAAATATTGGATGCATGCCAATATGCTAGAATTAAATGGCGCTCGCATGAGTAAATCTACTGGAAACTATATAAATCCTGCTGAATTACTATCTGGAGAGAATGATATTATGTCTAAAGCTTACAACCCAAGTGTAATTCGCTTTTTTATGATGCAAGCCTCTTACCGAAGTGTATTAGATTTAACTGATGACGGTTTAGCAGCTGCCGAGAAAGGGTTTCATAGACTTATGGAAGCTATTGGATTAATCGATAATCTAAAAACAAGTTCTACATCGTCGTTTAGCGTAACCGACTGGAAGCAGAAATGCTACGACGCTATGAATGATGATTTTAACACACCTATTTTAATTGCTTCACTTTTTGAAGCTGTAAAGCATATTAACCAAATTAAAGAAGGAAGTGCTACTATTACTTCTGAAGATTTAGCCATTTTAAACGAAACATTAAAAGCTTTTATTTTTGATGTACTTGGCTTGGTAAACATTTCAAAAGAAAGTACTGGTAGTGATAAACTAACCAATGCCGTTGAAATACTAATAGCACTTAGAAAAGAAGCCCGATTAAATAAAGATTTTGCACTCTCAGATAAAATTAGAGACGACTTAGCTGAAGCAGGAATTCAGTTAAAAGACAGTAGAGAAGGAACGACCTTTACGTTTTAAAATGTTCAATTGTAGGTTACGGACTTATAAAGCCGATCACTAAAATCAGTGATCTCGTAAACTTTCAAATTAACAGCTTAACAACTAACAGTAAACCATTTTACTTATCAAAAAAATTCTTACATATCCATTCTTGTTGCTGATTAAAATTTACCAAACCGTAATTTCACCTTTTACACCAGCAACATGCAGATATCAACCTACATGTTCACATTATGCTAAGGAAGCTTTAGAAGTTTATGGATTTTTTAAAGGTGGATGGTTAGCTATAAAAAGGATTTTTAGTTGTCATCCCTGGGGAGGTAGTGGATTTGATCCTGTTCCGGGTAAGGATGACAACTAAAAATTTTGCCTACGCGCCAGCTCGCCCGTTCTCTAAAAATGTACACCGTACATTTTATTAACGTTCCGTCGCCCTGGGGAGGTAGTGGATTTGATCCTGTTCCGCGTAAGGATGACAACTAAAAATTTGTCTATATATCAGAATCATATATTCACAAATAATACACTTCAAGTATTTCCTTAACGTTAGCCAGACCGAATAGAAACAAAAGTTTTAGTCCTCTTCTGCTAAAAGAAGATTAATAATACGTTAATCTCATTTTCAATCGCCATCAAAATATTATATTTACAGCATAAATAGAATATCTATGTTTTTATTACAGATTGATTGGGATCCTATAAAGTTTATTGATTTAGGATTTTTTAAACTTCATTTCTACAGTCTAATGTGGATTGCTGCTTTTGTTTTAGGTTTCTACGTAACCAAGCGTATTTATAAAAACGAAGGTGAATCTGATGAGTCTTTAGATTCTTTATTCATTTATTCTGTTGTCGGCATTATGCTTGGCGCTCGATTAGGACATGTGATATTTTACCAACCCGAATTAATTACAGAAGATTTTTTTAGCATCTTTTTACCTTTTAAATTTAAAGGCGGTATTGAGTTTACTGGTTTTCAAGGATTAGCAAGTCATGGTGCAGCTATTGCCATGATTATTTCTATGTACCTCTACAACAAGAAAGTATTACATAAATCAGTCCTTTGGATTTTAGATCGTGTTGTCGTTCCTGTAGCTCTTGGCGCTGTTTTTGTTAGAATAGGAAACTTTATTAATTCTGAAATTATAGGAAAATATACTGGTAGTGATTTTGGCGTTGTATTTAAGCAATTAGGTGAAACAGCACCGCGACATCCTGCGCAATTATATGAAGCATTCTCATATGTTTTTGTGTTTTTAATTCTCTTTTATTTTTATTGGAAAACTAAAAAATCGGAACAAGAAGGCTTTTTGTTTGGCTTATTTTTAGTGCTACTATGGAGCATAAGATTCTGTGTAGAATTTGTAAAAGAAGCACAAAATATTGAACGCTCAGACTGGGTTTTAAATACAGGTCAGTGGTTAAGCATTCCGTTTATAATTATTGGGTTATATTTTATGTTTATTTACAAACCTAAATCAAAACCTGCATAATGCGTACATCACTGCTTTTAAAATCTATAATCATTGTATTTGGACTGCTGTTTTTTTCATCTTGTAAAGAAGAACAAAAAACAAAATCAATAGACAAACTTATTGTAAGCTTTAAAAAAGAAGGCACTTTAGAGTTAAAGAAAGCAGCTTCTGACTCAGTTATTAAAACAATTGCTATTGAAATTGCTGATGATGAATACAGTACCCAAACAGGTCTAATGTATAGAACTGAGCTAGAAACACACCATGGTATGCTGTTTATTTTTCCAAATGTGCAACTGCGAAGTTTTTACATGAAGAACACTAAGATTCCATTAGATATAATTTATATCGATGAATCTAAGACCATTGTAAGTTTTCAAAAAAATGCCAAACCTTTTGATGAAACCTCACTTCCATCTGAAGCACCTGCAAAATATGTTTTAGAGATTAATGCCGGACTTTCGGATGAATGGGGATTAGAGGTCGGCGACAAAATAAGTTATACCACAACCGAAGAGTAAGAATTTATACCCTTTACTTTAAAATATTTTAAGATATTAATTATAGTTTAATATCATTACCACATCGCTTAAGAGTTTCAATATTGCTTACACAAAAACATTTAAGCACATGGATGACCTTACTACTTCAAAGTTCTACCTCAGTATTGTATTTATTAAAAGAAAATCATAACACAATCTAATCTACGTATACATAAACATGTAATCATAAGTTTAGTAAAATTGAACAACAAACTGATTAAAGCCTCTCTCTCTAAAGTATATTGTTTTGTAATAAATGACTTCCGATTCTCGTAAAGCCAAATACAAGTATATTGAACTTTTAAAAATAGCTTTATTACTGAAGTCTTCTATTGTTTAAATAAAAAAAATGCCTCTCAATTAAGAAAGGCATTTTTAATATTTATAAAAAGTTTAAAAGCTTATGCCTCTTCAACCTCTTCTTCTTCTTTCACTTTATTTTTAAGTGCATCTGTAGCGTTACCTTTTTTAGCAGTATCGTACATTATTGGTGTTGCAATAAATACTGATGAGTATGTACCAACAACAACCCCTAAAATTAATGCGAATAATAAATCTTTAAGTGAATCAGCACCAAATAAGAACATTGCTAATAACACCACTAAAGTTGTTAAAGATGTATTTAAGGTTCTACTAATTGTACTGTTTAGAGATTTATTAATTGTTGTATCGAATTTCCAACCTAAATTTTCATTGAAATACTCTCTAATTCTATCGAACACAACAACGGTATCATTTAGCGAGTAACCAATAACCGTTAAGATTGCTGCAATAAACGTTTGGTCAACCTCCATACTAAATGGCATAAATCGCCATGTTAATGAATAGATACCTAAAACAATAAAGACATCATGGAATACAGCAGCAACTGCACCAAGAGAGAATTGCCATTTCTTAAATCTAAATAAGATATATAAGAACACCACAATTAAAGAGCCCAATATTGCCCATACAGAAGACCTTTTAATATCATCTGCAATGGTTGGACTTACTTTACTCGATAGCATTTTACCTATTTTATTTTCACCAGACCCTACTTTAAACTCATCATAAGTCATGCCTTCTGGAAGGTATTTTTGTAACGCTGTAAACAACATCGTTTCTACCTCCTCATCAGCTTCTAACGAACTGTCTTCCACTTTGTATTTGGTAGAAATCTTTAATTGGTTTGGACCACCAATTGTTTTTACCTCAGCACTTTCAAACACTTCAAAAAGGTCGTTTTTAACTTCTTCGACACTCATATCCTGATCAAAACGCACTTGGTAAGTTCGTCCACCAACAAAATCAATACCTTGATCTAATCCTGTAGTAAAAAGCGAAGCTAAACTTGCTAAAATTAATGCTCCAGAAAAGATATAAGCAATCTTACGCTTTCTTAAGAAATCAATATTAACATTCTTAAATAAGTTTTTAGTTAAGCCTGTTGAGAACTCTAATTTTCCTCCTCGGTTTACATACCAATCTACTAATAAACGTGTAATAAAAATCGCGGTGAATAAAGAAGTTAAAATACCGATAATTAATGTCGTTGCGAAACCTTTAATTGGTCCTGTACCAAATACAAATAAAATTAAAGCCGTTAAACCTGTGGTTATATTGGCATCTAAAATTGAAGATAATGCATTACCAAAACCATCTTTAATAGATTCTTTTTGTGTTTTGCCTTTAGCTAACTCTTCCTTAATTCGTTCAAAGATCAGAACGTTAGCATCGACCGACATACCAATCGTTAAAACAATACCTGCAATACCAGGCAAGGTTAAGACAGCGCCTAAACTTGCTAATACACCAAATAGTAATAAGATGTTTAATAACAAAGCAACATTTGCAAATGCACCACCTTTACCGTAGTAAAAAATCATCCATAGTAATACAAAAACTAAAGCGATAAGGAAAGATAACATTCCACTATCAATCGCTTCTTGTCCTAATGATGGTCCTACAACATCTGATTGTACAATCTGTGCAGAAGCAGGTAATTTACCTGCTCTTAATACATTGGCTAAATCGACAGCCTCTGTTAAAGAAAACGACCCTGATATCTGTGAATTACCACCAGCAATAGGCCCTGTAGTTACACTTGGTGCAGAATATACTATATCATCTAAAACAATAGCTATAAAACCTTGAGTTTCGTAAGCTTTTTTAGTCATTTCTTCCCATACACTAGCGCCTTGTGCATTCATTTGCATACTAACAGCAGGTCGGCTTAATTGATCGTATTCTTGTCTAGCGTCAGTTATTACAGCACCACTTAATTCTGGTACACCTTCTCTATTGCCTTTAATAGCATAAAGTTCTGAAAACTCAGATTCTTCATTCTGAATTCCCCAAACAAATCTTACATAACGCATTTCTGCTGGTAGTAACGCTCTATGTTTTGGTGCATTTAAGTGCGCCATAACTTTTTCGCGATCTTTAGCCAAGAACATACCAATAACAGAACCTCCATTTCCATAACCTTGAATACCCAATGGGTTAATACTTGCTATATCTGTTGTATCTTCTGATTCTATCTGCCCTGTTAACTCGTCTATAGCATCTGTAGTAGTGTCAACTTCTTCCTCTGTAGTTTCAGCGACCTCATCTTTAGTTTCATTCGCTTTATTTTCTTCAACCAATGCTTGGTTTACCTCCATTAAATAAGGCAAAGCATCTTGAGTTTTATAGGTTTCCCAAAATTCTAATTGAGCTGTAGTAGTTACTAACTCTTCAACACGCTCTATATCTTTAGCTCCTGGTAATTCTAATAAGATACGTCCAGAGTTTCCTAAACGTTGAATATTTGGAGAGGCTACCCCAAACTTATCAATACGCTTACGCAATACTTCAAAAGCTGAAACAATAGACTCATCAATTTTTGTTTCAATAATGCTTTTAACTTCATCATCAGACATATCGAATTTTATCTCTTCGCTTAACGTACGATTCGCAAAAATATCTGGAGAGGCTAATTTTGTATCTCCTTTTATAGCATCAAAAGCGGTAAAGAACGATTGCAAATAAGAGTCTTGTGAATCTTTTTGTAATTCTTCAGCATCATCTAAAGCTTTATTAAATACAGCGTTTTTGCTGTTGTCTGCTAATCCTTTTAAAATATCTTTAACTGATATTTGAAGAATAACGTTAATACCACCTTTAAGGTCTAATCCCAAATTCATGGCGTTATTTTCTACCTCGGTGTATGTGTATTGTGCAACGCCTAATAAGTTATAAACTTCAATAGACTCAAATTCATCACCAACTTCAATTTTTGAAGTTTTTAAAGAATCTAAGTAACGTGCTTCTTCTACATTTCGTTTGGTTTGGTAATCCTCTTCGGTTTCAGCATATTTAGCTACTGCTGCTTCTTTAGCAGTATCTTCAATTTGATTAGCTTTAAACGTAAATGATAATTGGTAAATACTTACCAAACCAAATAAAATCGCAAAAAGCTTAACTAGTCCTTTGTTTTGCATTGTAATTATTTATTTAATGTCGAATTTTTAACGCGCAAATATAGCTTTTACGCTATAATCCGACAATGTTTTTTATGATTTTGATTTTTAGCTTTTTGATTGATAAAAAGCTTAATGAAATGACGTGGAATTATTTACGATTACATAATTCCTTAAACAGTTGGTCCTGCTCTAACTTCTGGAATTTTATAGGATAAATGATCAATTAAAATTGCCGTGGTTTGATTAACCAAAACCGCAATTTTAAAGCTACCTTCACTTTGTTTTGCATTAAGTTGCGTTCCAGAATTATTAACTTTAAGCGGATTTGAGAGATCCGTTTTTTGGTTTACTTCAGTAACTTGAATACCTTCAAAACTCCAATTAATATTACTGTTACTTTTAATTTCAGAAATATTAAGCTCGTAATTGATTAAGCTTTTGTTCTCAGGAAAATTACTAGAGCGCTTTTGAGAATCTTTGTTGGCAATTTTGAAATTATCGGTATTTAAAAGTACAGTCTGAATCTGAATAACATCTACATCACTATGATAGGTAATTCTTAATTGACCAGCTTTGTTATGACCGATTTGAATTTGAGTAACACCAATACTCTGTAATTTATCTTGTATGGCATCAATAGCATTTTCTGTCTCTTTTTCAGTAACAGTCTGCGCTGAAAACTCTATAACAATTTGCTGATTTGGTACTGTTACTTGCTCTAAATACGTTCCTAAAAACGCTAAGAGTATAACTAATAATCCAAGATGCAGTTTGGTTTTCACGGGTTTTATTATGCTAATAATTTGATTCTAAAATTACAATTAGTAAAAACACACTTAATGAAATTTAGAACCAATCATTCTACGCGCCAAATATAGACAAAAAAATACTCCCAATTGCTATTGAGAGTATTTCTAAAGTCTTAATATTAATAATATTGAAAAGTAATATTACATACCTTCCATCTTTGTATAACCTTCTGGTGGCGTCATACTAAATTTATCATCTGATACAGCTACTTTATCTATTTTTATAACTTCATTACTCACTTCAATTACAGCTCCCATTTGGTTTAATTTCATTACAAAATATAGCGGATAACCTTCAACCTTACCTGCCATTGCCGTAGTGTTTTGGCTTAATGCCGAAATTTTATCTGTAGTAAACATATGCATTTCTACCTCTTGCCCATTTTGCTTCATATTAATAATATACTGTTGGCACTCGTAGCCTAAAACTGTTTTAGTTTCTTCACCTTTTTTAACGGTTACAGATTCTAAATCAGACTCACTTGGCACAGTAGATTGTATCGTATATTTTTTACCCAAAGAAGGATTGTCCATTAACATAAGCATTTGCTGTGTAGCACCATCAATAATCATCGTCATATCGCCAGCCATTGGATTACTTGTTTCATTTCGAGATTTATCACCTTTAAAGTAAGATGTCGCATTTTTCAATTCGCCCATACTTTTAAGCTGTAAATTCATTTGCTCATTATCACTAGACATACTTTGCTTAATAGTAAGTACACCTTCTTCAATTTTTTCTTGAGCATTTAACATTACAGCGAATACTAATGCGAAACTTAAAATTAACGTCTTTTTCATATTTATTTTTTTATTTAATTTATATTCTAAAAAACAAAAAACCTTACCAACAATTGAGTCAGAAAGGTTTTTGTAATATTAGGTTTATATTTTGAACTAAAATTCTAATAAACCGTTTGTTTTCTTAACACCTTCAGCACTTGCTTTCATGTGTTCTTTTTCCGCATCACTTAAAGATACATCAACGATTTTTTCGATACCGTTTTTACCTAAAATAACTGGCACACCAATACAAAGGTCACTTAAACCATATTCGCCATCTAATAATGTAGAACAAGGGAATATTTTCTTTTGGTCACAAGCAATAGCCTGTACTAATCCACTAACTGCAGCACCTGGAGCATACCAAGCTGAAGTTCCTAATAACTTAGTTAATGTAGCACCACCAACTTTAGTATCTTCAGCAACTTGAGTTAAGCGCTCTTCAGATAAAAATTCAGATACTTTGATACTGTTTCTTGTTGCATGAGAAATTAATGGTACCATACCTGTATCGCTATGCCCACCAATTACCATACCGTCAACATCACTAATTGGTGCTTCTAAAGCTTCTGCCAATCTGTATTTAAAACGTGCAGAATCTAATGCGCCACCCATTCCAATGATTTTATGTTTTGGTAAACCTGTAGTTTTATGTACCAAATAGGTCATCGTATCCATAGGATTACTCACTACAATAATGATGGTATTTGGAGAATGCTCAACTAAACTTGAAGATACTGTTTTTACAATACCAGCATTGATTCCAATTAATTCTTCACGAGTCATACCTGGCTTACGAGGAATACCTGAAGTAATTACGCAAATATCACTACCTGCTGTTTTAGAATAATCGTTTGTACTTCCTGTAATTTTAGTATCAAATCCGTTAAGAGATGCACACTGCATTAAATCCATGGCTTTACCTTCCGCATAACCTTCTTTTATATCTAAGATTACAACTTCAGAAGCAAAGTTTTTTATTGCAATATACTCTGCACAACTTGCGCCAACTGCACCAGCGCCAACTACGGTTACTTTCATAATTATATATGTTTTTTTATATGTAAATTAAGTATTATATACGTGCGTAAATTTACAAATAAAAATGCTGTAAATAAAGAAAGTACAACAGTAAATCTTACACTTTCTTTATTATTTTTTTCTTAATTTATTTTATCTAAACCCCAAATTAATACCTACTGAGAAGGCATTGAACTCCGATAAATGATATTCGGCATTAAGCCTAATAAAACCTAATTTCAATTTTGTACCAATGGTAGCTCTTACCGCAGACACATCACTAGACACAGAAAAAGGATTAACAATAGTTTCTGTCGTTAAAAATCCATTAGTGACTCTATAGTTTCCCAACAATTCTGATTCTGATTTTCCTTTAATATAACCAAATCCTCCATAAAAATTAATGACTGGTAGTTTTGTTGATGCTAACATCTGAAACAACCACGTATTTGTGTTATTTTCTAACCGTTGATTTTTGCCTTCGACACCAGATGATTCCATTAAATTATACGAACCATCAAGGTGATTGTAAGCAATTAACCCCGATACTGCCACAGGCCAAATCTTGCTGGTTGGAAACCAATCTGTAATTTCCATTTGCAAACCTGCGCCATACATACTTAAACTCACATCATCCATTTCTACCTTAGGAACAAAACGTGCTTTTATTTCTAAACCACTACTTAGCCCTAAAGCGCCTTGTATAAATGCTGTTGGTAATAAATTAGCACTACTAGATCCAATACCTTCTGGCAGCTCCACCTCTGCTGTTTGACTTCCAAACAAGGAATTATCATATTCTATTTCCACAAAAATTGCTGGATTATTCTCTCCTAACACCGAAGAAACCATCTGAGAAGTTCCTCCTTGTGCAAACTGAACATTATTATAATCCGCAGTATTTAAATTAAAGTTTTTATGCTCATCTTTAATTATAGAAGCATTAGCAATAACTGAAATTTCAAAGCCTCCTAAAGGTTTTACTTTTGCTGAGTTAAACCAATTGGCATTCATGCTGTGAATGGCTGCGTTTGACCCTGGAGCCAAATAATCATTTGCAAAACGTTGTGCATCCTCAATACCTCCTGCAAGTAATACATCAATATCGTTTTGAGCTTTGGCGGTCAAAGCCATAATACAGAAAACAAAAACCAAAAACTTCATACAATACTATTATTTAGACAGTTACAACAAATATATTAAAATAAAATCAGTGCTCTATTTTATCATTATTACGTATTTAACAATTATGCTAAACAAAAAAAAGCAATTACATTAATAACGTAATTGCTTTAAATTTAATTATAAAAAGTTTTAATTATGCATCGATATTAGCATAAACAGCATTCTTTTCAATAAACTCTCTACGTGGTGGCACTTCGTCTCCCATTAACATAGAGAATACTCGATCGGCTTCAATACCATTTTCAATTTGCACTAAACGCATGGTTCTAAACTCAGGGTTCATAGTCGTATCCCAAAGTTGTTCTGCGTTCATTTCACCAAGACCTTTATAACGTTGAATTTTAGAATTCTCTCCAAACTCTTTCATAATATCGTCTCGTTCTTTATCTGACCAAGCATAACGCTTTTTCGCACCTTTTTTAATTAAATATAAAGGTGGTGTTGCGATAAAAATATGACCATTCTCTACAAGCTCTTTCATATATCTAAAGAAGAACGTCAAAATCAGTGTTGCAATGTGAGAACCATCAATATCGGCATCACACATGATTACGACTTTATGATATCTTAATTTTGAAAGGTTTAATGCTTTACTATCTTCTTCTGTACCAATAGTAACTCCTAACGCTGTAAAAATATTCTTGATTTCCTCATTTTCAAACACCTTATGCGTCATGGCTTTTTCCACATTAAGAATCTTACCTCTTAATGGCAATATGGCTTGAAATTTTCTATCACGACCTTGTTTGGCCGTACCACCTGCCGAATCTCCCTCAACAAGGAACACTTCACTTTTTGCAGGGTCTTGCTCTGAACAATCTGATAATTTCCCAGGTAAACCACCAATACTCATCACAGTTTTTCGCTGCACCATTTCACGCGCTTTTTGAGCTGCATGTCGTGCTTGCGCCGCGAGTATTACTTTCTGAACTATGGTCTTAGCATCCTCAGGATTTTCTTCTAAATAATCCGTTAGCATTTCAGAAACCGACTGACTTACCGCTGCAGAAACTTCACGGTTACCTAATTTCGTTTTGGTCTGTCCTTCAAACTGTGGTTCTTGTACTTTTACAGAAACAATAGCGGTTAAACCTTCACGGAAATCATCACCTGCAATGTCAAACTTCAATTTATCTAACATTCCAGATTCATCAGCATACTTTTTAAGGGTATGAGTTAAACCACGACGAAAACCAGAAAGGTGTGTTCCACCTTCATGTGTATTAATATTGTTTACATAAGAATGTAGGTTTTCCGCATAAGAGGTGTTATAAACCATAGCGACCTCAACAGGAACGCCGTTCTTTTCGCCTTCAAAAGCAATGACATCTTTCATTAAAGGTTCACGGTTACCATCTAAAAATTTGATAAATTCTTTTAAACCTTCTTCAGAATGAAATGTTTCACCTTCAAATTCACCATCCTCTTTTTTATGACGCTTATCAATTAAATGGATTGTGATTCCTTTATTTAAATACGCTAATTCTCTTAAACGACTTGCTAAAGTATCATAACTATACTCTAAAGTTTGGGTAAAAATCGTTGGGTCTGGTTTAAAGGTTACAATCGTACCTCTTTTATCAGTATCACCGACTTTTTTTACAGGGTACATGGCTTTACCACGTTCATACTCCTGCTCCCAAATTTCACCTTTTCTATAAACGGTAGCTTTTAAATGGTCTGATAAAGCATTAACACAACTTACACCTACACCGTGTAATCCACCAGAAACTTTATAAGAATCTTTATCGAATTTTCCTCCGGCACCAATTTTAGTCATAACAACTTCTAGTGCAGAAACGCCTTCTTTTTTGTGTAAATCTACAGGAATACCACGACCATCATCTTCTGTCGTAATCGAATTATCTTCATTTATAGTTACACTAATATTATCACAATGACCAGCTAAAGCTTCATCAATAGAGTTATCTACAACTTCATAAACTAAATGGTGTAAACCTCGCACGCCGACATCTCCAATATACATAGAGGGACGCATACGCACGTGCTCCATGCCCTCTAGGGCCTGAATACTATCTGCGGAATAATTATCCTTGTTAAATTCTTCTCTTTTTTCGCTCATTATTTTGAATAAATTTTAATTCGATTTACGGCATAAAAAAATGACACATACGTATCATTTTTGAATACTAACAAATATAACCATTAAAAAAGCATTTCAAAAGCTTTTTATAGATGTTAGCCGATAATTATCAACATTTGTTAATTATTTAAAAGTGTCTTAAAACGGCTAAAAAGCACCTTAGATTTGATTTATACGATTTTTAATTAGCAGCTAAAATTATAATACACCAAAACCGCTCAGAAGTTATAATTTTATGGCAATTGCTATTTAGAATTTGTCACAATTATGCGAAAAACAACTCAAATATGAGCTGTTGATTAAAACTATTAACCTTCTAAATACCCAAACTTACCTGTATTAAAGTCTTGAAAAGCCTCAACCAACTCCTCTTTTGTGTTCATAACAAAAGGACCATGAGCTGCTATGGGCTCGTTAAGAGGCTCGCCGCTAAGTACTAAAATTATAGCATCACTTGCAGCTTCAACAGTAAAAGATTCACCATCATTACTAAACATTATAAAATGATCTTCTGCAGCTCTGGTTACGCCATTAATTATAGCTTCTCCTTCTACCATTAAAATAGCTGTGGTATAATTTGAGGGAAATGACAATTCAGTTTTACCGCCTTTATTTAATTTTAAATTAAACATATTTATAGGCGAAAATGTTGATGCTGCTCCTTTAGTACCTTTGTACTCACCTGCAATAATCTCTATTGCTCCTGCACTATTAGGTAAATCTATCTTTGAAATTTCTTTACTTACAATGGCTTGGTATTTTGGTTCACTCATTTTATCTTTTGCAGGAAGATTGACCCACAATTGTACCATTTGAAATTCACCACCTGTTTTACTCCATTCAGTTTCGTGATATTCTTTATGTAAAACACCCGAAGCAGCAGTCATCCATTGCACATCACCTTCGCCAATAACACCTCCCCCCCCAGCACTATCATTATGTTCTACACGCCCTTTGTAAGCTATAGTCACAGTTTCGAATCCTCTATGAGGATGTACGCCTACACCTTTTGGTGAATTTGTTGCTGGAAAATTATACTTGGAGTTATAATCTAGCATTATAAAAGGATCCATCCGTTGCATGGTTGATGTTCCTGGTATAAAATTATGAACTCTAAAACCATCACCAACAAAGTGTGGTGTACCTGGTTTTGTTACTTTTTCTATTGTTCTTGTTGTCATCATCATTGTATTTTAGTTTAATTCAAATCATTTACAAAGAGACACTGATAATTTCAAATACATGTAACTCATGCCATTGTTCCCTCTGTAATTACTAGTGTAAAATTAAGGCAACAATAAAGCCTTTGCATTGACCTATGATAAGTAGTGCATCAGGGCATATGTGAAAATACTAAGCGTTCTTAAAATAAATCAGAATTAAAGTTTTCTTTAGCAAGAGCCTTACGAACCCGACTCAGGCTTTCGGGAGTGATCCCTAGATAAGAAGCAATCATCCATTGTGGAACACGCAACATGATATCTGGATACATGTTAACAAAATCTAAATAGCGCTCTTTTGCTGTTGCCCCCAGTAACTGACTAATACGCTTATACAAATGCCTTATGTGGTTTTGCAGCAAGCGTTCGTTTTGCGCCCTGAAGTTTGGGTTAACTTTAGCAACTTCGCTCATAAAGTCATCGTCTAACATAACGGTTAAAGTATCTTCAACTGCATCAATATAATAGGTTGAAGGCTCTTGAAAAAAGACACTTCCGCGATCACTTACAATCCAATTTTCGGTTGCAAACTGAAGAATATTTTCTTTTCCTTCTTTGTTTAAGGCATAGAATCTTAAAACACCTTGTTCTACAAAAAAGGAGTGGTTACAAATATCACCTTGTTGTAATAAAAAGTCGCCTTTAGCAACCATTCTTGTTTTTAAGAAAGGTTCAACCTGTTGAAATTGTGTTTCAGACAAACCTCCTTTTTCAATAAGATGTCTTTTAAAATTGGGTAACATCATAACTTTATTTAAGATTATGAATTTACAACATTGTAAGAAATAAAAAAAAGACCAATCCTTTTTAAGATTGGTCTCTAATAACTTTAGTCTTTATTACCTATGAAGACTTATGATTTCACATAGGAGTCTGAATGAACTTTAGCCACAGCTCTTCCTGAAGGGTCGTTCATGTTTTTAAACGCTTCATCCCATTCTAATGCTGTTGCTGTACTACATGCTACACTTGCTTCTTGCGGCACACTTAAGGCTGCTGCATCACTAGGAAAATGACCTTCAAAAATACTTCTATAATAATATTCTTCTTTATTAAGCGGTGTGTTTATTGGAAAGCGGAATGCTGCATTTTCAATTTGCTCGTCTGTAACTTCTTTGTCAACAAGCTCCTTTAAGGTATCAATCCAACTGTAACCTACACCATCAGAAAATTGTTCTTTTTGTCGCCATGCTACACTTTCAGGAATCATATCTTCAAAAGCTTTACGAATGACCCATTTTTCCATTCGCTCACCATTAATCATTTTATCTGTTGGGTTGATTCGCATAGCAACATCCATAAATTCTTTATCTAAGAATGGTACACGTCCTTCAATTCCCCAAGCCGCTAAACTTTTGTTGGCTCTTAAACAATCGTACATATGTAATTTATCTAATTTACGAACCGTTTCCTCATGAAATTCTTGTGCACTTGGTGCTTTATGGAAATACAAATACCCTCCAAATAATTCATCGGCTCCTTCACCAGACAACACCATTTTTATTCCCATAGATTTAATAACCCTAGCCATTAAATACATCGGTGTGGACGAACGAATTGTAGTAATATCGTAGGTTTCAATGTTGTGAATCACATCTTTTATTGCATCTAAACCTTCTTGAATAGTAAATTTAATTTCGTGATGAACCGTACCAATATGATCGGCTACTTTTTTTGCTGCAGCTAAATCTGGAGACCCTTCTAAGCCAACAGAGAAAGAGTGCAGTTGTGGCCACCATGCCTGTTCTTTATCATCAGCTTCTACACGACGTTCTGAATATTTTTTTGCAATTGCAGAAGTGACTGAAGAATCTAAACCTCCTGAAAGTAAAACACCATAAGGCACATCACTCATTAATTGTCTATGAACAGCATCTTCGAGTGCTTGTTTAACTTCAGCAACACTTGTTTCGTTGTCTTTTACAGCATCATATTCAGTCCAATCACGCTTATACCATTTTACAAACTCACCATCTTTACTAGACATATAATGTCCTGGAGGAAATAACTCTATCTTAGTACAAATACCTTCTAAAGCTTTTAATTCTGAAGCCACATAGAATGTACCATTTTTATCCCAACCGATATATAAAGGAATAATCCCCATATGGTCTCTTGCAATGAAATACTCATCTTTTTCAGCATCATAAATTGCGAAACCAAAAATACCGTTCATTTCATCTACAAAATCTACTCCTTTTTCTTGATACAAAGCTAAAATAACTTCACAATCACTTTCGGTTTGAAAATCGTATTTCCCTTCAAATTGTTGGCGCAATTCTCTATGGTTATAGATTTCTCCATTAGCTGCTAATATTAATTTTTTATCCGGACTCAATAAAGGTTGTTTTCCAGAAGCTGGATCTACAATTGCCAAACGCTCGTGCGCCATAATAACTTTATCATCACTATAAATCCCACTCCAATCCGGACCACGATGACGGATTGTTTTTGCCATTTCTAAAACCTGAGGTCTTAAATCATCTACTTTTTGCTTTATATCGAATGCACATACTATTCCACACATAACTTTTATTTTTTTGAATTAGGCTTTTGGTATTCTCAGCCTTATATTATATTATTAATTACAGGACAAATATGAACTTAAACTTTCATATTAAAAACACAAACACCAATAATGGTTATAATTTAAAACTTTATCTCATAAATAAACTATAATATAAAATTATTATGTCATGAAATTATTAGTTTTACTATAAATCTGTAAATTTTAGGTTTTAATTACGACTGTTAGCTTAATTAAAAACTAATTTTAACCAAACTAAAAACACATTATTACTTATGAAAAAATCAAGCTTATTAACTTCAATTGCCTTTACATTTTTAATGGTATTCACTTTTAATGTTGGCGCACAGGAATTTAAAGACTTAGACAAAAGTCCTATGGATGTAGCGGCATATCCTTCTGATTATAAAGTTTCAGATAAACTTGCAAAAATAACTTACAGTCGTCCACAATTAAAAGGTCGTACTGTTGAAGAATTAGCTAAAGAAGGTGAAGTATGGCGAACAGGTGCTAACGAAGCTGCCGAACTTACACTTTATAAAGACATTAAATTTGGAGACCAGATTGTAAAAGCAGGGACCTATACTTTTTATGTGATTCCAGGTGAAAAATCTTGGACGGCAATCATTAGTTCTGACCTTAATGTATGGGGAAGTTATTTCTATAATGAAGAAAAAGATGTTGCGCGTTTAAAAGTACCCGTAACAAAAGGTAAAACATCTTTAGAAGCCTTCTCTATTGCTTTTGATAAAGCTGACAACGGTGTCGCAATGCATATTGGCTGGGGAACTGTAAGAGTTGCTGTGCCTTTTAGTATGTAATGGTAGATGGTATAAAACAAAAAAAAGTTCCGATGACACAGTGTTGTTATCGGAACTTTTTTATTGCGTTTACTTTAAAATTGCAGTAATACCTTAATTACGGAATATTTAAATATTTATGCGTTTGTAATGATACTTTCCATTTTGGATTTGCCATTACATAATCTACAATAAAAGGCATCATTTTATCACGTTTACTCCATTCTGGTTGCAAATACAAAATACAATCTTTATTCACTTTAGCCGCTTGTTCTTCGGCAAACCTAAAATCATCTTTATTAAATATGATGCATTTTAGCTCATGTGCTTTTTCAAATATTTCTTCTGTAGGCAACTTCATTTTTTTAGGCGAAAGACAAATCCAATCCCACTGCCCAGTTAATTTATAAGCACCAGACGTTTCAATATGCGTTTGCACACCCTTTGCTTTTAATTGCGCTGTTAAAGGTCCCATATCCCAAGTTAATGGTTCTCCTCCGGTAACAATAATGGTATCACTATACTTTACGGCATTTTCTACAATTTTTTCGGTTGCTGTAGGCGGATGTAACTCAGCCAACCAACTCTCTTTAACATCGCACCAGTGGCAACCAACATCGCAACCACCAATTCTTACAAAATAAGCTGCAGTCCCCTTGTGGAAACCTTCACCTTGAATGGTATAAAACTCTTCCATTAAAGGTAGCAATAATCCTTTATCTATTAATTCTTGTCGTTCTCGTCTTGTCATAAGGCTGCAAAGATAGTTATTTAGTTTTCAGTCACAGGCTCACTTTGCAGTAAACTATTCGTGAAATTTAATATTTATAAATCCAGAAATAAAACAACAAGGTGCAAGTAGAATACTTAATTATGAAATTGAAAACTATTTCATACCTGATTAAATTACATTATTTTTATCCAAATTTTCTGAGGAATGAAAAACACTGAAGCTTTTGTAAAAGAAATTATCGAAGGAAACACCTGTAAAGGCGAGTATATAACCTTAGGTTCTGCTATGCTCGATGGCAAAACTATAACAGATACTTTTGTAAATGTCCCGTTAAAAACCATGAACAGACATGGCCTTATTGCTGGTGCTACAGGAACAGGTAAAACCAAAACATTACAGGTATTAGCTGAAAATCTTTCAGAGAAAGGCGTTCCTGTACTATTAATGGATATTAAAGGTGATTTAAGTGGTTTAGCAAAAGCTAGTGAAGGTCATGCTAAAATTGATGAGCGTCACGAGCAAATTGGACTGCCGTTTGAAGCCAAAGATTTTCCGGTTGAAATCATGACACTATCAGAACAAGACGGAGTACGTTTAAGGGCGACAATTAGCGAATTTGGTCCTGTTCTAATTTCAAGAATTTTAGATGTGACTGAAACGCAAGCCGGCATCATTTCTGTCATTTTTAAATATTGTGATGATAACCATCTGCCTTTATTAGACCTCAAGGATTTTAAGAAAATTTTGCAATATGCGACCAATGAAGGTAAAGCAGAGTTTCAAGAATCTTATGGTCGTATTTCTACAGCTTCAACAGGAGCTATTCTAAGAAAAATTATAGAAATTGAACAACAAGGCGGCGATTTATTCTTTGGAGAAACCTCTTTTGATACGCAAGATTTACTTCGGATTGACGAAAATGGCCGTGGGTATATTAATATTATTCGATTAACAGATATTCAAGATAAACCGAAATTATTTTCGACATTTATGTTGAGTTTATTGGCTGAAATCTACTCTACTTTTCCAGAACAAGGCGATAGTGGACGACCAGAGTTAGTCTTATTTATAGATGAAGCCCATTTAATTTTTGATCAAGCTTCAACAGCGCTACTTGACCAGATTGAAAGTATTGTAAAATTGATTCGTAGTAAAGGGGTCGGCCTCTATTTTGTAACCCAAAACCCAACCGATGTTCCTGAAGCTGTTTTAGGCCAATTAGGTTTAAAAGTACAACATGCCTTAAGAGCGTTTACTGCAAAAGATAGAAAAGCCATTAAATTAACAGCGCAAAATTATCCTGATTCAGAATATTACGACACTGCTGAAGTTTTAACATCCTTAGGTATTGGTGAAGCGTTAGTATCTGCCTTAGATGAAAAAGGTAGACCAACACCTTTAGCTGCCACGATGTTACGAGCGCCAATGAGCCGAATGGATATTTTAACAGATGCTGAACTTAGTAGTTTATTGGCACAATCTAAATTAGCCCGAAAATATAATGCGGAAATTGATAGAGATAGTGCTTATGAAATGCTGAATAAAAAAATTGAACTAGCTGAAGCCGAAGAAGCCAAACAAAAAGCAAAAGAAGAGCAAGAAGCTATAAAACGTGCGGAAAGCAAACGAAGCACGTCTAGAAAACAAAGCACACGAATGAATCCTATTGTAAAGGTACTCTCGAGTCCTACAGTAATACGAAGCGTTCTCGGCATACTAAGTAAAATGATTAAATAACAGTAATAATTCAAAATGAACAAAACCCTATTTGTTGCACTAATCGGTGCACTAATGCTAACCAATTGTGCCACAGACAACGCACCAGACCCTTTTTTAGTTAAAAAAAACAATATCGGATTATTAACGGATTCTACTCAAGTTAAAGAATTAGATGCCATTTTCAGTAATGACTCTGTAGTACGTTATATACCGGGATCGGACTTTATAGGCTCGGTTAATACTATTGAAGTCTATGAAAAAGGCGGAAAAAAACTTTTAGACCTATCTCCTCGAAATGCTTCTGATTCAACTTCTGTTATTTCGAGTGTGCATATCATTGACGAACGTTATAAAACAGATAAAGACATAACATCATTAAGTACCTTTAAAGATATTAAGGCTGCTTATAAAATTTCGAAAGTAGACAACTTAATTAACCTTGTTGTTGTAACCGTAAATGACATTAACGCGTCTTTTACTATAGACAAAAAGGAATTGCCAGCCAGTATGCGCTTTGATATGGATATGTCTATCGACCCACTTCAAATTCCTGAAAAAGCTAAGATTAAATATTTTATGATTCACTGGTAACCTCTAGTTTTCAGTCTCAGTCTCAGTCTCAGTCTCAGTCTCAGTCTCAGTCTCAGTCTCAGTCTCAGTCTCAGTCTCAGTCTCAGTAAAAAGTAAAAAAAAATGCAAAAAGACAAAAAATATAAAATTCAAAATTCTCCATTTGTTGTCCCTACTGCAGATGGTAAGATTATAAAAGAACATTTTGGTAATGCTACTGATGGCAATTCCGAAATAAGCATCGCCCATATGGTTGCACCAGCTGGTTGGTCAGAACCTTTTCAGACACCAGAGTTTGACGAGTACACCTTTATCATAAAAGGAAAAAAACAATTTATTATAGACGGTGAAACTATTGTTTTAGAAGCAGGGCAATCTATAAAAGTAGAAAAGCATACGCGATTACAATATTCTAATCCGTTTACGGAAGCTTGTGAATATTTAGCAATTTGTCTGCCTGCTTTTTCAATTGAAGCCGTTAATAGAGAAGAAGAATAAGTATGAGTAGTTTTGTAACAAAATCAATAGGAAATGCACTTAATGCCACAAGTTTAATTTCTTCTAAATACGCTTCTAAAAAAGCCATTAATCTTTTTGCTTCACCAAGAAAAGGACGCTATAACGACCGTCAAAAACAAATTATAGAATCTGCGTTCTACGAAGAAGTCACTTACGAAAATTATAAAATAGCGACCTACCGTTGGGTAGGAAAAGGACAAACGATATTACTGGCACATGGGTGGGAAAGTAATGTAGCACGTTGGAGTTACATTTTAGAAGAACTAAAAGCACAAGACTATAATATTGTGGCTTTAGATGCGCCTGCGCATGGCAGATCCAGCGGCAAACAATTTAATGCCATTCTGTATGCCGAATTTATTAATGTCATAGCCAACAAGTTTCAGCCAGATGTTTTAATAGGCCATTCTGTTGGCGGCATGTCAAGTGTATTTAGTATGTTTAAAAATAATTTATCCTTCATAGATAAATTGGTTTTATTAGGAGCACCTGCTCATTTTACAGGTGTGTTTGATCGGTATAAAAATATGATGGGTTACAACCATAGAATATCTAGCGGACTAGACCGTATTGTTATTGAGCGTTATGGAAACCCTGTCTCCTATTTCTCTACTGCTGATTTTACAGAATCTATTAAAGCTAAGGGATTGATTATTCATGATAAAAAAGACAGAATTATTCCTTATGAAGATGGTCAATTGCTGGCTAGCAGATATAAAAATGCAGAATTTATTTCTACTACAGGCTTTGGTCATGGCCTAAAAGACGCTTCTTTAATTCCTAAGATTATTACATTTATCAATCAATAAAATTGACCGTAATCACCTAAAAAATCATTATATTAAGCTCAATTACTTTACTGAGTTTTTAAAACGTCTAGACAATAGTGCACAGGAAAATGGGAGACAAGAAATTGAAAGTTGCAGAATTATTTGCTGGTGTTGGCGGCTTCAGGCTTGGGCTTGAAAAAAATGATTTTTCAATTGTTTGGAGTAATCAATGGGAGCCATCAACAAAATTACAACATGCCTCTAAAGTTTACGAAGCTAGATTTGGAAAAGCGCAACACACCAACGAGGATATCAATGAAGTGGTTACTAGAGATGTTGAAGAAATTCCTTACCATGATGTTTTGGTCGGTGGGTTTCCTTGTCAAGATTATTCAGTAGCAACCACGCTTCATAATTCTAAAGGATTAAAAGGAAAAAAAGGGGTGCTTTGGTGGTCTATCCATAAAATTTTAGAGAGTAAAAAAGCCCCCCCAAAATATCTATTTTTAGAAAACGTTGATCGGCTTTTAAAATCACCTGCTAAACAAAGAGGTCGAGATTTTGCTGTAATGTTGCAAAGTTTAAATGAATTAGGTTACGCTGTAGAATGGCGCGTTATCAATGCCGCTGAATACGGAATGCCACAACGTAGACGACGTGTTTTCTTTATTGGCTATCACAAATCTACACCAGTATATAAACGCCTTTTTAAATCGAGCAAAACTGATTGGCTTACTGAAACAGGCACTATTGCAAATGCTTTTCCTGTAACCAAAACTACTGCTGTAGACACCATTACTCTAAACGGAGATTTGGTAGAAATTACTAACAACTTCAATAAAGACGGAAAACTTTCTCCTTTTCAAAATACAGGCTTACTCATAAAAAGCCAAGTTTACACCTTAAAAACAACCCCTCTATATGATGGAAAAAGGGTTGTTTTAGCTGACATTTTACAAAACGAAGAAGTCAATCCCGAGTTTTATATCGATGACAAGGACCAAGCACGATGGAAATATTTAAAAGGTGCCAAAAAAGAAAAACGAACCACAAAAGAAGGGTTTGAATACAATTATAGTGAAGGCGGCATGATATATCCTGATGCTTTAGACAATGCATCAAGAACAATTATCACGGGAGAAGGTGGAAAATCACCTTCCCGATTTAAACATGTGGTCGCCACAAAAAAAGGATTAAGACGACTAACACCAATAGAGTTAGAACGCTTAAATATGTTTCCGGATAATCATACCAAATTAGAAGGAATTACAGACACAAAACGCGCTTTTTTTATGGGAAATGCTTTAGTTGTGGGTGTGATAGAAAAAATTGGAGCCGAACTTTATAAACAAATACATGTCTAATTTTAAGTCAGACTTACAGAAAGAAACCCTATTAGCAGCTTATTTAGATGCCGTTTATTTCCGTAAGAACATTGACTTTAAAAGAGTAACTAATTTAAGCCAACAACTTCAAGGTATAGACCTTGTAATCATGCACAAAGCAGACACCTACTATATAGACGAAAAAGCACAACTACATTATTTAAATAAAAATTTACCAACGTTTACTTTTGAATTATCATATCTAAAAAAAGGCCAGAGGAAAACAGGTTGGCTCTTTGATGAACAGAAGCTTACACATTATTATTTTTTAGTTACTGGTATTTATTTAAAAGGAAAAAAATCTAAGCTCAAATATTCAAAAGATATTGAACGGTTAAAAATAACGAGTGTCAACAGAGGGAAATTAGTAAAACACCTTAACAGTATTGGTTTAACTAAGGAAAAATTAAATACTTTTGATTCCATTTTAAGAAAAGGAAACAAATATGGTAAAAAATATATTTCAGAACTGAATCCAAAATCAGAGGGCTTACTATATTATTCTAAACATTTAAGAGAAAAGCCAATCAACCTTCAATTACGATTAAGTTATTTAATTGAAAATAAAATCGCTAAAAAATTTCATTACACTTAGAATTGATGCGCTTTGCACTCTAAATAAAAATATATTCAAATTAAAAAAAGTTTATGACTCAGATTTAAGTGTCGTAAAGTAACAAATCATACAAAATATTATGTCAGAAGATTTAAAGCGCCTAAACAAATACCTTAGTGAAGCCGGCTATTGCTCGCGTAGAGCAGCCGATCGCTTAATTGATGCTGGTAGAGTCACTATTAATGATGTGGTGCCAGAAATGGGAACTAAAGTTTCTTCAGGTGATATTGTAAAGGTCGATGGCGAGATTATTGGTGAGCGCCAACAAGATTTTGTGTATTTAGCTTTCAACAAACCTGTAGGTATTGTTTGTACAACGGATACACGTGTTGAAAAAGATAATATAATTGATTTCATTAATTACCCAAAACGGATTTTTCCTATAGGTCGGTTAGATAAGCCAAGTGAAGGTTTAATTTTACTTACCGATGATGGTGATATTGTAAATAAGATTTTAAGAGCTAGTAACAACCACGAGAAAGAATATATCGTAACCGTTGATATTCCTATTTCTCAAACCTTTATTGAACGGATGTCTGGCGGCATTTATATTGAAGATTTAGGCAAACGCACCAAAAAATGTGTGGTTAAAAAAATTGATAAATTTACCTTTAGTATTATTTTAACTCAAGGGCTAAACCGACAAATTCGAAGAATGTGCGAGTATTTAAATTATGAAGTACAAACTTTAAAACGTGTTAGAATAATGAATATTAATCTCGATATGCCAATAGGACAATATAGAGAATTATCAAAAGAGGAGTTTAAAACCTTAAACCACCTTATTGCAGACTCCGACAAAACCTATGAAGAAAGTCAATCTACCATTAGAAAAAACAAACGTTAATTATGACATTATCTCCTTTTCATTTAGCTATTCCGGTAGACAATCTTACTGCTTGTAGAAACTTCTACACTAATGTACTTAATTTTGAAGAAGGACGCAGCAGTGACCATTGGGTTGATTACAACTTTTTTGGCCACCAATTGGTCATTCATTATAAAGAAAAACAAATCCAAGACACTGCTACCAATTTGGTCGATGGAAAGGATGTCCCTGTACCCATTTTGGAGTGGTTTTAGAATGGACTATTTTTCATGGTTTTGCGGAATTGCTAAAATCTAAAGCAATAGATTTTGTAATTGAACCTTATATCCGTTTTGAAGGTTTAGTAGGCGAACAAGCGACGATGTTTTTCAAAGACCCTTCAGGGAATGCTTTAGAGTTTAAAGCTTTTAAAGACAAGAGTCAGCTATTTGCAAAGTAGCATCTCATTTAATTACATCTTCTTGTTTACCAAATAAAAAAAAAGGGCAATAATTAAATTATTGCCCTTTGTAGTTATCTCTAATTCTTATTAACTATTTCTATGCTGTTCTCTAGCTATCAATGTGTTTTTTAATAACATTGCAATAGTCATTGGCCCTACACCACCAGGAACAGGTGTTATAAAACTCGCTTTTTTACTTACAGGTTCAAAATCGACATCACCTGTAATATAATAGCCTTTTTCAGAATCATCTGAAACTCTTGTAATTCCCACATCAATAATTACAGCATCATCCTTAACCATTTCTGCTTTTAAGAATTTAGGAATTCCTAATGCTGAAATTATAATATCAGCTTGTGATGTAATTTGTGTGATATTTTTAGTGTGACTGTGCGTAAGTGTCACTGTAGAATTCCCAGGAAAACCTTTACGTCCCATTAAAATACTCATCGGACGACCAACAATATGAGAACGCCCAATAACAACCGTATGTTTTCCTTTTGTCTCAACACCATAACGATCTAATAACTCTAAGATACCAAAAGGTGTTGCAGGAATAAATGTTGACATATCTAAAGACATTTTACCAAAATTCATTGGGTGAAATCCATCAACATCTTTATTAGGGTCTACAGCCATTAATACCTTCTGTGTATTAATTTGAGGCGGTAATGGCAACTGAATAATAAAGCCATCTATATCATCATTATTATTTAATTCTTCAATTTTATCTAGTAATTCAATCTCACTTGTAGTGTTAGATAAACGTACCATGGTAGATTCAAACCCAACACGTTCACAAGCTCTCACTTTACTACCAACATACGTTAAACTTGCCCCATCATTACCAACAATAACTGCTGCTAAATGTGGTACTTTTTCACCATTAGCTTTCATCTTATCGACCTCAGCTTTGATTTCGTTTTTTATGTCGTTACTAACTTTTTTTCCGTCTAATATTGTCATGCTTTTGGTTATTGTTTTCTCGCAGAGACGCTAAGGCGCAAAGCTATAATTGTTTGTTTTTTTATTAATAAAAGTCAACTGAAGATTGCGTATTACATTACCAACTGAAGACTGAAACTGTAAACTAATCTTTATTTCGGCATATTCTGCATCATCTGCATCATACGTTTTCCGCCGCCACCTTGCATCATCTTCATCATTTTACTCATCTGTGTAAATTGTTTTAAGAGCTGATTAACTTCTTGTACAGAAGTACCCGAACCTTTACCAATTCGCTTTTTACGACTCGCGTTAATTACCGCTGGGTTTGTACGTTCTTCAGGGGTCATAGAATGGATAATCGCTTCAATACCTTTAAATGCATCATCATCCATATCAATATCTTTCATCATTTTTCCTGCACCAGGAATCATGCCTACTAAATCTTTCATGTTACCCATTTTCTTGATTTGCTGAATCTGTTTTAAGAAATCATCAAATCCGAATTGGTTTTTAGCAATCTTCTTCTGTAATTTTCGAGCTTCATCTTCATCAAACTGCTCTTGAGCACGTTCAACTAAAGACACCACATCACCCATACCTAAAATACGATCGGCCATACGTGACGGATAGAACACATCAATCGCTTCCATTTTTTCACCTGTACCAATAAATTTAATTGGTTTATTAACTACAGATTTAATAGAAATTGCTGCACCACCTCGGGTATCACCATCTAATTTGGTAAGGATTACACCATCAAAATTTAAGATGTCGTTAAAAGCTTTTGCCGTATTTACAGCATCTTGACCTGTCATAGAATCCACAACAAATAAAGTTTCTTGTGGTTCAATAGCTTTATGAATATTAGATATTTCGGTCATCATGGCTTCATCCACAGCCAAACGACCTGCGGTATCAATTATAACGACATTATGGCCATTTGCTTTGGCATGTGCTATACCTGCTTTAGAAATTGCTACAGGGTCATTATTACCTTTATCACTATATACCTCAACCCCAATCTGATCTCCTACAACATGTAATTGATCTATTGCCGCCGGACGATACACATCACAAGCCACTAATAAAGGTTTCTTAGTTTTTTTGTTTTTTAAATAATTAGCAAGCTTACCAGAAAAAGTTGTTTTACCAGACCCCTGCAAACCAGACATTAAAATAACACTAGGATTACCAGAGAGGTTAATTCCTTCTGCGTCACCCCCCATCAGCTCAGTTAATTCGTCTTTAACGATTTTAACCATTAACTGACTTGGTTGTAAAGCCGTTAATACATCTTGGCCTAACGCTTTATCTTTTACACGAACGGTAAATTCTTTCGCAATTTTAAAGTTAACATCGGCATCTAAAAGCGCACGTCTTACTTCTTTTAAGGTTTCTGCAACATTAACTTCTGTAATGCTACCATGACCTTTAAGTACGTGTAACGCTTTATCTAACTTATCACTTAAATTATTGAACATGTTTTATCTTCTGTTTGTAGTCTGCTCTCCTGATAGCTACCGGAAGCAGTCTGTATTATTTAATAAGGTGCAAATTTAATAATTTATGAGGGAATTTCTAATGGGTTTAGAAATTAGTTTTCAGTCTCTGTAGCAGTTACCATACGCTTACTGCTTCATCATAGTTTTAACTCAATAGTTCTTAGAATTCATCAATGCTTATTTCGGGATTATTTTCTTTAAATAACACGTTAGCATATGAAGATATTATATAAAACACATAAGACCATCACACTTAAAACTCAACTAAGAGCAGACTAAATTCAGTAAATTAGAGATCAACATTCTCATTCACAAAAAAAGAGCCACTCATGGCGAACGACCCTTTTTATCAACTTAACTAAAACTAACTAATAGCTTTCTATTTATATCTTATTCGCAATTTCTATCTATTACAATTTCATTGCTACTATCATTAACATTGTGCAACACCAACTGCGCTGCTGTACATTCTACAACTAACCAATTTCCATTTATGGCTTGAACATTTGGACCAGCAACATTTGAAAATTCTATGACAACACCTTCATTTGTTTGTAATGTAGACCAACTTGCATCAATGATGATAGTATCTGTATAGATAACTACAATTCCTGAGTCTTCTTCAAAATCAAAATTATAATCCATAAGATTATCGCTTCCGTTATAACTGGCAATATGCCATTGACATTGTGTTAATATGCCTTCAATATCGCCCTCTGTACAAGAACCAGCATTACAATTAATGACGTTTAATTGAATAGGGAATATATCTACTTGATTATTTATTTCCACTCTAGTATATACAGTAGAATTTAATTCGGCTGTATTATAAACTTCAGGGGTTACTATAGTATTGGTTTCAGCTTCCGCATCAGCGAGAGTTTCGTAATAAGTGACATTATCTGCGCTTGGCGTACAATTCGCAAAAGCTAATGGTAAATTAAATTCATAGAGAACAGTTGCATCGGTATAACAGGTTTCTAAAACGGCATCAAAACTTTGGAAACATTCAAAAGAATCGCACTCTGAAGTAATTAATGTTATTGAATAGATTTCATAAAATCCATTTTCATCTTCTATTCTTAAATAGACCTGTGCGGTTAATGCTTCATAAGCCTTTGTGTTTTCTATTGGATTGACATCTGTTTCAGCATCTATCAATGAAGAATGAAATGTAGCGGTGAATACTGCATTACAATCGACTAATCCTATAGTGTTTGCGCTTAAATTAAAAACAGGACTATTATTAACTAAAGTACATTCCGTAATTTCATAATTACTAAAACAACTGAAAGGAGTAACGTCATTACATTCTTTAGTTAAAACCAAATGCTCATCTCCTAATTGTAAGCTTATAGATCCTTCTTCACATTCTGTTACAATCCATTCGCCTTCGAGACTGTCTTCAAAAGCTGTTAATTCAGAAATAGCTAAGGTAACACCAGCTTCAGAAGTCGATAAACTCCAGTTACCTCCTATAGCCGAAGTTGCCAGGCCTTCAGAAATTTGTAATTCATTATCAGCATTAAACAATAAACTATAATTTTCAAAATTATCTGAACCATCAGTAAAACGCCAAGGACATGACATTAAATTTATAAGAATTTCATCTTCAACACAATCATAATTACCAATTGCACAGTTTTCTTCAGCAGCCTGTATAGCTTCCGTTAATTCTTCATTGGTATTAATTTCAATTACCTCACCATTAGTGTATTGTAATGACACAGGAAAATTAAGGCTAACAATTAGAGTTATTTGATTATTTTCTAAGCTATTGAAAAAACTAAATAGAGACTCATCGTTATTTATAACTAACGTTTCTATTAAATTAAATCCTGTATTAAACACTGAAAATGAAAGAGGATAACTAAAATCTACACATGTAATACTATCCGTAGCGTTAACCTCACAACTATCTACAAAGCCCTGAAGCTCTTCTTGATTTTCTATTGTAAATTCACTATAATCACTAAAAATAATGGTAATAGGAAATTCAAAATCTATAACATTAGTATTCGTATTCTGTTCGCTCAACCAGGTTTCTAGATCAGCTTCTGTGTCTATAGTCACAGGCGTACCGTTCACCAAAATACTGACAGGTAAGTCTACTGAAAAACAACTAGAATTATCTAAAACATCATCATAAGCGCCGTAATTAGCAGATGTACTTGTTATGAGATTAGCTAATACAGAGTCAGCTAAAATTGTTTCTTGCTCATTTGGAGTATCGACATCTGTAATTTCATCTTGGCACGATGAAAAGCATAATAGGGCAAAAAGGAAATAAGTTACTAACTGGTAGGTTCTAGTTTTCATTATACTGAATTTTAACTCTTTACTATAAAACAGTTGAACTGAAATAAGTCCTACCATTTATTATTAAAATTTTATTTATACTTTGTGGCCACTTTATAACGCTATGAGCAACCCTTTACAAGACAATATTTGTGAGTCGCAATTATTTGAGCGCCTGTATAAAAAACATGCTAAAAACTTGCATGATTTTTTATATTACAAGTTTGGTGAACAGTTAAACCCCCAAGACAAAGTACAGGAAGCCTTCATTAAACTATGGCAGAATTGCCACAAAGTAACACCAGATAAAGCCAAAAGTTTTTTATTTACAACCGCAAATAATTTAATGCTCAATGCAACGGCACACCAAAAAGTAGTTTTAAAATATCGCAAGCGACCTCAAAAACAAGCTACCAACGAAACACCCGAATTTTTATTACAAGAAAAAGAATACCACCAAAAATTACAAAATGCTATAAGTAATTTAACCGAGGCACAACGTGTCGCCTTTTTAATGAATAGAGTTGAAGGCAAACGATTTAAAGAAATTGCAGTGCTCTTAGGTATTTCTGTAAAAGGTGTAGAAAAACGAATTTATGGGGCACTTAAAAAATTGCGAGAGGAGATTGATGAGCTTTAAAATGAGTTATCAGTCACAGTTTAAAGTTTAAAAGAATGAGGCATAATAGATGACTGATGACTTTGAAATTTGAATAAAGTAGGGTTTTGTAAACCTAAGCTGTTATATAAACAAAAACATATTATTAAACGCACCTACAAAATAGCTTATCATCTAAACCATGAATAGCAATGAATCGTTTAAAATAATATTATAAAGAAAATGAACAGAGCAGAACTTATAAAAAAATGGTTAGATAATAATCTAAATTCTGAAGAGCAAAAAGCTTTTGAGCAACTAGATGATTATAACGATTTAATAAAAATGGATATAGCTTTAAAGAATTTTAAAGCACCAGAAACTCCTGTTGAACACAACTATCAAACATTAGAAAGACAACTAAAATCTAAGAAGAAAAATTCGAATCAATGGTTAAAACCACTGCTTAGACTTGCTGCCGTTTTAGCGATTGGCTTTAGTGTATTCTTTTACACTTCAAAATTAGACACGGAGATTAACACAAATATTGCACAGCAAAAAACAATAGCACTACCAGACAACTCTTCTGTAGACTTAAATGCCAATTCACTAATAACATATAACAAAAGTAATTGGAATGAAGTTAGAGAAGTAGCACTTCAAGGTGAAGCTTTTTTTAAAGTTGCCAAAGGCCAGAAATTTGACGTTATAACTACTGCTGGTACCGTAAGTGTTCTTGGAACACAATTTAATGTAAAACAACGCGAAGCTTATTTTGAAGTCACTTGCTATGAAGGCTTAGTTGCCGTTACTCAAAATAATAAAACAGTAAAATTACAACCCGGAAACACATTTGCTATTATTGACGGTAAACAAATTGTAAAGACAAAAGAAAACACTAATCAACCTATTTGGCAAAATGGAGAAAGTAGTTTTTCTGGTATTGCTTTAAAACATGTTATTGCTGAATTTGAAAATCAATATGATATAAAAATGAATACCAATACTATTGATACTTCACGGTTGTTTACAGGCAGTTTTACACATAATAATTTAGATTTAGCATTACAATCTATTACAATACCATTAAATTTAAGCTATAGTAAGTCAGGAAAATCTATTTTATTAGAGAAGCGTGAATAAAAAATTACTCTGTTTAATTTTCTTCTTTTTAACCATTACCTATTGTCCCCCAACTTACAGTCAAGAACAACAGGAACAAATACCACTTGCCCAAGTACTTTCTGATTTAGAAAAACGATTCGATGTTAAGTTTTCTTTTGAAACAAAAACCATTGAAGATGTTTCAGCTTCATTAATAGATTCAGAATGGTCACTTACAGAAACTATTGATTATTTAAATCAAAATACCATCCTTAATTTTAAAATTTTAAACCATCGATTTATAACCATCACACATAAAACTGTTTTAGAACTACAAAACAATATGCAACGGCTAGAAGAAGTTGTTGTGACCAATTATCTAACTAGAGGTATTTCTAAAATTAACAATGGAACTATTGAAGCAGACACTAAAGCGTTTCAAATTTTACCAGGCTTAATTGAGCCTGATGTATTACAAATAGTACAAAATCTACCCGGAATTATTAGTACCGACGAGCGTATTTCTAATCTAAATATTAGAGGTGGCACCAATGATCAAAACCTTATTGTGTATGAAGGTATACGCATGTATCAAACGGGTCATTTTTTTGGATTAATCTCTGCTTTTAATCCTTATTTATCTGAAAATATTACTGTGTCAAAAAATGGAACAAGTGCTAAATTTGGCAATGCTGTTTCAGGTACAATTGCCATAAAGAATGATGACGAATTAAACGATAACTTTAGCGCAGGACTTGGAGGAAATCTTTTGAGCGTTGATGGTTTTGCTAAAATTCCCTTGTCTAAAAAAACAGAACTACAATTAGCCAGCAGACGTGCCTATACCGATATTCTGGTATCTAAAACTTACGATGCTTATTTTGACCGAATTTTTAGAGATTCTGAATTAAATTCAGCAAATAACAATATGCTGTTAGCCTTAGACGAACGTTTTGTTTTTCATGATTTTAACGCTAAATTTCTATACGACATTGACCAAACCTCTAAGCTACGTGTTAATGTATTACACATGTATAATGACTTAAACTACAACCAAGTATTTACGACAAATGATAATAATTTTCAAGAGACTCAAAGTGAACTCAATCAAGAAAGTTTTGGCGCTAGTGCTAGCTATTCAAAATTACTAAAACACGACATTAAATTCACTGCTGAAACCTATTATTCTAGCTATGACCTAAAAGCTATTAATAACAATATCACTGACAATCAGTATTTAGAACAAGAGAACAAAGTTGAAGATTTTGGTTTACGATTAGACATTCACAAAACTTTAAATCCGAGTTTAAAATTAAATCTTGGCTATCAGCTTAATGAAGTTGGCGTTACAAATTTTGAAAGTGTTATTAATCCTAATTTTACCAGTTTAAAAAAGGAAATTATAAGAACACATGCTTTATTTGGTGAATTAGAACGCTATTCGCAATCTCGCAATACCTATTTACGCTTTGGTGCAAGGATTAACTATTTTAGCAAACTTCAAGATTTAATTATTGAACCTCGATTTGCTTTTAACCAGAAGCTCTGGGATTACTTTAGGCTAGAAATATTAGGGGAATTAAAGAGCCAATCTATTACTCAGGTAATCGATTTACAACAAGATTTTTTTGGTATAGAAAAGCGCCGATGGCAACTAGCCAATGACCATACCATTCCTTTAATTAAGAGTCAACAAGTATCAATAGGAATTAGCTACAATCAAAACAACTTATTAGTTTCACTTGAAGGCTATTATAAGAATGTAAGTAATATAACTACGCTTAGTCAAGGGTTTCAGAATCAATTTCAATTTACAAACGCTATTGGCGATTATGATATTAAAGGCATTGATTTTTTAATTCACAAACGTATTAGTGATTTTAGCACATGGTTTAGTTATACTCTTAGTAAAAATGATTATTATTTCGAAAATCTAAATAATAGCAATTCTTTTCCAAATTCGGTCGACATACAGCATTTTGCTAATGTATCTTTAACTTACAGTTTAGCCAATTTTAAAATTGGTTTTGGTGCTAATTGGCATTCCGGACGCCCTTACACCGCTCCATCAGATAATCAAAACACGAGTAATTCATCTATTGAATATAAAACACCAAATAGTTCACGACTGCCAAGTTATTTTAGAACTGACATTTCTGCTATTTATAATTTCAAAATTTCAGAAGGAACAAAGGCAGAATTAGGCGCCTCAATTTGGAATATCTTTAATCAAACGAATATTATAAATCGTTATTACAGTTTAGATTCTGATAATTCTATCGTAAAAATTAATAATCAATCTCTAAAATTTACGCCAAATCTTAGTTTTAGAATCAAATTTTAGTTGTTAATTGTAACGCTAACCACCATAACCAATAGCTATTAAAAGTTTTACAAGTCTAGTTTTAACATTTATATTAATTGTTTTTAGTCAGTATTGTTTTACACAGACTATTGATGACGACAACAATTCATCTATACTTATCATTCCTGAAATTTTAATCGGGAAAACATTAGAAGCCAACACCCATTTTCCGGAGACCAAACTTCAAAAAAATATATTTTTTAGTGTAGGCCAATACAATTTTAACCCGGACAAAGAATGGGCTACGCGATTAAACAATCCTAAAACAGGGGTTTCTTTTGGTTATACGGATTTTGGGAATTCGGAAAAAGTTGGGCAAGCTTACAGTATATTACCCTTTATAGAATTTTCAATATTAAAACAACAAATTGAAGGCTTAAATTTACAAATTGGCTTTGGAAGTTCTTATATAAATACCCAATATGATGAAATTCACAATACATTCAACAGAGCTATAACCACTAAACTCAACTGGTCTTTTCGGTCGTTTTTATACTATGACATACTTAAAACAAATACTGTAGATTGGCGGTTAGGCATAGGCTGCATTCACCACTCTAATGGTCATACCAATTTACCTAATCAAGGTTTAAACACTTTATCCGCAAGTGTATCTGCAAAAATTGACACGAAACAAACTGATTATTCTAATTTTGAAAAACCAACTTTTAAATCAAAATCCCAAACTTACTTTGCCTTTAGATTTGGATTGGGACAAAATGTATTATCTCAAAAATTCAATTCAAAAAAAGACGTTTATACCGTTAGTGCATCTTCAGGTAAAATTATAAACAACACCTTTAAAATTGGCGGTGGGTTTTACTACCGATTTTACGAACATTATTACGACTATATTAAAAACAATGAAACTCTAGTTGCAGAACAATATCCTCATTACACAGAAAACCCTTATGGCTATGCCACAAACTTTGGTTTATTTGCAACTTCAGAATTATTAATTGACCATTTTGGCTTTGCGTTAGATTTTGGTCTTAACATCTATAAACCATTCTATAAGGTCGACTGGCAAATTAACCAAGGGTATACATACCAAAATTTAAATAATCAAACTTTTGAAGTTTTAGGCGAATTAAACTGGTACTACGAAATTAAACGAACCATATCTACACGAATGGGCATAAAATATTATCTATGGACAACCAACAGAGCACCTCAACATAATATTTTTATTGGTGCTCATATTAATGCTAACTTGGGTCAGGCCGATTTTACCGAATTGAGTTTAGGTTATGTTCATAGACTTGGCGTAAAAATTAATTAGTAATTTCTAGCTCCAATTCAAAAACTACATACGCTCAGGTACTTCAATTCCTAAGACTTGAAATGCATTTTTAATGGTATGACTTACTGATTTTGATAAGGCAACTCTAAAGCTTTTTTCTAAATCTGTATCTGCACCAAGAATAGAAACGTTTTGATAAAATGAATTAAAATCTTTTACCAATTCATAGGTATAATTAGCGACAACTGCAGGACTATGTTGTTCTGCTGCATTTTGAATTACCTCAGGAAATAACTCTAACTGCTTAATGAGCTGTTTTTCTTTTTCATGAAGCGTTAAGCCACTGAAAACCTCATCTTCAGAGCTAGTAGAAGTCGATTTTCTTAGTATAGATTGAATTCTAGCATAAGTATACTGAATAAAAGGCCCTGTATTTCCTTGAAAATCGATGGATTCTTTAGGATCAAATAAAATTCGTTTTTTAGGATCTACTTTTAATATATAATATTTTAGAGCCCCTAAACCAATGGTTTTATAAAGGGTTTCTTTTTCAGTTTGGTTATAATCTTCTAGTTTCCCTAACTCTTCTGAAATCTCTTCTGCAGTATCTGCCATTTCCTGAATTAAATCATCAGCATCTACAACAGTTCCTTCTCTACTTTTCATTTTTCCACTTGGTAAATCTACCATACCATAACTTAAATGGAATAGGTTTTTAGCCCAATCAAAACCTAATTTCTTTAAAATTAGAAATAAGACTTTAAAATGGTAATCTTGCTCGTTACCAACAGTGTAAACCATACCACCAACATCTGGATAATCTTTTATGCGCTGAATGGCTGTACCTATATCTTGGGTCATGTAAACCGCTGTACCATCGCTACGCAATACTATTTTTTCATCTAGTCCATCTGAGGTTAAGTCACACCAAACTGAACCATCCTCTTTTTTAAAGAAAACTCCAGATTTTAAACCTTCTGCAACAAATTCTTTTCCTAATAAATACGTATCACTTTCGTAATAATAAGCATCAAAATCAACCCCTATATTTTTATAGGTGACATCAAAACCATCATAAACCCATTGGTTCATTTTTTTCCAAAGAGCAACAACAGCATCGTCTCCTGCTTCCCATTTTATAAGCATTTGTTGAGCTTCTAATAAAATAGGCGCATTCTTTTTGGCCGCTTCTTCCGATTGCCCTTGCGCTATTAATTCGGCAATTTCAGCTTTATAGGCTTGATCAAATTTTACATAATAATTCCCCACTAACTTATCCCCTTTTAAAGTTTCGGTAGGTGTTTCATTAGCGCCAAATTTTTGATAGGCTAACATACTTTTACAAATATGAATTCCTCTATCATTAATAATTTGGGTTTTATACACTTTCTTTCCTGAAGCCTTTAAAATTTCAGCTACACTATAGCCTAAAAGTACATTTCTTACGTGTCCTAAATGCAACGGTTTATTAGTATTTGGGGATGAATACTCTACCATTACAGCTTTATCATCCTTTTGATCAACATAACCGTAAGTTGAATTATCTTTAATAGAATTGAAAAAATTGAGGTAATGTACATCATTGATTTCAATATTTAAAAAACCTCTTACAACATTAAATCCAATCACCAAATCCACATGATCTAAAAGATATTGACCAATTTGCTCACCTATAATCGCAGGATTCCCCTTAACGACACGCAACATCGGGAAGACAACAACCGTAATATCTCCAGCAAACTCTTTGCGAGTAGCTTGAAATTCTACGGATTCTAATTCCGATTGAAATAATGCTTTAACAGCTGACTTTACCTGAAATTCTATAGTATCTTGAAGACTCATTCTTGTATTATTATTGTATTGTAAAACGTTGGCAAAGATAGCAGTTTTATTGAGATTCTATAGAGACATAATTACCCAACTTTATATATCGAATAAAAAAAGCATAAAAGAGACAATGACCTATTTAAATTATAATTTATTAATTCTAAAAAAGAAACGGTTCTTTTTAATTTAAGTAACCTCACACTAGGTTTTAATAATAAAGTGCTTTCTATATATTAAGCTTACCTATAATTATATACAATAAGAAAAAAAATGTGTTTGTAACCGTAACTTAAAATAATTATTAGCACAAACAAACCCAACACAAACAACTGACTACCTGCGCATTATACAGAAAGTGCATTTCGTCGATTAAATGGTATTACTACTATTAAATTTGCTTTTTATCGATTTGTTCATTTTTAAAAATATTATATTTGTCTGTTTATCTAATTTATTGGTATTAAAACCTAATAATTAGCATATTTGTTTTCATAATAGCACTTTTGGAGGGCTATTAATCAATGTCCCAAACATTAATGAGGCTTAATAATCAAACATTAACCGCGTTGTTATTGTTTTGTGTTAACTTACTTTTTTCATCCCTCTCTAAAAGTTTTTCGAACCAAAACAGCGTAATTCGTTTTAAAGCTAGTTTAAGATGAAGCAGTTATTAACATTAGCTGTGTGTCTTATATCGTTGTCTGTTTTTTCACAAACTGAAAAAATAGATGAACTTACGGTACAAATAGCCTTTAAAAACGCTGACTCCACAAAAGTGGATATGTCGTTGGTACTCATCAACGAACTGTATGCTAATACAGATTATAACAAGGCATTACTATATGTTAACCAAACGTCAAAACTTTCTGAAACACTCAACTATACTAAAGGTCTTGCAGAAAGTAGTTACTACAGAGCACTAATTTTTGCAAAGCGAGACGACTACCATAACGCTATAGATAATTATAAAAAATCTAGAGACTTTTATTTAAAAATAAACGATACGCTAGGCATAGCTAAAGTGAGTAATAATATTGGTCTTATTGAGATTAAGCGTGGTAATTATGCTGTTGGCTTACAAAATTCACTATCTGCAATTTCTATTTTTGAAAAACAACATCTTGTAAACGAACTTAATGCGGCCTATAATAGTTTAGCTGAAGCTTATTATAAAACCAATCAGATTGATAAAGCTATTGATTACAATTTTAAAGCTCTAGAAGTTAGAAAACAGATTGGAGACCAAAACGGAATTATAGCTTCAACCAAAAATATTGCAGATCTCTATTCCATATTAAAGGAACACCGTAAAGCTATAGAATATTACGAAATGGCTTTAGAGGTTATAACGCCAGATTCTGACCAAAATTTACGAGGCGAAATTTTACCTAAACTAGGTAACGAATATTTACGTTTTAAGGAATATGATAAAGCCTCGGAACATTTAGCTGAAGGTTTAAAATACAACCGAAAACAAGATAATAAAGAAGGTATATTAAGAGCTTTGAATGCTATTGGCAACTTAAATCTTCAAAAAAACAAAATAAATCTAGCAGAAAAGCAATTAGCAGAAGCATATACTATAGCTAAAGAAACCACTAATAAAACACAACTCTTAGAAAACTATAAGCTTCATATTGCTTTAGATTCTACACGTGGTTATTTTGAGAATGCGTTCTTTTGGCAAAATAAATTTTATGGTCTAAGAGACTCACTTTCAAAAATTGACCAACCTGTTTTCCCTACAAATATTGCACCATTAGATTTAACTGAAAACGAATCAACCACTGCAGAGGATTATACTACTCCTGAAACTGAAAAACCAACGGCAATTACACCAGTTTCTGAAGCTTATAGCCCTTACATTATATATGCTGCTATCGCAATTTTAATTATACTTTTAGCGCTTTTAATTTATAGTTTATTAAAAACAAAATCTCATAAAGCAGCATTAGATAAACAAAAGGAAATCTTAGAAGAAGAAAAAATTAGAACAGAGGCTATTTTAGAACAAACCCATCATTTGGAAGAAGTCAATCAAGTAAAGGATAAACTTTTTTCTATTGTTTCTCACGATTTAAAAGATTCGATTTCTTCAATTAAAGCCTTTTTAGATTTATTAAACGAAGACAGTATTTCTAAAGAAGAGTTTTATGAGCTTATACCAGAATTAAGCGAAAATGCTAATAATGCATCATCGTTATTATACAACTTACTAAACTGGTCTAAATCTCAGATGCAGAATTTAGAACCGAAACCTGAATTATTTAATATACAAGATGTTTTTCAATCTAAAATAGCTTTAGTAGAGCAAAAAGTAGAAGACAAACGTATTATATTAATAGATGAATCTCAAAATGGTACAGTGTTCGCCGATCGTAGCATGGTAGAAATTGTTATACAAAATTTAATTACAAACGCTGTTAAGTTTAGCAGAACAGGAGATGTAATTACAATTTCTAATCAAGAGGTTAAAGGTAAATCCTTAATTTGCATCGAAGATACTGGTGTTGGTATATCTAAAGATAATATCCACAAGCTCTTTGCTGCTCATAAAAACTTTACAACGGCTGGTACTAAAAACGAAAAAGGTACTGGTTTAGGGTTAACTATTGCTAAAGATTTGGTAGAGCTCAATGACGGTAAGATTTGGGTAGAAAGTACTCAAAACGTAGGAAGTAAGTTCTTTATTGAATTACCAATAGCTGCATCTAATTCATAATAATAGTAACATCTAGATTTAATTAACTCGAGGCAAAAACACCTCAGCAATCATACAACGCGCACTTCCGCCACCACACTTTTCAATCGTCTCTAGAGAACTTGAAATAATAGGGCCGTATTTTTCTAAAATTGTAACTTGATTAGGCGTTAAGCTTTTGTGTGCTGCTGTACTCATTATTAAATAAAGCTGCTCATCTTTACCTTTCAATTGTAGCATGTTTCCGGCAAATTGATGCATTTGTGCTTCCGAAATAGAAATTATTTCCTTTCCGTCCTGCTTTAAATGCTTAATTAGATTTTTACGCTCTTTTTTATCATCAATCGCGTCTAAACAAACAACAGCAAATGTTTCAGCCAAACACATCATTACATTGGTGTGATAGATTGGTAAACGTTCATTTTCTACCGTCTGATAAGCTGTAAATATTATGGGACTGTATTCAAAATCTTCACAGAACTCTATAAATAATTCCTCATCAGCCCTTGCAGATAATGCACAATACGCTTTTCTATTATCGCGATCTAAAATGACACTCCCTGTACCTTCTAAAAAAATCTCTTCGTGTTCAGCAGAGGTATAATCTACGATGTTTTCAATTCTAAAACCTTCTTTTTCTAATCTGATAAAAATTTCATCACGACGTTCTCGTCTTCTATTTTCGGCAAACATTGGATATTTTGCAACATCACCATTATTATGGAAACTGACCCAGTTATTCGGAAAAACAGAATCTGGAGTGTCATTTAATTTATCATCTTCTTCAATAATAACATTAATTCCAACCGCTTGTAATTTAGCGACCAACTCATCAAACTCTTGTTGAGCCTTAGCGTTAATCTCTGCATTTTTTATGTTTAATTCTTCCTGAAAATAATTATTGACAGCAGTTTGTTCATTCATCCTAAAACTAATAGGACGAATCATTAATATGGTGTTAGTCGTTTGTGGCATTTATTAAAATTAGGGTCGTATGTTAAAAACGCGAAGTTATCATTTTTTACATAAAAAAAACATAAAATCAACCTGCATCTTCTAGCCATTTTAAGGCTTCTTCATGACGATCAAATGTTTTTATATTCCATTCGCTACCCCTATTAATATTAATCAAAACATCTGTTGCCAATTTAGAAAAATAAACGTCTGTAACCACTGCCATTGCCTTAACCAATGGTATATTCATTATAGCTTTTTGAGCCTCAAACGTGTAGGTGTAAGCGTGCTTTTTATTAATTAATAATAAAAATGGCGCTTCCAGCTTCGCTATCAAAAAAGAATGATAAGCATCAACCATTTTTAAATCCATTAGTATACCTTCGTCAATAATAACCTCAGCAATATTAGACTTAAGAATGGTAATACAACCAAAGCTAAGTTTATATGTTTTCATATTAATAAATATAAGTAAATTTATCTCAAACTCTATCAAATGAAAAAATTACTAGTATTAGCCTTATTTTTAATCGCTTGTAATGACGATACCAAAACAGCTCCTACACCTCCAACTAACTTTCCTTTCAATTCCACTACTGTTTTTGAAAAAAGTAAAGGTTTAGAAACGGCAACTTATCAAGAAACGATTGACTATTATAACGCATTAGCCAAATCATATTCTGAAATTACAATCCAAAATATGGGAGAAACCGATTCTGGAGAACCACTACATATGGTCACTTTAAACATGAAAGGTTCTGGAGATGATTTTGAAACCTTAAGAGAAAACCACAGAATTCTACTCATTAACAACGGTATTCATCCTGGAGAATCTGATGGTATTGATGCGACTATGATGCTTTTTAGAGATTTTGCTGAAGGAAAAATTGAAGCACCAAAAAACACTATTGTTGTTACCATTCCTATTTACAATATTGGAGGTAGTCTTAATAGAAACTCTACCAGCAGAACGAACCAAAATGGCCCTAAAGCTTACGGGTTTAGAGGTAATGCTAGAAATTACGATTTAAATCGCGATTTTATAAAAGCAGACACTAAAAATGCCAAAGCTTTTGCACAAATTTTCCACCTGGTACAACCCGATGTTTTTATTGACAACCACGTTAGTAATGGAGCAGACTACCAATATACTTTAACCCATTTATTTACACAACATAATAAATTAGGTGGACATTTGGGTGAATTTTCACATTCCGAAATACAACCTGCTTTAGAGCAGAAGCTAGAAGCAAAATCTTGGGATATTACCCCGTATGTCAATGTCTTTAATCGCACACCAGATTCTGGATTTACGCAATTTTTAGACTCACCAAGATACTCTACAGGTTACACCACTTTATTTAATACTTTAGGAATGATGGTTGAAACACATATGTTAAAACCTTACAAGCAACGTGTTGAAGGTACCTACGAGTTAATGAAAAGCATGATTGAAATTACCGAAGAACAAGGTGAAAAAATCGCTCAACTCCGAAAAGAGCAAACCAAATTATGGTCTGCCGGAAAAAGCTACCCTATAAATTGGGCTGTGGACACTACAAAATCATCGACCTTAAATTTTAAAGGCTATGAAGGTGAAATGATTCCTAGTGAATTAACTGGCGCAAAACGCCTAAAATATGACCAATCAAAACCGTTTACTAAAGCCATTGATTATCAAGATTATTTTAAGGCCACAGATTCTGTTCTCATACCAAAAGCATATATCATTCCACAAGGCTGGCACAATGTTACCGATTTATTAAAATTAAATAAGGTTGAATTCACAACATTTAAAAACGATACTACAATATCTGTGGAGTCCTATAAAATTGGCGCTTTTAAAACCAGAACATCCCCTTACGAAGGTCATTATACACATTACAATACCAACGTAAATACATCAATTAAAAAAGTCACCTTTAGAAAAGGAGATTATTTAATCTCGACCAATCAAAAAGCGATGCGTTATTTAATAGAAACATTAGAGCCAAGCGCACCAGATTCATTTTTTAACTGGAATTTCTTTGATACTATTTTACAACAAAAAGAAGGTTTTTCTGCCTATGTTTGGGAAGACAGAGCTGAAGAACTTCTAAAAAACAATAAAAAACTTCAAATGGAGTTTAATGTAAAAATTAGTTACGATGAAGATTTTGCAAATAGCTGGTATGCGCAATTAGATTGGTTGCATAAACAGAGTAAGCATTATGAAACAGCACATTTACAGTATCCTGTTTATCGTGTAAAATAAATTTACAATACCATTATTTATATTACAGACAACACTAACATCAATATTAAAATCACTAATAAAATCTCACTTCAATTAAAACAACTAACTAAACTAGGAGACTAAAATAATGTTATTTAACTCTATTGACTTTGCAGTATTTTTACCTATTATTTTTATTTTATATTGGTGTTTAACTCATAAAAATCTTAAGCTACAAAACCTACTTATAGTTGTAGCTAGTTATATATTTTATGGATGGTGGGATTGGCGTTTTTTGTCTTTAATTTTATTTAGCACTATAGTAGATTATCTAATTGGTATTGGTTTATCTAAGCAAAAGAATATAACTAAAAGGAAAATTCTTTTATGGACAAGCATTATAATTAACTTAGGTTTCCTTGGATTCTTTAAGTATTTTAATTTCTTCTTAGATAATTTTATAACGGCTTTTTCTTTTTTTGGCACTCAAATAAGTGCTAATTCTCTTAATATCATTTTACCTGTCGGAATAAGCTTTTATACCTTTCAAACACTGAGCTACTCTATCGATATTTATAAAGAAAAGTTAGCACCAACAAAAGACTTTATTGCTTTTGCCGCATTTGTTAGTTTCTTTCCTCAGTTAGTTGCCGGACCTATTGAACGTGCGACTAACTTACTACCTCAATTTTACATAAAACGACATTTTGATTATACAAAAGCTGTTGATGGCATACGACAAATACTTTGGGGCTTATTTAAAAAAGTAGTCATTGCAGATAATTGTGCACAATATGCGAATATAATTTTCAATAACTCTTCTGAATATTCAGGAAGCACTTTGGTTTTAGGAGCTGTTTTTTTTACGTTTCAAATTTATGGTGATTTTTCAGGCTATTCAGACATAGCTATTGGTGTCGCAAAACTTTTCGGTTTTAATCTAAAACAAAATTTTGCCTTTCCATACTTTTCTAGAGATATTGCAGAATTTTGGAGACGTTGGCACATTTCACTTTCAACATGGTTTAGAGATTACCTCTATATACCTTTAGGTGGTAGTTTGGGAACTACTGCGATTAAAATTCGAAATGTTTTTATAATTTTCATAGTTAGCGGGTTTTGGCATGGTGCGAATTGGACTTTTATAGCTTGGGGAGCATTAAATGCTATTTATTTTTTACCTATTTTTCTTACTAATAATAACAGAAATCATTTAAATACTGTAGCGAAAGATAAATTTCTGCCAAATATTAAAGAATTTCTGTTTATGCTAATTACTTTTAGTTTGACTGTTTTTGCTTGGATATTTTTTAGATCACGCACAATTAAGCATGCCTTAGCTTATATTTCTGAAATATTTTCAAGTTCTCTATTTACTATGCCTCAACTACTTTCAAGAGATAGTATTCTTACGCTATTATTTATTTGCTTTTTAATGATTATAGAATGGATTGGTAGAGAGGGGCAACATGCATTAGCACAGATATATAGAATAAAAAACAGAGCTTACAGATGGAGTTTTTATCTTTTAATAGCCCTATTCATTTTTATATACCAAGGTAAGTCTCAAGAATTTATATACTTTCAATTTTAACTATGAGATTATTCATTAAACGTATCGCATTAATTATATGCTTTTTCATAGGCCTAATTGCTTTACTCATAATTGGCACCTCGCTATTAGAAAGAAAGTATACTAACTTTAAGTTGCCAAAAGATGTAAAACACATTGTTATTGGTCACTCCCACTCAGAATGCGCCTATAATGACTCCCTTATTCCAAATTTTAAAAACTTATCACAATCAGGCGATTCTTATCTTTATAGTTACATTAAAACTAAAGAATTTATTAAACAAAACCCATCGATAGAAACAGTGTTTGTTGAATTCACAAACAATCAAATAGTTAAAGATATCAACCAATGGATCTGGAGTGATAAATACTTAGCTTATAAATATCCTTTGTATGCTTCTTTTACAGATTTTAACGATAACTTATTATTATTAAAACATAATCCTTTAGCTTATACCAATGCATTAGCACTTTCTCTTAACACTAAATCGACTAGAGTTTTTAAAAAAAACTCCGCTTACTTAAACCAATTAGGAGGCTATTTATATTTAGAAAGAAACAAAACAGACTCAATACTAAACAGTCAAAATAGTATTAAAGATAACGTTTTAGTGGAAAAAATAGAACTTTCTGAAACTAACCTATCCTATTTAGATGCGTTAATTAAATTTTGTAAAGAAAATGATAAAAGAGTTATTTTAATAAGAAGTCCTCTACATAAAAAATATAATGAATATCACAACGAAGCTATCTATAAAAAGCTCCTTACTATGAGATATGCAAATATAGAATATATAGATTTCTCAAAATTCCCTCTTAATAATTCTGAGTTTGGAGATTTACAACACCTAAATCATAAAGGTGCAAAAGTATTTTCAGAATGGTTTGCGACTACACTAGAAGATGGACTTTTAGATAAAAATAACAAACAAGATTATATAAAAAAAATTATAAAACAGCTCAGAAATCAACAAATCATCGTCCATGAATAGACGAGTTTAAAACTTCAAATTAATTTTTAACGGCAGGTGAAACCAATCAAAAAATCATATACAATTACTCAAAATCCTAATAGTGTAATGCGCTATAAATGAACAGATACATTATTGTTATCAATCAACCTGAAAAATGGAGTTTTTCAATTGATAATATATCTACAGAAGTGTTTTGCTATTGCAATCACCAACCTAAGAATCTAAAACCTAAACTAAAATTCTAATATTAGCATAGCTATTTTCTAAGGCTTTTTGGGAAGCTTTTTCATCTAACCATTCTACTTTAGTAATCCCTTCATTTTTTTGTGGAATTAGTTCTCCGTCAAAATCGGATGACATTTCAAACCAATGCGTAATTTTTATTCGATGCTTACCGTGACGCTTAAAAATATGATACGTTACAGGTAATGGTTTGACAATTTTTAAACCTTCAACACGAGTCTCCTCCTCCACTTCACGAATAGCAGTTTCCTCAATAGTTTCTTTGCGTTCGGCTTTTCCTTTTGGTAAATCCCACTTATTATTTCTATAAATAAAAAGGATTTCATTTTTAGAATTATAGACTTTTCCGCCACCTGCAATGACATTGGGCAATAGTTTTAGAAACTTTTTAAGCAGCTTATCTTCATTTTTATGAATTAGATGCACAGCCTTTAAATCAGTATTATTCAAGGTCTTAATCACCTTTCCAATATTGACAGAATTTAAAAGATAAGATTTAAAATCAGTTTCTTTTTCTACTTTAGTAGTTAAAATTATAGGCTTATCCCCTACATAAATGGTGTACATAAATTTAGTATGTTTCAACTTTTCTACTGTAAAAATATTATTTTTTACGAGAAATAATTTGAAATGAAATTTATTTTCAATTAAAATTTTCTAACCTCTAAAAATACTTATTTTTGTAATATGATTTTTAACAAAGAAATTGCCAAAGAAACAGCAGAGGTTTTATTGCAAATTAATGCCATAAAACTACAACCCAATGACCCTTTTACTTGGGCTTCTGGCTGGAAATCGCCAATCTATTGCGACAACAGAATAGTACTATCATTTCCAACTATTAGAAATTATATTAGAGCAACAATCGCTAAAAATATTGAAGAACTTTATGGCAAACCAGATGTTATTGCTGGTGTTGCAACAGGAGCTATTGGTATTGGTGCATTAGTGGCTGAATATTTAAATCTACCTTTTGTTTATGTTAGACCAGAAGCTAAAAAACACGGTCGTCAAAACCAAATTGAAGGGTATATTGAAAAAGGTCAGACTGTAGTTGTCGTTGAAGATTTAATTAGTACAGGGATGAGTAGCCTCAATGCTGTAAAAGCACTGAACGAAGCCGAGGTTAATGTTAAAGGAATGGTTGCCATCTTCTCATATGGTTTTGAAGTTGCTACTAAAAACTTTAAAGATGCTAATGTTGAACTTTACACACTTGGCAATTACGAAAATCTCTTAGAACAAGCTGTTGAAACGTTTTATATAACTAAAGAACAACAAGACATTTTAGCACAATGGAATGCGAATCCAAGCGAATGGAATGCTAATTGATATAGAAAATATCACAAAGTCGTTTAGTTGTTATACTAATTAAGCCTTAACATAACACAAATACTTAACGACGAAATAAAAACAACTTAACAGAATACACATGAAATTAGAATCTCCTAAAGTAACTTTAGATAAATCAGCAGAAGAAACCTTTAATTTTCTTTCCGATGTTAAAAATTTTGAAAGCCTAATGCCAGAAAACATTAGCAAATTTGAAGTATTAGAAAATGATAAGTTTCTATTTGCTTTAAAAGGAATGCCAGAAATTGTTTTGAAAAAGAAGGAAGCTATTCCTCATAGTAGAATTGTTTTAGGTGCTGCTGGAGGAAAACTAGATTTTGCTTTAATTGCTGATATTACTGAAATTGAGGCAAACAAAACCGATGTAAAATTAAATTTTGAAGGTGAATTTAATGCCATGATGGGCATGATGATTAAAGGCCCAATCACTAAATTTATAGAGACTTTGGTTACTAATATGAAAACTAAAATTTAATTCTAAAGTTAATCAGTCTAACTGATAATTTCACTAGCATAAGCATAGCATCGTGATGCTCTCACCATTTAAATTAAAAGAGGTGCAATTAGTATAATAATTGCACCTCTTTAAGTTCAAACGTTTTAATAATTTCATCTTCAGTCAAGACTTGTAACAGTCCGTTTTCAGCTACGCCTTTAATAATCCCAGTGAAATATTCATTTTTAGGCGTTATAAAAGTTGAGGGTTTATTTTTTCTAAATAATAGGCTTTCGTATTCTAATTTTATTTCTGTTAGTCTTTCAGCTTCTAAAGCTTCAAAATAAAATTTTAACTGTTTTAAGATTTCAGCTAAAACTTCATCTCTATTATAAAGTACCCCAGTGACCAAACTCATAGAGGATGCTTTAGGCAAATTATCAAAAAATTTCTGATTAACATTTAATCCAAATCCAACAACAGTTCCCTGAAGGGCATTATTTTTTATGACATTTTCAATTAAAATACCACATAATTTTTTGTCTGCTGACAAAATGTCGTTAGGCCATTTAATATGTAATTGTGGAATTTTAAACGTACTTAAAGCTTTAAAAATCGCCAACGAAACAGACATACTTATATAAAACTGATTGCTAACCTTAAAAGACGGCATTCTCTTAAACACACTAACGGTAAGGTTTTTACCTTTTTCAGCTTGCCACTTTGCTCCCATTTGCCCCCGACCTTTAGCCTGTGTTTCAGCAACAACAACAGTATAATCATTTGGTAATCCAACAGACACCAAGTCTTTTAGATAGGTATTTGTAGAGTCAATGGCATCAAGTTTGATTATGTACATAAAATGGGTAATTATATTTTATAGTTTTCTTATGACATTTAGAGCGCACAAGAACTAAAAAAATAATAACTTTGCAAAAATTAATACAATTTAATGACAAAAGACAGAATCCCTGTAGATCAACTCATAACAACGGTTATTGGAGGCATAGAAGAGGTTAAGGGAAAAGAAATAACAATTTTAGATTTAAGAGAAATAGAAAATACGGTTTGTGATTATTTTATAATCTGTGAAGGTTCTTCAAATACACAAGTAAACGCAATCGTTAATTCCATACAAAAACAAGTTAGTAAGACACTTAAAGACAAACCTTGGCATATAGAAGGTACAGAAAATGCTGAATGGGTTTTAATGGATTACGTTAATATTGTAGTACATGTATTTCAAAAACACATTAGAGAATACTACGATATTGAAGGACTTTGGGGTGATGCAAAAACAACCCAAATTGAAACAAGTTATTAAACACAAAAAGATTACCGCATCTGCGGCAACAATATGGCTAAAGACAATAAAGATTCAAACAAAAAACCTAAATTAAGTCCCTATTGGATTTATGGAATTATTATCGCTATATTCATATCTATTCAGATTTTTTCTGGTGGATTTAGTGATTCAACAGGCACGCAAACAACACCAGCTCAATTTTTAGATTATTTAAATCAAGGCGATGTCGCTAAAATTGAGATTGTAAATAAAAGAGAAGCGAGAGTTTTTTTAACTAGCGAAGCGGAAGGTCAACCACCTCACAATCAAACCAAGCCTAACTCCATATTTCCATCGGTATCACCTGGACCAAACTATAAGTTTGAATTTGGTGATCTTCAAAATTTTGAGAAAGAGGTTAACGAAATCATCAAAGCTAATAATCTTGAAACCGAACTTGTTTATGAAACAGAGCATAACGTTTGGGGAGATTTTCTTATTACTTTATTACCGTTCGTTATCATTATTGGTATATGGATACTAATTATGCGTCGTATGTCTGGCGGCGGAGGCGGAGGCGCTGGTGGACAGATTTTTAATATCGGAAAATCTAAAGCGAAACTTTTTGACGAAAAAATAGATACTAAAACATCATTTAAAGATGTTGCTGGTTTAGAAGGTGCAAAAGAAGAAGTACAAGAAATTGTTGATTTCTTAAAGTTCCCTGAAAAATATACTTCTTTAGGTGGTAAGATTCCTAAAGGTGCGTTATTAGTTGGCCCTCCAGGTACAGGTAAGACCTTATTAGCAAAAGCTGTTGCTGGTGAAGCAAAAGTGCCTTTCTTTTCATTATCTGGTTCAGATTTTGTTGAAATGTTTGTTGGTGTAGGTGCGTCTCGTGTTAGAGATTTATTTAAACAAGCAAAAGAAAAGTCGCCTTCAATTATATTTATTGATGAAATTGATGCTATTGGTAGAGCAAGAGGAAAAAACAACATGTCGGGTTCTAACGATGAACGCGAGAATACACTGAATCAACTATTAACCGAAATGGATGGTTTTGGCACCAATACAAATGTTATTGTATTAGCTGCAACTAACAGAGCTGATGTTTTAGATAGTGCCTTAATGCGTGCTGGTCGTTTTGACCGTCAGATTTATGTAGACCTTCCTGATGTAAGAGAACGTAAAGAAATCTTTGAAGTTCACTTACGTCCACTTAAAAAAGAAGAAACCTTAGATATCGATTTCTTAGCCAAACAATCCCCTGGGTTTTCTGGTGCAGATATTGCCAATGTATGTAATGAAGCAGCTTTAATTGCTGCAAGAAAAGGTAAAAAAGCGGTTAATAAACAAGATTTCTTAGATGCTGTTGACAGAATAGTTGGTGGTTTAGAAAAGAAGAATAAAATCATAACACCTGCAGAAAAAAGAGCGGTTGCTTTTCACGAAGCTGGTCATGCTACTGTAAGTTGGATGCTTGAACATGCTGCTCCATTGGTAAAAGTAACTATTGTACCAAGAGGTCGTTCTTTAGGTGCTGCATGGTATTTACCAGAAGAACGTTTAATTGTTCACCCAGAGCAAATGCTAGACGAAATGTGTGCTGCCTTAGGAGGAAGAGCTGCTGAGAAAGTCATTTTCGATAAAATTTCTACTGGTGCATTAAGTGACTTAGAAAAAGTAACTAAGCAAGCAAGAGCGATGGTAACGGTTTATGGTCTTAGTGACAAAGTAGGTAACCTTACTTATTACGATTCATCAGGACAATCTGATTATGGTTTCAGTAAACCATATAGTGAAAAAACGGCAGAGCTTATTGATAAAGAAATTTCAAATATCATTGAGAAACAATATCAACGAGCTATAGAATTGTTAGAAAACAATAAGGATAAATTAACCGAATTGGCAGAAGTCTTATTAGATAAAGAAGTTATTTTTAAAGATAACCTTGAAAAGATTTTTGGAAAACGCGCTTTTGAAAACACTACAGTTATTAGCGAAGAGGAAGAATAGATCTTTATATACAATCATATAAAAAACTTAAATTAACCCAATGTTAATTTAAGTTTTTTTATATTTGAAAATCACAGTAATGTCAGGATTAATAGCAACTATTGAATGAGCTTATTTAGTAAATTGTTCGGAAAAAAGTCTAAAAAGACTGAAGAACACATACCAAATCAAGAGCGAGGCAAATATATGCCTGAGGTTAAGCTACCTGTTGATGAACGCTTTACTATTAACTTTAAAGCTAATGGTGGCAAATTTCTTTACTGTGAAAATTTCGAAGAAATTCAGGAGAGTTTTAACGATATCCTTAAAGAAAATAATTGGCAAAACGATAAAGTTTTTCTGTTCGATCAGCGTTTATCAGAATTATTCAAGGGTTTTGATCTTAATTCAACTAAAAATCTTTCCGAAAGCACTTATTTTTTATCAACCTGTGAGTATTTAATTTCAGATGATGGTTCGTTATTAATTTCTTCGAATCAAATCGCTGAAAAAAAATTAATAGAATTACCCGATCACTTTATTATTTACGCCACAACAAGTCAGTTTGTAGAAACTATTGGTGAAGGTTTAAAAGGTATCAAAGCAAAAAGTAAAGTGATACCAACAAATATTACTACTATTAAAAATTTTAAAACTGCTGAAGACAAAGATTTTTTAACCTATGGCAGCAGTTCTAAAAACTTATACCTACTCCTACTAGAAGACTTATAATGAAAGAATTAGTCATAAGAACCTTATCTGGTGCTATTTATATATCACTACTTATAGGTTCTCTTTTTTTACAAGAAACTTCCGTGCTCTTAATTGGGCTATTTGGTATTATTTCACTTACAGAATTCAGCAATCTTATAAAGCTAAAATCATTTATTCAATATATTATCTATATAATTATATATGGTGGCTTTTGGTATATCTGTTTGCAGAATCCTAATTTTTTAGACAGTGATAAAGCCATTCAAATCATTTTAGTGATTACAATCTTTGTTAATCTTATTTTAATTAAAGATTTATTTACATCTAAAAGAATTCCCCTTTTTGAATCTAAGCGTTATATCACCTCCTCTTTTTATTTAACTAGTGGGTTTGTGTTTATGTTCCTTATTGCAAATTATCATAATGAATTTACACCTCTATTATTATTAGGCGTCTTTATTTTAATTTGGGTCAATGATAGTGCTGCATATTTAGTAGGAAAAAATCTAGGTAAGCAAAAATTATTTCCGAGCATTTCTCCTAAAAAAACGGTTGAAGGCTTTTTAGGGGGGTTATTTTTTGCATGTATATCTAGCTACTTTATTGCAAGATACACAGGTACACTGAGATTTACACCTTGGTTAATCCTAGCTATTATAGTTAGTGTTTTGGGTACTTTTGGTGATTTAATTGAATCTAAATTTAAGCGCCAAGCTGGTGTAAAAGATAGCGGTATTATAATGCCTGGTCATGGAGGACTGTTAGATCGATTAGATAGTATTATATTTGCAGCACCATTTATATATTTATTTTTAAGAATTTCAAATCATGTTTCATAAAGAAGGACATAAAATTATATTCATTACCCTAGTTTTAGTAGTGGGTTCATTTTTTTTAATTGATGAGTTTATTACTAACGAATGGTTAAGAAAAGGGTTAATGATTACGCTGTTAGTATTCTTTATACTAATTCTTCAGTTTTTTAGAAATCCTAAACGCCGTACACATGCTAACCATGTGCAAGCTTTGTCTCCTGTTGATGGTAAGGTAGTTGTTATTGAAGAAGTCTTAGAAAATGAAGTTTTTAAGGACAAACGTATTCAGGTTTCTGTATTTATGTCGCCTGTAAATGTCCATGTAACACGCTTTCCTATTTCAGGAAATATAACTTATAGCAAGTATCATCCTGGCAAGTATTTAGTGGCGTGGCATCCTAAGGCAAGCGAGGAAAATGAACGTACTACAGTTGTGGTAGAAAATGATAACTTTGGTAAAGTATTATACCGTCAAATCGCTGGAGCTTTAGCAAAACGTATTGTTAATTATGCTAAAGTAAATACACAAGCGTCACAAGGTGCAGACTCTGGATTTATAAAATTTGGATCACGTGTCGACTTATTCTTACCATTAGATGCCGATATTAAAGTTGCGCTTAATCAAAAAGTTCGTGGTGGCGAAACTGTTATTGCAGAAGTAAAATAATGAATTCCGAAGAATTAGACATAGCATTTAAAATAGCTGTAAATCGTGTAAACGACCATACAGAACCATTTCCTGCTGATTTTTTATTAAGGTTGTATGCGTTTTATAAAAAAGCCACTAATAATTATGATCGTCCTAGTAGTCGTAAACCCATAATTAATGCATTTAAAGCTAATGCACTATTTCAAGTAAAAAACATCAGTAGAGATGAAGCTAAACAAGAGTATATCAACCTTGTTTCTAATTATTTTTTATATCGTACCTAAACTATTCTCTTATTAAAGGCATTGTAGAACAACGCAATAAGCCTTCTTGTTTTGCTATTTCAGCATAAGGTACTTCTTCAACTATAAATCCTTGCTCTCTTAGCCAAGTATTTAATCTTGTAAAGTTTTTTTCTGAAATAATTACGTCTTCAGAAATTGAAAACACATTACTATTCATCTGATACATTTCTTCTTTTGTAATTTCGAAAATATTTTCTTTCCCGAAAAAATCTACCAACCATTCATATTCTTTCTCAACTAAAAAACCATTTTTATGAAGTATGGCTTTATCACTTCCTATAGGCTGAAAACAACAATCTAAATGCAGCGCATTTTCTTTAGGTTCTGTGTTAGATTTACGTAGCTCAAAGGATTTTACACTTTTATGTGGAAACAGTTCTTGAATGGTTATAACGGCATCCATATTTGTTCTGGCCGTAATATAATCTGAATAATCTTCTCCAGAATAAGTCCCTATAAATATATAATCGTTCCATGGCATCACGTCACCTCCTTCAACGTGGCACTCTTCGGGGAGTACAATAATATTTTCTTCGCCTATTTGATCTACTACATGTTGAATCGCTTCATATTCGCGTTCACGATCTGGTAAAATATTAGCTTTAATTAACTTGTCCTCGATAACAAAAGCAATATCTCTAGAAAATATCTGGTTATAATCTGTAATGACTTTTGGTCTATAAACTGTAATGTCGTACTTTTTAAACACATTAGCCACAGCTTCCATTTCCGTAATCATATCAGACTCTTTAGGATAAGTGCCTGCTTTGATATGCTGAATAGATTTAGGATCGTAGGCGTCTTCAATTGACGGTATTGCACCAACACTTTCTGCTGTACCTAGAATTACAGCTTTAAGGCGTGATGTTTCGTTTTGAATATGTAATTTCATGCTATAGTTTTTAATTTAAAATGTAATCGATTAAGAGCTTAATTATCGGCTTTTTTTTAACTGTTTTGAAATAGAAACTCATTAAATATGTTATGTTAATATGAGTCTATGACCTTCGCAAAGTTAGTTACAAAGGTTTATTTGTAAAGCCTAAAAATAAAAAAAGCTTCATAATAAATATGAAGCTTTTATATGTTTTAATAATATCCGACTATCTTTCTTCTACAGGTACAAATGGTCTGTATGTTTCACCTGTATATAATTGTCTAGGACGGCCAATTGGTTCTTGTTTTCTTCTCATTTCTTTCCATTGGGCAATCCAACCTGGTAAACGACCTAAGGCAAACATAACGGTAAACATCTCTACCGGAATTCCCATAGCTCTATAAATAATACCTGAATAGAAATCAACATTTGGATATAATTTTCTATCTACAAAATAAGGATCTTCTAAAGCTTCTTTTTCTAATGCTTTTGCAATGTCTAAAATTGGATCTTCAATTCCTAAATCTGATAAAACTTCATCAGCGGCAACTTTAATAATTTTAGCTCTTGGATCAAAGTTTTTATAAACACGATGACCAAAGCCCATAAGACGGAAAGGGTCATTTTTATCTTTTGCCTTAGCCATAAACTTTTTAGTATCTCCACCATCAGCTTTGATTGCTTCTAACATTTCTAAAACGGCTTGGTTAGCACCACCATGTAATGGTCCCCAAAGTGCAGATATACCTGACGCTAATGACACAAAAAGTCCGGCATGTGAAGACCCTGTAATTCTAACGGTAGAAGTAGAACAATTTTGCTCATGATCACCATGTAAAATTAATAGTTTATCTAATGCATCTACTAAGATAGGATTTTGTTTGTAAACATTATTTGGACTCTTAAACATCATTTTAAGAATGTTCTCAACATAGCCTAAGTTATCATCACCATATTCTAATGGTAAACCTTGTTTTTTACGCATAGTCCAAGCCACAATAACAGGGAATTTACCTAAAATCGTAACTATAGAATTATACATAGCCTCTTCAGAACTAACATCTACAGAAGATGGGTAAAATGCCGTAAGCGCACTAGTAAGAGATGATAACACGCCCATTGGATGTGCTGACTTAGGGAAAGCGTCTAAAATCTTTTTAAGATCATCATCTACTACAGAGTGTGATTTTATATCTTCATGAAACTTATCTAGTTTCTTTTTATTTGGTAATTCACCAAATATAAGCAAGAATACAACTTCTAAGAAATTAGCTTTTTCTGCCAATTCTTCAATAGAGTAACCTCTATACCTCAAAATGCCTTTTTCACCATCTAGAAATGTGATTGCGCTTTCACAACTTCCTGTATTTTTAAAACCAGGATCTAAAGTAATAATACCACCTGTAGCGGTTCTTAAACTTTTAACATCTATTGCGACTTCTTTTTCTGTCCCAATTATAACAGGGAATTCATATTTTTCACCATTAATTTCTAATGTAGCTTTATCTGACATATCTTCTTTTCGGATTTTAGTAATTAAGAATTGTAAAATTACGAAATATCCAACGATTTAAAAAACACATTTATAATGGTTTTAACATATTTTATCAATTCAATAAAATTGATTTCTTCATTATAAAATTAAAACCAAAAATGATGGTGATTTTATTATGTTATTATCTTTTTTTAAGCGCATTACAAATAATTTGCCTTTACTATTTTTGTATCTTATTTTAAACTTATGAGACATTTATTTATAATCCTTATTTTATTCCTTTTTGTTAATAACGAAGCCTATACGCAAATTGTGAACGTTGAGTCATTACGCCGAGTATCAGACACTTCTAAATGGTCTGGTTCGGCAAGTTTGGATCTTGGACTAATAAAAAATACGCAGTCCATTTTTAAAATCACGAATAACTTAAGGCTTCAATATAATACAGAAAAACACCTCTATCTTTTTATTAATGATTTAAAATTAGAACAAATTGAGGACAATTCTTTTGTGAATAAAGGTATTCAACATTTCAGGTATAACCGAAAAATAACTGAACGGTTAAAGCTTGAAATCTTTGCGCAAAGCCAATATGATGCCATATCTGATATAAAATTTAGAGGTTTATTAGGAATTGGGCCCCGATTTAAACTGTCTAAAAATGATAATTACAGATTTTATCTAGGCACACTCATTATGTATGAACATGAAGAATCTTCAATTGAAAATATAGATATCCTAAGAGACTACAGAGGCAGTGCTTATTTTTCATGTAGCTTATATCCTTTAGAACATATATCTTTAGTAAGCACCACTTACTACCAACCCTTGTTAGAAAAATTCTCAGATTTTAGAATTTCTAATCAAACGTCACTCGGTATTAAAGTCTTAAAGAATCTACTTTTTAAAACTTCATTCACTTATAATTTTGATGCTAGTCCTATTCTTGGTATTACTAAGACGCAGTATGAATTGACTAATGGGATTGTCTATACGTTTGACTAGAAAAAGATTTTAGACCGCTTTGCTGTTAGAACTAAGAGTCTAGACGTGATTTTAACTAACTGACAAAAAGATAGTTCATTGTAAATAGCTACTAATTTCGGCTTAACAATTCCCTAAACTGATAAAAGAAGTGTTCAATCAATCTCAAATCTTTGGTTAGAATTTCTGCAGAACCTCGCATTTCTTGTCTAAATTCTATTTCTTTATTGTATGGAGTTCTCATTTCCTGTGGAAAGACAAGGTCAACATACTTATACACAAACTGTTGTAATCTTATTAAATCTAAAACATAAAAAAACCATCTAAAAAATTAATCTTTAGATGGTTTTGTGTGTTTATAAAATGATAAATTAAGCTTTCACCTTAAAAGCATTTTCTCCAGGGAAATAAGCTACATCTGCTAATTCTTCTTCTATACGTAATAACTGGTTGTATTTTGCCATACGATCACTACGAGACGCAGAACCTGTTTTAATCTGTCCACAGTTTAATGCTACAGCTAAATCTGCAATAGTATTATCTTCTGTTTCACCTGATCTATGAGACATTACAGACGTATAACCTGCATTATGTGCCATGTTTACCGCCGCAATAGTTTCAGTCAACGTACCAATTTGATTTACTTTAATTAAGATAGAGTTAGCAATACCTTCTTTAATACCTCTTTCTAAACGCTCTACGTTAGTTACAAATAAATCATCACCAACTAATTGCACTTTATCTCCAATTAATTCTGTTAAATATTTAAAACCTTCCCAGTCATTTTCATCCATACCATCTTCAATAGAAATAATAGGATATTTTGCAGCTAAATCAGCTAAATAATCAGCCTGCTCTTTACTTGTTCTTATCACTCCTGAATCACCTTCAAACTTTTTGTAGTCGTATTTTCCATCTACAAAAAATTCTGCTGCTGCACAATCTAAAGCAATCTTAACATCTTCACCAAACTTATAACCTGCTTTCTCAACAGCTTTTTTAATCGTGTCTAAAGCATCTTCCGTTCCTCCTGGTAAAGTTGGTGCAAATCCTCCTTCATCACCTACAGCGGTACTTAAATCTCTGTCGTGTAATACTTTTTTAAGGTTATGGAAAATCTCAGTTCCCATTTGCATAGCGTGTGTAAAGTTATTCGCTTTAACAGGCATAATCATAAATTCTTGAAACGCGATTGGCGCATCACTATGAGAACCACCATTAATGATATTCATCATTGGTAATGGTAATGTATTTGCAGAAACACCGCCTACATATCTGTATAATGGCATTCCTAATTCATTAGCAGCCGCTTTAGCTACCGCTAGAGATACTCCTAAAATGGCATTAGCACCTAATTTTGATTTGTTTTTTGTACCATCTAAATCAATCATCATTTGATCGATAGCATTTTGTTCGAAAACAGAAACCCCTAATAATTCTTGAGCAATTGTTGCGTTTACATTTTCAACGGCCTTCAATACACCTTTTCCCATGTAAGTGTCGCCACCATCTCTTAATTCAACAGCTTCATGTTCTCCAGTAGATGCACCAGAAGGTACTGCTGCCCTTCCCATGATACCGTTTTCTGTAGTCACATCCACTTCTACTGTTGGATTTCCTCTTGAATCTAAAATTTGTCTTGCGTGTACATTGATTATAATGCTCATTATTTTTGGTTTTAGTTAACTTCCGTTAATATTTATGATATAAAAATTTTGTAACACTTCAAAAAACTATAAGTGTTATACCCCTTATGGGCAGTAACAAATTTACAAAAATCTAGATAGCAAAACTTGACAAAAATCATATTTATGATTAAAGTTTACGATAACGTTTTTTATATGCTAGTTTTAATTTTTATTTTAAAGTCAGATAGAGTTCGCTATAATAGTAATCGTATCATTGAATCATTAGAAAAGCTTATTTCGTAACTAAAAATACGCAATATAATCGATGTTATATTGCGTTTTATAGTATTAAATAAATTAATTTTTAGTTATCTAATGTAAAGATTTGAGACACTAAGTTATTTTCCGAATCATACCCCTCTATATAAAAATTAATTGTTTTGCTATTTGTATCAGAGAGTTTGAATAATTTTGACATATTATTTTCAAGTTGTACTATTGGTAACCATCCAATAACACCATAATTTCTAAATAAACTAGACGTGTAGCTCTTATAACGTGGCGTATAGAACTTTTTAGCTTTAGTAAAACCATTTTTAACCTCAAAAGTAAAGGTATAATCTTCAGATTGTTTAACGTTATTATAAAGAGAGGTCGTTCTTGTATAAATCTTTATAACCCCCTCTGCACCACTCACTCCATAACCTAAACCAGATTTATCTACTGAAATCCCTTCTATATTATTTGATAATAAATTAAATAATATGCTAAAATCATTTAAACGAACGCCATCAATAAAAATTAAAGGCACACCACTAGAACTCGGAGAACTTGAGTTTCTATTTTTTATATAGACAACCCCCATATCTTGATATACCTGATAACCACGATAACTTAAAACATCTATTATTTTAGGAAATTTCCTTATTTCCTCCTCGGTTATAGCCAAATAATTATCTTTAAAGGTATAACTTGGAGCAATAACATCTTTTGGTTGTTCCTCTTCTTTTCTTGTTTTACCGGTTAACAATACTTCTTCTAACTCCTGTGCATTTTCATAGAAAAAATTCACACCACTTTTATGCTCAGGTATACTAAGCTCAATTAATTGAAGAGGGTTCTTCGTTAAATCATAGTTAACTAATGTGTCTTCAAAAATAGGTAATGTAATACCTAATGATAATTTTGGCTTTTTATACTTATTATCTTTGTCAAGATAAGAAATACGAATGGCTTCATTTTTATAAGGATAAAGATTTTCTTTTTCAAAAACATTATTAGAATCCACTTCTAAATCTTGCCAATCATTTCCCATTAGTTCTAGTGATTGCATTTTTAATACCTTAATACCTTCAGGTTCTAAAAGTTTACCCCTTAAGGTTACTCCATTATTAAAACTAAAAGCTGATTTTGGTTTGTTATAAAAAATATAATTCCAATCATACCTGCTCCACCCTTGTGTAAGTAAGAGCATATCTAATTCATAACTTTTTTTTCTAGAAATGTCTTTAAAATAGTAAGATGGCGACTCAATATACCCATTTAAATAGGGTTTTAAGTAAAATGCAGAAATTATATTATGATCTGGATGATAACCCGAAGTTGACTCGGGTAAAACAGATATACTAAGGTTACTTAACCCCGATAACGAATCTTTTGATGTTGAACTAGAGGAATGAATTGAATATACTATTGAGTCATTTTCACTTTTTACCTTACCAATATTATATTTAGACTTCGATATCTTAAATTTATCATTGAAAATCAGACGTTCCAATAAAGGGGTGTTAGTATCATCTAATACTGTTATTATATTCATATCTGAAAATAAATCCGACTTAGGTATAGCTAACGTTATATTCTTTTGATTCCTAAACGAAAATGGTATTGTTTTTATATGACCATTTTTATGCAATACAATAGTAAATATTTTATCTTTAATAACATTATGGGTGATTATATTAGTATTTAATGTTAATACTAACTTTTCAGGGTTAAGATTACTTACCTGAATTGCTATACCTTTAGCCTCTATATTTTCTATAGTTTTAGAAATCTCTCTACCATTTATTAGCTCAATTTTGGCAGTATATGTAATTCCTGCCTTTGGTGTCAATAAAAACTTACCAATACCAAATTTGTTACTCTCAAAAGTGGTTACTATATTATCTGCATTGTCATATATTATACCTTCTAACTTTACACCTTTCCCGTTTTTATTAAGAATTTTAAGTCCTATTACATTTTGTACATCTGCAACAATATGACCTCCCTCTGGTAAAAACTGTAAATCTAAGTTATTGGGGATACTATCTTGTTTATTAGGAATTTCACTTCCTACAACTGATATTTTTTGAACATGCGCATCACTTTCTTTGAAATTTCGCATCCAATTAGTTGATGATTTAATATAATAATTTCCAGTTTTAAATGTAGAATCTATAAGTATATTTCCAGTTGTAGCTCCATTAACAGCCATCCATAAGTCATTTTTTATCAAGTTTCCTTTTTCGTCATAAATACCTACATTTATATTTGTCGTTGATTTAGAAACCTCATCAAAATGTCTGTCGTGCACATAAACTTTAAACCATAAGCTCTCACCAACAATGAAAGTTGTTTTATTAATGTGTGTAAATAGGGATTCCCTAGGAAGGTCAAAATAAGAACTGTACTTAGCTAATAAACTATCTTTTTTTGATGTCTTTTGGTTTTGACCAGACACAGTGAAACAGATTAAAACAAAACAAATTGTAAAAAGTAATTTCATAAATATTTTATCTTATTTTAAATATAGTTTCAAAACTAAAAATTAATAAATTAAAAGCACCTATAAAATAACCTTAATAATAACAAAACATATTAAATATTGTTTGTTTTTTTTAGAGTTATTCGCAAAGAAACCTAGCGCAATAATTTCTCTCGTTTTAATTAAAAAATTGTATGTATTTTTTCTGCTAAAGCCTGCGATGCTTACAGTATAGTTATCCTGATTTACTATGGTTAACTCTCCGATAATGATGCAGATCTACATGTTTTTTTTAACATAAAAGCAGACAAGTATAAAATTTTTTTTTTAATACTATTTCTAAAAATTTATTTCGCAAGTCAAACGACTTAAAAAAGAAAAAACAATTGCAAAATATCGAAAAGTTTGGAAATAAATAAAGAGGTCGCAGTTAACCTCTTTAATTTATAAAAAATGTTTTATATATACCAAACATTAAGATAAATCTGCTCTTTTAACACATAAAAAAAATAATTCTCTAGATCAGCACTTAAGTCACTTTTTTATATTCTCTATAAACTGATCAAAAAGATAAAGCGAATCATTTGGTCCAGGACTTGCCTCTGGATGGTATTGTACAGAGAAACAGTTTTTGTCTTTAATCTTTATTCCTGCAACCGTATGGTCATTTAAATGCACGTGTGTGATTTCAACATTAGTATTGGCCTCGGTTTGTTCTCTATTAATAGCGAAACCATGATTTTGAGAAGTAATTTCACCTTTACCGGTTACTAAGTTTTTTACCGGATGATTAATACCTCTATGGCCATTATGCATCTTGTAAGTTGAAATTCCATTGGCTAAAGCAATAATTTGGTGCCCTAAACAAATCCCAAATAGTGGTTTATTGTTTGCTATAATTTCTTTAGCCAAATTAATAGCATCTTCTAAAGGTTCTGGATCACCAGGACCATTAGATAAGAAATAACCATCAGGATTAAAAGCTTCTAATTCTTCATATTTAGAATTATATGGAAACACTTTAATATAGACATCGCGTTTTGCTAAATTTCTTAAAATGTTTTTCTTAATACCAATATCTAAAGCTGCAACCTTGTATGTTGCATTTTCATCACCTACAAAATAAGGTTCTTGCGTAGAGACTTTAGATGCTAGTTCTAAACCTTTCATTGAAGGGAATTCTGCCAGTTGCTTTTTTAGTTCTTCTAAATTATCAACTTCTGTGGTAATCACAGCATTCATAGCACCATTATCTCTAATATAGCTTACTAATGCTCTTGTATCTACATCTGCAATGGCTAAGGTGTTATGCGTATCAAAGAACGCTTCTAAAGAAGCATCTGCTGCAGGTCTAGAATAATTAAAACTAAAGTTTTTACAAATTAATCCGGCTATTTTAACAGCATCAGATTCTACTTCGTCTGCTTTAGTTCCATAATTTCCAATATGTGCATTGGTAGTTACCATTAATTGACCGTAATAAGAAGGATCCGTAAATATCTCTTGATATCCTGTAGTTCCGGTATTAAAACAAACTTCTCCAAAAGCAGAGCCTTCTTTCCCGATTGATTTACCATGAAAAATAGTGCCATCAGCTAATAAGATGAGGGCTTTTTTTCTTTGTTTGTATTTCATTGCTGCGTTAGTTGTTAACCTGTTTATTGTTATGTTGTTGCTTGCGTTAAGGATTGAACGGTTTGTTTGAGCTCCTCGCAGAGAGCGAGTAGTGAAAGCCTGACGCTACGTAGCTTTTTCAGCGAAGTAGAGAAACGCCCAAAACATCAATCATTAACTCACACTTTGACGAGGCTCAGTGCTATGCAAAAGTCCAAAAAAAAAGGATAAACTAAAACAGTTTATCCTTTATATTTATTAATGCTTATTAACACTCGATAATCGAGATTTAAATAATACGAAAGCGGTTATCAAATTTCTATCATTATTGATTTCATATCTAAATCGCTGACTCATTTGCATTTTATTCTTCTTCGTTAGAAGCTGTAGTTTCAGTTGCTGCAGGTGCTGGTGTATTAGACTTGCTTCCACCTCTTCTACTTCTTCTTGTTTTCTTCTCTGGTTTAGCAGTCGTATAGATTTCGTTATAATCAACTAATTCTATCATTGCCATATCAGCGTTATCACCTAATCTGTTTCCTAATTTGATGATACGTGTGTAACCACCTGGACGATCACCAATTTTTGGTGCTACATCTCTAAACAATTCTGCAACAGCATCTTTTTGTCTTAATTTAGACATAACGATACGTCTGTTGTGCGTTGTATCTGCCTTTGATTTAGTAATCATTGGTTCTACAAATTGTTTTAACGCTTTAGCTTTAGCAACTGTTGTATTAATACGTTTGTGCTCTATTAAAGAACATGCCATATTAGCTAACATCGACTTTCTGTGCGCAGTTTGTCTTCCTAAGTGGTTGAATTTTTTTCCGTGTCTCATGACTTTTGTTTTATCATCTTGCTACCAAACTCTTAATTGAGGAGCAAAATATGATTATTAATAATTTTATTGATTAGATACGATAAGATTCCTGCTTTCACAGGAATCCTAATTGTATTTAATCTTTATCTAATTTATATTTACTTAAATCCATTCCGAAATTTAATCCTTTAACATTAACTAGTTCTTCTAGTTCCGTTAAAGACTTCTTACCGAAGTTTCTGAATTTCATTAAATCATTTTTATTGAAAGACACTAAGTCTCCTAAAGTGTCTACTTCTGCAGCTTTTAAACAATTAAGTGCACGTACTGAAAGATCCATATCAACTAATTTAGTTTTCAATAGTTGTCTCATGTGAAGTGATTCTTCGTCATAAGTCTCTGTCTGTGCAATTTCATCCGCTTCTAAAGTGATACGCTCATCTGAGAATAACATGAAGTGGTGAATTAATATTTTAGCCGCTTCAGTTAAAGCATCTTTTGGATTAATAGATCCATCAGTTAAGATTTCGAAAACTAATTTTTCGTAATCTGTTTTTTGCTCTACACGGAAGTTTTCAATACTGTATTTTACATTTTGAATTGGTGTGAAAATTGAATCTGTAAAGATAGTTCCGATTGGTGCAGATGCTTTTTTATTTTCTTCTGCAGGTACGTAACCTCTTCCTTTTTCAATAGTCAATTCCATATTGATATTTACTTTAGGATCTAAGTTACAGATGACTAAATCTGTATTTAATACTTGGAAACCTGAAATAAATTTCTGAAAATCGCCAGCTTTAATTTGATTTTGTCCTGAGATAGAAATAGTAACTGTTTCGTTATCAACTTCTTCGATTTGACGCTTAAAGTTAACTTGCTTAAAGTTCAAAATCATTTCAGTAACATCTTCGACAACGCCAGGGATTGTAGAAAATTCGTGATCAACACCTTCAATTCTAATTGAAGTAATTGCAAATCCTTCTAAAGAAGATAATAAAACTCTTCTTAAAGCATTTCCTACTGTTAATCCGTAGCCAGGTTCTAAAGGTCTAAATTCAAATTTACCTTCAAAATCCGTAGAATCAATCATGATTACTTTATCGGGCTTCTGAAAATTTAATATTGCCATATTATTCTTCGTTTTAATTGTTGTTTGGTTGCGCGATTTATAAGTTTGAAGAAGACAAATAAATCCTTTGGCCAAATACCAATATGATTAATTTATTATTTAGAGTAAAGTTCAACGATTAATTGCTCGCTGATTTGTTCTGGTATTTGAATTCTAGCAGGTACAGAAACGTAAGTTCCTTCCATAGTACTTGTATTCCAAGTAATCCATTCAAAAACTTCACTAGAGTTAGCTAATGAATTTTGAATTGCTTCTAAAGATTTAGATTTTTCTCTAACACCTACAACATCACCAGCTTTCAATTGGTAAGAAGGAATGTTTACCTTTTCACCGTTTACTGTAATATGTCTGTGAGAAACTAATTGTCTAGCTCCACTTCTAGAAGGTGAGATTCCCATTCTGTAAACAACGTTATCTAAACGAGATTCACATAATTGAAGTAAAACTTCACCAGTAATTCCTTTAGCAGAAGTTGCTCTTTTGAACATGTTTCTGAATTGCTTTTCTAAAATACCGTAAGTATATTTAGCTTTTTGCTTTTCCATTAATTGGATAGCATATTCAGATTTTTTACCACGACGACGGTTGTTTCCGTGTTGCCCTGGAGGGTAATTTCTTTTTTCGAAGGCTTTGTCATCTCCGAAGATCGCTTGTCCGAATTTACGGGCGATTTTAGTTTTAGGACCAGTATATCTTGCCATTTTAAATTTGTTTTGAGAGTGGTTATAGAATTAAGGTCTTAATCTTATCCTTCTATTACCGTTAACCTCTCGGTTGATACTTGTTATAATTTTTTAGTTTGCAAATTTATACAAAATAAACTAATACCAAGCATAAATGCATGATATTAGTTTATTTAAAAATTTTGCTAAGTTTTTCTAAATTAATTTAGATTAAACTCTACGTCTTTTAGGAGGACGACATCCGTTATGTGGTAATGGAGTAACATCAATGATTTCTGATACTTCAATACCTGCATTATGAATTGATCTGATAGCAGATTCTCTACCATTACCAGGACCTTTTACATATGCTTTTACTTTCTTTAAACCAGCTTCTTTTGCTACAGCTGCAGCATCTTCTGCAGCTAATTGTGCAGCGTAAGGTGTGTTCTTTTTAGAACCTCTGAATCCCATTTTACCTGCTGATGACCAAGAAATAACGTCACCTTTTTTGTTTGTTAAAGAAACGATGATGTTGTTGAAAGATGCTGTAATATGAGCTTCTCCAATTGCATCAACGATAACTTTACGTTTTTTTGTACTTGCCTTTGCCATTTTATTTTAGCTTTTAGTTTTAGTTAATAGTCGCTAGAATCCTAAACCGTTAAATTTCAAACAGATTCTTTCCAACGTCTAAAGACTAAAGACATTTATTATTTAGTTACTTTTTTCTTATTAGCAACTGTTTTACGTCTACCTTTTCTGGTACGAGAGTTGTTTTTTGTACGTTGTCCTCTTAAAGGAAGACCTACTCTATGACGAATACCTCTGTAACATCCAATATCCATTAATCGCTTAATGTTCATTTGTGTTTCAGAACGTAATTCACCTTCGATTTTAAAAGTTCCAACCGCTTCACGGATGGCACCAATTTCGTCGTCAGTCCAATCTTGTACTTTTGTGTTTTCGTCAACTTTAGCTGCTGCTAAAATTTCTTGCGCTCTACTTCTACCTACTCCGTAGATATAAGTTAAAGAGATAACACCTCTTTTTTGTTTTGGTATGTCTACACCTGCAATTCTTGCCATAATTACCCTTGTCTTTGTTTGAATCTAGGATTCTTTTTGTTAATGACGTAAAGTCTACCTTTTCTGCGCACTAATTTACAGTCTGCGCTTCTTTTCTTTACTGATGCTCTAACTTTCATCGTATTAATATCTATAAGTTATGCGAGCCTTCGTTAAATCGTAAGGACTCATTTCTAATTTCACTTTATCACCTGGTAACAACTTAATGTAATGCATACGCATTTTTCCAGAGATATGTGCAGTCACTATATGACCATTTTCTAATTCAACACGAAACATCGCATTTGATAATGCTTCTATGATTGTTCCGTCTTGTTCTATTGCTGCTTGTTTTGCCATAATATATATTTAGTTTTCAGTCTGTAATTAGCAAATACCTTGCCTAAATTTTAAGACTGACTTCTAATGATTCATCTTATTGCGCCACTGCTTTTCTATTCTTACCTGTTTTCATCAGACCATCATAATGCTTATTTAATAAATAAGAATTAATCTGTTGCATTGTATCAATAGCTACACCAACCATAATTAATAGTGATGTACCACCGAAGAATAATGCCCAACCAGCTTGTACATTCATTAACTGAACAATAAATGCTGGGAATATAGCTACTAAAGCTAAGAAAATAGAACCAGGTAATGTAATCTGAGACATGATTTTGTCTAGATATTCTGATGTCTCTGACCCTGGACGTATGCCTGGAATAAATCCACCACTACGTTTTAAATCATCAGCCATTTTATTAGTAGGCACCGTAATTGCCGTATAAAAATACGTGAATATAATAATTAATAAAGCAAATACTAAATTGTACCAGAATCCAAACATGTTAGCGCCGAACTCAGCTTGCATCCACACACCAGCATCAGTATCTTTTAACCAAGATGATTCTCCAATTAATCCAGGAACAAACATAATAGCTTGAGCAAAGATAATTGGCATTACACCTGAAGCATTAAGCTTTAAAGGTAAAAATTGACGTGATCCAAATGCATTTTTTTCATAACCACCAGAAGCTGTTCTTCTTGCATACTGAACTGCTATCTTTCTAACAGCCATTACTAAGAATATTGAAGCTAAAATGATTACAAACCAAACTACCATTTCTATTAATATCATCATAAATCCACCATTACCATCTTCTAATCTAGAAGCTGCATTTTGAATAAATGATTGTGGTAATGTTGCAATAATACCCACCATAATTAATAATGAAATACCATTGCCAATACCTTTATCTGTAATTTTTTCTCCTAACCACATTGCGAAAACACAACCAGTTACTAAAATAATTACTGATGAGAAGTAGAAAATGTTTTCACTAAAACCAGGTACTAATAATGCACTCATTGAAGTAGCTCCAGATAGTTGTGGAATACTAGCTAAATAACCTGGTGCTTGTACCAAACAAATAGCAATAGTTAACCAACGTGTAATCTGCGTGATTTTTTTCTGACCACTAGCCCCTTCTTTCTGAAGCTTTTGTAAATAAGGAATCGCAATACCCATTAATTGTACAACAATGGAAGCTGAAATATATGGCATAATACCTAAAGCAAATACAGAAGCGTTAGCAAAAGCTCCACCTGTAAATGCGTTTAATAATCCTAATATGCCACCATCCATACCAGCTTGTAAACCACCCAGGGCATCAATATTAATACCAGGTAAAACTACCTGAGCACCAAAACGATAAACCAACAACAAACCTAAGGTTAGAAGAATTCTATCCTTAAGTTCTGTGATTTTCCAAACATTTTTTAATGTTTCTATTATTTTCATCCTAAATAAAGTGTTATAAAGTTACAGCTTCACCACCAGCTGCTTCAATAGCAGCTTTTGCCGTAGCAGTAAATTTATGAGCAGTTACTGTTAATTTTGTTTTTAATTCGCCTCTACCTAAGATTTTTACTAGCTCATTTTTGCCAGCTAATCCCATTGATACAAATGTTTCAAAATCAATAGTATCCTTTATTTTCTTTTCATCTACTAACTGTTGTAACGTATCTAAGTTAATACCTTGATAGTCTACTCTGTTAATATTTGTAAATCCAAATTTAGGAACACGTCTTTGTAATGGCATTTGACCACCTTCAAATCCTACTTTCTTAGAATAACCTGAACGTGACTTAGCTCCTTTGTGACCACGAGTTGCCGTACCACCTTTACCAGAACCTTGTCCGCGTCCAATACGCTTTCCTTGATTTTTTACTGAACCTTCTGCAGGTTTTAAATTACTTAAATCCATTGTTAAGTTATATTTTTAAGCTTCTTCTACAGAAACTAAATGTTCAACTTTCTTAACCATACCAAGAATACTTGATGTAGCTTCGTGCTCTTTTACTTGTCCAATCTTATTTAAACCTAAAGCTTCTAATGTTAGCTTTTGTCTTTTAGTACGATTGATTGCACTTTTTACTTTAGTTACTTTAATCTTTGCCATCTTGTCCTTGATTATCCGTTAAATACTTTTTCAAGTGAAATTCCACGCTCTTTAGCTACAGACTTAGCATCTCTTAATTGTAATAAAGCATCAAAAGTAGCTTTTACTACATTATGAGGGTTAGATGATCCTTGAGACTTAGATAATACATCGTGTACACCTACTGCTTCAAGAACAATTCTTACCGCACCACCTGCAATAACTCCTGTACCAGGTGCAGCTGGGATAATGTTAACTCTAGCGCCACCGTATTTACCTTTTTGCTCGTGAGGAATAGTTCCATTAAGTATAGGTATTCTTACTAAGTTTTTCTTAGCATCTTCTACAGCTTTAGCAATTGCAGTAGCAACATCTTTAGATTTACCTAATCCTTGCCCTACTACATTTGTTTCGTCACCTACAACAACTATTGCAGAAAAACCAAATGCTCTACCACCTTTTGTTACTTTAGTTACACGCTGAACGCCAACTAAGCGATCTTTTAATTCTAATCCGCCTGGTTTAACAAGCTCTGCGTTTTTATATTTTTGATACATAATGTCTTAAAATTTAAGTCCTGCTTCTCTAGCTCCTTCTGCTAATGATTTTACTCTTCCGTGGTATAAATAACCACCTCTATCAAAAGAAATAGTTTCAATACCAGCTTTCATTGCTTTCTCTGCAACAGACTTACCTACTAATGTAGCTGCTTCTGTTTTGTTTCCTTTAGACTTAGCAATATCTTTATCTCTAGAAGATGCAGCAGCAAGTGTTTTACCAGTTACATCATCTACGATTTGAGCATAAATTTCTTTATTACTTCTAAAAACAGCTAATCTTGGTCTTGCTTCTGTACCAGATACAACCTTACGGATTCTGTTTTTTATTCTTAATCTTCTTTCGTTCTTTGTCAATGCCATAACTTAATTATTAAGCTGATTTACCTGCTTTTCTTCTAATTTCTTCACCAACAAACTTAATTCCTTTTCCTTTGTAAGGTTCAGGTTTTCTAAAGCCACGGATCTTTGCAGCAACCTGGCCAACTAATTGTTTGTCAAAAGACGTTAATTTAACTATTGGATTTTTACCTTTTTCTGAAATCGTCTCAATTTTTATTTCTGGAGCGATGTCCATAACAATATTATGAGAAAACCCTACGGCTAAATCTAATTTTTGTCCTTGATTGGATGCTCTATAACCTACACCAACTAATTCTAGTTCTTTGGTCCAGCCTTTAGAAACACCTTCTATCATGTTAGCAATTAATGCTCTATAAAGACCATGTTTTGCTCTTAAATTTTTCTTATCAGAAGCACGCTCTAATGTAATTGTACCGTCTTCTAATTTAATTTCAATATCTGAATACTCTTGAGTTAATTCACCTAATTTACCTTTTGCAGTAATAGTGTTATCTTTAATCTCAAGTGTTACACCTTCAGGAACTGTTATTGGGTTTTTACCTATTCTTGACATAATTTCCTGTTTTTAGTATACGTAACATAATACTTCGCCACCAACATTTTCTCTCTGTGCTTGTTTTCCTGTCATCACACCATGTGAAGTAGAAACAATTGCAATACCTAAACCGTTAAGGATTCTTGGCATTTCGTTAGAAGAAGCATATTTACGTAAACCTGGTTTACTGATTCTTTGAATTTTTTTGATGACAGACTCTTTAGTCTCTTTACTGTACTTCAAAGCAATTTTGATAGTACCTTGTACTGAAGAATCGTCAAACTTATAACTTAAGATATATCCTTGATCGAATAATATCTTAGTTATTTCTTTTTTTAAGTTAGATGCAGGTATTTCAACCACTCTGTGATTTGCCTTAACTGCGTTTCTAACTCGCGTTAAATAATCCGCTATTGGATCTGTGTTCATATGTATTAATTTGCGGTAGCGGTTTTCGACACTATTGTCAAACCTGAAACCAATTTATAATTTTTACCAACTTGCTTTTTTAACACCAGGAATTAAGCCTTGGTTAGCCATTTCTCTAAACATTACACGAGAAATTCCAAATTGTCTCATATAACCTTTTGGTCTTCCTGTAAGTTTGCAACGGTTGTGCTGACGTATAGGTGATGCGTTTTTTGGTAATTTCTGTAATGCTTCGTAATCGCCAGCTTCTTTTAAAGCTTTGCGTTTCTCTGCATATTTAGCTACCGTTTTAGAACGCTTAACCTCACGGGCTTTCATTGATTCTTTAGCCATAATTAATTCTTTTTAAAAGGTAATCCTAGTTCTGTTAATAAAGACTTTGCTTCCTTATCTGTGTCAGCAGAAGTCACAAATGTAATATCCATTCCTGAAATTTTATTGACTTTATCAATATCTATTTCTGGGAAAATGATTTGTTCTACAATTCCTAAGTTATAATTTCCACGACCATCAAAACCTGTAGCTTTGATACCGTTAAAATCTCTAACTCTAGGTAAAGCTGAAGTTACTAAACGATCTAAGAATTCATACATTTGCTCTCCTCTTAAAGTTACTTTGGCACCAATTGGCATTCCTTTACGTAACTTGAAGGATGCAACATCTTTCTTAGACATTGTATGTATAGCTTTCTGTCCAGATATTTTAGTAAGTTCGTCTACTGCGTGATCGATTAATTTCTTATCCGCAACAGCAGCTCCAACACCTTTAGATATTACTATCTTAGTTAGTTTAGGAACTTGCATTACATTAGTATATCCAAATTCTTCCGTAAGAGTAGGAACTATTTTTTCCTTGTACTCTTGTTTTAATCTTGCAACGTAAGCCATAGTTAAATTACTTCATTAGATTTTTTTGAAAATCTTACTTTATTATCGCCATCCATTCTATAACCCACTCTCGTTGTTTCTCCTTTTGAAGTTAACAACGATAAGTTTGAAATGTTTATAGATGCTTCTTTCTCTACAATACCACCTTGAGGGTTTTGTGCACTTGGTTTCGTATGTTTCTTAACCATGTTCACACCTTCTACGATGGCTTTGTTCTTATCTATTAATACTTTAAGTACCTTACCTTCTGATCCTTTGTGATCTCCAGCAATTACTTGTACTGTATCTCCTGATTTTATTTTAAGCTTTGTCATCTTATTTATCAATTAAAGCACTTCTGGTGCTAATGATACAATTTTCATGAATTGTTTATCACGAAGTTCTCTTGCTACCGGTCCAAAAACACGTGTTCCTCTCATTTCACCCTGTGGGTTTAAAAGTACACATGCGTTGTCGTCAAATCTAATGTAAGAACCATCTGGGCGTCTTACTTCTTTAGCTGTACGAACAACAACTGCTGTAGATACAGCACCTTTTTTGATTTGTCCGTTTGGAGTGGCATCTTTAACAGATACAACTATTTTATCTCCAACAGAAGCGTATCTTCTTTTAGTTCCTCCTAGTACACGGATAGTTAAAACTTCCTTTGCACCAGTGTTGTCAGCAACTTTTAATCTTGATTCTTGTTGTAACATAATTACTTCGCTCTTTCAATTATTTCTACTAATCTCCAACATTTAGATTTACTTAAAGGTCGTGTTTCCATGATCTTTACAGTATCGCCTTCGTTGCAGTCATTTGTCTCATCGTGTGCGACATATTTCTTAGTCTTTAACACGAATTTTCCATACATAGGGTGTTTTACCTTCTTAACTTCAGCAACTACAATAGATTTCTCCATTTTGTTACTCGTTACGATCCCTATACGTTCTTTTCTTAAGTTTCTTTTTTCCATCTTTCAGCAGAATACAATTATTGTACGTCTCTTTTAGTTAATTCTGTTGCCACTCTAGCTACTGTGCGACGTGCAACTCGTAACTGAATTGGGTTATCTAACGGAGATATAGTGTGAGCCATTTTCAGGTCTGTATAACTCTTTTTAGATTCACTAAGTTTCTCTTGTAACTCAGCTGTTGAAAGCTGTTTAATTTCTGATTGCTTCATAATATCTTTCTATTAAGCTTCGTAATCTCTAGCTATGATAAACTTAGTTTTTACAGGAAGTTTCTGTGCTGCCAAACGAAGTGCTTCTTGAGCTGTTTCTAATGGCACACCACTGATTTCAAATAACATACGTCCTGGTTTTACAACTGCTGCCCAATATTCAACGGCACCTTTACCTTTACCCATACGTACTTCAAGAGGTTTCTTTGTGATAGGCTTGTCTGGAAAAATTTTAATCCATAACGATCCTTCTCTTTTCATGTAACGAGTAGCGGCAATACGCGCTGCTTCTATTTGACGTGCAGTAATAAAAGTTGACTCTAATGATTTAATACCGAAAGTACCATTTGATAACAAATGACCTCTTCCTGCATTTCCTTTCATACGTCCTTTTTGCTGCTTACGAAATTTTGTTCTTTTAGGCTGTAACATTTTGTCTTTTCTTTAAAAAATTACTTTCTACGACGAGATTGGTTCTTGTTTCCACCACGTCCACCTTTACCTTTTTGTTTAGATAAGCCAACTAATGGAGAAAGTTCTCTTTTACCATATACTTCGCCTTTCATTATCCAAACTTTGATGCCCAATCTACCATAAGTAGTATGTGCTTCTACAAGAGCATAATCAATATCAGCTCTAAAAGTAGATAAAGGAATACGTCCTTCTTTATAGTGTTCTGAACGTGCCATTTCAGCACCGTTTAAACGACCACTAATCTGAATTTTAATTCCTTCTGCATTCATACGCATTGCAGCAGCAATAGCCATTTTTATTGCACGTCTATATGAAATTCGGCTTTCAATTTGACGAGCAACACTAGCAGCTACTAAGTATGCATCTAGTTCAGGTCTTTTAATTTCAAAGATGTTCAATTGAACTTCTTTGCCAGTAATTTTCTTAAGCTCTTCTTTTAACTTATCTACTTCTTGGCCACCTTTCCCAATAATTATACCAGGTCTAGCAGTAGTTATAGTAACGGTTACAAGTTTAAGCGTACGCTCAATAATTACTCTACTTACACTAGCTTTAGATAGACGAGCATGAATATACTTTCTAATCTTATCGTCTTCGGCAAGTTTATCACCATAATCGTTTCCTCCGTACCAGTTAGATTCCCATCCTCTGATAATTCCTAAGCGATTTCCGATTGGATTTGTCTTTTGTCCCATACCTCTATCTTAGCTTTGTGTTTTATTTAATGAATCTACAACCACGGTAACGTGATTAGATCTTTTTCTTATTCTATGTGCTCTACCTTGAGGTGCTGGACGCAATCTCTTTAACATAGAACCACCATCTACTCTAATTTCTTTGATAAACAATTTAGCTTCTTCAACATCAGCATCTTCGTTTTTAGCTTGCCAGTTTGCTATTGCAGATACAACAAGTTTCTCTAAACGACGAGACGCTTCTTTTTGACTAAATCTAAGAATCTGAAGAGCTTTTTCAGCCTTTTCACCTCTTACTAAATCCGCTACTAAACGCATTTTTCTTGGTGATGTAGGACAGTTATTTAGCTTAGCAAAAGCAACTTGCTTCTTCTCCGCTTTAATAGCTTCCGCCATTTGTTTTTTACGACTTCCCATGATTCTTATTTTTTACCTTTATTCTTAGCACCTGCATGACCTCTAAAAGATCTTGTTGGTGAAAATTCTCCTAATTTATGACCTACCATGTTTTCAGTTACAAATACTGGAACAAACTGACGACCATTATGAACTGCAATAGTCTGACCAACGAAATCTGGAGAAATCATTGATGCTCTAGACCAAGTTTTAATAACTGTCTTTTTGTTTGAAGCTACATTTTCTGCAACTTTCTTATCTAACTTATAGTGGATATAAGGTCCTTTTTTTAATGAACGTGCCATACTATCTTAATTATTTCTTTCTACGTTCTACAATATACTTATTACTCGCTTTTGTCTTAGAACGCGTTCTGTAACCTTTAGCAGGTACACCGTTTCTATTTCTTGGATGACCTCCGGCAGATTTACCTTCACCACCACCCATTGGGTGATCGACTGGGTTCATTACTACTGGTCTTACTCTTGGACGTCTTCCTAACCATCTACTTCTACCTGCTTTACCAGAGACTAGTAATTGATGATCTGAATTAGATACTGCTCCAATTGTTGCCATACATGTAACAAGAATTAATCTTGTTTCACCTGAAGGCAATTTAACAGTAGCAAATTTATCTCCTCTTGCCATTAATTGAGCAAATGCACCAGCACTACGTGCCATTACAGCACCTTGACCAGGACGTAATTCTATACAAGAGATAACGGTTCCTAAAGGAATCTCACTTAAAGGCATTGCATTTCCTATTTCAGGAGCTACACCAGTTTCACCAGACACTAAATTTTGCCCTACTTTTAAACCATTTTGAGCGATAATATAACGTTTCTCGCCGTCTTGGTAATTTAATAAAGCAATAAATGCTGTTCTGTTTGGATCATACTCGATTGACTTAACTTCTGCAGGAATACCTGTTTTGTTACGTTTGAAATCGATAATACGATAACGTTTCTTATGACCTCCACCAACTTGGCGTATGGTCATTTTTCCTTGACTGTTTCTACCACCTGATCGTTTTTTCGGAGCAAGCAAGCTTTTCTCCGGCTTATCAGTAGTAATGGCGTCAAATCCATTTACTACTCTAAATCGCTGACCTGATGTGATCGGTTTTAATTTTCTTACTGACATTAATGTCTAAAATTACATGTTAGTGTATAAATCTATTGTTTCACCTTCCGCCAGTTGTACAATTGCTTTTTTAACAGCATTTGTTTTACCATGTTGAATCCCAGTCTTTGTATGACGTGTTCTTCTTTCTGGACGGACATTTATTGTACGAACTTTTTCAACAGAAACTCCATAAGCCGCTTCCACCGCTTTTTTGATTTCTACCTTGTTCGCCTTTGTGTTCACTTCAAATGCATAAGCATTTAACAACTCACTTTGCATGGTTGCTTTTTCTGTGATTATAGGTTTTATTAAGATACTCATCTGTTCTATTTACTTAAATTCGATTCAATTCCTTCTAAAGCACTTTCAATTAGAATAACTTTGTTAGCATTCATAATTTTATAAGTACTTAATTCCGAAGCAGTTACAACTTCAGAACCTTTAAAATTGCGTGAGGACAAATATACATTATTATTTGTATCACCCAACACAATTAGAGATTTTTTGTTTTCTATCTCTAAAGCCTTTAATACATTAACAAAGTTTTTAGTTTTTGGAGCATCAAAACTGAACTCTTCCATTACTAAAATTGACTTGTCATTTGCTTTAAGACTTAATGCTGATTTACGTGCTAATCGCTTAAGGTTTTTATTTAATTTAAAACCATAATTTCTTGGTCTAGGACCAAACATACGACCACCACCTTTAAATACACCAGACTTAATACTACCTGCTCTTGCAGTACCAGTACCTTTTTGTTTTTTAATCTTACGTGTACTACCAGCTATCTCTGCTCTTTCTTTTGCCTTATGCGTCCCTTGTCTTTGGTTTGCTAAGTATTGCTTAACATCTAAATAGACAGCATGATTATTAGGCTCTATAGCGAACACTTCTTTAGAAAGCTCAGCTTTCCTTCCAGTGTCTTTTCCGTTTATATCTAAAACTGCTATTTCCATTACTTCTCAATGATTACATAAGAATTTTTGTGACCAGGAACACATCCTTTTACCACAAGTAGGTTCTTTTCAGGAACTACTTTATAAACTCTTAAATTTTGAACTTTTACTGTTTCACCACCCATTCTTCCGGCCATCTTCATTCCTTTGAATACTCTCGCAGGATAAGAAGCTGCACCAATAGAACCTGGAGCTCTTAAACGGTTATGTTGACCATGCGTTGCTTGACCTACACCACCGAATCCGTGACGTTTTACTACCCCTTGAAATCCTTTACCTTTAGAAGTACCTGCAACATCTACAAATTCTCCTTCAATAAATTGCTCAACTGTGATAGCATCACCTAATTTGTACTCCGCATCAAAACCTTTAAATTCAACAACTTTGCGTTTTACAGAAGTACCCGCTTTTTTAGCATGACCTAAGTCTGCTTTAGTAGCGCTTTTTTCTGTCGCGTCATCGAAACCTAATTGAAGGGCTGAATAACCATCCACTTCTTCAGTTCTGACTTGGGTAACGATACATGGTCCAGCTTCGATTACTGTACATGGAATGTTCTTTCCATTTTCGTCGAAAATGCTGGTCATACCGATTTTTTTTCCAATTAACCCAGACATGTTTTTCTTTTTTAGTATGATCAAGTCGCGACTTGACCGATTGTTTGTTTTTGGTGGACAAGTCGCGACTTGTCCTTTGCTATAAATATTCAAGGCTGAAAATACATTTCAGCCTTGAATTGTATTTTTACCGTTTTTCCCGCGACCGCATCGGTGGGACATTTTATCAATGAGATTCTTCGCTTTTGCTCAGAACGACATTGTGTTCAAATTACACTTTAATCTCAACTTCAACGCCACTTGGTAATTCAAGTTTCATTAAAGCATCAATTGTTTTAGAAGATGAAGAGTAAATATCTAATAAACGCTTGTAAGAGCTTAATTGAAATTGTTCTCTAGATTTCTTGTTTACGTGTGGTGAACGTAATACAGTAAATATTTTTTTGTGTGTTGGTAATGGAATTGGTCCCGTTACTACTGCACCAGTACTTTTTACTGTTTTTACAATCTTATCAGCAGACTTGTCCACTAAATTGTGATCGTAAGACTTTAATTTTATTCTGATTTTTTGACTCATTTTCTTAAGATTTACGATTCAACGCCTTTAGCAGCCGCAATTACTTCTTGTGATATATTTGCTGGAGTTTCTGCATAGTGAGAAAATTCCATTGTAGATGTTGCTCTACCTGAAGATAATGTTCTTAACGTTGTAACATAACCAAACATTTCAGATAATGGCACAGTAGCTTTTACTGTTTTAGCACCAGCTCTATCACCCATACTACTCATCTGACCTCTTCTTCTGTTTAAGTCACCTACAATATCACCCATGTTTTCTTCTGGTGTAATCACCTCAAGTTTCATGATTGGCTCCATTATAACCGCTTTAGCAGCTTTAGCAGAATTCTTGAATCCTAATTTTGCAGCTAATTCGAAAGATAATTGATCTGAATCGACATCGTGATAAGAACCATCCTTTAAAGTTACTTTCATTGAATCAACTTCGTAACCTGCAAGTGGTCCATTTACCATTGCCATTTTAAATCCTTTTTCAATTGAAGGGATAAATTCTTTAGGAACGTTACCACCTTTAATTACAGATTCAAATTGTAATCCTACAACACCTTCATCTGCTGGTTCAATCGTAAATACGATATCAGCAAATTTACCACGACCACCAGATTGTTTCTTGTAAACCTCTCTATGATCAGCAGCTTGTGTAATAGCTTCTTTATATTCAACTTGTGGTTGACCTTGGTTAACCTCAACTTTAAATTCTCTTTTTAAACGATCTACAATAATATCTAAGTGAAGCTCACCCATACCAGAAATAATTGTCTGACCTGAAGACTCATCAGTTCTTGCTGTAAATGTTGGATCTTCTTCAGCTAATTTTGCTAAAGCCATACCCATTTTATCAACGTCTGCCTTAGTCTTAGGCTCAACCGCAATACCAATTACAGGATCCGGGAAGTCCATAGATTCTAAAACAATAGGATGTTTTTCATCAGACATAGTATCACCAGTCTTGATATCTTTAAATCCTACTGCTGCTCCAATATCACCTGCTTCGATAAAATCGATAGCATTTTGTTTATTAGAGTGCATTTGATAAATACGAGAAATACGTTCTTTTTTACCTGAACGGTTGTTCAAGATATAAGACCCTGCATCTAAACGACCAGAATACGCTCTAAAGAATGCTAAACGTCCTACAAAAGGATCTGTAGCAATTTTAAATGCTAAAGCAGAAAAAGGTTCGCTTACGCTAGGCTTTCTTCGCTCTTCTTTATCGGTATCAGGATTTGTTCCTACCACACTATCTCTATCTAAAGGAGAAGGTAAGTAACGACATACAGCATCTAATAAAAACTGAACCCCTTTATTTTTAAATGAAGAACCACATACCATTGGTATAATAGCCATATCCATTACAGCAGCTCTAAGTGCAGCGTGCACTTCATCTTCTGTAATTGAATCTTCATCTTCCATGAATTTCTCAAGTAGATTCTCGTCATAACCTGCAACTTCTTCAATCAATAAAGCACGGTACTTACGCACTTCATCTTTCATCTCTTCAGGAATATCAACGACATCAAAAGTAGACCCGTAGTTTTCATCATGCCATACAATAGCTCTGTTTTTAACTAAATCTACAATGCCTTTAAAGTTGTCTTCATCACCAATGTTTAAAACGATTGGCACTGCGTTAGACTTTAACATATCTTTTACTTGCTGACAAACTTCTAAGAAGTCAGAACCTTGACGGTCCATTTTGTTAACAAATCCGATACGAGGTACTTTATAATTATCTGCAAGTCTCCAGTTAGTTTCAGACTGTGGCTCAACACCATCTACTGCACTAAATAAGAAAACTAAACCATCTAATACACGTAAAGAACGGTTTACCTCAACTGTAAAATCTACGTGACCAGGTGTATCAATAATATTAAAATGGTAATCCTGAGCTTCTGCTGTTGGCTCACCATTTTCTTTTGGGAATGTCCAATCACAAGTTGTAGCCGCAGAAGTAATTGTAATACCTCTTTCTGCTTCTTGCTCCATCCAGTCCATTGTAGAAGCTCCATCATGAACCTCTCCAATTTTATGTGAAACTCCCGTATAAAAAAGAATACGCTCAGTTGTTGTTGTTTTACCAGCATCAATATGAGCCGCAATTCCTATGTTTCTTGTAAGTTTTAAATCTCTTGCCATCCTTTATTAAAATCTAAAGTGTGAAAATGCTTTATTTGCTTCAGCCATCTTATGCGTATCCATTCTCTTCTTCACCGCTGCTCCTTCTTCTTTAGCTGCTGCTAAAACTTCTGATGCTAAACGTTGAGCCATAGATTTTTCGTTTCTTTTACGTGAAAAGCTAATTAACCATTTCATCGCAGTTGAAACCTTACGGTCTGGACGAATCTGCATTGGAATCTGGAATGTAGCACCACCAACACGACGACTACGTACTTCTACGTGAGGCATTACGTTAGATAAAGCTTCTTTCCAAATCTCTAAAGCTGTTTTTTCGTCATCATTTTTTTTCTCTTCAACAATATCAATTGCATCGTAGAATACTTTAAAAGCCACAGACTTCTTACCATCCCACATCATCATGTTAACAAAACGTGTTACTAACTGATCATTAAATCTTGGATCCGGTAAAAGCGGTCTCTTTTTTGCTGCTCTTTTTCTCATGTCTTCTTCTTAAAGTTTTAAATTACTTTTTAGGGCGTTTTGCACCATACTTAGATCTACGTTGCGTTCTTCCAGATACACCTGCTGTATCTAAAGCACCACGAACGATGTGATATCTAACTCCTGGTAAATCTTTTACCCTTCCACCTCTAACCAATACTATCGAGTGCTCTTGTAAATTGTGACCTTCTCCGCCAATGTATGCATTTACCTCTTTACCGTTTGTTAAACGAACCCTTGCTACCTTACGCATTGCTGAGTTAGGTTTTTTAGGTGTCGTTGTATAAACACGAGTACATACACCACGTCTCTGAGGACACGAATCTAAAGCAGCCGATTTACTCTTCTTGGTTATTTTGGCTCTTCCTTTTCGTACTAATTGTGAAATTGTTGGCATATATTTCTATATAAAATTATTTTAACCCTCACTTTTGAGGGCTGCAAAGGTAGAAATATATATTTATAATTCAAATAGTTGTGAATTATTTTTTCAAAGAAATATAAAGTTTCTTCCATGTGCTATATTTTATGTTCTATTTTTACGTTATATAAGAGTTATACTATTTACTAAAAATGCTGTTTTACACTCGAATTATTTTTTTTGTTTTTCTTCTGTTTTTTTTCAATCAAAGCAGCGCTCAGTCAATTTCTCTTTCTGTAATTGGTGAAAATATAGAAACCAATAAAATTATCGATTCTACTGGCTATATAAATACACATACCAACTACAGGACCATAGAAAAGGAAATTAATTTTATAAAGCAGCAACTGACCAAACAAGGCTATATAGACACAACACTAAAAAACCTAAAGAAACAAAACGACACCTTATTTATAGCACAACTCACCGTTGGACAAAGAATTGATACCATTAGGATTTATTACGACCCCAATTTTAAAGTGGATTTATTACCATCAACCGATTCTAATCCGAATGAAACTTTCTTTGATTTAAAAACAACAGCACTTGAAAGTTATTTAGAAAACTTAAATTCTAAAATAGCTGAAGAAGGTGATCCTTTTTCAACTTTACAACTAGTGAATATCTCTAAAGTGAATTCTAATTTAATTTCAGCTGACTTAAAAGTTGTATCACAAAAAAAAAGACACATTGATAAAATTATTGTAAAAGGCTATGAGAAGTTTCCTAAATCTTACTTGAAACATTTTATGAAGTTGAGGACTGGAAAAGCCTTCAACCTAAATAAAATTAAAGAAAAAGTACAATTATTAAGCGATATTCGTTTTGCAAATAAAATTAAAGACCCCGAGGTTCTTTTTACCCAAGACTCAACAACACTATATTTATATATTGAAAAAGCTAAAACAAATAACTTTGATGGCTTCTTGGGTTTTGGAACCAACGAAGACACCAACAAAATTGAATTTGATGGTTACATGGATTTGAGACTTATTAATAATCTTAACTATGGAGAAACTTTAAATCTTTATTATAAAAGTGACGAAATAGATCAGCAAACCATAAACGTAGATGCCGATTTACCCTATATATTTAATTCTCCAATCGGACTTCAGATTGGTTTAAATCTATTCAGAAAAGATTCTACTTTTTTAACCGCCAAACAATATGCTAAAGTTAATTATCAAATCAATGCCCAGCATAAAATCGGAATTGGAATCACAACAACGAACTCCACTAACTTATTAGAAAATGACACAACCATTCTAAACGATTATACCACCAACTATTTTACGCTTCATTATAATTATATAAAATCTCAATTTGACGACCCTTTATTTCCAATTAATTTTTGGATTGATTTCTCTTCAGGTATAGGATCTAGAGCAACTAATACAATAACAGAAGACCAGAATGTTTTTAGCCTGGATAGCTATAAAATCTTTAACCTTAATAATAGGAATAGTTTTTACACCAGATTAAATGGTGCTATTTTAACATCTGAGAATTATTTGGATAATGAATTATTTCGTTTTGGAGGGATCAACTCCATTCGTGGTTTTGAAGAAAACAGTTTAGTGGCCAATCTGTATGGCGTAATCAGTACCGAATATCGTTATCGTGTAAGCAATACTATTTATGTGCATTCTGTTATAGATGCTGCCTATTTTGAAAACAAACTTACCGACAGCAAAGAAAAGCTCTTTGGTTTTGGCTTTGGTTTTGGCTTACTTACCAATGCAGGACTCTTTCGTTTAAACTACTCTAGCGGAAAAACAGAAAATCAACAGTTTAAACTCTCAGATTCTAAGGTTCATTTAAGTTTAACCGCTAATTTTTAACGGATAGGAAAATTCTAACAACCACATCTGTAATCTTAGATTTATCAGAACAAACTCTCAAAATCTATTTTTCTCAAAATTTATACAAAGACCAATATTATAATAAATAAACGGTTAAAAACTAAGGCAAATTACAACTACATATAGGTACAAATTATCATAATTTATGACGTTAATAATAAAGTTTCTTTTATTGACGTCACACTACACAATCTTCCAAAACCAAATATTATTTTATCTCAATTAATGCTAATTTCTGTTAGAAAAAAATATTAGCAAGAGACAGTAGCAATCTCATTTGCAATAACTAATAAAAAACCAGCAATCCTTTAACGGCCTATTCAACAAACTGTAAAATAATTTATATGCTTTTGGGGTTTTATCCACACTCTAAAAAGTAACTAACTAAAATTAAACTTCATAAATAGGAAAACTAAAAGGCAAAAAAATCAAGTTGTAAACTGCAAAAAAGCCACACTGAACTATACACGTTATTTCACGTGTTTTTATGACAATAATGCATTAATCTGACAAATTTTATGATTTATTTATTGTAATATTAACTTATTATTAGGACTTTTGAATAAGACTAACTCAAAATAATGTATATGAAAACAAATTTTAGTAAGACTCTAACACTACTATTAGTGTTAGCTGTGCAATTAACTTTTGCACAAGAAAAGACAATTTCAGGAAAAGTAACAGACCCCTCTGGCATACCACTTCCTGGAGCAAATATTGTTGTTAAAGGAACAAGCAATGGAACTCAAACCGATTTTGACGGGAATTATTCCCTAATGGTAAATACTGGTGACATCATCATCTTTAGTTACATTGGGTTAAAACCTCTAGAAAAAACAGTTGGCACATCAAATGTCATTAACGCAGCTCTAGCGGAAGACACAGCTGCTTTAGATGAAGTTGTAATTACAGCATTAGGAATCAAAAGAGACAAAAAGAGTTTAGGATACGCTACTCAAGAAGTAGATGGAGAAGCGGTATCTAAAGTTAAAAGCTCTAATTTTGTAAATTCTTTATCTGGTAAAGTTGCTGGTTTAGATATTAAATCCTCTGGAACACTTGGGGGATCAACCAATGTTGTAATTAGAGGAAGTAATTCTATTTCAGGCAACAATCAAGCACTTTTTGTAATAGACGGCGTACCTGTTAGTAACTCTAACACAAATACTAGCGCACAAACATTAGGACAAGGTGGATATGATTATGGTAATGCGGCATCAGATATCAACCCTGATGATATAGAATCTATGAACGTATTAAAAGGAGCTGCAGCAACAGCGCTTTACGGTTCAAGAGGGATGCATGGCGCAATTATTATTACAACAAAAAAAGGAACGACCAAAAAAGGTATTGGTATTACAATTAATTCGAGTTTTATGGCTGGAACTGCCGATGACGAAACATTACCAAATTATCAAACCAAATATGGTGCTGGTTATGGCCCTTATTACGGGACAACTGAAGATCAATATTTTAATGATTTTGAAGATATAACAGGCAATGGAATCGGAGATCTTACAGTACCTTTTACTGAAGACGCATCCTATGGAGCAGCCTTTAACCCCAATACATTAGTTCACCAGTGGACTTCAATTTTCCCTCAATTAGACAGCTACCAACAAGCTACACCATGGGTTGCAGGAGAAAATGATGCAAATTATGTATGGGGTACTTCTGGAACCTATGTTAATTCCGTAGGCTTAGATGGAGCAAATGAAACGAGCTCGTTTAGACTAGGCTACACCAATATGCTACAGGAAGGAAATCTACCAAACAGTGAGATTAAAAGAAATTCAATCACTTTTAATGGTTCTCATCAATTCACCGACAAATTAACTGCCTCAACAACTTTTACCTACACTAAAGCAAGTGGAAAAGGACGTTATGGTACGGGTTATGATGCTAATAATGTAATGCAGCAATTTAGACAATGGTTTCAAACTAACGTTGACCTTGCAGCACAAAAGGATGCTTATTTTGCTACACGAGAAAATATCACATGGAATACGAGTTCTGGCACAAATTTATCTCCAATATATTCTGACAACCCTTATTGGACCTTTTACGAAAACTACGAAACAGATTCTAGAAATAGATATTTTGGTAATGTAACATTAGATTACAAAATAAATGACTGGATAAGTGTTATGGGAAGGTTCTCTTACGACACCTATACAGAGTTGCAAGAGGAACGTACTAATGTAGGAAGTGCAAACGTATCTCAATACTCTAGGTTTAATAACCAAGTTGCAGAATACAACTACGATTTCTTTGTCAATTTCAATAAAGATTTAACCGACAAACTAAACTTAGACGGAAATATTGGTCTGAATTTAAGAAGACAAACTTGGGAATCTGTTAGAGCAGTAACCAATGGTGGTTTAGGTATCCCAGGATTATATGCGCTATCAAACTCCGTAAATCCTATAGAAGCCCCTACCGAATATGACGCTACCAAAATGGTAGATGGTGCTTTTATAAGAGCAAGCTTAGGTTATGATAACTTTGCATTTATAGAAGGAACTTACCGAAGAGACCGATCGTCAACACTACCAAAAGAAAATAATACCTACGGCTATTACTCCGTCTCTGGAAGTTTTGTCTTTTCTAATTTTGTAGAAGCAAACTGGTTAACTTTTGGAAAATTAAGAGCTAATTATGCAGAAGTTGGTGATGATACCGGACCTTACAGAGTGTATAATACTTATAATATTTCAGCACCTTTTAATGGATCTGGAGTTGCATCAAACCCTACAGCATTAAATAATTTAGAATTAAAACCCCAGCAACAAAACTCATACGAGTTTGGAGTAGAGATGTCCTTTTTAAACAGAAGAGCTGGTTTTGATTTTGCGTACTACAACACAACAACAGAAGACCAAATTGTTAATGTCCCTGTTTCTAGTTCTACTGGGTATGCTTCAAATTGGCTTAATGCTGGTACAATAGAAAATAAAGGTTTAGAGCTTCAATTATATGGAACACCTATTAAAACTGACAATTTCAAATGGGACATATCCGTAAATTGGTCTAAAAACGAAAATAAAGTTATTAAACTACAAGATGGCATTAATAACTTACAACTTGCAGATCTTCAAGGAGGAGTTTCAATAAATGCAACTCCAGGTGAAGCTTATGGAACGATAAGAGGAACAGACTATGTATATGAAAATGGAGAAAAAGTAGTTGGAACTGATGGTTACTACCTAACTTCCGACACTTCAAATGAAGTTATTGGTAATGTAAACCCTGACTGGAAAGGTGGTGTATTTAATACATTTTCTTACAAAAACTTAAGCTTAGGTTTTTTAATTGATATTCAAAAAGGAGGCGATATTTTTTCTCTAGATACTTGGTACGGTTACGCAACAGGTCTATATGACTTTACAGCAGGGACCAATGATTTAGGAAACCCTGTTAGAAACCCTGTAACTTCTGGAGCAGATAGTGGAGGTGTCATTTTACCTGGAGTACAAGCCGATGGAACACCAAATACCATCAGGGCTAGTGCTACAACATATGCTAACCCTTGGGGATATGTAAATACTCCAAACGCAGCACATGTTTATGATGCTTCATTTGTAAAGCTTAGAGAATTGAGTTTGACCTATAGCTTTAATCAGAAAACATTAGATGCTTTACCTTTCACCAATGCATCAATTTCTATAATTGGTAGAAATTTATGGATCATACATAAAGACCTTCCTTATTCTGATCCAGAATCTGGATTAGGGTCTGGAAATGTTCAAGGATATCAATCAGGAGCATACCCTTCGATAAGAGAAATAGGCGCTAGCTTAAAATTACAATTTTAAAAAAAATTATTATGAGAAAAATATTTATACCGATATTAAGCCTTTCGCTCATCTTTTCCTGTATGAGTGATGACCAATATGACGATTTAAACAAGGACCCTAAGAATCCAACTCAGGTTACCGAGGATGTGTTATTTACCTCTGCTACTAAAAGTTTGTTTGATCAAATGTCTAGCACAAATGTAAATAATAACGTATTTAAATTGTTTGCCCAATATTTTACGCAAACTACTTATATTGATGAATCTAACTACGATTTAAATGGTAGAACAATTACAGATTCTCACTGGACAGAAATGTATAGCAATGTCTTATTTGACCTTAATGACTCAAAAGAGAAAGTTATAGCTAATGCAGAGTTAACTTCAGAGGAAAAAGAGGGGCGTTTAGCACAAATAGAAGTACTTTCTATATATACTTGGCAGCAACTTGTAGACACCTTTGGAGACATCCCTTATACGGAAGCATTAAAAATAGAGGAATTTTCTCTACCTGCTTATGATGATGCTGAAACTGTAATCTACCCAGATTTAATTGATAGAATTGATGCTGTTATTGCAAATTTTGACTCTGGAGAAGGTTTCGGAAGTGTTGGAGACAGAATCTATGGTGGAGATATGACTGCTTGGAAAAAGTTTGCTAACTCCCTAAAACTAAGACTAGGAATTCGCCTTACAGATATAAACCCTACATTAGCAAGAAGCACTGTAGAGTCTGCTGTAGCCTCAGGAGTGTTTACATCTAACGCAGATAATGCTTTATTAAACTACCAAAGTGCAACTCCAAACACAAATCCATTATGGGTAGATTTAGTGGAGTCTGGTCGTCAAGATTTTGTTGCTGCAAACACTATTGTAGATATAATGAATGATTTAGATGACCCAAGAAGACCATTTTATTTTAGAGAAAATGTAGGGCCAGACACCTATGTAGGTGGTGACTATGGTGATTCTAATAGCTATACTACAAATTCACAATTAGGTGACTTGTTGCATGAAGCAACTTTTGCAGGAGTATTAATAGATTACTCAGAGGTATCATTCTATTTAGCTGAAGCTGCCGAACGCACCTATGCTGTTGGAGGAACGGCCACTGAGTTTTATAACAATGGTATTACCGCCTCAATCGAATATTGGGGAGGAGAAACGACTGATATCACTAACTATCTAGCAGATCCAGAGGTTGATTATGCTTCAGCATCTGGTACCTGGAGAGAGAAAATTGGAACACAATTTTGGTTAGCCATGTACAATAGAGGATTTGAAGGTTGGACTGTATGGAGAAAATATGATTATCCAGTAATGAATATTGCCGTTGAATCAGAAAACCCAGTACCACTTAGATACACTTATCCTGTAGATGAGCAAAATTTAAACGTAGACAATTGGGACGCTGCTTCTGCTGCTATAGGAGGAGATTCACAGACCACTAAATTATTCTGGGATATAATGTAATAATACATTTCAAATAATTAAAAGCCTCATATTATCTTATGAGGCTTTTTTTATACCTTTACCGCATGGAAAAAGAAACCACAGTATTTGGAATTAGAGCTATTATTGAAGCTATAAAATCTAATGAAACTATAGATAAAGTTTTTATGCAAAAAGGACTTCAAGGTGAACTATTCAAAGAATTAGAGCACTTAATACGTTCAGAAAGCATCAATTCTTCTTATGTGCCTGTTGAAAAATTAAACCGATTAACACGTGGTAATCACCAAGGTGCTGTGGCACAGATTTCACCTATTGCGTTTCATGACATTGACGATTTAGTAATGAGCGTTATTGAATCTGGAAAAACACCTTTATTCCTTTTATTAGACCAATTAAGTGATGTTAGAAATTTTGGTGCTATTGTTAGAACCGCAGAATGTACTGGTGTAAATGGTATTATTATTCAGAAAAAAGGTGGTGCTCCAATAAATGGCGATACCATAAAAACAAGTGCTGGTGCTATTTTTAAAATGCCAATCTGCAAGGTTGATCATATTAAAGATGCAGTGTTCCACATGCAATCTTCAGGAATAAGAGTTGTCGCTGCCACTGAAAAAGCAGAGCACTATTTATATGATGTTTCATTTAAAGAACCATGTGCTATAATTATGGGCTCTGAAGGCCGAGGAATTAATCCTTCAGTTTTAAAAGTCGTAGATGAACAAGCAAAACTTCCTATTTTAGGTGAGATAGAATCACTTAATGTTTCAGTGGCTTGTGGTGCTTTTTTATATGAAGCGGTTAGACAAAGACAATAGAAAAGACTTATTTATAAATTAATCTGAATTTACAGTACACACCTTTTAGTCATTTAATTGATTTAATTTTTATCATCTCCACATTTTTATACATGTATAAGTAAACTCCCTTATTACAAACAACACAACACTATCTTTTAAGCTTTTAAAATTCATCTTATTATAAAAGCTTAAAACACCTTATCAATTAAAGAACAAAAAAATAAGACAAACTCAGCAAGTATAAAAATAAACCAATAATCAATTAAAATTTAATTCTACTTAACCCTAGTTCTTAATAGTGACTTATTAGAAACCTTTAAATTATTCAAGAACTTAAGGCTGACCAAAACTAAGAGCTTACCCCTTAACAAACAACAACTTACTATCTATTATAGTTATTAAACTACTAACTTTAACTAACCAAAAAGAAATATAGTAGATTTGTACTCTTAGAAAAAGCAAAATATAATGTCCAAAAAGTTACTATTCATTTTATTAATTACCATAAATTTAAGTTACTCACAAAACACCATTGGAACTAAAAAAATTTTAGATGGCGTTTATGAGGGCTATACCCTCTTCACTTCGTATAATAAAACTTTCCTCATTAATAATTGTGGAGAAGTCATAAACCAATGGAACAGCACCTACCCCTCAGGTATTGCTGTATATTTATTAGAAAATGGCAATCTCTTGAGAGCTGGCAGAACATCTAGCTCAGATATTACTTTTGGTGGGCAAGGTGGCGTAGTAGAAATCTTTGATTGGGACGGTAATCTGACTTGGCAATATTTTTATGACACACCGATGATGCGACAACATCATGATATATTCCCAATGCCCAATGGAAATGTACTCATATTAGCTGTTACTCGAATGAGCAATGCTGAAGCTATACAGTCTGGTAGAAACCCTAATTTACTGACTGAATCTGATCTATACAACGAGCAAATTATTGAAGTTTCACCATCAGGTACAAACAATGCAACACCTGTTTGGGAATGGAATGTAAAAGATCACCTAATTCAAAATTTTGATAGTAGTAAAGATAATTTTGGAAACGTAAGCTCAAATCCAGGAAAGCTAAACATCAATTTTTTAAATGGCCAATCAGGAGGTTCTAATTGGCTCCACTTTAATTCCATACAGTACAATTTAGAATTAGATCAGATTGTGATAAGCTCTAGAAATTTAAGTGAAATCTACATCATAGACCACTCAACTACTACAGCTGAAGCAGCCACTAGCTCTGGAGGCATTTACAATAAAGGTGGCGACTTTTTATACCGTTGGGGAAATCCAAAATCTTATAATCAAGGTACAGAGGCTGATAGAAAACTTTATGGACAGCACTCTCCATATTTTATTGAGTCGGGTCTTACTGATGCTGGTAAGATTATGTTATTTAATAATGGTATTGATAGAACCCCTTTATTTTCTGAAGTTTTAATTGTTGACCCAGAAACAGACAGTCCTGGTGTATACAGTTACCAATCTAACACGGCCTACGGTCCTGAACATCCAGATTACACTTATACAAACCCAATAACTCCAACCGATTTTTTCTCTAGAATTTTAAGTAGTGCTCAACGTTTGCCTAATGGTAATACTTTAATATGTGAAGGTAGTAATGGACGTTTTTTCGAAATCACGCCAAATGAATCGGTAGTATGGGAATATATAACCCCTATAAACTCTAATAATGGAAATGAAGCTAGCCAAGGTGAAAATCCTTCTGATTTTTCTCACACATCGTTTAGAGCCATAAAATACGCAACTGACTTCCCTGCTTTTATAGGAAAAGATTTAACTCCCGGAAATCCTATTGAATTAAATCCAGATTTGAGCAATTGTTATAACTTTCTAGACGTAACCAAACCAAATCACTCAGAAACAAACGTTTCCCCAAACCCAACAACAGGATTCGTAAGTATTAATACAAGTTTAATTATTGACAAAATTGAAGCATATGATATGTTGGGAAATAAAGTTAGAGAAACCAGCACTGACTTTCTAGATTTATCTAATCAAGCAAATGGAATTTATTTTTTAAGAATTCATTCTGAATCAAACATTATTGTGAAAAAAGTGATGAAACGTTAAATGACATCACTTTAATATAACCTACATTATATTTCCACCAAGATATTTTTTCTTTTTGAAAAACATATTTTGTAATAATGGAAGCGAAACACAGAGTCATCCCCCATTATTATGCTTTTAAAAGTTATAGATCATTAAACAAAACTCTCTATTTTAGGTGAGATAGAATCACTTAATGTTTCAGTGGCTTGTAGTGCTTTTTTATATGAAGCGGTTAGACAACGCTCTTAAGCATACAGTCTCTGTCTTCAATTTTCAGTTTGTCGCTGATAAAAATTTAGTCTTCGTTTTTCTTAAATACGTAAGTGATTTTAATCGCTTTCTTTTTGGGGACATTAACTTCAGATTCGACTTCAGCTTCTGCTTGTGCTTCTTCGGGATCAAATTCAATAAAATTACCATCTTCATCAAAATGCCTCATAAATGGGTCATCATCTTCATCGTAATCTACTTCTTCCCATTGGTAGCGTTCCGGCTTTGCTACTTGCCTTCTAAATATCAATGCAAAAATGAACCCCGTAATTAAACCCGACAAATGTCCTTCCCAAGACATACCCGTTTTAATGGGAAACACATACCAAATCATACTGCCATAAAAGAAAATAACCACTAAGGATAAAGCAATAAGCCTATAATGTTTGGCAAAGATTCCTTTAAAAAATATAAAACTCACTAAAACATAAATAAGACCACTTGCACCAATATGATTCCCTTTACTTGCTATAAGCCAAGTTAAAAACCCTGAAAATAAGATTCCCAAACCAATCACCTTCCAAGCAATTTTATTATAAAAATAGAATAAAGCTATACTAAGCATTAAAAGCGGGATAGAATTATTATAAATATGATTGATGTCGCCGTGTAAAAATGGACTGGTTACAATACCTAAAAGGCCTTCAATTTTTTGCGGTCTTATACCAAGACCTTTAATACTACTATCTATTCTTACTTGATACCAAAACACCATCCAAATAGCAAATAGCATCAGCAAAGGGTAGACAATAATGCTATTAGAATATTTAAAATGTTGAGTTTTACTCATATTATATGTTCTGATTTTTGAGTAAGGTCTTTCAAATTTACAGCCAAACTAAGATTGCATGAAATATTGGCAGAGGTAAAAAAAATAATCTTAAGTTGTGTAATTTGAATTCCAAAGTTGTAAAAATGAAAATTCAATGAGAATAAAATGAATCTATTAAACAGAAAATATTTAATCAATCACAAATGCATTTTGTAATTTTGACATATGAACACGCCACTTGCCGAACGCTTACGACCAAAAACACTAAACGACTATCTGAGCCAGCAACATCTTGTTGGAAAAGAAGGTATGTTATATCAACAAATAAAAAGTGGTGTCATCCCCTCTCTTATTCTTTGGGGACCTCCTGGCATTGGAAAAACAACATTAGCAAACATTATTGCCAACGAATCTGACCGCCCATTTTATAAACTTAGTGCCATAAACTCTGGCGTAAAAGACATTAGAGAGGTCATTGATAAAGTCAAAAAAAGTGGCGGTTTATTTACAGCTAAAAACCCGATTCTATTTATTGATGAAATCCATAGGTTTAGTAAGTCGCAACAAGACTCACTTTTAGAAGCCGTTGAAAAAGGTTGGGTAACCTTAATTGGAGCTACTACAGAAAACCCAAGTTTTGAAGTGATTTCTGCATTGCTATCTAGATGTCAAGTTTACACCTTAAATGCTTTTAGTAAAGCTGATTTAGAAGCCTTATTACAACGTGCAATAACCGAAGACGTTACACTTTCAAAATTAAACATTGAATTAAAAGAAACTGACGCTCTATTGAGATTATCTGGTGGAGATGCTCGTAAATTGTTAAATATTTTTGAGTTGTTAGTCGCTTCGTTCGAAGGTAATCAGGTTATCATTACTAATGATTTAGTGATGAGGCAGGTTCAAAATAAAGCTGCGCGTTATGATAAAACAGGCGAACAACATTACGATATTATTTCAGCATTCATAAAATCGATAAGAGGTAGTGACCCCAATGCGGCCGTTTATTATTTAGCGCGAATGATTGAAGGTGGAGAAGATGTAAAATTCATTGCCAGACGCCTTTTAATTTTAGCGAGTGAAGACATTGGTAATGCCAATCCAACCGCTTTGGTCATAGCAAACAATACATTTCAGGCTGTTTCTATAATTGGTCATCCTGAATCTCGAATTATACTTAGTCAATGTACCACTTATTTAGCGAGTTCGGCAAAAAGTAATGCGGCTTATGAAGCCATAAATAGAGCACAGCAATTGGTTAAAGAAACCGGCGATTTATCAGTGCCTTTAGCCATTAGAAATGCACCTACTAAATTAATGAAAGAATTAGGTTACGGTGACAGCTATAAATATTCTCACAACTACGAAAACAATTTTGCTGCGCAAGAATTTCTACCTGAAGAAGTTGCCAACACCAAATTATATAATCCTGGAAATAATGCTCGTGAGCAAGCACAACGCAACTATTTAAAAATGCTTTGGAAAGATAAATATGGATATTAGTGGTGAGTGCTGAGTGGTGAGTGGTGAGTAAAAAAGTTTTGACGATCTACCTTTATACTTTTACTCCTAATTTTTTATACGCAACATTTTACCACCTTTAATCCCTTAGCTATTATCTAAAACTTAATATTCATAGATATTTGTTCGCCAAGTTCACCATCATTTTCAGAATAATACCAAAAGCCATCTTCTTTATACACTATGGCACTTTTACCTTTTACAATAAACACATTTTCTGCCGCTGTACTTAACAATACCATTACTATTCTTGGCTCAGCATTAACCAATTGATAGCCATTTTTAATTTCCTGAGCATAATATAAATCTGAAAGATTATTTGTCTTTCCTATAGCTTCGGTTTTAGCTTGAACAGCCTCAACTGTTTTAGGTGTTTCTTCAACCTTATTTTCAGCTTTAATAACTGCTAGAGTTTCCTTTTGTACACTTTCAACTTTAGGCTCTGAACGCTCAACTACTCCATCTTGATTATCAATATAATTATAATCTAAATTCTGAAAAGTTTCAAAGGCACCTCTTAGAGCTTCTGAATAAGCCTTATCATAAGCTTTTAATCGTGACTCACCAATTTTTGAAGTCATAACAATAGTACCAAAACAATTACTGAGTGTAATTTTTAGTTTGGTTTTAAAAACACCTCCCTTTTCTTTCAAAACGTTGGAAGTCATTGCTAAGCATCTATTTTCTTTTAAGTCTTCAGGAAGGTTTTCATCTCCAAAATAGGCCTCAAAACCATGTTTATTGAACAAAAACTTCAATAAAGAATTCAATTGGTATTGGTCTTCACCATTAGTAAATTCAAAAGATTTTGGTACAATGACATACTTATAGTTATTGATATCCTTCTGTGCCATTCCATATAGACTAACGAGTATAAATGAAATTGTTATGATTATTCTCTTGTACATAGCTGTTTTTTTAAAGATGTGTTGTTAATGTTCTTAAGTTAGTGATGCGCTTGTAACTGTGATTATTTTCTGAATTTTTATAATCAAAATGAATGGTTTGCATACCTATTTTAGCTGCACCTTCAATATCGGCTTCAATATTATCACCAATCATAATGCTTTCCTCAGCAGTAGCTTTTGCCAAATTTAATGCAAAATTAAATATTTTAGGATTAGGTTTCTTAACGCCTACCATTTCAGAATTAGTAACGGTTTTAAAATAATGTTTAATATTTGAAGCTGCTAATTTTCTTTCTTGCACCTCCTCAAAACCATTTGTGATAATATGTAATTCGTATTTATCTTTTAGATAATCTAAAATTTCAAAAGTGCCGTCAAATAAGTGGTTAAATGTAGAGAGGTTATCGATATAAGATTCTGATAAATTATGAATCACAGCATCATCAACTAAAACCCCTAGACCATCAAATGCATCTTTTAAGCGGCCGTATCGCAAAGCCGATTTGGTAACTTTATCCTCTCTGAAAAGTTTCCAATAGTTAAAATTTATGGGTTCATAAACAGGTAGAAAATCATTGATTTCAATTTCAATTTTATTTAAATCAAAAATCTTTTCAAAGGTTAACCCAGAGTTTTTATCAAAATCCCAAAGCGTATGATCCAAATCGAAAAAAACATGCTTTATTTTACTCTTCATTCTGTAGTATCTAATATTAAATTGAATAGTGACCTAAAGCCATTCCAACGGTCTAAATTACTAAATGAATAGTTATGAAATACAGGAACAAAAGTACCATTTACGGCTTTTACTTCGTTTATAATTTTTTGTAAATGTTCTCTTTTATCTAATTCTGAATGGTATTTTAATAGTCCATAATCTAAGCATTGATAAGGATTGATTTGTAAGGGTGTTTGCACCTCAAAATCCAAATCATAAAACTGATATGGTGTACATGTACCAGCTCTAAACCCCATAGTATCTATATAGCCCATGGAATAATCTTCGTGCATTTCTAACTCCACCAAATTGCGATAAGACGTGGGTAAATTTAGTTTAGAAAACGAATGCCGAACGGCTTTAATGGCGCGATGAGTAATCGTTTCCATTTTGAGCTTTTCTTTTTTTAGTATTCTTATATCGTCTAAGGACAAATAGGATGCCTTAATACCAACATCGCAATAATCTGCTACCGATTTAATAAGCGACACAAACTGTTTTTTGTTGATATTTATGTTTTTATCATAGGTTGAATAATCACCAATCAAAAACAAAACCACAAACTTAATATTGTGCTTTTTCTGTTTTCTAATAATCCATTTAAAGGTATCATAAGGGTCGCGTTTAAAACCCATAATAACTAAATACCGTAGATACAATTGCTTTAACTTGAAGCGCCTTAGATCATTTATAGTTCCTCCTATGGTTCTTAAAAAGCCTTTATGTTTAAAATAATAGGCCATTGGAACATCTATAACAGGCTGAACGGTATATTTACGTTCCGGAAATTTATACTCTGGGAAACGTTCTTCTAAAACGGCTTTTAATTTATAGGCCCAGATATCTACAATGGGTTGATTTAAAAATTTATGCTCATAAGCCAAACTTTCTGAAGCTAAAAAACGACCATAATCATCCTTAACATGTGGCAAATACTCTTCGTATCTACTTAGTAAATAAAACGAAGCGGCAAAAATATCGAAGGGTAGATTACTTCGCTCACCTGTAGCAAAAAACCCTTTGGTATTATCCCATGCTTGAACATTAACCGAAATATCTGAGAGCCCATTTTCAAACAACAAATCATTACTTCTTACAAATAACTCATGACTGAGCGGTTGTTTTGCATAAGACATTTTAAGACTATCATGCGCTATAAAATCTTCTACTTTAGAGGTAAAACGCACCTCTACTCCCAAAATACGTTTACAAATATGCTTGAACGTATAAGTAACGCGAGGTGTAATTTTATGTGTATAAACTAATAACATTTGTGTGCTTAAATTCCAAATAGTAATCCAGACAGTTATTGGGATTGCTTCTAAAAGCTAAAAATAACAAATTCCATCTTCAATAGTTCATACTAATCAGTTGTTTTATCTATATCTTTTAGGAAAGTTAGAATTTATAATCTAGCATTTTATAGGATGCTTTCATCTGCAAAACTAAAATACGTTTGTTCAGTGATAATAAGATGATCTAAAACCGAAATATCTAAACTCTGCGCAGCAACTTTTAACTTATTGGTTAAGTTTTTATCCGATTGACTTGGTTTTAGGGTACCAGACGGATGATTATGGCATAATATTAAAGCCACAGCACCTACTTCTAATGCTTTTTTTAAGACCAAACGTACATCCACCAAAGTGCCTGTAATACCACCTTTGCTTAGTTGATTTTTCTTAATGACTTTATTTGAATTATTGAGGTAAAGAATCCAAAATTCTTCATGAGGTAAATCGCCAATTATAGGATGCATAACTTCAAAAACAGAACGACTAGATGTAATTTTATCTAATTGCAATACCTCCTCTAAACGTCGACGTCTTCCTAATTCTAAAGCCGCAGTAATAGTTATCGCTTTAGCTTCACCAATCCCTTTAAATTCCATTAACTGCGAAATAGACAGCTTTCCTAAGGCATTTAAATTGTTATTTACACTCGCAAAAATACGTTTGCAAAGTGCAACTGCGCTTTCATCTCTATTCCCCGAGCCTATTAAAATAGCTATTAATTCAGCATCAGTTAGCGACGCTTTTCCTTTATCTCTAAGCTTCTCACGTGGTTGATCGTCTTGTGACCAATTTTTAATTGAAAATGAATTTGGTTTCCCTGACATGCACTAAAGATAAAAAATTGTAAATTTCGACTATCATTAAAATTCAAATATTATGAAATCTATTTTTGAAGAACTTGCATACAAAGAAATAAAAGAGCGTTTAGAAACGCTAAATTCTGACACCAAATCTCAATGGGGAAAAATGGATGTCGGACAAATGGTTTGGCACTGCCAAGGCCCTTTAAACATTATGCTTGAAAGTAAAGATTACAACATAAAACCAAGTTGGTTAGCAAAACTATTTTTCAAGAAGTCTCTGTATAATGATAAGCCATGGTCTAAAGGGCTACCAACAGCCAAAACCTTAAAAACGAAGGATTCTAAAGATTTTAATTCTGAAATTTTAAAATTAACCCCATTAATTGATGAGAGTTATGCAAAAAGAGATAAAAACGAGTGGCGATCTCACCCAGCTTTTGGATACTTTACAGCACAACAATGGGGACAAATGCAATACAAACATTTAGATCATCATCTTAAACAATTTGGCGCATAAAAACAGGTATTAATTTATAAAAAAAGAAACAGTTGTACCCACCAAAACACCATCAAAACAACGATAGGGCTTCTATTATTGAGGTGATTAAAAGCTATCCTTTAGCTACTGTAATTTCAGTGAAGGATAACGAACCATTCATTACACATCTACCCTTAATTTATGACAACGACAAACTCATTGGGCATATAGACAAAAACAATCCACAAACACAGCTTTTAAAAGATAATAATAACGTTACAATTATTTTTAATGGTCCTGGCTGCTATATTTCACCAAGTATTTTTGAATCTACACAGCTACCTACTTGGAACTATATCAAAATACATTTAAAAGGTAAAGTAATTACTAACCCTGATAAAAAAGCACTAAAACAATCCTTGATAAGCATGACCGGTTTCTTGGAAGAACCAGACCATAAATACATTTTAAAAGCAAATAATCCTCAAATAGACAAAAATCTTGATTATATTGTAATGTTTGAAATTAGCATTTTACATTGGGAAGGCAAATTTAAACTGTCTCAAGACAAAAAATCAGATGACATTATTAAGGCTCACGAAGAATTAATTAGAGCCAACCAAACAAGTATTAAACAATTTTTACATAAAATACTCTAAATCTAAAATTATGAAATATCTATTTACATTAATTATTATTCCAATTCTATTTTTTAACACTAAAACTCAACAACAAAACGTTGCTGGCAAATGGATCGGCGAAGACCAAAATGAAATTGGTTATATCTTTTTCAACACCGATGGATATGCTGCTTTTGAAATTGAAGGCAAAACTATGGGAGGCGAAGAATTTGTTATGAATGGACAAAAAGGTAAAATGACTTACACTATTAATTATAAAACCACACCTATTGAAGTAGATTTTACAATGACTAAACTAGACTCCGGAGAATCTAAAAACATCCTCGGTATTATTGAATTTCTAGATAAGGATACGATGAATTTTGATATGAGTTTTGATAGCAAAAGACCAACAGAATTCGGAGAACGTTCAATAATTTTAAGACGTGTTAAGTAATTTTATGATTAAGTGATACGCCTAAAAAATATAATTATTTTTAAAACTCAATAGCATGAAAGATTTAAAGAAAGAAGATATTAAACAAGAAGTTTTCGATTTATACGATGACTATGCACACAACAAACTTAACCGAAGACAATTTGTTGAAAAACTATCTTTATATGCTGTTGGTGGTGTCACCATATCTTCATTATTAAGTTTTATGTCTCCTGATTATGTAAACAGTTTATTAGTAAAACCAGATGACCCAACATTAAACTCTGGATTTATAACTTACGAATCTCCAAAAGGAGGCGGCACCATAAAAGGATTGCTATCACAGCCAAAAGATTCTACAACCAAAGTCCCTGGAGTTATTGTTGTTCACGAAAACAGAGGTTTAAATCCCTACATTGAAGATGTGGGAAGGCGAACAGCCAAAGAAGGTTTTATTTCTTTAGCTCCAGATGCCTTATCACCACTTGGCGGTTATCCTGGTAATGACGATGATGGCAGAACCATGCAAAAAGAACGTAACCAACAAGAGATGCTTGAGGATTTTATTGCTGCCTATCATTATTTAAAAAATCATGAAAATTGTGACGGTAACGTTGGTGTTGTTGGCTTTTGTTTTGGGGGTTGGATCTCTAATATGATGGCTGTTAGAATTCCTGAATTAGGCGCTGCTGTTCCTTATTACGGTAGACAACCGGAAGCCGAAGATGCTGTAAAAATAAAAGCACCCTTACTCCTTCAATATGCAGAATTAGATACAAGAGTTAATGCTGGTTGGCCTGCTTTTGAAGAAATTTTGAAAGCAGAAAACATAACCTATACAGCTTATATGTATCCTGAAGTCAACCATGGCTTTCACAACAATACTACACCACGATATGATAAAGCAGCAGCAACATTATCTTGGAAACGAACTATCGCATTTTTTAAAGAGCATTTAAAATAAGTATGACCTATAGAAGCATTCTGATTTTATCTTTTTTTTGCTTTTACTCACTAGTATCTGCACAACACAAAGACTATAAACCTGTAAAGTTCCCCGAAACATACAGTGCTAAGATTGATGTCATTTACAAAGAAGTTGACGGTTGGAAAGGCCGCATAGATTTATACACTAATACAACATCAAAACAACCAACACCAATTGTTCTAAACATACATGGTGGTGGTTGGAATCATGGTGAAAAAGAATCACAAACAGGGTTTAGTACTTTTTTTAAAAATGGATACGCTGTTGCCAATGTTGCCTACCGTTTGGTTGATACCGCACCTGCTCCTGCTGCTATTGAAGATATAAGATGCGCCTTAATTTACCTCTATAACAATGCGACAACATTAAACATAGATACCTCTAAAATTGTGATTATCGGCGGTTCTTCAGGAGGACATTTGGCCTTAATGGCTGGGTTTTTAGAGAACAATACTACCTTTGATTCAGATTGCCATTATGAAGGCGAACTTAAAGTCGCAGCAATTATTAACAAATATGGTATTACCGATTTATCACCGCTAACTAAATCTAAATCGGTGAAGCGCTGGTTAGCTAAAAAAACGAAGGATAATGATTTTATAGCCTCTGTTTCACCTATCAATTACGTAACTAAAAACAGTCCGCCAACATTCACCGTTCATGGCGATGCCGACCCAATTGTGCCTTACTCACAGTCAGTAAGACTACATCGCCGTTTAAAAAATCATGGCGTTATGTCTGAGTTTCTAACCATTCCTAATGGTAAACATGGTGGTTTTTCTATAGAAGAACGAAAACTATATAGTGATAAAATGTGGGTGTTTTTGAAAAAGATAATTTAAATAGCGTTCGTTACTTTTTATAAACGTTAAATCAATAAAAAAACCTTCAATTCATATCCCTTTTTAATGCTTTTTCACTTTAATTAGCAGCTTTAAAAATCCAATAAAAAAACCCATGTCAATTACGCTTTTATCATCTCCTTTACAAGGCTTCACAGACTTCCGATTTCGGAATGCGTTTAACTATTATTTTGGTGGAATTGACACTTTTTATGCACCTTACATTCGGTTTAACAACAAGTTAATTATTAAAAATTCTTACAAGCTCGATTTACAACCTGAAAACAATTCAGAACTTGAAGTGATTCCACAAATCATGACTAATAGTGCTGATGAATTTCTTTTTGTAGTCGATTATATTCAAGAACTAGGCTACAAAGAACTCAACTGGAATTTGGGTTGCCCTTACCCTATGGTTACCAAGCGTGGCATGGGCTCTGGACTCATTTGTGATCCAGAAAAAATTAACCATATTTTAGACCGCGTACATAAAGAAACTAATATTACAGTTTCTATGAAAATGAGAATGGGTTACGAAAACCCGGAAGAAATATTAGACACCTTTCCTATATTAGATAATTACCCACTTAAAAACATCGCTATTCACGCTCGTATTGGTAAACAGCTTTATAAAGGGGGTGTTAATTTGGATGCTTTTCAGAAATGTATAGAAAGCACTAAGCATAAGTTATATTATAATGGCGACATTACTACGCTAACAAAGCAGAAAGAAATGCAAGCTCGTTTCCCTAGTATCGATCATTTTATGATTGGTAGAGGACTCATTGCTGATCCGTTTTTACCGCGTATGATTAAAAACAATACTACAGTATATCCTGAAAACAGGTGGGAAATTTTTAGAGAATTTCACAATACGATTTACCAACAATACGATGCTGCACTCTCTGGACCAACGCCTATAAAAATGAAAATGCAAGGCTTTTGGGAATACTTTTCACAGTCCTTTTCAAATCCTCAGAAGACATTTAAAAAAATAAAAAAAGCCAATAACCCAAGAGCATATCAGCAAGCCGTTAATGAAATATTAAACAATGAGTAGTTCTAAGTGATTATTTGATTTAAAATCTTAATCTTTAAATTTATACGCTACAATTTGTGCTCTTAATAATTTTCTTAGAACTTTGTAAGCGCTTTTACTAGGGCTTTAAAACCAAACGAAGTGCTAATTGAAAAACCTAAACCTCATAATGAGAAAACATAAAGCCATTCGATTTTTAATGGTTGCTACATTTGTATTTGTGTTGGTTACGTTTTTAACTATGATTGTAAAAACGCATTACCAAACAAATACATTAATAATCATCGCTGGTTTTCTCATACTACTCACTTTGTTTTTGGGGTATCGCTATCTAGATTTACATCACGAAGATTATGCTTACGAAAGAATAATCGTTGTTATTTGGGTACCTATTGGCGCTGTACTATGCTACCTATTAAACATTAACGCAGGATTAGGAAGTGTTTTATCGATGGGTATTGTAGGAGCACTAGCTTCATTTACACCTCAATTGAATAAAAAATCAAACTACTTAAAACAAATTCCGGCTTGTATCTACTGTGGTGCTTTTGTAGGTATGTCTAGTATAGAAACATCACCATCTATTGGTTTTGTAATCGCTGCGGGCACTTTAGCTGGATTATTTTTTATGATTTCTAAAAATTTATTCCTTGGTGTTGGCGGAAAATTAGGGACTATGGCATTTGCTGGAGTCATTACAGCTTCATTTATATATTGGGTGATTGTATGAATAACGTTATTCTTATCATAACAGGCATTATAGGTGCGACACTCACTTTTTATATTAGTGATAGACTGAGGCAAGGTGCTGTTAAAGCTTCAGCTTTATTATCATTAATTGTAGGACTATTTTTCTATTGTTTTCCTGAATTGCTAAATCCTTACTTAACCAAGCACATGCAAGTGGTATTTATTGGCGCTTCATTTATTGGTATGGTGTCATCGAGCACCTTAAAAAGTTATAGCTTACTAGCCATAGCCGCATGCTTATTTACTATTATCTATATAAGCAAAAAAAATGTATTTGATGGTTATGGTGGTGCACTCGGCACGCTTGCTTTTGTAGCGCTATTGAGTACTATGGCATTTGCAACTGCTGTTTCTCAACAAACCCAAATTAAGCAGAAAATTTCTGAAATGATTAAGAAGATCTTTAATCGTGAAAAATAAGTCTAAAGACAAAAATTAAGATAGAAAGCTATCTAAAAAAATCGAGTAGAACAACTTCAAAAAAACACAGCCACACAAAGCAATCATAAACCACTATTGAAGTCTATGAACAGCTATGTGTGGCTGTTATATTATATACTTGGCTACGAGAAATCTCTCTAGATTTTAAATATCCAAAGAAACACTTACCTCTTTCTTGTAGTCAGTGAGTAATTTTTAATCTTAAGCCTCTTTATCTCCAAAGTAAGATACCTCTCCTCCACTTAAGAAGTCTTCTCTTACAGGACTAAATGTATCAATTAGCATCCCTTCTTCTAAACAAACGGCACTATGCATTAAATTTGGCTCAATATAAACGCCATCTCCAGCTTCTACAATTTGCTTTTCGCCATTAATTTCAAATTCAAATTTACCTGAAACACAATACGTAGCTTGCGTATGAAAATGTTGATGAGGAGAACCTAATGCGCCTTTATCAAATTTTACTTGTACCATCATAATTTGGTTATCATAACCTAAGAACTTTCTTGATACGCCTCCACCAAGGACTTCCCATTCCATGTCTTTTGTGATGATGTACTTTTCACTAAATCTTTTCATTTTTTTGATATTTTGTTTTATTTGTAAAATAATAATGATGTAAGCAAGATAATTAATTTCTAATTCTTAGAGAAGTTAGAACTAGAAAATTTAGGCTCTTAATGTCCATATTGCAGTATTCCTTTTTCTTAAGTTAAATCCTAACTGATTTATTAGTATGACTAGTCTAATTTCGAATTTTGACAACCAACTAAACCCGTCTATTCTATTCTACTTTTGTAATCTAATCGATATGAATAGTCACCTAAATAATCCTCTTACAAATCGTATAAAAAAATCATAACTAAATCATTTTACAAAACATGCTGTAAGACTTTAAAGAAATTACCAACTAACGTATCTTTGACTTCAATAAAAATGCAAATTATGCAAGACAATAACATACGTAATTATATAAAACATGTTCTAACACAAATGCCTGCTGATTGGTTAAATCTAACAACCCATCGGTTAGACATCTACAATGAAAAATTAGCTAAAACAGAGTTTTTAGACCAGTTTGAAACGCTTTACAAAAAACAAAATGCTGATATTTCTACACTTACAGCATTACCAACAGCGTATGATTATATTCGTTTAGGTCATCCGCTTTCTAGTATTTTAGAATGGGGAATTGCACACTTAAATGGTCTTAACTCAGAAAATGTAATTAGTTTTTCATCTCAAACAGTTCCTATTCTGTCTATTTTAAGACATAATTTACTGCATCAGAAACGCACGCAAATTATATATAAAGATGAATTACCAGATACGTTTGATGCAGAACTTATAAAACGTGTCTACGGTTATGACTTCAAATTAACAAAAACAGATGATGTTTCTGCTATATTAAAATTTGAAGGTAGTACTGTTTTCATATCCCAACAAGACTATATTTCTAATATTGAACAGAATATTAATATTGACTTTCAAATCAATCTTTATCAAGATCTTGGAAGTGTTTTAGTGGTTAAAACCAAAGACAACGAACACTACGTTTCAGACATTCAGCATGTACGACGACGAGAAACTGTTGCTATGACGCCTTCAAATTCATTAATTGCTTTAAATGCTTTAGTCAGTCAAACTTCAATAGAAGCCACTAGTGGTAGTACAGATGCTAATAAACTAAGTGTCCTTAATTCTCTTAAAACCATTACAGGAACTACCGCAAAACCCTTAGTCGCTTCTAGTGGTTTATCTATGCAATATGCTATTATGATGGGATTAATTGATGATGCACAAGAAAATCATAGCGGAAAAGCCATTAAATTTATTGTACCTCCCAACTGTTATGGTGGCACTAATGATCAGGCTAGACGTGTGGCTGCTTGTTTAGACCATGTGGAGGTTGTAGATTTACCTGTAGATGGCGATAACGATATGGTACAAAGTATTCATTCCGTATTAACCCAAGTAGCGCTTGAAGATGCCGTGCCTTATATTATTGCCGAAATCCCAACTAATCCTAGAGTTGAAGTTCCAGATTTAGGCGCCTTAAAAGCCGCTTTAAGTGAGGAACGTAAAACAGCTGATGGCAACATTGCTATAGATCCTGTTTTTATTTTAGACCAAACCTTCTGCCCTAATGTTCATTTTTTAGGTGAAGGCGAAATTTTATCAACCGTAAGAACCATCTCTTATGCTAGTGGCTCTAAATTCCCAAGTGGCGGAAAATGTACTGCTGGCTATTGTGTTGCTAATAATAAAGCAGAAGCACTAATTGAAAACATAGAACGTCATTTAGCATTGTGCGACAATGAAGCAACCGACCATCAATACGAGATTTTAGCGACACAATTACCATCAATGAATCAAAGAATTGCGGATGCTTATAAAAACACTCGCGACTTTGTGAATTTTATACATGAAACACTTCCTGAAGCAAAAATCAATTTTGTTTCCGAAGCATTAGCCGAACAAGGATTTACGCCTTCAGTATTTTCATTAGACCTTCCTACAAAAGGGAATACAACAGAAGAGAAGGAAACCTACAAACGTGCTCTGAATCATAAATTGATTCAAATGATGATTACAGAAATTCCAGATGAAAGCAAATATTGTGTTAGCTACGGACAGTTAAAAGGCTGTTATTGGACGATTCCTGCAACCTCAACACAAGGCACCACAAAAGAAGGTGATAAAGACTACATTGCAAGAGTTTCTTTATCACCTGATATGGATTTGGAAATGCACAAAAAAGTGTTTTTAAAATTTGTAGCTAGTATTTAGAAAAATTACAAGCTTGAACTAAAATATTAATTTTAGCTAACATAGTCTCGACCTACAAGGTTTTGAATGTCTTGTAGGTCTATCAAGTTGGCAAACCATATCTACAAGGGAAAAAAACCTTGCAGGATATACAATATTACACCCAAGTATTGATTCACATTTATTTTTAATCATCACAATAATATAACACAAATGGAAATTTTAGACTGGATACAGAATTGGTTCAAAGATAATGCTGATGGCGAATGGGAAAAAGGGGATGCTATTCAGATTACCACTTTAGACAGTCCATTAGGTTGGGATGTTGAAATAGACATTTCAAATACCTCTATTGCTAACCTTGAAATCAAATGGATTCTTAACGAAAACGGAAAACAAGATTGGTACGGTGTAAAAATTCAAAATCAACGTTTCAGAGCAGCGGGTGATGCCAGTAAATTGACTTATCTATTGAATTTATTTAGAGAAATGATTGAGAAGATTGAGAATGAATAATGTTTCATTTGTTTAATATATTTTATAACACAGAAACTCAAACTATCACACTCCTACTTCTGTAGGAGTACTTTTACGTCATCAAAATCTAAACCTCCATAGTTACCCGAACTCATTAACAACAACGACTTATTATCAAAGTTCTGTGAAAACAAAAAGTCTTTAAATTCTTTTGGGTTGGTGTAAATTATTAAATCATCGCGTTCAAAAGCATTCGCGATTTGCTCTTTGGTTACTTCTTCTAGTTTTTTAATTTCAACGGCATGTGGCGAGTAAAATACTACGGCAACATCTGCAGCATCTAAAGCACCTTTATATTCTTTTAGGAATTCGGCATTTAAGCTACTGTAAGTATGTAATTCTAAACAAGCCACTAAAGTTCGGTCGCTAAATTGTTCTTTTACAGCTTTGGTTGTGGCCTCTACTTTACTTGGTGAGTGTGCAAAATCTTTATAAGCTACGCTTGTCTTCGATTCTGCAATTTTCTCTAAACGTTTGCTAGCGCCTTTAAACGTTGAAATGGCTTCGTAGAAATCGTCCTCATCTATGCCCATATGTTGGCAAATCCATTTGGCTCCAGCTAAGTTATTTAAATTATGTGCCCCAAAGATTTCAATTGGCATTGGCCCTTCAGGTGTATCTAATAAGGTTTCACCATTTTCAACGGTATATTCTGGCGTTTTATAAGCAATCTTTCTGATTTGGTTTTCTGAGGCTTCCACAACCCGTTTTACTTCAGCATCTTCTTCGTTGTAATTAATACTTCCCCCCGTAACAATAGAATCTACAAAAATGCTAAACTGCTTTACATAGTTTTCATAGGTCGGAAATACATTAATATGATCCCAAGCAATACCACTTAACAAAGCAATATTAGGTTTGTATAAATGAAATTTTGGTCGTAAATCTATTGGTGAACTTAAATATTCATCACCTTCTAACACCATAAAATCATTGTCTTCGGTAAGTTTTACCATCACATCAAAACCGTCGAGTTGTGCACCTACCATATAATCCACATCACGATCGTGATAATGCATTACATGTAAAATCATAGACGTTATCGTGGTTTTACCATGACTTCCTCCTATAACTACGCGTGTTTTATTTTTGGCTTGTTCGTATAAAAACTCAGGATAGCTGTAAATTTTTAAGCCGAGTTCTTGGGCTTTTAGCAATTCTGGGTTATCAGCTTTAGCGTGCATCCCTAAAACAATAGCATCTAAATCTGAAGTAATTTTTTCAGGATACCAACCATAAGATTCTGGAAGCAAACCCTTAGCTTCTAATCGCGATTTTGAAGGTTCAAAAATAGTATCATCACTTCCAGTGACTTTATATCCTTTATTGTGAAGTGCTAAGGCTAAATTGTGCATTGCTGCACCACCAATTGCTATAAAATGTACGTTCATTGTATCCTTAAAATATATAGTGTAAAAATACTATAAGTTTTTTGAAAAGAGAAGAACTTACAGGCATACCTTAAGATCATAAAAGGCTCTAGTGATTTGAATAACAATCTATAATTAAGAGTAATTCTTCTTACTATTATGAGCTAAAAGTCACTTAAAGTAACGTATATAATCTATAACACTTACGAGGTCTCAACTGCGTTTAACCATACCGACTATCAACCAGCAACTAAAGCTCCGGATTTACAGCCAAACTATTAAAAAGCTTAGCTTTAGTACTGAAGAATTTATTCTGAATCGCTATAGCTTTTAATTGCCCATCAATAAGTTTAGACTCTCTAGAATTCACTAAAAACAATGAACTTTCTCCTAGTTGAAATTTACGCTCTTCAGCTTGCAACATTTTTTGATAATCTGAAACCATTTCTAAGGTAATTTTATTTTGAATGCTGTAGGATTCTAACTCTTGTTTTAAAGCTGTAATTTTATTTTGAAGACTTACACGCGTGGCATCAATTTCAAACGCTACATCTTGTTGTTTTATTTTTGCTAATTTTAAATCTCCACGTTCTTTTCTTAAAAACAATGGAAAACTAATTGATAATCCTCCTTTATAATCTGCCGTATTAAATGTTTGTGTTACAGCTGGTTTTTCGGTTAAAAAATTATACTCGGCATTAATTTTAGGCAATAGTTTATTAGCTTGTAATTGCCGTTCTACATCCAAACTCTCTAATTTATAATTCAGAGATAACATTTTTGGATGTTCCTCTAAAATTGAACTTTGCGCTCTTAACTGATTAATATCAAAAGTAGAATCTACAATAGACTCTGAATTAACATCTGGAATTATATCGGGTTGTAATTCCACTGGTACATTATTCTCTAACCATAAAAAATTAGATAATTCTAAAGCAGCTTTCATTAGTTTCACTTTAGATTGCTCTAAGCTTAATTTTCTATTATTAACTGCTATTCGAGCTTCAGTAGCTTCTATTTCTGCATTTTCGCCAACTTCAACTCCTTTTTGTATTCCTGTGTAACGCAGCTCTGCATTCCCTAAAATATTTTCAAATAATTTAAGTTCGTTATAGGCTTCTAACCATTTAAAATAAACCAAAGCTGCATCGTACAATATAGTATTCACAGAAATATCTCTGTCTAACTTGGCTTGTTCTCTATACAACTTGGCTTGTTTTAACGCTGCCATTCTATTATTTATCCATAAACCTTGACCTAAAGGAACGGAAACACCAGCACTGTACAACCCATTATCTGGCACAGTAGATTCTGGATTTAAATAATAACCTGAATTATCATCAAAAGCAGCTTTAACCTCAACTCCAAACCACGTTGGAATTTTAAATGTACCATTGAGTTTATCGTAATATCCTGTATTATTGAACTCCTTCTGACTGTAATCAACGTCTAACTTTGGATCGAAAGCGCCTCTAGATTTCATTAATTTCGCCTGACTTTCATCAATGAGTAATTCGGCTTGTTTTACAATAGGATGAAATTTTTTAACAAACCCTAAATATTCATCAAAACGAAGGATTTTAGACTCCTCAATAGACTGTGAGAATCCAAAATACGTATAGCCAATAAAAAGTAGTGTTAATACATATTTCATTTTACTTAATTTTAGTATTAGCAGCCGTTTCTGGCTTATAATAATTTGGAGGAAAACCGTTAAGTTGTCTCCATAATTCATACCAAATAGGCACATCTTCTAATAACGCCATAGTATATGCTCCTGAACCTGCTCTAATCGCCGATGGCCACGCTTGAGTGTCTTCATCTGGCGCTAATAAAACTCTAAATTTTCCGTTTGGACTTATAAAATTTTCTACGGCAACTACTTTTGCGCCATAAGTTCCGTAAGATATATCTGGCCATCCGCTAAAAATCATTGCTGGCCAACCATCGAATTGCACACGTACTTTTTCTCCAATATTAATTAACGGCAAATCGATAGGAGACACGTATGTTTCCACAGCTAAATCTACAGTGGCAGGCATTATACCCACCAGAGCCTCACCTTCTTTAAAGGTTTGTCCAACACCTCCTCTTATGGCTTTATTGATATAACCATCATAAGGTGCTCTTACAAAACGTAAATCGTTACGCATTTGATAATTAGAATACGCATTATCTAATTTAGAGACTTGAGCTTCAGTATCAAACTGGCTAGATTGCGCAGTGTACTTATCACTTTGTGCTTTTGATATTTTATCGGCATACATAGCTCTAACGCGTGAAATTTCGACTTGTGCATTAATAATTTCATTTCGACTTGCTAACAACTTATTTTCTTGAGAAATTAATTTCGCCTCGGTTTCCTGAAGTTTCAATTTAGCATCCTCAACATCTTTTGTTGCTTTAAACCCTTCCTCCTTTAAAGTTGCTGTTCTTTTGTATTTAGACTGCGCAATTGCAATATTAGTTTTTGCAGCTTCAAAATCTATACTGTCACTTTTCACTTTTAATTTAGACTGCAACAATTTATTTTTAGCTTGCTCTAACTTTAGAGTGCGCTCATTAGACAAAGCTGCAATTTGCCGATCTAAAGCTTTTACTTTTTCTTCGTAAGAGCCAACGGATTGAACTTTTGAATTTCGTTGTTCTGCAGTTCTTTTTACTAATTCGGGATCAAAGTATTCGCTTTTAATTTCTGAAATCTGCATGATGGTATCGCCTTTTGCTACAAAATTGCCTTCTGAAACATACCACTTTTCTATTCTACCTGGAATGGGAGACTGAATGGTTTGTGGTCTTTGGTCTAAACTTAAAGTGGTAACATTACCCTTACCAGAGATATTTTGAGTCCATGGTAAAAACAAAATAAAACCACCTACAATCGCAGAACCTAATAGAAACCAGTTAAAATACTTATAGTATCTGCCATTAAAAATACGCTGACCTGACTTAAATTTTTTTAAATCTACAGACTTGTTTAACTGGTTATGACTTATGTTTAACATTGTAAATTTATTTAAATGATTTCTCCTTTTTTAAGGGTAATGACCTGTGTACAATTCTTCATCCAATCGTTAGTTTTACTTGCCACGACCAGCGCCCAAGGGTTGGAGTCATCCATTAAGAAATTAACAATGCGTTCCGCTTCCTTTGGTTCAAAATATTCTAAAGGATCTTCTAAAATTAAGAGCCTTGGTTTGTTCACAATAGCTCTAGCTAAAGCGATTTTTTTAGTAATTGTAAATGATGTTTGTTTTCCTTCTGGATTTAAAATAGTATTTAATCCTTTTGGGCTTTCCTTTACAAATTGACCTAACTCCACTTTATTAATTGCCCACCATAATTGTTCTTCTGAGATATTAGTATTTCCAAAAGTGATATTTTCTCTTATAGTCGCTTCAAAAGGTGTTTCATCAGAAAGTGACAAACCCACATGAGACCTGTAATTATTGATGTTTATATTTTTTAAATCGTGATTATTAACAAAAACACGTCCTTTGGTTGGTTCTACAACGCCACCTATTAAACGTAATAAACTAGATTTACCCGAACCGCTTTCTCCTGTCACCAATAATTTACAATCTTTACTTATTTTTAAAGATATTTTTCTTAAAATATGTAATTCCCTATTAGGTACTCCATATGAAACATTCTCTAATTCTACATTAAAATCACCATTAAAATGAGGCTTATCTCCTTCTTGATTTTCGATTTCTTTATCAACCACTTGTCCCATTTTTTCTAATGATGTTAAAACATCATAAAACGATTCTAGCCTAAGAATTAATTTCTCTACAGAAGCAATGACCAATAAAATAATAATTTCTGCGGCAACAAATTGCCCAATATTCATTTCCTGATTTAACACCAACAATCCACCTATTAATAATAAACCTGCAGTAACTAAAACTTTAAAGCCTATCATTTGTATAAATTGAATAACTAATATTCTAAAATGTTTTTCTCTAGACTCTAAATAATCATGAACTAAATCATCATTTTTATTAATGGCTAATGATGTTTGACCAGATAACTTAAAACTAACAACAGCTCTAGCAACTTCCTGAATCCAATGTGCAACCTTATACTTATATTTAGACTCAACTAAACTTGTATCCATACCAGATTGAGCTGTGAATTTAAATACGATATAAATTAGAATCAATAATAGAATTCCAAAAGCAATAAAAAACGGATGGTAAAAAGACAATAAAATCAATGCAAACACAATCTGTAAAATAGCTTCTGGTATATCTACCAATATTTTAGCTAATCCTTTTTGAATGTTCAAAATATCGAAAAACCTATTTGCCAATTCTGGTGGATAATGATTCCTTAATTCACTCATTTTAATTTTAGGAAAACGATATGTAAACTCAAATGAAGCTCGCATAAAAATGCGCTGTTGTATAGTTTCAATAATTCGTAATTGCATTAATTGTAATACACCAACAAAGGCAACACCTAGAGTCACTAAAATCACTAAAACAATCCAAGATGTACTCACCTGAGCCCCTTGTAACAAGTTAATTATAGCTTGAATTCCTAAGGGTAAAGACAAACTTAATAATCCTGAAAATATAGCATAATAGATAACTTGCAAAATATCTCTTTTTTCAAGTTTTATTAGCCCTACAAATCGCTCCCAAGGCGACATAACTTCTTTCTTTTTCATCTATGGTTACTTGGTTATAGTTATAGCATTCACAGCTAATTCCTTAAAAAAATCTGAAGGTGAGATATTAGCATCACAATCTGTAATAGAAGTAAAATGCGCTTTTAAAAAATGCTGATGCAACGCACCATCCACAATAGTACTTGCTAAACTAGATGCAAATTTATAGTCTGCATTTATTTCTAATATCATATCTCTTAAACGCTTAACCAAACGTTTATAAACTATAAAATAACCTTGCTTATTTTCAATATCGACCTCTTTAGTTAAGTAGGATTTAGAAGACTCATTAATAATGATTTTATTTAGCAGAATTTCATTAATATGTGAAAAGGTATCGTCTTTTTCAATTGTTTTTGTAACCACTTCTATGGCCTTTAACAGCTTCTTTGTAGGATTATGCACATTATATGTTGTAAACACCATTTGGTATTCAATCCATGCCCAATACCAAGATGTTAAATACAGTAAGAGTTTGTGTTTACTTTCAAAATAGCGATAAATAGAACTCTCATTAGATCCAATTTCTACGCCTAGTTTTTTAAAAGTAAAACAATCAAAACCTATCTTATCTATAAGAAGTATACTATGTTCAATTATTCGTTTGCCTAATTTAGACGACTCAGGGTCCTTAAGATAAATCTTATCAGGTACTGAAATTTTCAAATTTGAAAGTAAACTTTTCATATTAACATTATTTAATTGCAAATATGATAGTAATACTATTACTTTTGAAAAAATTAACAAAAAATTATCTCTTTTGGTTCTAGAGACCTATGGTATAAAAACTAAATATTTAGGATTTACAACTTAGAAATAGTTGTTCTTTCTTCTTGAAACACATCAATATCTGGTAAGCCAGAAATAGCTTTATTGATCCAAAGTAGGGCTTCTGTTTTATCATTTTTGTGCTTATATATTTGCGCTAAACGGTAATAAGCCCATTCTTTTGGCACACCATCTTTGGCCGAATGATTCGCGAGGTAAACCTTTAGCATTTGCTCACCTTTTTCTAATTGAATATTATAATCGGCACAGACTTTACCAATCTGATAATGCATGGCATTGCGTTGGTGTTTATCCTTGGCTTCCTCTAGGTTATCAATGGCTTTTTCGGGTTGCTTTTGGCCTTCATAGAAATCGGTTAACTTTTCATAACAAGTTACAGAACCACCTACTTTTATAGCGCGTCTGTAATATTTTTCAGCAAGTTCAGGTTCATCATCATACTCATAAACATAGCCTTTGGCCAAGTAACCATCTACTTTAGATAGTTGCTCTAATTCTTCAGCATAACGCAGCGCTTTAGAAAAACTTCCACCAACAATACCAGGTAATGACACATACAACTCTACCAAGGCCCAACGTGCCTCAATATGGTTTGGGTCTAGCTGTGCTGCTTTATGGAACGATTCCTTAACATCACCAATAATTCCAAGCGCTTTAATCTTATTGATACTTAAGGCTTTCATCCCTAAAGCACCACCATATTTATAGTGATAATTGGCATTATTAGGTCGTTTTTGTTTTAAAATTTGATATTGAACGATGGCTTCATCCCATTTTTCTTGATAGCCATACGCATCACCTAAGAGTTCTATAGCTTTTAGATTATTAGGATTAGACTCCAAGAACGTCGTTATTTCGTTTTGTGCTTTTACAAATTCTTTTTTCGCGATAAACGCCTCAGCGTTCTCAACAGATGTTTGAGAAAAACCAGAAATCGTAAGTAATAAAACAAACAAAAATTTATACATAAAACAAAAGGTTACTTTATGCGAAAATACAATATAATATCGCTTACAATCCTTGACGAATTGTTAACTTCACTCATCTAAATGAGACAATAACTCATTAGCACTATTTTTGGAATACAATTTGAATGTATTTTGTTGAAAAATAATTTTATGAAAAACTATATCGCTATACTTATGCTCATCTGCTTTGCTTCTTTCTCTAATGCCCAAAATGATTTTGAAAATCAATGGAAAGAGGTCACTAAACTCGAAAACGAAGGACTTACCAAAAGTGCCTCTGAACTCGTAGAAACCATTTACCAAAAAGCAGATAAAGAGGGTAATAAACAGCAACAGATTAAAGCATTATTGCATATTAGCAAGTACATGCTAATTCTTGAAGAAGATGCGCAACTCAATATTGTAAATCGATTTAAAATCGAAATCGAATCCACGGAAGACATAGTTACCAAGCAGCTACTAGAAAACATGCTAGCCACTATGTATTGGCAGTATTTTCAGCAGAATCGTTATCAATTTTACAACAGAACCAAAACCTCTGAAAAAGTAAGCGATGATTTTAGAACTTGGGATTTACAGACTTTATTTAATGAGGTCCACACCCATTTTCAATGCTCGCTTCAGAACGCACCTTTGTTACAGCAAGAATTATTAAGCGATTATACCTTACTCTTAAATGAACAAGAAAACTCTAAAGATTATCGCCCAACCTTATATGATTTATTAAGTCATAATGCCTTAACATTTTATAAAACAGACGAAAATAGCATCACGCAACCCGCTTACAAGTTTACTATTAACAACAATCATTTTATTGCCGATAGCGAAATTTTTATTAATGCTGATTTAGCATCAAAAGACACCTTATCACTTCAACGAAATGCCCTAAAAATTTATCAAAACCTATTAAAGTTTCATCGTAAAAATCAAGTTTCAAAAGCTTTTGTAACTGTGGACATTGAGCGCTTAAATTTTGTTGCTCAACATGCTACATTTTCAGAAGTAGATAACAAACTTCTAAATACATTAAAGTCAAAATCAGACCAATTAAGTTCTTCAGATTTATCTGCTTTATATGATTATGAAATTGCTGCCATCTATAAAAAGCAAGGCGATTTTTATGACACAAATCTTGAAGACAACAACCTCAACACTGAAAACCGTTGGAAATTAAAAAAGGCCATCGCACTTTGTAATTCGGCAATTTTAAAATTCCCTAAAAGCATAGGCGCTCAAAAATGTACGGTTTTAATTGAGCAAATTCAACAGCCCAATTTACGTTTACAAACTGAAGAATTTATTGGCATTAATTCGCCTTCTAAATTATTAGTCAACTATAAAAATTTAGAACACTTAAATTTCAATATATATAAGGTTTCTCAAAAGGATTTAGAACGCTTTAATCATATTTACAGAGAAGACGAAAAGGAAACATTTTTTAAAAACTTGAATCCTGTTAAAACATTTTCAAGCGCATTAAAATCAGAAGGTGATTACCAGAATCACAGCTCAGAAATTGTAATTCCTAATTTGGTAAATGGATTGTATATTGTTAAAGCAGATACTGATGCTGATTATGCTGTTTTTGCAACGGCACATATTCAAGTTACTAATTTAGCCTTGGTAGAAAGTACCGAAGGTGACACGCAATTTTATCAAGTTATCAATAGACATCATGGAAAACCATTAAGTCATACCAAAGTAGAATTATCATATAAAAATTATAAGAATAAACAATTTACCAAATCACTTACAACAGACCGCTTTGGAAAATTTGAATTTAAAAAAGATAAAAATTATTATAGAAACGTTCAGATAAAAGTCAGTTCTAAAGACGACATCGGATATTTTGGCAACTATTATATTAACCGTTCTTACGTTCAAAACAAAAACAAAGACACCCAATATCGGAACTTTTTATTTACCGACCGAAGCATTTACAGACCTGGACAAACGGTTTACTTTAAAGGCATCGCCACTAAATCTAAAAATGGAAAAACGGAAGTTTCAGCAGATGAAGCGGCTAAAATAAGATTGAAAAATGTTAACGGCGAAGTAGTAAGTGAACTCTCATTACAAACCAATGCATTTGGTTCTATACATGGCGAATTCATATTACCAAATAATGGTTTAACTGGTAATTACACTATTGAACTATTTTCTAACAATACGACCTACACCTCTATTTCTGTTGAAGAATATAAACGCCCAAAATTCAAACCCGAATTTCAACCGATTACCGAAACCTTTAAAATAAATGACAGCATTACTGTAAAAGGAACTGCCATTGCTTTTGCTGGTAGTAATATCACGGATGCTAAAGTGGTTTATCGCGTCAAACGAAATGTACGTTTACCTCGTTGGTATTATTGGAGAAGACCATATTCTGATACAAATGCACAAGAAATCAGCTTTGGAGAGACTAAGACGAATGCTAAAGGTGAATTTAAAATTACCTTTAAAGCCCTGCCAGTTGAAGGTGTTTCTAAAGATAACCTTCCTGTTTTTAATTATGAAATCACAGCAGATATTACTGATTTAAATGGTGAAACACGCTCTACATCTACCATTGTTAATGTTGGTTATCATGCCATGACACTCAGCATCGGTGCTCCTCAGCAAATTGACAAAGAAAAAAAAGAAATAGAAGTCACCTTAACAACTCAAAATCTTAATGGTGAATTCGTTCCAGCAAAAGGCGAAATAAAAATCTACAAGCTAAAGGCTCCTGATCGTGTTTTAAGAAGCAGACCTTGGCAAGCACCAGATTACCAAAACCTTTCTAAAGAAGAATTTAAACAGCTATTCCCTCATGAACCTTACAATAACGAAGACCAATTGACCCATTGGGAAAAAGGCGAGACAATATTTAGCACAAAATTTGATACCGAAAAAGAAAAAACCATTTCCTTAAAAAAACTTCACAAATGGGAATCTGGACAATATATTATGGTTGCAGCAACCGAAGATAAATTTGGGCAAACCGTAAAAGACCAAGTCTTTACTTTACTGTTTAGTGATAAAGACATAACAGTTGCAGATAACCAATTATACAAAGCGCAATTAGACCAAACAAGTTATGATACCAATTCTATGGCAAAACTGACTTTGGGTTCTGCTGCAGAAAACATAACCGTCACCGTTGAAATTGAAAAGGACAATACCATTATAATGACACAATTGGTTGTACTGAACAATTCTAAACAGACAATTAGCATTCCTGTTCTAGAAAGCGATAAGGGAGGTTTTACAATTCACACCTCATTTGCTGCTTTCAATACATTTAAATCGCAAAGTCTTAACGTGAATGTTCCTTATCCTAAAACCGATTTAGAAATTGAAACCACAACATTTAGAGATAAAATGCAACCAGGACAAGATGAAATGTGGCGTTTTAAAATTAAAGGTCCTAAAGGCGATAAAGTAGCTGCAGAATTATTAGCTAGTATGTACGATGCCTCTTTAGACGAATTTAAATCTCACAATTGGAATTTTAACCCCATTAATAATCCTGTGTATTATGGACAAATCCATAAAAATTCGAGACAAAGTTTTGGGACCACTAATTTTAGAGTGTTCCATAATTTTAACATATCTAGCTATTACCCGAGCCAAAGACGTGATGAATTAAATTGGTTTGGATTTTATATTGGGAATAATCATTACCAATATGCTAAAAGAAAAAGACTTGCATCATCAACAGATACTTTAGAAACAAGAGAAGAAATCGCTACAACAACAGTAGACGAAGTCCTATCCGGACAAGCAGCTGGCGTAAATATAGCTCATGGACCAGGAGAACCTGGCCAAGATGCTACGATACTAATTAGAGGTCGAAACTCAACAGGTAATCATACAAGTCCTTTATATATTGTAGATGGCGTACCTGTTGATGAAAATACATTTCGAAGCCTGAATGAAAGTGATATTATAAACATGAATGTTTTAAAAGGAGCGGCAGCAACTTCACTTTACGGAAATAGAGGTGCTGGTGGAGTCGTTGTCATTAAAACAAATAACGCTTCTCTCAATAGTGAAACTATAAAAATTAGAGAAAACCTCAACGAAACCGCTTTCTTTTTTCCTCAATTACAAACTGACGAAGACGGTAATGTCAGCTTCAACTTTAAAGCACCAGAAGCCTTAACGAAATGGAAATTACAATTATTAGCACATACTAAAACTTTAGAAAGTACCGTAATGCAATTAGAAGCGGTGACTCAAAAAGAACTGATGGTGATACCTAACACCCCACGTTTTTTAAGAGAAGGTGATAAAATTAGCATCAGTGCCAAAATTGCGAATCTTACAGAGCAGGAATTATCGGGTATTGCACAATTAATTTTGACCGATGCTATGACAGGTAAACCGATTGATACAAAACTTTCAAATTCGAATAACACATCCAATTTTATTGTTGATGAGAATGGTAATACACAAGTCTCTTGGAGTTTGAATATTCCAAAAAACATTCAAACTGTACAATATAAAGTGATTGCTAAAGCAGGAGACTTTAGCGACGGCGAACAAAATGCCCTACCTGTTTTATCTAACAGAATGATGGTTACCGAAACGCTTCCAATGTGGGTGCCTTCTAACGAAACTAAAACATTCACATTAGACAAGTTGAAAAATCAAACTTCAACAACGCTTACCAATCATAAGTTAACTTTAGAGATGACATCTAATCCGGCCTGGTATGCCGTACAAGCATTGCCTTACTTAATGGAATATCCTTATGAATGTAATGAGCAAACGTTTTCACGCTACTATGCGAATGCTTTAGCACAACATATTGTAACCTCGAATCCGAGAATTGAAGCTGTTTTTAACCAATGGAAATCGACAGATGCATTACTTTCTAATTTAGAAAAGAACCAAGAATTGAAATCCTTACTGATTCAAGAAACCCCTTGGCTACGTGATGCACAGTCGGAAACCGAACAAAAAAAACGCATTGCCTTATTATTCGATTTGAATAAGATGACTAACGAATTACAATCGGCTTTAAGAAAACTTAAGACCAATCAGCACAGTTCTGGAGCTTGGCCTTGGTTTAATGGCGGACGTGATAATCGTTTTATCACGCAACATATTATTGCAGGTTTCGGGCATCTCAAGCAACTAAATGTCACTTCGAGCGCAGTCGAGAAGTCTCTAATTAAAAACGCCCTAAACTATTTAGACACCCAATTTGTTCAAGAATACAAAGACATTAGAAAATATGATAAAGATGCCGACTTAAGCAAAGACCATTTATCGCATACGCAATTGCATTATTTATACACCCGAAGCTTTTTCCCTGAAATGTCGCCTTCAAAAGAAGTGCAAGACATCATGGAGTATTACCAAACTCAAATTCAAAAGTATTGGTTAAAACGTTCATTATATTCAAAAGGTTTAATGGCTTTAACGATGAATCGAATAAACGATACCAAAACTGCTGGTAAAATTGTTAAGTCTTTGAAAGAAAACAGTATTACGTCTGATGAATTGGGTATGTACTGGAAAGACAACAGCAACTCATGGCATTGGTACCAAGCACCCATTGAAACCCAAGCCTTAATGGTGGAAGTATTTTCGGAAGTTGGCACGGTTATTCAGAGTGAAGCAAAGAATCTAGAAACAGTAGACAACCTAAAAATCTGGTTACTAAAAAATAAACAAACCAACCGTTGGAAAACCACTAAAGCGACTACCGAAGCCGTTTATGCTTTATTATTGCAAGGAAGTGATTGGCTAAGCGTCACAGAGCAAGTGGACGTTAAAGTAGGAAATGAAACGATTTCACCTTCAACATTAGAAGACGTAAAAATAGAAGCTGGAACGGGTTATTATAAAACGTCATGGTGTGGTTCTGAAATTAAACCAGAACAAGCCAATGTAACGATTACTAAAAAAGGTGAAGGCATTGCTTGGGGCGCTTTATACTGGCAATATTTTGAAGATTTAGACAAAATCACTTCAGCAGAAACCCCTTTAAAGTTAAGTAAGAAATTATTCTTAAAATCGAATACTGGTAAAGGTGAAGAAATCACGGAAATTACTTCAACTAGTAAATTAAAAGTTGGTGATTTAGTTAGAGTTCGGATTGAATTAAGAACCGATAGAACTATGGAATTTGTACATCTTAAAGATATGCGTGCCGCTGGTTTAGAGCCTATAAATGTACTATCGCAATACAAATGGCAAGATGGATTGGGTTATTACGAAAGCACAAAAGATGCCGCTACTAACTTCTTTATGGATTATTTACCAAAAGGGGTTTATGTATTTGAATACGATTTACGCGTAAATAATGCTGGCGATATGAGTAATGGCATTAGCACTATTCAAAGTATGTACGCACCAGAATTTAGTAGCCATAGTGAAGGGGTCAGAATTCAAGTTAAGCAATAAAAATCAATTATTTAATATCTTATATTTAAGAAAACAAGCAATAACTAATTAAGTTTTCTATATTGTTCTCAAAACCAAATATACACATGAAAAAAATTACTTTTATTGCTTTATTATTTGTCAGCTTTATAAGTTATACCCAAGAGGTATCCATGATAAAAAGTGACATCTTTAAGGATTCAAAGAAACACAGTTCTTTAGTTTTTTCGTTAGAGGATGATGCTGGCGGACTTATTACTATTAGGTCTTATTTAGGTGGATTAATCCCAAAATTAAAAGGGTATTACATTCAGCATTTTGATTCTAATTTAAAGCTTTTAAAAGAAGTAGAATTTGATGTGGATAACAACCATATTAAAAATGCTTTTATTAAAGACAATCAGTTACACCTCATTGAATACGATCATGATAAAAAAGCCGATAAAATTGTATTTAATGCTTTATCAGCTAACCTTAAAGATTTAAAATTTAACAAAAAAGAGATTATAGCTTTCTCTGAAGACAACATTAAAAAATATTTCGGTGTTGTAGTATTTCCTTTCTTTATAAATAATTTTTCTCAGTTAGACGGAAATCACATGGGAGAAGTGGTATTATCTAGTACAAATAAATATTTTGTTATAAATTTTGACATCAAAAATAAGGACATGGAAACTCATAAAGTTTTTGTGTTTAATACTGATTTCGAAAAAATATATGAGCAATTAATACAAAAAGATATCAAAGACAAGTACTTTGATTACAATAGTATTGATGTTGATGATACTGACGGTACCGTTTATTTTTTAGGTAAGTCTTTTGAAAATGAATCTAGAAAATCTAAGAAAAAAGGAAAAGCTAATTACCATTTTGAACTTTATAAAGTTGATGCTGATGGACAAAGCATGACAAGCTTTAAACATGAAGACAAATTTATATCTTCTCTAGAACTTGTAAAAACCGAAGGTCGTTTAGCTTGTGTTGGCTTTTATGGCAAAAAAGATGAAGGTCGCTTTAACGGTGTGTGTTTATTTAATCTCAATCCAGAATCCCTTGAGATGAATAAAGAAAAATTCACCCCTTTTTCAGAAGAATTCATGACCGATAAGTATGGAAACAGAGAAGGTAAAAAAGAAAGAAAATCGAAAAAAGGAGTCAATAATATCGATTTTAAAAGTGTACATATGATGGCTGATGGTGATGTTATTATCAATGCCGAAGAATTTTATATTACTACACACACATCGATGGATGCTAATGGTGGTATGAGAACTTATAACATCTATCATTTTGATGATATTATAAGTCTAAGATTAGATCAAGAAGGAAATTTAAAGTGGGCCAGAAACATCAACAAAGCACAAACCGGTTTTAGTAATAGCTCTTACACCTCTCTACCTGTTGGAGACACATCGTACTTTTTTATTAATTGCTCTGATAGAATAAAGAAATTAAGTGAAAACAGAATTGCATTTAGACAAACTAAGGCTAAAAAATCTAACCTTTATGTCATAACAATTAATCAGGAAGGAAATATTGACTTTAAAAAATTAATTGATGATAAAGAATCTAAAGTATATTATAAAGTAAATAATGGTAATGCTAACCTCGATAATCAAACGGTTATTTTAACAGGTAAAAGAAAAAAGAAAACGAGAATATTAAAACTTAAGGTTTAATTCTTAACGGATAATTCTTAATTACAAAAAGGCTTCCAGAATTCTGGAAGCCTTTTTTATTTAGGGAAATCTAACTTTTATTTACTTGGCGGTGTTGTTGGACGCACCTCAATTTTACTTGGTAAAGTTCTTGGATTCATCTGCAACAAATCGATAACTAATTCTCCAATATCTTCAATCTGAATTTTCCACGCTTGTTCATCACTTGGTGTATTGCCATTAAAGTGTGTAGACACCGAACCCGGCATTATGGTACTTACCTTTACACCATATTGTCTTAAATCTAACATCACGGCTTGTGTAAATCCGGTTACGCCAAATTTACTCGCATTATAAGCAGAACCGCCAGCAAAGAAATTCGCACCAGCCAAACTTGAAATTGTAATATAGTACCCTTTAGATTCCTTAAGCGCAGCAACACTTGCTTTTATAGAGTTGAAAGCTCCTGTAAGATTGGTGTCTATCATCGCATTCCATTGCTCTACAGTCAAATCTTCAATACTTCCAAAATGTCCAAGTCCAGCATTAGCAATAACAATGTCTAATTGCCCAAAAGTACTCAGCGTCTGCTTCACCGCTTCTTCTTGACTCTCCAATTGTCTAACATCTGCTTTTACGCCAATAATTGAACCTGAAGCATTAGTTTTAGATGCTAGGGTTTCTGCAGCTTCATTAGCGGCATCTTTATCACGACTTGTAATCACTACTTTTAAACCTTGGTTAAGCAAAGCTTCTGCTACACCAAAACCAATACCTTTTGTACCACCTGTAATTAAGGCTACTTTTCCTTTTAAGTCTTGCATAATTTTTTCTTTTTTTTGGTTTCAATCAAATTTACAAAACAAGAATAGAATCCCGAATTTTAGAATGTTATGTTTTACTTAAATAAACTCTTTAAAAAAACCATATAAGACTTAAATCATGCGTTTTATTAATTTTTATATCAACTTAATATTACTTAAATTTATAGTCTCATAAATAATCAACATGTATTCGATAAAAATTGCAAGAGTTACTTTTGCACTACTCCTTTTTATAGGCTTACTTTCCTGCGCGAGCAAACAGCAAACACAAACAGCGGAATCGGCTATAGAAGCACAACCAAAACTCCTTTTTTTAAATTTTGAAATTGAAAAAATAAACGACAAAAAATCTGTTACACTTATCAATCAGATTACAACTGATGGCCAATTAAAAGGACGTATAAAAAAAGGGCAAAAGCCAAACTTGGAAGACTTAGAATGCTTAGTATTAGACAAAGACTATAACGTAATTGAAAAACACCCTGTAAATAATCCCTTAAAAAAAATTATTGAGTTTGTAAATGATTCCGGAAATCTTGAAAAAAAAATATTAGATGTTGATCGTGCTGAATTTTCTTTAAAATTACAGTTACATCCTCATGCCCAATACATTCAAATAAACGAGATAACCGCAACCGGAACCCTAAAACATTGCCTTACTGAAATTCAATAATCATGAAAAAACTTTTACTCTTTACACTTATTTTTTGCAATTTTCAAATCATTATTTCTCAAACTTTTGACGTACAGGCGATCAAAACTTCTGGTGACGACGATAAACGTATTAACCTGGTTATATTAGGTGATGGCTATCAAGAAAGTGAATTAGACATATTTGAAACAGACGCTACAAATTTTATGAATGCTATGTTTTCACAAGCCCCATTTTCAAACTATGAAAATTACTTTAATGTCTATATCATAAAAGTCCCTTCTAATGAAAGTGGAGCTACACATCCAGGAACAGCTATCGATGAACCAACGCCAACAGTTCCCACTATAACTGTTGACAATTACTTTGGAACAGCTTACGATAGTTTTGACATCCATAGGCTGTTATTTACTTCTAATACTGCTTTAATTAATACCGTATTGGCAAATAACTTTCCCTTATTCGACCAAGCTTTTATTCTAGTAAATTCTCCCTATTATGGAGGAAGTGGAGGCCAGTTTCCAATGGCTTCAACAGGTGAAGATGCTGGAGAAATTGCTATTCACGAATTGGGACACTCCTTTGTAGATTTAAAAGATGAATACTATCCCGGAGATGTTTTGGCCGCTGAAGCGATAAATATGACGCAAGAAACTGACCCTACATTAGTAAGATGGAAAAACTGGGTTGGCACTAACAATATTGGCATTTATCCTTACGCAGATTCTGGAACAGCTTCTACATGGAATCGACCTCATCAAAGTTGTAAAATGCGTTATCTGGGCTATGATTTCTGTTCGGTTTGTAAAGAAGGTATTATTGAAAAAATCCATGATTTAGTATCACCAATTGATGCTTACACACCTAGTGAAACTTCTGTTGACGCGACAAGTTCCCCTTTAAATTTTCAAATAAACACTATTGAAACATTACCATCAAACACCATAGAGAGTTCTTGGACACTCAACGGTGATGATTTTGCTAGCAATATTAATACAGTTGAAATTGAAGCCAACGATTTAATTGACGGCACTAATAACCTAACGGTTGTAGTACATGACGCCACCCCTTTAATTGACATCGATAATCATGAAACGATTCATGTCTCTACGGTAACGTGGACTATAGATAATGCATTAGGAATTGAAGATATTGAAGCCAATAACATTAGTTTAACTATGTTTCCTAATCCTGCACAATCAACCGTCAATATCAGTTTAGATAACAAGTTGAATAAAGCACTGAATGTTAACATTGTCAGTTTAGATGGAAAACTAGTAAAATCGGTTCAATTAACTAATAACCAAGAAACCTCAATAGACATTAGCACCTTAAGTCAAGGTGTGTACATGACAAACTTCTATTCAAACAATGTCTTAATTGCTAGTAAAAAATTAGTAAAAAATTAAACTTAAACGATTACTGTTTTTCTGGAGGGTAGGCTGAAAAGACTTTCTCTACAATGGTTACAAACTGTTCTTCACGTTTTTCTGGAGTTGCATTAGCACTGTATTTATTTTCACTTACGGCTTGCCAAAACATACCTGTTTTTGTCTCATCAACAAATTCTATAATAATTTCTCGTGTTAACTTATTTTGACCAACAGGAATTCCAACTGAAACACCACCAAAACCTCTTCCACCACCACCAACGCCAACACCTACATTACTATTGGTTCTACTTTGAATATCTCGACTTATAATATCGATATAAAAATCAGGATTTTCAGACTTTGTTAAACCCATTGTGCTAAGCTTAGCATCCATAGCTTTCATTAAGCGCTTGGTATCTAATTCGCTTAAGCCTGTTTTCATTCCATCAAAATAATTGTAGCTTTTATAATCGTTAAAGTTGGTTGCCGATTCATAGTCATAGTAAACGGCACTTCCACAAGATGTGAAGAGAAATAGTACAAAAAGGAATTTTAAATTCTTCATCTTTTTTATTTAAAAGTATGAAAAAACAAGCATTATTGTCGAAATGTTACACTAATTAAATGTTAATGTATTCGTCTAATACTTAGGCTTCATCATCAGGCTCCTCAACAGCTTTAGTCAAGGATGACGAAATAATACCTGTTGGAATCGCCACAACACCCAAGCCAATTAATAACATAAAGAAAGTAAATATTCTACCACCTACAGTGATTGGATACACGTCACCATACCCAACGGTTGTTAAGGTAACAATAGACCACCAAAGGCTTGAGAATATGGAAGAGAAGTGTTCTGGTTGTGCTTCATTTTCAAAATAATAAATACCAACAGCAGTAAAGTAAATGAGCATGATTGTAATAATCATAAAGAGTATGATTTGCTCTTTTGCTAGTTTCATAGCATTCCCAAAATGACGCATGGCCTTATTATAGCGTACTAACTTAAACAACCTAAACAAACGGAACATTCGTAATAATCGTAATGAACGTAAATCAATTCCAAAAGAGAGGTAAAACGGAAGAATAGCTAAGAAATCAACAATACCAAAAAAACTAAATATAAACTTTTGTTTACTACTTGCTACATAAATTCTAGCGATGTACTCGAATGTAAAAACTATTACACAAAAGGCTTCAATAGCTTTTAATACCACTCGTGTTTGTGGTTTTAAATCTGGTAAGGTTTCAATAGAGAATGTAATTACTGATAATATGATTAAAGCCTGAATAAAGTAGGCAAAACGTTTACTCTGTTTTGACCCGTTGAGTTCTACTAGATTCTTGAGGTATGCTTTCATATTAAAACAACGTTTTAATCATTCAACATCTTCCAAAGTTTATCCTTTAATTCTGTTAAGCCTTGTTGGGCTACAGAAGATATAAATAAGTAATTCGCGTTTAAATCTTTATCGAGAATTTTAGACATCTCAGATTTTAATTCATCATCTAGCATATCAGATTTAGAGATACAAACAAAACGTTCCTTATCCAACATCTCGGGATTGTAACGTCTTAATTCATCTTCTAAGATTTCGTATTGCTCAACGATATCTTTAGCATCTGCAGGAATTAAAAATAAGAGAATTGAGTTTCGTTCAATATGCCTTAAAAAGTAATAGCCTAAACCTTTGCCTTCTGCAGCACCTTCAATAATACCAGGAATATCTGCCATAACAAACGACTGGTAGTCACGATGCTCAACAATCCCTAAATTAGGTTTTAAAGTGGTAAACTCATAATCTGCAATTTTAGGTTTTGCAGACGTTAAAACAGACAGTAAAGTCGATTTACCCGCATTTGGGAATCCTACCAAACCAACATCAGCTAAGACTTTAAGTTCTAAAGTAATATCTAATTCTTCTAATGGGATACCTGGTTGTGCATAGCGTGGGGTTTGATTTACTGAACTTTTAAAATGCCAGTTTCCACGGCCACCCATACCACCTTCGGCAACAATTTTTTCTTCGCCGTCTTCAGTAATTTCAAATAGAATCTTATTGGTTTCAGAATCCCGAACTACAGTGCCTAAAGGTACTTCTACATACATATCTTCACCATCAGCTCCTGTACTTCTACCAGAACTTCCATGTGCACCATGGCCTGCTCTAATGTGGCGTTTAAACTTTAAATGAATTAAGGTCCAAAGATTAGAGTTCCCTCGTAAAATCACATGGCCACCACGACCTCCATCGCCACCATCTGGTCCGCCTTTAGCGATATATTTTTCGCGATGTAAATGCGTAGAACCTTTTCCTCCATTTCCTGAAGAAACGTGCATTTTTACATAATCAACGAAATTGCCTTCTGTCATATTTATTTCCCACAAAAGTGGAAATCTTATTAATTGAAATTCAAATTATTCCGAATTTCAAAATGTTTAACTTAAATTTTATTAAATTTCTGCTTTAAGACTCCGAAAAGTTATGGCCACATGTGGACGCAGAAATTTAGAGCTTATCAATTACTGCACTCAAACGCACCGTAATGTCTTCAATACTACCAACACCATCAACACCAAAGTATTTATCTTGTGTAGCGTAGTAATCTTTAAGAATCGCTGTTTTGCTATAATATTCTTTAATACGGTTTCTAATAATACTTTCATCAGCATCATCTGCTCTTCCGCTCGTTTTGCCACGTTCTAATAAACGTTTTACTAAAACCTCATCATCAACTTCTAGAGCAACCATGGCATCAATCTGAGAATCTTTACTATCCATTAATTCGTCTAATGCTTTTGCTTGTGCATTAGTTCTTGGAAAACCGTCAAAAATAAACCCTTTAGCATCTGCGTTTTTTTCAACTTCCTTATTCAACATATCAATAGTGACTTGATCAGGAACCAATTCGCCTTTGTCCATATAAGACTTGGCTAACATACCTAAAGCGGTTTCGTTTTTAATATTAAACCTAAAAACGTCACCTGTAGAGATGTGAATTAAATCGTATTTTTCCTTTAAGAAATTAGCTTGTGTTCCTTTTCCTGCACCTGGAGGGCCAAATAGCACTATGTTTGTCATGTGTTGAGTGGTTTTTAATTGATATACTTCTGGTAAATCTCTTCCTAATCCGTTATAATCTAAGCCGTAGCCTACAATAAATTTATTAGGAATTTCTATACCAACGTAATGGAGTTTAAAGTCTTTATTATAAGCTTCGGGCTTGTAAAACAAGGTTGCAATGAGCAACTGTTTTACATTTTCATTTTCAAAAATACGATGTACTTCTTCTAATGTATTCCCAGAATCGATAATATCTTCTAAAATAACAACCGTTCTACCGGTAAGATCTTGGGTTAATCCAATTAAACGTTGAATATCCTCCGTAGATTTCACGCCTTCATAAGAAGCCAATTTGATAAAGGTTACCTCACATGATTTTGGATATTTCTTCACAAAATCACTCACTATCATAAATGACCCATTCAAAATCCCAATAAAAACCGGTACTTCGTCACCTAAATCAGCAACAACACCATCGACCATTTTTTGTATGGCGGCATCTATTTCGCGTTCTGAAATAAAGGGTTTAAAGTATAAATCATGAAGCTTAATCATGTTCTTATTATTTTAGAGTGGCAAAGATACATATTTGTATGCTGTTTAAGGGATTTTTGAATTACGAATTTAGAAGTATGTCTCATTTTTAGCTTATTTTTGCTAGAAATTAAGTTGAATCTTTTAAAAGATTTCCACTTTTGTGGAACGTAAACATGAACTATTTTTCTTCCAGTTTTAAGCTCGGCATTCTTGGTGGAGGCCAACTTGGCAAAATGTTATTATATAACACTCGTAAATTTGATATTTACACTTGTGTTATAGATCCCAGTGCAGAAGCACCATCGCGATTAGCTTGTGATGAATTTACCGTGGGTGACTTGTTAGATTACCAAACCGTTGTTGACTTTGGAAAAAAAGTTGATGTGCTAACTTTTGAAATTGAAAACATTAATGTTGATGCTTTAGAAACTTTAGAAAAGGAAGGCGTAAAAGTATTCCCTTCTTCTAAAACACTACGAATCATTCAAAATAAAGCGACTCAGAAATTATTTTATCGTGACCAAAATATTCCCACTGCTGAATTTTCAAGATTTGCATACACCTCAGAAATTGATGAAGCTGTTGACAATGGAGGATTAAGCTACCCTTTTGTTTGGAAAAGCACACGATTTGGCTACGATGGCACAGGTGTTAAAGTGGTAAGAAAGGTATCTGATTTAGAAGACTTACCAAATGTAGAATGCATCACCGAAAAACTGATTCCGTTTAAAAATGAATTAGCTGTGATTGTCGCCCGAAACGAAAAAGGCGATTTAAAGACATATCCTGTGGTAGAGATGGAGTTTCATCCTGAAGCCAACCAAGTAGAATATGTAATTTGTCCTGCACGAATTCCGGATGAGATTGCTAAAAAAGCAGAAGCCGTTGCCTTAAAAACTGCTGCAGCTTTTGAACATGTTGGCTTATTAGCTGTTGAAATGTTTCAAACTGAAAACGATGAGATATTAGTTAACGAAGTGGCCCCAAGAACTCATAACTCTGGCCATTATAGTATTGAAGCAAGTTACACCTCTCAGTTTGAGCAGCAAATAAGATGTGTTTTAGGTTTACCACTTGGCAACACCGAAAGTAAAGTTGCTGGCGTAATGGTTAACCTTGTTGGTGCTGAAAATCACACAGGTAATGTGGTCTATAAAAACATTGAAAACATCCTAGCTATGGATGGCGTAACACCGCACATTTATGGTAAAAAACAAACCAGACCCTTCAGAAAAATGGGTCATGTAACCATAGTAAATAAAGACATTGCTGTGGCTCGGAAGATTGCAGAGAAAGTAAAAGAAACTATCGAAGTTATTAGTGAATGAGTTAATGCAAGTTCTCGTTCTATAGTAGAAAGGAACTGTAGTGACATTTATTAAAGTCTCTTGGGTTAGAAGCAAGGTTCATAATTTTTTACTTAATATTAGTTAACAGCTTAAAAAGCCAATTAAACGTGTTTTATTCAAGAATAGTAAAAATATTCTAAAGTCTAGGACATTTAAAAATTAAACATATTAAAAAACAAAAAGAATTCATATCAATATGAGTAAAGTAGCCATCATCATGGGAAGCAAAAGCGACATGCCAGTAATGCAAGACGCTATAGATATTTTAAACGGATTTGATATTGAAATTGAAGTCGATATTGTTTCTGCACACAGAACACCTGAGAAACTATTTGAGTTCAGCAAAAACGCCCACAAAAAGGACATTAAAGTTATTATTGCAGGTGCAGGAGGCGCAGCACATTTACCTGGAATGGTAGCATCAATGTCGCCTTTACCAGTTATTGGGGTTCCTGTTAAAAGTAGCAATTCTATAGATGGCTGGGACTCAGTATTGTCTATTTTACAAATGCCTGGCGGAGTTCCGGTAGCAACTGTAGCTTTAAATGGCGCAAAAAACGCAGGAATTTTAGCGGCTCAGATTTTAGGTAGCGCAGACCAATGTGTTTTAGACAAAATAATGGTTTACAAAGAAGGCCTAAAAACTAAGGTTATCGAATCTGCTAAAAATCTTTAAAAAAAAGCCTCAACTTACGTCAAGGCTTTCTAGCTATTAATCAACTTAAATTTACATGTTTTACCATGTAAAATTTTAAGGCTGCAAATATACAGCTAATCTCAGTTTAGACTATCACAAACAAAAGTTAAAATTAAGATAATCAAACGATTAATTTAAAAACTACAATTAATGACCATTTTAAATAAAACGTTCAACACAACTTATAACACAGCACCTTTTTCAAGCTTAAATAATGCCGATTATATGCCTGCTTTTAAAGCAGCAATTGAGAAAGCCAAAGCTGAAATTGACACTATAACAGCAAATAACGAATCTCCTACTTTTAAAAACACGATTGAAGCACTAGACTATTCTGGTGAAGAATTAGACCGTATTTCTAGTATCTTCTTTAATTTAAATTCTGCTGAAACTAATGATGAGATTCAGAAAATCGCTCAAGACGTTTCTCCTATGCTTTCAGAATTAAGTAATGATATTACATTAAACGAGGCATTATTTAAACGTGTAAAGGCCGTTTACGATTCTAAATCTGACTTAGAGTTAACCACTGAACAAGAAACGCTTCTAGAAAAAAAATATAAAGGATTCTCAAGAAATGGTGCCAATTTACCAAATGACAAAAAGGAAAAATTACGCGCTATTGATAAAGAATTAAGTCAATTAAAGTTAAAGTTTGGCGAGCATGTTTTAGCTGAAACTAATGCTTTTGAAATGCACCTCACCAATGAAGACGACCTTTCAGGGTTGCCAGAAGGCGCTAAAGAAGCTGCTAAACAATTAGCAGAAAGTAAAAACAAAGACGGCTGGCTGATTACTTTAGATTACCCAAGCTATATTCCGTTTATGACTTACGCGGATAATAGAGCCTTAAGAGAAGAACTCTCTAAAGCGTTTGGTAGAAAAGGATTTCAGAATAACGACTTAGACAACCAAGCAATTGTTTTAAAAATTGCTAAATTAAGATTTGATCGCGCGCAACTTTTAGGCTATAAAACGCATGCCCATTTTGTGTTAGAAGAACGCATGGCAGAAACGCCAGAAAAAGTGACGTCTTTCTTAAATGAATTATTAGAAAAAGCAAAACCGGCAGCTAAAGAAGAATTTGATAAACTTGAAGATTTTGCTAAAGATTTAGATGGCATTAAACAACTCCAAAAGTGGGATTCGGGGTATTATTCTGAAAAATTGAAGCAGAAATTATTCGATTTAGACGATGAGCAATTAAAACCTTATTTTAAGCTTGAAAACGTTATTAACGGCGCTTTTACAGTTGCCGAGAAATTATTCGGGTTGCAATTTGAAGAAATTGATACTATCGACAAATATCACGAGGAGGTTTTAACTTATAAAGTAACTGATGCCGAAGGTGAATTAGTATCTATATTCTATGCTGACTTTTTCCCTAGAGCAGGAAAACGAAATGGTGCATGGATGACCGTTTACAAACCACAAATGATAAAAGACGGCATCAATGAAAGGCCTCATATTTCTATCGTTTGTAATTTTACAAAACCCACAAAAAGCAAACCATCTTTATTAACGTTTAATGAAGTCACCACCTTATTTCATGAGTTTGGTCACGCTCTTCACGGCATGTTAGCCAACACCACCTACCCTAGTTTATCGGGAACAAGTGTGTATTGGGACTTTGTAGAATTACCAAGTCAGGTGTTAGAAAACTGGTGTTTCGAAAAAGAAGCTTTAGAGCTTTTTGCTACGCATTATGAAACTGGCGAAGTGATCCCTATGGAATTGATTGAAAAAATTAAAGCTTCTGCTACATTTCACGAAGGGATGCAAACACTACGTCAATTAAGTTTTGGCCTATTAGACATGTCCTGGCATGGTGTTGACCCTTCTAATATTAAAGATGTAAAAACTCATGAAGTTGAAGCTTTTGGAGACACAAGTTTATATCCCGATGTTGCTGAGAATTGTATGAGCACCTCTTTTTCTCACATTTTTCAAGGTGGCTATTCTTCAGGATATTATAGCTATAAATGGGCCGAAGTATTAGATGCCGATGCATTTGAATACTTTAAAGAAGAAGGAATTTTTAATAAAACCGTTGCAGACAAATTTAAAACCTTTGTGTTATCGCAAGGGGGTACTGAAAACCCAATGATTTTATATAAAAAGTTTAGAGGACAAGAACCACAACCTGAAGCGTTACTAAGACGCGCAGGTTTATTGAAGTAAAACTAGAAGCTTATGGGTTCAGTACTTTTAAAATTATTAAAACTTATTGGACACCTTTTAATAATTTCAGTTTTAACTGCAATCACTCAAGTTGGCGGATTAATCTGGTTGCTTGCTATTATTATTTCATATAAAATAAAAAAGGGAAAGCGCATTGTTTTCCCTTTACTTTATCTCCTCTTTAATTTAGTTATAATTCCGCCTATTGCAGCTTATTTAGGACGCGAAAGACTACCAACATTTAAAGAAAATTTAAAACCTCATAATTGGTTTTACCCATTAGCGTTTAGAAATTACGTACATCCAGAATTAAAAATCGAATTAGAAAACTCGGCGCATGCTTTAGCTCCATCAGGAATTATCATCACCTATTTAGATGCCAACTTTCCTTTTATAAATGGTTTTCCTTTGCTACCGCACTTAAGTCATAATGATGGAAAAAAGATAGATATATCGTTGATGTATTTAAATAAAGATGGCAATTCTACTCACAAAAAACCATCTGTATCTGGTTATGGCATATATGCTAATTCCAGTCATAATTACACATCCGAAACCTGTTTAAAAAAAGGGTATTGGCAATATGATTTTACTAAATATCTTACGCTTGGTACTATTAATAGTTTAAAACTCGATACTAAAAACACGAGATTATTAATCGAACAACTTTTATCCATCCCAACAACAGAAAAACTATTTATTGAACCTCATCTCATACAATCATTGGGATTACATGAACAATCTAAAATTAGATTTACCGGTTGCCAAGCTGTAAGACACGACGACCATATTCATTATCAAATAAAATAAACTTTCAATAGTTATTGAAAGTTTAAAAATTATTATATATTTGCATATGGAATATCAAGAAGCAAAAGAAAAATTTATTAGTACTTGGGGAAGTTTGGGCTCACTTTGGGGTATCAACAAAGCCATGGCACAAATACAAGCTTTGCTTTTTATTTCTACCAAACCCTTATCTATGGAGGAGATTATGGAGGAGCTTAAAATATCTCGTGGTAATACAAGTATGAATTTAAGACAGTTAATGGATTGGGCAATTGTCACTAAAGTTTTAGTGTCTGGCGAACGCAAAGAATTCTTTACTACGGAAAAAGATGTACAAGAATTAGCTCGTATTATAGCCAAAGAACGAAGCAGAAGAGAAATAAGACCTGTCATAAAAGTTTTAGAAGATGTCTCTTCTATCGAAGATGATGGCACAGAAAAAACAAAAGAGCTTATAAAGCAAACTAAAGCTTTAAATCTACTGACGCAAGATTTAGATACCTTGATGAACAAAATGGTAAATCAGAAACAAAATTGGTTAACAAAATCAGTTATGAAACTGATGAAATAGCCGGAACTAAAAATTTAATTAAAGATTATTAAACCGATGCTTCGTGAGACAATTGAAAATTAATACGCAAGAACACAAAAAATAAATTTATATTTTTTTAAACCAAACTTTCAATTTTTTCTGAAAGTTTAAAACTAACAAAAAGAACTAAATTTCAGAGATAAAAGATGACTTACAACACCATAACATATCTAATATATCTACCTATAATTAGTTTCATTATGCTAAAGGTCGGCTGGCTATTTTATAAAAATGGTGAGGTCTTTTTACTCAATTTATTTCAACAAAATCAACCCTTAGTCACCAGCATCAATAAACTCTTATTAATTGGTTATTACTTATTAAATATCGGCTACGCCATTTTAACAATTGCTTATTGGGAACATTTAGAAAGCGTAACAGATATTATTAACTCTTTAAGCCTAACCTTAGGAAGAATCATTTTAGCCCTAGCAATAATGCACTATAATAACATTTTAATTTTAAAATACATTCACAAACAAAAACTTCTAAATCAATAAATTATGGAAAATTCAAAAATCATTATCGGCTACATCATTTATTTACCAATCGTTATTCTGCTAACAATTTGCATTTCTAAAATGCTATTTAAAAACGGAAGATTATTTATGATTGATATTTTTAAAGGCAAAGAAGAAATAGCATTAGCGACTAATAAATTATTCGAAATTGGATTCTACCTTATAAATATTGGATTCGCATTGTATATCATGAAAATTTACTCTAGCGCATACACAACTATAAGCTACCAAACCCTAATGGAAATACTGAGTAAAAAAATTGGCGGATTCACCATCTATTTAGGAGTAATGTTGTTCTTAAATCTATACTTATTTTTTAGAGGAAGACGGAAATCGAAACAAGTATTTACAACCACTAAAGCATCTTAACCATGACAACGATAATCATAGCAGGTGGCACTGGCTTCTTAGGCCAAGTTTTAGAAAATTATTTCTCAAAAGAAGATTATGACATTAAAATCTTAACCCGTCATCCCACTAAACCAAATCATATTTATTGGAATGCAAAAGATCTAGACCAATGGAGCAAAATAATTGAAGATGCAGATGCACTCATTAATCTTACAGGCAAATCTGTAGATTGCAGATATACCGAAGCTAATAAAAAACGGATTCATGATTCTCGTATAGATTCAACTAACCTACTAGGCAAAGCGATTCAGAAAAGCAAGAGCCCGCCAAAAGTAGGGCTTAATATGTCTACTTCTACGATATATAAAGATTCCTACCATAAGCAAATGACAGAAGAAAGTGGAGAAATTGGCAACGACTTTTCAATGAATATTGCCAAATCATGGGAAGCTGCTTTTAATACTATACAAACACCAAACACTAGAAAAATAATCTTAAGAACTTCTATTGTATTAGGAAAAAATGGCGTTGCCTTAATTCCTTTAAAGCAATTAGCTAATTTAGGATTAGGAGGAAAACAGTGGCATGGTAAACAAAAGGTAAGCTGGATTCATGAAACGGATTTTGCAAGAGCTATTCATTTTTTAATTGAAAAAAAACTTAAAGGTGTTTATAACATTGTTTCACCCAAACCAACCACCAATGTGCAATTAATGGCAACACTTAGAAAAGCACTAAAAGTTCCTTTCGGCATACGACAAACTAAATGGCTCATCAAATTTGGTGCTAAACTTATAGGCAAAGAACCCGAGCTAGTTTTAAAAAGTAGAAACGTAATTCCTAAAAAATTGACTGATTACGGCTTCACATATGAACATCAAACTCTAAAGCACGCTATAAGTAATCTTGTATAACTAGCTATAAGTAATCTTGTATAACTAAATATATTCTCAACTTTTTAACTTATTTTTGACTTAGTAACCAAATCAATAAATGCCTAAGCATCAAATCAACCCTAATAATTGGGTAAAACAGTATTCAGATTACCTCTTCAATTACACCATAACACGTGTGAATGATCGTGTAGTGGCTCAAGATTTAATTTCTGAGACCTTTTTAGCAGGCTTAAAATCTATGGCAAATTTTAAGGGTGAAGCTAGTGAGCGTACGTGGCTTATTTCAATTTTAAAGCGTAAAATCATTGATCACTACCGGAAAATAAACTCCAATAAAGGTAAAGCTGAAGTAAAAATGGGTTACCTCAACAGCGAAGATGAGGAAGGTGATTGGTTAGAAGAGCGTGTCGCTGATACTTTTGATAAAACAGCTGAAGACACTTTAGTAAATACAGAGTTAGGGGATGCCATCTATGATTGTTTAGCAAAATTACCCGAAAAACAAGCCGATGTTTTTAAGATGAAAACCATTTTAGGTTATGATACTGAAACTATTTGTAAAGAATTAGATATTACTCCGTCTAACTTATGGGTTATTATACATAGAGCACGAACAGCATTAGCTGAATGCATGGAAAAAAATTGGTTTAATTAAAATGGAATCCCGTTTTACGGAACATTAGAAATGAAAAAAAGTTTTTTATTTATTAGTTGTGATGAAGCTAAACATATATGTGATAAAGCACAATATGGCGAAGCTTCAACTTGGGAGCGTGCAAAATTAGGTTTACGCCTTTTTTATTGTCGTATATCTAAAAATTATTCAACTAAAAACACAAAATTATCAGAGGTAATTCAAAAATCAGAAGTTAAGTGCTTAAAATCTCAAGAGCGCAACCAACTTCAAAAACAACTCGATGACGCGTTAGCCAAGCAACAACAGAAGTAAGAGCCAGGTTAGAGGTAAACTTTCCACCCAAAATGCACTATAATATTTCGATTGCGCTTTATTTGAAAACACTAATAACAACAACGTAATAAAAGCAATTATTATTGAAGATAATACTATTTCTGATTTTAAATCTCCTTTAAAATAATTCAATACCAGAAACACCAATAAAAGTAAACCACCAAAAATCTTGGTTTTTTTTATGCCTATTTTTTGCGGAATTGTAGCCAGTTTTAAACTGTCATAATTCAAATCTCTTATCTCGAACGGTAGCATTAAAACAAGCACAAAACAAAATCGCTGTAGTCCTAAAATTATAAGATCTAAACCAATAGGCTCCTTTTGATTTACTACGGGCAAAAAAACACTTACAAACATCCAAATCAAAGCAATCACATAAACTTTAATACCGCCTATTTGCCGTAAGTTTTTATAATCATCAAACAAATAACGCTTAGGAATCATCACCGGAATAGCATAAAAAAAAGTCACCACTCCAAGTATTCCAATTAAAATTAAGCTTTCAACTTCAAGATAAAAAACAAAATAACACATGGTTAAAAATGCCAATAACGAGAACACTTGTATCACTTTTAACCATCCCGCTAAACTCCGATGATGAAATTTAGCCACTCCAAAAAACTTTACAAAGTTGTAGCCTGTTACCGTGGCAAAAAACACAAAAAACATCAAAGACATATCCCTTTCTAAACCCCGTTCTATAAGTGTTATCCAAACCAATGAAACAGCAGCCAAAGCAACATGGATGCTACTGTTTAAGTAAAAATTAAAAAAGCGTTGTAATGCTTGCATTAGACAAAAGTAAGCAATGTGTTAATAACCTAAAGTTTCGGTTAAAAACTTTGCGGTAGGTTCCTTAAAAAAGACAAGGGTAAATCATTACTTTTGCAGAATTAATAAATTATCCCTTTTTAATGGACACAACTTCATTTGCACTCAGACATATTGGCCCAAACTCAGACGACCAAAAAACAATGCTAGACACTATTGGTGTTGAGAGTATGGCACAATTAATTACTGAAACTCTTCCTGATAATATACGCTTAGAAAACGACTTAAATCTCGATGCTGCTTTAAGCGAACAGGAATACCTTACGCATATCAATAAATTATCGCAACTCAATAAAGTATATAAAACCTATATTGGTTTAGGTTACTACCCAACAAATTTACCTGCAGTAATTCAGCGTAATGTATTAGAAAATCCAGGTTGGTACACCGCTTACACGCCTTACCAAGCAGAAATTGCACAAGGACGATTAGAAGCTTTATTGAATTTCCAAACCATGATTATTGACTTAACAGGTATGGAAATAGCAAACGCTTCACTTTTAGACGAAAGTACTGCTGCTGCTGAAGCTATGGCCTTATTATTTGCCGTTAGAGAACGCGCTCAGAAGAAAGCCAATGTCAATAAGTTTTTTGTTTCAGATATGGTTTTACCACAAACTATTGATTTATTAGAAACAAGAGCAACACCAATTGGTATTGAGTTGGTCATAGGAAATGAAGCAGAATACAATCTTTCTGATGAGTATTTTGGTGCTTTATTACAATATCCTGGTAAAAACGGACAGATTACAGATATAAAATCATTTATAGAACAAGCAAACGCTAAAAATATTAAAGTTGCTGTTGCAGCGGATATTTTAAGTTTAGTTAAACTTGAAGCTCCTGGTAAATTTGGTGCAGATGTCGTTATTGGTACCACGCAACGTTTCGGAATTCCGATGGGTTACGGTGGTCCTCATGCCGCTTACTTTGCAACAAAAGAAGCCTATAAGCGTGATGTTCCTGGAAGAATCATTGGGATTACAAAAGATGCCAATGGCAACAGAGCCTTACGTATGGCTTTACAAACACGAGAACAACACATTAAGCGTGCTAAAGCAACGTCTAATATCTGTACAGCACAAGTACTTTTAGCGGTTATGGCAGGAATGTATGCTGTTTATCATGGGCCAAAAGGTTTAACTTTTATTGCTGATAAAGTAAAAAACTCAACCTCTACTCTAGCTAATGCTTTAGAGAAATTAGGTTTAGAGCAAGTGAATTCGCATTATTTTGATACGCTTCAAATAAAAGCAGATGCTTATAAAGTAAAACTTGAAGCTGAAAAGAACGAGATTAACTTTCATTATCCAGATACCAATACGGTTACAATTTCTATAAATGAAACGACCACAATTGGTGATTTAAATGAAATTATTTCAATTTTTGAAACTGTTGTTGGACAAACCACTGAAAAAATTGAATCAATAGCACATGTAAAAACAATTCCAGACCATCTAAAACGCCAGTCTGATTTTTTAAGCTACGAGGTCTTTAATTCATACCATTCTGAAACCGAATTAATGCGCTACATTAAGCGTTTAGAACGAAAAGATTTAGCCCTTAACCATTCTATGATTTCGCTTGGTTCTTGTACCATGAAATTAAATGCAGCTTCTGAAATGTTACCATTAAGTTGGCCAAGTTGGGGAAGCATGCACCCATTTGTTCCTACAGATCAAGCGCAAGGTTATAAATCTATGCTGAATGCTTTAGAAAATCAACTATCAGAAATCACCGGATTTGCCGCAACATCGCTTCAACCAAATTCTGGTGCACAAGGTGAGTTTGCGGGTTTAATGGTTATAAAAGCTTATCACGAATCTCGTGGTGATCACCATAGAAATATTTGTTTAATTCCATCTTCTGCACATGGCACCAATCCTGCTAGTGCTGTTATGGCTGGTATGAAAGTTGTAGTCACCAAAGCATCAGACAACGGAAATATCGATGTTGAAGATTTAAAAGCAAAAGCAGAATTACATAAAGACAATCTTTCTGCATTGATGGTAACTTACCCATCTACGCACGGTGTTTACGAATCTGCTATTAAAGAGATCACACAACTTATACACGATAATGGCGGCCAAGTTTATATGGATGGTGCCAATATGAATGCCCAAGTAGGATTAACTAATCCTGGAAATATTGGTGCTGATGTTTGTCACTTAAACCTTCATAAAACATTTGCTATTCCACATGGTGGTGGTGGTCCTGGTGTAGGTCCTATTTGTGTTGCAAAACAACTGGTTCCATTTTTACCAGGAAACCCAATTATAAAAACAGGTGGTCATCAAGCCATTTCTGCAATCTCTGGCGCTCCATTTGGATCCTCATTAGTTTGTCTTATTTCTTATGGTTACATCAAAATGCTAGGTTATAAAGGCTTGAAAAAAGCCACTGAAGTAGCCATTTTGAACGCTAATTACATTAAAGAGCGTTTAAAAGGATCGTATCCAACCTTATACTCCGGTGAAATGGGAAGAGCAGCTCACGAAATGATTATTGATTGTCGTGATTTTAAAGCTAATGGTATTGAAGTTACAGACATCGCTAAACGATTAATGGATTATGGGTTTCATTCGCCAACGGTTTCTTTCCCTGTTGCTGGAACGATGATGATTGAACCAACAGAAAGTGAAAGTAAAGCAGAGATGGATCGTTTTTGTGATGCTATGATTTCTATTAGAAAAGAAATTGATTCGGTATCAAAAGACGACCAAAATAACGTCTTAAAAAATGCGCCTCACACCTTAGATATGCTAACCTCAGATGAATGGTCATTACCATACACCAGAGCAACAGCTGCATTTCCATTAGAATTTGTTAGAGGTAATAAATTCTGGCCAACTGTTAGACGTGTCGACGATGCTTTTGGCGATCGAAATTTAATGTGCAGTTGTGCACCAATCGAAGATTATTTAGAAGCATAAATCTTAAAAAAACTAATAAAAAAAAGCATTCATTATGAATGCTTTTTTTAGTACTTTTATAGTATAAATTCTTACTACTGAAATTTTTTAAAACGTTTATTTTTTATACTTAAAAACGTTCAAAAATTCTTTAATATGAATTAGCTTCGCAACAATGAAAACAAAGAACTATGGCGATTAGAATAACAGGAACAGGAAGTTATATACCAAGTAATATTGAAAAAAATGAAGCCTTTTACAACCATCGATTCTTAAATGCAGATGGGTCTTCAATTAACAGTCCTAATGAAGTTATTGTAGAGAAATTCAAAGCAATTACAGGCATAAAAGAACGACGGTATGTTACCGAAGATTTATTAAACTCTGATATCGCTTCTTTTGCAGCTGAAAAAGCAATTGATAATGCTAAAATAGATAGAGAAACTATAGATTATATTATTGTTGCTCATAATTATGGTGACATCATGCATAATTCTGAACAAAGTGATACCGTACCAAGCATGGCTTCTAGAGTAAAACATTTACTCAAAATTAAAAACCCAAAATGCGTTGGTTACGATTTGCTTTTCGGTTGCCCAGGATGGATAGAAGGCGTTATACAAGCCAAAGCATTTATAACTTCTGGTCTTGCAAAAAGGTGTTTAGTTATTGGTAGTGAAACCCTATCTCGTGTGATAGACCCACATGACAGAGATTCGATGATTTATGGTGATGGTGCTGGTGCTGCTATTATAGAAGCGAGTGATAGTGAAGGTGGTATTTTAGCACATGAATCGGCAACCTTTTCTTATGATGAAGCGCATTATATCTTCTTTGGAAAAACTAATGACAAAGAAAATGAAGCGCCACGTAAATACATAAAGATGTTTGGTCGAAAAATTTACGAATTTGCACTCACTAATGTTCCACAAGCTTTAAAAACTTGTTTAGAAAAAAGTGGGAAATCTATAAATGATGTCAAAAAAATATTGATTCATCAGGCCAATGAAAAAATGGATGAAGCCATTGTAAAACGCTTCTATAAACTTCATAAATTGCCTATGCCAGATGGTATCATGCCTATGACTATTAATATGCTTGGTAATTCTAGTGTAGCAACTGTACCTACGTTATTTGACATTATTTTAAATGGCCAATTAGAGCATCAAAAAATTAATAAAGGTGATGTTATTATGTTTGCAAGTGTCGGAGCTGGTATGAATATTAATGCTATTATTTATCAACATTAGATTTTAATGCTTGAGAGAAAATGAGATTAAATGTTAAATCTCTATCTCTATTATTATAATAGACAACATACCAATAGTCATTACTCGGCATTGTTACTCCATTGTAGCTACCATCCCAATGACTATTGGTATTTGTTAATACTGTTATAAGTTTTCCATACCTATCAAATAAGTAAAGTTTATAGCTACAAAATAGGATTCTGACTTAAAGGCTCTAAAAACCAAAAATCATTAACGCCATCACCATTAAGTGTAAAAAAGGGTTTAACAGTAAAACATTTCTGATTATTACTTTCACAATCTAAAGTGACTAATTGAAATTCTAAAATACAACCACTTGAAACTTCCTCTATGGATATATCAGTATAACTTCCGGTAGTTAGATTTTCAATTCGTATTTTACTTAAATTATTAGACGTTTGTGGTATTGAACTCGCAACCGCATCTCTATTGTAATTAATTATATAATCAACATTAATCTTGAGTCCAGATATAATAATCTCACCACTGAAGCATTACAAATTGTTGGATTTATGGAACTAATCTCAATCTTGATTTCTCCCAAATTGATAATCTAAACAGCACCTTTACGGTTTCCATTTTCACTATCTAGATTTAAAAAACTAACCGAACCACCAAACAAATCGCCATTTTCTAATTCTCCAGAAAAACAATATTCTCCATAGGAATAAAAATAAACAAGAAGAATAACCCAAAAACACATTTCATATTATCATAAAAAATTAAGTAAAATAGAATGCAATAGATAAATCTAAATATATTTACGTTATTAAAACAAAAATAGCGTTTAATGTTAGAATTATTCTACAAGACAATATATCAGAAAAATATAAATTATTACTTAAGAAACATCAATTTTGGTTTAAAACAACTATTTTTCAATAAGATTAAACTTCCACCATCTGGTCTCTTAAAGCTAAAAACGGATTCAGGCACATTAAAAATTAAAACAAACCAAACCAGCTATTTAACCCAATTATTATTCTGGAATGGCTATAAGAATTTTGAATACTCTGAAATTTTTGAAAAACTATCAAAAAGCACAGACACATTTTTAGACATCGGTTCTAACATTGGTTACTATTCATTATTGGGAGTTCAGTCTAATCCAAAAATGCGAGTATATGCGTTTGAACCCGCTTATGGTCCTAAATACTTTTTAAATAAAAATATAGAACTTAATAATTATTCAAAAAATATCAGTGCCATCAATTTAGCCCTTTCTAACACTACAGGTGAAATTGACTTTTACGAAGTGAAAAGTCTAAAATATAAATACATTAATTACAACCTTGCCGGAGAAGGTAATGCTGGTACGAAAAAAACGTCTCGAAATTTTATAAAAAACACAGTTAAAGCAACCACATTAGCTAATTTTATTAATACTAATACTATTAGTCATATTGACTTAATAAAAATTGATACCGAAGGTACAGAAGTAGAAATTTTAAACTCAGGACGAAAATATATAAAACAATTTGAACCTATTATAATATGTGAAACCCTGTATGACACCATTGAAGACGATTTAGAAAATTTCTTTTCTCAATTAGATTATCAGTTTTACAATCATGTAGAAAAAGGGCTTAAAAAAGTGTCCTCTATAAAACGTAACGAAGATGATGGCGTACGCAATTGTTTCTTTGTGCCTAAATCTAAACACCATCTTATTAATGAGTTTGTTATTTAAGATATGAACTTCTACATCATTATACCAGCACATAACGAAGAAGATTATATTGGTAAAACTTTAGAGTCTTTAGTTGAGCAAACATTGTTGCCTAAGAAAGTTGTTGTTATCAATGATCATTCTTCAGATAACACTCAGAATATTGTTGAAGATTACGCTTCAAAACATCCTTGGATTTCTTTAGTAAATTCAAAATCTTCAGATAAACACTTACCTGGCTCTAAAATCATTAATGCTTTTAATAAAGGTTTAGCATCACTTGATAGTCATTATGACATTATCTGTAAATTTGATGCTGATCTTATTTTTCCTGAAAACTATTTAGAAAAGTTAGCTCAGCATTTTCAAGCGAAGCCAAAATTAGGAATGGCTTCTGGCTTCTGCTATATTGAGAACAACAACGAATGGGTTTTAGAAAACCTCACCAACAAGGATCATATAAGAGGCGCACTTAAAGCTTACACAAAAGATTGTTTTAAACAGATAGGCCAACTTAAAGCTTCTATGGGTTGGGATACCGTAGATGAATTATTAGCAAAATATCACGGCTGGGAAATTCTCACCGATGAAACACTTCATGTAAAACATTTAAAACCTACAGGTCAGTCTTATAACAAGGCTTCAAAATACTTGCAAGGTGAAGCCATGTACAAAATGCGCTACGGGTTTTGGATTACTTTAATTTCCGCAATGAAACTAGCCTATAAAAAAGGAAGTTTTCAAATGTTTAAAGATTATATGGCGGGTTATTATAAAGCAAAATCTGATAAAATTGACTTTTTAGTTTCTAAAGAAGAAGGAAGATTTATTCAAAATTTGCGCTGGAAAGGGATTAAAGGTAAATTTCAAAAATAAAATAACAATGACTTACTAAAGCTATTGCTTTTCGATTTTGAAAGGTTAAGAAACTGTATTTACAGAAATTTTAGAAACTCCAGCTTTTATAATTACTAGATGCTTCTAGTTTATTTTCAATACTATCCTCTAATTTTGGAAAGAAATCAATTCCGGTTAAAGCTTCAAGAGAATCAACAGAAACTACAAATTTATATAATGGTAAATCAGAGTTTTGATGGTCCATTAAAAAGGCTAGCAACTTAATTTTTCCGTTTGTGTTGTCTAAAATCACTTTATAAAATTGATTAGGTACTGAAACCTGCTCATCTCCTATAGAGTTTAAATTATCGTTTAAAACTCCACCTGTTACCACAAAGATACCATCATGCTTTTTGGCCCAATACCGCACTTTTTTTTCCAATCGATTCCAAACACCAGCATTAAACTCATGGTCTTGTGGGCTGATATTACTGGTTAAAAAAGTCTCGTCATAAGCGGCCTTTGTAAAACGTCTATCGCCTGCAGGACAAAGGTGTCCTCTATCATAACCCGAGTTTTTATAATTACGCCAATGCGCTGCTCCCGTTTTTACAGCATTATCAATTTCAAAATAAGGTCTTTTTCGATTGGATGCACTTAAATGAGACGCTTTTAACTCATAGGCGACCCATTCCGCTTGTTCGTGAGCTTCGTTATAAGATAATGAATAATTTTCATGATGCACAACTTGGTTGGTTGTACTTGCGGGTAAAAAGAAATCATTAGTGGCTTCCTTTACAACTTTTCCTTGAGTTACAATTTCAGCTTTGTCTTCATAATCGAGATAAAACTCATAACTATAAACACCAATCACTATAATTATTGCGATTATACTGTAAATGGACTTGCGCTTCAAATTCTAGTATTAATCAATCACAAAGCCTAAAGGTTGTCCTGTAGCGCCATTAGGAAAACTAATCCCTAAAAGTGCAGACATTGTAGGTGCAATATCTGGAATTACTGTTTTATCAAAAGTTTCTCCATGCTTAATTCCATTTCCGAAGAATAATAACGGCACATGTGTATCGTAATTTAAACCACTTCCGTGTGTAGATCCCGTTTTACTATAAGAAATAAACGCTGTGTCATTTACCAAAATTACATCACCTGAACGTCTTTGGTTAAATCCATTTTGCAATAAGCTTTCAATTCCAGTGGTAAAACTTGTAGTACTCATTGTTGTTGCTGTATAAACTTTAGAAACATTTAGATATCCCAATTGTTCCATAGCAATAGCATCTTGAACATCACTAAGTTTTAACCCTAATTCTTGTACTTTCTCTCTATCTAAAAATATTTGATCATTACTAATATTCTCTATAATAGCTTCCGTACCATAGGTTTTATTTAAAAAGGCATTAAATTGTTCTTTTCTAGCTTTACCATCCACATAACCAGCTGGTACTTTTACAGAAGCTAAATACGATGGTACATCAACTGCGCCATGATCAGCGGTAAGAAAAACGGTATACGCCCCTTTTCCTACTGTACTATCTAAATGATTAAATAAACGCTCTAAATCTTTATCTAAACGTATGTAGGTATCTTGAACTTCTTTAGAGTTAACACCAAAAACATGCCCTACATAGTCCGTAGAAGAATAACTAACAGCAAGCACATCGGTATATTCATCTTGACCTAAAGCTTCAGCATCGATAGCTGCAATTGCAAAATCTGTGGTGATGCTATTCCCATAAGGTGTAGCTTTTATAATATCATACCCATTATTTTCTTTACTTAATGTTTTTAAATCATACGGAAATGTTGCTTTAGCTTTCCCTTTAAAAACACCTTCAAAAGTGTTTTCATCTGAACCACTTTCAGTATAGGTTGAAATATCATATAATGTATTCCACTCTTTTAAATATGATTCTGCATGCTCTGCAACATTAAAATCTTTAACCCATTGTGGTAAATCGTTCATGTAAAATGAACTGGTAATCCAAGCGCCTTCATCACCACCATGAAACCAATAAGCCGCATTTGCGGTATGCCCAGCAGGAAGAATTGCTCCTCTATCTTTAAGAGCAACACCAATAGTTTTTCCTTGCATCTGGGTAAATAATCTGTTTTCATCGGCAAAACTCGTGGTTTGCATTCTGTGAGGAGACATTTTACCTGCCTTATCTTCAGTACCTACAGAAGTTACGTTTTCATCACCTGCACAATACACCCTTTCTTTAGTTTCTTTGTCATACCAGTTATTACCAATAATACCATGAATTTTTGGTGTAGTACCTGTATATACAGACGTATGTCCTGGTCCTGTATAAGTAGGGACATAATTAAAATGATTGTTTTTACAATTAAAACCTTCGTTTATCATACGATTAAAACCACCATCTCCAAATCTAGCCCCAAAACGCGTTAAATAATCATAACGCATTTGGTCCACTACGATACCAACTACTAATTTTGGCCTCGTACTAGTTTCTGAAACCATAATTTGACTTTTAGAATCTGTATTTGTACTTTGAGCTCCACAAGAGATAAATAAAAGTAGTGCTGCCGTTAAAGCAAAGAAATTTTTCATCTGAATAAGACATTATTTTAAGACTCAAAAATACAATTTTTAAACTATCTTAGATTAAATTAACATTAATAACTAATCATTTTTTATACTTTAGCGTTAATGAAAACACCAATGACTTACCTACATAATATAGGTGCCTATTTTATAATGATTAAGGACATTTTTCGCAGACCAACTAAATGGTCTGTAATGAAACCACTCATTTTTAAAGACATCGACGACCTCATTATTGGTTCTCTCGGTATTGTAGCATTTATTTCCTTTTTTGTTGGCGGCGTTGTCGCTATACAAACATCGCTGAATATGACAAGTCCCATTATGCCAAAAAACTTAGTGGGTTTTGCAACACGTCAATCTATCATTTTAGAATTCGCACCGACGTTTATCTCTATCATTATGGCTGGTAAAGTGGGATCTTTTATTACCTCTAGCATCGGAACGATGCGCGTTACAGAACAAATAGACGCCCTTGAGGTAATGGGAATCAATGCTATTAACTATTTAGTTTTTCCAAAGTTTATTGCCTTAACGCTTTACCCTTTTGTGATTTCTATTGCTATGTTTTTGGGTGTTGTAGGTGGCCTTATGGCTTCTATCTACGGTGGCTATGGAACTATGGAAGATTATTTAGAAGGTGTTAGATTAGATTTTATTCCATTTCACTTGATATATGCTTTTATAAAAACTTTTGTATTTGCTTTCTTATTAGCAACAATTCCCTCCTTTTACGGCTATTTTATGAAAGGCGGCGCTTTAGAAGTTGGAAAAGCCAGTACCACAGCATTTGTTTGGACAAGTGTTGTTATTATATTAGTCAACTTTTTATTAACCAGCATATTACTCGGATAAGCAATGATAGAAGTTAAAGATTTAGAAAAATCATTTGGAGATGCACATATTCTGAAAGGAATAACCACCACTTTTGAAAAAGGACAAAGTAACTTAATTATTGGGCAAAGTGGCTCTGGTAAAACGGTATTCTTAAAATGTCTTTTAGGCTTATTTGACTATGAGAAAGGTTCAATTGCCTATGAAGGAAAAAATTTCAGTAAGTTATCTCGTAACGAAAAGATAGATTTACGTTCTGAAATGGGAATGGTTTTTCAAGGCAGTGCGCTTTTTGATTCAATGACCATTGCTGAGAATGTGATGTTTCCTTTACGTATGTTTACCAAGCAAAGTAAAAGCGAAATGGAAGATCGCGCCAATGAAGTTTTAAAACGTGTTAATTTAGATGGCGCGCACCAAAAGATGCCAAGCGAAGCTTCTGGTGGAATGCAAAAACGTGTGGCTATTGCAAGAGCAATTGTTAACCGACCTAAGTATCTATTTTGTGATGAGCCTAACTCTGGGCTTGATCCAAAAACGGCAATTGTAATTGATAATTTAATTCAAGAAATTACTGAAGAATTCAATATTACCACCGTTGTAAATACCCACGATATGAACTCGGTTATGGAAATTGGTAAAAAAATTATTTTCCTAAAAGATGGTATTTTAGAATGGGAAGGCTCTAACGAAACCATATTTAAAACAGAAAACGAAGCTGTGACCAACTTCGTTTATTCTTCTGAATTATTTAGAAAAGTTCGTAAAATGTATATTGAAGAAGACAATCAATAAACCTGTATTCTTTCCTTGTAATCTATTTAGAGGATGATTGCCCTTAATTACGTCTAATTAATACCGTATCGACCTTTAATTCATTTTTAAGCCATTTTTGCAAATTGCGTTCTCTTACAAAAACTAAGCTGTCTGCTAACTGAACTTTCCACCTTACATTAGCAACGCTTACGGTATCTATATTTATAAAGTCTTTTGACTCTAGCATTTTTGCATAACCAAAGTATTCTAAATCCGTGAACTTTATTTTTGCATCTCGCGATAGCGAACTAAACGAAACGGCATTCTTATTGGTATCTTTAGATTCTATAACTTTATTTAAATTTGAAATATTAGTTTCTAATTCTTCAATTTGTTTTTGAAGTCCGTCTATAATATTATCTTTTCTATCAATATCGGCATAAGCACGATCTAAAGACTGCGCCAAACGATCAACGCTTCGTGTTTTATTTGCATTAATAACTAGTTCAAACTCTTGAAGGTCTAAATATTCATTCTTAGCATTCTGAAGTGCTGTAACCATCTCGTCACTAATATCACCATTAAAATATAAGTTGATGGTCTTTGCGTCGATATCTAAAACCTCATCATATAACCAAAGACTGCGATTATCTTCAATTTCACTAGTAACAAACGCTTTATAATCTCTATCAATTTTGCTTTCTCTCAATACCGTTAAAAATGTCCAAACGGCAGGAATCATAACCACAATAGCTGTAAGCATAGCAATCCTAGAAATACGTTTACGTTTGGCTGAATTCGCATATTTAAGCATTGGAAAACGCAATAACTTTAACACTAAAAATGTTGCCAAAGCAATAAATATAGTATTGATAGTAAATAAATACATGGCACCACCAAAGTAAGACCAGTTACCTTCTGCCAGACCATAACCCGCCGTACATAAAGGCGGCATTAAGGCTGTAGCAATAGCAACACCAAAAATAACAGAAGCAATAGTACCGCGTTTTGTTCGGGCAATAATTAATGCTAAACCACCGAAGAACGCAATTAAAACATCTCGAATATCTGGTCGGGTTCTACCTAGAAGTTCCGATGTTTCTGCACTTAACGGAAATAAATAAAAGAATAAAAATGCCGTTAATAAACTCAGCACAATCATCGTCGCTAAATTAATTAACGACTTTTTTAAAGTATCAATATCATTAATGGCAATAGACATTCCGACCCCTAAAATTGGTCCCATTAATGGCGAAATTAACATGGCTCCAATTACAACAGCTGTAGAGTTGGCGTTTAATCCCACTGATGCCACAAAAATAGAACAAACCAAAATCCAAGCGGTTGCACCTTTAAATGGAATATCGTGCTTTATGGCTGTTATGGTAGCATCTCTATCGGTATCATCCCTAAAATCGAGTAACTCGGTTAAAAACAATTTTACACTAGCAAACAGGCCTTGAGCATCCTTTTTTACAGCATCTTTTTTATCTTCAACAGCACGCTCCTTATTCATCTCATTCGTCATGCGCTGCTTTTCTTCTTCAGAAAAGTTAAATTTATTTTCTTCACTCATAGTTTAAAAGAATTCCAATAAGGATTTTGCAATATCATTTATTTTAAGAATCTCATATTTGGAGTGTTTACCCGTAAGATTCTCCAAATTTAGCCTTCACATTTTGAAGCACTTTTTTGATATCTTGCTCTTTAGCTTTTGGAAAGATAAGTAAAACTTCCTCTTTATCGACAACGATATAATCTTTTAAGCCATCAATAACCACAATTTTATCTTTTTTAGAACGAATCATATTTCCGTTGGCATCCTCTAATAAAGTCTTAGCATTAACAACAGCATTACTGTTCTCATCTTTGTCTAACTTATCATAAAGACTTCCCCAAGTCCCTAGATCATTCCAATCAAAAGTGGCAGGAATTACATAAACATTTTTACTCTTTTCCATCAAGGCATAATCTACAGATATATTTTCAGCTTTAGTATAATGTGTTTTTATAAACTCATCCTCTAGCTCAGTATTATACGCGCTATAACCGCTTCTAAACAACTCAAATAATTGAGGTTGATTATTTTTAAAAGCTGCAACAACCGATTTTACACTCCACATAAAAATCCCTGCATTCCAAAGGAAATTTCCTTGATTAATAAACGATTTTGCCGTTTCGTAATCTGGCTTTTCTCTAAATTGACTCACTGGTTTTATTTCTGAGGTTGATGCTTTATCATACTCAATATAACCATAACCGGTATTTGGGAATGTTGGTGTAATACCTAAAGTCATTAAGGCATCATTGGATTCACAATAATCAAAAGCAGCTTTTACATTGCCAGAGAAGGCTTGCTCGTCTTCAATCCAATGATCACTTGGTGCAACAATCATTACGGCATCTTCATTTTCTTTCTGAATTTTTAAAGACGCATACAAGATACAAGGTGCCGTATTTCGCATCGCTGGTTCTAAAACTACTTGTCTTTTAGTGACATTTGGAAGCTGCTCAAAAACCAAATCATTATAGCGCTCATTGGTTAGTATAAAAATATTTTCTTCAGGAATTAACTGTGCTAAACGGTTAAAAGTTTTCTGAATTAAAGTATCTCCAGTCCCTAACATATCATGAAACTGTTTTGGAAAGTCTTGCGTGCTTACAGGCCAAAATCTTGAACCTACACCACCAGCCATAAGAATGGCATAATAATTTGAGTTTTTGCTATTCATCATATCTATTATTTATCTAAAACTTCTACTTCTGCATTTGGGTTGAACAAATATAATTGACCTGAACTAACCTCAACACATTCGTAGCGTTTTCTTCTTTTATTTCCTTTTTTAAAAATGCGACCGTTATATAATTTAAACTCACGGTTTAAAGGCACTTCAAACACATAAGTCTTATCATTAGCTTCATCGTATTGCTTAAGTGCTAAAGCCAATTTTGTATCGGTATCACTTGATGCTTTAGGGTTTTTAAAATGCTTCGCTAAGAGTGGTAACAATTCGTCTGGAAAAATATCTGGACGTAAAAAGGGCAACATTAAATGCTGAAAAGTGTACTTCCATTCTTTACCGTGTGGTTTTATTAATCGCCCAAATTTTTTATAAGCTTCAAAATGTGCCACTTCGTGAATTAATGTGATTAAAAAACGGTAACAATTCAAATTGGAATTTACCGTAATTTGATGCTTTCCATTTGGAAACTCTCTATAATCACCATGCCGAGTTTTACGTTCACTCTTTACATTTACTACCAAATTATCAACTGCCAAGAGCTCAATGACCATTGGTTTTGCTGAAATAGGAATAAAATCTAAAAGCTGTCTTTGCATTCGGGCAAAAATAAGTCTTATATTTTTATTTTTTTCATCTTAAAAATGAGAATTCATAAATGAATATTAACTTACCGTTATTAATTGCTATCAATTAAACTTAATAACTCAGACATATCATTAAATGTCTGTGTCGCTTTACCTTTAAGGGAATTACTAGAATCATCTGCAGTATAACCAAACACATCAAATCCGCCATTAATAGCTGCAGTAACCCCAATGAGACTATCCTCTATAACCACACATTCTGAAGGATGAAACCCCATAGTCTCCGCCGCCCATAAAAATACTGCGGGATCAGGTTTCCATTTCTCAACGGCATAGCAACTAAACATACGCGATTCAAAATAAGCTAGCAAGCCTGTTAACTCAAGGTTCAATTTTATTTTATTTTCGGGACCACTTGAAGCGACACAAAAAGGAAGCTCTAAGTTTTTAATCACATTTGTAACGCCATCTACAGGCTTAATTTCATTTTTAAACGTTTCAAAAGAGCGTCTTCTGTATTCAGATTCAAAATTAGAAGGCATCGCATCAGGTATTAATTCTGAAATCTGATGCACACAATTATTAAAGGCATTTCCCTTAAAATTTTTATACGCATAATCAATATCTATAGCAGCTCCAAGCTCGTTTGCCATATTAACCATGACTTGGTTTGCAATAGGCTCACTATCTACGAGAACACCATCACAATCAAAAATCACACATTTATATTTCATACCTTAAAAGTTCATTTTATTATACAATTCTTAACAGGCAAATCTTGATTTTAGTCTTAAAAACCACTAACTTAGCTAACGTCTTTCTGAACTCAATTTATCCTTAAATTCTAAAATTATGGCATTTATTGATTATTACAAAATACTTGGTATAAATAAAAATGCTTCCAAAACTGATATAAAAAAAGCCTACCGGAAGTTAGCGAGAAAACACCATCCCGATTTAAATCCTAATGATAAAGATGCTGAGTTAAAATTTAAGCAAGTTAACGAAGCCAATGAAGTATTGAGTAACGATGAAAATCGTAAAAAGTATGATAAGTATGGTGAAAATTGGCAACATGGTGAAGCTTATGAGCAAGCTGAACAACAACAGAAAACACGTCAGCAACATTATCAACGATCTTCAGGCTCACAAGGTTTTGAAGGCGCTGACTATTCTGATTTCTTTGAATCGATGTTTGGTGGCGGATTTAATCAAGGTAGAGCTCAGGCAAGATTTAGAGGCCAAGATTATAATGCCCAACTTCAACTACAATTAAAAGATGTTTACACAACCGAAAAACGAGTTTTAACTGTTAACGGAAAAAATATTAGATTAACCATTCCGGCAGGTGTTACAGACGGACAAGTTATTAAAATTAAGGGCAAAGGTGGTGAAGGCGTAAACGGTGGTCCACATGGTGATTTATTAATTGAATTTAACATTAATAATGATACCGAATTTAAACGTGATGGTGCCAACCTTTATAAAACCGTTAAGCTGAATTTATATAAAGCCGTTCTTGGTGGTGAAGTTACCATCGATACCTTTGATGGAAAAGTAAAACTAACTTTAAAACCGCTGACTCAAAACGGCACCCAAGTTAAATTAAAAGGAAAAGGCTTTCCAAAATATAAAAAAGAGGGCCAATTTGGCGATTTATATATTAGTTACACCGTAGAATTGCCTAAAAATCTCACTGATAAAGAAAAAGAATTATTTGAAGAATTGGCAAAATTACAATAGTTATGAAAGACACACATCTTATACCTGTACCTCGTTTATGTACGCACTACCAAATAGAAATGTCTTTTTTTGATGGATTAAATGACTATGGTCTCATTGAATATATTACGATTGAAAAAACATACTGTATTCATCAAGATAAAATAGCAGATGTTGAAAAAATGATCCGATTGCATCAAGACCTGCATTTAAATTTTGAAGGCATTGATACCGTTTTTAATCTATTAGATAAAATTGAAACGTTACAATCGGAACTACATGCTACACAAAACAGATTAAAACTATTTGAAGAGTAAATGTTTTATTAAGGTGTTGAATTTGACACTTGCAACACTTTACCGTTATAATATTGGTTTCCTGTTAAAGCAAAATTTTGAATATAGCTTGCCATTTCTTTGGCTGTTGTGGGTGCTTTATAGCCAGGAAATGCCTCTTCAAGCATTTCGGTTTGCACCGCACCTAATGCCAAAACATTAAATTGCGGCCCCGTTTCTTTATACTCTTCTGCCAATAATTCTACTAATGTAATAACTGCGCCTTTACTAGAACTGTACGCCGATAAGCCTGGAAATTTCATACTTCCCTGAATACCGCCCATGGAACTAATAGTAACCACATGCCCCTCTGGTTTTATAAATGGCAAAACCGTTCTGGTTAATTCTGAAACACCAAAAACATTAGTTTGATATACTTTAGTGAAATCTTGAAATGTTGTTTCTGCAAAAGGTTTATTAATAATAGCTCCCGCATTATTAATCAAAATATCAACATGTTCCCATTCCATATTAATAAACGCTACAACTTTTTTGTAATCTGCTTCATTACACAAATCGAAAGAAAATGATGAAATATTATCAAAGCCCAGATTACTTACCGGTTTTTCATTTCGAGATAAGGCCAAAACGTTGTGACCTTCTTTAGCAAATAACTGCACGAGTTCTAAACCAATCCCGCGACTTGTTCCTGTAATAATTATATTTTTACTCATCTTCTATTACTGCCTCTTCTTTTAATAATACGTCTTTAGTTGGTGCATTCATCATACCTTCTAATGCTGGAATCATCTTTTTAATAAAATGAGCCATGTGAGCGTAATCCATTTTGTCAGCTTCGTCTTCTACATGATGATAGTAATCAAAATTTGTAAAATCGAAAGTTGAAATCGCATGCGCAGGAATATCAAGCGCTTTATAAAACGGGAAATTATCTGATCTAAAAAACAAATTCATGGCCTTGGCTTTTGGAAAAAAACCAATGATTTCCTCATCGGCATAGGAATTTAAAGTCTCTGCAAAATTAGAACGTTCGTAGCCACTCATATAAGCCATGGCTTCACTTTCAGCTCTTGCAACACCAATCATTTCAAAATTAATCATTGTATAAGCATCAAAATTTTCACCCTTTAAGCGTTCTGCTAAATTTGCAGCACCTTTTAAGCCTAATTCTTCAGCATCATACAAGGTAATTAATAAGCTACGTTTATTAGTTTTTGACTTTGCAAAATAGCGTCCTAATTCCATAGCAGCAACAGTACCAGAAGCATCGTCATTAGCGCCATTAGCAATGGAATCACCTTCTACTGTTTTTTGTATCCCGATATGATCGTAGTGACCGCCAAGAATTACAAACTCATTTTTGAGTTTTGGATCGTTTCCTTCAACCATACCAACAATATTATAACCGTCTAAATCATTTACTTTAAACGAATCGCGATAGGTTTCAAAATATGGTTTAATGTCGTTAGACTTTAAATAATTTTCAATAAAAACAGCTGCTTTTTCAAGACCTTCGCTTCCTGTAGCACGTCCTTCTAATTCATCTGAAGCCAAATATTCCATACTTGTTTTTATGGCTTCTTCAGTGATTTCTGGTTTTTCGATTACCGCCTTAGTTTCTGATGTCTTTCTGTTGGATAAACAAGAGCAAACTAATACCATTAGGAACACTGCAAAAATATTCTTCATATTATTTTTTTTAGATAAGGTTTAAAGATAAAAAAATCCTGATTTGATAATTATCAAATCAGGATTATATTATAAATACTCTAAAATTATTCTAGAGTTAATTTCAAATATTACAAAAACATTGTAATAGGATTTTCAATAAATCCTTTTAATGTTTGAAGGAATTGAGCGCCTGTTGCACCATCAACGGTTCTGTGATCCGCAGCTAAGCAAAGCTTCATTGTATTACCTACTACAATTGCTCCGTCTTTAACCACTGGTTTTTGAACAATAGCTCCTACAGAAAGTATCGCTGAATTAGGTTGGTTGATAATAGACGTAAAGCTTTCTATTCCAAACATTCCTAAATTAGAAATTGTGAATGTACTACCTTCCATCTCTTCTAATGACAATTTCTTCGTTTTTGCTTTAATAGCATATTCTTTAACCGCAGCACCTATTTGAGTTAATTTACGTTGATCTGCAAATTTTACAACTGGTACAAGAAGACCATCTTCTACAGCAACAGCAACACCAATATGTACATGGTTATTCAATTTCATTTTATCATCAAACCACTGAGAGTTAACTTGTGGATGTTGTTTTAATGCCATTGCACATGCTTTAACCACAATATCATTGAATGATACTTTTGTATCTGGAACCGCATTTACTTCCTTGCGGAAAGCAATAGCATTATCCATATTAAACTCTACATTTAAATAATAGTGAGGCGCTGTAAATTTAGATTTAGATAAATTTTTAGCAATAGCCTTACGCATGTTAGAGTTAGGAATTTCATCAAAACTTTCTTCAGAAGCAGCTGCAAAACTAGTTCCTGTGGCAGCTGCAGCAGGTGCTTCAGCTTTTGGTGTAAAGTTTTCAATATCTTTCTTAACAATTCTTCCGTTTTCACCAGAACCATCAACTTGAGATAAATCTATTCCTTTTTCATCTGCCATCTTTTTGGCTAAAGGCGAAGCAAATATTCTTGAAGAATCAGAACTAGAAGTTGAAGCTTTAGGAGCCTCTTTCTTAGATTCTGTTTTCTTAGGTTCTGACTTTTTTGGTTCTGCTTTTGGTGCTTCCTTTTTAGCTTTAGGTGCTTCCTTTTTAGGCGCATCGCCATTAGCTGAAAAGTTTTTAGCCACCCCAGAAACATCGGTTCCTTTAGGGCCAATAATCGCTAATAAAGCATCTACTTTTGCTGTTTCACCTTCTTCTAAACCAATTTCTAATAAAGTCCCTGATTGAAAAGATTCAAACTCCATTGTTGCTTTATCCGTTTCGATTTCAGCTAAAATATCACCTTCTTCTACTTCTTCCCCAACTTTCTTTAACCAAGTCGCTACAGTACCTTCTTCCATGGTATCACTTAAACGTGGCATCGTTACGACAATCACGCCTTCTGGTAATTCTTGATCACTAGAACCAGAATCGTCAGTTGATTCGGTTTCTTCAGATGCTGAATCTTCTTCTTTATCATCAGCTACATCTTCTGAAGCTGACCCGTCTAAATAACTAGAAATATCTTCACCCTCGTCTCCAATAATAGCTAAAAGTGTATCTACCTTAGCAGTTTCACCTTCTTGTATTCCAATGTGAAGTAAAGTCCCTTCATTAAAGGACTCGAATTCCATGGTCGCTTTATCAGTTTCAATTTCGGCTAAAATATCGCCTTCTTCAACTTTGTCACCAACTTTTTTTAACCAAGTGGCAACTGTTCCTTCTTCCATTGTGTCGCTTAAACGCGGCATATTAATTACTTCTGCCATAGCTTATTTTATTTTATGGTCTATAAATGGGTAATCTTCCTGTTCATACACAACATCATACATCACATTCTTTTCTGGATATGGCGATTCATCTGCAAATTTCTCACATTCTGAAACACGTTTCTTCACATCCTTGTCAATAGCTTTCAAATCATCTGCTGAAGCATATTTCTTTTCAAGAATAATATCTTTGATTTGTGTAATTGGATCAATTTTCTTGTACTCTGCAACTTCATCCTTCGTTCTGTAATGCTGCGCATCAGACATTGAGTGTCCTCTATAACGGTAGGTTTTCACTTCTAAGAATGAAGGTCCTCCCCCGTTTCTAGCACGTTGAATAGCTTCATCAAAAGCTTCAGCTACTTTAATTGGATTCATTCCGTCAACAGGTCCTGAAGGCATATCATAACCTAAACCTAGTTTCCAGATATCAGTATGATTTGCTGTACGTGCAACTGAAGTTCCCATAGCATAGCCATTATTCTCACAAACAAAAACTACAGGTAAATTCCAAAGCATTGCTAAATTAAAAGTCTCATGTAAAGATCCTTGTCTTGCAGCACCATCACCAAAACAACATAAGGTTACAGCATCCTTGTCGTGGTATTTATCTCCAAAAGCAATCCCTGCTCCTAACGGAATTTGACCACCAACAATACCGTGACCACCATAAAAACGGAATTCTTTAGAGAAAATATGCATCGACCCACCAAGACCATGAGATGTCCCTGTGGCTTTACCGTATAACTCAGCCATTACGCGTTTTGGATCCACTCCCATACCGATAGGTTGAACGTGATTACGGTAAGCCGTTATCATTTTGTCCTTGGTTAAATCCATAGCATGTAAAGCACCTGCTAAAACGGCTTCCTGACCATTGTATAAATGTAGGAATCCTCTAACTTTCTGTTGAATGTAAACAGCGGCAAGCTTGTCTTCAAACTTTCGCCAAAACATCATGTCCTCGTACCACTTTAGGTAAACTTCTTTGGTTATTTTCTGCATTTTCTAATGAGATCTTTTAAATAAAAAATATAATAACAAAAATAACAATTTAGAAGACAATGAAGAAGCAGTATCTCATAAAAAAAACCAACAATTTATAAAATTAACGCAACGAAAACCCTATAATACTGAACTATCAAAAACAAGCGGTAATAAATTAGCTAAAGAGCTTGATTTTACAACCTTGCCACTTACGCCCATAAAATAGATTTCTATAGGCTGATCTTGCTTAATTTCGTATTCTGCGATAGCTTGTCTACAGGCACCACAAGGTGGAATTGGCTTATCTGTGACCTGATTTTGAGAAGATGCCGTTATGGCCATTTTTAGAATTTTAGCTTTTGGATATTTGGCCCCTGCATAATAGATTGCAGTACGTTCTGCACATAAACCCGAAGGGAAACTTGCATTCTCTTGGTTACTGCCAATAACCTCTATACTATTATCGAGTAAAAGCGCTGCACCTACATTAAATTTTGAATAAGGTGCATAAGCATTCTCTCTAGCTTCTATAGCTGTTTGCATTAAATTCTGAATCCCTTTAGGAAGATCTTTAATGTCCTCATAAACTTGGAGTGTGGTTTCAATCTTGACTTCCTTCATGGCTACTTACTGTTTATTTTAGACAAAAAAACTATTGCTTTATGAAACAATAGTTTTTTTAATCTAAAGGAGTTAATAAATTTTAATATTCATTGTATTCACCGTCACCAAAATTAAAGGTCAGTGAAAAACGTAAGGTATTTTCTAATGGACTCGGAATTTTAGAGGCTGAAAACAAGTATGATAAATCAATATTTATAGTGGTGTATTTGAATCCTGCACCTAATGCAAAAAACTTACGCGCTCCTTTATCGTCCGATTCATTAAAATATCCGGCTCTAAACGCAAAACTTTCTTGATAAGTATACTCTGCACCTAATGCCCAAGTTAACTCTCTTAACTCCTCACTAAAACCTCCCGGCGCATCACCGAAAGATTGAAAAACACCGCTTAAAAAACTAACATCTGTGCTTTGTCCTTCTAGAATGACATTTTGTTCTGAAGCGGCTATCTGATCATCCGTTTGGAAATCACCGTTATCTGGTTCAAATTGACCATCACCATCCACATCTGTGAACACAGTTCTATCTCCCATAATTGGTGGTGTTGGCACTAAGTATTTAGATATCTCAGCGGTTACGCCTAATTTACTGTATTGATCAAATATAAAATCGAAACCAGCGCCTAATCTTAAATTTGTAGGTTGAAACACATCATCGCCACCATCATCGTATTTAAATCTTGGCCCCAGATTCTGAATAGCAAAACCAAGTCTCCAACGCCCATTAAAATCGTTATACGCTTCTTCTTCACTTTGGTAATACCCTGTTATATCTGCACCAAAAGTACTACCTGGTTGCGCCGAATCGTCTACAACACCAATACGTAGTGACGATCGCATATAACGTAAAGCCACAGCCATTGCAAACTGATCACTTAAACGTAACGAATAGGCGGCATCTATAGCATATTCATTTGGTTTTACAGCAGTACCAACATCATTAGCATTTTGAGTTAATAAAATCTCACCTAAAGAAAAGTATTTAAGACTGGCAGAAAATGCACTATACTGGTTAATTCTATTGAAATAAGTCAAATAACTCAACGAAATATCATTAACTAATTTTGATAAATAAGGCGTGTAAGTTAAACCTGCCCCTTGTTTAGCTTCGGAAAAGGCATATTTTGCAGGATTATACTGTTGCGAAAACCCATCAACTGAAGTGGCAACTCCCATATCTCCCATAGCAGCAGATCTTGCATCTGGCGCAATAAGCATAAATGGTAAACCTGTTGTAATGACACGACTATCGAAAGGATCTGGATCAATTTGCACTGCTTCTACCTGACCAAAAGCAAAATTAAGTGAGGCTAAAGTGCAAAAGGTAATTATGTGTTTTTTCATGTTTAATTATTGAATAATAACACTAGTTATATAGTATTAAATCGTTAGCAAATATAAATTATTATTATAGTATTACAAGTTTTTGAATCTTTTCAACCTGTTTATTTAAACGGTTAGATTTTACTTTTAGTTTATAGACATACACGCCTTTTCCAATTTTATCACCGAAATCATCTCTTCCATCCCAAACAATATTTCTAGACAATGATGATGAACCATTATAACAACATTCATCAGCACCGGTTTGTCCATTTAAAGTTCTGACCAATTTTCCCGAAACTGTAAATATCTGTACCGAAATATCTAAAGGCTCTGAGCTATTATGGTTAAACCAAAACTCCGTATAACTCACAAATGGATTTGGATAATTTAAAACGTTATCAATCACTAACTCTTGATCTTCATCGAAGACCATAAATTGAATTTCGGCTGTTGAGGAATTGTTATAAACATCCCAAGCCTTCAAAGTTAGTGTATGTAAACCTGGCTCTAAATCTCTAAAGGGATAACTTACGGTTCCATTGGTATAATCATCTACATTAGCCTGGTAATAACTGTTTAATACAATAGGGTTGGTTTCATCACCATCTAGTATTGCTGTGATATCATGACCGATACCACTTGCAGTATTGATTCCGTTATCATCTTGTAAGTTGACTAAAAAAGTAGGGGATTCATTCGTAATTCCACCAGACACAAAATTTTCGTCATTCATATATAGATTAATAACTGGGCCAATATCATCTTCAGGAGCATTTTCATTAATGCCTCCTATTTTAATATCAAAACTAAATCCAGCTTCATCAGAGATTGGTGAATCTGTTTGCGCATAAAAACTCACTTTACCATTACCTACAGGAATTCCTATATCTCTAGGCACAATAAAATCGAATTCAAACAAACCATTGGTGACACTTGCTTGCCCTTTAAAAACCACCTCACCTAAGGTTGTAAAGTCCATTATTATTATCCCATCACCATCTGTTGTGCCGTCATTACCCAAGGTTTGACGTTCAATTGATTTATCAAAAACAGTTGCGGTAAGTGTGCCGTTATAATTAGACAATAAGTTTCCGTTAGTATCCACCACTTCGCCTGCCAACTTAGCATAACTCAAAGCCTTTAAAGTATCTATAGGTTGCGTAATAGCGACATCATTTACTTTAGTTAATCTAATATCTGGTTGAGGGATTGACAATTTTAAAGCAGGATCTCCAATAAAAAACACGAGGCGCTTCTGTGATTGCCCTGCGATACTATTATCCGTTTTTGTTAACCGTAATGCTTCCCCAACAGAAGGGTAATCGTTAGACCCAAAAGCGAACAAGTAATCATCTAGTACATCGTTGAAGTCTTCACCTACATTAACAATTATTTGTCGTGTGGTTGTTATTAAACCAATTGACCCTCCGTTAGTATTCCAAAACATAAACTCTCCGGCCGTATCTCTATGCGGATCATCAAATTTGGTATATTCACATGTAACCGTAATAAATAAATTATACTTACAAATATTGTTAATTTCTTGTGATTCAAACTTATCAAAAATTCGTTCATGAGCAAGTCCATCTTCTCCACCATGACCAAAATAATTAACCACTAATGCACCAACTTCTATCGCATCTTTAATCGCTTTATTAACTTTAGGGTAGCGATCACCTGCTGCTGAAGATTCTTGCTCATAAGCATCTGAGTGAATCTTAACAACATTAAAAAATGGTTTTTCCGCAACCAAAGTTTCTCCCAAACTATCTGTTGCGACTTGTAATCTTGACTCCCAAGACTTATCTACATCATCTGAAATAAGTACAATATTATTTCTCCAGCTACCATAAGATTCTGGTTGATAATAAGCCTGAACTTTATCTACCATTTCTTTAGCACGTTGCGCGTCTTCTACTAAAATTCTTCCTACAGCTATATCCATGCGGTCACCTCCTGTCATACCATCACCTTCATGGTCATCTAACATGGCATAAAAATCATCTGAAACATAAGAATTAGTCAACCTAAAACTAGTACTTGAATACCAAGACGGAACAATATTAGTATTATTACTTATTCTATTTTTGTAATCGTAAGAGCCGTCTCCAAATAAACACAAGTATTTTAACCTTTCCGTTGGTGAACTTGCATTATCATATACATATTTAATAAAGTTTCTTAAAGCTGCAATATCTTGACTTCCGGTGCTAAACTCATTATAAACGGTTTGCAAATCGACCACTTTTACATTTAAACCATGTTGGTCTCTATTAATTTGCGCTAAACGTTCTGCTTGAGATAGTAATTGAGAAGGCGCTAAAATAATATAATCAACATCTTCAAACTGTCCTTGACTATTTGTGAATATAGTACCTTTTAAATCTTGATTAGTTACCGTTGATATCGCATCTTTTGAAGGTTGCAAAAGGCTAGAATTTGAAAATGCTAAATATGTCCTTTGTTCTCCAGATTGAGCTTTAAATGCTATCGTATTCTCATTAGTTACATTCGCATAATTACTTATATTAAAGCGATCCGTAATATCCCAAACTTCACTTAAACCAGAAGTACTTGACAAATTATATTGCGCTACACCTGGTGTAGTAATAACAGCTCTATTTTGAAACTGCATTTGACTACCATCATAAATTAAGTTCCGCGTCGCCTCTATATTAATATAATCTAAATAGGCATTTGCAGAAGGGTTACCATTGTTATTATAATCAAATCTCACCGTAATGTCATCAGAAACAATATCAAGACTATTACTATAAGACGCTGCCGAAGCTAAAACCGAACCTGGTGTAATAGTTCCTAAAATTAGGTTGGTAATTTGACTACCATTAATCGTTACTTGCATTGTTGTAGGAACTTCAGAAACAGAACCTACAGCGATATCAAAATTCACAGGAACATCCGTTACTAAATTAGGGAACTGAAATTCATAAGACCGTTGGTTTTCAATGTCAAAATCATCGCCAAACCAACGCCTCCCCAATTTCGCTAAGTTATAATCATCTACTTCGTAAAATTGATAGTCTTGAAATGTATTAATTTCTATATCGGCAGTAGCAGCAATAGTTGGCATCGGTGAAATTCGTTTACCGTAACCTGAACTAACATTAATGTAGTAATAGGTTTTATCCGTAAATAAATTCAAGTTAGTTTCACTCTCACCGTATATATTACTAGGCCCTTCACCATAAAAAAGGATATAATCGTTGTTATCGAAACTTCCATCAGCTTCACCTACAAATTTCACAGCATTCTCTACAACATCAAAGGGGTAATTTTCGGCATTACTTAATGGAAGCATTCTTCCGCCATTACCATAAATTTTAATCGTTCTTGGATCTACTGAATTTGTGTTAATACCTAAACTCCCTAAAAAACTCTTTGACAATCTAAACACACCAGATTCTTCAATATAAAAACGATACCATTGACCAGATGCTAAAGCTGAGTTTGTAATTTCGTTAACCCCCATCGATGATTTACCTAACGGAGTTGAACTTGTCTTATACCCTATTGTAAAATTGGTTATCTTTTTATAAACACTCCCTTCCTTAATAATAGGACTTAATTCAAAATACTGGGCTTGCTGATCTCTAGCACTAGTATTATACAGTTTATATTTAGGTGAATTTGGAATTAGTGCGACATCTAAATCTTTTAATTCTGATGCAGAAATGGTTTCATAAGCCACATTGGTTAATACTACAGAATTTTCATCAATAAACCCCGTATTACTTTTCCATTGTGCAAAAAAGATCAAGCCATTGGTGTCATCGTAACTAAAATGACTAGCTTCAAAAGCAGGCACCTCAACTTTGGTGTAAGAAGTTTCTAAAGTTTTATAACCATCCCAATTAATATTGAATTGTTTTTGTTGCCCAAAACAAAGAAGATTTAATAAAAGGAATATAATTAAAGTGCATTTTTTCATTTACTCATTTTCGTTTTTTGCTTCCTAATAATGTTCATCACGAACCAAATACTATAAGGACATGCCAATTTCACAGTAGAATAACGGCTATTAAAGCCCAATATTATAGACACATTATTTTAATTTCAAAAATACAACAATAATTCATTTCTACATCCGTTATTAAGGAGCAAAATACATCGACAAATAGATAAAAGTCCGTTATTATGTTCAAAAAAAAGGATGAAATGCATACATTTTTGCATTTAGACGCAAAAAAAAGTTGTCAGTTTACCTTTAATTGTTATATTGCGACTCTAAAATTAAACGAGCTTACTTAAACGTATGGATATGAAAAATGTCTCAAACCTAAAAATTTTATTAGTATTAACGCTTTGCGCCACAATTGTGAGCTGTAATCGTTCATCTAATTCTGGCAATGTAGATAGTGCCACTGGCTGGAAAATCAACGATAGACAAGGTGGTTTTCAGTACAACACGCAATTCAAAGAACAAGAAACTCCTCCAGGTACTGCTTTTGTTGAAGGTGGAACTTTTACCATGGGTAAAGTACAGGATGACCCAATGCACGATTGGAATAACACGCCTAATCAACAGCACATACAGTCATTCTATATGGATGAAACTGAAGTTACCAACGTCAATTATTTATTCTATTTAGATTATTTAAAAAGCGTTTACCCTCCAGACGATCCTAATTATGCTTTAATTTATAAAGGCGCACTTCCTGATACATTAGTATGGAGAAATCGTTTAGGTTATAATGAAATGATGACCGAAAACTATTTACGTCACCCAGGTTATGCTAATTACCCTGTTGTAGGTGTTAGTTGGATTCAGGCTGTAGAATATGCTAATTGGAGAACTGACCGTGTTGCTGAATTATCATTACAAGAAGCTGGCTACATTAAAAGAGATGCTCAATACACTGATGTAAGCGCTGAAAGCACGTTTAGTACAGACACTTATATTAATGCACCATCACAAACATATGGAGGTAATTCAGACGTACTAGAAGGTGGTCAACGTAGACCTCAAGAAGACGCAGATGGAAATCCTATCAATGTTTATGCTGATAGAGAATCTGGATTAATACCTGTAAAATACAGACTTCCTACAGAAGCTGAATGGGAATATGCAGCTTTAGGTATGAGTGAATTACGTCAATATAATGTTTACAGAGGACGTAAAAAATATCCATGGGATGGTCAGTATACTAGATCAGGAAAACGTGTAAATCGTGGTGATCAATTAGCTAACTTTAAACAAGGTAAAGGTGATTACGGTGGAATTGCAGGCTGGTCTGATGACGGTGCTGATATTACTGCTGAAGTAAAAACATACCAACCTAATGATTACGGTTTATATGATATGGCTGGTAACGTTGCTGAATGGGTAGCTGATGTTTACAGACCTATTGTAGATGACGAGTTCAACGACTTTAACTACTTTAGAGGTAATGTTTATACTAAAAACGCTATTAATGAAGATGGTTCAGTGAAGATAGTAACAGTTGATGAGATTGTTTACGATACACTTGCAAACGGAAAAATTATAGCTAGAGACTTACCTGGTGAAATTGCTAGAATACCTGTTGACGAAGAAGAAACTTACTTAAGAACTAACTTTAGTCAAAGTGACAACAGAAACTTTAGAGATGGTGACAAACGTTCTTCACGTTATTACAGAGAAAGTTTTGATGAATCTGAAGGTGCAGACAATACAACTAGTAAAATGTACAACTCACCTAAGCATAGTGTTGAAGTAGATTCTTCTGAAGGAAAATTAATTAGACAATATGACCAATCAGACAGTAGAACATCTTTAATAAATGATGATGCAAGAGTTTACAAAGGTGGTTCTTGGAGAGACAGAGCATACTGGATTGACCCAGCGCAACGTCGTTACTTCCCACAAGATATGGCTACTGATTATATCGGCTTTAGATGTGCAGTATCAAGAGTAGGTTCTAAAAGCCAACAAGGCGGAAAAAGACGTAACTAAAAAGCGTTAAATAATATATTGAAAAGTCCTGATAATTATATCAGGACTTTTTTTATTTTTAAACTTACAAAACACACCTACCAAAAACATCATTAGTAACACTCGTTTTTAAATTAGTTCAAAAATTAAAGTATCAGTTACAACATATGAAAATAGAAAACATCCATCTAAAATTTAAAGCCTGTTCCGCTGCTGCTACAGACACAAGGAAACTACCAAAAGATTGTATGTTTTTTGCACTTAAAGGCGAAAATTTTGATGGTAACAAATTTGTTCAAAAAGCATTTAATGATGGCGCAAAATACTGTGTGGTAGATAATGCTGATGCCGTAATAAACGACAACTGTATCCTTGTTAAAGATGTATTGAGTACATTGCAAGAATTAGCTAAATTTCATAGAATCGCTATAAATGTACCAATCATTTCCCTAACTGGAAGTAATGGCAAAACCACAACAAAAGAACTCATTAAAGCTGTTTTAGAAACCACCTACAATGTCAAAGCTACAATTGGAAACCTAAACAATCATATAGGTGTCCCATTAACCCTATTAAGTTTTACTGAGGCTTTAGATTTTGGAATTGTGGAAATGGGTGCAAACCACCAAAAAGAAATTGAATTTTTATGCCACATCGCACAACCCGATTATGGCTTAATAACCAATTTTGGAAAAGCACATTTAGAAGGTTTTGGAAGTATTGAAGGCGTTATTAAAGCTAAATCTGAACTCTATAATTATCTAATTCATCATAACAAAAAAGCCCTCATAAATACTGATGATAGCAAACAGGTTAAACAAATAAATCACTATACCAACACCATCACTTTTGGTTCTCATAGAGATAACGATTACACGATTACCTTTAAAAATGCAAACCCATATGTAACACTATCGTATGGTAATTTAGAAATTGAAAGTCAACTTATAGGCAATTACAACTATGGAAACCTAGCAGCTTCAGTAGCTATAGGTGCATTTTTTAAGGTTAGTGCTTTAAATATAAAAGAAGGAATTGAAGCATATCAACCTAATAATAACCGTTCAGAAATCATAAAAAAAGGGACTTCCGAAATTATATTAGATGCCTACAATGCCAATCCCACAAGTATGCTTGCTGCGCTTAACAACATTATACAATTAAATACCACGCACAAACACCTATTTTTAGGTGACATGTTTGAATTAGGATTAGAAGCCAAAGAAGAACATCAAAATATTGTAGATTATATAACGACTAATTTTACTGGGAGTGTTTATTTAATTGGCGAAAATTTTCACCAAACTACAGACCACTGTAGCTGTCTTAAGTTTCAAAAATTTGAAGATTTAATACCAACTTTAAAAACCTTAGAGTTAAATAATGCCACTGTGCTTATTAAAGGATCACGTGGTATGGCATTAGAACGTATTTTAGAATACCTATAACTGATATACCTTATAGTATTAATATATTTGACCAGAATATTCTATTCTGTAATAAATACACTTTACTTTTAATACCTTTAATCGATTAAACCCTTTTTGCTGACTTATGCAAAATGAAATTAAATATCTAATACAAAAGTGCAAACAATTATTATCTGCATTATTTAAAAAGCAGAACAATAAACTAGCTTATATAATTGTCACCACAATTGCTATACTAAGCGTAATAGGCGCTGTTAATTTATTTGTAGAATTAACCGAAAACCTAAAAACAGAAAAGCTTAAACAATTAGATAGTGATATAACCGTATTTGTACACCAATACAGAACACCAAAACTTACCGAATACTTCGTGTTTATTACTGACGTCGGAGACATATATGGCTATTTAACCATTTTTGTTTTATGTATTATAGCTTTTCAAATTATTTTTAAAAGTTGGAACTATGTTATTCAACTAACTATAGTCATGGCATTAGCTTTAAGCTCTAATGTAATTTTAAAGAAAATAATTAATCGACCACGACCAGAGTTAGAACATTTGGTAACCGTCGAAACTTTAAGTTACCCTAGTGGTCATGCTATGACAGCAATGGCTTTTTACGGTTTTTTAATTTACCTGTTTTATCGATTTAAGATTAATTTGCTATTAAAAACACTTATAATAGTCTTACTCACTTCATTAATTATTAGCATAGGCATTAGCAGAGTCTACTTGGGTGTTCATTTCCCTTCTGACATTATTGGAGGTTTTATAGCTGGATTTATTTGGGTAGTATTATGCGCCCTTATATTCAACCTTATCAAAGCTTTTAGAACAGATCAAGAAGTATAACATAAGAAGACCTTCTAAAAACATTAGAAGGTCTTTAAAGTAATTAATAAGAGGGGATAAATATTAACCACTGTAGTTAACCATCCAACCAATACCGTATTGATCCGTACAACGGCCGTAATAGCCCCATTCTCTTTCTCTAAAATCATGATGTAACTTACCACCTGCGGATAAGCTTTCAAATAGTATTTTTCCTTCCTTTTCACTCGTAGCATCAATACTCATGTGAATTTGACTACCACTATTGAGTGGTGTATCTGGTGAAACATCATAAGCCATAAAGTGAACGTGTTTTCCTTTTAATTCAGCATGCTGTAATTTACCTCTATAAGAAGAAGGAACATCTATGGCTCTGTCCTCATAAGTATGCCTGTTTATAATTTTTGCATCAAATAATTCACTGTAAAAATTTAAGGCTTCTTGACAATTTCCTTGAAATGATAAATATGCTTGTACTTTCATTGTTTCTTGATTTTTTAAATTATGAAATTAAATTTATCATAATCATCTCGAAGCCCTTAGTTGATTTCGAACAATTATTTGCTCGTTTGCGCAACAACATAGCTACAAACAAAAAAAAGCCTACATAAATGTAGACTTTATAATTAATGTGGGGCATACTGGATTCGAACCAGTGACTTCCACGTTGTCGACGTGACACTCTGAACCAACTGAGTTAATGCCCCTTAAAAACTAAGCTTTATCAATATAAAACCTTTAAGCTATTTGAAGCAAAAATCCCGATTTACAAAAGTAAATCGGGATTCTTTTCTGTGGGCGACAAGGGATTCGAACCCCTGACCCCTTGGGTGTAAACCAAGTGCTCTGAACCAACTGAGCTAGTCGCCCTAACTATTTTTTGATAACCATCATTCGTTATCGGGATGCAAATATACTCTAGTTTTTAATATCTCAAAACATTTTTTGAAAAAAAATTAAATTATTTCTGCTACAACGAAAGTGCTTCCGCCTACATAAATTAAATCGTCTTTTTTAGCCTTTGATTTTGCGCATGTTAGCGCTTCTAAAACACTTTTATAAGAATTTCCAAAAAGTTTATTTTTTTTGAAATAATCTTGTAATAATCCCGCTTCTAACCCACGTTGCACATTTGGTTTGCAAAAATAGTAAGTAGCATCTTGGGGAAGTAAAGGTATTATAGCACTCAAATCCTTATCATTTACAACGCCAAAGACCATATGTAAGGTATTGAAAGTTTGACTTTGTAACTGTTGCATCACATAATATAAACCTTCTTTATTATGCGCTGTATCGCAAACAATTTTTGGTTCGTTTCCTAAAACTTGCCATCTTCCTAATAAACCTGTATTAGGCACAACATTTAAAAAACCTGTGCTTATAGCTTTATCAGAAATCTTAAATCCTTGTTCTTTTAATATCGCTATGGATTGTAAAACTGTTTTTTTGTTATGAACTTGATACGCGCCTTTTAAATCACTTTCTAAATCCTCAGCTATAATTTGATCAGCAAAATAAATTTTTGACTGAGTCGCTTCCGCTTTATCCTTAAACACCTGTTCTGTTTCAGGATGTGTTTCTCCTATAACCACAGGAATATTAGGTTTTATAATTCCTGCTTTCTCTGTTGCAATTTTTTGGAGCGTATCGCCTAGAAATTGGGTATGATCTATACCAATATTAGTAATTACAGCTAACTCTGGCGTAATAATATTGGTGGAATCTAAACGCCCTCCTAATCCAACTTCAACAACAGCAATATCAACCTTTTTTTTTGCGAAATAGTCAAATGCCATTCCAACGGTCATTTCAAAAAAAGACAACTGATTGGTTTCAAAAAACGTTTTATTACGGTTAATAAAGTCGATGACAAACGACTCACTAATGACTTCACCATTGTAACGAATACGCTCTCTAAAATCTTTTAAGTGTGGAGACGTATACAAACCAACATTGTAACCCGCTTCTTGTAAAACAGAAGCTAACATGTGGCTTGTAGAACCTTTACCATTTGTTCCTGCAACGTGAATAGTTTTAAACTCTCCCTCAGGATGATTTAAATGTTTGGCTAGAGTTAAGGTATTGGCTAAATCTTTTTTAAAGGCAGAGTTGCCTTTATTCTGATACATTGGAAGCTGTTGAAACATCCAATTTACCGTATCTTGATAATTCATAGTTTACTGACCTACATCAAAGTTTATACTTACAAAACCAACTTGAGTTGCTGGTGCTTCAGGGTCTGCTGGCCACTTGTGTGATAGCGCTATTTTTTTAGCAGGGTCTAATAAACAAGGGTGTGTATTATTTGACCCTTTAACTCCTGGCTCTGCACTAATTACCTTTCCTTGTCTGTTAACCTCGATTTTTACAACTACTAAACCATATTCATTACAGTTTTGTTGAAAAATTTCACGATTTGGTTTACCACGACCACCAAGACCATAACCGACACCGCCTTTTCCAGGTCCAGAGCCACCAAAATAACTTGGTGCATATGGGTCGCCATCTAACTGGCCTTTATTTCCGGCTTGGTTATCTGAGCCTTCACCACCATCGGTAGTTCCTGAGGCGTTTTTAACACCACCTATAAGATTATCGAGGTTCTTTCTTTTTTCTGCTTCTTCACGACGCTTTTTTTCTTCGGCTTCACGTTTTTCGCGCTCTACTTTTTCAGCTTTAGCTTTCGCCTCTGCCTTGGCTTTAGCTTCAGCAGCTTTAGCTTTTTCCTCAGCTTCCTTTTGCTTTTTCATAGCAATAGTTTCAGCATTATCTTGCGTCATGATTTCTTCTGCAGTCGCAGCAGCTTCAGTTGGTGTTACTTCAGCTTCTTCTGGCTGTACTTCATCAACAACCTGCTCTTCAACAACAGTTTCTTCTATTGCTTTTTTAGGTTCACTTAAGGGTTGGTTACCACTACCAACATCGGTTGTTCCGAAGTTGACAGCTACACCATATTCTTCAGGAGGGTCCATATATTGAGGCCCCACTACAAATAAGAGCAATAACAGTATCAAAGAAATAAGTACTGTTATTTTTGCTGAATTGCGTTCGTGTGTGGTCTCTAAATATTTCACTTTATTATTATATATTAAACCTGTTAAGTTTTATTTGCAATTAACTAAACCTGCTCAGATTTTAGAAAGCTTCAAGGTCAGGTTAAGTCATTGTAATTACTCAAAAATAATACCATTTAATTAGGTTGCACCGCTAATATGACTTTAAATTTATTTCTATTAGCGATATCCATGACTTTTACCACATTTTCTACAGGAACAGATTTTTCTGCTCGTAAAACAATTGTTGGTGATTCTTGACCCGAGAGAATCGATAATAATTGTGTTTCTAAAACACTTTCACCTACACGATTCTGATCGATATAATAAGTTAAATCTTTTTTAATGCTCACTGCAGTAGACTTCTTATTCTCTGTCTTACCACTTGCTTTTGGCAAAATAATATCAATAGCATTTGTACTAACCAAAGTAGATGCTATCATAAAAAAGATTAATAACAAGAATACAATATCGGTCATAGACGCGAAATTGAATTCTGGTGTTACTTTATTTCTTCCTCTGATGTTCATAAATTAAATTGGTTCGTTTAAGTGATCTAAAAATTCAATAGAATTGGCCTCCATTTGGTAAACAACTTTATTTGTTTTACCAACAACATGGTTATACGCAACGTAAGCAATAATACCTACTATAAGTCCACCAACAGTGGTTGTCATAGCCGTATATAATCCACTAGCTAAAACATCCATTTGAATAGTACCTCCTGCATTGGCAAGTTCAAAAATTGAAATAATCATTCCAACTACAGTTCCTAAAAACCCAATCATTGGTGCCACACCAGATATGGTTGCTAACACACTAAAGTTTTTTTCAAGGTTATAAACTTCTAATCGCCCAGCATTTTCAATAGCCGTATTAATATCCTCTAAAGGCTTTCCTATTCTAGTTAGTCCCTTAGCAATTAATCTTGAAACCGGTGAATTTTGTTGCGCACATAACATTTGTGCTGAATCGATTTTACCATTACTCACATGATCTTTAATCTGATTCATAAAATTTGAATCGACTTTAGAAGCTGCTTTAATAGCAAAAATGCGTTCAAAATAAATATATATAGCTGCAACTAGCAGTAAAAATAAGACTAGGATAATGACCTGGCCTGAAGTGCCTCCACTTGAAATTAATTCAATAATTGAGAGCGTTTTTTCAACTGGTTCTCCCTCAGTTAAAACTTCTACTTCATCTTGAATAGTACTTAATGATATCATGCTAAAATATTTATTTTTTAAGTTCTTCTTGTTATAACGTTAAGTTTTTGGCTTAAGTATAATTATTATGTTTCAATATTAAAAAAGCGATCTAGTGACCATAAATGCGGCTGCACCAGCAATAAAACCTACAAATGCTAGCCATGATATCTTCTTTAGATACCAAAAGAAATCTATTTTTTCCATTCCCATGGCAACCACACCTGCTGCTGATCCTATGATTAACATACTACCACCTGTTCCTGCAGAATATGCAATAAAATGCCATAACTCATTATCTAATGGCTCAGAAAACATGCCTAAACTCGCCGCTACTAATGGAACGTTATCTATAACTGCCGATCCTGCTCCTAAAAGCAACACGACTAAATCTGATACGCCCTCATGTTGAAACTCTGTTCCTAACATTGGCATAGCATCCTGTAACGAGCCTGCGAATCCATATAATATCCCTAAAGATTCTAAAGCGCCAACCGCCATTAATATACCTAGGAAAAACAATATACTCGGCAACTCAATCTTAGATAACGAATAATGAACAGGACTATGACTTGCGTGCGCTGCATGTTCATCTGTTAATACTTCGGTTATTGCAAATTTAGAATTACTATACACTTCAGCAAAAATGGCGACCACACCTAATGAAAGCATCATACCAACGTAAGGCGGTAAATGAGTCATTATTTTAAATACTGGCACAAAAACAATAGCGCCAAGTCCTAGAAATAACATAGTAGAACTGTATTTGTTTTTAGGCTTATCATCTGATGCTTTTAGCTCTAAGTCTCCTTTAAAAGGAGGTAATAAAGAAGCTATAAATGTTGGAACGGTCATACATAGTAATGAAGGAATAAACAAATATAAAAACAGTTTACCTGAGGTTACTTTGTCGCCAATCCATAACATAGTTGTTGTAACATCACCTATGGGAGACCAAGCACCACCTGCATTTGCTGCAATAATAATTAAACCAGCATACCAAATCCTTATGTCTCTATCTTTGACAATTTTTTGAAGAATTGATATTAAAACAATGGTAGCTGTTAAGTTATCTATAATTGCTGATAGTACAAATGCTAAAATTGAAAATAGCCAAAGCAGCTTTTTTCTGCTATTAAATTTCACCGCATTTTTTATAGTAGAAAAGCCATCAAAATAATCAATGATTTCAACTATTGTCATTGCCCCTAATAAGAACACTAAAATTTCAGCTGTTTTACCTAAATGATGAAGTAGCGTTTCTTCCATTAAATGCATTCTTCCATGCACTATAACTTCGCCTGCTTCATTTAATTTATCTTCAATACCTAAGGAAGCATATCCTTCAATTAAACCGTGATTGGCAGAATCGAACCATTGGGTAAAGCTTCCTAGCCCTAGAGAAATTAAAGCCCAACATAATGCCATCATGACTAATGCAGGAATTAATTTATCTATTTTAATATTGTGTTCTAATGTGATGGCTAAATAGCCAAATACAAAAACAAGGATTATTATAGTTTCCATTGTAGGTTATATCAGTTGTCTTAAGGCTATTTCAAAAGCCGTTTCGCTAACTCCTGTTTTTGTTGGATTATTTTTATGTACTTCTTCTAACGCTGATTTTATAACATTAGAGGTATCGTTAAAAATAGCCTCATCAGTCATCTGCACCTTGCGTTCCATGAAATAGGCAAAAACTCTTGCCATACCACAGTTAGATATAAAATCTGGAATTAAACTCACCTTTTGATCGGTTTGCTCCATGATCGAACCAAAAAATATTTCTTTATCTGCAAAAGGAACATTGGCACCACAAGAAATCACTTCTAAACCTGTTGAAATTAACTGATCAATTTGATCTTGTTTCACCAATCGCGATGCTGCACATGGCGCAAATATTTCGGTTTCAAGCGACCATATTTTTTTATTAATCTCATCAAAAGGAATAAGATTATCGGCGACTAATGTGTTTCCATTTTTATTAAGATATAAGTCTGTTATTTCTTCAAAAGAAAAACCTTCTGCTTTTATTAACCCGCCTACTCTATCTATAATTCCGACGACCTTAGCGCCCATTTGAGCAAAGTAAAAAGCTGCTGCTGCACCGACGTTCCCGAAACCTTGAACAACAACACGTTTCCCTGTAATGGTATCATCTTTTAAATCATAAAAATGCTTTGCAGCTATAGCAACACCATAACCTGTTATCATGTCTGCAACCATAAATTTTCGACCTACATTAGGCGAATATTTTGGATTCTCTATGACCTTAATAACGCCGTGTCTTAACTGGCCAATTCTATTTATTTTGTCTGCAGGCGTTGGTTTAAAGTGACCTTCAAAAACGCCTTCTTGGGGATGCCAAACACCACTTTGTTCTGTGAAAGGAATCACTTCATGAAATTCATCAACATTTAAATCGCCTCCGGTACCATAATAACTTTTCAATAATGGTGACACGGCTTTAAACCAACGTTCTAAAACGCCTTCTTTTCTTGGATCTTGCGGGTCGAAATTGATACCGGATTTAGCACCTCCTATGGCTGGTCCTGAAACTGTAAATTTAACCTCCATGGTTTTGGCAAGTGACAAAACTTCGTTTTTGTCTAATCCAACTCTCATACGCGTTCCTCCACCTGCGGCGCCTCCTCGTAGTGAGTTTATTACGGTCCAACCTTCTGCATCCGTTTCGGAATCGTTCCAATGAAATACAATTTCTGGAGTCTTGTTTTCGTACTTCTGAAGTAAATCTTTTATCAATTTCTATAGGTTTAAATTTGCGTAACAAATATAAAAAACTATCGAAGCGAAATGTTAATTAATTTCTTTTTTTAGGATTTAATATTTTACCTGAAGAATGATTTTTATTTGCACCTGTAACACTTCGTAAACAATTTACCTCGTTTCTGTCTTTAAGTACACCAAGTAATCCAAAAATTAAGGCCTCTTTATATTCTACAATTTCATCATCTGGTATTGTTATTTCTGAGGTAGAAAAATAAGCAATCCGTCGCATTAAAAAATCGTTGTAAACACCTCCACCCGTAACTAAAACTTGCGTATCTTTTCTTGTTACAATCTTTGAAATTTGAATAGCAACATGCTCTACGTAGGTTCTTAAAAGGTCTTCTGTTTGAAGTTGATAAGATTCAAGCAAAGGATAAATATGTAATTCTACCCATTCTAAACCTAAAGATTTTGGCGGTTGCTCTTTATAAAAAGGGAGGGCATTAAGTTGGTCTAATAAATCTTTATTAATAGTACCTGTTGACGCAATCTGTCCTTTATTATCATAATCTAGATTTAATTTAGAAACATAATGATTCAATACAATATTAATAGGACAAATATCGAAGGCAATTCGTTCTTCATTTAATTCGTATGAAATATTTGCAAAGCCTCCTAAATTAAGACAATAGTAAAAGGGGTTAAATAGTAGTCGATCCCCAATAGGTACTAAAGGCGCACCTTGCCCACCAAGTTTCACATCCTGAACTCTAAAATCGCAAATAATTTTACGATTTAATTTATCTGCTAAAATTTGATGATTCCCTATCTGATAGGTTAATCCACGTTCTGGCTGATGCAATGCTGTATGACCATGTGAAGCAATAAAATCGATGTCTTTAATAGTGTATTTATTTATAAAATCAGAAATTGAAGTGGCTAGATGCTCTGAATATTTTAAATCAATGGCCTGTAACTCCTCCATTGGGAATGTTACCAATTGACGCAATTTAGATTTCCACTCAGCAGAATAGGGTATCGTTTCTGCATTGTGAATTTTAAATTTCCATCCTTTATGAAAAGTAAAACTGACATAAATTATATCAATACCATCTAAGGATGTTCCAGACATTAATGCAAGAATCTTGTAGCTAGATTTTATCATATTAGTAAAAATAATATTACTTTTCGAAAATAACACAATAATAATTTATCTTTGCTTCAAATTTTTAAGAAATCAATAATAATTATATAATTTATGGACTTTAATTTAACAGAAGAGCATTTAATGATTCGTGATGCTGCAAGAGATTTTGCTCAAACCGAATTGCTTCCTGGTGTTATAGAACGTGATAATGCCCAAAGTTTTCCAGAAAGCTTAGTTCGCAAAATGGGTGAGCTTGGATTTTTAGGGATTATGGTAGACCCAAAGTATGGCGGAAGTGGTATGGATGCCATTTCTTATGTGCTTATTATGGAAGAGCTTTCTAAAGTTGATGCTTCAGCTTCTGTCATGGTTTCTGTAAATAACTCATTAGTTTGCTATGGTTTAGAGGCTTATGGAAATGAAGCTCAAAAAGAAAAATACTTAACTAAATTAGCGACAGGTGAATGTATCGGTGCTTTTTGCTTAAGTGAGCCAGAAGCTGGTAGTGATGCTACTTCTCAAAAAACAACTGCTATAGATAAAGGCGACCATTATATTTTAAATGGTACTAAAAATTGGATTACTAATGGAGGACGTGCAGAGGTTTATTTAGTTATTGCACAAACGGATAAACATAAAGGCTCTCACGGAATTAATGCCTTTATTGTTGAAAAAGGAATGCCTGGTTTTGATATCGGCCCTAAAGAAGACAAATTAGGCATTAGAGGGAGTGATACACATACCCTTCAGTTTAATGACGTAAAAGTCCCTAAAGAAAATAGAATTGGTGATGATGGATTTGGGTTTCGTTTTGCAATGAAAACACTCTCTGGTGGGCGAATTGGTATTGCTGCACAAGCTTTAGGTATCGCAGCTGGTGCTTATGAATTAGCCTTAAAATATTCTAAAGAACGTAAAGCTTTTGGAACTGAAATATGCAATCACCAAGCTATTGCTTTTAAATTAGCAGATATGCACACTGAGATTGAAGCGGCTAGAATGTTAGTAATGCGCGCTGCTTGGGATAAAGACCAAGGTAACAATTACGATATGAGTAGCGCCATGGCAAAACTGTATGCGAGTAAGGTTGCTATGGAACATACTGTTGAAGCTGTACAGATACACGGAGGAAATGGTTTTGTTAAAGAATACCATGTAGAGCGTTTAATGCGTGATGCTAAAATTACCCAGATTTATGAAGGCACTTCAGAAATTCAGAAAATTGTGATTTCTAGAGGAATTACTAGAGAATAAACATAATATTTAATTAAGTAAAAAGGCTTCAAGATTAATTTTAATTTTGAAGCTTTTTTAATTTGATGATAATTCTTGTAGAACCAATTTAATTTCACTGTAGGGGTATTTATCATCTAACTGATGTTTTAAATCGGATAGATTTTCAAAAGTTTTAGTTGGAATAATTTTCTTTAACTCCGAATAATTGCTCATAGACATTAAATCCGTAATTTTTACTTCGCCAGATGAAATAAAATTAGCCAGATGTCCAAATATAGTATTAGAGTTTAATTCGCGTTCTAAGGCAATTTGATCTATCGATTTTCCGGCTTGAAATAAGTCTAAAGATATTTTTTTTGTATCAACTTTTCTTTTTTTCGGTTTTGGATTTTCAAATACCGAAACTTCATTTGAAAATTCAATATCATTCTCATCGCAATACGTTTTAATAACTTGTAAAATCTCATTGCCATATTTTTTCACTCTTGTTTTACCCATACCATGAATTTCTAATAATTCATTAATCGTACTTGGTAAAGTTTCACACATCGCATAGAGTGACTTTTGATTGAAAATTTGATAATGTATTAAATCTTCTCTATTGGCGATATCGTTTCTAAGTTCTCGTAATAACTCAAATAATTCTACATTAGTTGTTCCGTCCACAACAGACTGACGTGTTTTTTTAGGTTTATCTTTTGCTAAGAACACCGACTTTGCTCTTAAAGTTAAGAATAGACGCGTATTGAATCCTTCTTTTAAACCTTCAAAATAAGATAGTTTAGTTTCTAACAATTCTTCTAAAGTATCTAATTGCTTCTCTATATCCTTTTGAACAGCTTTATTATCTGTTGTAAAATTAAACTGCTTGAGTCCAATTTCTATCGTTAGTTTGCTTTGCTCACTAAAATAGTCTAAAGCCTTTTTAAAACGCTTTTGAACAACAGCATCAGCTTCAGGTATTTCATCTGGGGCTATTAAGTTTTCTAGTTGTAATTTAAACCCATTACTAACTTTAAGTAAATTGGTAATAGTATCTTTAATTGATAGTAATGGCGTTTCAACGTTTCCTTCAATACTTCCTCTATTTTTATAAAAAACATCTAAGACTCTATTTGTAGGATACAAAAATTTATAAAAATTAAAAATTTCTGAAATTAAATCTAATTGAAAATCATGTTTTGCTTCATTTAAAATAGAAGCAGTAGGTTGATTCGCTTCGGCATTTTGATTGAATGTTATAACATTTTGGTCACTTATAATTTGATTCGCTTGAATTTTACTCTTCAAAACTAAACCTTCTAAAGACTTACAACGACTTAAAGCGACATAAGTTTGTCCATGGGCAAAAGCACCTTGTGCATCTATGATTGCTTTTTCAAAAGTTAAACCCTGACTTTTATGTATTGTAATAGACCAAGCTAATCGTAATGGAATTTGAGCATAACTACCAATCTTATCTTCAGAAATAGCTTTAGTATCAGCATCAACTGTATATTTTATATTTTCCCAGGTCTCTAATTTTGTATTTATATTGAAATCATCATCAGGACAGTGTACAACTACTTCATCATTTTCTAGTAAAATAACTTTTCCTATTTTTCCATTAAAGTAACGCTTCTCGGGTGAACTATCATTCTTAATGAACATCACCTGAGCACCAACCTTTAATTTAAGTTCGTCTTTGTTTGGGTAAGAATGTTCGGGAAATTTGCCTTGTATTTTAGCTTTATATGTACGTTCTGTGCCTTTTAATTTTTCAAGCTTTTCTTGATTTGTTAGACGAGCTTTATTATTGTGAGTAGTTAATGAAATATAGCCTTCGTCCTCTTTAGGTTCAAACTCGGGTATATAACGTTTATTTAATTCTTTAGCAGAAGTGACACTTAAATCATTATTTCTAATTTCATTTAAAATATTTATAAATAAAGGATTCTCTTGTCTATAAATATGTTTGAGTTCAATAGTAATTGGTTTGCAATTTTGATAGGCTATACTACTAAAAAAGAAGGCATTTTTATAGAATGGTTGTAACAATCGCCATTCTTGATCTTTGATTACGGGTGATAATTGTTGCAAATCGCCAATCATAAGTAATTGAACACCTCCAAAGATTTCATTTCTATTTTTGTATCGTCTTAATGTTTTATCAATACCATCGAGCAAATCTGCTCTAACCATACTTATTTCATCAATAACAAGTAAATCTAAGGACTTAATAATATTAATCTTGGTCTTACTGAATTTTCTGTTAAATCCTGAAGAATTGTTTAGTTCATCATTAGGTAAAATAGGGCCGAATGGCAATTGAAAAAACGAGTGAATGGTAACACCTTTAGCATTGATAGCGGCTACACCAGTAGGGGCAACAATGACCATTCTTTTTTGTCCAAGTTTTTTTAATTTATGTAAAAATGTAGTTTTACCCGTACCTGCTTTTCCCGTTAAGAAAATATTTCTATTGGTATTAATTACAAAGTTCCAAGCTAAATCTAATTCTAAATTTTCAGTTGTCATACCTATAAATGGCTAGGAATTGAAGATAATAAAAAAAAGTTATGTATACCGATTAAGCAAATTAATAAACACAAAAAACCCTTACTAGTAATCTAGTAAGGGTTTTTAAAAAAAGGCGGTGACCTACTCT
>NZ_JABFDG010000008.1 GCF_013403955.1 Winogradskyella vidalii | reverse complement strand
TCTGTGACATCAAAAACCAAATGGCTAATGTCTATTCCAAAATATTTAATATCTTTATTCATAAGAAATGTTTTTTTTAAAGGACAATCTACGCGAGTTTCAACGACTTAAAATCGAGGTCTTAAAGCCTCATAGAACTGTACGAAATCTGTGTAGAAAAGAGAGGGGATTTTCAATGTTGACGAGATCTGAAGTCTCTGCGTATATAATAACCTTACTCCTCTCTTTTGTTCTTTCTAATTTATAAATCTTAATTTAGTGTTTTTATTTAATTGCTAACTTAAGAAGTACTGTGGTAAAAACTCATTAACTTTTCACTAAAACACTTCTATAATTATTATCATAGGTTAGCCCTAATTTTGCGATAGCAAAAGCTTGTTTTAATAGCTCCTGTACTTCCTAGGAACTACCTTTTCAAAGCTTTAACTCTACTTGCTCAGCATAAACAAATAAGTTTAGAATCACTTTTGTCTGTCTTGATTTTAGACAACTTCATTTGGATAAAACGTTTTACTGATAATGGATTTTCAACGGAAACTTTGATTCCCGACTCTAGTAAAAAATAGGCCAACTGGTAATGATAATAACCGGTAGCTTCCATCACACAATGACTATTAATATTTAAGAATTTAATGAACTTTCTGAAACCTGAAGTATTATTCTTAAACTGATAATAATTGCCTTCCGAATCTGTAACATCAAAAACCGTAGGGCTAATGTCTATTTATTCATGTTTTATTATTTTTTTAATAGGTATTCTTGATGTGCTTCGCAGTTCAAAATATTTAATATCTTTATTCATAAGAAATGTTTTTTTCAAAGGACAATCTACGCGAGTTTCAACGACTTAAAATCGAGGTCTTAAAGCCTCATAGAACTGTACGAAATCTGTGTAGAAAAGAGAGGGGATTTTCAATGTTGACGAGATCTGAAGTCTCTGCGTATATAATAACCTTACTCCTCTCTTTTGTGCTTTCTAATTTATAAATCTTAATTTAGTGTTTTTATTTAATTGCTAACTTAAGCCGTGTATAGTGTTCAAAACACATTATTTGGGAAAATTGGTCTAAGAACTGGAGGTGACTAGACCTTAGTTAAAATGAAAAAATTAGACCCGTATTCATTTCAAATATTAAATCAACTTTGGTCCAAAGACAATAATCAGGTTTGCTTTACATTTAAACCTTATAAGAAGACAGATACAATAAGTTATCTGTATTCATTTTCAAAATAATTATGATCAATGGGCTAAGGATAACCAATTTTTATACAATGGAAATGGTATAGATAGTGCAAGTTTTTTAAAACTACTGAAGCTATAGGAGCTAATGAAGATAAAATTATATTTATTCTATTGATAATGTTAGATTTATATAAAAATTAGAACAGTCATGAATTTAAATTACTAAAATAAAACTGCTAGGATTTAGCACAGCATAATTAATTACTAACTTGGTTGCTAAAACATCCAAATATTCCAAACACATCAGCTAAGATTAAAAAATAGCTTCTATTATATAAATTAAAATATGAAAAAAATTATATTAGGTTGTGGATTAATTCTCCTTATATGTATTAGTTTAGCCTGCTTAATGTTTTATAAACTAACTTTACCCAAATTTAGAGATAGCTCTACAGAGAGACCATTCTCCACAATTATCAATGAAAAACTTTTAACGAAAAAAAAGGTTTTAATTATAAAGAATCCCAATAAACCTACTTCTAAAAATTACATCTATCATTTGGAAGATGGAAATAGTTATGGTATGGATTCAGAATTAGAAGTAGTAGATGAAATTCCTATAGAAACTGAAGTAATATTTGATAAAGCTGAACTACATAAAGGTCGTGTAAGCGGTACAACTACCGCATACTTATATGGAAAAATATACAGTACAGAAAATCAAAAAGAATATGCCTTTCAGTATCCTTGGGGAAATTATCACGCTTTGTATGAAGACCAACCTTACTGGACTTTTGATTTAGCTTTTTGGCAAGATGAAACATTAACCGAAAAATATTATATCGAAGTTCCTTAAGTTTAATCTAATTACTCAACGGTTTTTTAATGCTATTTTTCATTTATTAAACACTTCCTAAAAGTTAAATAACATGAGCTCAGGTGACACTGCAAATTTTTCGGAAACAGCAATGTTTGTCTATTCATTAAACGGAAAACTAATTCTAGATAAAAATTTTACTCAAACAATTAGCTATAAAGTAAAAACAGCCTATCTGAAACTAAATTATCTAAGTTTCTATTTATTATCATAAGATTCAAAGGGCTTGGCAAATCTGTAGTTGGTGTTTATACTATTTGGCTAAAAAAAGATGCTAATTGTTGTCCAAGTTTAAATGGAAACTTTGAATATAGTCCTGATTCTGAATATCCAGTTTTTTAAACAAACCGAATAGCAGAATAAATATTAATTAATTTAATTGAAAGCGTACTTGAACTGCATATTCTTAATTTTTTAAGTATGACCTTAAAATAGAAACAAAAAATGCTGGCTTTAGAACACCAGCATTTTTATTTTATTAAGCAATAAGATTTCTATACGGTTGTACCATACATCTTTTCGCGTTGCTCTTTTATTTTTTTATCACTCATGTATTCATCAAACGTCATGTAACGATCAATAACGCCATTTGGTGTTAACTCAATGATACGATTACCTACAGTTTGTGCAAATTCATGATCGTGAGTGGTTAACATTATCGTCCCTTTAAAGTTTTTTAACGAGTTGTTAAACGCAGTAATACTTTCTAAATCTAAGTGATTTGTTGGTTCATCTAGCATTAAAACGTTAGCTCTAATCATCATCATACGACTTAACATACAACGAACTTTTTCTCCTCCAGATAAAACATCAGATGTCTTTAAAGCTTCTTCGCCACTAAAAATCATTTTCCCTAAGAAACCTCTAATATGTACTTCTTCGCGTTCTTCTTCTGTCGTTGCCCATTGACGTAACCAATCGACTAGAGATAATTTATTATTAAAAAACTCACTATTATCTAATGGCAAATAGGATTGTGATGTAGTAACCCCCCAATCAAATTTTCCTGCATCCGCTTGTTCTTTTCCATTCAATATTTGATAAAATGCCGTTGTAGCTCTAGAGTCTTTTGAATACACCACAACTTTGTCGCCTTTATTCAAGTTGATATCAATATTTTTAAATAATATATCATTTTCTATACTTGCCGATAAGCCTTCAACATTCAAAATTTGATCACCTGCTTCGCGATCACGTTCAAATATAATAGCAGGATAGCGACGACTAGAACGTTTAATTTCTGATATATTTAATTTATCAATCATTTTCTTTCTACTCGTTGCTTGTTTAGATTTAGCAACGTTTGCAGAAAAACGACGAATAAAATCTTCTAATTCTTTCTTCTTTTCTTCTGCTTTTTTATTCTGCTGTGCATGCTGTCTTGCTGCTAACTGAGACGACTCGTACCAAAAAGTATAATTACCAGAGAAATGGTTAATCTTTCCGAAGTCAATATCAGAAATATGTGTACAAACAGAATCTAAAAAGTGTCTATCATGAGACACCACAATAACACAATTTTCGTAATTAGCTAAGAAGTTTTCTAACCAAGAAATAGTTTCGTAATCCAGGTCATTGGTAGGTTCATCCATGATTAATAAATCTGGGTTTCCAAACAACGCTTGTGCTAATAACACACGGACTTTTTGTTTACCATCTAAATCTTTCATTAAGGTATAATGATATTCTTCTCTAATACCTAAGTTAGAGAGCATCGCAGCAGCATCACTATCGGCATTCCAACCGTTCATTTCTTCAAATCGTACTTGAAGCTCGCCAATCTTTTCTGCATTTTCATCGGTATAGTCTGCATAAAGTGCATCTAATTCAGTTTTTAACTTATATAAAGGTTTGTTTCCTTTTAATATAGTCTCTAGAACGGTGTCTTCATCATGTAAATTGTGATTTTGCTCTAAAACAGACATACGTTTACCTGGCTCTAAATGCACACTTCCAGATGTAGGTTCCATTTTTCCTGCAATAATTTTTAGGAACGTAGATTTCCCGGCACCATTGGCACCAATAATTCCGTAGCAATTACCATTATTGAATGTTGTGCTTACTTCATCAAAAAGTATGCGTTTTCCGAATTGAACCGAAAGATTAGAAACTGATAACATATCTTAAAAATTTATTGTATTACCTTATATTTTTTGAGATTGCAAAAGTAGAAAATTAAACCTAAACTTAGCCATTTAAGTATACATTGAATCTTAAAAAAGAATAAAGAAGCTACATTCTTAAAATTTTATAAGATTTTATTTTGTTTCACCTTTAAACTTCGAGTTAATAATAAATTACAAATAGACTCTGTCACATTTAAACGTATCAATTTTGCCATTATTTACAGTCATTAAACGAAATAAATAGTTACTTAACAAGATTTAACGAGGTATTAACAAGAGTTCAGCAAAGCTTCATATACTTTTGTTATACTAACTTTTAAATAATTTCATGTTAACTCTACGTCTAGTATCTGCTATTGCTTTACTCTTGTCTGTCTTTGGATGTCAATTTAAAGGTAGTAACACTAGTAATCACGCCTATATAGGAGGTGAAATCATAAATCCAAAAAATAGTAGTGTTATTCTTTACAACACTCAAGGTAAGATTGTTGATTCTTTTAATTTAGATGCGAATAATAGATTTATTTACAAAATTGATAATCTTCAGCCTGGCTTACACACTATTACACATGGCGGAGAATACCAAATGTTATTGTTAGAGCCTAACGATAGTATCATGTTTAGATTAAATACGTATGATTTTGACGAGTCCTTAGTATTTACAGGTCATGGAGCTAAAAAAAACAATTACCTCATTAAAACTTACATCACTAACGAGAAGGAAGCGAAACAGTTAGTTAAATACTCTAAAATGGAGCCTGAAGCTTTTAATGCTTTTGTAGAAAAAAGACGACAAAGACAATTATCTGATTTTCAAAATTATTTAAAACGAAACCCAGAATCTGATTTTTTTAAAACTATCATTGAGGCTAATATTAATTATAATACTTATGCTGATAAAGAAATTTATCCTTTTGCTTACTTTGGTAATAACAAAATGATTCATATTAAGGATTTACCTAAAGATTTCTTTTCTCACAGAGAGCAGATTGATTATAATGCAATTCACTTGAGTAATTTCTTTTCTTACAATCGATTTTTATTTTCTCATATAGACAATTTAGCTATTGACGACTATTATAAAGACAACCCTTATCATAGTAAATTTAACAGACATGCTATGTGCTACAACATGTCTAAGCTTAATTTAATTGATAGTATCATTACAGAGCCAACAATAAAAAACAAATTATTAAAATATAAAGCAAGAGAATATATTAGTCATAATCACACCGAAAGTGAAGCTAATGCTGTACTCAACCATTACTTAGAAAAAAGTACAAATGAAGAGGACAAAATATATATGCAAGACTTAGTGTCCTCATTAAAGCGCCTAAGACAAGGCAACCCTTTACCAAACATATCTCTTGTAAATTATAACGACACAGAGCATTTTATTAGCTCTATCATTTCAAAACCTACAATTATTTATTTTTGGACATCAAACTCCAAATCTCAATATAGAAATAGCCATTATATGGTAGATAAATTAAAATCTTCATTTCCGCAGATGGATTTTATTTCTATAAATGTAAATGATAATGATGATAAATTTTGGAAGAACATAATTAATAACTACAACTTCCCTACCATCAACGAATTTAAATTTAAAAATTCTAAACAAGCACGAAAGACTTTAGCTGTTAACTACCTTAATAAAGCTATAATTGTTGATCAGAATGGTATAATTCTACATCCTAACGCTAATATATTTAGTGCAGGATTTAACGAAACTCTTGAAGAATTATTAGAAAAAAAGCATCTTATCGCTAAACAAGATGCTCTTTAATAGTATTAAATAGTTGAATTAATATTGACTAAGTTAGCCAATATGACATTTTACCGCTTAATTAATTTCCTTTTTTGTAATCTGCTAAGAATTTTTCTAATCCAATATCTGTTAAAGGGTGTTTTAATAAACCTGTAATAGAACTCAAAGGACCTGTCATTACATTAGCTCCTAATTTTGCACAATCGATTACGTGCATTGTATGACGTACTGAAGCTGCTAATATTTGTGTTTCAAAACCGTAATTATCATAAATATGACGAATCTCTGCAATTAGGTTTAATCCATCAGTAGAAATATCATCTAAACGACCAATAAATGGCGATACGTAAGTAGCACCTGCTTTTGCTGCTAATAACGCTTGACCAGGAGAAAACACTAAAGTTACATTAGTTTTAATACCTCTATCAGAAAAATATTTACAAGCTTTAACACCATCTTTAATCATTGGTAATTTAACCACAATTTGATCATGCAACTCTGCTAAAGCTTCACCTTCTCTAACCATACCGTCAAAATCAGTAGCAATAACCTCTGCAGATACATCACCTTCTACAATATTACAAATATCAACATAATGCTTCATTATATTGTCTGTACCTGTAATGCCTTCTTTAGCCATTAGCGATGGATTTGTAGTAACACCATCTAAAATACCCATATCTTGAGCTTCTTTTATTTGCTCTAAGTTTGCTGTATCGATAAAAAATTTCATAAAAATTGTTTTTTATATTCCTTGATAAAGGAATTTTAATTGTTGTGTATATTTATACGGCGAATTTACAACTAATCAACAAGTTCATTATTATGAAATTATCAAAATGTATCAACAACTCAATAATAAGGGATAAATATTAATTATTATCTATTATAACCTAGATATTTTGAATATTATAAAATCACTAAATAAACTCAATCGTTTTAAGATATAGCAATCAATTAAACCGAAGTAATTGAAGTTCTCATTTCGGGTTTCAATAATTATATGGGTCTTAAACCTTTAATTATAACTTATAATGATTCATTAATAATTTTTCATACATCGCATCAGGAAGTATTCGCTTTAAAACAATTGAAAATTTCTGCATAAAAGCCCCAACTTTATAATGTATCTTAGGATTTTTAGTCGTAATAATTTTGTAAATAGCTTCTGCCATTTCTTTAGGGTCACCACCACTATCTACGTGTTCATCCATTAAACTTAATGTTTTTCCGTACGTATCTTTATAAGGAGAATCTTCTAAAGCTGGTGCATGATAGCGACCTGCAGCAATATTGGTGGCAAAATCACCTGGCGCCACATTCGTCATATTGATATTAAAGGCTTTTAATTCCATTCTAAACGCTTCAGTTATCAATTCCATAGCCCCTTTACTCGCACTATAAACGCCTCTATAAGGTAAACCCATATAACCAGCAATAGACGTAACATTAATAATTAAACCCGAATTTTGCTTTCTCATACTAGGCAAAACAGCTTTGGTAACACTTATGGGTCCAAAAAGATTAGTTTCAAAATTTCGTTTGATTTCCGCATCAGGGATTTCTTCAATCGGTCCTGTAATTCCGGCTCCAGCATTATTTATAAGAATATCAATTTTAGATTCTGCCTCTAAAACTTCAGCAATACATGCCGAAATGGTTTCAAGCTTGGTAACATCTAAAGCTACAATGGGAAATTTACTATTTGGATAATTATTAGGATTTCTACTGGTACCATAAATTTTAAATCCTTTTTCTTGAAGAAATTCACCAACAGATTTTCCTATTCCAGAAGAGCCACCTGTGATTAATACAACTTTAGACATACTATTTTTTTAATTATAATTTCGAAAATACAAATTCTGAAATTAGTAGAACATTTTATAAATCCCTAACCTTTGATTAGAAGGTCTATAAACTGAAAAAATCTCGATTCGCCGAAGCTTTCAAGATTTGAGTTTGGGGTACAAAAAAAGGCAAGCTACCTACATCACACCGCTACAACCGTTTACCTTTGCTGCGTTCCCGCCCTGGAGGATTCAACAGGAGCTGGTTGTGTAGGACTTGCCGGCTGCAAAGATACAATCTTTTAATACTTCTGCAATGATTTTTTTACTGAATTTAATTTAATAACTTGCTAAAAAATCATACAGACCTTATGACACTTTCTAAATATTTCATTCTCTTAACTTTAAGCTTTTTTTTATCTAACTGTGGTGATACAAATACATCAAAAAAATCAAGTTTATCAATAAATACAACTGTAAAATCGGTAATGCTTGGCGATACTTTAAAGTTATCTATAAACAATCCGAAAAAATTGGACATTACCAACGTAAGTTATGAACTTAATGGGCAGCCTATTGAAAATAATACGGCGTTAAACAATATTACTTTGGGAGATAAAATAATTACTGCGAAAGTAAATTACAGTGACAAATCTGAAACCATAACCAAATCTATACAGGTTTTTAATAATATTATTCCTTCTTATTATACTTACGAAGTTATAAACACATATCCACATGATATTACTTCTTACACACAAGGTTTAGAGTTTTATAATGGTGAGTTATACGAAAGCACAGGCCAAAGAAAAAAATCGAAACTTAGAAAAGTTAACTTTGAAACGGGTGAAGTTCTTAAAAATATTAATTTAGAAAACCAGTATTTTGGAGAAGGTTTAACCGTTTTAAATGATAAAATCTACCAATTAACTTGGCAAGCCAAACGTGGTTTTGTTTATGATGTAAATACGTTTGAAAAATTAAATACCTTTAATTACGGAACAAGTAAAGAAGGTTGGGGAATTTGTAACGACGGAAAAACACTCTTTAAATCTGATGGAACTGAAAAAATATACCTTTTAGACCCTGAAACTTTTGAAGAGAAAAGTCATATTGAAATCTACACCGAAAAAGGAAAAATCCCAAGTTTAAATGAACTAGAGTGGATAAATGGTAAAATTTACGCCAATATTTACCAACGTAATGGAGTGCTTATTATTAATCCTGAAACTGGTGGTGTTGAAGGCGTCATTGATTTTAAACCTTTAAAAGAACTTGTAACTCAACATCCTGATTTGGATGTTTTAAACGGCATTGCTTACCACCCTGAACGCGAAACAATATTTGTAACAGGAAAAAACTGGGACAAACTATTTGAAGTTAAAATAACAAAACGCTAATCGCATTGTGAAAGTATTTGAAAAAACCATAACCGTTTCTAAAAATGATATTGACGAGCTTAACCATGTAAATAATGTACGTTATGTGCAATGGGTTCAAGATATTGCTAAAGACCATTGGTTAGCTTACGCCACAGAAAACATTTTAGAAAATTATGCTTGGTTTTTAGTCAATCACTTTATAGAATATAAAAATCAGGCCTTATTAGGCGACACCTTACTTCTAAAAACTTATGTACCGGAAGTTGCAGGTGTTTCTACAATGCGACATGTCGATATATATAATGCAAAAAACAATCAACTGATTGTAAGTTCTAAAGCAAAGTGGTGCCTAATAGATACCAAAACGCAAAGACCAACACGAATCATTCCTGAAATTGCAGAACTTTTTGATTAACTAAAAGCAAAGCGTATAAATTAAGAGACCTTAAAATTAATCTTCTGGTGGATACCCATGAATTTGCTCAAAAACTTCATCAAAATTAGTTCTTAAATAAGAATTTAATTTCTTCTGATAATCATCTTTTAGCCACTTTAAAAAGTTGTAAGTACTTTTACTAATGCATTTAGCATAAGTTTCAATACGTTGATTAATATCATCTTTTAACAACTTAGCCAAAGCAATAGCATCATAAACATCTTCGCTATTCTCAATACATATTTTAGCATGGTGTGCAATAGAGCGTTCTAAAACAACTTTAGAAGACTCTCCTTTGGCTACAGCATCTTTGTAAGTTTGTCTAATATCAAAATAGGTATCTTCAGATTTAGAAAACTCTTCTTTAACTTCATCAGATAAATCGTGTTTAAAGGTCGACTCAATAACTTCATCATCTTTAATACGATCTGTATACCAATTTGGTGACTTAAAGATTAATTGCCAATCTAAATCTGCGCCCCAAGGCCCAAATCTGTAAAGGTTGTTTCCTAAATCAATAGTGGTGAATTTTGATTTATTATTCAAAATACGAGACCCACGACCAATCATTTGGTAATATAAAGTCAAGGATTTTGTAGCTCTATTTAAGATAATAGTATCAATGGTTGGCTCATCAAATCCAGTGGTTAAAATACTTACTGATGTTAAAATTGCGTTTGGTGTTTCATGAAACCATTGCAAAATCTGTTTACGTTGTTTCTTTGTAGCTGTATTATCTAAGTGCATAATTGGTAAATCAGCTTCACGAAATGCATAATATACACTAATTGAAGTATTAATACCATTATTAAAAATCAAAGTCTTCTTACCAAGTGAATGCTTTTTATAGGCATCTATTAGCTTTTGTAACATGGCAGGACTAGAGTATAAATCTTCAGAAGATTTCACCGTATAATCACCATTAGACCCCACTTCAAGAGATGTTAGTCCCATATCGTAGGCATAAGTTTCTGCTCGTGCCAAAAACTCATTTTCTATAAGGTTTTCAATCGTTTCACCGGTAATAAGTTCGTCGTAGTTATCCTTCATCGGTAACTCTTTATTAGAACTTAAAGGCGTAGCAGTAACCCCAAGTATAAAAGATTTTTCAAAAAATTTAAAAAGCTTTGTAAATGAATTATAATGCGCTTCATCAATAATCACTAAACCCACATCAGAAATATCTAACATGTTGTCATTTAGCCTATTATTTAATGTTTCAACCATAGCAACAAAACAAGAATATTCTGCTTGATCATCTAGGTTTGCTTTACTATTGACCACTTTGTTAGTCACACCAAAACCATCTAACATTTTTGAAGTTTGGTTACAAAGCTCAACTCTGTGTGTCATTATCAATACCTTTTTCTTGTGGTTTTTAAGATATTGACGCACCATTTCAGAAAAAATAACTGTTTTTCCACCACCTGTAGGCAATTGGTACAGTAAGTGATAATCCTCGCGCTCTGAATCAAACTTTTCAAAAATCTGACTTATGGCACCTTGTTGGTAGTCGTATAATTCTTTATCGGTTTTCTTTTCTTGAACAGCTTGATTTGCTTGAGACATAAATTTAGTTTCGGATTATATTTTGAGTTTGCAAATTTACAACACTTTGTCACACAAAAAAAGTGTCTAGAGCATTGATGTGGTAACAACTTTGATAAAAAGGAAAACTTTTGGCTTAAGATTCTATTAATCTAAACCCACTATTAGCAATCTTAGAGAAAAGGAATTTATCAAATATTATAACAGAATTCATTAACTATTTTATAGCCTTATTCATTATATTGCAATGTTAAAACAAAGCCACTAACATTTATGAGCATGTCTTTTTCACCTTTTACCAAAGCCCAACTGTTACCACAAGAAGAAACTTTAGAAATCCTAAAGAAAAAGGGAGAGTTATTTATTGGCATTCCTAAAGAAGCTCATTTTCAAGAACGACGCGTTTGCCTTACTCCAGATGCAGTTTCGGCATTAACAGCCAATGGTCATCGTGTACTGTTTGAGTCGGGAGCCGGTGAAGGTGCTAATTTTAAAGATAAAGATTATAGCGAAGCAGGTGCAGAAGTCACTAAAGATACCGCAAAGGTGTACTCCTGCCCTATAATTTTAAAAGTTGAACCGCCATCATTAGATGAAATTAAGCTCATAAATCCACAAACGTTATTAATTTCCGCACTTCAGATAAAAACACAAGAAAAATCTTATTTTGAAGCTTTAGCAAAAAAAAGAATTACAGCACTCGCTTTCGAGTACATTAAGGATGATGATGGTGCTTATCCTGCAGTAAGTTCATTAAGTGAAATTGCAGGTACAGCCTCTATACTCATAGCTTCTGAGATTCTCTCTAATGTAAATGGAGGTAATGGATTAATGATGGGAAACATTAACGGTGTCCCCCCTACCGAAGTCGTTATTTTAGGTGCAGGCACTGTTGGGGAATTTGCGGCACGTTCGGCCATTGGCCTAGGTGTTAATGTCAAAGTATTTGATAGTTCTATTACAAAACTGCGACGTCTTCAAAACAACTTAGGCCGTAATATTTACACGTCAACCATGCAACCTAAAAACCTATTAAAAGCCTTAAAACGTTGTGATGTTGCCATTGGCGCAGTACGAGGAACTAACCGTGCACCTATAGTGGTTACAGAAAGTATGATGAGCCATATGAAATCAGGTTCCGTAATCATAGACGTTAGTATAGATATGGGCGGTTGTTTTGAAACTAGTGAAGTTACAACCCACGATAAACCTACGTTTGTTTATAATGGTGTTACGCATTATTGTGTCCCTAACATTCCTGCACGTTATTCTAGAACAGCTTCGGTTTCAATCAGTAATATCTTTACACCTTACCTTTTAGAAATTGGAGATTATGGAGGTATCGAAAATGCACTTCGATTTGACCGAGGTTTAAAAAATGGGTTGTATTTTTACCACGGCGTATTAACTAATAAATCTGTTGCCGAATGGTTTGGTTTAGATTATAGTGATGCCAATTTATTAATTTTTTAATTTCTTCTCGACGATTTAACTTCTGACAGATATATTTAAGTTACTATGAAATTTATACATCGTTTGGGTTACTATCTTGGCGGTTTTGCGCTTGGTTTACTACTACTGTTGTTTTTTTTAAATGGAAAAGATGCCTCCTGTGATTATGGTCCCAATGCAAGAACGGTAAAAAACATCAATTCTAAACCTCTATTTTATGCCGATAAAGCATCTACATTTATCAGTACACATACATTAGACTCTTTAACAATAACTAATCTAATAAAATTTGGGAATGTTGATTTTTCTCAGAGTAAAACCAAAATAGATTCTTGTAAAGTGTATCATATTGAAAACATTTATAAAGAGCGTAATATGACGTTGAAAGTAAAAAATTGTGACTCCATAGCGACACTCCTCGATATAAAATATACAAACATCTAATTTATTAAAATTGATACGTCTAAAATTTAGAAGATTCAATCTAAATTTTAATATTTACAGCAAGTTAAACTATCTCAAATGAAAATATTAGTTACAGGAGCAGCAGGATTTATAGGATATTATGTCTCAAAAATATTATTATCTAAAGGCCACCAAGTTATTGGTTTAGATAATATTAACGATTATTACGATGTTAATTTAAAATATGACAGGCTACTTGAATTAGGCATTGATAAAGCCGAAGCTTCTAAATTTAACACAGACTGTAAAAGCAAAACAAGTGATTTTGGTTTTATAAGAATGAATCTTGAAAACCGAGAAGAACTTCCTAAATTATTTGAAAAAGAAAAGTTTGATATCGTTTGTAATCTTGCAGCACAAGCAGGAGTGAGATACAGTTTAGAAAATCCTGAAACCTATGTAGATTCAAACCTTGTTGGTTTTTTAAATATTTTAGAATGCTGTAGAAACAACAATATTAAACACCTCGTTTACGCTAGTAGTTCTAGTGTTTATGGCATGAATAAAAAGATACCATTCTCCACTGAAGATAATGTAGACTACCCAATAAGTTTGTATGCCGCAACTAAAAAGAGTAATGAACTGATGGCACATACTTATAGTCATTTATTTAAAATACCAACTACAGGCTTAAGGTTCTTTACGGTTTATGGACCATGGGGAAGACCTGATATGGCTATGTTTTTATTTACAGACGCAATTGTAAATGACCGACCGATTAAAGTCTTTAACCACGGTAATATGGAGCGCGACTTTACCTATATCGATGACATAGTTGAAGGAGTTGTTAGAGTCATTGAAAAGCCTGCAACAGAACGTATTGAAGAAAAAAACTACTATAAAGTTTATAATATTGGAAACAATAATTCCGTTAAATTACTAGATTTCATTAAAGAAATAGAAGTAAACTTAAACAAAGAAGCGACTAAGAACATGATGGAAATGCAGCCAGGAGATGTAGAACGTACTTGGGCAGATGTTGATGAGTTAATTAAAGATTATAATTATAGCCCAAATACTTCAATAAAAAATGGTGTAAAATCTTTCATCGATTGGTTTAAGGATTATTACAAATAATCAATTATTTTTGAAAAAAGTTATAAAATAATATTTTTAGGTTAAAATCATTCAAAATACAAATAAATTAAAAAAGCATGAATATTACTAAAATTTGTTGCATCGGCGCAGGATATGTAGGAGGTCCTACTATGGCAGTAATTGCAAAAATGAATCCAAACATAAAAGTTACTATTGTTGACTTAAATGAAGAGCGCATTGCTGCTTGGAATGATAAAGATGTTTCAAAATTACCAATTTACGAACCAGGTTTAGCTGAAATTGTAAAAGAAACAAGAGGAAAAAATCTTTTCTTTTCCACAGAAATAGATAAAGCAATTAAAGAATCTGAAATGATTTTTATATCGGTAAACACACCAACCAAAACCTATGGAAAAGGAAAAGGTATGGCTGCCGATTTAAAGTACGTAGAGTTATGTGCTAGAAATATCGCTGAAGTAGCTACCACCGATAAAATTGTTGTAGAAAAATCTACTTTGCCAGTGAGAACTGCGCAAGCCATAAAAAGTATATTACACAATACAGGAAGCGGTGTAAACTTTAGTATTTTATCAAACCCTGAATTTTTGGCTGAAGGTACAGCCGTTGACGATTTATTAAGTCCAGATCGTGTTCTTATTGGTGGTGAATCTGAAGACGCTATTGAAAGTTTAGCTAATGTTTACGGAAGTTGGGTACCTCAAGACAGAATATTAAGAACAAATGTTTGGTCTTCGGAGTTATCAAAGCTTACTGCAAATGCTTTCTTAGCACAACGTATCTCATCTATTAATGCTATTTCAGAATTATGTGAACATACAGAAGCAAATGTTAACGAAGTTGCAAGAGCTATTGGTATGGATTCTAGAATTGGACCAAAATTTTTAAATGCATCAATAGGTTTTGGTGGTTCATGTTTTCAAAAAGACATCTTAAACCTTGTATATATTGCTAGAAGCTACGGTCTTAATGCTGTTGCCGACTATTGGGAACAAGTTATTATATTAAATGACCACCAAAAACGCCGTTTTTCGGACCACTTAATAAGTACTTTATACAATACGGTGTCTGGAAAAAAAATAGCTATGTTAGGTTGGGCATTTAAAAAAGATACTAATGATACCAGAGAATCTGCAGCTATTTATGTTGCGGACCACTTAGCAAATGAACAAGCAAATATTGCTGTTTATGATCCAAAAGTGAATAGTAAAAAAGTTCAAGATGATCTTAATTATCTTAACACAAGAACTGAAGAAGAAAATAAAGAACTTGTTTCTTCTTTTGATGATCCATATGATACGACTAAAGATGCACATGCTGTTGCGATAATGACGGAATGGGATGAGTTTAAAACTTATGACTGGAAAAAAATATATGATAATATGAAAAAACCAGCGTTTATCTTTGATGGTAGAAACATCCTTGATAAAGAAGAAATGACTAAAATTGGTTTTGAGTATTCTTCTATTGGGAAGTAATACTTCTTTATAATAAATCTTATAAAATATCATAAATCAAATTATAAATCAGTTTGGTTTATGATATTTTTTTTAAAGTCAATAATATAATATTACTCAATTTGAGATACAACAAACTATATTTAGATTACACGTATAAAAGTTTATTGTATTAAAATTAAATAACTAAAATGTTGAAAAGAGATTTGACACATATGGATTTATTAAGAGCTGTCGGGATATCCTTAGTAGTCCTTAGACATTCTTTTTCTCCATTTAGAAATAGTTGGGATGTAAGCAAATACTATCAATATAGCCCAATGGCTGATTTTATTGGACGGTATATCTCCACCATATCGATGCCTTTATTCGTTTTTATATCTGGGTATATATATTATTATTTAAGAAATAACTTAGGTAAATATTCTAGTTATAAAATTTTATTAAATAAAAAATCTCGTCGCCTGATTGTCCCCTATTTAATTTTAGCTCCCATATATATATACTTCTTTTTAGACTACACTTCAATTACATCTTTTCTAGCTCATTTATGGACAGGTAGTGGTCATTTATGGTTTTTACTAATGATGTTTCTGATGTTCTTAATTTACTATAAATTCGAAACTTTTTTATGTAACCACTACATCATTAGTATGGTTATTGGTTTGTTTTTATATTTTCTAATTATACCAACAAGTTTCTTTGATCTTCAACCTATTACTAAACTATGTAAGTATTTTGTTTTTTTTCAAATGGGAAATCTATTTAATAAATATTCTCTCACTATTTTGAGCTACTTAAAAAACAAAGTTTTGCTTATATATTTTATGCACTTAACTCTATTTGGCATCTATTTCTATCTTTATCAAACCATCGAGAATAAATATATTATGGTAATCGTTAAGCAAATAAATTTAGTTCTCAGCATTTTAGCTTTATGCTTTGTTTATGGGTTTCTAAATGTTATAATAACGAGATATCCAAGTTTTGTATCGAAATTAAAACCTTCTATTCGTTTTATTAATTATAATAGTTATTATATTTATCTAATACATCAACCTATATTAAAAGTATTTTTTACTTTTATTTTTGTTCAACATATGCAGATATCATCGGCCATCATTCTAGCCTTCATAGTCTCAATGAGTTTTTCTATATTATTAGGGAGCCTATTAATGAAACAAAAGCTAGGTCGGGCTTTAATCGGTTCTAATTGAATAAAATTAAGCTGGTTTATCAAAATCTATAATGATAATTCTTATAATAAATTCTATTATAATAAAATTAATTCTTTTCAGAAATTAATGATAAAACATTACTTAGGAAGTTATAGATTAAATTATTTGAATTTTAACAAAAAAAAAAGCACTTAAACATATATAATGCTTTGTAACAAATTATTTTTTCATCTTGCTCTATATTTCAAATAGTTTAAAAACCACACTAATAATAGAGAATGTAATCGTTAAATAAAAGTAGGTTAGATATTTAAAGAAAAAAATTGTTTTTGAAAAACTCTAAAACATTTAATTTAAATATATAAATTATAATTAATCGGTCTTCTATTGAATGGTAAATAGCTCTGATATTTTATTTCAATGCCTAAATTGGCCTATTTTTAGAAATAATTTAATTTTATAAAAGTTTTGAAAATTCATAAAAAAAAAATAGCTTTTGTCATCGGAGCTTTGACTCCTGGAGGTGCAGAACGTGTTATATCTACACTTAGTAATCAGCTTATAGAAAAATTTGAAGTCACTATATTTACATTTACAAAGTCAAACCCTTTTTATCGTTTAGATAGTAGAATTAAAATAATTCCTTGTTTTGATAAAATTGAAAAGCCAAAATCAATATTCCATTCGCTAAGACTAAATTATTCACTAGTAAAAAGATTAACAACATTAGTAAATCAAGAAAAGGTTAACTTATTAATTGGTTTTATCACTTCAGCTAATATTATTGCAACCATTGCCGCAAAATTTAATCGCATTCCATGTTTAATAAGTGAACGTAACGATCCATTAAAAAAAGATATCCCTCGTTTATGGTTATTATTGAGAAAGCGGATATACCCAATGGCTAATAATCTAATAGTACAAACTGAACGGGTAAAAAATATTTATACAAAAATGCTAAAATCTAAACGAATTACAGTTTTAGCAAATCCTATTTCCTCTGACTTATCTAAACTAAGGACTAATAATCCAATTAGAAAAAAAATTATACTATCAGTTGGTAGGTTAAACGATGACAAGCGTCAAGATAAAATTATTAATGCAGTTCATGACTTAGGCCTTAAAGAATGGAAAGTTTTATTAATTGGTAATGGTCCTAATAAAGATAAATTAAATGCGCTTATAAAAAGCTATAATTTGACCCACCAAATTAAAATTTTATCTGGAATTAAAGATATCCATAACTATTACAGTGAAGCTTCCATTTTTGTATTCACATCCAAAGCGGAAGGTTTCCCTAACGCCTTATTAGAGGCACAATATTTTGGTTTACCTTGTATATCTACCGATTGCAATTATGGTCCTTCTGAATTAATTACGGATGGTGTCAATGGCTTTTTAGTTCCAGTTAATGACCAAGAAGTTCTTAAGCAACGTATGCAACAATTAATAAATGATAAGAATTTACAAGAGCAATTTTCAAAAAAAGGTAAAGAAAACACGGAGAACTTTACAAGCGGAAAAGTTACAGCAAAGTGGGAAGCACTTATAAACAATTATATATAAAAAATAAATTATAGCAATAAACTTTCAATACAGTTAAATATTTTCTGATGAAAAAATTCTTAAAACAAATATCTTTTAGTGTATTTCTGTTTGTGTTAATCAATTTGATTGTGTTAAGTATTTATGAGTATCCTGCATATGAAGCCATTAAAAATAAGACTCATAAAAACTATTTAAAATGGAATGATATACATTCCAACACCAATACGTACGATTTAATTATTCTTGGATCCAGCAGAGCTTATACTGCTTACAATCCAGATATAATAGATAAAGGTTTAAATCTTAAATCTTACAATATGGGGACTTCTGCTCAAGATATTGCAGAATCTTATTATTCTCTTAAAGAAATATTAGAATATCAGAACCCTAAATATATTGTTTTAGAAATGTTTTTACCTTCATCTGATAATAGCCATGACTTTTATCAAATATTTTCTAATGCTTCTTTTTTTAATTCTTATCAAAACAAATACGATTTAGTGGTAGATGGATATGGTGAAAAAGGTATAACAAATTACTTCATACCTTTATCAAAATTTAACAATTATATAAAACAAGATTTAGGTTCATTATTTGCTAAAAAGGAAGAAAAAACACAAAATAACAGATGGATAAGAGGCTATTTATATGACACAACCTCAGTCACAAAAAAACAAATAAATAAATTTAAACCTATTTCTAATTTTGAAAATACCACTTTTAATCAAAAGCGTTTTCAAAAGTATTTTAATAAAATCTATAAACTTACACAAAAACACAATATTAAATTGATTTGCGTAAGATCACCCTACCCTCCATCACGTATTGCATTAAGCAAAGTTCAAGACGAAAAAGAATTTTATAATACTTTTTTATTTAAATACGGAATTCCTTTTTACGACTTTAATACATATAAAAGTTACGAATATAATGATTTTGAGTTTTCAGATTATCATCATGCAAATTACAGGGGTGCAGAAAAAATAAGTAAACAACTTATTGAGGTAATACAAGACTATTAATTAAACTAATTTAAAGTAAAATGCTATTTAATTCAATTGAATTCTTTCTATTCCTTCCAATAGTTTTTATAATATACTGGCTCCTAGGGAGCCAACGCATTAAATGTCAAAATTTATTAATAGCTATTTCTAGTTATGTTTTCTATGGTTGGTGGGATTGGAGATTTTTATTATTAATACTTTTTAGTTCTGTAGTCGATTATTCTATTGGTTTATCTTTAAATTCAACAAAAAAAAAATTAAAACGCAAAGTTCTTTTATGGATTAGTATTTCTATTAATCTTGGCTTTTTAGGTTTTTTTAAATATTATAACTTTTTTATCGATAGCATTGTTGAATCATTTACTTTTTTCGGTTCAAAACTTAGCATCAATACCTTGAATATAATATTACCTGTTGGTATTAGCTTCTATACATTTCAAACCTTAAGTTACACAATTGATGTTTATAAAAATAAGCTTGAGCCCACTAAAGATTTTGTTGGCTTTATGGCTTTTGTTAGTTTTTTTCCTCAATTAGTTGCTGGACCAATTGAAAGAGCAACCAATCTACTACCACAATTTCATAAAAAACGTAATTTTAATTACGCTAAAGCTGTTGATGGCTTACGTCAAGTGCTTTGGGGCTTATTCAAAAAAGTTGTTATCGCAGATAATTGTGCTAAATATGCTAATATAATTTTCAATAATTATGAAGACTATTCTGGAAGCACATTATTGTTAGGTGCTTTTTTCTTTGCTTTTCAAATCTATGGAGACTTTTCAGGCTATTCAGACATAGCCATAGGTATCTCTAGGTTATTTGGTTTCGATTTAAAACGAAATTTTGCCTTTCCTTATTTTTCGAGGGATATTGCTGAATTTTGGAGACGATGGCATATTTCATTGTCTACATGGTTTAGAGACTATCTATACATTCCACTAGGAGGAAGTAAAGGAGGCTTGAGAATGAAAATCAGAAACACTTTTATTATTTTTATTGTTAGCGGATTTTGGCACGGAGCCAATTGGACCTTTATTGTTTGGGGAGCATTAAATGCTATCTATTTCTTACCACTACTTCTTCTAAATAAAAATAGGGTTAATACAGGTCTTGTAGCTGAGGGAAAATTTCTTCCTACCTTGAGAGAACTTGGGCAAATGAGTTTTACTTTTTTTTTAACTCTAATTGCTTGGGTATTTTTTAGAGCAGATAATGTTACTCAAGCATTTATTTATATAAAAAATATATTTACAATCTCAATATTTTCAAAACCAGATTTATTTCCAATTACCATAATAGTACTCCTCATATTTTTTATAATTATTGAATGGCTAGGAAGATTTGGTGAGTTCGCTATCCAAAAAATAGATTATTTAAACAAGCCTTTACGATGGTCTTTTTATTTCTTATTGATAATTTTAATGTTTAGTTTTACAGGAGAGCAACAAGAGTTTATCTACTTCCAATTTTAACTAAAAAAAGCAATGAATCAAATTTGTTAAGATAAATTATGAAAAACTTATTATTCAAATAATCTAGAAATAATGAAGATTTTAAAATATATCTGTTTTGCACTGGTAATATTAAATTTACCATCAATAGCACTTTCTGTTTATGGTTCTGCTTTAGGTGCTCTATTAAGCCTTGCAACTATAGGATTATTGATAGTCTATTATTTTTTAGAAGAAAAAACAACTCCTAATTGGTGGCTTATAATTATAGCACTTTCATTTTTTTTAATTTCTAGTTTCAAATACCCTGGAGAAACAATCGCATTTGTATTTGAGGCTATTAAGTATTTTATATTTATAATATGTGGTTATGAACTAACTAAAAATATTAGTATTGTTGAATTTTATTCTTTTCTTTTATTTGGTGCGTCAACTATTATAATACATGCTATATTTTTTCCGAGTGATTTTGGCCGGTACTCGGGCTTTTACCTTAATCCAAATGTTGCTGGTTTTATTTGTATAACTGGCTATGCTACAACGTATGGTTTAAAACAAATCAGTTTAAAACTTATAGGTCAATTTATATTTACACTTGCTGGACTTTTGACATTTTCTAGATCATTTATTGTTATATGGATTTTGTTAAATATTATCTCCTTAAAAATAAGCATAAAAAATATACGCATTTTTGGTATTGGCTTTTTGATTATAGGAACCTTATTTTTTATTGGTGACACAATCGGATTAAACAACCCACGCTTTGAACAATTAAAAAGTATATTAAATAATGAGAGTGTATCAGTACAAGAAGTAAATAGTGATTCTAGAACAGAGACTTGGGCGTTATTTTACGACCAAATTTTAGAGTCACCACTATTAGGTAATGGCTTTGGTACTTTTTCTGGTAAAGGTGATGCTGGTTTAGGAGTACACAACTCTTATTTAAGGGTTATTGGAGAGGCTGGTATTCTTCCTTTTTTGATTTTTATATCTTATTTTATTCACTTACTAGCTTGGAGTACAATACACTTTAAAAAAGCACCAAATCTAATAATGCAAATTATCGCACTAGTATTATTCTTAATGGCTAATCATAACTTTTTTGGTTTCTTTTATCTCACCTTTGCAGCTATGTGGATACAATATCAAATTTATATATTTAAGGATAATTCTGACAAAGGCAACATATTAATAGAATAATGAACTCATATATTCGTATATACTCATAACTCTATAATTATGTTGACAATAGCTGGCCTTATCAATGATTCGTCCATAAAAACAATTATGTTTGAATATATTTCACCTCTATTTCTCTCTATTTCAATATAATAGTATGTTATTCACAAATAATCATTTTTAAGCCCAATTCTTGATGTATTTTTGTTAAATATTTAATAATAATAATAATACCTTATACTAACCCAGAGCAAAAACACCTTGAGTTTAATGCCATTAAAGCTTAAATTAATAGTAAATGTAAATACGTGAAATCGTAATATTACTTTCTTAATAATTTAATTCTTTATATCCACATCCCTTTTAACAGTAATATTATTTTAATCCAACTTCCAAATCTAATTACTAGAAATAGAAGAAAAGATTTATGTCAAATTACATATGAATCTGAGTTCTATGCTATACTTTTTTAATTACTCCACAATCAACTTTTTTGTAATATTTCTTTCATCATCTATTAGTTTAATAAAATAGACTCCTGGTTGTAAAGTGCTAATATCAATTTGTGTAGTTGTAGCCGATAAGTTTTCATTCGTTATATTCGTTCGTTTGATTAACTTTCCTGTGACATCAAACATATAAATATCCGATACATTTAAAGTTCCTGATAATCTTATATTAACTACTTCTGAAGCAGGATTAGGATAAATATCATAGGTGAAATCAACCGATTCTGTACCTGGGTTGCCATCTTCTGGTAAACAATTAGCATCGACTTCAACAGTGACTGTAGCTTCTTCAAAATCTAGAGCATTAAAAACCGTAACGGTATAATCTGTTGTTACATCTGGTGAAACTTCTATTGACGCTGTAGTATCTCCAGTACTCCATACATAATCATCTCCGCCTGATGCTGTTAAGGTTGTCGTTTCTCCTAAGCAAATAAACACATCTTCACCTGCATCTGCAAAAACGGGCTGTAACACGTTTACAGTAACTTGCTTTTCGTCGTAACACTCTCCAATATAACCTTTAACCTCATAAGTTGTGGTCGTATTAGGGCTAACAGCAATATTAGGCTGTGATGCTCCATTATTCCATTCGTAAGTATTAGCACCTGAAGCTGTTAATGTAACAAAATCTCCTTGTAAAATTTCTACACTCTCACCGTTAGCAATAGTTACTACGGGACTAGGATCCACATTAACCACTACCTCATCTTCAGCTATTTGCTCTTCCTGTGTTACTGTAACCGTATATGTTGTAGTAGATAATGGACTAACAACTATACTTTGTGTCGTTTCACCTGTACTCCACAAATGAGTATCACCTTCACCTGCTGTTAAAACCACTTCATAAGTTTGGTTGTCACACACATAAGTATCTTCACCTGCAGTAGTAACAAATACAGGGATTACCGTAACAGTCACTTCTGCTAATACACTATTACAAGAGTTAGATGTACCAACTACGGAATAGGTAGTCGTCTGGGTAGGACTTACAGTAATTGAACTCGAAGTTTCTCCCGTATTCCAAAGATATGAATCAGCACCTTCAACTAATAAGCTTGTACTTTCACCTTCAATAATAGTAATATTTTCACTTAGATAAATATCAGGGGATTCGTTTACTGTGACAGTGACACTCGCTGAATCTGTGTTTCCAAAATCATTAGAAACCAAAACAGTATATGTTGTCGTTGCTGTTGGACTCACTGTAATTGAATTCGTTGTTTGCCCTGTATCCCAAGCATAACCAGTACCTCCTGATGCATTTAAAGTAACACTCTCTCCTGAACAAATTTCAACATCATTTCCTGCGCTAGCAATGACCAAAGGTATAACTGTAACAGTAACGTTTTCTACGGATTCACAACCACTAGAAGATAAGCCGGTAACACTATAGGTTGTAGTTTCTGTTGGATTAACAATAATTGAGTTTGAAGTTTCTCCTGTACTCCAAAGGTAAGTTTCAGCACCACTTACAGTTAGATTAGTGCTTTCTCCTTCTAAAATCGTAATAGCATCATTAACTAGCAAATCTGGTAAATCATTCACTGTCACAGTTACAGAATCGGAATCTGTATTTCCAAAATCATCAGAAACTGTCACGGTATAAGTTGTGGTTTCCGATGGAGAAACAGTTGGTGTTGCACCTGTACCACCAGTATTCCATAGATAAGAGACACCTCCAGATGCATTTAAGCTTGCACTCTCTCCAAAGCATATTTCAACATCATTACCTGCATTAGCAATAACTTCTGGTATTACTGTTACAGTAACTTCTGATGTTAATTCACATCCACCTTCTAAATAAGCTGTTACCGTGTAGGTTGTTGTCTCCAAAGGACTAACAGAAATAGTACTTGTTGTTACTCCTGTATTCCATAAATACGAATCACCACCAGCAGCAACTAATTCTGCTGAATTTCCAGCTACAATAGAAACATTATCAGTTAGAGTTAACTCAGGTATCGGTAATATATTAACAGTAACCTCATCATTTACAGCACATGTCGCATTAAATGCCTGAACCGTATAAGTTGTATCTTCAGTAGGACTCACCGTAATAGATGCCGAAGTTTCACCCGTACTCCATAAATAGGAATCTCCATTTTCTGAAGTCGCTGTTAAAGTGATTGCTTCATTTGGACAAATGTATTGGTCCTCCCCTGCATTAACAGTAGGAGCTGGATTTACAGTAATTATTACTTCATCTGTATCGGAATTTCCATAGCCATCAGTAACGGTAACACTATATGTAGTCGTTTCTGTAGGAGATACCGTTGGTGTAGCACCTGTAGCTCCAGTATTCCATGTATAACTAATCCCTCCAGACGCATCTAGAGTAATACTTTCTCCTAGGCATATTATTGCATCCTCTCCTGCATCAGCATTTAAAGTCTCAATAACTGTAACCGTTATCTCTGCTGTATTTTGGCAACCATTTTCTGAATCTCCTGTAACTGTATAAGTTGAAGTTACTTCTGGACTAACAATAATCTCAGTAGAGGTCTCCCCTGTACTCCATACATACGTAGTACCTCCACTAGCTGTAAGTGTTGCCGAATTACCAACCATTATAAAAATGTCATCTCCCAATGAAATATTGGGTAATTCGTTTACTGTTACTGTAACACTATCGGTTGCTGTAAAACCATATTCGTCTTCAACAGTAACCGTATAAGTGGAGGTAGTTGTAGGACTAACACTAAGTTCTGCTCCTAAATCACCTGTACTCCAAGTATAATTCACGCCACCTGTTGCGGTTAAAGTAACATCTTCCCCACTACAAATAGTGATAGCTTCACTAATAGATATATTCATTTCTGGAACCACTGTAACAGTGACTTCAGCATTATTTAAACAACCATTAACACCAATGGTACTAACAGAGTAAGTTGATGTCGCTATTGGAGTCACCGTAATTGATTCAGTGGTTTCTCCTGTACTCCACTCGTAATTATCACTTCCACTAGCAGTTAATGTTGTGGATTCTCCTTCAACAATAACAACATCTTCAGATAAAATAATATTAGGTAAATCATTAACAGAAACAGTAACTTCAGCAGTACTAGAACAGTTTTCATTACTAACTTCAACGGTATATACCGTTTCAACGGTAGGGTTAACTTCTATAGATGCTGTAGTTTCACCGGTATTCCAAAGATAAGTTGTGCCTCCCGTAGCTATTAAGTTAACAGTATCTCCGACACAAATTGTTTGATTTTCACCTGCACTTGCTTCAGGTAAAGTATTTACAGTGACTGTAACACTCGCTTCTTCTGATTGACCTGCATCGTCTGAAACTGTAACGGTGTAAACTGTAGTTTCTACTGGTGATACTTCAATAGTTTCAGTTGTTTCACCAGTACTCCATAAGTAATTGTCTCCACCACTTGCAGTAAGTGTAGTACTTTCACCTTCACAAATCTGTTGATTAGTGCCTGCGCTCGCTAGGAGCGCTTCTGGAAAAACCGTTATTACAGAAGTGTCTGAAAATCCGCCTTGTGCCGTTGTAAAAGTAATTGTCACTTCTCCCTCAGAAATTGGGGTTACTAAACCATTAGTATCTACAGTAGCTAACGATTCGTCACTAGAACTCCATGCCCCATTTATATTAGTAGCATCGGTCGGTGTAAAAACAACTTCTAATTGAAGTGTATCTGGCAACTGTAATTCTGATGTTTCAGGTGTAACGTCAATGCTTTCTACTCCAATTGCTGCGACTGAATTATCTCCATCAACTTGGTTCAAGTATTCTTCTAACCATGTGTAACCACTTGGTGCAATATCATTATGATCTTGTCCTTCTGGTACGTTAGCAGCAAACCATACTTCTGGGATGTGTGGGTTGCTAACGTAGAAGTTTTCTGGTCTTGTATTTGAGAGCGAAATAATAGGTAAATCTATTGTTGTATTTCTACTAGACGTATCATCAGTATCTATACCGTTAACAAATTCTGTATCATACGTATCTCTATAGAAGCCTACTGACCCATCATCTTTGATATATTGACAAGCTCCAACTAAAGGTAATACTTCACTTTTTAATTCAGAAGATGACAAAATTGGAATTGGCCTACCTTTGATTGGATGTTGTGTTGATGTAAACCAATCAGAAGGTAATTCTGAATAATTGTTTTGAAACTCTGACCATGCTAAACTTTCATCTTCTTCATATCCTTCAGGTCTTGAGTAATTATTAAAACTACCTGGAGTTAAATAGTTATCTAAATTATATATAGATGGGGTGTATTCTGGTCTATTGTTCCAACTACAGAATAATAATTGGTTTGTCGAATTATAACCTATTTCATATCGATTACCTATGTGGTTTAATGTGTAATTCCAATGATCCATTCTTAGCAATCTAGCAGACCAATTATGAGCAATATTATTGATTGCATCCGCTTTAATCGCCCCTCCCCCTTTGAATGGTATTCTATGACTTATATTATAATAAGCATTTCTTAAAACTGAATAATCTCCACCGTCATCTCCATTAGGAGGTGATGAATCTCCTATTATTAACGCATTTAAGCTTTGACCAACTAAACAATTTTGAAAAGTTTTATCTACCGTTATTCTTTCACTTGAAACTAATGCAAATACAATATCAGGACTATGAGATCCTGATAAATGATCATAAATTATATTATTACCATTGGTATTAGAAAAGCAACCGTCTACAGCAGTAGTTTCTCTAAATTTCAAATATCTAGCAATTACGTTATTAACTGAAAACATCCTGATTTTACCACCAGTTATGGTGATACCTCCAAGAGGTGCTGACTGCCCTGCAAATGTTAAACCATCTGCTACTGTGCCACCACTTGATTCTCCTGAAAGGATAATATCAGATGATAAATTTATAACTCCACTAACATCGAAAATAATAGTTTTTGACACACTTATATTTGAAGCATCTGTTAAAGCCCATCTTAAAGAACCTTCTCCACTATCATTTAAATTTGTTACATGAACTACCTCCCCACCTCTACCTCCAGTGGTATATGCTCCAGCACCATATGCAGTTGGGAATGCTAATTGTTGAGCAAGAAAACTTTGAGAGAAGCAGATTAAAAATATTGTTAATAAAAGTAATTTGAAATCGCACCGCATATTTAGTAGATTTATAATCTTCATCATTAAATTGTTATCAGGTTATTTAGGGATTGTAAAGTAAATAAATTAAAATCGACAAAAAGTCAAAAGAACACATAAATTCGTTTAAAAGCAAAAAAGTGTAATAATTAACCTACACAAAAATATTATTGTTGATTAAACACAAATAAATACGGCTATATACATGTTTTGGATTATAAAAATTAATATTTAACATATAAACACAGTTTCTTACAGTAGCAAGTAAAATTCTTATATTTTTTATAGAAATTATATAATATAAAAGGGTAAAAAATTAATATTTATCAATTATAATTTGTCGGTAATTTTATAAGTAGTCATCGAAGTAAATAAAAGTGTCTTAATTAAAAAAAATGGTTGGTTTTTTATTTTTTTTTAGACTTAATGAATTTTAACAGAGTTGTTCGTTAGACGTATATTATTGTTAATTATCAAGAAAATACAAATTTATAATTTTCATTTTTAATATTTGTCTTGCTTATGAGCATATGCCCATAATTATTAACGCTTTACTAGTGAACCATAATGTTTATAAACTTATATTGACTAAAGTGGTCTTTTCACTTTTAGAACAACAATTAATAAAATAATTAACACTGATTTTATAATAAAAAATGTCTAGAGTCTCCAAATCTTTAAAAAATGCGAAAGTTGGTGTATTTTTTTTCATCCTATCGATTTTTGTGCAATTCTTCTCTAGAAAGATTTTTTTAGATAATCTAGGTGATACTTTTATAGGTCTTGAAACCACATTACGAAGTGTATTGAGCTTTCTTAACCTGGCAGAATTAGGAATTGGTACAGCTATTGGTTTTACACTTTATAAACCAATTTTTGACAAGAACCATAAGGAAATTAATAAGATTATAGCGCTTCTTGGTGTCCTGTACAGAAAAATAGGTTATGTCATATTTGGTGTAGGCGTTATTATTTCACTTTTTTTTCCTTTAATGTTTGCGGAAACACCTTTTTCATTAACATTAATTTATTTTGTTTTTTATACACTTTTAATTTCAGTCTTACTGAGTTACTTTGTTAACTATCATATTAGTTTATTGGGAGCTGACCAGAAAGGTTACATTGTACAGCAATATTTTCAAACTTTCACAATCATAAGAGTTATACTGCAAGTTGTTGTTGCACTTTATCTTAAAAACTTCTACCTGTACATTACGTTAGAATTAGTTTTTAGTATATTATATAGTATCGTTGTTCGATATAAAATAAAGCAAGAATACCCTTGGCTTATTATCAACTCGGCTGAGAAAACTGAGATTATAAGAGAATATCCAGATATTATTAAAAAGATTAAACAGGTCTTTTTCCATAAAATGAGTGCATTCGTTAAAAACGGCACAGATAACCTTCTTATTGCCGCTTTAATCAATCTTCAAAGTGTTGCTTTTTTTGGCAACTATCAATTAATATTTGTCAAATTAGGGGGACTTGTAAAAATGGCTTTCGCAGGAACAGGTTCCGCAGTAGGAAATTTAATTGCAGAAAATGATGAAAAAAACATAAAAAAAGTGCTTTGGGAGTTAATTGCCGTTCAGTTTTTTATCGCTGGTTTTTTCAGCATCATTATTTATCATCTAATGGATTCTGTTATAGCATTATGGGTCGGGAAAAAATATATTTTATCCAATACCATATTATTATTGATGATTGCCAATTTCTTTATGGTTCAGATAAGTTCTCCAATTGAACGTTTCAAAAACGCATACGGTCTATATTCTGATACCTGGGCAGCGGCAGCAGAAGCTATTATAAACCTAGCAATATCATTTGTTTTTGGAAAAATTTACGGAATAGCTGGGATAATGCTTGGTACTTTGATTAGTATGTTTCTTATTGTAGTGTTATGGAAGCCTTATTTTTTGTATAAATATGGTTTTAAGAAAAGTGTGTTTCAATATTGGAAAGGCTTACTACCAATAATTTTGGTTTTTAGTGTTTCAGCATTTTCAGTTAATTATCTTTCTAGATTTTTATATCTTGATTTAGAAAATTTAACCTTAATCAGATGGATAATTTATGCTATTCAGATAACATTAGCGGTAACACTCATTTACGGTACTTTACTCTTTTTGTTTATCCCTGGATTTAAGGTTTTCTGTCTACGAATGAAAACTTTAGTCTTAAATAAATTTATTAAATAGCACAACAATATGATACAATCTAAAATAGATTATAAATATTACTTAAAAAGAGATCGTTTAGCACTTAGAGTCAAAACAGATACGTTAATAGCTAAGATTATTAACATATTATTTCCAAATCAAATATGGAAATTTCAGCGAACGATGCGGAAATTAGAGTATCATCATAACTGTAAAAATAAAGGTTTAAATAAATTCCATTATCTATTCCTAAAGTATAAATTTAGAAAGATATCTTTAAAACTTGGTTTCTCTATTCCTATTAATGTTTTCGGACCAGGCTTATCTATTGTGCACTATGGTACAATTGTTATTAATCGAAATACCAATGTAGGCGCCAATTGCAGAATGCATGCTTGTGTAAATATTGGCGCTTCTGGTGGGCAGTCCGAAGCACCACAGCTGGGCGACAATGTATATATTGCCCCTGGAGCAAAGATTTATGGTAACATATCCATACCAAACAATACCGCTATTGGTGCCAATGCCGTTGTAAATAAGTCCTTTATAAAGGATAGTACCATTATTGCAGGAGTTCCAGCAAAAGTGATTGGTGAAGTTGACATAAAAACAATAATTAAGCATATTTAGAATTGATTATAAAAAATATACTGATTTAACAGTCTCTTAGTAAAAACAATAAAACATGAGTAATTTAGATAGTAAAAGTATGAGAAATAGAATTTCTGATTTATACAGAAAATCTGATATAGGCTATACAGTACTAAGACCCTTTTATAAAATATATGAATATGGATTAAAAGCTATACCAGACAAAATATTTATAGAATGGGATTTTAAAAAATATATGGGCTATCCACTTAACCTAGATAATCCGCAAACATTAAATGAAAAAATAAACTGGTTAAAGCTATATGATAGAACCAACTTGCATACTACTGTTGCCGATAAATATAAAGTTAGAGCTTATGTAGCTGATAAAATTGGAGAACAGTACTTGATTCCTCTTCTCTATCATACAAAGAACACTGATAATATAAGACCTGAAAATTTACCGGATACTGAGTTTATTATAAAAGCAAATCATGATAGTTCTGGTGGTGTTATAGTAAAAGACAAAACCAATATTGATTGGAAAACAATTCGAAAACAATTTAAACGACTTTTAAAAGAAAATTTTTATTATGCTACAAGAGAATGGCAGTACAAAAACATTGAACCACGAATTATAGTAGAAAAACTATTAACTACGGAAGATAACAATATTCCTAATGACTATAAACTTCATTGCTTCAACGGAAAATTAGCATTTGTACATATTGATATTAATCGTTATGGTGATCGTAGAAGAAATTTGTATGATGCTAATTGGGATTTTATACCTTGTGTATGGAGATATCAAAACGGAACAATGGAAAAAAAACCTGCTCTATTCGAAAAAATGAAAAGTTTAGCTGAAATTTTAGCTAAGGATTTTGCTTATGCTAGGATTGATTTTTATTTAGTAAAAGGACAAATTTATTTTGGAGAAATCACATTTCATCATCACTCTGGATTTCAGAGATTTAATACACATGAGTGGGACTATAAATTTGGTCAGCAATTAAAATTAGATATAAAAAATGGATAATAAAATAAAAGTATTTTTTATAATACCTACATTATTTGCTGGAGGTGCAGAAAGAGTCATGTCTTTCGTTGCTCAAAATTTAGATAGAAATAAGTTTGATGTTACCTTAATAATTCTTGGTTTTAAAAAAGATAGTAAATATGAGATTTCCGGAATTTCAGTTGAGTACTTGAATAAAGATAGAGTATTAAACGCTATACCAAACTTAATTAGAATAATTAGAAAACAAAAACCTAAAATTGTTGTTAGTGCTATTTCTCATCTCAACTTAACGATGGGATTTATTTCTAAGTTTTTTCCTAAAATTAAGTTCATTGGGAGGCATACTATAGTTACCAAAGCTGCAAAAAAATTCAAAACAAATAAGAAAAACTCAGTGAGTCAAAAACTCATGGGCAAACTTGATTTTGGCTATAAATATTTAGATATTATCCTATGCCAATCTAAGGATATGTACTATGACATGATTAGTAGTTTTAATATACCTGAGCATAAGTTAAGAACTATTAATAACCCTATTACTGATGATTTCACATTAAAATCAATTAATAATAACAAAAAAAAAGTAGTAAAATTTATCACAGTTTCTAGGCTAAAAAAACTAAAAGGACATGAAAGAATACTTAACGCCATTTCAAAATTAAACTACCCATTTCAATACACTATAATTGGGGATGGTCCAGAGAAAGAAAACCTCTTTCAATTAATAAAAAATTTAGGCATTAAAGATAAAGTTGAGCATATTCCCTTCACAAACGAAGTTCCCAAACACCTCTCAAATTCAGATTATTATCTTATGGGTTCCTATGCAGAAGGATTTCCAAATTGTCTAGTAGAGAGTTGTTCTGTTGGTACGCCTGTAGTTGCTTTTAAAGCACCTGGAGGTTTAAATGAAATTATAGAAGATGGAGTTAATGGATTTTTAGTAGGTACTGAGTCTGAATTTGTTAAAAAGCTACATGAGTCCCATGATTGGCAACCAAAGAAAATTAGTGATTCTGTTTACAAAAAACTCAATAAAGAAAAAATTATAGGTGAGTATGAACAATTATTTACAGACATTTTAAATTAGCTTATAGATAGATAGCTATTAAACATAAAATTAAAGCCTATTTAAGCTATTAAACATCAAAAACGTTCAAAAAATCGAAGAAATGTATGTTTAACAGAAGTACCTATTATATTTGACTGCGAAGTAAATAAAAATATTACTTTTTTTTATTCAAAAAATAGACCTGACTATTCTCGAATAATTATTTGTAATAGAATGAATAAATTCATGTCCCCAAACTCGAAACAAAATATTAGCATACTCTGTATCTCATTAGGAAGTGGTGGTGCCGAAAAGGTAATCAGTCTACTTCTTAAAAAATTAAAACACGACTATAACGTAACCTTAGTTATGTTTTATGATGTAGTTCATTTTACTATTCCAGAAGAAATTAATGTAGTGGTCTTATCTGACAAAGGACCAGACAGACCATTTCATCTAAAAATTTTAGATGCTTATAAATTTATAATAAAATATTATCGTTTTATAAAATCAACTAATACTACTATTTCTATTTCTTTCTTAGCGTTTCCCAACCTAATTAATGGAATTATTTCAACCTTTAGTAAAAAGGTAAAAACTATTATTAGTGAAAGAGGGTTTCCTTCAGATAACGTATCCAGTAAGCTTTCACTATATATTTCCAAATTATTTTACCCTATATTTTATAATAGATGTGATGAATTATTTTCTAATTCAGTACATATCAATCGGGATTTAAAAGATAATTTCAGTGTAAAAATCCCAATGGAGGTAATTTATAATCCTATCGAAATCCCTAAAAAAACAATTGATTCGAGCACTTTAAATGCAACAAATAACACTTTAAAAGTTATTACTGCAGGCACTTTAAACAAACGGAAAAATCAAATTATGGTTATAAGGGCTATAAAGGAATCTGCTTTAAAATATGACTTTTCAATTCTTGGAGGTGGTGATTTACATGATTATTTACAAAGTGAAATTAATAAACTCCAACTAGAAGATAGCATAGTACTTAAAGGCAAAGTAAAAAACGTCAATGATTATTTATTAGACAGTGAATGTTTTGTACTTTCCTCTTTTACAGAAGGTTTTCCAAATGCATTAATTGAAGCTATGGCCATTGGTTTACCTAGCATATCTTCAAATTGCTTATCTGGCCCTTTAGAATTATTAAATGAAAACGAAGAAGTAATAATTAAAGAAGGAGATTTTTTTATTGGAAAATATGGCTTACTAGTAAATAATGATGACTATATAGGGTTGAGTAAAGCTCTCGATTATTTTCATAAAAATCCTGATGAAAGAGAAAAATTTAGCATGCTCAGTCTACAACGTTCTAAAGACTATCAACTAGAAAGTATTTACAAGAAATTTAACCACTTTATACAGAATTAATATGTGTGGAATCAACGGTATCATAACCAAAACTAACAGAAATAAAGACGAAGTAACGTCTATCCTTAATACTATGAATAATTTAATTATTCACAGAGGTCCAGATGAAGATGGCTTGTTTTCTGAAGCAAATGACCAATTTACGGTTGGTATGGGTATGCGTCGGTTATCCATAATAGATTTATCTTCTGGTAAGCAACCTATCTTTTCAGACGATCAGCAAATCGTAATTGTATTTAATGGAGAAATTTATAACTACAAAGTTCTTAAAGCTAAATTAGAAGCCGAAGGTGTCAGCTTTAAAACAACGAGTGATACAGAAGTGATATTAAAAGCTTATGAAAAATATGGGGTAGAATCGTTTCAATGGCTAGATGGTATGTATGGGTTTAGTATTTATGACAAAAACATTAATAAGCTATTCATTGCACGTGATTTCTTCGGTGAGAAACCGTTGTATTACACACACACAGACAAAGAATTTATTTGGGCATCAGAATTAAAATCCATTATAAATACTATTGATTTCACACCTAATATTTCAAAAAAAGGCTTGAATCTTTATTTTAGATTAACTTATATTCCTGCACCACATACTATTTACGAAAATATCTATAAGTTGGAAGCTAATCATTTCATGGCATATGATTTAGCTTCACACGACACAACCATTCATAAAATTAACGCTGAACCAAAACCAAAAACTATTAATATTTCTTTTAATGATGCTAAAGCAAAAACAAAAGATTTAGTTTACAATAGTGTCGATAGTCGCTCTATTGCAGATGTTGGCTTAGGTACCTTTTTATCTGGGGGTGTAGATTCTTCTATTATTTCTCTCTGTTTAGCCCAGTCTACGGACAAAAAAATAGACACCTTTTCTATTGGTTTTAAAAAAGCATCTTATGATGAGACAGACAAGTCTAGAGTGGTTGCAGAAATGCTAAACAGTAATCATCATGAATTCATTATCGATGAAGATGACCTTAAAAATAACATTCATGATATTTTAGTCAATTTTGATGAACCTTTTTCAGATACTGCTGCCTTACCCACACACCTACTCTCAGAAAAAACAAGAGAACACGTTACGGTGGCATTAACAGGCGATGGTGGCGATGAAGTATTTGGGGGCTACAATAAATACTACATTGGTAAAATGAATAAAAAGTATTCTAGTATTATACCAAAAGGGCTTCATAAAACTATTTCAGGACTCAGTAATAAATATCTTGTTGAAAAAGATGATTCTAGAGGTAAAAAATTTAAAATAAACAAACTATTGAATGCCATTGATTACGACGGTAATTTCTATTGGGATATTATTTCACTCGCAAATACTAGTCGTCAATTAGCTGAAATTATGGCACCCGATTATTTTGATGCTGATATTTTTCAGGAATACAAAGAGGTTTTAGGCAAACAAAAAATAGAAACTCTTACCGATTTTAGATTGGTAGATAAAGTGTTGAGTTTAGAAGGCGGTATGCTCGCCAAAGTAGATCGAACAAGCATGATGACGTCTTTAGAATGTAGAGCACCTTTCTTAAATAGAGAACTTTGGGAATTTACCAATACCTTACCAGAAAGCTATTTAATGAAAGGCTGGAATAAAAAACATATTTTGAAAGAAGCGTTTAGAGATCAATTCCCTGATGAATTTTTAGAAAAAGGCAAAAGTGGGTTTGGTAGCCCAACAGGCGATTGGTTAAGACAAAGTCTTAGAAAGGAATTAGAAAGTTATATAGAACCCGAATTACTAAAATCGCAAGGTATTTTTAATGCGGAAGTGATTACGAAATTAGTAAAAGACCATCTAGAAAGTAAAAAAGACAGTACCTTTAGAGTCTGGTCGTATTACTGTTTTCAAAAGTGGTACAAATTTAATTTCCTTAAACAAAACTAATCTAAGATGGCTAAAAAAAAAATATTACTTATTGCCTCTTATGATGGCTCACTTATTAGGTTTAGAGGCGATTTTATAAAGTATTTAATAAAAAGTGGTTTTGATGTTTTTGCAACAGCACCTAGTTTTACTGAAAAAAACAGCGAGTTAATTAAAGCTATGGGAGCAACTCCTATTGAGTTTAATTTACAACGCACAGGATTAAATCCACTTAAGGATATTAAATCCATACAGGAATTAAAATCTATAATGAAGTCTAATAAAATAGATTTAGTATTTCCATATACCGTAAAACCTGTTATTTATGGCTCAATGGCTGCTAACAGTTGTAAAATACCTGTAATTTCATTAATCACTGGTTTAGGTTATGCATTTACAGGTCTGACTGCAAAAGCGCGACTATTGCAACGTTTTAATGAAACACTCTACAAACTATCGATAAGAAAAAACAAAGTTATTGTCTTTCAAAATAAAGATGATTATCAATTGTTTTTAGATCGAAAAGTCATTTCAAAACAACAAAAAGTTGACTTTGTAAGTGGCTCCGGAATCAACCTTACCCAGTTTTCATTCAAAGAAAAAAAGGCTTCTGATAAAGTCAGTTTTCTATTGGTCGCGCGTTTAATAAAAGAAAAAGGCATTGCGTTATATATGGATGCGGCCAAAATATTAAAGGCTAAATATCCTAATGCCGAGTTTCACCTTATAGGTGCTCCCGAAACATCACCTTCTGCTATCAGTGAAGACGAGCTTAATCTGCTACATAAAGAAGGGGTTATTATATTTCATGGTAAACAATCTAATATCGAAGACCATTTACATCAAAGAGATATTTTTGTGCTTCCAAGTTACTACAGAGAAGGTTTACCAAGAACCACATTAGAAGCCTGTGCTTGTGGAAATCCTATTATTACAACCGATTCTGTTGGCTGTAGAGAATCTGTAAAAGAAGGCGTCAATGGCTTTTTAATTGAACCTCAAAACCTAGAGGCATTAGTGAAACCTATGGAATACTTTATTACCCATCCTGAAAAAATTAAAGAAATGGGAATTAAGAGTAGAGCCTATGCTGAAGAACGCTTTGATGTTAATATCATTAATAATGACCTTACCAACTTAATTAAAAAAGAACTCCAATAATTACCATACAATTATTTTAATGAAGCTTATTGTTTACATTATTAAAAAACTTCCTATTCTTATTATTGGCCTTTTAATCCTTGGCGTGCTGAGTTCATTTATAGATTTTGGTATCGTATCGGTATTTTTTAGCCTTACCATGCCACTGATTTTTATCCTCAATGTTTTTGTTGCCATTTACGGAATCTTTAGAAAAAAGTATAGCTATTTAATTGGAGTCATAATCTTTTTTATATTTCACAGTTTCTTTTTCCAATTTTCTAGTGTTTCTGAAGTTGAAACTAAAGATTCAATCAGTCTTTTAAGTTATAACGTCAGATCGTTTACACATCGCATAAGGTCTAAAAATCCTGACGATAATGCTTATACCGAAATCGTTAAATTTGTTGAATCAGTAGATCCAGACATTTTAATTCTTCAAGAATCTGCAAGAAAGAGTCAAAAAATTGAAGGCTATCCTTATAACTTTTGGAGCTATAGACCCAACACAGAAAAATCGCTATTGAATATCTTTTCTAAATATCCAATCGTTAACAAAGGGTTTATAGATTTCTCTAACACAATGAATGGCGTTATTTATGCTGATATAAAAATTAATCAAGATACAATAAGAGTGTATAACACACACTTACAATCTTATGTTATTTCTCCTTATATTATAGCCAACAGGTTTGGTAATTTTAACTATTGGGATAACTTAAATAACACTATTTCAAAGCAAGTTAAACAAGCCAAATTAATTAAAGAACATGCAAAAAATTTCGGTGGAAATATAATAATTAGTGGCGATTTTAACGCCACCCCATACAGCCAATCTTATAGAGCTTTGAAGAAAGGTTTTAAAGATTCTTATGTGAGTAAAGGCAATGGTATTGGTAAAACTTATTCTCATAGAAGGTACCCATTACGATTAGATTATTTTCTTAGTAATGAACAGATTGAAGTAGTTAATCATGAAAATTTTAATTTAAATTTGTCTGATCATGAACCAATACGCGTTGAGTTTAAAATTAAACAAAACGATTGAAAACGAATTTATTAGCACAATTAAGTAAGTCCTAATTACACTATTTTTGAATAAAAACAGTTTATTTGCATTATTTATAATTGAGAACAGTTAGAAAATGAAAAAAATATACCCTTTAATAATTAAACGCTTTTTTGATTTTTTTGCAGCATTATTCGGCCTTTTAATTGTTGCGCCTCTATTGTTAACATTAATTATCGTTTTAGCAATTGCTAATAATGGGAAACCGTTTTTCTATCAGACAAGAGCAGGAAAAAATGGAAAACTATTTACTATTATTAAGTTAAAAACCATGAATGATAAAACTGATAAAGATGGTCATCTTTTACCAGTGGTATATCGAATTACTAAGGTGGGTAATTTTTGTAGAAAATTCTCTTTAGATGAAATTCCTCAACTAATAAATATTCTAAAGGGAGACATGAGCTTAGTTGGACCACGTCCACTTTTACCAAAATACTTACCGCTTTACAACAAAGAACAAAATAGAAGACATGAGGTGACTCCAGGGATTACAGGTTGGGCTCAAGTTAATGGAAGAAATGCAATTAGTTGGGAAGAAAAATTTGAATTAGATGTGCATTATGTAGATAATCAGGCTTTCTTATTAGATTTAAAAATCATACTAATGACGATAGAAAAAGTGATTAATAGAAAAGATGTAAATAGCTCTGAAAGCGATGATATGCCCATATTCACAGGCACAAAAGAATAATCAACAAGCCTACATTTACAGAATTACTACACCCTTAAAATTGATAATATAGTCTTCTGGTGAATTTTGAGTGGTCATAAAGTTATGAGATTCAAAATGAATATTTTTTCCATTATCAATTAACGCAACAGTTTTCCAACCTAAAGCATTTGGTGCTATAAAATCTTTCTTCAAGTTATCAGCAAAATAATAGTATTCAGAACCAGATAGTGCATTTTCAATGGCTTTAAAGTTAGCTATATTGGGTTTCTCAGAACCAATTTCTTCAGATATAATTACTTTATCAATATAACTTAAGATTCCTAAACTCTTTAGCTTGGCGCGCTGTGTTAATGATCGGCCATCTGTAATAATAGCTATTTTACCATTTTTAGACTTAATGGCTTCAAAAACATCTAAAACACCTTCAAATAACTGAAGGTCTGGTTGGTGATGTCTATACATATCAACCAGTAATTTAATATCAGTTTTATAAGATTCTGCTAAAAATTCAAAAACATTAATTTTACTTCTATATAAGGAAAACATTTTTGAATATAATGGCTTCCAGTTTTCAGGTTCTAAATGTTTTGAAATCGATTTATAAGCCGATTTTAAATAATCTAATTCGTTATATAATGTATCATCTAAATCAAAAACGATAACGGTTTCTGTATTAACCTTTATATCCATGTACTAAAACTTCATCATCATAACGAATCATTAATAAATCATCTTCCCAAACATCAAATTGCTCTTCTATAGTTTGTCCTAAAATGTATTCTTCAATAATCCATTTAGAAAAATTTGCTCCAGATAAATATGTCAAGGGGTAACCGCCTCCAAATCGAGGATTAATCTCTATGGCGTATATCTTCTGATTATTCGTTTTATGCAAAAAGAACTGCGCTGTGAGACAACCAATAGCACCTTCAATATTTTTTAAATTCTCTTTTATATAAGGGACTAAAACATTATTGACTGTTAATGCTTTATAAACTTCACCATCTCTAATTTCTATACGTTTTCTTGGTACAACACATTTTAACTTATGATTTTTACTATAGTATAAATCGCAGGTGAATTCATCATAATCATCATGATCTAAATATTCTAAAAACATAAATTTATCATTACTAAAATGATAATCCGTTAAATCATCTTTAGACTTAATTACAAACGTGTCTACACTCCTACTGCCATCTGTAGGTTTAATAAAAAGCGGCAATTCATAATTATCCTTATCATATTCTTTAGCTACATTAACTTGGTGAGCTTCAAAAAATTGATGTATCACTCTTTTATCTCTACACTTAGAAACAAAATCTACAGATGAAATTACAACCATTATACCTGCTTGTTCAAACTGTGCTTTATGCTTTGCAAGATCAAGTAATTCTGTATCTATTGTTGGAATTATTAAACCAATGTTATGTGTTTTACATAAACCAATTAAAACACCAATATAATTAGGTTCACTAAGAAAAGGAACTTTAAAAAACCCATCAGCAACATGACAGGCAGCTGAAACTAATGGATCAGCATCTGTAGCAAACACTTTACTTTCAGGGTGTGTTTTTTTTAATTCACTTTGGAATGACCTAACAAGAGAAACCCGACGTCCTGCAGATGTAATTAATATATTCATGCGTTTAGATTTTAATTATATCTAAAGGATAAATATAATATACATAAAGAATCAATACTATTAGTTACGGTATAAAGTCAAAAACTTAGGTATAATAAAAACTAATTTATAAGCTGAAAATCTAATCTGGCGATGCAAGAAATAATTGAAATTATACTTCAAACTTTTTTAACTCTTGATAATTCCTATTTAGACGCTTTAAAAGAATGCCATAAATAAGCTTGTAAAACAGCCAAAACACCAATAAAAATACACCTCCTAACAGAATGGTGAATAAATAGAGTATGAGCATCTCTTTAGAGTTAAAAGCCTCTACCTGATCGTGAAAGACATTATTATTATTAAATTCTAAATACAGAGATACAGGAATTGATATAAAAATCATTATTAAATTAAAGGCAACATAATACTTGACCACTTTACGTGTTCTTAAAATACTTTCCATTAATTTTTTTGCATTATCGGTCGTAGAAATCGCTTTATGTGATTTATAAAGTAAATACACAAAGCCAAAAATTACAATTATACTAAGTGCCGTTAACCCAACAAATATAGGGCTATGGTAACTTTGATCCATGCGTTCTTTATAGCCTGAAGAAAGGAAAAATGGAATTACATTAACTAATATCCAAAACACCAATTCAGCAATACTTATATAAAATAATGTCTTTACAATTGAAGACGACTTTTTATGTAACATAGGTTGAATATCAGAATCTGAATAGTTTTTATATTCAGTTTTATCTTTTTTCCAATCCTTTTTTAATAATTCTAATTCATCCATAATCTTACGGATTTAGTATGGTTCTTAATTTCTTTTTCACGCGATTCATTTTTACTCTTGCATTAACTTCCGTTATACCTAATGTCGCGCTAATTTCCCTGTAATCTTTATCTTCTAAATACAAGAAAACTAGGGCCTTTTCAATATCATTTAACTGATGTACTGCTTGATACAAAAGTTTTAATTGCTGCTCTTCCGTATCATCATATTCTTCTGCTTTAATTTTAAACTCTACAGCATCAAACTCTTGTGTACTTATACGTCTTTTCGATTTTCGGTACAACGTAATTGCCGTGTTCAATCCTACTCTATACATCCACGTACTAAACTTAGCTTCACCTCTAAATTTTGGGTAAGCACGCCATAACTGTATGGTAATTTCTTGAAACAAATCGTTATGAGCATCCGCATTGTTAGTGTATAATCTACACACCTTATGCACAATGTTTTGATGCTTTTGCAACTGTTCTACAAAACTATGTTCTAGTTCTTTATTCAATTAAATATTATTGGTTGGTTACCTAATTAGTAGTTGGAATTTATCTTTTGTTACAAATTTATTCAACTATTCTTTCAAATTAAGGTTTAAGTCTTCATAATTTGTACTTTTGTGGTGTAATTTCAACCATTATTTAATGAATATCCCAAAGTCTAATCTACCCAGAGTCGTTATCATAGGAGGTGGATTTGCTGGAGTAAATCTGGTAAAATCATTAGCGAACAAAAATGTTCAAGTTGTATTAATCGACAAACGTAATTACCATACATTTCAACCGTTGCTATACCAAGTATCTAGTTCGGGTTTAGAGCCAGATTCAATTGCTTATCCTTTACGGAAAATTATAAAAAAACATCGAACTAGCTTTTTTCGTCTGGCAAAAGTAGAGCAGATTCTACCAGAAAATAATGAAATCATCACTTCTATTGGACATCTAACTTACGATTACCTTATAATTGCGACGGGTACAAAAACTAACTATTTTGGTAACAAAGCGATTGAGTCTCATAGTATGCCTATGAAGACTGTTCCTCAAGCGCTCGATATAAGAAGCCTTATCTTAGAAAATTTTGAAAAAGCTGCTATTGCAGATTCTAATGAAGAACGCGAAGCCTATCTTAACTTTGTTATTGTTGGTGCCGGACCAACTGGAGCTGAGCTTGCCGGTGCTATTGCCGAATTAAAAAACAATATATTACCAAGGGATTATCACGACTTAAATCCCGATGATATGCATATTCATTTATTAGAAGGTGCTGATCGTGTTTTACCACCAATGAGTAAAAATGCCTCAGCAAAAGCAGCTAAATTTTTAAGTAAATTAGGTGTAAAAGTACATTGTAAAACTTTTGTAAAACATTATGATGGTAAAACAGTCACCACTAATTCTAAGCTTACCATGCAATCTGAAACCTTAATTTGGGCAGCCGGAGTTACTGGAGCACCAATACAAGGTTTAAAAGCTGAAGCGTTACTAGAAAGACTGAATCGTTATAGCGTTAATCAATTCAACCAAGTTGAAGATTACACCAACATTTTTGCCGTTGGAGATATTGCGTTAATGTCAACTAAAGCTTATCCAAAAGGACACCCGCAAGTCGCTCAGCCAGCCATTCAACAAGGAAAATTATTAGGTAAAAACATCTTACGATTAATAGACAACAAACCTTTAAAACCATTTAAATATAGAGATAAAGGCTCTATGGCTACTATTGGTAGAAATAAAGCCGTTGTAGATTTAAAACATTATAAGTTTGGAGGTTTTTTTGCTTGGTTTATTTGGATGTTTGTCCACTTAATGTCTTTAGTCGGTTTTAGAAACCGTGTAATTGTACTCTTTAATTGGACTTATAATTACATCAATTTTGATAAAGCCGCGCGACTTATCATCAGACCTTATAAAAAACGACTCTAACTAATATTTGGTAATCTAGAAAAGCAATTATTTAAAAATGGTTTGGGCAGAACGTTTATTATACGTCATAATATTTTGAATTGTCATTACTAAAAAACTAGATACCCAAAGATAGTATCCAATACCATAACCAGTTATATTTCCGTATATATTGTTTGTTCCCATCACAACTTTATCAATTAATAAAAACGAAAGACCTAATATTAAAGCTGACAAACTGAAATATAATGAGGTTTTCTTATGTCTAAATAGCCAAGAAAATATTATTAAAATATTGGCGAGCCAAGATATTCCTGAATCAAAAACAGCATAGAAGCCAAAAATTAATACTAAATAACCATAATGCTCTTCTTCCTGATTTAAAATGTATGCATTTTGTGTTAAAGAAATGATATAGAGGACAACACTAGCATAATACAATAGATTTTTGTTTTTTATTTTCATCGTTCAAAAGGTAAGCTATATGTTATTATAAATGCAATGTTGATGTCAGTTATTCGTATGCACTTTCAATATGTAATTTACAGGTAAGACTAGAGACATTTGATTAAATTTCTACATTAATTATTTAGCTAGCCACGTATTTATTTACCAACAACCAAATATATTCAATTCGTCGTTGATAATTAACAGTTCAGAAAAGTAGAATTCTTATTCACTAACATATAGTTCAAGTTTGTACTATCAAAACATCCTGAGTTTAATTCAGGATTTACAATTAATCAAACTATGAACAAACTATTGACCCTTTTTATTTTACTGACCATTTCATTCGGAAACGCCCAAACCATTATTTCAGGAAATATAACGGACTATAAAAGTCAACCCATATTAGGTGCTAATGTTTATTTAAATGGCACTTATGATGGTGCCACAACTGATGACCTTGGGAATTTCTCATTTTCAACAGACGAAAAAGACATACAAACTTTAATCATCTCTTTCCTATCCTTTGAAACTAAAAGTATTACCGACCAAGTTTCTAATCTCAATAAACTTCAAATTAAACTAAGAGAAGATGTAGAGACTTTAGATGCTGTAAATATTAGCGCTGGAACTTTTGAAGCTAGCGACAACAGTAAAGTTTCCGTATTAAAACCCTTAGACGTGGTTACCACCGCAAGTGCCATGGGTGATTTTCTAGGTGCGCTACAAACCTTACCAGGAACTGCTAATGTTTCAGAAGATGGACGGCTATTTGTTAGAGGTGGCAACGCAGACGAAACTCAAATTTTTATCGATGGTATTCGGGTTTTTACACCCTACTCACCAACTGCTAATAATGTACCAACACGAGGGCGTTATTCACCTTTTCTGTTCGACGGTATAACGTTTTCTACAGGTGGTTATGCTTCAGAATATGGGCAAGCTTTATCTAGTGTCTTGCTTTTAAATACCATTAACGAACCGGATCAAAACAAAACAGACATTGGTATTATGAGCGTTGGAGCTACCTTAGGTAATACCCAAAAATGGGAAAATTCGTCATTGAGTTTTAATGTGAACTATACGAATCTTTCTCCTTACATGGGTATTTTTAAAGACCGAAACGAGTGGAAAACACCTTACCAAGGTGCACAAGGCGAAACCGTTTTTAGACAACAATTAAATAATGGCATATTAAAGTTTTATGCGGCTTTTGATGCTGCTAAACTTGAACTTAATCAAGATGATATCAACTATGAAGATGGTATAGATTTTAAATTGAATAACAATAATTTCTATCTCAATACATCTTACAAAGGGGTTATAGGACATAATTGGACTCTAAACTCCGGATTAAGCTACACGTATGCTAAAAATAAAATAGGTGTCAATCGCAGTGATATAAACAATACAGAAAACTCGGCTCATGTTAAATTAAAACTAAAAAAACGCTTTAGCAGCAGATTTAAATTAAGTTTTGGCGTCGAGCAATTTTCAACCAATTTTAATGAGAATTATAAAGAAGCATCTATTGACGAAACGTATGGATTCAACAATAATATAACAGCTGGTTTTACTGAAGCTGATATTATTTTCTCAAAAAAATTAGCATTAAAGCTTGGGTTAAGAGCTGATTACAGTTCAATTTTTAATTCCACAGATTTAGCACCTAGAGCGGCTTTAGCGTATAAAGCATCTAAAAATGGACAATTCTCGTTAGCTTATGGTAACTTTTATCAAAACCCAAATAGTGACGTATTAAAATTTGAAGACGACTTAACAGCACAAAAGACAAGCCATTACATTCTAAATTATCAATATGTAAACAAAGGGAGAATCTTTAGAGCTGAAGCGTACCGAAAAGATTACGATAACTTGGTAAAATTCGATACCGAATTAGAACTCTATGACAGTAATTATAATTCTTCAGGAAGTGGCTACGCTCAAGGTGTCGATTTATTTTGGAGAGATAATACAAGTATTAAAATGATTGATTATTGGGTAAGCTATTCCTATTTAGATACGGAGCGCAATTATAAAAATTTTGAAACAGCTGCGCAACCAAATTACGCCACCAAACATAATTTGTCTATTGTTGGAAAATATTGGATTGATCGCTGGAAAAGTCAGGTTGGTATGTCTTACGCATTTGCTTCTGGTCGTCCCTACACCAACCCAAATACGAATAATTTTCTAAGTGAACGCACCAAATCGTTTCATAGTTTAAGTTTAAATTGGTCTTATTTAATCGACCAACAAAAGATCTTATATTTCGCTGTAAATAATGTTTTAGGATTTAAAAATATTAATGGTTATCAATACGCAGATACGCCAAATTTAGATGGTCAATTTAATAGAAGAGCGCTAACACCAGCAGCTGATCAGTTCTTTTTTGTAGGCTTTTTCTTGACAATTAGTGACAATGGCAATGATAATCAACTAGATAACCTATAGCCCCTAAGTCACTGGTTTTTAGACAAACATGACTTATATCATAATCTACAAAGGTAATATTGAGTAAATTTATACTATAAAATTAAACGTCATGGAACTCAAAAAAAATCCAAAAGCCAATGTAGGTCGAAACAGCAATTTATACTTTGCTGTTGGCTTAAATGTAATGTTACTCCTTACGTATTTAGGGCTAGAACATAAGACTTACAATAAAGAAGGAACAAAGATAGATATCTTAATGGTAGATGACTTTATAGAGGAAGATATTCCTATCACTACTATTGATATGCCACCACCTCCTCCACCTCCTGCACAAAAACAAATAGTTGCTGAAGTAATTAAAATTGTTGAAGATGTTGAAGATGTTGAAGAAACGTTAATTGAAAGCACAGAAGTAGGGCAAGATGATATTATTGACGATCGTGAAATTGGTGTAGAAGATGTAGTTGTTGAAGAAGTAGAAGAAGATTTAGAAGTCCCTTTTGCGGTGATAGAAAAAGTACCACAATTTCCAGGTTGTACTGGTAGTAATGATGAATTAAGAGCTTGTTTTGAACGAAAAATTCAAGAACACCTTAAAAAGCACTTTAGATATCCTTCAGCAGCAGCAGAACTTGATATTCAAGGTAAAGTGTTTGTCTTCTTTTTAATCGATAAGCACGGAAAGGTAACTAAAGTACAAAGTAGAGGTCCGGATAAACTTTTAGAAACCGAAGCTGAACGTATTGTAAACTTATTACCAACTATGGTTCCTGGTAAACAAAGAGATAAAAGTGTTAGTGTGCCTTATAGTATTCCTATAAACTTTCAATTACGCCAAAATTAAATCAATTAACTACCCCTTATTACTAACTAATTTTTGAATACAAAATCCCTGAAAAGGGATTTTGTTTTTTTATAAACTAGGCTTTTTTAAATTATACCAATTGCACAATTCCCCTTTATATTCAAAAGTTTCTATAAACGGCATGCCAATCTTATTTAAAATACTGTTAGAAGCAATATGATTGACATCAGCAGCCGCTCCTATTTCCTGTAATTTTAAGATAGAAAAACCGTAATTCAAAGAAGCAATTGCAGCTTCAGTGGCGTAACCTTTTCCCCAGAATTGTTCTTTAAGTCGGTACCCCAAATCGTAATAACTAAATTCTTTGCGTAAATTTTCTTCATATTTAAGGCCAGACCAACCTATAAACCCATTAGTTACTTTATCTATCAGCACTAAACGCCCCAAACCGTAAGTTTTATATTGTTGCAAAATACTAGCAACCATAGCTTCAGATTCTATTAGGGTTTTTACAGGTTTATTTTCAAGAAAAATATGGACTTTGGGATTTGAGTCTAACTCAAAAAAATCTTGGACATCAGTTTCTAAAACAGGTCTTAAGAAAAGACGTTCGGTTTCTATAATTTTAAAATTCATTCAAGACTATTTAAATTATGATGCTAAAGTTATTCAAATAACTGAAACTAAATTTATCTGAGAAACTTTTAAGCTGATATTATAATTAGAGTAAATAATTCAATAACTTTAAAGCTTAGATTTCAAACCACAATTTATGGAACAAATTATTACATTCGGAGAAGTTTTAATGCGTATTTCGCCAAGAGGAAACAAGAAATTTATGCAATCTAATATTGCTGAATTCTACTTTGGCGGTACAGAATTAAACGTTGGTATTTCTATTGCTAATTTTGGTGGAAAAGTGAAGCACATAAGTGTTGTTTCAGACGATTTTATTGGCGAAACAGCTTTGGCTTACATTAGAAAGTTTGGATTAAGCACCTCTTCAATTGTATATTCTAAACGTCCATTAGGTGTTTACTTTTTAGAAGTCGGCGCCGTTATGCGACCTAGTAAAATTTCCTATAACAGATCTCACTCCTCTTTTTCTGAAGTTGTACCTTCTATGGTCGATTGGGAAAAGGCATTTAGAAAAGGGAATTGGTTTCATTGGACAGGTATTACACCTGGGTTAACGCAAGGTGCTTTCGATACCTTAAAAGAAGGGCTTATTTTAGCTAGAGAGAAAGGCATCACAGTATCTGCAGATCCGACTTACAGAAGTGGCTTATGGAAATATGGCAAAGACGCTAAATCCTCTTTAATTGAATTATTAGAATATTCTAATATTTTTATTGGCGGAATCAATGAAATAAATGAGGTGTTAGGAACTAATTACAGCTATTCTAATGACGATTTTCTAAAAGCAAGCCAACAACTCATGGAAACATTTCCTTCTATTGAAAAGGTATTTGATAAAATTAGAACGGCTTTAAATGCTTCATGGCATAAAATTAGAGCTAGAATGTGGAACGGTGTAGAATTTAAAGAAACTGAAGATTTAGATATTACGCACATCGTTGACAGGATTGGTACAGGAGATGCTTTTGCAGCTGGTTTAATACACGGATTACAACAATACGATGATTTTAAGGCAATGCAGTTTGCAAGTGCTGCCTGTGCTTTAAAACACACATACGAAGGTGATGTAAATTATACCAATGTTAGTGAGGTCGTTGCTATACTCGATGGAAATACTTCAGGACGTTTTGTTCGCTAGAACTTTCTTTAAAAACACAAACATTGAAAGCTTAATACTACTTTTACAAGTTACTAAGATGATGCTTTGCTCTAGTAAACTATATTATTAAAATCTTCTAAAGATTTGCAACATTATTATGTGTTGAATAATAAGGTGTTGTATTAAATAAATCTGAAGACAATGAATAGAAAAAATCAGGATTTAGCACTTGACGTTCCATAAATTTTGATGTATTGTAAACTTCCCAAACTGTTAATTCATTTAGTTTACCAGAAGCGCTATTAAGCTCTTGCTTATGTTTTAAAATCATACGTTCTACAGTTTTTTCATTTACCAAACGCATGGTTTTACTTGAGCCAATCTCATTATTCACTTTAATTACTACCCAAAAGAATTTAAGTTTTTCACTATCACTAGATTCTGTTTTCGATTTTGCTCCTGTTAAAAGAAATGCGATACTATTATGGGGTTTTCGTTTAATCACATTTAAACTTTCGTCCAACATCATACCATTACCTTCAATAACCTCAATATTTTGGCTAGCAGTAGCGGTGTTTGCGACTCCATTATCACGGGTTAATCGCAATAATCCCATAACAATAACTTTGTCTGCTAGTTTAGCTTCAATAACAAGTTTACCTTCTGGTATATCACCTAATGAAATTTGAGCATTATAGCCATCAACTGTTATTATTTTATCATAATCTTCATTAAAGATATCAACTTGAATAATTTTAGTTTTACTTTCTAAAATTAAGCTATCTTTAGTTGAATTTAAACGATGTAATAACTCCTTAGCTTTAGGATTGGTATTTTTTAGTAAAAATATATCTTGACCATAAGTATTAATAGCCGAAAGTAGAACGAGTAACGTGCAGATGATTTTTATCATAACATTCACTTTTTAGATTCGAGGGTGGTTATATCAAATTTAAAAGCTTTATTTCAAATAGTTAAAAATCCAAGATGTGTTGCATTTTTATCAGACTATAAACCCTTGTATACGACATAAGGCAAAAAAACAGGATTTAATTATTACTATTTTTAGCCCTGTAAAATTGTATAATATGTAAATTTGCCTATGAAAAAAATACTATTTGGTGTTATAATCACAATGATTGTGTTATTTACCTTTAAATATTGCGAAGACAAAAAGGGAGATAAGATCATAATTAAGGAACATAGTGCCTTAATTCAAGAACAAATAAATAACGTTGGAAAACTGGTTGTAACCGAAGGTCATTTTTCAGAAGTATTTAGTTACAAAAACTCTAAAGCTATTTTTGGAGATTTAGTATCTGCCGAAAAAAAGGCCCTTGTAATTGTCAATGCAGATGTAACTGTTGCTTATGATTTAAGTAAAATTGAATACAATATAGACGAAACCACAAAAACACTTCAAATAGTCAGTATTCCGAAAGAAGAAATCAAAATTAGTCCAGATTTTGAATATTACGATGTACAGGCCGATTTCCTAAATCAATTTGAAGCCAAAGATTATAATAATATTAAAAATACGGTTAGAAAATCACTGTTGAAAAAAATTGAAGCTTCCGATTTAAAATCTAATGCTAAAAATCGATTGATTAGTGAACTTTCTAAATTCTTTATTCTTACTAATTCTTTAGGTTGGACCTTAAAGTATAATGAAAACCCTATTGAAGATTTTAGTGAACTTATAGATCTTGAAAGGGTATTGCAATAATAACTATTATCCTAATTTTCGCATTAAACTTCCCATTCCGCCACCATTAACGGCATCGATACCGTGAGACTTTAGCATGCTAGTTGCACTTGCAGAACGCATACCACTAGCACAGTACGCTATAACAGGTTGGTTTAATTTTTTAATCTCGTTTAGCCTACTTTTTAATTCTTGAAGTGGAATATGTTTCGCTTTTTCAATATGACCACCTTGATATTCTCCGTGTGATCTAACATCCAATATAACAGCATTTTTCTCAATATATTCAGCCACATTATTTTTTGACTTTCCGAATAAAGCATTTAATAATCCCATAGTAATTTATTTTAAGCAAAATTCCGAAAAGCATTTAAAACCAAACGTAACCAAAGTTACATTTCAATAAATACAATGAAATTAGCCTGATATTTAGCGCCATTTAATACTACAACCCAAACTTGGTTTCTGATTGGGATTAACCGTTTCATTATCAATTAAAGCATTCAAAGCTTCTCTAATATCTTTACCTGTAACAGGTATGTCATTTCCTGGTCTAGAATCATCTAATTGTCCGGTATAAACAAGTTTTAAATCTTCGTTAAACAAGAAAAAATCTGGTGTACAAGCTGCATTATATGCTTTAGCAACATCTTGCGTTTGATCATATAAATAGGGAAAAATATAGTCGTTATCTAAAGCATTTTGCTGCATGAATTTAGGACCATCTTGTGGAAAATTTTCAGTATCATTACTTGATATAGCTATGCATTTAATACCTTTCGCTACGTAATCTTTTGCCAGTTGAGCCAATTCTGAATTAACATGCATTACAAATGGACAATGATTACAGATAAACATTATTAAAGTCGCTGTAGTTCCTTTAAGTTTATCTAACGATTTCATTTTATTATCAGTTGTATCTACCAGTTTAAAGTCAGGAGCTTTTGTGCCTAAAGGCAACATATTTGATTTGGTACGCGCCATTGTTTTTATTTTTTATAATTTTAGATTTTAGTAATCCTAAAAAAGCAATTACTATTAATATGGAAAAGATAATAACTTATAAAGACTTTACAAAGGTAGATATGCGTATAGGTACAATTATTGACGTTAAAGATTTCCCAAAAGCACATCGCCCTGCTTACCAACTGAGTATAGATTTTGGAGAATTGGGGATAAGAAAGTCTTCCGCTCAAATCACAACATTATACAAGAAAGAAGCACTTCTACACCGTCAAATTGTTGCAGTAATCAACTTCCCTAAAAAGCAAATTGCAAACTTTATGAGTGCTTGTCTAGTTGTTGGAGCAGTAAAAGCAAATGATGTTTATTTATTACATCCTGAAACCAAGGTTAAAAACGGAGTAAAGGTTTCTTAGAATACAATTCATACTTTATTATAAAACTACATATCACGTAGCTCTCTGTTTAGGCGCTCTTTTTCTTCGAGAACATCTTGTGGTATTACTTTTAAAAAAGAAGGGTGTTGCTCAATAGCATATTCGATTTTTTCAACAATACTATCTATAGATTCGTTATCGTAATCAATCTCTAACGGCTCCTTAATTTCAAAAGTTTGAAAAATATTTTTCTTTTTAATTCGCAGCCCTTTCTTATCAAAAGAACGTCTAAAACCATCAATGACAATAGGTACTACAACAGGTTTATGTCTTTTAATAATATGAGCTGTTCCTTTTCTAATAGGTTTAAAAGGCGTTGTCGTCCCTTGTGGAAATGTAATTACCCAACCATCATTTAAAGCTGTTTTTATCATGGTAATATCACTCATCTTCACTTGCCTATTGACGTCTTTACCCTGAGAACGCCAAGTACGCTCAATACTAATAGAACCCGTGTAAGCAAATATTTTTGGCAATAAACCAGCTTTCATAGTTTCCTTTGCTGCAACGTAATACATGTTCAGTTTCGGATTCCATAAATACCCCACATTTTTAATATTGTCTAATCGGCCACTTAGACTTGCATTAAAAACATGAAACATTGAAATAACATCAGCAAAATAGGTTTGGTGATTAGATATAAAAAGAACATTGGTATCAGGAAGGTCTTTTATAATTTCAGAACCTTCAATCTGAAGGTCGTTAAATCCTCTAAAGCGTCTATGCGTAAATAAACCTAGAAGTCTAATAAGCCATTTTTTAACCCAAAGTATATGTCCGAAAGGATTTCTTTTGAATAATCCCATAATGTTGTTTACAATTTATATAATTTACAAATGTAAACATAATGTTAATTTATAAGACCTCTTTTAACAAGTCTTTAATTTCACCGAGCATCATGGCTGTTGCTCCCCATACAATATAATTATTAAAATTAAAAGCGGGAACCTCTACTTCAACTCCAAAAGACGTTGGTACACTTGTCATTAATATATTACTGTCATTTAGAAAATCACTTAGCTTCACCTCTATTATGGCCTCTACTTCTTCGTCTTGTTTGGTAAAAATTAAATACTCTTTTGAAATACCTATAAAAGGATGTACCATAAAATTACTTGGTGGAATATATATAGGCGACATGGTTTTTAAAACCTCAATATGAGCTCTAGATACACCTATTTCCTCTTCGGTCTCTCTTATTGCCGTTTGCATTAAGTCATTATTATCCTCGTCTTCATACTTTCCTCCAGGAAACCCAACTTGTGCAGAATGTACACCTCTATAAGTTTTACGAAGAATAAGCACTAAATTAGTTTCATCGTTTGTATCGGGATAAAATAAGGCCATTACTCCTGCTTTTCTAGCTGTTTTAGACTTTGCTTTGTTTTTTTCTGCCAACTCCAAACGATAAGGTGGAGACATTTTAGCATGAGAATCTTCGCCAAAAAGCGCTAGATCTTTTATTTTTACTACAGATTCTAAAAACGTACTAAATAGCATTTATGAGATTTCAATTATGTTTTCCTATGATTATAGGGCTTGGATTATTACTTCTGAATTGTGAAGATAAGCAAAGTTCAAAAAAAACAGATACAACAGTTGTAAAAGATTCTACAACTTTAGAAACTAAAATCCAGCCTAAAAAAGAACCCAAATCAGAATTCCCAATACTCACTGATGATAATGCTATGGAATTCTTTTTAGAATACGAAAAGGAGAATAAAGAAAATAAAGTACGTATTACAACCGATTTCGGTACTATTGATATTCTTTTATATGATAAAACCAAATTCCACAGAGCTAATTTCGTTTACCTAACAAAACGCAATTATTTTGATGGTACACAATTTTACAGAGTCGTTAAAAACTTTGTGATACAAGGCGGAAGTAGTGATGGGACAAATATCTACGAACGCCGTAAAAAGATAGGACATTACCTGCTTCCACCAGATACAAAACGCGGTTACACACATAAACGTGGTGTGATTTCTATGCCAAGTAGTGAGATTGAAAATGCCTATAAACTGGCGTCTCCGTTTCAATTTTTTATTGTCCAAAAACCCGATGGTGCATATCATCTCGATGGTGAATATACTGCATTTGGTGAGGTAATTTCAGGAATGGACGTCGTAGATAAAATCGCCAATGTAAAAACAGATGATGGCGACTGGCCTACAAAGAATGTTTATATTAAGAAAGTGGAATTGATTGAGTGATTTTATTTTCTGTAAACATTAGAGAAAATCAATAAAATAGTTTCTGTCTATTTTTACTCGCAGAGTCACCGAGGCTTAAAAACATTTAAAATCATAGTAGTTTAGAACAGTCAAACGACCACTATCAACAAATTCCTCTATGCATCTCCACAAAAACGCCGTTAACCGCAGTGTAAAACCACACAATCCGTATTATTTTACAACATTAATCAAACACTAATCCTTAATAATTATAGAAAACTTAAGGTCATCAACTATAAATTCAGTAACTTGTTTCCTTGGATTAACACCAAATATTTTACACCTACTAAAACTAATACATTATGATATCTACCCCCCTTAAAACCACACTTATTTGTGGGATTGCTTTATTAATAAGCTGTAAAGAAGACACCAACAAACCTATTGACAAAGATATGAGCGATAACGTACTCACCCAAGAATGGACAGGACCTTATCAAGGTGTTCCTGCTTTCGATAAAATTTCTGTTGAAACCATCAAACCAGCGGTTGAAGAAGCCATGGCAATTAATCTAGCTGAAATTGATACCATCGCTAATAACCCTGAAGCTCCAACCTTTGAGAATACTATTGTTGCTATGGAAAAAGCAGGTAAAACACTTAATCGTGTTTTTACCTATTACGGCGTTATGGGTTCTAATGTATCGTCTCCAGAATTTAGAGCGGTTCAAGTAGAATTAGCACCAAAACTTTCCGATTTTAGGTCAAAAATTTCTCAAAACGAAAAGTTATTCCAACGCATAAAAACCGTTTACGAAGCCTCACAAGAAACACCATTAGAATCACAAGAACAACGCGTAGTAGACTTAACCTATAAGCGGTTTGAAATGAATGGCGCCAATCTAAATACAGAAGACAAAAAACGCTATGCAGAAATAAATAAAGAACTATCAACGCTTTACACTGATTTCGCAAACAACGTACTTCACGACGAAGAAAATTATATTACCTACTTAACCGAAGAACAATTAGGTGGTTTATCAAACGGATTTATAAAATCTGCAGCAAAAATAGCGGTAGATAATGGTGAGGATGGCAAATATGCTATTACTAATACACGTTCTTCTATGGATCCTTTTTTAACGTATTCAACCGAGCGTGAATTACGTCATAAAGTTTGGAAAAACTACTATTCTAGAGGCGATAATGGCGATGAATATGATAATAACGCCATTATAGCTGAAATTTTAAGGTTACGTAAAGAGCGTGTTGGTTTAATGGGTTATGACAATTTTGCTGAATGGCGTTTACAAGACCGTATGGCAAAAACACCCGAGAATGCTATGGATTTAATGATGGCCGTTTGGCCAGCTGCGACTGCAAGAGTAAAAGAAGAAGTCGCTGATATGCAAACTGTAGCTGATGAACTTGGCGATAATATTACGATTGAACCTTGGGATTATAGATATTACGCCGAAAAAGTACGTAAAAAGAAATACGATTTAGACAGTGATGAAGTCAAACAATATTTACAATTAGATAAGTTAACGGAAGCGATGTTTTTTACCGCTGGCGAATTATTCAATTACAAATTCACACCTGTCGAAGAAGGTTCTGTACCTGTGTTTCATGAGGATGTTAAAGTCTGGGAAGTTACCGATAAAGACTCCGGGAAACATATTGGTTTATGGTATTTAGATCCTTACGCTCGCCAAGGTAAACGCTCTGGTGCTTGGGCAACGACCTATAGAAGTTCTGATTCTTTTGAAGGCGAAAAAAATGTTTTAGCCTCTAACAATTCTAACTTTGTAAAACCTGCGCCAGGTGAAGCTGTTCTCGTATCTTGGGATGATGCGACGACGTTTTTTCACGAATTTGGCCATGCTTTACACTTCTTCTCTGCTGATGTAAAATACCCAACGTTGAATGGTGGTGTTAGAGATTATACCGAATTTCAGTCACAATTATTAGAACGTTGGTTATCTACGGATAAAGTCATCAATCAGTTTTTAGTACATTATAAGACTGGAGAGCCTATTCCAGAAACACTTGTTGAAAAAATTAAAAATGCCTCTACTTTTAATCAAGGTTTTGGTACTACTGAATATTTAGCATCTGCTTTAATAGATATGAAATTACATTTAGCAGACCCAACTAACATCGATATCGATAAGTTTGAACGTGAAACGTTAGACGAATTAGGAATGCCAAAAGAATTACCTATGCGCCATAGAACACCGCACTTCGGACATGTCTTTTCTGGTGAAGGCTACGCTACAGCTTACTACGGATATATGTGGGCTGATGTTTTAACTAGTGATGCTTCTGAAGCTTTTAAAGAAGCGGAAGGTGGTTTTTACGATAAAAAAGTCGCAGATAAATTAGTAAAATATTTATTTGCACCACGTAATGCTATGGATCCAGCAGAAGCTTACAGAAAGTTTAGAGGACGCGATGCTAAAATTGAAGCCTTAATGAAAGATCGTGGATTTCCGGTTCCAAAAAATTAAGCTTTCTCAAAAATAGACAAACACCAATTTTATTTAACACCAATCGCTCTAAAACAATAGGGATTGATTGGTGTTTTTATTTTGTAGCACTTATTAATTCTTATCCAAAAATAAACACTGCCAACCCCATTAAGTTTAATTCGTTCCAATAATTGAAATTTACCTAGTATTTAAAAAAAACGGTCTAAATAAAAGCCAATTTCATACCCTATAAAACCTACAAAATAATTAAATTTGTAAAAGCTTTAAATACATTACTACAAATGGAATATAGAATAGAAAAAGACACAATGGGTGAGGTAAAAGTACCTGCCGACAAACTTTGGGGCGCACAAACAGAACGCTCTCGTAATAACTTTAAAATTGGAGCGTCTGCCTCGATGCCTCTAGAGATTGTTTATGGTTTTGCATACCTTAAAAAGGCTGCTGCATTTACAAATTGTGATTTAGACGTTTTATCTAAAGAAAAGCGCGATTTAATTGCAAAGGCTTGTGACGAAATCTTAGAAGGTAAACACGATGATCAGTTTCCATTAGTAATTTGGCAAACAGGTTCGGGGACACAAAGTAACATGAATGCCAATGAGGTAATTGCTAACAGAGCGCATCAAATTGCAGGTAAAACTATTGGTGAAGGCGAAAAAACAGTTCAGCCTAACGATGACGTAAATAAGTCTCAATCATCAAATGATACCTTTCCAACAGGTATGCATATTGCTGCTTATAAAAAAATAGTGGAAACAACGATTCCTGGGGTTATTCAATTACGAAACACCTTACATAAAAAATCACAAGAATTTAAGTCTGTTGTAAAAATCGGACGTACCCATTTAATGGATGCCACACCGTTAACTTTAGGTCAAGAATTTTCAGGCTATGTATCGCAATTAGATCATGGTTTAAAAGCATTAGAACATACCTTAGCACATTTAAGTGAATTAGCTTTAGGTGGAACTGCTGTAGGAACCGGACTTAACACACCACAAGGTTACGATGTTTTAGTTGCTAAATATATTGCTGAATTTACAGGTTTACCATTTGTAACTGCTGAAAACAAATATGAAGCTTTAGCGGCCCACGATGCTATTGTTGAAAGTCATGGTGCCTTAAAACAATTAGCTGTTTCGTTAAACAAAATAGCAAATGATATAAGAATGATGGCTTCTGGTCCGCGTTCAGGAATTGGAGAAATTATTATTCCGGCAAACGAACCAGGAAGTTCTATAATGCCAGGTAAAGTAAATCCTACCCAATGTGAAGCCTTAACTATGGTTTGTGCACAAGTTATAGGTAATGATGTTGCTATTTCAGTAGGTGGTACACAAGGTCATTACGAACTTAATGTATTTAAACCAGTGATGGCAGCTAACTTTTTACATTCTGCACAATTAATTGGAGATGCATGTGTAAGTTTTGAAGAGCATTGTGCAAATGGCATTGAACCTAACCACCAAGTTATTAAGGAATTGTTGAACAACTCATTAATGTTAGTCACGGCTTTAAACACTAAAATTGGTTATTATAAAGCCGCTGAAATTGCAAATACAGCACATAAAAACGGAACGACTTTAAAAGAAGAAGCTGTTAATCTTGGTTATGTTTCTGCAGAAGACTATGACGAATGGGTAAAACCAGAAAATATGGTGGGAAGTTTAAAATAACGACTAAGCGTTTAGAATACTCGCTGAAGTGCGTTAAATTGAATTTAATCACTATATTCGTAGCTCAGAAAACATAAAAAACATGAAACAAAAATTACTTTTGAGCTTCGTTATGCTCAGTTATTTCGCTGTGGCGCAAACCTCATTTTTACCAAAAGTTAGTATTAACACTAGTACAGGTGATGCACCTTATACCATGACATCGGGTTTAATTGATGCTGATGAATTTCCAGATATCATCATAGGAACATATGCTGGAAATACAATTGAATGGTATAAAAACAATGGTGATAATACATTTACTTTGCAACCTTTAATTGCCAACACTTTAGAAGGTATCGGTTTTATGAAACTTGCCGATTTAAATGGTGATGGTTTTTTAGATCTTATTGTATCTGCTTACACTAATGATAGTTTAGCATGGTATCCAAATGATGGTGAAGGAAATTTTGCAACTGAAACTATAATTTCTAGTACTGTTGCTGGTGCATCCGGAATCGCCATAGGTGATATTAATAATGATACCTATTTAGATATTGCTGTTACGGCTTATGATAACAATGAAGTGCTTTGGTTCTCAAATGATGGTACAGGAGTTTTTACTTTAGAAGCCAATAAAATTGATGATACTTTAGCGGCACCTGGTGCTATGGATATGAAAGACATCGATGCTGATGGTGATTTAGATGTTGTTGTAGCAACAGCCTACTACGGTAGTGATGTTGTTGAAATCTTTAGAAATAATTTAACTGAAGATGGCACCGTTTCTTTTACTAAAGATGCTGTGACTGTAGCCACTGGAAAAACAGGAATGTTCCATGTAAGTTTTGAAGATATTGATGGTGATGCTAATTTAGATATTTTAGCAACTGAAGTTTCTTATGGTGGCGGACCAACAGGACATTTATTTTGGTACGAAGCAACTGATTCAGGTTATACTGAAACTGTTTTTTCAACGTCCATAAACAATCCTGCAATGGCAGTATTGAGCGACTTAGATAATGATGGCCTTGATGATATTCTATTAGGTAATGGCGCTTCAGGTTCTGGTAATGATTTGGTATGGTTTAAAAATAATGGTTTAGATGGTTTTGATGAAGAAGTGGTTATTGATGCTACCCAAAGTCAAGCATTCGTATTTGCTGTAGAAGATTATGATGCCGATGGTGATTTAGATATTGCAACTTGTGCTTATAATCAAGATGCATTAAACTATTTTGAAAATCAAAAAATTGTGCTTAGTACGCCAAGTTCTCAACTTCAAAATATCGCTATTTTTCCAAATCCAACAACAGACTATTTAGCTTTTGAAGGTTTTAATACCAACATTAACGTTTCTGTTTTAGACCTTTTAGGCAAACAAGTTTTAGCTAAAAATATAGTTATTGGAGAAACCTTAAATGTTTCAGAGTTAGCTAATGGCGTTTATACCATAAAAATCGACAATAACATTACAGCAAAATTTATAAAAGAATAAAAACGAAAAAGTATATAAATTTAACACATTATGGATTTAAAAACGCTAGTAATTTTCTATTAGCGTTTTTTTAGTTCAGTCAAAAAAACCTACATAAAACACCAATCCTTATGTCCGTACTAATAAAAAATATTAAACAACTTGTTCAAGTTCATGAGCATAATATTACTATTGTAAAAGGAAGTGACATGAAAAATCTTCCTGTTTTAGAAAATGCCTATCTCTATATCGTTCACGATACTATTATTGAATATGGTCCTATGGAAGATTGTGAAGGTTTTGATGCTGAAACAATTATTGATGCTACAGGTAAAATAGTCTTACCATCGTGGTGCGATTCTCATACACATGTGGTATATGCTGGCGATAGAACCTCTGAGTTTGTCGATAGAATAAACGGACTATCATATGCCGAAATAGCAAGTAAGGGAGGAGGAATTTTAAACTCCGCTAAATTACTTCAAGATACAAGTGAAAAAGAAATATATGAACAATCTCTTCAGCGATTAAACGAACTTATCGCTATGGGAACTGGTGCTTTAGAAATAAAAACGGGCTACGGCTTAACATTAGAAGCTGAGTTAAAAATGCTTCGTGTTATAAAGCAACTAAAACAAGAAAGCTTGGCTAATATAGTGCCTACACTTTTAGCTGCACACGCCATCCCTGAAGAATTCAAGTCTAAAAAACAAGACTATATTAATTTTATTACAGAAGAGTTGATTCCGCAAGCTGCTGAATTACACATCGCACATTATGTAGATGCATTCTGCGAGCAAGGTTACTTTGATATAAAAGATACAGAAGCTATTTTAAAAGCTGGAGCAGCTCATAATTTACAACCAAAAATTCACGTCAACCAATTTAATATTTTAGGAGGTATTGCTTTAGGCGTTAAGTATAATGCACTTTCAGTCGATCATTTAGAAGAAATTAACGATGAAGATATTGAAGCTTTAAAAGATAGTGAAACCATGCCAGTAGCTTTACCTGGTTGCTCTTATTTTATAAGTATACCTTATACACAAGCAAGAAAAATAATTGACGCAGGTTTACCACTAGCTATTGCATCGGATTACAATCCTGGAACTGCGCCTAGTGGAAATATGAATTTTATAGTTAGTGCTGCCTGTGTTAAACTAAAAATGACTCCAGAAGAAGCCATTAATGCAGCCACAATTAATGGTGCTTATGCTATGGGAATTAGCAGTATGTATGGTAGTATTACCAGAGGAAAAAAGGCTAATATTATCATTACTAAACCTATGAATCATTATAGTGAAATTCCTTACGCCTTTGCACATAATCCTATAGAGCAAGTACTTATTAACGGACAACTCTTAAATAAGTAAATAAATACTTATTTATTAGCCATAAAAAAAATCCAGAAGTCTAAAAACTTCTGGATTTTTTTATAAGATATAAATTATAATGGCTTACTTCAATTCAAATTCTGAAGACGAAATTAAAGCTTTGTCATTAAAAACATTAATTTGATAACGTCCTGATTCAAACTTAGAATCTTCAGGTGGCGCAACATATTCACAAATATTTAAATTTCTATTCTCATAATTAAATCTACTGATAAGACTGTAGTTTAAGATTTGATCTTCAAATTCAATTTGATCATTAGCACCTAATACATTATTTAAAGGATCTATAACCTGAACATATAATTCTTTATCTCCTGCTTCTGTAAGCATATTTTTAGCGACTGTAAAACAAACCTTAATTTTATCACTTCGTCTTGCTCTTTCCATCGGTACTTGTTTACCACTACTACGTTCTAGCACACCCATACCTACTAAACCAACAGTTTGTAAAGCGGCTGCATCTTTGACAACAGTAGACAACTCTGTATTTTGCACTAAAAGTGAATCGGTAAACATAGTTCGCTCTGCTAATTGTACATTTGTACTATCTAAAGACGTTGCCAAATATTGATTTTCAACTTTTAATCGGTCATTTTCAGTTAATAAAACATCCATTTCCTCTTGTAAAGCCATATATTTCTTTTTGTAACTCCACAAACTACTTACACTGTTTTGAGAAACTTTAAGAGAATCCATTAAACCTTGAATACGCGCTCTAGCGGCAATAACATCTTGGTTTTTAGATTCAGTTTCAGCAATCGCCTTATCATAATCTTTAGCCATATTGCTAAGATCATTCATTACTTGTTGCTTTTCGCTAACTAGTAATTTTTCATTTTCATTCTTTTCATTGTAAAGTTTAGACGTGTAGAATGCAGTACCTAAGAACAATACCGCTAATATTGCTAAGCCAACTTTTAACCCTGTGTTTGATTTTGGTGAACCTTCCATAAATAATTTGGTTTTAATTATTGTTTATTGTTGTTTTTTAATATCGAATTTAAGCCAAAGTAATTAAATAAAAATGTATTTTTAATCTAATATATAACAAATTATTATCCAAATGCAGCATCTCATTTTATTTTCAGAAAAAGAAAAACAACAACTTTTAAAGAAACGAAAAGGGGAAACAAAATTTGGCGAACATATTCAGTTCATACCTAAGCTCACTAGTATATACGATGCTATCGTTGATTTAGATGTTGACTATGTTGTGTTTGGTATTAAAGAAGATATTGGGGTTTACGGAAACTTCGGACAAACAGGAACTTACAGAGCTTGGGAAGCGACCTTAAATATTTTATTAAACATTCAGAATAACACATTTACGAATGCAAAACGTGTTTTAATTTTAGGTCACCTCGACTATTCAAAACAACGTGAAACCCTACTAGCACTAAATACTTCAAAAAAGAAGGAACGAACAAAGGTTCGGAATTTTGTTGAAATCATAGATAAGGATGTTACCAATGTTGTTGGTTCTATCGTTAAAGCTGGAAAAATACCAATCATTATTGGTGGTGGACATAATAATGCCTACGGAAATATTAAAGGGTCTGCATTGGCCAACAACGGAAGAATGAATGTTGTTAACTTTGATGCACATTCTGATTTTAGAGCTGAAGAAGGCAGACACAGTGGCAACGGTTTTAGCTATGCTTATGCTGAAGGGTTCTTGAAAAATTATTTTATTTTCGGTCTGCACGAAAACTATACATCAGACACCTTACTTCAAACTCTAAAAAAGGTAAAATCTATTAAATATAATACCTACGAAGCTATTGATGTAAGAAATGAACTTGATTTTAAATCTGAAATGGCTTATGCGTTAGACCATGTTGCTTCAAAGAAATTTGGGATTGAAATAGATTGTGATGCAATTAAAAACATACCAAGCAGTGCCAAGACCCCGAGTGGTTTTAGTGTAAAAAAAGCACGGCAATTTGTAAATTATTTTGGTCAGCATGAAAATGCATCTTATTTACATATCTGTGAAGCTGCACCTACAAAAAAAACAGCGACAAAAGTAGGAAAGCTAATTACGTATTTAATTACCGATTTTATGAGAGCTCATAAAAATTAAAAGCATTTCTATTAAGCTAGTGTATACGTAAGCTCCTACTCCAACTGATCTAAATCATTGCAATTCTGATTATACTCTAAGCATAGTATTTGTAAGGTTTCTAAAATTAAAACATTCAATTCTTTGTCTTCAGGAAGAATGGCCTGCGCTAATTTAAATTCTGAAGAGGCTGCAGAAATTCGTCCGTTGCTTAATCGCCATTTTCCAGATTTTAATAAGAAGTCAAATGCCTCTTTATCTCTTTTGATAGCCCAAGCCAATTCTTGCTCGTGTCGTAACCTAGCATCCGCTATCCAATGCGGCACTGATAACACAACAATTAAAACCATAATAAAGAACAAAATAATACCAAAATTATAGCTCCCTTTAGTTTTAGAATGTTGAAGTTTAAATTTTCGACTATAGGTTGGAACATCAGTAAATGAGCCTTTGCGTTGCATAGAAAATGGTTGACGCGGTCGCATCGTATAAATCCATTTTTGCAAACCAAACCCCATGTAACCCATAATATCACTTTTACATTATAAGTCGATAAGTAGTTGATTTTGTTACAAATAAACTCATCAGGATAAATAAAAAAAGACCTGTCAGGTTTATAAACTTGACAGGTCTGTATTTATTCTAAAGTAATCAAAACTCTATTGGGCACTAACTGCCTTTAAAGAATCTAACTGACGTTGTAATTCATTAATTATAGCTGAATTATCTTCTACTTTTGGAATACGATTTATAGAGTCCATCTGCTGTTCTATAACATCCTTATCTTTTGGTTGTTCGTTGTAAAAATACCCAATACCCTCACTTGCTCGCCAAGCCTCATTAAGTTGATTATAGACTTCTTCATCCCAAGTGCTTGGATGTTTTACATCAATCCAAATCACATCTTTATATTCGCTGTCTATTAACACTAAATCTGGTGTTGCTGAACCATCAAATTGTTGTGCATTAGTAGAACTGATAGAAGAAACGGTTCCTAAGAAAAACATACGCTTTCTACCAGCAATATCTTTTATATAAGGTCTAAATTCTACTGGTGTACTCGCACTCCAATCGTATTCTTTTCGAGATTCCTTAACTTTTAAAGGCATGGCTGAAACACCTGCATAGCCTTCTTTTTTAGTCGCGTGGTCATAATAATACAAATTATCAGTACCATCAGCTGGCACAAACACACTATAGCTTAAGCTGGTACGCTCATCCCCTACCGGTTCCAAACCAAACCAATGGTATAAACCACTATAAGCATCGGTATTAGAGCCTGAAAAATCAAAATCCGTGACATAAGGTTGTTGATTTTGGTCTTTTGGCATCACAGGAATTTTCACGGCTGTTTCCATATTCCATGGTAAAGGGTCACTAAAACCACCTAAAAACTTCAGTGATTCCGCTTGCAGTTGCGATACTTTTTCTGATAAAGTATTCTGCTTGGTTAAAAATGGATAATTCTTAATTTTATCCGGACTCACAAAGGTGCCTTTACCAATCATAATACGCTCTACATAATCGTTAAAATTATGCGCGCCATTATCAATAATCATCACCCCCCCAAAGGTTGGGTATGGAAACAAAAATCCTTTCCATTTTATTAAGCTCACTACTTCTACCCATTCATCGTTATCATTTTTCATATAGAACGTGTCACTTGGTTCGTAATTGAATAACATCCAAGGATTAAAACGCTGTACTACGGCGTTATAAGTATTTCTACTAAATAATAAGGTTTCACCTATAGAAAATGTAACATCAATTCGATTTTCGTTTGAAAATCTAGGAAAAGGCGTTGTACTACTCACCGAAAATACTTCTTCGGTATTATCGTTCATGCGCTGCATCATGTAGTTTTCACTCGGTTGAATTGCCATTGTCCATTTATTTTGGTCATCAACTCTTACCAAATGTGGCAAAGACACATCTTTAGTTTCGCCTACACTTTCTCTTCCCATAGAATGTACATTTCGAAGCGGTTGAATACGTTCGTTTTGCGTGAATGGTAATTCGTGAATTTCAACCTTGTTTAAATTATTGAACACATTATAAGTCTTCATATAATCGTACATTTTATAATGCCATCCTGCGACATATAACAATCCGAAAAACACAATAAGTAAAGCTAAAATTCCTAAGCGACTACCAACATGTGCAGACTTCCTGAATTTACGCAACCCTAAAAACAGCATGAGGAAACTGATTAATATAATGAAGATATACTTTCGTATAAACAATAAAACAGGTTGGTAATCGTCTCTAAAAAAGAACAATAACACAAGTATTAGTAATGTTACAAAAATGGTAATCCGTTTTTGTTTGCCGCCTTTATTCCAGTAGTTTTTTATCATGGTAATTCTTCCTTTAAAAACAGGAATCTCCTCGTTTAAATTAATAGTTATAATTATTTAAGATTCAAATTGTAAAATGAGATGCTTCATCTGCGCTCAGATTGACATTTTGAGCTACATAAGTCCTTTATCTTTTAAGCGCTCTCTTGCACTTTTTTCGTTCATTTTAACTTCTGGTTCTTTTTCAATTTCCTTTTTAGCTTCTTCAACGGCTTTATTATCCTTGTTTTTTAAATCTTCTAAAAAATCTTTTCCTTTTTCTACAGCGTCTTCAAACCGATCTTCCAAGGATTCACTTTGTGCTTCAATAACATCAGACGACGTAATTATAAAGCCCGCAATATAAGTCCCTAAAAGTGTTCCAACAGCAAAAGAAGCAAAAGCTGAAACTCCGTTATAACTACTAAAAACACTGATTGGTGTTAGAAACTCTACAATTAATGCGGAAACCAAAACCAAGCTTACTACAAATATAATTCGTGGTAAAAGGGATTGTTTATAGACAAATCCTTTGGGGTTATCCGCTCCCATTTGAAGTTCTTTGCTGTTCACTATTTTATTTAAAAAACGATACGCTCCATTTCCATTGGACTCTCTCCAGTAGAGAAAAATTCCAAATAAAATAGCTGCGATGAAGATTACTAGTTCTATGCCCATGGTTATAAAGTTGGAAGTTGGAAGCTTGAAGCATGAAGTTTGACTCTCCTTGCTTTAAAATTTCTCCTACTTAATTAATATTTTTATTTATTTAATTTTATTTCTAAAAGCAATTGTCATGTTCATTAAGTCGAAACAAACTTTATAATATTTTTCAAAATTGATATCATCAATATATTTTCTCCTTTTGGCTTTGTGTAAACAAGTTACAACTTCAGCAATAGAACGAATGGCATAGCCTAGAAATTTTCTAAACTCTGGTCCGGATTGCAAAATTGAACCTTCAGAAATATTCAATGCAACAGAATCCGAAGCCCTTCTTACTTGTGAAGATAAATTATAAATTTCTTTTTTAGGAAAAATATCTGCCAATTTATCCATATCCTCACCTAAATCCATTCCTTTTTGCCATATAATTAAACCTTCAAACTTAAATTTCATAAGTATATCTTTTAATTTAAAAATTATACAACATTCTTCATGTTTCATGCTTCATGCTTCATGCTTCGTGCTTCGTGCTTAATACCCTTATATATTATTACCAATCCTATCAATCACCCAATCCTTAAAGGAATCATCCCAAGTTTCATAATGTTTATAAAACTGCTCTTTATCGTACCAATACAAGAACAAAACATCTTTTGGTGCAATGTTAATCAGTAATTTATGAATTAAATCGCGATGCTCTGAAGACAGTGATGAATGCGGTAAGTGCAAAGCAAAATACAATGATTGATTCACGATATCTTCAAGCTTATAAGCATTACTACGTTCTAATTTTTCAAGATATAACTCAACACTCATCACTTGTTTTCTTGCTTCAATATCTATCTTATTCAGATAACTTCGAAACAACACCTTATCATTCAATATATCTTTTATGGGGTGTGCGGTATCCTTTAAAAATTGAGCGAGTTCATATTTTTTAATACGGTCGTAATTTGGTGTTTTTACAACGTGTTCTAAGTCACATTCAATGATAATATAGTCTTTCAGCTTATCGATTAATTCGGGTTGTGAGATATGATAAATCAACACATCATGAACCGTATCTTTAATGGCTTCTTTGTAAGTATCCTTACTTTTAAAAATCACCATCGGTTTTATAAAATCTCGAAGTAAGTATACACCACCAAACGCTCTTGTATAAAATGAATTGGTAGAAAAATGTAAAGCATGTAAACTTAAATCTCTATCGCGTAAATCGCCATGATTCTTAGCGGAATCTAATAATTGCTGATGAAGATTTTCGTCTATAAAATTGTTATCTCTTTTAAATTTTTCAACGAGATGCAATTGCTCTTTTTGAATCTGTTCTAAGTTATCAATCAACCTAAAATTGATAGTAATATCATCGTATTTTAAGATATCTAAAGGCTCATAAAAAACATCAATATTTTGGTCGAATCCGATACAAATTGCCGAATCTCTTGTAATATCATTAATTTTTGGACCATGTATTTTAAACACCTGATGCATCATATCTTTATCAAACGAATGATAAGGCAAGTAAACCGGTTTACCTTTTTGTAATGGCGAAATTATAATGCCATGTGGGTTGGCCTCACCGTGATTAAGGTATGCCGTATCATTTTTTTCTTTAGCAATTTCAGGACTCCATCCCATACCATCAATAAAAAATGAGGTGAGTTTTGTTTCGGTAAAACCTAAAGTTTTTAAGCATTCATTATAACGCTCTACTAGTTTTCCGCTTATGGGAATAAGTTCACTTCGGTATAAATTGGCTTGTTTTAGTTTTTGCATATTCATTTCCCATGAAAGTGGGAATCTCATCGTTTACTCTGAATTTCGCTGAGTTCCACAGCAATTAGCAGCGTTTATTATTGTATTATTTTTAAAATTTCATCAGACTCCTGTTTTCGCAGGAGTTAATAGATTATGAATCTGAGCATACTGTATTAACATTATCGTTTTTGCGTCAATAATTTCATGGTTTGCAATCATCTCTATGGCATCAGAAAACGATAGCTCCAAAACCTCTAATTCTTCATTCTCACTATCTAAGCCACCACCTTCGTTAACTTTCATGGCATCATTATATGCTGCAACGAATAAAAACATTTTTTCAGTTAAAGCGCCTGGTGAGGTATAGGCGGTTAACACTTCTTGTGCATCAGTAATTTTATAACCGACCTCCTCTTCTGTTTCTCTAATTATTGTCTCTAAAGCATCATCATTATTGTCTATAGCACCTGCACAAACTTCAATAGACATCCCTTCTTCTTTATTAGCTTCATAAATTGGCATCCTAAATTGCTTCGTTAAAATCACGCTACCTTTTTCAGGATTATACAATAAAATAGCCGCGCCATTGCCACGATTATAACTTTCTCTTGATACTGATTTCCATTCGCCATTTTTAAATTGATAATCGTAATCAATTCGGACTAATGTTGCCCACTCTTTTGAGAGCGTGGTTTTGGTTATGTTTTTTAGTTTATTCATGTTTAACAAATCATTCTACTTTATATCATTACGAAACTAACTTTTTTATTCGCTAGGGCAATCTGTTCGCTAGGTTACCCTATAATAAGACTCCTTTTCGGTTATTCCTCACTCTGACAGAAAGACAAAGACTTTTAATTTTTACATTACTTTCCAAACTGCGCTCTAGCTTCTGTTTCAATATTCAATTGATTCACTCTTGCATCCACTTTACGTTTAAAATCGGTATCTGCAATGTTTGCCACGTTATCTAAATACCGAATTACTTCTTGTCGTCTTATATCTGAAAAGTTTAAACCTTTCATATTCGATTTCATTAACTCTTGAAGCATATTAAATTTGGTGTCATAATCCTTTTTAAAATAGGTTTCTGGGTTTTCAAACCAATCTTTCTCTAAATCGAAATCGGTTAAACGTAATGAAATAGCTGATTGAATATTCCGAACATCTCTAGACGAGAAAAACGGAAATATCTTTTGAATCTCTTTATATAAAGCCGCATAAAACATGTGGTCATTGTTTTGATGCAACTTTTCAACTTTATCAAACGTATCATGCACGCGTTCTTCAGTTGGATTTTCAACCAAATTTAAGATTTCGCCCATACTATTGGCTAAACTCTGATCGGACAAATATTTATAAGCCTCAGGATCGTTCATGTTTACAAAATCTGGCATCGTATCTTGTAACTTCTTCCACCAGATATAATCTTGGTCTACAAAATCGTGTTCGGTACGTGCACCATCAATTTTAAATCGACCCTGAACACGAGAAATTACAGCTTTATCTAACATTTCTGGTAAATTGGTAAATAAACCAATGGAACTATTACCATAATTCACTGCATAAGCACCTTCGGTATATCTTAAAAAGACACCAATCACTTCTTTTACACCTGCAGAAACACCTTGCGCTGTACGTTCTTGTAGGTTATTTTCGGCATCATCAATTGGCGCAAAAATCAATTTTGTAGGGTCTTGCATAGGTTTCATCCACTCCACCATTTTTTCTGCAGAACCTCCTTGAAAGGTACTAATCAACGTGTCTGGCATGGGGTGAAACAAAAATGGAATATCTAAATGATCGGCATGTTCTTTTAATCGTGTTGCAATAGCAGCGATGAGCATACTTTTTCCTGTTCCCGGAATACCGTACCCCATAAACACGGGCATAAAACCACCTAATTCTTGAAATGGGTTCTTTTTAGCTTCAAAATCATAGCTCAACATACGTTCTGTTAAACGTCGTGCAAAATGCTTAGCATCTCGGTTACCTACAATTTGTTCAAATTGAATTTTATTAAACTCAATACTCTTTGCTGTCCCTTGAAATACATTATCCCAACCCGAAACAGCAAAATCTGAGTTTTCTAGTTTATACGTTCGGTCTAAAATGGTTTCTGTATATTCTAAAGTGCTTTTTCGAAGTTGAATTTCATCGATTAAAGCTTCAAAATAGACTACTGTAAAATCGATAACATCTTTATCTGACGAAATAATTTCAGGATGCCCTAAATATTTATCGTAATAAAATAACTGACACGAAATTCCCTTTAAAGGCGTCATAAAAGACACTTCAGGAATACCTGCAAACTTCTGTTTCATCACTGATAAATCATCAGATGCATGGGGTTTTAAATCGTGTAGAATCTTATAGGCGGAAGCAAATAACATAAAAGCGGTTGCTGTATGCATTTTACTTTCGTACTCGCGTTTTCCAGACCGATCTAATGCTGATTTATTTTCATTCAAACTCGATAAGCCTGAAGCATCATAATAAGAATCCTTAATCCAGACTCCTAAAGTTAAGCCTTCTTGTACCGCATACAAGGCTTGATTTAAAGCAATAGGAAGCGCTACAGATTCGGGTAACAAACGCTTTTTTAAGGCTAAAATAGTTTTAGACACCGAAATAACATTAACGTTGCTGCCATTGTTGGCTCGAGATAAATACAAGAGTATAGATTCGTCTTTAGCATCGTCATCTTTATGCTTTGCACGCTGTCCTTGCTCCCACTGTATAGACTTGAGATAAGATGTTGCTTCATCGCGAAGCATATCTAATTCATTTTGTTTTATAGGGAAGGTTGAATTGTGTTCCATAGTCTTAAGTTTCAATTTCAACTGTAGTAAATCGTTGCTCTTATAGCCTTGTTTACAGTTCTGAAATCACCTTTAATATTGTTATCTTCTGTTTTTTTTTCGCAATACTGAAAACTATATTGCCATTAAAAACCATTGTGTTTATAATTGAGAAATTTGAATCGGCGGCATGGCCAACTTATTCATAATTTCTGGTGTTTTATTATATAGTAATTGAATAATGCGGTGTGGTGCAAAAACATAACGTTGTTTAAAAACAGGGTCCCAACGTTGAAAGGTTTGTTTACTAAAAAAACCACCTTCTCTAAATTCGCTTCCCGATTTTACTTCATCTAATTTAAAAGAGAATGCGTAAGATTCTAAAGGCACTTCTTTATTTGCTATTCCTTTTAAAATAGCATGCGTCACTTTGTTTTCGTCTTTAGCAAATACGTTGTGTAATGGTCCTAAATCAACACGTTTAATTGTCTTTGGAAACACTTTTGGCAAACGCTTATCGATAGCATAAGCCATCGTATCTAAATTCATATCACGATCGGCTGCATTTTTAAGCACCTTATAAATCTCATCTTTATAGTCCTGAACGTCTTTACCATCATAATTGAAATACATATAGCAAATATATGGTCGGTTATGGGAGACATCGTAAAAACTCCAACTCACCAAATAATCTTCTTCAAAACCTTGTGGCGCTTCTATAATTTTACCTTGTACAAAGCGATTAAAAATATATTCTTTTTTGGCTGATGTATAGTAAACAATAGATGCTGCTTGAAAAAGTTTACGTTTAGAAACTGGTTCTTTCTTTCGCATCAACGTATCAAGAAATTCTTCTTTTAGAACCGTTGTACTGGTCAGTTTTCCTAAATAATCTTCTCGTAAACCTAAATCGTTAAATAAATATCTAAATTCTAAATAATTAGGAAAACCAGAATCTGTAAGGTCTACTTTCATATTTTCTTCTTCATCATACATGTATTTTACACGCATGGCTTCAATAGAATACAATAATAAATCGCAGTATTGCTTAAAAAGTAGGACTTCTTGTTGATTTAAGATTTGTTTTTCTTGTACGGCAACAATCAGTTCTTTTAATGTGAAATCTATCATTTTATGATAGAACACATACTGTTCTTTGGAATCTAATATAGCGGAATCTAAAGGGGTAACTATCATTATTTATAGTCGTTGAATGGTTGTTGTTGGTTGATGGTGTTAAGAAAACAACCAACACTATTAGCCTAAAAGATCATCCTCCGTTGCTTCTGGTTTTGGTGCACCTGCTGGCTCTCCACCTCCATCACCAGAAGGTGCTTCTGCATCTGCTTTGTAATATTCATCAAAAATCTCCTTCATATCAATGCCATAACGGTCAGCAAAGTTTTTCTGAAGTTCTTCATCCTTAGACCGAATTTCTTTTAAAGCTTCAGCATAACTACCATAAACACCTTGCATTACTTTTTCGTGTACAGGTATATTATCCATCATTTCTTGACGTGCTTTAGCACTTGCTGTATGCATAGCAGCTAAAGTTTCTCCAATATGCTCATCAGTTTTAACACCCAAATGTTCTAAAATAGCTGCAAATTCTTGGTCTGTACGTGCTTTTAATGCCACCACATAACCATCGTAATATTTAAGACGCTCATCGGTATCTGATTTTAATTTTGCTCGATGGGTTTGTAAATTACTACGCAACGAAGTTAAAACCTTAATGGTAAGATTATGTTTGTGCACAAAACTATCTTTTGAAGCTGCTAAAGTTGTATAAGCATTTTTTAGGCCTTCTAACTCCTCTACTTGCTGTTCTAATTGTGTTACTTTTTCTAAAGCTTCAGAATATTCAGTTGATTGTTTGTCTGCAACATCTTGTAAAGCTTGGCGTGCTTGTTTTAATAAAGCGTATTGTTCCTCAAGCTTAGCTTCTACTTCTTGTTTCTTTTGAAGTGCTTTAGTGTGGTTGTCACTCGCTTCAACTATTGCCGTTTTAAGACTTTCTTCAACCTCTTTAATTTCAATTTCACGATCCTTTAAACGCTTAACTGCAGCCTGACTCTTAAAGGATAATTCATTGAGTAAGGTTTGTATGTCTGCCGTTTCAATACGTTGTTGAAATAAGGCTTTTGCTTTATTATCTGAAGCATCGCGTTCTTTTTGCGCATTTTGAAGTTCTTGCTCAGCTTCTTTTATCTTACTTTTTCTTCCCCAAAGATTGTTCCACCACGTATCGGGTTTGTTTTTAGCATCTTCAAGTTCAACTTTAGCACGCTCTAATCGTTTTACCGCATCGTCTATAATTTTTTGCTCTGATGCGTTTAAAGCCGAAAAACCCTCGAACATTATACCAACTTCGTCTTGGTAATCTGTTAAGTCTTTAATAGCATCTAATAGCGTCGTTCTGTCTTTTTCTGCCATATCTACAACATTATCTAATGTTGCATTTAGAATTTTCTGACGACTCTCAGGATCATCCTCTTGGGCCAATTTAGACTTCATTTGGTCTATGGCTTTTCCCCAATTGACATCAACTTTTTCAGTTTTCTCATTGGAACTTGTTTCTAATAAATCAAAATCATCAGACATAATTGTGCATTTGTTTTTTGGTTGAACGAATTTCTGAATAGCAATTTCGGTTTTTTTTACGACTATAAAAACTTTACTTACTAAAATATCAGTAGCTACTTAAATGAAATAGTTACACTTTTTTAATCTATTTTTTTATCAAATTAACATTTTATAAAGTTGAAAATTAAAAACAGAATACGATTTCAAAGCTTTTTAATGTTAAATATAAAGCTAAGTAGTGTTAAATAATTAATCTTTTTCTAAAGCTACAAATGCTGAATTCACCCCCGAAAACACTACTATTCGTCTGATTAATTTAACGTTTAATCGATAAAAATTACATTTAAAACTGATAAATAATTTACTATTAGCTATTTAACATTAAGTTATTTTTCTATATTAGCAGTCTAGAACCCAATTCTAAATTCATAACTTATGCTTAACAACATAATTCAATCTAAGGCTCTAATTGTGACTACTACTCAACTTACGATGATTTTAATTGCTGTGGCATCTGTTTTTCTTGTTTTTATACTCATTGCTATTATTAAAATGTATCGATTAAAAGCTGAAAACAAAAAATTAATGCAAACCAATGCTTATAAAGATTATGAGGAGTCCATAAATATAGAAGATATGCCTGGTGGGCATCTTTATGGCGACAATTAATAAATGGTTATGAGTTATTTATTATTAATTCCTTTTTTTATTTTTTTTTTCAATATTTATACTATTTAGTAAAGTTGATTTATACGCACACCAGCATGACGCTTCTAAAAATAGAGAAATAGAAAGTTTTAAATCTAATTTTGAAGACTTACAAAACTTAAATATTGAAAACAATTATTGTACAAATAATAATCACATCTATAGTGATCAATAAAAAAAGCCAGCAAATTGCTGGCTTTTTATCGTTTTAAATTGAGTTGATGTTATCGCACTAATTTTTTATACTTAATTCGTTTAGGCATTAAGTCACCACCTAAACGCTTCTTCTTATTCTCTTCATATTCACTAAAGCCACCTTCAAAGAAATAGACTTGCGAATCGCCTTCAAAAGCTAAAATATGTGTACATATACGATCTAAAAACCATCTATCGTGACTAATAACAACAGCACACCCTGCGAAGTTTTCTAAGCCTTCTTCTAAAGCTCTTAATGTATTAACATCCAGGTCGTTTGTTGGCTCATCTAAAAGTAATACATTACCTTCTTCTTTAAGCGTCATTGCTAAGTGTAAACGGTTACGCTCACCACCAGAAAGCAGTTTTACTTTTTTATTTTGTTCGCTTCCAGAGAAGTTAAATCGACTTAGATAAGCTCGTGAATTTACTTGTCGTCCGCCCATCATTACTAACTCTTGCTCATCACTAAAGTTTTGCCAAATTGATTTTTCAGGGTCAATATTAGCGTGTTTCTGATCCACATAGGCAATCTTAGCTGTTTCACCAACTTTAAACTCACCTTTATCAGGATTCTCCTCACCCATTACCATTCTAAAAATAGTGGTTTTACCAGCACCATTTGGTCCAATAACACCTACAATTCCAGCTTGTGGTAGATTAAAGTTTAAATCATCATATAACAATTTATCACCATAAGCTTTTGCAACACCAGAAGCTTCAATAACATTGGTTCCTAATCTTGGACCGTTTGGAATATAGATTTCTAACTTTTCGTCAAGTTGCTTTTGATCCTGACTCATTAATTTATCATAATTCTTTAGACGCGCTTTCTGTTTGGTCTGTCTTCCTTTTGCTCCTTGACGTACCCAGTCGAGCTCACGTTCTAAAGTTTTTTGACGTTTAGAAGCCGATTTGCTTTCTTGTGCCAATCGTTTAGATTTTTGATCTAACCAAGATGAATAATTTCCTTTCCAAGGAATGCCTTCACCTCTATCGAGCTCTAAAATCCAACCTGCTACATTATCTAAAAAATATCTATCGTGCGTTACTGCAATTACAGTTCCTTTGTATTGCGCTAAATGATGCTCTAACCAATGTACAGATTCGGCATCTAAGTGGTTAGTTGGCTCATCTAATAATAACACATCTGGCTCTTGTAATAACAAACGACATAATGCTACACGACGCCGTTCTCCACCAGACAATACTCCGATTTTTTTGTCGCCATCTGGAGTACGTAGGGCATCCATAGCAATTTCTAATTTGGTGTCTAATTCCCATGCATTAGAAGCATCTATCTGATCTTGAAGCTCAGCTTGACGGTTCATTAGCTTCTCCATCTTATCAGGATCGCTATACACTTCCTCTAAACCAAATTGATCATTAATACTGTTGTATTCATCAAGAATGGCAACGGTTTCAGCGGCACCTTCGCGCACAATCTCCATGACTGTTTTTTCATCATCTAATTGTGGCTCTTGCTCTAAATAACCAACCGAGTAACCTGGTTGAAAAACAACATCACCTTGATAATTTTTATCAACACCTGCTATAATTTTTAATAATGTAGATTTTCCAGAACCATTAAGACCAAGAATTCCAATCTTAGCACCATAAAAGAAACTTAAATATATATTTTTTAAAACAGGTGTATTAGCTGCCGGGAAAGTCTTGGTTAGACCAGACATTGCGAAAATTACTTTTTTATCGTCAGACATATTTTATTACGATTTTTTAATTTACGATTTATTTTTTTAGATAGACTTAAAGCTGTTTAAGCTTTTTAATGCTATCTTATATTAGATATTTTAGAATTTCTAAAACTACTTTTTACTTGTTTTACACTCTTCCTTTTAAGGCGTTAAACACCCAAGAAATACAGAAAAATCCACCACCAACTGCTGCGAATCCCCAACCTGCAACTTCATCGTACCTAAATGCGCCAAGAGCAATTAACCCTAAGCCCACAAATATCATTATCCATGTTGCCCAAGCTAATACCGTATTTTTATTCATTGCCATAATCAATTATAATTTTAATCTGTTAGTTTGTTTATTAGTTAGTGAAGCTGTTTAACTTGCCTATTTGCACGACTTCATATTTAGTTAACTTTAGTATCTAACTTAGAGTTATACTTCAAAAAGAAGACATTTCAAGCTAATAAAAATTTTAGCGATTGAGTCATAAGTTAAAATCACTCCAACTACAAATATCGTTAAATAAACCAAAATAGCCTTCTAAAGTTTACATGCTTTTAAAAGACTTTAGTATAAACGACTGTATTTCAACTTATTTAACCAAATGGATTATTTATTTCAAACACAAACGGTTTAACGCATTTTATCTAACAAAAAACTTAATTGTTTGGCTTCTTCTTCATCTAAATTCATCATTAATTTATTATTAAAATCATTCGGAATAGAAGTTAATAGCGCTTTTCCTTTTTCAGTAATAGAGATTTTAACCACGCGCCTATCTTCAACAGATGCTAAACGTTCTATATAGTTTTTAGCACATAGCTTATCCATTAATCGTGTGGCATTTGGTGAGCGTTCAATCATGCGTTGTTTTATGGTTTGAACCTTTAAGGGTTGTTCCGCACCGTTTAAAATTCTGAGTATATTATATTGTTGTGGCGAAATATTGAAGGGTTTAAAGAATTCGTTTTGAGTACGCGTTATCCAATTAGCCGTATATAATATATTAAGCATTGCTTTGACACGGTTATTTTCAAAAGTTGAATTGATATCTTTTTCTATGTTTCCCATTTTTTAAGAATACTTCGTGTTTTGAAACGCTATATGTTAAAGACTATTTTCTAATGCTTTAACTTGCACTAATAATTCTTTATTAAGTTCTTCATTTGTAATCTTTCCTTCCGAAAAATTATCATCAAACGACGGTAAAGAAAACTTACCTACAATGTTGGCATCATGACGCGGAAAGCGATCTACAGCCATTTGTAAAACAGACTGCCCTCCTCTTGCTCCTGGTGATGTTGCCATTAATAACATTGGCTTACCTAACCAATTTTTCTGTTCTGCTCTAGAAAGCCAATCGAATAAATTTTTAAATACCGCAGAATAGGCGCCATTATTTTCTGCTAAAGAAAGAATAAAACCATCGCCTTTTTTCAAAATTTTTAAAAATTGAAATGCATTTTCTGGAATACCTTCTTTTGCTTCCAAATCGGAACTATAAATCGGTAAATCAAAATCATTAAGATCTAAAATTGTAGTTTTAGTATTCTCGAGTAAAGAAGCAGTATAAGTTGCCAATTGTTTATTAATTGAATTAGAGCTGTTACTTCCTGCGAAGGCTATTATGTGTTTCATTTTAAATATTTTTTTGTGAATTAAAAGTACAATAAAGCTATTTGTATTCCAAGGAATATATTTCCATGTATTATTTTTTAACAAAATATTCACTTTCCCCACATGGTTTCATTTTGTAAATTCGTGCAAAACAAATCTGTATTACATGGATATTAAATTCAACCAAAACGAAGATCACAATAAGCTTTTAGTTTCTGACTTAAAAAAACGCTTAACTAAAGTAAAATTAGGTGGCGGAGAAAAAAGTATAGAAAAGCATCATGGTAAAGGCAAATTGACCGCTCGAGAGCGTATCAATTACCTTTTAGACCCTAAAGCCAAATCCATTGAGATTGGTGCTTTTGCTGGTGAAGGCATGTATGAGCAATATGGTGGTTGTCCGTCTGGTGGTGTTGTTGTTAAAATGGGGTATGTTAAAGGAAAGCAGTGTATTGTTGTTGCTAATGATGCAACCGTAAAAGCTGGTGCTTGGTTTCCTATTACTGGAAAAAAGAATTTGCGAGCTCAAGAATTAGCGATTGAAAATCGTTTACCAATTATTTATTTGGTTGATAGCGCAGGCGTTTTTCTTCCTATGCAAGATGAAATATTCCCAGACAAAGAACATTTTGGGCGCATTTTTAGAAATAATGCCGTGATGAGCAGTATGGGGATTACTCAGATAGCTGCTGTGATGGGAAGTTGTGTAGCTGGTGGAGCTTACTTACCAATTATGAGTGATGAAGCAATAATTGTAGACAAAACAGCTAGTATTTTCTTAGCAGGAAGTTATCTAGTAAAAGCTGCTATTGGAGAATCAATAGATAATGAAACTTTAGGAGGCGCAACAACGCATTGTGAAATTTCAGGTGTTACAGATTACAAAGCAAAGGATGATAAAGACGCTTTAGATAAAATAAAATCTTTAGTCGATAAAATCGGTGAGTTTGACAAAGCAGGTTTTAACAGAGTTGAGACTAAAAAACCGAAAGAGACCCCTGAAGATATTTATGGTATTTTACCTAAAAGCCGTGCTGATCAATATGACATGAAAGAAATCATCAAAAGATTGGTTGATGATTCTGAGTTTGATGAATATAAAGAAGACTATGGAAAAACCATAATCACAGCTTATGCTAGAATTGAAGGTTGGGCTGTTGGTATTGTTGCTAATCAACGGAAATTAGTAAAAACAGCCAATGGCGAAATGCAATTTGGAGGTGTTATTTATAATGACTCCGCAGATAAAGCCACCCGTTTTATTGCTAACTGTAATCAGAAAAAAATACCCTTAGTATTTTTACAAGACGTTACCGGTTTTATGGTAGGAAGTAAATCTGAACACAGCGGTATTATTAAAGATGGTGCAAAAATGGTAAATGCAGTGAGTAATTCTGTTGTTCCAAAATTCACGATTGTACTAGGTAATAGTTATGGTGCCGGAAATTATGCCATGTGTGGCAAAGCCTACGATCCTAGATTAATTGCGGCTTGGCCAAGTGCAGAATTAGCGGTAATGAGTGGAAATTCTGCTGCAAAGGTTTTACTACAGATTGAAACAGCTTCACTTAAGAAGAAAGGTGAAAAAATAACTAAAGAAAAAGAAACTGAATTATTTAATAAGATAAAGGACCGCTATGATGACCAAGTATCTCCTTATTACGCGGCTTCTAGAATTTGGACAGATGCAGTTATTGACCCATTAGATACTAGAACGTGGATTTCTATGGGAATTGAAGCGGCCAACCATGCGCCAATTGAAAAGTCTTTCAATATGGGGGTTTTACAAGTTTAATATGCTTCAACAAGAAAATAAAAGGCAGCCTTTGTATGTAATACTATTATTGATACTAGCAGCAGAGGCTGTCTTCATTTTACCTTTTGTATTACAGCGCATTTTTAGAACCACATTTCTAGAATCTTTTTCTATTACCGATACTGAACTAGGAAGTTGTTTTGCGGCTTACGGTTCTGTTGCATTAGTTTCCTATCTTCTTGGCGGACCATTGGCTGACAAATTTAAACCTCATATTTTAATGTCAGCGGCGCTTGTTTTAACCGCTTTCGGCGGATTCTATTTAGCCACATATCCAAATCTATATATGCTACATGTACTTTATGGATTTTGGGGTTTTACCACTATTTTCCTTTTTTGGGCTGCAATGATAAAAGCTACCAGAATTTGGGGTGGAACAAATAAACAAGGCATCGCTTTTGGGTTTTTAGATGGTGGTCGTGGTTTGGTCGCTGCGCTTTTTGGATCTGTTGGTGTCATTATATTCTCATTATTTATTACCAAAGAGGTTGAATTAACCTCCATTGCAGAACGTCGTTTAGCATTTAAAGAAGTGATAACCTACACCTCTATTGCCGTAATGTGCATTGGCTTTATGGTCTTTTTCCTTTTAAAATTCTCAGAAACAGCACTCATAGAAACTGAAAAACCTTCTAAATTATTGACCATAGAGAATTTTAAAATAGTCATGAAATATAGAGCCGTTTGGCTGCTCATGATTATTATCCTTTGTGCTTATTACGGCTATAAAATGACTGACCTCTTTAGTAAATATGCCGAACAAGTGATGGGTTATAATAAAATTGAAGCTGCCAAAGTAGGAACTACCCTCTTGTATATACGACCTATTGTTGGCGTTGTTATTGGCTTGCTTGCAGATAGAACTAAAGCTTCGTTATGGATTGTTATTGGTTTTTTTCTCATGACGATAACAAGTCTCATTTTCTACCTTGGAATTATTGACAACTCTACAACACTTCTATTTGTACTATCCATTGGAACCATGGCTTTAGGTGTATATTCAGCAAGGGTTTTATATTTCGCAACACTTGAAGAAGCCAAAATTCCATTGACTGTTACAGGAACTGCTGTTGGTTTTATTTCAGTTGTTGGTTATACTCCAGATATTTTTGCAGGACTCGTAATGGGTTATTTTTTAGATGCCAATAAAGGTGCTATTGGTCTACAACATGCTTTTGGGGTAATGGGTTTATTTACTTTGGTTGGATTGGTTGCGTCATTATTGCTTTATAAACATTCAAAAAATAAAGCATAAAAAAAAGAGCGCAAATTGCGCTCTTTTTCTTTTAAAATTTATTTACTATAACTAAAGCGTTAAACCTTCACGCTTAGCTTTCTTTTCTTCTTTAATCTCTTTTAAACGTTCTATTATAGATCCAAAAAGCCAATAAGGTACCACAAAGGTTAAAAGGAAAATCATTAACCAAAATCCTATCGTTAAGATGGTTAAAAATGCTAAAAATCCTAAATATTGATCAAAGTCGAACATAGTTATTATTTCGTTTACGTTTGTTTAGTGCAAAGATATAACCAAAATCTAAGTTTCGCAATACCTTGTCCTAGTTTTATTAACAGGTTATTAAAAATTACAGCGCTTTAATTAGTAATTCTGCAGTTGCCGGATTCGTTGCTAATGGCACATTGTGTACATCACAAAGTCGCATAAGCATTAAAATATCTGGCTCATGAGGATGACGATCTAAAGGGTCTCTAAAAAACAATACCATATGGCATTTGCCTTCTGCAACTCTAGCTGCTATTTGTGCATCTCCACCTAAAGGTCCAGATAGTAAAGCTTCAACTTTAAGTCCTGCTTTACTTACTTTTAGTCCTGTAGTACCTGTAGAAACCAAGGTAATATTCTTCTTTTGAAGAATGTCATTATTTTGGTTTAAAAACTGAACCATTTCGGCTTTTTTACCATCATGTGCTATAATAGCAATTTCCATATTAGAGATTTTTTATGTGATAATTAACCAAGCCTTCAATTGGACGTCTAACAAAATTTCCAACATTAAACCCGAGGTCTTTAGCGACTAATTTAATTTCTTCTTGTGCAAAATAAGCTATCGAACCTGCAAAATGTACTGGAATTCCACCGTCTAATTCTTCTTTGTATTGAAGAATCATATTATCTGCAAATAAACGAATACCTTTTGTAATGATATTACTGATGTATTCTGAATCTTTATTAATAAACATAAATTCAGCATGATCGGCTAAATAAGCACTTGGGTTAGCTTGTTTGTACAAGTTATACTTTATATAATCTGAATCTAGATTATGCTTATGCGCAAAAGCAACACTTATGGTATCTGGCATCTTATTAAAGTAAAAATCTCTTATTAATTGCTTACCAAAATAGTTACCACTAGCATCATCCATTAAAATAAATCCAAGACTATCCACACGCTGATGTAAATCTTTACCATCAAAATAGCTACAGTTAGATCCCGTTCCGAGTATACAAACTACAGCGGGCTCGTCATTAGTATTTATACAAGCTCTTACGGCAGCATAAGTATCTTCTCTTACTTCTATCTGAGCATTTACAAAATTAGTCTCTAGTATATACTTTAATAAAAGTCTTGGCTTTTCTGTACCACAACCTGCACCGTAAAAATAAACATGAGTAATTTTATCGGCAATAGCCATTAACTCATCACTTTTACGAATTATTTTTTTGATTTTTTTCTCTGCAACAATTGCAGGATTTAAACCTTTGGTTCTTATTTTATCAACGGCCTGATTACCATTTTTATCAATTGCAATCCAATCGCACTTTGTAGAACCTCCATCTGTTATTAAAATCATATGATTAAAATTAAAAAATTCCGTAGGAATGAATATTTCATAATCCTACGGAATTTCAGAATTAATACTATACTTATTAACTATAAATCTATACGGATTATAAGCTATTAACTTTTTGAGCTAAATCAATCATCTTGTTAGAGTATCCAAACTCGTTATCGTACCAAGAAATTAATTTAAAGAATTTAGAATTCAACTCAATTGAAGCATCAGCATCAAAAACACTTGTTCTAACTTCGCTAACAAAATCTTGAGAAACAACAGCATCTTCAGTGTAACCTAAAACACCTGCCATTTCACCTTCTGCTGATTTTTTCATAGCAGCCTTAATATCTTCTAAAGACGTTTCTTTAGTTGTTTTAACTGTTAAATCTACTACAGAAACATCTACAGTTGGTACTCTAAATGCCATACCTGTAAGTTTTCCATCTAACTCAGGAATTACTTTTCCTACTGCTTTTGCAGCTCCTGTTGATGAAGGAATGATGTTATTTAATGCAGAACGACCTAAACGGTAATTTTTACGTGAAGGTGCGTCTACTGTAAATTGAGTAGACGTTGATGCGTGAATTGTTGTCATTAACGCTTCTTCAATTCCAAAGTTATCTTCAATTACTTTAGCTATAGGCGCTAAACAGTTAGTTGTACAAGATGCATTAGATACAATTGTATTACTTGCAGTAAGTGTATTATCGTTAACACCCATTACAAACATAGGGGCATCTTTACTTGGAGCAGAAATTACTACTTTTTTAGCACCACCATCAATATGATATTGAGCTGTTTCTAAAGTTGTAAAAATACCAGTACATTCAGCAACAACATCAGCACCTACTTCATCCCACTTAAGGTTTTTTGGATCTTTTTCTGCAGTAATACGAATTGTTTTTCCGTCTACAACTAAGTGACCATCTTTTACCTCAACGGTTCCATCAAATCTACCGTGAACAGAATCGTACTTTAATAAATATGCTAAATGCTCTACATCTAACAAATCATTAATAGCAACAACATCTACGTCGTTACGCTTTACAGTTGCTCTAAAAACAATTCTTCCTATTCTACCGAATCCATTGATTCCTAATTTCAAATTTGCCATATCTCTATTTATTTTGGTTTTTATTATGTTATTTATATTGACATTATATCAGAAACTCTTAAAAGCTCCTTGTTTATTTTTGATTTTCCTTTAACAGCTTGGTCAAATGGCGTTAAGTCCATAACGTCATGTTTCATACCTACCATATAGTTACTTTTGCCTGTAATTAAACTTTCAACAGCTTTTACACCCATTCTACTCGCTAAAACACGGTCAAAACACGATGGTGGTCCGCCACGTTGCATGTGTCCTAGAACAGAAACTCTTACTTCGTATTCTGTCATGTTTTCTTCTACGTAGTCTTTAAGTTCAAAAACATTTTTACCTATTTTATCACCTTCAGCAACGACAACAACACTCGATGATTTACCTGATTGTTTACTACGTCTTAACGACTCTAATAAACGATCTAAACCTAAATTTTCTTCAGGTATTAAAACCTCTTCTGCTCCAGCTCCAATACCTACATTTAAGGCAATATGACCAGCATCTCTTCCCATAACCTCTACAAAAAATAAGCGGTTATGTGAACTTGCTGTATCTCTAATTTTATCAATTACATCTACAACCGTATTTAATGCGGTATCATAACCCAAGGTATGAGTGGTTCCAAAAATATCGTTATCTATAGTACCAGGAATTCCCATCACCGGAAAATCGAACTCTTTATTAAAGACCATAGCTCCAGTAAAACTACCATCACCACCAATAACAACAAAAGCATCAATTCCTGCTTTTTTTAATTGCTCGTATGCGGTAACTCTTCCTTCTTTTGTTCTAAATTTATTTGATCGTGCCGATTTTAACACGGTTCCGCCTTTGTTGATTATTCCTTTAACACTTCGTGCATTCATTTCAACAAAATCGCCATCTATCATTCCCTCGTACCCTCTATAAATACCATAACATTTAATATCATGAAAAGCACAAGTTCTTACTACAGATCTAATTGCGGCATTCATTCCTGGAGCATCTCCTCCGGAAGTTAAAACACCTATTTTTTTAATTGTTTGCAGCATCATTTTATTTATTTTACAGTAAAATTAAGAAAGAAAATATATAAAAAAGTGACTATTGTCATAAAAATAATATACAAGAAACAATTCAAACGTTTTCGTTGATAAATTATTTAATAATCCATAAATTTTACAAAAAATTAAGACTTTGAGTTGGATTTTTTCTTTTTCATCGACATATAAGCTGGCATCATAATATCGGTATCTGGCTGTTCTTTTTCTTCTTCTTTTTCTTTTTTATCTTTTCTGTTTTTACCCGAAAAGATAATCTGAAGTAATTCTTTGAAAGAATCAAATTCTACATTATATGATAAACCAACCCCTTGGGTAAAACCAATTTCTTCACCAAAGTTTCGAATACTATTTTCTCTATTAAACACTTTTGCTCTAAGTGTTCCATCATCGTTTAGCAATAAATCTATTTGAACATCGCCACTAATTACGGTTTGACTTGCACTACCAAACGGTACACCAACCTTTCCGTTAACTAATATCTTATCACTTATTTTAGTTTGAAGTGTAAAACCTACCTTATTATTGGTTTGTAGTTCGGGGGTGTCTTGACCAATTTCAAAATCGAAACCAACATCTAAGTTATCATTACCTGAACCAAAAAGGTTATTTACAATCCCTGAAAGTCGTTCAGAAATAGTCCCTGTAAAATTAGCGCCTGTTACACCACTTGAAAACCCGCCGGACATTAAAAATATTAGAGCTTGATTATCGCGTTCTTCTTTGGAAGACAAGCGGTACTCTAACTCAGATTTCACTGTAGAATTAACATTAGGGAATCTAAAGGCAAATTCTGGATCGGGTTGTTCTAATCGACCTGTTAAATGAATTTCAACTTCTACATCTATACTTTGACTGATGGGATTGTCTAATAAAACGGAAGGGTTAGCACTAGCTTCATACAAAGCTTTCAAATTTAATTCGGCATCCATTGGATCCCCTTCCCAAACAATACTTCCCCCCTGCTCAACTTTAAAACGCTTTTCTACAAAGCCGCCGTATTTAAAGTTATAAAAACCATCATAGACCACAAAATCTCCCCACATATTAAATGTACCGTTGGTGTTGATTAAAAAGTTTAAACCACCTACACCTCTACCTTTTATAGTGCTTCCTGCTTCCTTGTCTATTACAATTTCAATTACGGCGTTTTCATTAACATTAAGGTCAAAATCTAATTCTAAGCCCTTAACTTCAATAATCTCTGTGAGTTCTCCGTTTAGTCTGGCAGCTTTTTCATCTGGACTTAAAAAATGAATAAAGGAGTTATCTCCAAAACTTTCGGAATCATTTAAAGGTATAAAAAATTCGGTTCCTGCTTCGGTTCTTCCATTAATGACTTTAATAACGAGCTGATCTGTTGGTCCTTTAATTTCGGCTTTTCCTGAAATAAACCCTGTACCGTAGTATAATTCGTCTTCAGACTCTTTGGTATTAAGCACTAAAAGTCGATCGGTATCTAGCTCTAGGCCTAATTTCCAATCCGAAAAATTATCGTGTGCTATAAAACCATTTAAACTTCCTTTAGAAAAGTATTTAGAATCTGTCATTGCAACATCATTAAAAATAAATTGTTGCCCTCTTAAAGATACTTTAGAGTCAAAATCAAAACCATAATCTACATTGAGATACGGAATAGATAGTCCTGCTCTATCGAGTAATAATTCGCCATAAATAGCCGGTTTATTTAAACTACCGGTAACCTTAGCATCACCAGAAACCAATCCTCTAATATTACTAATAACACCTTCTCCTAAAGGATTGAGCGGATCGAGTAAAAATTCTTCAAAATTAACATCTAAATCTATCCTTGGATTACTTTCTGCAATATCAATAGTTCCTTTGGCATCAAACGATTTTAAATTGTCATTGATTAAAGTCACATCAACATTATAATTGGTAATAGAATTATTACCTTCTATTTTAGCATTTAAATTTCCTAAGTCGTAGTCGTTGACGAACAACCCACTGACTTCCACATTAGATTTCGGTAAGTAAACGCCATTATTTTGATGAATATCAAGATCACCATTAACAACACCTTTTAAAGCTAAACTATCTATACGAGGCGTTATTTTTACTAATTGAACGTCTTTAAAATCGACCTTAAAATCTTTATTTAATGAGTCCACTACTTTACCAGAAACCAAAATTTCTTCATCACCTTGAGTGATTTTAATTGGCAACACATCAAAGGTTTCAAATTTCCTATCAAAACGTGCTTTGTTTAAGCTGTCGTTTTCTGCATTTAAAAACCACTCATAACCTTTAAATAATACATCTGATCTTCTAATGCCTACAACGGATTGATTAGATTCATCTATAGTATAAAATAGATTGAGATTAAAATCATCGGTATTATTTGTGCCTCCTTTAAATTCCGACCTAATTAATAATGTATCGCGCTTGGTAACATTAATAAGACTAAATTGAGACATATTATAAACCCCTGCACTTATGCTGTCAATTTCTACATAAGTATTATATAGCGGATTACTGTTATTTATATTTACATTAATGCTATTAGCGAAATAATCTTTAAATTTAATTTCGGGAGAGTTAAAAGTCAACTCAAAACCTTTTTCATCGGTTTCTATTCGGCCTTCTATAAACGTATTCTTTCCTAGTATTAAATCTTTAAAAAAGACTGTCGCTATTTTTGAATAAATATTAAAATTGAAGTCGATATACTGACCTTCTTCAACCTCATTTGCGATATAATTTGTATAAATACTTCCTACTGAATTTTCAACTAAACCTAAAATGTCCTTGGTTTTAAACTGACCTTTAATATAGCCATCAATAATATCTGGTGAGTTAATATCAATAGTACGCTCATTCCCTTCAAAAGAAGACACAATATCAAAATCTTGAAATACATAACTTTCATCTTGATTTTTATATGTGGTATTCTTAATATTAATTGCGCCTACGGCATTATCAATGGTAGAGCCTTTGGCAGACATCGTCACCAAACCTCTAAATTCAGAAATACTATCTCTAGTTACAAAGTTTAATTTATTAAGATTTGCGTAACCAACCTGAGCTTTAAAATCAAAAGTCTTAATGTCTTCAGAAAAATCGGCCAAGCCATTAAAATCGAGTTGTAAATTTAGGTCTTCTGCTTTTACTATTCCATTAAATATTTTATTTCCAAGATCACCAGCAAGTGAAATATCGCGATACGTATAGCCATTATAATCGAGTACAAAGATATCTCCTGTTACTTCGGTACTTAAATTATCTATCGTAAAGCCTTTTCCATCGACATCAAGGTTTAAAGTGGTTGTTTTAACTAAGGGGTCATTAATTAGTTTTCCGATGTCAAATTCTTCTAAAACAACATTTCCAACATAACTTGCATTATCTATATTATTGATATTTGTAAGTTGTAAATCGGATTTTATAAACCCTAAATCAGTATTTATATCAATTTTGGCTCCTAACTGTTTTGCTGTGATATACGAGGTACCTTTTATTTGAAAATTTCCAACTTTAGAAATCACACTCGGAATAGAGTTACCTAATAGACTTGGTAATAACGCTGTTAAATCATTATAATTTGATGCTAAGTTTTTAAAATCACCTTGCAGAGCAAAGCTATCCTCCTCATTACTAAATAAATTTTTAAAAGTGATATCACCAATAATTCTGGTATTAGTAGATGTACTAACATTAAGGTTAGTTGCATTAAGATTATTTAAAGTCCCAGATAAATCAGCATTAAAATTAGCATGTTGATCAATTCCAAATTCATCAAAAAAGACATTAAGCTCTGTTAGTGAAATATCCGAATCCCTAAAACTTGCCTCAACATTAACTTTATCTTTAAAATATTTTAAATCTTCACGTTTATAGTCAAACCTTAAATCACCTTTTAAATCTGACAATTCAGTTTTAATATTTAGATCACTAAAATTCATGTGATCTAGCGTATATTCAAAATTTGCCATTAAATTTTTAACCGCAATACCTCTACTATCTCTAAAGCTAAACTTATTAATCCGACAACTTACCTCAGGACCATTAATTAAAAAATTAGTGGTATTGGCGTTTAATGCTGTAAATTCAAAAACTTTTGGGGTTTCTAAGTTTTCGTCTGAGAGTTTAAAAACACCTCCATCTATAGACACGTCACTCGAAGAAAACAGAAATTCGCTAGGCCCAACTCTTGGGTTGTCATTATCGAATTTAGCAACAAACACATCTAAATTCGTTTCGGCTTCCCCTTTATAGGTCTTTAAGTTAAAAAGTACATTTTGAAGTTTTATATCTCCAAAGTTCAATTTACTGTTGTACAAATTGCTAAAACTAATGATAGAGCTATTTAATACACCGACACTAATTAAGGTATCTTTTTTGTAATCTCTAATCAGTATTTCTTTGAGCTCTATATCGCCATTAAGTTGAAGACCAACACGCCCTACATTAATATCGGTTTTAAAATCATTATTTAATCTATCTGTAACATATTTACCTAGCTTAGTTTGCACAGCAGGAATAGACAATACCAAAAACAAAATGAAAAACAAAAGCAATAGTATTGCTATAATTTTCCCTAATATTTTAAGTATCCGTTTGATAGAAATAATGAGTTTTTAATGTGTGAATTCTTATTACCTTTGCCCATATAATACGTTGTTAAATATAGCATTGGACTATGAATGGTAAAATTAACAATTATTGTGCCTAATATCGACTATGAAAAAAGAAAATATTTACATCCTAGGAATTGAATCATCTTGCGATGATACTTCGGCTGCTGTACTTTGTAACGACAGAATTTTAAGCAATGTTGTTGCTGATCAAAAAATTCATGCCGAATATGGTGGTGTTGTTCCTGAATTAGCTTCAAGAGCTCACCAACAAAATATTGTTCCAGTGGTTCATCAGGCCATAGAAAAAGCAGGTATTAAAAAAGAACAATTAAGTGCTATTGCATTTACAAGAGGCCCTGGTTTAATGGGTTCTTTATTGGTAGGGACATCATTTGCCAAATCTCTGGCTTACGGTTTAAACATTCCTTTAATTGATGTTAACCATATGCAAGCGCATATTTTAGCCCACTTTATAGATGAGGACAATCATAAAAAACCGCCTTTTCCCTTTTTAGCAATGACTATTTCTGGTGGACACACACAGATTGTTAAGGTCAGTAGTCATTTTAAAATGGAAGTTTTAGGCGAAACTATAGATGATGCTGTTGGAGAAGCTTATGATAAAAGTGGAAAAGTATTAGGTTTAGGCTATCCTGCTGGTCCGGAAATTGACCGAAGAGCACAACTAGGTAACCCTAAAGCGTATCAATTTACCAAACCAAAAGTTGAGGGCTTAAATTTTAGCTTTTCAGGATTAAAAACCGCTATTCTTTATTTTGTTCAACGTGAAGTAAAAGCCAATCCTAATTTTATCGAAGAGAATTTAAATGACATTTGTGCTTCTATTCAATATACTATAATTGGTATTTTAATGGCTAAATTGAAATTAGCAGTGAAGCAAACAGCCATAAAACACATCGCTATAGGTGGTGGTGTTTCAGCTAACTCCGGAATTAGAAAAGCTTTAAAAGAATCTGAACAGAAATTTGGATGGGCAACTTATGTTCCAAAATTTGAATATACAACAGACAATGCAGCCATGATTGCTATTGTTGGTTACCTAAAATATTTAGAAAAGGATTTTTCAGATTTTGACGTGATGGCAACAGCACGTTTAAAAATCTAGTGATTTTTGATACGCGTTAGAATTAATACGTCAACTCCTTTAGAAATGTACCCGTTATAACATTCTATCGGAAAAATAAGATTATTATAAAGACAATGAAGTAAATTTTGTTTCAGTTTTAATAGGGTTGCTTTATTCCATACAACATATTCAAAATCACTCTATAAAATTGATTTGTATTTTAGAATTGTTAAAACATCTGTTAACATCTTATGAGCATTATTTCAATACTAACTTAAAATTTAGTTTTTTTGCACTTACCCTGAATCAAAAACTAAATAAATTTAACATGAAACATCTTTTTACACTACTATTATTACTGCCTTTAATAGGTTTTTCTCAATCAGAATTAGAAACACAACTCGATTCTATTTCTACACCAGAGGAAGCACAAATATTTTTAAAGGCCAACAAACCTAAAAAAGGAAAACTTTTCACTTTTAACAAAGCAAAGCACAAAACTAAATTAGCCGATGAGTTGTTTAACATGGCTAAAGGCGGAAAAAAAGTTATTAGAACAGACTTTAAAAAAACGTTTTATAAGGTTGTCGATAAAGCCGATGTTAATTATTCAAAATTCAGAATTATAGAGTTTAATGCTGCTAATACATCAGATGAAGAAGCGAAATCTAGACGACAAAAAATATTAAATCAATTTCTGCAAGGCTACCGTTTTAAAGACTTGGCTAAATATCACTCGCAAGGGCCAACGGCAAAAATGGGTGGTGATACGGGCTGGATTAAAGCCGGCGACATGTCTGAAGCTTTTGATGCTGTAGCATTCAGCGAAAGCAATCCTGTAAATGAAGCTTTTATGGTTGATGATTTAGACAATAAAATCTATTATTTAATTCTTAAAACTGAGCCAATAACCTTAATTGAAGAGGTTACGGTATTAAAATTTACTGAAGATATCGATTAATGCAATTATTCTATAATCAAAATATTTCAGAAAACGATACAAGCTTTAGCTTTGATAAGGACGAAAGCAGACATATCGCTAAAGTTTTACGTAAAAAACAAGGAGATACTTTACATATAACCAATGGAAAAGGTTGGCGCTTTACTGCCGAAATCACACAAGCAGACCAAAAAAACTGTGTGGTTTCGGTTAGCTCTAAAAGCTTTCAGCCAAAGCGGAACTACAACTTACATCTCGCAGTTGCGCCTACTAAAATGAATGATAGATACGAGTGGTTTTTAGAGAAAGCAACTGAAATAGGTGTAGAAACCATTACGCCTATTATCTGTGAGCATAGTGAACGTAAGGTTGTAAAACTTGAACGTTTTGAAAAAATTATTCAGTCTGCAATGAAGCAGTCTTTACAATATTACTTACCCATACTCAATAAACCCATAGCGTTTAAGGAGTTTATAGGTCAAGAATTCACCGAAGCCACTTATATCGCTCATTGTGAAGAAACCGATAAAAAATCTTTAAAATCACAGTTAAAATCAGCAACTGATTGTCTCATTTTAATTGGACCAGAAGGCGACTTTAGCGTTAAAGAAATTGAAATGGCCTTGCAACATCAGTTTATTCCCGTAACTTTGGGTGAGACTCGTTTGCGTACTGAAACAGCTGCTATTGCTGCTTGCCACTCGGTTGCGTTTTTAAATGAATAAATCAATGAAAAGCCTTTTAACCTTATATTTTTCACTTTTTTCTATTTTTCTATTTGCACAAGATGTTGCCATTTTAAAATATAAAGGTGGTGGCGATTGGTACAGTAACCCAACAGCATTACCTAACCTAGCAAAATATTGCAATGACCATATAGATACAAATATTAATGAAAGCGTTCAAACTGTGGAAGTCGGTAGTATTGATATTTTTCAATTTCCACTGCTACACATGACAGGCCATGGCAATGTATTTTTTAGTGATGACGATGCCGAAAATTTAAGAAATTATCTTATTTCAGGTGGCTTTCTTCATATCGATGACAATTATGGTATGGCACCCTACATTACTAAAGAATTAAAGAAAGTTTTTCCAAATAATGAATTAGTTGAAATCCCTAAAGACCATAGTATTTTTAGCACTATTTATGAATTCCCTAACGGACTACCAAAAATCCATGAGCACGATGGCAAAGCACCTCAAGCTTTTGGTATTTTCCATGAGAGTAGACTTATCTTATTATTTACTTTTGAAAGTGATTTAGGAGATGGCTGGGAAGATGCCGAAGTCCACAATGACCCAGAAGAGGTTAGAACAAAAGCATTACAAATGGGCGCTAATATTGTAAAATATGCTTTTGAAAACTAATACGGATTTCAATATATACCAACATATTTAAATCCTTCTAATTCTACACGCTATTGCAACTCAATCATTACAACTCCACCTTTAAGAAACAAAAACACCCTATAACAGTCGTTTGTGATAATGTTAGAAACGCGCCAAACATAGGGAGTTTATTCCGTATAGCAGATGCTTTTAATATTGAGAAACTAATTTTTTGTGGTACTGATATTGCACTAGGAAAACGAATGACTAAAACATCTCGTTCTACAGAAAAATATGTATCGTACAGTATAAGAGAAAATATAGATACAGAAATTCAATCCTTAAAAGCTAATAATTATTACCTCATTGCTTTAGAGATTACAGAAGACAGCCAAGCCTTATCGCGTTTTAACTTAAATACAAAACAACCCATTGCCTTAATTTTAGGCGATGAAAATTTCGGTGTTTCAGAAACAACCTTAGAACAAGTAGATGCTGTTGTTCATATTAATATGTTTGGAACTAATAGCAGTATGAATGTTGTACAAGCTACAAGTATTGCGCTTTATGAGATGACAAAACAATTAAATCAAAGCATTTAAAAGAGTAATTATTACTCAATTAAAGCTATAACAGATAAAAACTAAACTATAATATTTCAGTAGCTTTAACTATATTTATCGCATGAATTCAAAAATCATAGCCAACGGAATTTTAAGAGCAATAGGCATTATTTTAGCCATCGCTTTACTACTCTTTTTTCTCTATAAAATTCAATCTGTAATCGTATATATTGCCGTTGCTGTAGTTATTTCTTTAATTGGAAGACCAATCATTTTATTTTTAAGAGAACGTTTAAAATTCCACAACACCTTTGCTGTGGTGGTAACCATGGTTTTATTATTAGGCGTTTTAACAGGGCTTGTTGGACTTTTTATTCCGCTTATTATCGAACAAGGGCATAATTTAGCCTTACTTAATATTGAAGAACTACAAGGTAATATTGAGCATTTATACGATCAAATTATCACCTATTTTGAATTTAATAATATTGATGTTGAAGCCTCAATACAAGATACAAATGTACTCTCTAAACTAGACTTTGCCATTATCCCTAACTTTCTAAATAGTTTTATAAGTGGTTTAGGCACCTTTAGCGTCGGTTTATTTTCGGTACTTTTTATTTCATTTTTCTTTTTAAAAGACAGCAAATTATTTGAAGATGGCGTTATGACTTTTGTGCCTAGCGGAAATGAAGAACGCTCCAAACGCTCAATTACCGCTATAAAAGATTTACTATCACGCTATTTTGTTGGTCTTATTCTTCAAATTTTAATTCTATTTGTAATTTATACGATTGTATTATTAATCTTCGGAATTGACAATGCCATCGTTATTGCTTTTCTATGTGCACTACTTAATCTGGTGCCTTATGTGGGGCCTTTAGTCAGTGGTTTTTTAATATTACTATTAAGTATGTCTAGCAACATAGGCGAAAATTTTAGTCAAGTTATATTACCCAAAACAATCTATGTCATGATTGGGTTTATTTTTGCACAATTGGTAGATAATTTTTTCACACAACCCTATATATTTTCAAAAAGTGTAAAATCACATCCTTTAGAAATTTTCTTAGTCATAATTATATCGGGCATATTATTTGGAGTTGTTGGTATGATTGTCGCCATTCCATCTTACACCGCTATAAAAGTTATTTTAAAAGAATTTTTATCGGAATATAACATTGTTAAAAAGCTTACTAAAGGGTTATAGTTTAGTTTGAATAAAGACTTATTACATACTGATATTCAAGAATTCATATCTACACATATAAATTCAGATACCTCATTGTTAATGTTGAAAGGCATTCCGTTTAAAACGGTGGATCCGAAATTAATTATAGAACAAATTGAGGCCAAAAAACGTTGCGAAAAAAAACTTCCTTCGTGGTTTAATACTGAAAATATCTATTTCCCCAACAAACTTAATATTGAACAAACTTCATCTGAGACTACAGCAGAATATAAAGCGAACTTAATTTCAGGCAATACTATTATTGACCTTACAGGAGGGTTTGGAGTTGATGCTTATTACTTCTCAAAACAAGTAAACAAAGTTACCCATTGTGAAATCAATACCAAACTTTCAGAACTCGTTCAGCACAATTTTGACGTCCTAAAGGCATCAAACATCACTTGCTTAAATGAAAATGGTATTGAGGCTTTAAAACGACTGAATCAGCCTTTCGATTGGATTTATATTGACCCCTCAAGAAGAGATCAATCTAAGCAGAAAGTATTTTTATTAGCCGACTGTGAGCCAAACATAGAAACACATCAAAATCTATTTCTGCACTATGCCAAAAACGTGATGATTAAAACATCACCATTATTAGATCTAACAGCAACACTTTTAGATTTAGCATATGTAAGAGAAATTCATGTGGTAGCACTAAATAATGAGGTTAAAGAATTACTGTGGGTTTTAGAACGTAATTATGAAGGCAAAGTCATTATTAAAACCGTGAATTTACAAAAGAACCATTCGCAACATTTTGAATTTACTATTGGTGAAGAACCTGAAGCATTGGTCAAGTATAGCAAACCGCTTACTTATCTATACGAACCCAACTCAGCAATATTAAAGTCGGGAGGATTCAATTCGGTTAGTGCTATTTTAAACCTAAATAAGTTACACAAACATTCTCATTTATATACTTCTGAAGCACTCTTAGAATTCCCTGGTAGGCGCTTCAAGATAGAAAAGATATTACCTTTTAATAAGAAAATATTTTCTAAAGAAAAGATTACGAAAGCTAATATTACAACACGAAATTTTCCGCTTTCAGTTCAAGATATAAGGAAAAAATTAAAAGTTAAAGATGGCGGAACAACGTATCTATTTTTCACTACAACTTATGATGAAGCTAAAATAGTTCTTGTATGTTCTAAAATTTAAGGCTTTAAATAAAAGTCTTTTTAAATTGTATTGGTGTCCTATTAAAAATAATTAAACTTTAATAAAACAAACGGTTTTAAGAGTTTTGAAGAATAAGAACATGCTATTATAAAAGCATAAAAATAAAACTTGTTCTCAACTCGTTAGAAATAGGTCTTGGTTCTTATGCCTAACAGCAAAGCGGCCTTCGGACAACGATGACTAAAACACCTAAATTTCCTTTTTTCATTACTTTATCATAGCTTCACTAAAGCTAATTTCAATATCTTTTTTACATCCTACAGTAAAAAATATAATCGCTATATAATTGATAAATATAGAGTTAAAAATAGGATTTAAAATCAATGTCTTTTTTTGAATAAAAAAATTTTTAAATAGTTGTGATATTTTAAATGTTAATGTATATTTGCACCCGCATTTAAAGACATATGTTCTTATAAATATTGGAGAGGTGCCTGAGTGGCCGAAAGGAGCGGTTTGCTAAATCGTCGTAGGTGGAAACACTTACCCAGGGTTCGAATCCCTGTCTCTCCGCTAAATTTACTACAGCGTATGCGACTGTAAGTAATATTTAAGATAATCATTCGGGGTGTAGCGTAGCCCGGTTATCGCGCCACGTTTGGGACGTGGAGGCCGCAGGTTCGAATCCTGCCACCCCGACTTTTATTGAATTTTTAGAGTTTTACTCTAAATGGTCGCATAGCTCAGCTGGATAGAGCACCTGCCTTCTAAGCAGGCGGTCCTAGGTTCGAATCCTAGTGCGATCACAAAAAGCCTTACTAGAAATAGTGAGGCTTTTTTGTATTCAAAAAACTTTTGTATCAACCTGTAAATCAACAGGTTTCACCTTTTTACTATTAACAAGGACAAGTCTGAATTGAACAAAAATTATGACTAAATATTAATTATTAAGTCAAACTATTTTTAAAATAATACTCGATTACGCACACTTTACGCACACAAATTGCTTTTTAACAATATTTTAATAAAATATGGTAATAAATACCACTATAACATTTTGATTATAAAATACTGTTTTGTGAATAAAAAGATATAATCCTATATTCTGTGGGAAAATAAGCCACTGATACATGTGATTTATACTTCCAATCATTAAATTCACTAAGACAAACTCTGTACTGCCTAGATAGCTTTTTACAAATAACGTTTTAAAACTCGCAAAATAGTATGGTATTCACTTTAAGGAATGATCCTTTATAATCCGGGTGGTCCTAAATTCATCTCTTAAGTGATACCAGAAGCACTACTAGAAATAGTGAGTTTTTTTTGTGTTTTATAATTATGAGTTACTCTACATACATTCCATATTCTGAATTAAAAAACAGATTTTATATTGGCCATTGAATTAATCTAGAAGTTAAACTTCAGTGTCATAATACGTTGATACTAATTTAGAAGAATCGTAGGTTGTATTATCTGTAAAATAGTATTCCATAATTAAATTCTACCAATAAACGTTACAATTAGGTAATTCTTCTTTTATTCTTTCAATTTCCTTATTAGGAAAATTATTACCTTTTAAAATTAAGGTCTTTAAATGTTTCAATTTTGATAAATCATTAGGTAATGCTGTCAGTGCATTATTTGATAAAATTAATAGTTCTAATTTAGAAAGCGAAACAATACTTAAAGGTAGCTCTTCCAATTTATTATCATTGATGATAAGTGTTTCTAAATTGGATAATTTAGAGATTTCAACCGGAAGTGCCTTAAGACTATTGTGCTCTAAATTAAGAGACTTTAAATTGTTAATCAATAACCAATCCGAATCAAATTCATAAAACTGATTATAACCTAAATTGAGCGCATTTAATTTTTTTAACTTAGAAAGTTCTTTCGGTAAAAACCGTAATTGATTATGATTTACCTCTAACACTTCTAAACTTTCACAAGTGCTTATGTTTTCTGGCAACGATGTTATATCATTGAACGATAAATGTAAAAATCTCAATTTTGTTAATTCGCCAATTGTTTCTGGGACTGCTGTAATGTTGTTAGCAGCGATATTGAAACGAACTAATTTTTTAAACTCAGAAATATCTTTTGGAAGAAATTTTAGGTCATTTTGCTTTACAATTAAGACTTCTAAATGCTTTAACTTAAAGATATCATAATTCCAAGATTCTAAACTATTACCCATCATATTTAAAAATATGAGCGATTTAAATTCTCCTATTTCTTTGGGCATGTTAAATAGATGCTGATCTCTTAAACTTAATTGCTCAACCTTATTGGCTTCTTTATTAGCCAGTTCTATGGCATTAAATAACCTTGTTTCTTTAGGATTTGCATTTTGGGCTTGGACCACAGCAAACCAACTAAAAATGGCAACAAAAACGGTATAACGTATCATAAATTAGTGTATATAAATAGAAGCAGACAAAAATGTCTGCTTCTATAATTATTAATGTATGTTATTATAATTTACTTCAACAACACTTTAAATTGTTGCTTCACATCATTTGTCTTAACCGTTAACAAAAGCACTTGATTATCTGCTTTTAACGTTCCTAAGTTTAGTAATAACTGATGATTGTCATCAACACTTAAATTATTATAGTTGATTAAAGTTCTACCTAAAATATCTGTTACTTCTACAGTTACCGTTTCATCTAAGAAAGAAGCTGGGAATTGTAATGTTACGTTTCCTCCTGTAGGATTAGGATATAAACTTATATTTTTAATAAGTTGTTGATCAATAATACTCAATGGCTCTTCTTCTCCAATATTTTCATTTAAAGCAAATACAATAGTTGCTGAAACATTAAATGTAACCTCATTTCCGCTAGCATCTACTTGCGATGTATTACTTCCACTTGGATGTTGTACTGAAAAGAAACCATATTTATAATCTGGAGTAAAGGTTAAACCCGTAGGCTCCGAGCCTGATGGCATAGACGCAAACAACTCTATATTTGGATTACTTTGCGTATGATCTGGACGCACAACCCATATGTAATTTTTACCTCCATCTTGAAGTACCCAAAGGTTGCCTTTGTCATCAAAAGTTAAGTTATCATTACCGTCTGCCCAAGCTTCTGACTGTGTCCCATTCTCTGAAGTTACATCATAATTCATTCCACCTACAAAGGTTTCAAAATCACTTAAGGTCACTCCATTGTCGGTAAATCTGTACACACGACTTAAACCTTTAGCAGCAAAATAAATTTTACCGGTTATTGGATTAATTTCAACATCTTCAACACCATTAAAAGCTGTACCTCCAAGATTACCAGCAATAGTGCTTAAGTTGTTTCTATCGGACTGTGTGTCATTTGGAACTTCAATCCAAGTTCCTGTTGAAGAACTAGGGTCGTTGCCAGATAAGGCAATATCCATATTTAAAACATATACTGTTCCTTCTGTAAGATCACCGGGTGTATCCATTACGTATTTATAAACACAATGTGTACCGCCATCTTCTCCGTAATAAGCTGTAGTTCCATCATCGGTAATAACAACATTTTCATGATTCATTCTACCCATTGCCCATAACTTATCTTTTTGGCCATCGTTATCATAATCTAAAACAGAAGCTGTTACAGGATCAATTTCGACTAACCAACCTACATCTTCATAGCCATCGCCATTGACATCACCAGAATTTGTACTTTCTTCCGCTGTAACTACGGTTCCCCAAGGTGTGATACCACCAGAACAGTTACGTGTTGTAGTTACTAAATCTGTACCATAAAAATCTACTGACTGACTTTCATCAACTTCCCAAAGTTGGGTAGTTGTATTTAGATTAATATCTAAGATAGATACTCCACCAGGTGTGTTTTCATGATTTACAGATAAATACCCTTCTTCACTACTCCCTTCAATAGCTACATAAGCTGTAAAGTCATTAGTCCCTGGCATATTACCACCTCCTAGTGAATACGGGTCACCTTCTTTCATAACGACCTGAAAATTATGCTCAGGGGATAAAATTAAGTTACTTGTTTGTGAAGTTGGTGTTATAGACGTTAAACAACTGATGTGTTCCTCGTCACAATCTATCGCTAAATCTTGTGTATTCTGAATATATAAATCGAAACGTGTATCTGAACTTGAAGCATTTGCTTGATGAATTTCTACCGCAATGCGGTTAACCCCTTCTACAAACATCTCTTTTGCAACCGTAGACGTATAGTAGATATTTTCATTAATACCATCAATAGCACTACTTGCAGTAGTTAAATAATCTACAGTTTCTGTAGGCATATTGCTACGTAATACCTCTACACCATTAATATAAATAATAGCACCGTCATCTCTACGTAGTCCTAATTCTACCATATCACTTAATTCACTTAAAGACACTTCAATATCTTTTATGTAATAGGTGGTGATGTATTTATTACTGGCATCAGGACCGTAAGCTACTTCTGTATTTACAGGATCTCCATAGCCAAAAGGCGCAAAACCTCTGTTCCAAGGAATCACATTATAGTCTAAAGCTAACCAATCTGTTCCTAAATCGGTACCTTCATCTAAAACATACCATTGTTCATCTTTGTGTACAGGATAATTAGTTACTTCAAGTGGTGGTAACTCATAATCTACTTCCATATCAAAACGAACATCTGAACTTGTGCCGTTATTTTGGTGTACCTCTACCGCTATAACATTTTCTCCATTTTGAAGTAAATTAGCTGTTTGCATTGTTGTCCAAGCACTTTCTGCATCTCCACTTATTTCTCCTGAAGCATACATATCATATGTAACATCACCTTCAGGCATATTTAATCGAAAAGCCTCGGTTCCATTAACATAAACAATAACACCATCATCATACATCATATTGAAAACAAGGTTACCAATAGCATCCACATCTTCTACATTAAAAATATGACGGAAATAATAAGTTGGGTGTTTAGCGGAAGCATCTGTACCATAATCTAACGTAGTACTTTCTACACCATCGCCATAACCTAGAATAGCGTTTCCAAATAACCAAGAACTATCATCAAACATTGATGCAGTCCAAGTTGTTCCTAAATCTTGCCCTAAGTCATTGTATTTCCATAACCCTCCAGATACAATAGGAAAGCTTCCTGTAGGATATTCATTAATATTTTTCCAAGCTAAATATAATGGTTGTCCTTCATCAAATGCTAACTCATTAAAAATAACGATATTATTTTCCTTAATTCCTGTTGCTACTATCTCTACAGTTGCTGAAGGATCTCCAGATAATAAATAATATTCATTTGCAATAAGCTCTACTTGATTTAAGTTTTCAAATACTTTGGATACATCGACCTTAACAGATCCTGAAGCCATAAATAAAGGATCAATTTTCCATCGGCTATTTAGATATAAAATATTAGTTTCTGAAGCCTCTGCTGTTGGTAACACCTCATCGCCTGCTTCTTTCGAAAACACAATATTACTGTTGAAATCAGTGATAGCCTCTGCATAATACATTCCGTTAGAATCATCATTTTTATAACTCCAACTTCCTACAATTTGATTATTAAACGGTGCTTCAGCAACACGTACCGGACTTGTAGCAGGAACAATATCTGCATCTGTATATGCAACTTCTAATACTGTATTACCTGAATTTACAAGGTATCCACTATCGTCTTGATTAAACGTATAGTTAAATGCTAAGTCTACATCTGAATCAAGAAGTGTTTGATGCATCTCTGCTACAATCTCGTCTTGAGTTTTAGCTTTGGTCCAAATTCTTAATTCATCCATAATAGAATTTGATTCGCCATTGTAATTAATAGTTCTGCCTAAGGCAAAATCCCAAGTGCTATTAGGTGCATAAGCATCAAAAGCATTAGTCGCTTTTAATTCGCCATTTACATAAAGTTTTAATTCACTATCTAGAAGTGACACTGTAACTGCTATATGGTTCCACTCGCCAATAGTTAATGCATCTCCCGACTCTGCTTTATTCCAGCCAGAACCATTAGTACCAAACACAGCATTAACAGAATTATTAGTAGGCAGTTCTAATGAAAAACCAGTTGTGTTATCATCAATTCTTCCATGGTTAGATAATAGTGGTACGTTGCTACCTGGATCCTCCGTTAATTTAGTCCACAATTCAATTGTAAAATCGCCTGCTAAAACAGCTTCTATATCAGCTGTAGGTATTTGAGCTTGATGACCACCTTCAAGATTAAAGGCGCCACCTTGAGCAAGAATTGCCGCTGCGGTATCAACTTGATAAGCTATGTAATAAACACCATTACCTATCTCAACATCATTAAAAGTTACGACATTATCAGTTGTTGTATCAGTAGAAGCTACAACTTCATAGGCTACTTGAGGATCTCCTTTAATTAAGATGTATTCTCCAACCGTCGCCGTAATCATTTCTACATTTTCAAAAACGGCAGACAAATCAATTGCGATATCAGTGGCGGTGATATTCATAGCATTAACATTCCACCCACCAGCTATATAATGTGTATCTTCCTCTATAGCATTTGGTAAGTCTAATATTGTATTATTACTATCTCTACCAAAAACGATGTTTTCTATGAAGCTACTAATGGTTCCATCTACAAACATACCACTTGTAGTCTCACTCGTATAACTCCAACTTGCAGCTATAACATCTTCAAAATCTACAATAGATTCTGCAACAGGACTCGTAGCGGCTATAATAGATGCATTAGTATAATTAACTTCACTTACATTTATACCATTGTTCTCTAATACTCCATTATCATCTTGATCAAAAGTGTAATAAAACTGTAGATTTTCATCCGTTATATCTAATACACTATGCATACCCGAAATAATCTCTTCTTGTGAACGCGCTTCTGACCACATACGAAATTCATCGGCTAACAAAAGTACTTGCTTTCCGTATCCTAAGCTTCGACCAAGGGCAAAATCCCAAGTACTATTTGGTGCATAAGTTGTAAATGCTGTACTTCCTTCTAATTGACCGTTAATATAAAGCTGCACTTCACCTCCAGGTGTGGTACTTACAGCAATATGATTCCATTCGCCAAAATGAAGCACTGTTGCAGAAGTAACTTTCGTCCAACCAGAACCATTTCCATACACCGCACTTAAGCTATTGTTATCCTCCAACTCTAAAGTAAACCCTGTAGTATTCCCATCAATTCTTCCATGGTTAGAAAGAATAGGTTTTTCACTAGGATCAGCAGGTAAGTTTAACCAAAGCTCCATGGTATGTGCACCTCCTAAAATAATTTCAGGTGAGGTATAATGAATTTTCACATCGTGATTATCTACCAAGGCTAAAGCACCTCCTCTTCCTGGAACAAATTCGCCTTCTTCCCAAGCTAAGTAATAAACTGATTCTTCAATATTAACATTATAAAAACTAATGCTAGTACCATCAAACGTACCTTCATCTACCATAGTAAATTCGGTTTCGCCTTCATTTTGCTTCAATAAATAATAATGCCCAGCAGCTGCTGAAATGGCACTGGCAGATGTTGTTCCCACAGTTTCTTCTAAATTAAATTTAAAAGTTGCAAATGGGGTGTTTAAAGGATCTATTTTCCATCCGCCTTGTAAATATTGAACCTCAGACATATTTGAGACTTCTGAAATAGCTGTGTCGTCTTGTTTACCTACTATAATGTTACTTGTAAATAAGGTAATGTCATCAGAAAAACTTAAACCATTATTAAGACTACTATTATTCTTACTCCATTTACCTGAAACAAAGTCTCGATAAATAGCTGGAATATTTCCTAAAGGAGCCGTGCCAGATGTTAATGCTGCAGAAGTAATGTTCATTTCATAATTTACGGCTCCAGCACTAGTAATAGTCGTAGCGGCTTCGGTTGCAGGTGTAAAATTGTAATACAACTCTAAGTCCGTCTCATCACCTACTAACGGATAATGTAAAGACTGCTCAATCTCATCAGATGTTAAAACTTTGCTCCAAATACGCATATCATCTATATCACCTTGGATAGCACTTCCGTAATTAGGACTGTATCCAAATCCTAAACCAAACGTATTAGGGTGATAACCGTTATATGCCATTTCAGTTACAAAAACACCATTGAGGTAGTATTTAATGTTTCCTCCTATTTCTGCAGATATAGTGATATGATTCCATTCTCCAACAGTCCAAGCATCACCTTGGTTGTCTATCTTATTCCAACCAGAACCATTAGTTCCTACAACGACATTTAATTTATTATCAGCAGAAAATTCAAGAGAAAGTCCTGTAGAATTGTTATCAACTCTACCATGAGTAGAAAATATAGACGCATTACTTGCAGGATCTGTATTTAATTTTGCCCAAAATTGAACCGTAAAATTATCTGCGAATAATGCATTAGAAATATCAGATGGAATTCCTGTTTGCTGTGCGCCTGATAAAGTTAACATCTCACCACGATTAGATTCTACATCTGCATTTTCTAATATGTCATTATCCGAAATTAGTCTGGCATATAACTCTAAATCATCAATGCTACCTATAAATTGTTTGCCTTCTATATTATTTCCTATTAGAAAATCAGAAGAAGATGCTGTAGGAGACGATACATTATTCCATGTTTGAATTAAGAACCCATTATAATACAAGGTTAATTTTTTTCTTACGTTATCGTATTTCCAAGTAATGTACGACCAACTATTTTCTAAAACGCTATAGTTACTCTCATGTGTAATTCCTGTCGCATGATCTTTATAATTTAAGTTTCCGTTATTAGAAATTCCAAAAGAAACTCCTGAAGTCGCATTAGCGTCAGAAACTATAGTTGCTCCATTAGATGCTAAAATACTTGGATTAACCCAAAAACTTAAGCTATACGCTTTATCATAAAAATTTAAAGCTGTTGAAGCAGGTACAGAAAGTGTTGTATTTTCAGAAAACACCAAAGCACTGTTTGCATTGGCATCTTTATCGTCTCCAAAACTATAGTTAGTCGCTTCTAATACATGATTATACTCTGAATTATCTACTACAGCATTTGTGAAATCTAAAGATAAATTATGTGCATCAGAATTTTGGCTCGTTAACATATCTTGGTGAACTACTTCTTCGAAAAATGTGGCACCATCAAAACCAACATATTCAAATTTTATTCTTCTATCGCCTTCCTCTCCATAAACATTTGTACGCACATAGCCATGCTTCACTCCTGTAAGAATATCATTTGAAGCACTATAGTTTACATTATAATTCCCTTCTTCACCATTACCTCCAATATCCGAATTGATATTACCAGACATAATATCGTACATGGGATATTTTGTATCTCCTTCACGTACCATAAAACGTTGATCGTGTATATCTGCACAATAAGACAGAACGCCGTTAATATTATTCGTTTGAATAAATTGTAAAAATTCATCGGCTTGGTTACTCACACTAAAGTTTCTACCTCCAACTTCTCTAAAGGTTGGTGTACCATTTATAATAACTTTAAACGTTGCTGTTGAATTAAGCAGTCCTTGTTTTAACCACTCTAATTGTTCATCACCAAAATGATCTGCAGTACCATCTCTGTAACTTCTGTTATCTGTTAAGAAAAACTCTACATCCTTATAAACATAAGAAGAATACAAGCCTTCGCCTTCTACCGTATCTAAATATTCAGGATTTGGCCACCAGTCCTTAAATATATCGCGCATTTCTGGTAATGTAGCCATTGTTTTATCGAACTCATTCGGTCCGGTATCATGGTTATCTGTAATAGATAATTGTGGCATTGCCATAGTTAATTGATCATGAAACTGTCTGTAAAACATATAACGATCAAACGCCATATCTTTATTAGCCCAATCATCTATTGCATCTGGACACTCTCCATTTGCATGTTGTAACCCTAAAAGGTAAGTAGCATCACCTAACCAAACCATAAGATCAGCATCTTCTGCTGCCATATGGTTAAACATCTCTGGATTACCATTAATATGTGTTAATGATTCCGGAATGTCTACACAGCGAGACGTATCATAAATTCTTCCGCATCCACCTGCTAAAAATTCAAAATTGTCTATAACATTTTGGTCGTTAGTGATTGAGGAGGTTCTTTCAGATGCACTACCGTTAATTTGCAAACTAGCAGTGTACGTTTCACCTTCCGTTAAATTATCAAATTCATAAGACCTTAGGTAATAGCCTATTCTGTCGTCAGAATTAAAAACTGTGCCACTCAACTCTGTTGCTTGAGCTTGAGAACCCGTCATGGATAAGGAAAGTGCATCTCCTGACCCTGTGTTATCTTTAGTAAGTACCCATACTCTCACCTTGTTTTCATAAACAGGACTAAACATAGGACCAAACACCAAAGAATCTCCTGGTATGACTGTTTGAGCATTAAGCTCAAAACTCATACAAAGAGAAAAAAACAATAAAATAAATAGTAAAATTTTTTTCATTTTGGTTGTGTTATTTTTTTAAGAATTATAAATCTAGGTCAAAAGTAAACCGCTCAAAAGGATTGAATTTTAAGAGAAAATAATGTGATTGTTAAATATCAATCAATACTTAACAGTTGCTTAATAAGCATATTTGGATTAATTAACTAAGGAGGTTTATTTAAAAATAATTAACGCTAATTATTTTATTAAAAAACTAACCAACAAACGAATAGCTGTTTAGCTATAGTTACAGTTATGTAAAGGATAGGTTAAGAAGTTTACTTATTTTGTTTACAGTAGTTTCACATTACACTTTTTAATGAGTAAAGTCTTTTGGAACATCATTTAATGACGTCATAAATGCTATAATATCTTGCATTTCATCTTCAGTTAAACCTAAAGGGTCTGGAGCTAAAGTTTGATTTGGCACTTCGTAAGCTAAGCCAATACCCTGTGCTCCCCCTAAATTATAAAAATCTAAAACCTCTTCTAAAGTCGTATAAGCGCCGTTATGAAAATATGGAGCTGTTAAGGCCACATTACGAACTGTCGTTGTTTTAAACGATTTATTAAAAATTTGATGGTGATCTTTACTTAACCCATTTTTTATACGCCCAGAATCCGTATCGACAACATATGAACCAGGACTTTGTAATACCCCTAAAACTTCACTTTCATTTTCGTGAAATAATGGAGGAATCAAACCACTAAAAGTTGGTGCAAAATGACAAGTAGCACAATTAGCTTTCCCCATAAACAAGTTGAAACCTCTTTTTACATCGGCACTGAGATAAGACGTTTCATCACGAATGTATTTATCAAAATCACTATTGAAAGATCTTAAGGATATTACATACGATGCTAATGCAGATGAAAATTGATACCTATTAATGGCGTCTGAATTATAAATCTCTTTAAATTGATTTTGATAAACTTTATCTTCATTCAATTTTTTTACAATAGCTATAATACTGGTATTAAACTCTAAGTGATTATCAATCACGTGTTCGGCTTGATCTTCTAAATCGAAAGCTCTTAGGTCGTAAAAATACCGATCTGAAAAAACTGAATTTATTAATGTTGGAGAGTTTCTATCTAATCTTTTTCCAACAATACCTGCTTTCGACGTTCTTTCCCCATCTGAATACGCAAGTTTTGGGTCATGACAAGTTGCACAGCTTATTGTATTATTATTACTTAAGGTTTTATCAAAGAAAAGTTTTTCTCCTAACTGTCTTAATTCCGGACTATCCTCATCTTTTTTTAAAAGACTATAATAATAAGGGTTTAAAAAATCATCAGAAAATATGTTTTCGCTTAGCGCATTCCATGATGGCGTTTCGTTAAATTTTTCTGATGACGTTGGTATCTCTAATTCTTGTTGAAGTAATAGTAGTTCTTTGTAAAGAGGATTTAAATACGATTTTATGAAAACCAACCTATCAAAAGTCTCAAAACTATGATGTCTTTTAAGAAACCGTTGTCCGTCTTTAAATAATTTTCCTAAAGTCAACTTATGCTTCTTACTAGCATTAATTAACGGTTGTAAAATTTCTTCTACACCATATAAAGATGCAGAAGCTTCCTCAATAGCATTTAAAGAACCAGGCGTATCAAAACCTGTTATGCCTCTACTAAATACTCGAACTAAATCTAATCGAGACGATTCAATAATTTCGAAATTAAAATAGTACTTTCTCAATGCCATTGATTGGTGTACTATTTTGAAAGTAACTTTAAGTTGTGCTGTGAGTTTTAATAATTCGTCTTTATAATGAAATGCTTCTTCTGAAAAAAGTAATTCGTCTATGCGTTGTAAACCTGCAGGTGCTAATATGCTATATGTCTCACCACTATAATGACCTGCTTCTAACATGTCTAGCGGTAATGAATTTTTATAATTTTCTATAGATCCTAAATAATAGTTTCCTTTTTCAAAATCTTGACTCGTTGATAACGGAGACACATGATTTAAAGGCGCACCATTAATATACGCGTTAATGTGTTTAGGGTAATAATACATTAAAACGCCTTCTATTCGCTTAAAAGCTTTTCTGGTATTTAGACATTGGTTTTGAACTTTTTTTATAGATTTCTTAGACGAGTCTAAATCTATAGCCATTGTATTAAGAATATCTATTTGTTGCTCTAATTTTTCTAATTCTGAATCTATAAATATTTTATAGTAGTCATTATAATCATTAGAGATATAGGTGCGATTATCTTGATTAATAAATCCAAACAGTCCAAAACCAACACCTGCTAATAACACAACAAAATAAAATGGTTTTCGTAATATTTTTAAGCTAAAATTCATGTTATTGTTTTAATGCTGGATTATCACTTAATGCCTTCATAAACAATACTAAATTTTCCTTTTCTTGCTCTGTTAACAGCAAAGGGGCAGACGGTAGGGTTTGATTGACAACCTCTAATCCTAAACCAGCACCACCGCCTAGATTATAAAATTCCACAACTTCTTCTAAAGAACTATAAGCACCATTATGAAAAAAAGGTGCTGTGTACAATGTATTTCTTACTGTCGTTGTTTTAAATGATTTTTCGTAAATCCAGCCTTCTTCTTTATAAATGCCGTTTACAATCCGACCTCTATCAGTATCAACACCTTTGACTGGCTCATTTTCTTCTTTTAAAACACCTAGAATTTCACTTTCATTTTCATTATAAAAAGGAGGAACAAGTCCAGAGAATGTTGGTGCAAAATGACACGTAGCACAATTGGCTTTTCCCATAAACAAATTAAACCCTTGCTTAACTTCTTCTGATATGTCTTCTATTTCACCTCTAACATATCTATCAAATTCACTATTAAAAGAACTTAATGACAATACGTATGAGGCTAACGCTTTAGAAAGATTTTGACGCATAATGCCTTTTTTTCCAAAGATAGTTTCAAACTCTTTTTGGTATCCGTGGTCTTTAGTTTTCAATTTTTCTAAAATTGAACTATATGCTGTATTAAATTCTGAAGGATTAAAAATAACATGCTCTGCTTGTTGTTCTAAAGAAAACGCTCTTAAATCATAAAAATAGCGATCAGCATATACTGCATTTAAGAGTGTCGGCGAATTTCTTAAAACTGTTTCACCTTGAATATTGCTCATTGATTTTGGAAGCCCATCTGCGAATCCTTTTTCTGGCTGATGACAACTGGCGCAACTCATATTATTTTCACTACTAATACGCGTGTCGTAGAATAGCTTTTCACCAAGATTTTTTAGAGCTTTACTATCTTCACTTTGGGTTAGTTCGGTATAACTGTAAGGATTTAAAAAATTAGCATCAAAAATTGATGCGCTTTCTCTATTCCATCCGCTTATATGTTCTAGATTTTTATCTGAATGTTTTGCTTGATAATATTTCAACTCCTTATACAAAGGATCTAAATACTGCTTCAAAAATTGTAGTCTATCAAAACTTTCAAAATTAGTATTGTCATTTAAAAACGTTATAGATGTACTAAAAAGTTTGATACATGTTTTATAGCTTACTTCCGATTGCTTAGAAATATACATACTTTTAAAAAAGGACTTCATGGACTCTAAAGACACTTTAGCTTCTTCCATTGCATTTAAAGATCCAGGAGTATCAAAACCTGTTAGTCCTAAAGTATAGATTCTTACCAGTTGTAAACGCATTACATCAATTATACTTTCATTTTGTATGGGATCATCGTATAACCGATTGTATAAGGTTAAATATTTACTTTTTAATCGTTTGGTAAGTCCATAAATCGTATGACTATTGTCTAATATTTCTTCCGAATACACTAATTCATCTAACACTTGTAAACCTTCAGGCTCTAAAATTGATGCTGTATTTTCAAACTCTAAACGCATTAAAGGCGCTCCATTAATATGCTTCTTAACATATTCTGGGTAATGATATGCTAAATAGAACTCTATTCTTTTATATTGTAATCTTGACTTAGAAACAGACCGCTTTAAATCTTCGTAGGTAACTTCTCCTTCTTGATACATTTCTGCAATGGCATCCATCTCAGAAAAAACCTTATAGGTTTTAAGGAGTTCATTCTTGATAAAAGTGTCATGTAAATCCTCTTTATTTTTCAAATTGAAAGAAAGAAACAGACCTATTATAAAGACACCACTCACACCTAAAAAAAATCTTAAAAGTGATATTGATTTCATCATTTACATAAATTTATAAGTCAACAAATATATTAGTGCTAAATGAACTAGTAGTCATCCCTAGGTTAAGAAATGTTTATATAAAATTAGAGTAACAAACGCCTATATTAATTAATAACAAATCAATACACTTAAATTTATAATAAAAATCGATATCATTTCTTTTTGGACTAATTTCAATAAAAATAGATAAAGTAGACATATTTTTATATTAACATGTAACATAAGCTTAATTCAAAGAAAAGGTATATAATATTTAGGCGTTTCAAGTTAACTAAGATTCTATGAATGAGTGGCATAGTTACAAAACTGTTATAGCAAAAATAAAACAACCAAGATTTTTAGGCTATTCTAAATAATTTTGAGGAGGTAAAAAATTTATTTCTTAATTATTTAAAAAGTATTTAAAATTTTTAGAGCGGCATTACAACCTATTTTTATCCCTACCATTAGAGACTGCCATATGAGTAATAAGTTGTACATAAAGTTAATTTTTCTAAAGACTTTTCTATAAGAACTCAGAGTTTTAGAGCACTAATTTAAAAGTGTAATATTTATTTCTTGAAATAATTTTTATACCACTCAATTTGATCGTGATCCTTCGCATTTTTTTGGATAATATGCACGGAATCAATTTTAGAATAAAGAATTTCCAAAGATGCATAATCTCTTTAGCTAACAATTTTAATTCCGTTTCGATTCAATTGTGCTGCACAAACTCCCATACCAATTTGGTATATAGGGTTCTGAGAAAACCTAGAACCGTTATAAATAACCTGACTACCACAAGCACCACTAGAATCCATCATTATAGCTAACTCAACGTTATTTTCTTGAGCTATACATAGCATTTTTAAAGATGCATTAATCATCTTAGAAGTTACATCTTTACCTGTTTGAGTAATAACTTTTGCATTTCCATCAAGAACATCATCGCCGGTTCCGCCTTCACAGTCTGGTGTTTCTCTTGGTGTACCCATAACATAATCTTCAGGACAAAATGAGATCAAATTTACATTTTGATAATCCATCAATTTCGAAGCACTAGGGTACTTCCCATAGCTTGTTCCGTCAACGCCACACATTTCACCTAGCAAACATGCACTAAATAATATTCTTAAAGGGTTATTCTTGGTAGGAATCCTTAAATTATTCAAATAGTCTTTATCTGTCATATTTATATATTAAAAAGTACATGCTTGTATATCCACACCACTTGAACTGTAAATCGTTACAGCTTAAAAAGTATGATTAGTAGATTGGCTTTTTAATCACCCTAAAAATTTCCATGTCAAAAACCTTAAAATAAGTCTCTGCTACATATTCGTTATAATAGGGAATAAACTTTATAATTTTTTTTCTCACATCTTCATCGTAAGCTTTCAACTAAGCCTCTTTAATATTCCCTAGCTCAATTGTATTAATTTGTATTGTTAGTTCTAGCATTCCAGTTGTACCTTACTTTTCATTAGCAATATCACTAACATTTGGATAGTCCATTTTTTCATTCTTCTACCTATCCGTTTATCTACTTGTTTTTATAGTTTAAAGATAAATTTAAGCTTATTTTAATTATATTAATTAATTGCATTTTGTACAGCTATTCTAATACCAACCTATTTATCAAAGGTTTGGTTGAGATATAACTCAACTTTAAAATATCATTTAATTGCTCTACTATAACATAAGAAGTACTTTCATGAAAAATTAATGAGTTTTACTCATTTTTTTACCACAGTACTTTGTTGTAGGCATTTTTTTTTCATTTCGTAATGATTTTCAGATTCTGATATTTGTTCAAATCCTAAATTTTCATAGAATTTTTTTGCACGTTTATTTTCTTTTAATACTCTCAATCCGATTAGTTTCTTCTCTTTTTCCGCTTCTTTTATTAACAAATTCATTATTTCTGTTCCAAACCCATCGTTCTGAAATTTTTTTCCAAGTATAAGATTTTCAATATAAATTTCAGAATTGAAAACTCTCTTTGTCCAGTAGCCGATTTCATTATTTTTCAATTGGATTATTTCTGTCTTTTTCGGGTCAAAGTTGTTTTCGTGTAAATTAACTTGTATTTTTTCGTCCCAACCCCAAATTTTCTCTATGTAGTTTTCCAGCCCATCCTTTTTCAGTCGATAAGTAAGTTCTAAATCACTATATTTTGCGGGTCTAAAAGTAAAAACCAAAATATTATAAAGTTTCTATGCTTTTAATTGTAATTCCAACAAAGCAGTCGTCCAAGCAATTCTTTTTTGTATAACCACAAGTAGAAATTAAACCATTATTTTCAGACTCAAAATATGACGTTGCTCCTTTTCTTTTTATTAACCATTCATGTTCCGCTTTTTCATATATTTTATCCAAGGTTAATGCTGTGGAAGCACTAGTGTTTTCGTATTCCGGACTATTAATTTCATTTTCATTCTCTGTCCATTCCAATTGTTCTACAGGGATAAAATCTTCTGCTCCAGCTGTGTATCTGAAAGCACGCTCAATTATTACTCCATTAGATACTTTTATAGTAGTCTCCCAGCCATAAGTTGTAAAAACTGAACCTCCGCTAACGACATATTTATATGAATTATTTGATGATTCTTTAAAAATTAACCAAGCATTATGACTATTTTCAAAATCACTTTGGTAATTAAAATCATCATCTGATGAACAAGAGGAAATAATACTACTTAATAGTAATAAAGTAATAATAAGGATTCTGTTTTTCATTATTTAAATATTTTATTTACAGATGTCATTTTCTTCATTTGGTTGCGTCAAATTGGCTACAAAAATTGGAAATAGTCTATATTCAAATTGTTTATGTCTGTAACAAATTTAAATAATTTACTCGACTTATATACACTTAAATCTACGTACGACCAGCGTGTTACATTTTGTTCTTTTGTGTCTAAACTAAAAAGAAGAGCAAATTACATTATTGAAAATTACAAAGAGTGTAATAATTAAGTGATAATGATAAAAAAAACAAATTGCTACATAAAATAGCAATGACTACTACTAATTGTAGTTAATTTTGAATTGTGAAGAAGAATATTTTACATCTAGATTTAGATACGTTTTTTGTCTCCTGTGAACGACTGATTGATAGGCGTTTGCAAAACAGACCGTTATTGGTCGGTGGTACTAGTGACAGAGGTGTTGTGGTTGCTTGCAGTTACGAAACTCGTTCATTTGGTGTTCATTCAGGTATGTCAATGAAAGTTGCAAAAAGATTGTGTCCAGAGGCAATTGTAATTCGTGGTGACTCCTCTATTTATACTAAATATTCTCATATTGTGACTGAAATAGTGAAAGAGAGTGCCCCTGTTTTTGAAAAGGCAAGTGTAGATGAGTTTTATGCTGATTTATCTGGTATGGATAAATTTTATGGCTGTTATAAATATGCTTCAGAATTACGGCAGAGAATAATTAAAGAAAGTGGGTTGCCCATCTCATTTGGTTTATCTGCAAATAAAATTGTATCCAAAGTTGCAACAGGTGAAGCAAAACCTAATAATCAATTAAAAATAGATTCAGGATTTGAAAAATCTTTTTTAGCACCATTATCAATAAGAAAAATCCCTTCAGTGGGTGAAAAAACGTATCAAATATTATGCAATCTAGGCATTGATAAAGTAGGTATTGTTCAACAAATGCCATTAGAAATGATGATTAGCGCTTTAGGCGCCAATGGTAAAACGATTTGGAAGAGAGCAAATGGCATTGATGATCCACCATTGATACCTTTTCATGAACGTAAATCCATTTCTACAGAGCGCACCTTTAGTAGAGATACTATTGATATGGCTATTCTCAAAACAACAATTTTTGCAATGGCAGAAAGCTTAGCTTTTCAATTAAGGCGCGGAAATAAATTGGCAGGAACTATAAGTGTCAAAATTCGATATTCTGATTTTAATACGTATAATAAACAAATCAAAATTTCTTATACTAGTGCAGATCATATTATCATTCCAAAAGTTTTAGAGCTCTTTAAGAAACTGTATCAACGTAGATTGCTCATCCGTTTAATTGGTGTAAAAATTAGCGATATAGTAAGTGGGAATTATCAAATTAACTTGTTTGACGACACAGAAGAGATGATTAATTTATATGATGCTATGGATCATATTAGAGGGCGTTATGGTGAATTAAGTGTAATGAGAGCATCGTCTATGGGAGCTAAAACAATTGGACGGTTTCAAAACCCTTTCAATGGTGAACCACCAACTTTATTAGCACATAGAAAACAGTAATGTATATTAATTGTCATACATACTATTCATTACGTTATGGAACGTTATCGGAGATTGAGTTATTAAAACTAGCTCAAGAAAATGGCATAAACGCATTAGCTTTAACAGATATAAACAATACTTCGGCATGTTTAAATTTTATTAGAAAGGCTACGGATTTAGGTATTAAACCTATTGTTGGTATTGATTTTAGAAACGGAACTGATCAAGTTTATATAGGGCTTGCTAAAAATAACAATGGATTCAAAGAGCTTAACGCCTATTTGTCCCATCACTCTGAGCAAAAGTTATTACTTCCAGAAATTGCACCAGCTTTTAATGATTGTTATATTATATACCCCTTTGAGAAAGTGTTACAGTTAGAAAAGTTTAAATTTTCTTCTCATGAGTTTATCGGTGTATCCGTTGAAGAATTACGAAAACTTAGATTCTCAAGATTATTAGAATTTACTGACAAATTAGTTATTCAACAAACGGTTACCGTAAGAAACAAAAGAGATTTTAATGCGCATCGTCTTCTAAGAGCAATTGATAATAATACTTTATTAAGCAAATTAGACAAGACAGAAGAATGTTTAATCACCGATAAAATGTATAGCGTAGAAGACATCTATAAGATTTTTTCGGACTTTCTTTATATCATAGAAAATACTAGTGCGTTATTAGAAAACTGTAATATAAAGTTTGAATTTGGAAAGGAACGGCGTTCACAGAATTTAAAATTGTACACCGATTCTTTTGAAAACGATTATTTATTACTAGAAAGACTTTGCAATGAAGGTTTAAACAAGCGTTACGCTATGCCAACTCAGAAAGTGTTTGAACGCTTAAGAACAGAGTTGGAAACAATAAAGTCATTAGATTTTGTTTCTTTTTTTTTAATCAATTATGATATTGTATCCTATGCAAAACGAAAAGGCTATTTTCATGTGGGGAGAGGTAGTGGAGCTAACAGTATTGTCGCTTATATAATAGGCATAACTGATGTAGACCCAATAGAATTGGACCTCTATTTTGAAAGGTTTATAAATCCTTTTAGAGCCTCACCTCCCGATTTTGATATTGATTTCTCATGGAAAGATAGAGATGATGTTACGGCATATATTTTTCAACGATTTTCTCATACAGCTTTATTAGCTACTTATAATACGTTTAAGTTTCGTGCCGTTGTCAGAGAACTAGGTAAAGTATTTGGCTTACCAAAAGAAGAAATAGATAAGCTTAGCGGGGGAAATTACTCCATGGATAACATAGATGATATTTCAAAGTTAGTTTTAAAATATGGAAAATTAATTGAAGGATTTCCTAATTATCTCAGTGTACATTCAGCTGGTATTCTCATCTTAGATAAACCAGTTCATTGTTATTCTGCTACAGATTTACCGCCTAAAGGTTTTTCAACGGTACAATTTGATATGATTATTGCAGAAGATGTTGGAGTATTTAAATTCGATATACTAGGACAACGAGGCTTAGCTAAAATTAAAGATGCATTAGAAATCATTAAAGCGAATAGACCTGAAATTTCATCTATAGATATTACGAATGTTGAAGCATTTAAAAAAGATGAAAAGATTAATCAACTTTTAAAGTCAGGAGGTGCTATTGGGGCCTATTATGTAGAGTCACCAGCTATGCGAGGTTTAATGCAGCAATTACAAACTCAGGATTATTTAGGTTTGGTCGCTGCAAGTTCAATAATTAGACCAGGTGTTTCAGGCTCTGGGATGAAAGAAGAATATATTAAACGACATCGTTACCCTGAGAACAGGAAGAATGCTAATCCAATTTTGTTAAAAATTATGCCAGACACTTATGGCGTTATGGTTTATCAGGAAGATGTATTAAAAGTTGCACATCAATTTGCTAATCTAACTCTTGGTGAAGCCGATATTCTAAGAAGAGGAATGAGTGGTAAGTATCGCTCACGAGAAGAATTTTTAGCTGTGGAACAAAAATTTATTTCTAATTGTAGAGCAAAAGGATTTGGTGACGAATTGATATTTGAGGTATGGAACCAAATTAAAAGTTTTGCAGGTTACGCTTTTGCTAAAGGACACTCCGCTTCTTATGCCGTAGAAAGCTACCAGAGTTTATACCTTAAATGTTATTTTCCTTTAGAGTTTATGACAGCTGTATTGAATAATGGAGGTGGTTTTTATAGCACAGAACATTATTTACATGAGGCTAAAAAACAAGGTGCCACTATTTGTTTGCCCTGCATTAATACTAGCGATCATCCCAACCGATTGATTGGTAAATCTATTTACTTAGGTTTTGGTTATCTGAAAAATGTAGAAGTTTACACTATTCAAAGATTACTAACAGAACGACAGCTTAATGGGATATATAAATCATTAGATGATTTTGTAGATAGAGTTGCTATAAGCATAGAGCAATTGTCCATATTCATAAGAATTGATGCATTTAGGTTTACTGGTAAAACCAAAACAGAGTTGCAATGGCAAGCACTATTTAAGTTGAATGCTAAAGGAGGTAAGAGTAATCAAGCAAAACTATTTAAATCACAACATAAGGAATTTAAACTTCCTAAGCTCGATAGTACTTGGATTGAGGATGCTTATGATGAAATGGAACTATTAGGGTTTCCTTTGTGTGGTTATTTTAGTTTAATAGAAGAGAAAACGAGCAATGGTGTTTTTGCCAGCAACATGAGAGATCATGTTGGTAAGAAAATTTTGATTTATGGTAGTTTGGTAACAACAAGATATAATAGAACATCTCAAGGTAAGCTGATGCGACTTAGCACATTTGTAGATTTCGCAGGTGACTATTTTGATGCTGTACATTTCTCTAATGTAGTTGAAAAATACCCTATTAATGGCTTAGGGATTTATGCTTGTTATGGAATAGTAAAGGAGAGATTTGATTTTTGTAGCATTAGTATTGTTTTTTCTAAGAAAATGAATTTAAAACAAAACCCTAGAAACTTATAAAGCATAGCTAGTATGTGCTAATATAAAGGTTAGTACGTATGTGCAAAGCGCATATATTTTGGCTCCGTGTGAATTTGAAACATACACACCGTCTAAAATTAAATCTTAGTAATTTTGTTCAATTTTAAACAGAAAGACCTTCACTAAGCTAATACCTTAAGCCAATTATGTAGATGATCAGATGCTTTAAACTTTATATAAATCTCCAATAAAAGACACTCCACCACTCTACTTTAAATTTATTAGGCTATACCCTATTTCAACCCTCATATATACACGTCCTTGTTTATGTCTTTAATTACAATATGACTACAACCTTTTACAAACACACTTAAACCGTATTTTACTGGGATAAAATACGACATAACCATACCATAACAACGCTATAAGCACTACATAACCACGCTATAACCTGTACTTTGTATTTCTGCTTTTTGGACCTAAATACAGACTAATGTTTGAATAGAAATCCTTAATTAATGGTTGACTTGACAATAGGATTTGCAGTAAGTAAATTTTCTATAAATAATATTAATACAAGTCTACCACCCTACCAGTAATTTATATAGATGAACCGACCACAAGCTTAAAGGCCATAAAATAAAAAAAGACGCCCTCTAATTAAACACCTAACGCCGCTTATAGCAGACCAAAACTATAGCATTGAAACTATGAATACCACCTTGCATAATCAAAGCGTGTTTGAGCTGTTTAGGGTTTTGGTTATTATGAATTGGCTATTACGGTTTACCGTAAGTAATTTAGAATAGAAGGTTTTATCTTGGCTTTTAATGAAGCGTACGTAACTTTACGTATAGGTTTTTGAAAAAAATAGAATTAACTTCGTGGCACATGACTGTAACTGTTTAAAAAACTTGCTATTACCCACTTAATTTGTGGGATATGAGCGATAAAAGTTATGATATAACAAGTTCTATGCAATTTGACAAAAATTGAGATTTAAAATAACATTAAGACAAAACGGAATTCATTCTTTCAAAAGAGGATTAGAGACTTTACAGAAATACGAAAAAGGTAAAGGAACTGATAAATTTTTATTGAAAGAATCAATTATGTTTATACATCACGGAATTGAATTGTTACTTAAAGAAATTCTTGTGACTAAAGGAAATGAACATTTGATTTATTCAGACATTTCGGAATCAACTCTTAAAAAAGTCATTCAAGCAAAAAAATCAAAAGTTAGCGTATTTGATTTACCAAAATCACCTAAAACTGCAACTTATTTAGAAGTAATTATGAGAGTTCAAGCATTGGTTGACAATGTAGAAATTACAGAAAAACTCGAAACCAAATTAATTGAACTTAACACTTTTAGAAATAATATTGAACATTATGGAATTCAATCAAAATTAACAACCATTGAGAATTTACTAATAGGACTTAAAAAACCTCTAACCGAATTCTTAACAAAATACATTCCAGAAATAGAAACAGAACTAGCAGAAAACTGGAAAGAATTAGACGAGGAAATATTAAAATCTATCTCAAAATTGAGAAATTCTGGAGCAATAAAAAAAGCACAAATAAAGAATCAAAAAGCGGAAATAGAATACGCAAAAGATTACGAAGAATATAAAACTATTCAACCGCAATCCACAGTATCAAGGGAACTTTATAGAAGTTATTGGGAAACAGGAGATGCAGTTTTAAAAGCATTAATTGATGGAAGTGTAAGACTTCTAAAAGAAATAAAACATTTAACTGGTTCAAGAATCATTTTATATTCTAAAGATGAAGTTTACGAAATAAATGTAGATATTAATTCATTAGAAAAGTTTACCGAAAAATCAATAGAAGAAATCAGAACAAATTGGAATGATAATTTTTCCAATAAATATGTGTATTCAAAACAAGGAAGAATTGAATTTTTTAGTAAGTTCGGAGAAATAAAAACTGCATAGAACACCGTATATAATTTATTGCTAGTTCTAGCCTACTTACGAAAATCCTCGCGGATTTTATATTCGGTTTTTATTTGCTAAATTACGTGCTTAACCACGCAACAAACCATATACAAACACGTTGTATGCAATGCCGAAAACAACAATTGACAGTATGTAAATTGAAGTTTTGGAAATTTCATTAAGATATGAACCAAAAGGAATATAACTTTACACCAAGAATAAAAAGCAAATTATGAATGGATAAAAAAGACAAAAAGGATTTAAGCGAAAGCGACATCTGTGATCTATTCATAACACCAGCGATTAAACATGCAGGATGGGACTCATACACTCAAATACGAAGAGAAGTTACACTTACTCCTGGACCAGTAATTGTTCGAGGTGAAATGTCTGCAAGGAATAAAAAGAAAAAAAAGTTTGCTGATTATGTGCTTTCATGGACTAAAGCAGTTAGAATAGCTGTTGTTGAGGCTAAAGACAATAAACATACTGTTAGTAGTGGTATGCAACAAGCACTAGGATACGCTGATTTATTAGGTGTACCAAGTGCTTTCAGTTCAAATGGAGACGCATTTGCTTCTCATAATAAAGTAATAAAAGAAGGAGAAGATATTGAAACAGAAATTCCAATGCATTCTTTTCCATCTCCGGAGGAATTATGGAATAGGTATAAAGAATTCCATGGAATTGAAGAGGAAAAGGAAGAATTAGTCCTTCAACCTTTTCATACAGATGGATCAGGTAAAGAACCTCGTTATTATCAACTCGAAGCTATTCACAGAACAATAGAAGCAGTTGCCAAAGGCCAAAACAGAATTCTACTTGTAATGGCTACCGGGACAGGTAAAACTTATACTACTTTTCAAATAATATGGAGATTATGGAAAGCAAGAGCAGCAAAAAGAATCTTGTTTCTCGTAGATAGAAATATTCTTGCAGATCAAACCCTTGTAAATGACTTCAAACCTTTCGGATCTGTAATGACCAAAATCAAGAATAGAAAGATTGACCCTTCTTACGAAATACATTTAGGGTTATACCAAGCACTTACAGGACCTGATGAGTCTGACAAAATATTCAAAAATGTTTCTCGTGATTTCTTTGACTTAATAGTCATAGATGAGTGTCATAGAGGAAGTGCATCAGAAGATTCTTCTTGGAGAGAAATTCTAGATTATTTTGAAGATGCAATTCATTTAGGTTTAACAGCGACACCTAAAGAAACTAAATATGTTTCTAGTATTACATATTTTAATGAGCCTGTTTACACTTATAGTCTCAAGCAAGGAATAGAAGACGGGTTTCTAGCGCCTTATAAAGTGGTGAAAATTGACATCGACAAAGATGTTGACGGTTGGACACCTCCAGAAGGAATGGAAGATGATTTGGGTAATGTAATTGAAAGTAGAGAATACAATCAAGCAGATATGGATAGAGTCTTAGTTCTTAATCAAAGAACTAAACTTGTTGCTAAAAGAGTTATGAAATTATTGAAAGCAACAAATCCATATTCAAAAACCATTATTTTTTGTGAAGATATTGATCATGCTGAGCGTATGCGAAAAGCAATCGTAAATGCTGCTGGAAAAATTGCTATTGACAACCCTCGTTATGTAATGAGAATTACTGGAGACAGTGTTGAAGGTAAAGCTGAACTAGACAACTTTATTGACCCTGAAAGTAAATTTCCAGTTATAGCAACTACTTCAGAATTAATGACGACAGGTATAGATGCAAAAACTTGCAAACTCATTGTGTTAGATAAGACTATAAAATCCATGACCACTTTTAAGCAAATTATTGGTCGTGGTAGTAGAATAGATGAGGATTTTGGAAAATACTTTTTCACTATAATGGATTTTAAAAAAGCAACGGAGCTTTTTAAAGACGAAAAATTTGATGGCGAAGCTGTGGTAATATATGAACCTGATGATGATGATGATCCTGTACCACCAGATCCACCAGAAGGTGACAATGATGATGATGGGGTAGACGAAGATGAGGGGAATGGAAGAAACAAAATTTATGTAGGTGGTGTTCAAGCTAATATTAAGAATGAGAGAATAGAATATCTAGGCTCTGATGGTGAGCTCGTAACAGAATCTTATAAAGATTTTAGTAAGAATAAAGTTAACCAAGAGTTTTCATCGTTAGATGAGTTTCTAAAAAAATGGAATGAGGCTGATAAGAAAAAGAAAATAATTGAATTGCTAGAAGAACATGGTGTTATCCTTGAAAACTTGTCTGAGTTAGTTGGGAAAGATTTTGGTGCATTCGATCTTATATGTCATGTCGCTTTTGGTCAACCTCCATTAACAAGAAAAGAAAGAGCTGAAAATGTTAAAAAACGGGATTACTTTACCAAATATGGAGATCAAGCTAGATCAGTTCTTATGCATCTGCTCGAGCTGTATTCAGATGAAGGCTTATCTACTATTGAAAACACTAAAGTTTTAAAACTTAAACAATTTAAAGATATAGGCACTCCAGCTGAAATTATTAATGGAGTGTTTGGTGGGAAAAAAGCTTACCTAACGGCATTAAAAGAATTAGAAAATGAATTATATAATAAAACGACTGCATGAGTAATGTATCAGGAATAATAAAGTCCATACAGGACATCATGAGAAAAGATGTTGGTGTAGATGGTGATGCCCAAAGAATTAGCCAATTAGTATGGTTGTTTTTCTTAAAAATATTTGATGATCGAGAAGCTGAAATAGAACTCCTTGATGATGATGATGAATACGAGTCTCCTATTCCAGAAGAGTTGAGATGGAGAAACTGGGCTAAAGACAAAGAAGGTGCTACTGGTGATATTTTGTTAGGCTTTGTAAACAATCAACTGTTTCCAACTTTACAGCAAAAGCTCAACCTCGATGGAGAACAAGGACAGAGGGCAGCTGTTATTCAAAATGTATTTGAGGATACCTATAATTACATGAAGTCAGGAACTTTGCTTAGGCAAGTAATCAATAAGATATGTGAGATTGACTTTAATACTTCTGATGACAGACATACTTTCGGAAATATCTACGAACAAATTCTTAAAGACCTACAAAGTGCTGGTAACGCAGGAGAGTTTTATACACCAAGAGCTGTCACCACATTTATTGTAGATAGAGTTGCTCCGCAATTAGAAGAATCAGTACTCGATCCAGCATGTGGAACAGGTGGATTCTTAACTAACGTAATTGACTACAAAAGAACAAACTTTGTAAAATCACCTGATGATGCCATTACATTGCAAGAATCTATTCATGGTGTAGAAAAGAAAGCTTTGCCGCACATGCTTTGTACAACAAACATGATTCTTCATGGTATTGATGTTCCTGTAAGAATAAAACACGATAATACATTAAGTCGTCCGTTACGTGATTATAAACCAAAGGATCGCGTAAATGTTATTGTTACCAATCCACCTTTTGGCGGAATGGAAGAAGATGGTATTGAAAACAATTTCCCATCTAGTTTTAGAACACGCGAAACCGCAGATCTTTTTATGACGCTGATAATTCATTTACTCAAAGATGAAGGTCGTGCTGCTGTTGTTCTACCAGATGGATTCTTGTTTGGTGATGGCATTAAAAACAGAATTAAAGAAAGGTTATTGACCGAATGTAATCTACATACAATTGTAAGATTGCCAAAAGGGGTGTTTAATCCTTATACGAGTATCAATACCAACATTCTCTTTTTTACAAAAGGAAAACCAACTAAGCATATTTGGTATTACGAACATCCTTATCCAGAAGGAATAAAGAATTATAATAAAACCAAACCGATGCGATTTGAAGAATTTCAAACCGAAATTGATTGGTGGGGAAATGAAGCAGATGGTTTTAAAACTAGAAAACAAACGGAACAAGCTTGGAAAGTTTCTATTGATGATATTATTGATAGAGATTATAATCTTGATATTGACAATCCGCATGTTGGTGAAGTTATTGATTACGACCCAGATGAGTTATTAGCTAAATATAATGCAGAACAACAAGAAATTAATTTACTAAGAGATAAGCTTAAAGCAATTCTATCTGAATCATTAAAAGCTGAATAGAGTATGATAGATACTATTATTAAGAGTTTTGATGTCTGGTCTGATGCTCAGGGGATAAAATCCAAAGGAAGAGTAAAAAGTATTGAGAACATTAGCCTTGAGGGAATATCGAATCTAAGAAGTCTTATTCTCCGTCTTGCACTTCTAGGAAAGCTAACTACACAAGGTGCAGATTACGAATCGGCCTCAGAGTTACTAAAAAGAATTGAAGAGGAAAGAACAAATGAAGGGATAAAATCACTCCCCTTGAAAGAAATTGAGAGCAATGAATTTCCTTACATTCTGCCGAAAAAATGGATTTTTGTTAGACTACATCAAATTTTAAGGATCAAATCTGGTGATGGCCTGACTTCATCAAAAATGAACAAAAATGGTGATGTCCCAGTATTTGGTGGTAATGGGATAACAGGTCATCATGATAAAGCCAATATTAATAAAATATCACTAGTCATTGGTAGAGTTGGTTACTATTGTGGTTCTGTTCATATAACTCCTAAAAATGCATGGGTTACCGATAATGCTTTTATCACTCATTTTTCTGAAACAAATATTGACATTAACTTTTTAGAATGGTTACTAAAGGGGACAAACCTAAAAGTCAATCAAAAAGCAACCGCTCAGCCTGTAATATCTGGCAAAAAAATATACCCAATCATAGTTGGCTTACCTCCTCTTAAAGAACAAAAACTCATAGTGGCTAAAGTTGATGAGCTTATGTCATTATGCGATGAGTTAGAACGAGAAAGAGAAACTAATCTTAAAACTCATAAACTATTAGTAAAGACCATTTTAGAAACACTAACCCAAGCAAAAGATGCTGATGAATTTCAGTTAGCTTGGGAAAGAATGTCTACTCACTTTGATACACTTTTTTGTACAGAAGATAGTATTGAACAGTTGAAGGTAAACATTTTACAGTTAGGTATAATGGGAAAGTTGGTAAAACAAAATCCTAATGATGATTCAGCAGATAAATTACTTGAAAATATTGCCAAGGAGAGAACAAGATTAATTAAGAAAAAATTAATCAGGAATCAAAAACCACTTCCTGCAATTGATGAAGAAAATCTTCCCTTTCAAATACCAAATAATTGGTCATGGTGCAGATTACAAGATTTAGTAACATTACTTGGGGATGGAATCCATGGCACTCCAAATTATTCGATTAATGATGAATACTACTTTGTAAATGGGAATAATTTAAGTGATGGCGTCATAGAAATTAAACCAAATACCAAAACAGTTTCGCAAACAGAATTTGAAAAACATAAGAGAATTTTAAACGAGAGAACTGTTTTAGTTTCAATCAATGGAACAATTGGTAATACTGCATTTTATAACAATGAGAAAGTCATGTTAGGAAAAAGTGCGTGTTATTTTAATTTGTTTGAAGGTGTAAACAAAGAATACATAAGGCAACTCATAAAATCAAAATACTTTTTAGAATATGCATATGGTGCTGCTACTGGAACTACAATTAAGAACGTTTCACTAAAAGCGATGCGATCTCTTCTTGTTCCTCTCCCTCCAATTCATGAGCAAAATAGAATAGTTGAAAAATTAAATGAGTTAGTGATAACTTGTAATTCAATTAGCGAAAAAATTAAAAAATCTGAAGATTTAAAAGTTATTTTATCAAATACAATAATTGAGAAATCAATTGCATGAGTATCCTAGATAAGACATATCATGATATTTCAAAATCTCTTAATGGTGAAGTGAAAATTTGGTGTGATGAAGACAATCATAAATTATTCGAGTATTTCTCAGATTTTAATGAATGGTTAGATGGAGACGAAGGCCAATTAATAAGAATTGATAATAATCTTGAAGGCTTATCACAACCTAGTAAAGCTTTTTACGCTGGTGACCCTGAAGCATATAACCAAGTTTTTAAAATTTTTAGGCAAGAGCAACAAGAACGAATTTTAAGTAAAACTCATATATCAGATACATTTGGGGATGAACATTGGTTTGACAAAAATGAGTCAAGATTTGAACAACTCATGGAATGTCTTGAAGGAAAAACAGTTGTTCCTTTCATTGGCGCAGGATTATCTGTTGATGGTGGTTTTCCTGCTTGGAATGCGCATCTAAGGCAACAAGGAAAAACATCTGGAATTAACCCAGATCATGTTGATGATTTAATTAATCAAGGTAAATACGAAGAAGTCATTGAAGAAATTGAAGCCAAAGGTTTTAGAGATGCCTTCATTCAAGAACTAAAAGATGTATTCTCCAAAACAGGAAAATTGACGGACACCACTTGGCGAATTAGTGAGTTATTTAATGACACCATTCTTACAACAAATTATGATCATCTTATTGAACAAGCATTTGAAACAGGAGGTCCCGATAAGCTTCAAGTTCTCGATCCAACTAATATTTTAGAGGATCCAGAAATTAATAAGACAACAATTATAAAATTGCATGGTGATATTAAGAAGCCAACACAATGTATTTTAGGAAAAAATCAATATGACGAGACTTACGGTAATACTGATTTAGATCTTAAAAAACCTATTCCGAAAATTCTATCCTATCATTATAAAACGAGTAACTTATTGTTTCTAGGAAGTAGTCTTTATCAAGATAGAACAATGCAAGTATTCAAAGCAATAAAGGATGAAATGAATAAGGCAGGTGATATTGATAGACCAGCTCATTTCTGTCTTGAAGCAATGCCTGAAGAAGAGACTGAATTAGTTGAAAGGAATGCTTACTTAACGAATTATGGAATAATACCTATTTGGTTTCCGAAAGGGCAGTATGATTTTATTGAGCAGATTTTACGTCTAGCTAAGAATGAAATGAGATACAGAGGTCATGATTTAGGAAAGCAAATGAATATCCCAAATAAAGAAGAACAAAAACAGGTAAATGTAATTCCAAGTGAAATTGTTGTAACGGAAAAAGAAAGTTTATGGGAAAGTGTTAGGAATTTCTTTGGAATTTAAAAAAGCACAACATACAACAAAGACGTATATAAAAAATAGCGGTAAAATCGCTTAATCGAAAGAAAATGAATAAATTAAACGTCTGTTCTAAACCGATAAGTTATTGCTTAAAATCCGCTACTTTTCATATACAAGACCGTTCATTAAAAACAAGACACAACACGACGTCTCAATCATGTGTTCTTTCCATTAGGCGCCGAAGAAGACGACTTTTCGAAACAATGGAAAAAGAGAACGTAATTAATTTTAGCTTGTATATTTCCATACCACCATTATACAAGAAATAATGGCTAAAATTATTAGTATTATAATAATATGGTTGGCGTAGTTTTTAGACGGCTTCTCTTCCAATAGCTTTTATTTGCAAGATAAATCTTCTAACTTAAAATCAAATAATTCTTTTGGGTGGATTTCTAAGCCCTTTGACAACTCTAAAATTGTTGTCAATTGAATATTCCTATTTCCTTTTTCTATTTTTCCAATATCGCTATAATCAACATCGCAGCGCATTGCCAATTGACGTAAACTCAATTTACGATCGATTCTTAGTTCCCTCAATCGTAAACCAATTAATACTAAAAAGGTGCTTTTACCTGGATGCATTCTTACATTCTTGTTAAGGTAACAAGGTCAAAAGTTTCATGAAAAAAGTTGTGGGTACTTATACCCACTAATATATTTTTTTATTATATTTGGATCATATTACATACATTTGCGAGTCTTCGATTTAAAAATATTTGAAGCCATCGCTTGGAATCTCGTCTAGAAAACTGGTAATTTTTTGCAGAGAGATGATAAGTAGATAGGCTCACGTCCCGGGCGTGAGCTCTCTTATCTCTGCACGGTATACCAGTACCTCTAGTCGATAAGTTGAGTTTCACGCCTATTTTTTTTACTCTTTTTAAAATTCAAAAATTTCGGAAAGTTTTATCTAAAAAACGCTTGGTACTCTTTATTAAAAGGAAATCTTTTAAAATTTCCTGGTAATACCAATGCATTATGTCTGAAGGCAAAGTACACCCCAAAAATTTGGATGGGTTGAAGTCACTTTTTGAGACCCTCTACCCTTCGTTGTGCTTATTTGCCAACAAATATCTCAATGATATGGATGCGGCTAAGGATGTTGTACAAGAGGTATTTATTAAGATCTGGGAACGCGACACCTCATACCCTAATTTTTATGCGATAAAAGCATTATTGTATAAAGCCGTTAAAAACCGCTGTTTGGACTATCTGAAAAGTAAATATCATAAAAGTATGGTGCAATCTCCAGATATTGACTTTGACCACATGGTAAGTGATGACTTTTTCTATACCCAATTAACACTTACAGATACCTATGCCCAGTTAGAGACCGCTATAAAGCAACTACCCAAAAAAAGTGAAGCTGTTATTAGGTTAACGCTAAATGCCTATACTAATAAAGAAATCGCTGAAGAACTCTCTATAAGTAAAAACACTGTTAAATCTCAAAAGCGTATTGCTTATAAGAAGCTAAGGCAAGCTCTTGGCAGCCTTCTGAATATTTTTTAATTCTTTTTTACACCCTCTTTTTAATTTTTGTCGTTTTGGTGTTATAACCCACGGTTTAACATGACAATTTTTAGAGACCTATTTAAACTCAGCAAGAAACTATCTAAAGCTCTACTTGAAAATAAAGGCTTAGAAGATTTGGAAGCAACTGATTTGTTTTCAGATGATGCTAAGACGCATATTAAACAACATCTGTCTAACGAAGCCATTAAAGAAAATTTAGAACTCCTTAACCAAATTGATAAGGAGGCGGATTGGAAAAACGTAGCGCAAAGCATCTCTGGTGATTATAAATTAAAACCTAGAAAGCGTCGTTCTATGTCTACTTTTATGAAAGTGGCTGCTGTGGTGATTCCTTTAGTCTCGTTAACCTATATAGTACTTCATAATCGTACTAACACCACGCTTTTGGAGGTAGAACCGCTACCGATTATAGCAGGAACGGATAAAGCCATTTTAACCCTTGACGATGGTGTAGATATAGCTCTTGAACAGGATATCCCCTATGAAAATGACGTAGTTAAAAGTAATGGCGAGCGCTTAACGTATACCAAGGCCACTACCCCTTCTAAATTGGCTTTTAATTACCTCACCGTTCCTAGAGGTGGGCAGTATCAAATTGCATTATCTGATGGTACTTTAGTCTGGTTAAATGCAGATAGCAAACTAAAATATCCTGTAAATTTTGTTGAAGGAGCGCCTCGCATTGTTGAGTTAGTCTATGGCGAGGCTTACTTTGACGTGTCCCCTAGTGCCGAGCATCAGGGTAGTCATTTTAAAGTGCTCACCAAACAACAAGAAGTGGACGTTATTGGTACCGCATTTAATATAAAAGCCTATAATGACGAGTCCTATATGTATACCACCTTGGTTGAAGGTCGCATAACTATTGGTATAAACCACACCTTAGCCCAATTAATCCCCACAGAGCAAACCAAAATAGACTTGAGAACAGGCCAGTTGACTAAGTCTATAGTGCATGTAGATCACCATGTGGCTTGGGTAAAGGGTTACTTTAATTTTAAAGATACCTCTTTACAGGACATTATGAAGGTGCTTTCTAGATGGTATGATGTGGATATATCCTTTGCGTCTGATGACCTTAAAGACGTCCGTTTCAGTGGTCTTCTAAATAGAAAACACAATATTAATACTCTACTAAACGGAATTAAAAACACACAATTTATAAATGCTTATGAGATAAAAAACAAGACGATTACAATTAAATAAGAAAAGGGATAAAGCTACTACCTGGACAGTACTCAGCTAAATCCCCTTTATACATTAACCGGTTTTAAACCAATTAACGCACAAATTTATGCAAATTAAATTTACAAGCTTGCATTTCTTTCGATGGAAAGGCATGTCGATGTTCCTCATGAAAACTTTATTCCTCCTATTCTGCACTACTGCTTTTAGTCTTGCACCAAGGGCTACTTTTTCGCAAAACGCGAAAGTGACCATCGCCTCTGATAAGACTATGAGTATTTATGAGGTGTTGGAACTGATAGGACAACAAACAGAATGTACCTTTATTTATCAGTCTGACATATTTAACGATGTCCCTAACATCCCACTCAAAAGCGGAGTGATTAAGGTTATGACGTTATTATCACAATGCCTTCCAGAATCGGATTATACGATCACAACGACTAACGACACTTATATTACCATTAGTAAAAAGGCATTACAACCCACAAAACAGCGACAGATTGAAGTTAAGGGTGAAATTACCGACAGCGCAGGACTTCCTATTTCTGGGGCGTTTATATCTATACAAGGCCGTAATAAAGGTACTACGTCGTTAATTGATGGCACCTATAGTATCAATGCTAGCGCTGATGATATCTTGGTCTTTTCGTATTTAGGTTTTTTAAGTCAGACTATTCCGGTTGATGGCCAACACGTGATTAATGTACAGTTGCAGGAGGATGTTACTGCGTTTGATGCTGTGGTGCTTAATGCGGGGTATTACGCTGTAAAAGATAGAGAGCGTACGGGGAGTATTGCTAAGGTTAATGCAAAAGTTATAGAAAAGCAACCTGTAAATACCGCCTTAGATGCTTTACAGGGCCGGGTAGCAGGATTGGACATTGTGTCTACTACTGGTTTGGCTGGAGGAGGCTATACGGTACGCATTAGGGGTCAAAATAGTATTGCCGCGGGAAATGACCCTTTATATGTTGTTGATGGAGTGCCTTTTGATACTGGTAGTTTAGGGAATCAAACGCTTAATGGATTAGTTTTACCGCGAAATAATATCAATCCCCTAAATACTTTAGACCCTAATTCTATTAGCTCGATAGAGGTGTTGAAAGATGCTGATGCCACAGCGATATACGGTTCTAGAGGTGCTAATGGTGTAGTTTTAATAACTACAAAACAAGGTAATACCGGAAAAACAACAGTTTCTATTGATGCATCAAACACCATGGTGACAGCGACTAGACTCTTGGATTTATTAAATACGCAGGAATACCTATCTATGCGACGAGAGGCATACGCACAAGATGGTTTGACAGAATATCCGATGAATGCTTATGATGTGAATGGTACTTGGGATGAGAATCGTTATACGGACTGGCAGCAAGAATTTTTAGGTAATACGGCTATTAACAGTAGTGTAAATGCATCAATTAGCGGAGGTAGTGAGCGTACTCGATTTAATATTGGGGGTAGTTTTATGAATGAGACAACTGTATTTGCCAATGATTTTAATTACAAAAGAGGAACTGTTTATACCACATTATCCCATGGAACAAAAGAAGACAAGTTTCGTTTTCGTTTTTCAGCAAATTATGGAACTGACAGCAATTTTTTACCTACAACAGACTTAAGTGCTAAAGCTAAGTTGCTTTCTCCAAATGCACCAGCTTTATATGATTCTATGGGTAATTTAAATTGGGAGAATTCAACATGGGAAAATCCTAATGCTGATTTAGAGAGGACTTATGAAAACGAATCTCAAAATTTTATGGCTAATACCGTTTTAACTTATACACTAGTTAAGGGGTTGGATGTGATGGCAAATTTGGGGTATAATAGTTCTGACTTTGTAGAGGAGCAATTAAATCCCCATACTAGGTTTAACCCTGCATACGGACTTACAAGTGCTGCTTCAAGCGCTTTAAAGAATATTGGTGAACGAGAGTCTTGGATTTTTGAGCCTCAATTGAATGCTCTTTATACCATAGGAGGAGGGCAACTTAGTATGACCTTAGGTGCTACTTTGCAGCACAGAGAGCAATCATCTTTTGCTATTTATGGATTTGGTTATCCCAATAATAGTTTGATTAGTCATTTTAGCGCCGCCAACACCTTACGCATCTTAAATGAGAGTAGTAGTCAATATCGTTATCAAGCACTCTACACACGGTTGAATTATAATTGGAAGGGAAAGTATATTTTGAACTTAACAGGACGACGTGATGGCTCTAGTAGATTTGGTACAGGTAATAAGTTTGCAAATTTTGATGCATTAGGATTAGCATGGATATTTTCGGAGGAACCCTTTTTAAAGGATTTGAAATGGTTAAGCTTTGGTAAATTAAGAGGGAGTTATGGAACCACCGGAAATGACCAAATAGGTGATTATCAATACCTAGATACATTTACTATTTCCAATGGCAATTATGATGGTAATATTGGACTTGTGCCCTCAAGATTATACAATCCGTTTTATGCTTGGGAGAAGAGCAGAAAGTTTGAATTGGCAGTTGAGTCAAGTTTTTTTCAAAATCATTTGCGGTTAGAGTTGGCTTATTATAACAATCTATCTAGTAATCAGCTTTTAGGGATACCACTACCAGGTACTACTGGATTTAATTCCATCAATTCTAATTTGGATGCTACGGTTGAAAATACAGGGTTCGAGTTAAGCTTGGAAACCATTAATTATCAACAAGAGGACTTTAACTGGAAAACTTCTGCCGTCCTTACAATACCCAAAAACGAGCTTACCTCTTTTGAAGGTTTAGAGGAGTCCACTTATGTCAATCAGCTTGTAATTGGGGAACCTTTGACTATTACTAAAGGTTATCATTTGCTTGGAGTGAACTCAGAAACGGGGATTTTTGAATTTGAAGATTATAATAATGATGGTATAATAACACCAGAGGACCAGCAACATATTTCTGATTTTACACCTAAGTTTTATGGAAGTATAGGTAATAATTTAAGATATAAGCAATGGAATTTAGATATTCTTTTTCAATTTGTAAGGAAGGACGGTTTTAATGAGCTCTTTGGCACAAATTATCCAGGGGCTTCAAGAAACCAACCAAAAAGTGTTTTAAATCAATGGCAAGAAACTGGTGACACAGCTGATATGCAAGTTTATACCTCTGGGGCTAATGCTGCAGCTGTGATTGCCTACTCTAGATTTAGGCAAAGTAGTGGTGTAGTAACGGATGTATCTTTTGCTCGCTTAAAATCTTTATCTCTTTCATATAAGTTGCCCTTAAAAGAGTTGCCTTTAATTGATTGTACATTATATGTGCAGGGGCAGAACCTCTTGACATTTTCAAAATTAAGAAGTGGTGATCCAGAACAGATTTCAGGGTTTACACCACCTTTACGTCGCTTTTCATTTGGTGTAAGAATAAAACTATAAAAAAAATATTATTATGACACAGTATATCCGTAACCAATTTAATGACAAGATTGTTTGTTTAGTAGCTTGTCTAATGCTATTAACGTGTGAAGATTTTATAGAAGTGGATTCCCCTAGAGGTCAAATCTCCAAGGAAGTTGTTTTTGAAGATGAATCCACAGTTAATGCAGCTGTCAGCACCGTTTATGCTAAGTTAAGAGATGAGGTTTTACTGACTGGCAATCTCTATGGCATGAATGTTTTGATGGGCTTTTATAGCGATGAAGTAGATTATTATTCAGATATCAATTCTGATATCTATCCTTTTTATTCTCACGAAATCATTGCGAATAATAGTGTTGTTAATACCGTATGGTCTGGTGGTTATGAAGTTATATATATGACCAATTTATTGCTGGAAGGTATTGAGGACTCAACAGGATTAAATTCGACTATAAAAGAGGAGTTGAAAGGAGAGTTACTTTTTTTAAGAGCTTTGGCGCATTTTTATCTTGTTAATTTATTTAACGACATACCATACATTGAAACAACAGATTACTTAATTAATCAGGATGTGGCTCGCATATCAAAAGATTTGGTTTATGACCATATTTTGGAAGATCTCTTACAAGCTAAGTTGTTATTAGAAAGTGCGGATGTTTCAGGTGAGAGGATAAGGGCTAATGGTTTTGTTGTCTCAGCATTTTTGGCAAGGATTTATCTCTACCTGGAGCGATGGGAGGATGCGGTCAATGAGAGTTCTTTGATTATTAACACTACGGATTTATTCCATCTTGAGAGTGTTGAAGATGCGTTTTTAAAAAACAGTAGCTCTGCTATACTGCAGTTGAAGCCTAAAAACGCTGGGGATAATACAAATGAAGCAATTTCATTCTACTTTATTTTTGGACCACCGTATTTAATGTCATTAAATCCATCTCTTGTTTCCTCATTTGAAGCGAGTGATTTAAGGTTGCAACATTGGATACGAACCGTTACAAATGGCAGTGAAAATTGGTACGCACCTTTTAAGTATAAGCAAATTGAAAACACTGGAACTAGCTTAGAATATTCCATTGTGTTTCGATTGGCAGAGCAGTATTTGATACGATCTGAAGCACGGATGCGGTTGGGCAATACAGAACTAGCTGAGCAAGATTTGAATATTGTAAGAGCTAGAGCTGGTTTAGAAGCTTATGCTGGTTTATCTACTGTGGAGTTGTCGAATGCTATTTTAGAAGAACGGAGGCATGAACTTTTTACAGAGTTTGGACACAGATGGTTTGATTTAAAGCGATTTGGTGAAGCAGAAAATGTTTTAATAAATGTAAAGCCAAATTGGCAATCACGTGATCATTGGTTACCTATTCCAGAGCTGGAATTACTAATGAATCCCAATTTATTACCACAAAATACCGGTTACTAATTTATGAAGGTTCCTTTTAGTTTAAGAAAAGTGTTGCAGGGTGCTTTTGTTCAAAGTATAATTTTTGTAGTTCTATTTATAAGCGGCTCTTTTGGGTTATGGGGTCAAAATGGACGTTATAAGTCAGAATTAGATACGTTATGGACCAAAGATGTTTTTATACAAAAATTAAGTAATGACGGTAATTGGGTAACTGTAAAATCTATACATAACCAAAAACCAGATTCTTATTTGTTATTAAATACATCAACTCATCAGACCAAAAACTTAGGTGATTGTTTTAAACATGACTTTAATGTCACTAGTACCTGGCTTGGCCTTTTGTCACCTAATCATAATTTGGAATTAATGTCCCTGAGCGATGATAGAGTTTTTACTTATGAAGGAGTTATAAATTTTGAGTTTGATGCACAAGGTGATTATTTAAGCATTAAGAAGCAAACCAATAATTTTGAAAGTACTCTTTTAATTATGGATCTTGAAAGTTTTGAAGAGATAAAAATAGAAAGGATTAAGGAATTTGCATGGCATCCAGTGAGTTCCATACTAGCTCTAAATACTGAGTTAGGAGATGGCAAGGAAGTATCTATCCGTTACTTAAATAACCGTGATACTGAAGTTGTTACTTCTAGCGCGGCACATAGCTTTAGTCAATTGCAGTGGAATACGCATGGAACGTCTTTGGTATTTATTGAATCAGACAAAGAACCTATAGCTATACACTCTAAACATTCAAACGGTTTGCATTACGTTATGGGTACCGAGGCTTTTGAGAAGCAGTTTCCTAAATATTCACTAACACATCAGGAAATAAAGTTATCAGATGATGGTGAATCTGTATTTTTTTATCGCATTCTGAAGGAACAAAAAGAGACCTCTTTAAATTTAGAGTTGGAAATATGGGACACAAAAGATGCTTGGATATATCCTAAAATGGCTTATTACAATTCACATGAGAATCAGTATTTTTTAACCTTATGGAATTTGACTGAAAACACATTACAAGAAGTTACCAATGTAGATACGCCTTCGACTAAGTATCATCCAAATCATTCGTTTGCTTTAGTTTATAACAAGCTACTGAATGAACCGCTCTATAAACAATTTGAGGATGTCAATATTTTTGTTAAGGATTTAAAGACAGGTAAAAAAGATCTTTTAGTTGAAAATCAATACAATAGGCAAGGCGATGTTTCCATTTCTTCAACTGGACGATATGTTGCTTACTTTAAGAATCAACATTGGTGGTTGTATGACACTAATACTGCTGAGAAAACTAATCTTACCAAAGAATTGAGTGTCTCGTTTGAGAATTTAAATATACATGGCTCTAGAGATTTTTCACCTTATGGGAGTCCAGGCTGGAGTGATGACGATAGATATATCATTTTATATGATGAATATGATGTTTGGTTAGTGCCAACTCAGGAGGGATTGAAAAAGCGTATTACCAGAGGCCGCGAGGATCAAGTACGTTATAGGATTAGTAAAGACTCTCGACGACACGATTCCGATTTTGTAAATGCCTTGAGAAGTTATGCTGGTTTGTCTTTCTCGTTGAAACAATCATTGATTTTTAATATGATTGGTAAGGATCTACAGACTGGTTATTCTGTTTGGAGTTCTGACACACAATCAATAGATACGATTTATTATGGTTCGAAATTGAGTGATAATTTATTAATTGCAGCCCAAGGCGAGCATATTGTTTTTAAAAAAAGCAAATATAATTATCCACCAAGTGTTCATTCTTATAATCTAAATGATGAAACGGAAAAATTATTATTTCAAAGCAATCCTAAACTATTAGAATATGATTTAGGTGAAGAAACAATTTTTAGTTATGCCCATAAAAATGATACTCTTAGAGGCTTGTTATTTTATCCCTCACATTTCGATCCGACCAAGAGTTACCCTATGATAGTTAAAACCTATGAAAGCTTTGGAACATATGATTTGATGTTCAAGGCTCCTGGTCTAGAGGAAATGACAGGTTTTAACAAGTTAAACTACATCACTAATGACTACTTTATAATGATACCAACTGTAAAATACATCGATGGTCAACCTGGGGTTTCAGCTTTAGAATCCGTCACATCAGCCGTAAAAGAGGTCATAAGGGCATTCCCAATTGATAAGGAGCGTATTGGTATTATAGGTCATTCTTTTGGAGGCTATGAAGTTAATTATATAGCGACAAGTAGTGATCTCTTTAAAGCTGCGGTCGCTGGTGCGGCTGTAAGCGATTTGGTAAGTTGGTATCATGATATTGGATGGGATTGGCGAAAGGATCAAATATGGAGGATAGAAAATCAGCAATTCCGGATGGCTAAACCCTATTATTTAATAAAAGATAAGTATCGAGATAATTCCCCGATTAATTTAGTTGAAGAGATGAGTACTCCACTATTATTGTGGAATGGGCAGAAAGATTCTAACACTAATTGGGCACAAGGGATTTACATGTTTATGGCTATGAAAAGACTGAATAAACATGGTAAGTTATTATTGTTTAAAGATGAAGGTCACTTTTTGGTAAAAAAAAGGAACCAAATTACATTATCGCTTCAAATAAAAAATTGGTTTGACTCCTTTTTAAAAAAAGAATGGAGTGAATAATTCACTCCATTCAACTTCCACTAATCCTCTTGACTATGAAATAAGGGAATACTACAGCTCGTAGCACTGTCTCTCAATTCAAATACCTGCTCACCATTGAAATTACAAGGGTACAAATTTACTTGGTCACATTGTTTAGTGGTTGGCACACACAAACCACTTTGCATGATATAACCAGTTACAAAAGCCTCATCCTCGTTGGATGCGATTTTCTCTGTGGCAAAAGCAAATACTATTGCCAACATAAATACCATAAATGGTAAAGCTGTTTTAATGATTTTTGTTTTCATAATTTAAAAATTTATGTTACGACCTACTATATTTCAGGTGTTCAGTCTTTCTCCTGATACTGCGCAGTATATCTCTATTTTTTTAGGTGTTCTGATTTGATTTTGTAAATCCATAGTTGGTTATCTACTAAACCTATAACCCTGTCGTTTTTAACTTTGAATTCCTTTAATTTTTTATTTGGTTGGTGATAGAAGTAGAAACTTTTTATGTATGAATTGTCTCTAATATCATATTGATCGATGATACTGGCTGATCTTAAGATATCTTCCTCCTCATATTTTCCTAATCTATCAGTACTCACATACAAATTGTTTCCATAAATTGATGCAAAGCGATTTACCATAATTGATTTGCCTAATTTGTATTCCGCTTTATTGGGATAATAAGCTACATCTATTTGGGCTTTACTTATGGTATCTATGGTTTTACCTTCAGTGCTATTTGATAGTTGTTTATCTGCAATTATATATTGGTTACGATAATAGTATACGTAGATTATACTTTGGTTTTGCTCGTCCCATAGTAGTAACCCATCGGTGTCAAACGTTCCATTAATTTGTTGTTTTAAGATAGATGGGTGAAGACTAAGTTGTGTACTGTCTTTTTTTGATTTTAATATTCCTAGTGTATTGGCATTGGTTTTAGTACTTGTTGTTAAAATTGCTATTGAGGCACTATCCATGATTTTGTACTGATAGAAATAGGCCTTGTCATGTGAAAAAAGGCGTGCTTTCCAGTCGGCAATTGCTCCTTTAAAAAGCACAGGCACCGTCCCATCACCAACAAAAAAGTGTGGAGGTTTGACTTCGATTCTCACCCTCTTGTAAGGTAGTTGGTAATTTTCAATTTCTATTTTGATGTCTTGGGTTGTTTTTGACTGCGTATTGATAGCTTTTAGATATAGTGGGGCGAAATGATTACCGAGATATATGATATCCTCATGACTACCTGCGATATAAAAAGAATTAGATTCCAGAGTGAAATTACCGTCTTCTAACAGGGCATGTGGTATGTATTTTCTTTGGAATGCATTGTTTCGTTTCATTGTATTATCAGAGAGGAGATAAAGGCCAACCATTAGACATACAGCAATTAAAGACATTGGTAATAACCTGAGAGCTAGTTTTGTTTTAGAGATTTTTTCAGATAAAAAGATACCCCATAGCGCTAGGGCTATGTACGCACAATTGAATATAAAATGTTCTGTCCAACTCAAATCTTCCAAAACCCCACCGCATGAACAAGGTGTAAAAGAAGTGAAGTTGAGGATGATTACTATGTATGCAGTAAACATTACCATGAGTATGTATGCTGCATATAACCCTATAATTCTTGTTTTTCCTAAGGCTAACAGTAGAGAGGTAAGTATCTCTATGATGATGATCCCGTAGGCTACTGGAATGGCAAAGGCTCCAAGGATTGGTGACTGCCCTAATTGCGTTTGAAAATTTTGAAAATCTAGTAGTTTACTGCTCGCTGCATAAACGAATAATAGAATATATAAAAGTTTAGATAAATTTGGTATGTATCTTAGTATTGATGAAACCGATCTCATATCTTTTGTTTTGATATGGTAAAGGTGTTAAGTAATTTTGATTTTTAACGGATAAGCCCTTTACTCTAAAGGATTATATATAAATACAAACGAAATTATTACTTATCATTAGAGATAGAATTCTTTCTCAATGCACTTGGAGAATACCCATAACGCTTCTTAAACACTCTTGAAAAGTGAGGCATACTTTTAAAACCTACCCTATAAGCAATTGATTTAAGCGACACATCACTATATTGTATCATCATTTGAGCTTTTCTCAACCGTTCTTGCATTAAAAACCGATGCACGGTGGTGCCGTATAATTCCTTAAAACCATACTTCAGTTTAAATTCATTAGTCCCTATTTGCAAGGCAAAATCTCTTAAAGACGGCAGCTCAGTATCTAAATTATTGATTATTATGTCATGTCCTTCTCTTATTTTACGGATATCTTCGAAGCTTAATCTAAGTTTTGGTTTGGACGTTTTATTTTTGGAGTTGACACCCGACTTACTGTCTTTAATAACTCGCGCTTTTAAACTTGCGTCTAATTGTTTTTGAAAATTAGAACGATGAATAACTGAAATGAGTGTCCTACTATTTTTAGTATTGAGTCCTTTAAAAGTTGTGATATACACATTTTTAGGAATGAGTAGATTTCCTTTGGATTTAAATTTTAAGGACATGGCGGTATCAAAAAACGCTTTCTTTCTAATTTGCTTCCAGGTCTTTTTCCATTTCTGAATAGAAGATTTCGCTATAAAAACCTCAAAATAGTTACCTATAAAATCTTCATACAAGTACGACAAAACATTACATGCCTGCTGATTAACCATTTGAATACGTCCTTCTGAGTCTAGAATAAAACTCATTTGAACAATGTCTAAAAGCGTATTTTCAGTATTTGTAAACCCTTGATGAATGATTGTATCTTGAATTTCTTCTGCCAACATGTTTAAAGTTACAACAAGCGCTTCAAGCTCATCATTTTCTTTGGAACGTTCGATGCGATAGAAGAAATTACCAGATGCCATTTCTAAAAGCATTTGATTAATAAGTTTCATTCTTTGCGCTATAACATAATCCATCTGAATCGGTTTACGTCCTCTATATCACCAACAGGTATGACCTATAACCATAACTGCTGCATAAATCATTTATATTGATTCAAAAAAATTAACGCTTGTTCCATAGTCGTAAATGCTTCTGTAGGAATTGGAGGTTTACTGGTACGTAGATAGAATTTAGACAACATATCTGAAACAGGCGATTCTACAATAAAAGCTACAGCTTTAATTAATGTAGAACCTTCAATGGCTAAATACACTCTTGCAGCTTTATTGATTTCTTTAATTTGACGTACATCGCATAGCACTGGCAGAAAAAGACCTTCATGAAGTGAAAGTCGGTCCTTAACAACATACACGGCCGCAGGTAAATCTAATATAACATCTTTGCGATAGGTTACATACAAGATTCCATTAACAATATTATATGTAGCATACTCATTTTCAAGTGCTATTGACATAATGATTAAGAAAACTGGTTATTGATAAATATAAATTTACAAAATAATCAATATAACAATTGTACCTCACTTAACTATCATTAGTCAATATGGATTAATCATTATCTACAAAGGATTAACAGTTGCCTTAAAAGGATTTAGCAGATGCGTATTTATTCAATTTTAAATAAAAGCTATTAAATTAATTGCAAAACAAATTACGATGGCAAAAATTAAACACAATAATTTCCTAGACACTGTTAATAATGTATTTACAGATGCCATAGATGAAGGTGTACTCCATCTCTATGCTGAAGGAGACCATTTTTCGGGCAGAACTATTGGTGTAAAGAACCAAAATCTCTATCATTTTGGTACAACGGGGTATTTAGGTTTAGAGCAAGATCCGAGATTAAAAGAAGCTGCTATTAATGCTATTCGCAGATACGGCACGCAATTTCCCTTATCTAAATCATACATTTCTAATCCGCTCTATAAACAATTAGAAGAAAACGTTTCTGCAATGTATCAACATCCCGTTGTGATTACTAAGAATAGTACTTTAGGCCATCTTGGTGTTATTCCGAGTGCTGTAAAAGATCAGGATGCCATTATTTTAGATCATCAAGTGCACTGGAGTGTGCAAAGTGCTGCTAAAGTATTAAAAACAAGAAGTGTCCCTATAGACATGATACGTCATAATGATTTAAACATGTTGGAGGATAAAATAAAATCATACACCAATAGCCGCAAAAAGATTTGGTATATGGCAGATGGTATTTATTCCATGTTTGGTGATTTTGCTCCGATAAAAGATTTAAAAGCTTTAAGCTTAAAATATCCGCAATTGCATCTCTATTTTGACGATGTCCATGGTATGAGCTGGATTGGAAAAAATGGAACAGGTTACGTTATGAATGAAATCGATGCGCTTTCAGAAAATATGCTCTTGTTTGGAACCTTGAGTAAAACCTTTGGTGCCAGTGGATCCGTATTAGTCTGCTCTAACAAAAAAATGCACAAAGACATAAAAACCTTTGGCGGGCCTTTGACCTTCTCTGCGCAACTAGAACCGGCATCTGTTGCAGCAGCCACTGCTTCTGCAGAAATTCATTTATCCCCAGAGATATATAGGCTTCAAGACGACTTAAGATTAAGAATTCAATATTTTAACGACTTATTAGAGCAGACAGATTTACCTGTTGTTGACAAAAATATGTCACCAGTATTCTTCATTGGAACTGGTATGCCTAAAACGGGGTATAATTTTGTCAATCGTTTGATGAAGGAAGGATTTTACGTCAACTTAGGCCTATTTCCTGCTGTACCCGTAAAAAACACAGGTGTACGGATTACGATATCTAGACATAACCAACGTACAGAAATTAAAGCTTTGGTGGATGCTATGGTTTATCATCTCCCTAAAGCACTTGAAGAAACACATACAGACTTACATCGCGTACATCAAGCCTTCAAATTAAAATCAACAATTAAGACTGAAAAAACGATAAGTAAAAATCTAAGCTTACAATTAGAAACTTCTATTTCAAAAATTGATAAACAAATGTGGAACAACTTGGTTGGGGACTGTGGTATTCAAGATTGGGACGGACTTCAATTTTTAGAGAAAACATTTAGAAATAATATGTTAGAAGAAAATAATTGGAATTTCTGGTATCTCATTGTTTGTGATGCGCAAAAGCATCCGGTCTTAGCCACTTTTATTTCCTCATCGCTTTGGAAGGATGATATGCTAGCCAACGCTACTGCGTCTAAAACTCTTGAAGAAAAGCGCAAATCAGATTCCTATTACATGACCTCAAACGTTTTAAGTTTAGGATGTTTATTCACTGAGGGTAATCACCTCTATATCAACGACAATCATCCGAGTAAACAAGAAGCTCTACATATGCTAATGCAAACTTTAGAGACATTGGAACAGCGCTATAATTCTAAAATGATTGTGCTTCGGGATTTTAGTATGAACGATAGCTTAAATCGTTATTTTCTTGGTCAGGGTTTTGTGAGAATACAAATGCCAAATTCATGTCGTATTAATTTAAGAGCTAATGAAGCCATTGAAACTTATATAGCTAGACTTTCCTCAAAAAACAGAAAACATTTGAGGAAAGACATTTTAGCTTATGAACCCTCGTTAGAGATATCAATTTTGCCAACACTCAATGCTCACCAACTCAGCCAAGTTCATTTACTGTATAATAATGTCCGCTTAAACAACCTTGGACTAAATACCTTTCCGTACCCTATAAAATTGTTCAAAAACATGTCTGATCATCCCAATTGGGAATTTATACTCATACATCATCCTGAACAACTAAACAAAATCATTGGAGTAATGTTTTGCTATAAAAATAACGCTCAAACCTATGTTCCGTCCTTAGTCGGTATGGACTATGATTACCTTAAAATCTATCAGACTTACAGACAATTATTGTATCAAACGCTTAAGAGGGCCATTCAATTAAAATTTAAAACCATTGATTTGGGACTAACCGCTTCATTTGAGAAAAAGAAACTTGGTGCTGTGGTAGAAGAGAAATATGCCTATATACAAGCTTCAGACAATTACACTTTGGAACTTTTGGGATTACTAGAATGTCGTTGAAAATGAAACACATGGCTTTGTATAGTTATGAAGTATCAAGAATTAATATCAGAATTTGAAACAACGGTGGAGTCTTTGGAGTCCCGTACTGATGATATATTATACAAAGCCGAAAATGGCATTGCTAAAGCTGAAAAATGTATTAAGAAACTCCGAAAAAGTGTCCTAAAAAAAGGGTTTAGTTCAAAACATGAAGAAATTAGTTTTTTTAAGCATATAAAACCTCAAATATTCAGTCGATTGATTTATTACGTTAGGCTCTTTAATATAGAAAGTAAACGCCCTAGAAGTAGCTCCAAATACCAAATAGAATATTTAAATAATCACATCAATAAATTACAAGTCTTTTTCAATGATAATTTAGAGTTCTATCACTACTATCGCAGAGGGGCTACGACACTAGATGAAGAATATTTTATTAGAGGCAAATCTGATTTACGATTGCCAACTGAATTCTTTCACTTTTTTATTGATGACCAGTTTTCTACGTGTCAAGACACCACAGTAGCCACAATTATAGCCTATGATATGTTGATTGTTTACCTGCAACAAGAAATTGAAAAATTACAATCTCATAAAGACACAAAAAATAAGACAATGAAGCAAACATCTTCAAAACTTTTCTGGACAGGAAGCAAAACAGAATTAACGGAGTTAATTTATGCTCTGCATAGTAGCGGATCCATAAATAGCGGAACTGCCGATATTAAGGAATTAGCCTCTATGTTTGAACAGGTATTTAACATCGAACTCGGTAATTACTATCACACTTTTATAGAAATAAGAGCTAGAAAAAACAGTCAAACAAAATTTTTAGATTGGTTGACAAAAGTACTTCTGAAACGCTTTAAGGATTCGGATGAATAATCCTAAGTTTCCCCCAAGTTGGGAATACCATATCTGCTAAAAAACTCCATTATTTTTAATACAAAATAGGGCAATACCTTTATTGAACTCGCCCTTCTCATCTACAAAACTATTCAAAACTTATATTAAAAAAAACTCCCATCTCTGGATAAACTATTGAAGACCATAGAATAATCCCTCACAAATTTGCATAACGAAAGTCAAATCAACAGAATAGAGACTATCAAAATGTTTAAAGACCTTTTTTTAGTCTCTTTCTTTAAAACCCTTTTATTATGCCAGCCACTATAATCACAACAGATGATTTAAGAGAATTTAAATTAGAATTACTCGCTGAAATTAAGGACATCTTAAGTAAACAATCACAGGGCCAACTGAAGAAATATATAAAATCTTCAGAACTCATGGATTTACTCAAAATTAGTCCAGGTACATTACAGAACCTCCGCATAAATGGTACCCTTCCTTTTACAAAGGTTGGAGGTATTATATACTATGATGCCGCAGAAATTCAAAAGGTAATGGATAAGAACCGTGTAGACAATACCATTTAAAACGCTTTATGAACTATATAAAACATCTCAATTCAATATTTCAAATATTCTATTTAGATAAGCGATTAAACCCAACACATGTCAGTTTATATATGGCACTATTTCAATGTTGGAACGTTAACCGGTTTCCTAAAGAATATTATATCGATAGACAAGAAATTATGTTGCAATCTAAAATTGGATCAAAAGCAACCTATCATCGCTGCCTTAAGCAATTACATAGTTGGAACTACATACATTATTTGCCTTCTCATAACCCCTATAAAGGGAGCAAAATTAGGATGCTCATTTTTGATACAAGCTCTAAACAAGTTCTAAACAAGCGTGAAACAAGCACTGAACAAGCATTAGTACCTAATACAAACATTACTAAACAAAAAGAAAACATAACTAAAACTAAGCTACCAAAAAATGAATTTGAAGTTATTGTTTTTTTTAAAAGTAAAAAATGGCCAACGATTGAAGCTTCAAAATTTTACAATCACTATCAAGCGATTGGCTGGAAAATTGGTGGTAAAATAAAAATTGAAGATTGGCACGCCAGCGCTAGTAATTGGATGCTTAAAGCAAAGGCACTTGAAACTAAACATGTAGTGTCTCATAAAAAGGACAACTTGAGCACCTCAAAACAAAAAAATTATGGTCAACCCTTGTAAACTCATTGAAGAAAATATAGCATATTCTATTGGATCCTTTACTGGCAATGAAGTGATTTACGACTTTGAAAAAATATTAATTTATCTCGATGTTAAAGGAAAATTGCTATTTGGTAACCGTTTTAAAATCTATGAAGAAGACCATGATATTATTTTAAAACTCTGCCATTACCTTATAAAAGATGAAGACAATTGCGCTAAAAATGATATTGACATCAACAAAGGCATATTACTTTCTGGACCAGTGGGATGCGGTAAAACAAGTTTAATGTTATTGCTAAAACATATCGTCCCGCTACAAAAACCATATATTTTAATTCCGTGTAGAAATATTGTATTTGGGTTTAATCATATTGGTTATAAAATTATTGAAGATTATGGCTGTAGGCAATTCTTTTGCTTCGATGATTTAGGTGTGGAACCTATGGGACGACATTATGGAAAAGACTGTAATGTAATGGGAGAAATTCTGATCTCGCGTCACGAGATTTTTTTAGACCACAAGATAAAAACACATGCCACCACTAATCTAAATGCTGAAGAGTTGGAAGATCTATATGGTCATCGTGTCCGAAGTCGAATGCGCGAACTATTTAACCTTATTCACTTTGATGAAAACACCAATGATAAACGCAAATAAAAACACGTATTATGAAAATAGCCACCTTTAACATTCAGAATTTATTTCACCGAGACAAAAGCTTACTTGACAAACCTTTTGGAAAGAACCTCAACGATTGGATACAAGAACTCGATACATTGATGCTTCATCCTTCTAAATCCGTGAACCAACAAGACCGCATTAAAGAGTTATCATTTCTCATTGGTTTTGAAAAACCAAGCCCTCGCCCTTATGCTATTTTACGAAGAAAATCGGGATTTCTCTATATGAAAGGCTTAAGTCATTCTTTAGAAAATAAAGCAAATGATATAACCAATTGGAATGGTTGGGTGGAACTTCAAACTATTCCCATCCAATCGAAGGCAACGGATCACAAAGCACGGGTTATTGCTGATGTAAATCCTGATATTTTGTTATTACAAGAAATTGAAGACAGAGCCTCTTTTGAAGAATTCAATCAGCTCATTCTTCCAAAATATGGATGTCAACCGTATCCACAATCATTTGTCATACAAGGCAACGATATGAATAGTTTAGAAATGGGTATTGCGCTTAGAGAAGGGTATCATCTTGAGTCTGTAAGAACGCTCAACATAAACACCACCCTAAACGACGACGGTAAAAACCTCATCGTATATGAAATTACCACACCTTCCAAAAAAACAATTTGGCTGCTCAATGTCTACCTCATAAAAGACAAACAGGATAAAACCTATTCTGACACCATTAGAAAAAATCAAGCGACGCGAATTGCAGCGATTTATAATCAGCTTAAAGCAGAAGGTAAAACCAATATCATCGTTGCAGGCACATTTAATGCTCCTCCTTATTGCAATACTTTATCTCCTATAATCCAAGATACAGACTTAAAAGACATTACTAAACATGGTTCTTTTGAGGTGGACACTGACAAAGGGAATGATGCCAATTATTTTAGATTAGGTGCTTACCGTATGGGTGTAAATATTAAGCAAAACGATTATATGCTCTTCTCCCCTGCTCTATTTGATAAGATTACTTCGTGTGGCTTAAATCGTAAAGCAATGTGGCCAGAAAAACAACCACAATGGTCTATTTACAAATCTGTTTCTAATAAGAATATGGCTGCTAGTGCGCATCCTTTGGTTTGGGGGGAAATGTTAGAAATGTAATAGGATTATTGATGAATATTGGAATTACATTAACATTTTAAAAGATTACGATCGCGAAATTAACAACTCGTGGTGTGAAATAAATTAATCCTCTGCTATTATATAATTTAGATTAATCAGGTCTTTGAACTTCTTCCACGCCTTTGATATAGTATTTAGTGTCACCTAACCAGAAAAATGTTTGGTAGCGTTCAATATAGGTCAGTTTAATAAATGTCCCTTGAAAATTTTGCAGTTTATTTATGACATCTTGATCTGATTTCTCAACTGAGAAATTAAATTGTAGTTCTTCTGATACCCCTTGACTTAATTTTCCCTCCCAAGTTTTAAATATGACACCTCTTTTGCTGAACTTAACTAAATCACCTGATCTTACGCCCTCACTATAGGTCACAAAATATGCAAAACAGAAATATGCAGCAAAAATTAATAAAGCGCCAATTAGTATTTTAATTAAGATTTTCATCATTAAATTAGTTATTAATTACCTTCAAATTTAAGCTATTTTATAGATTTTTTATAGCTCATTTAAAATTAAAACAGACTCTATTCTTCATATAAATATCCTGAAAATATTTAACTATTATTATTTAAAAAAATTCATTGTCGATTTATTTAACTGTGTTTTACTGAGAACTTTGAATTCAAATAGTTTCTTAATAAAAATGTTGAGCTTTATTTCATATTAGTTACTTAAAGTAATCGCGTAAATATTATGCAGAAGGATTATATGCTCTTCTCTCCTATTCTATTTGATAAAAACGACAATTTGTGATTTAAATCGCTAAGCGATGTGGCCAGAAAAACATCCACAAAGGTCAATTTATAAATCTGTATTTAATAAAAATTTGGCTGCTAGTGAGCTACCTTTGGTTTTGGGGAAATTTTAAAAACCCTTGTTATTGGATTTTAAAAGATATTTAAAGTTAGTAGTTTGCAAATATTTACTAAATTGCTAGTAGTATAAAATAAATAACAAGCAACTTATGCTTTAATTTTATAAGAAATAAATAAAATTACATAAAAGATTAAATAAAATATTTATGGCAGAGAGTCTAGATGTTAAGTTTCATGTATTTGATTTAGAGTTTCAGGCTTATAAAGAACAATCTGGGAAGTTAGGAAGTTTTACTATTTTTAAGTCATGTATTAGAAAAATAAACGACGAAAAGACTGAAAACAGAAGATTTATAATTATTGACAGACATGAATCAAGAGACAAAGCGGAATCAAGAAAGTTATTTATATCTTCAGCTGCCTATTCTCATAAAGATAAGATGTTTAAATGTAAAATTAATTTATTAAGAGACAAAGCTCCTTCATTTCTAGACAAAGAAAAACTTACAATTTCATCTAACATAAATCTAAGAAATAAAGAACTTGTGGAAACTACTAATTTCTATGTTGACATGGATAAAAATAATTTCCCTACCATCATTTGTGAATATAACAATCTTGGTCCAAAAATTTCAGATATAGAATTTTACTTTAGAACTATCTCCTCAAGGAAGCACTTGTTTATTTCTAAAGCTTGTAAGGCTAAAATACATATGGAAAAATCAGTTGAGCATGTACTCGAATCAATGCAGGACATTTTTAGATTTAAGTTTAAGGCTAAACCTGAAAATCTTCCGTCACTTTATAGAAATATTGATGACGCTTTTATTTCTAATATGCAATCATTAGGAAATACAGTTGACCCGAAATCAATTAGAGTTGATTTATCTTTTAAAGATCAAAGTGGCAAAAATCTGACTAGTTCAACAAATCACAAAATGATGAGCACATCAAAAAAAATATTAAATGCTGTTCTTAACAACACCAAAGTCATTGAAGATATTGATGACTTTTTCATTGAATACGAAGATTCAGATGGGAATAGCAATGATTTCAGCCTTATTAGAGGTAAGGTTTTTTTAGAGTGCGATTGCCCTCTAAAAGATGGAAAAAAAGGTCTTTTAGATACCAAATTTCTATTTGAAGAGATAAATAGTAAATACTTAGATTATAAATCCAGTAAATAACATGTTTATAAAGATATTAGATATCTACTATAAAAGACCTTTGATATTCGATGTTATAATCAATATTGCTATAATACTTGGTGCCTTATTAATTGAAAAGAATAGTTATTACAAATTTGAATTTGATAGCAATTCACAAATGATTCCTTCCATTGGAATCACAATTTCAGGATTTATATTGACAATGTTAACTATTCTTCTAACTCTCAAATCAAATTCTATTATTAATAACGATAAGAACAAAAATTCTCCTGTTACATATGAAAATAACTTTAAAGTTTTTTTATCGTCAAATTTATATTCTAAATCAATTACAATTTTAAAAAATGGTGTAATCTATTTGCTAATGATTTCATTCCTGACTTTAGGAATTAGTGTCATACTTAACGCTATATATAATTCAATTGGTTTATATTTAAATTTAGTTTGTCTAGTATCGACGATATTGGTTTTTCTTAGATCATTTTATGTTATAAACCTTATTTTTGAAATGCAAACTAAAAGTCCTCAAAAAAATTAATATGCCAATGCCACCGACAATCATTCTTTTCTAAATAGAGCATTAAATAATTCTACTATAATTTCCTTCAAACTTTTCACAAGAGCAATTATAAACTCACTCATAGTCTTAGGCTTTTAATAATAGCTTGAAGTATAACCAAAGCAATAGCATTCTGAGACTTTTCTTTAGTTAAGTAAATAGCCTCGTCGGATTTAGATAAAAATCCTAACTCTAATAGTATTGACGCATTACTATCATTATCTCGTAATACCTGAAAGTTTCCATATTTCAATCCTCGATTTTTAATACCAAGAACATCTGTCAATCCTTTCTGTACTGTAAGCCCTAAATAAGTAGATGCTGATGCCTGCGCTTCACTTTTAGGATAAACAAAAACGTCTGTTCCAGCTGCGGTTGTATTTATAGCTTTATTGCAATGGATTGAAATAAAAATATCCGCTTTTAGTGTTTTTGCCAAAAGAGTTCTATCTCGAAGGGCTATTAAGGTGTCTGTATACCGTGTGAGAAATAACCTCAACGGATTCTCAAATAACGTATCATTGAGAACTACCATTTTAGAAGCGATTGCTAAAACGATATCTTTTTCCTTAATACCTTGTGCGGTCATAGCTCCTGGATCTCTTCCACCGTGTCCTGGATCTATTACAATAATGGGTTTATTTTCTTGGTCTTTCTCATTCTGCGTATAAGAAAGATTAAAAAAAACCAGGCAGAGTAGTAATACTATAATTTGATTTAACGTATACATCATAATCATTTTAGATTACACAATATTCAAGAAATCAACCACTTCCTTAACAATCTTCAAAAGTTTAACACCACTTAACGTTAAAATTTAGAGATTTTCTTCCGTCAGCTTCATTTCGTAATAGATTTCATAACGTATTAATCAAAACCTGCCATTTAGATCCCATCGATAAATGGCTAAATCTAGCACTTATGAAAAAATTAATGTTTACGCTATTCACATTTTTACTGACAACAGCCACAAGCTTTGCTCAGATTGGTGGTATTGAAGACTCCGTTAATGATGTTTCAGATACCATAAGAACCATATTTCCCATCATTTTGGGAGTCATTTTTTTAATTGGATTTCTCTTTAACGCTGGTCATTTCTTTGGAGAAAACGCAGATCTTAAAAAAGGCATTACCCGAGTTCTCGTATTTGTATTGATTGCAGGTGCAGTGGTAGGCATCTTTACTTACCTCATAGGCATCGTTGTCTAATGAAACGGTTTGAAGTCTATAAGAACATAAGAAAACGGGCAGCCATTTTTGGATTGCCCATTGCTCTATTTGCCTTAATGATGGTGGTTATTCTAGCCTCATTATTAATCATCATTTTCTCATTCAGCTTTGGGATTATAATTGGTCTGATGTTTTTTAATGCCAGCTTATATGTGGCTCTAACACGGATCACAAACCATCCACAGCTTTTTCAGATGACAAAAGCCTTTCCAAAACTTATAAGTAACAAAAGAATTTCTGTTTTAAATTATGAACACAATTAACCTTTCAAAATATCAACCCATTGTCGCTATTAAAGACCATATGGTATTTGCCAACAATGGTAATGTAGTGTTGTGCTATGAGGGGCATCTGCCAGAAATCTATTCCTTATCTGAAAAGGATTTTGAAGATATACATGGTGCATGGTTTCAGGCGTTAAAATCCTTACCTATTGGCACCGTGGTCCATAAACAAGACATTTATCTTAAAAAAAACTATCACTCAGAACCGCTTCCAAACACCACCTTTCTCGAAAAAGCCACACACGCGCATTTTAAAGGTCGTGAGCATATAACACACCACTGTTATTTGTTCTTCATCTTAACCAAGAACAAGGCTCTAAACCATCCTAAATATGTCAACCCTTTCAAAACAATTTCAAAAGGCATTGCACAAGAACTAGATGAAAATATTAAAAGCTTCGCCAACGCCGTAAACGATTCCGTTTCCTTTATCAACAACAGTCGTAAAATGGAATTTCGTCCACTACCACCAGAAGCTATTCAACAATTAACACGTCAATATTTCAATGGTTTCAACGAGGGGGTCGACACGGACATTTTATTGGAAAAGAAAAACGTCACCATCGGCGAAAACCATTTTGATGCACTTGCCGTCAACAGTGAATTATGCTTTGGAGACCATGTACAAAGTAGCAAAACCAATGAGAAATTTACTTCGGACGATTTTGTATTTCATCAAGGATTTATTGATGGTATAGGACTTACACTTAACGAGAATCACATTGTCAACCAGATTCTTTATCTGGACGACAAGCAAAAGTGGCGTAAGCTATTGGATAAGAAAATCGAGGAACTTAATAAGAGTTCCAATTTTGGTTCACAAAACAAAGTCGTTCTAGGAAAAATTCAACACATTTTAGATCAAATTAATGCCGATGATAATTCACGAATCATTCGTGGTCATCTCAATATTATCTATTGGTCAAAAGACGCTAAAACTTTAGATAAGATCACCTCACAAATTAAGACTGAATTTAAGGAATTGGATATCATTCCTTATTATCCAAGAGGTGAAGAGCGCAAAAATTATATCCTGAACAGTTACTGTTGCTTTTCATCCAATTTCTCAAACAACGATTTGTACGTTACCGATTTGAAACACGGGCTTTGTCTGTTCATTAATAACACCAATTACAAATCCGATAAAACTGGCATTATTTTTAACGATAGAGAACATAACATTCCGGTGTTAAAAGATGTTTGGGATGAAAAAAAGAAGCGCATCAAAGCTCGGAATTTCGCCATTTTCGCTCCCACAGGTGAAGGCAAATCATTTTTAGCTAATAACATCTTACGGCAATATTTTGAAAGTGGTGTACGATTAGTCATCATTGATTTGGGGGGTTCTTATACCAAATTTGCCAAACTCTATCCTGATAAGTATACCGTATTGCGTTATGAAAGCGGACAAAACTTAGGGATCAATCCCTTTTATATCAGCGAGGTCAAAGATCTGACTCCAGAACGCTTAGAGGATTTATCGGTATTTCTATTTGAACTGTTTGCTTCCGATATAAAAGTCACCAAAGCACAATCGGTTTCGGTTAAGAAAATATTGCGTCATTACTATCGTCATACATCTAAACAGCATTCGCTCGAAGACTTCTACAATTATATAGAAAAGCACCAGAACGATCTTCTGAGTCGCTTAAAAATCCATCCCGACTACTTTAATGTGACCAGCTTTTTGCACGTTATGTCTGAGTATGTTGGCGATGGTCTATATAGTTTTCTATTTGAAGTAAGCGAAGATCAGACGTATAAAATCGAAGATAAACGCTTAATTGTTTTTGAACTGGATGAAGTGAAAGACAATAAGGAAATTTTGTCGGTAATGTTGAAGTTAATTAAATCGGCGATCCAAAGAACCATATGGAAAAACAGAGCCGAAAAAGGCATCATTTTATTCGATGAGTTCGCGAAACAATTGAAGTTTGACAATGTCTTAGAAAGTGTTGAATTTTACTATCAAGCGATACGAAAACAAAATGGAGCTATTGGGATCATCCTACAATCCATTAATCAACTTCCAGACAATGCAACCTCAGCAAGTATTTTAGAAAACACCCAAGTTATCTATAGTCTGAATAATGAAAAAGGTTATGAAGAACTTGTAAAAAGACTCAACCTATCGAGCCATGATTTAAACCAATTAAAATCCATTAAAAACAATCTTTCTGGATCCCGGAAGTACACAGAAATGTTCATCAAAATCGGAAAGGAAAGCAACATTTTCAGGCTCGAGGTCCCGAAGGAAGTCTATGCCGCTTACTTAACTGATGGACAAGAAAATGAAGCTATAATGGCCATGTATGAAAAAAGCCAAAATATGGAAATGGCAATTAAAGAATTCACATCAAAACTATAATATTATGAAATTATCAAACAAAATTCTCGAACACTTAAGCCATAGACTTGCTCTCGGTAAAACAAAAATCAAAACATTAGTTTTGGGGGGCATCTTAAGTATTATTCTTTTATGCCCTGACAGGGCTACTGCCCAAGGCATGCCCACCTATGACAACACCAATTTTGTTAGTCTTGTAAAGCAATTGGTAGAATCGGGCAAACAAACTGCGCAATTGATTAAGTCTGTGCAATTTTTGAAAGACGCTAAAGAAGCGATAGAAAAAGTATCTAGTGTGGTACAACAACTCCGAGCGGTTGAGGAAATTGCACAAAACAATCAGCGTCTAATTCAAGTGATGCAAACTGATTTACAGGACATTTTGAACTCACCTTATATACAACCTGAAGAAGTAACTCGAATTGCAGAATCCTTTGATGCTATCGTTCAAAACGCTTTAGATACCGTAGATTTTATTGACGAAGTCCTATCGAGTGACCATCTAAAAATGACGGATGCAGAACGTGCTGAAGTTCTCAGAAAGAAGGAACAAGAATCTAAAGCAATGGTTGTGAACATCACGATAAAAACGAAGCGCTACAGCGCTATTATTTCCTTTAGAAAAATGCAAGACAAAGTTAATAATCGCGAAACAAACTTTTAGAAATGACCGCAGCGATTCTTTTAGGAATTGGACTTGAGTATATCGATACGATTTTTCAAACCATACAAAACAGCAGCTTCTCGCAATACACTATTGCAGGAATGAAAACGCTAGCGGTTTTGTTTTTCTTGATCAATATTCTAAAAAAATACAATGAAGGTATTGCAGATAAAGATGGGTATTCTTGGGGATTAAGTCCTGGTGAGCTCGCAAAGAATTTTGCTGTTGTGCTCTTGGTTATTTTCTCAACGCAGGTGTTAGGTTTTTTTGATGGCATATTAGTAGCCATTGAGGGGCAATATAGAGGGACTGCACCTGCGTTATTACCATTACAACTACAAGATTTACCACTTGAAGAAGATGTAGGCTTATTAGATGCTGCAAGTATGGCAATGACCCTACTTTATGAAGCTTTATTTACACCACTCTATGGATTCAAGCTCTTAGCCTTTATACTAAGCACCATGCTTTGGATTTTGGATCTATTTATCTACCCTCTGTTTTTAGCAGAACGCTTCTTTCTATTAGGAATTATGCAAGCCTTTTTTCCTTTGGTTATAAGTCTCGCCGTCTTTGAAAAGTTCCGTTCACTTGCCTATACCTTTTTTAAACTCTATGCAGCCGTCTATATGTTAGTTCCTGCTTTCTTCTTAGTCAATGTATTTATCAATGCGATCTATACGGAATTAAACACCAATTTCTGGACCAACTTATTTGGGACCGATTTTGGTCAAGGCTTTTTTGCACCCGTTGTAGAATTAGGCACCGTTGGCTTTATAGTTTTCTTAAAATTTAAACTCTATAAGCGCGCCACATCATTTACGTTAAGACTATTTACCAGCTAATCCATCTCTATATGAAAACACCCTACAAAAACATCTATAGCGTATTAAAGCTCAATCGATTTATTGTTTTAGCCGTGGTTATTTGCGCCTTACTATCGAGCACTTTTTCCGTTTGGGTCGTATTTAAGACCCATAAAAACGCCTTGGATAGTGTTTTTGCCATCAATACAGATGGTAGCATTATTCCGTTGAAACTCGTTAAACAAAAAGAAAATTTTAAAGTGGAAGCTTTGGCACATTTAGAACTGTTTCATAACTACTTCTATAATATTGATGCCAGCAATTATGAAAAAAATCTGGAAAAGGCGCTTTGGTTAGGCAATAGTTCTGTAGATAATTTGTATCGGCAAAAAAAAGCAGACGGTGTTTATAACCGATTATTACAATATTCCTTAGTTCAGAAAGTACTACAAATTACTTCAGAATTAAAGGAACACAATGGCTCATATACGTTTACTACAACTACCATTTTTGAAATTAATCGAGGCTCTATTGTCGATACCTATGAATTGGTTTCCACAGGGAATTTAATTAGCGTTGACCGGAACTTCCCAAACAATCCACATGGTCTTCTGATTACCAATTATTTTGAGAACACCTTAAAAAAGCTAAACGCTAAAAATTGAGTCACTAAAAAAATCCGCAAATGAAAGTAGAAAAGAACAAAATAGTATTTATAACAGTATTAGCCATTGTGTTCATATTCCTTATTTCTTATAGCCTAATGCTCATGGGAGATGATGACAATGAAAAGGACAGCCTTGAACAGACGTTGATTCCTGATTTAGAAGACAACCAGAAAACATATGATTCTAAATTAGATGCGCTTAATGATTTAAAAGAAGTACGCGAAACCAACGCTCCTAGTATCTATGATGAAAAATTAATGGACTCCATGGGATATTACGATCCAGAACTACCAGAACGCAATAAAAAACGCATTGTAGATAGTATTTACGCCGCTGGAAAAATTCAATATTCAGAATTAACACATCAAAACTATGGCCGTAAAGTTAAAACGCCCCCCCCTATAGCCATTGATTCTTCAGAAATAATTAGGGAGTTAAAAATACAAGCTAAAGAATTGGGCCTGGAACATCAACTATTTTTTGCGGCTGCCCCAACACCCAATACACTTTCAATTGTTGATCATACAGATACCACAATTTACGCCGTTGTTGATGGAGACCAAATTGTAAAAGCAAATACGCGATTGCGAATGCGACTTACTCAAGCTGCAATGGTCAATGGAAAGCAAATGCCTAAGAACACACTTTTATTTGGCTTTATAAGCTTTCAGCCCAATCGTGCTTTAATTGAAATTGAAAACGTCAATCATCAACCCACAAAACTCAAAGCTTTCGATTTACAAGATGGCAGTGAAGGTATTTATGTGGAAAACAACTTCAGAGCCGAAGCGACCAGTGAAGTTCTGGACGATGTTATAGGAGATATCAATATTCCAACAGTTCCACAGGTCGGTGGCATTACAAAAGTATTGAAACGTAGTAATCGAAATGTGAAGGTTACCGTACTGAACAATTATAAACTTATTTTAAAACCAAAATTATGAGCTCACAATGGGCATTTAAAACACACTCTTATGAAAACGTATATGAGCATTCTAACCCTTATTATCACTTCCGCTTTTATGGGAGCCCAAACATCAACAACACTTGACACTATTTACGCCAACGACACCAAAAATGTGGCTCTCTTTTTCCCAGAACCTATCCGCCAAGGCATCACAGGTTCAGATAATTTTGTATTTACCTACAATCGTGATAAAGAACAGTACTTCGGTTTATTACAAGCCAAACAAGGCAAAGAAAGCAATCTATTAGTCATTAACAACAACGGTTCCATATTTTCCTATATTGTAAAATATAAAGCACAGCTTCCTAAGCTTAATTATTTTATTCCACTAGCCTCTAGTATTGGGAATGAAAAACCAAAAGTTAAAGATTCTATTCAAACTGAAACTTCTGAAAAAAGTATTGAACACGACACTTATTATTATCAAAAATTCTGTTCATATTTACTAGATTTAAAACAACACTTTGGTTATTTTACAAAGCGACATAGTCGTGTGATTCTGAGTCTTGAAAATATAGTTTTTGATAAAGAAGCGCTTTACTTCGTTATTCAAATTCGGAATAATTCTACTTTAGATTATGATTTAAACTTCTTAAAACTTTCCATTGAAACGCGACAAAAAGGTAAAAAGAAATCATTACAACGTTTATATCAAGAGCCTATTTTTAAACATCATCTGCCTTCTAAAATTGCCGCCAATGAAACGGTAAGATTTATATATGCTATGCATAAATTTTCACTATCGAAGGATCGAAGAGTTATTTTAGAATTGAACGAGAAACATGGCGAACGAAATATAGAACTTAAAGTATCGCATAGATATATCAATAACCCCAATTAATACGGTAATGAAAGGCACCGCTATGCTCCCATTGGAAGATTTTTGACCTTTTTTGTATCCAAAAAACATAAGAGTTACAATTTTTAAACATAGAGTAAATATTTGCACCTCCTAATTTGGATACACTTATTTCCTAAAAGCCGCAGACATTAGCGCTATTTCCGAGTTTTTAATTCCGATGTCCTTTGCCACTGCCTTCCAATCTTTAACTACGGTTAACACGTCAGTAAGTATGCCATTCATTTCTGTATCATTTAACCTAAAATACGCGCCAGCACTTTTAGCAAGGTCAAAGCTTAGAGCATTATCGTCCATATCTATATTCAAAGACAATCCTTCTTTTTCTATTGAAGGATTTAAATCGTACGCTGGTGATAAAATCCAACCTTTAGCCGTTAATAGAAATCCATGATTACGCATATGATCATCCGTATTAGAAATCGCAATATTGAATACGATTCGACGCCAAAGTTGATGTAAATTAGCGTCTACATCGGCACCATAATTCTCTATAAATTCAACAATTTCAAGATAACTTGGTGCAGAATCTTTGAGAATATCTTCTGTGTTTCCTGTCATCGTCATTGCAGACGCGAAGTGAATACGTTTTCTATTTTTTCTATCAAAACGTCTCGTTAGAAAAGTGTGGTATTCACCACTAATCTTTTCTATTTTAGAATCTGCCATTTGAATTCCTGCAGCAGTCGCTAATTGATATGCTAAAAACTCCCAAGCGGCTTTATCAACGGTATCGGTCTTTGATGGAAATTTTGCAATCCAAAGATTCTTCTTGGCATCCAGAATATTCGCCTTTGGTCTTGCGCCACCGAGAGAAGATCCAGGCGCTATCAAAACGGCGATCCATTTTCTTATAGCATCACTATAATCATCACTTTCTAATTGATTTACAGCCTCTTGAAGTTCACCAAGTGAAGACCAAGGAGGTGTTGGATTTTGGTTGTCATTATCTAAAAAAGGACCATCTATTTTCGTTTTAAAGCGCAGGGCTCCCATTCGACTCTCATCATAAACTCCAAGAAGATAATCAATTTCATAGAGGGCACTTGCTTTTTCATTCTTTGCCCTAGCCTCTTGCGCCGCCCTACGCTTCATTAAGGTCTTCCCCCAAGTGTCTGGCATACTATCCAAAAAAATCCCAAAATTCTCCTTGTTATTGGGATATTGCGGTCCCGAATAGAACAGGATATCAGGATCTAATAATCGCTGCGCATCGGTCTTTAGCCAATCTTTACCATACTCAAAACTAAAGGCCTTTTTACCTTTCGCAAAATGCGCAGAAAGCACACCAACGAGGGTTGGAGTTTCTAAACCATCCCAATCTGCAAATACGTATATGTCAAATTTTCCTTTAGCCATTTTGCTTATAATAAATCAAGATCCTGTAATTTTCGTCCAAACTCATCATCGACAGCGAGCTTAAGAAAATCGTCTTGAAGATTCAACACTCTAAACACATTAAAATAGTGCCCTATAGCTACAGCTGGGTCTCCTTTTTCTATACGATAAAGCGTTGCTCTGTGAATACCTGCACGTTCAGAAACCTGCTCTGTTGTTAACTTCCTTCTTTTTCTTGCCAGCTTTATATTCTCGCCTATCTGTTCAAAAATCTTCTGATATTTAGGAAGAAGAATGGTTTTCTTAGAATTCATTTTGTCGCTTATTTAAAACAAATATAGACATATCGCTACAAATAAGCGACAATAATCGATACACTTTATTTCTAATCACTTAAAAATTGATTGTACCTCTTCATAAATCCTATCAAAATTAGCTTGTAAGTCAGCCTCAGAATAATCCCGTGACCTTCCAGGTAATCGTTTTTCAATTCTAGGCAATTTAAATTGAACTTTTCTATCCTTTCCATCAGCGAACGTAATAAATTCGCCTTCTTTTAGTCTAAAAAACACATCAGCTCTAATTTTGGCCACTTCACGTTCCCCTGTGGTAATTCGGGTGTCAAAATTGAGATTATGACCACGATTAACACTAGTAGTTTCTTTTTTTACAATTTCAAAAAAGCGTTCATAATATTTCGCGGTGTCTGGATCATTTACCTTACCAAAGAACTGATACGATAAATTACTCAAAATGGCTTTACTAGCCTTATCTCCATACATCATATCGTTTTGAATTTTGTCTTGCATCACGTAAATCGTGGCAATATCATAACTTCGTAACGTCGCAGGAATGCGGTGCATATTTAGTAACCGAATTGTAGGAGCTTCTTCCATGAGTAAAAATGAAGGGTTTGAATTTCGCACGCTCATTTGCTTTGTGATGGTATGCACTATAGTGGCGATAATTGGCGAATACGCAGTCTCATATTTTGGAGTATTAACGACTGAAATCACAAGCGGTTGCTCTTGCGTATTAATATTAAGAGGAACATCATCTGCAGATAGGATCATAAAAATACGTTGTGTACTTATTTTTTTAAGCGCATTAGCCAAGGTACTTTTTACACCTGCGGTTTGCCTATCAGAATCCTTACCACTAATAAAAGCATCCGCCATCGCTCTAGATGTTGTATTAGAATTTAAAAATGCGATTAAACTATCGGTATCTAAAAATTGATACATTGCTATTAAGTGGGGCAATGTACACAGGTGTGGATAGGAGGTACGTAATTTCCAAATCAGTCCACCGATTAGTCCTTCAGCAGCATCATTAAAGAACTTGGTTGTACCTATACTCCCCGACTCTCTTTGTTCTAATAAGTTTTCAATTAGTACTCGTGCCACTTCGTTGACGCTTTCCTCATTAATCATATATCGAGGTGCAATTGGATTCACGCGATCAAAAATAGTATCGAATGAAATCACTTTAAAATCAATTTGTTTTTTTTCAAATAAAGGAAATGCCATTTCTGTAATTTCAAAGTTTTTATAATCGTGGATGACACCCGAAAATTTGTAGTTGCTAAAATGCTGAAGAAAATTAAAAACGACACTCTCTGTTTTCCCACTTCCTGCAGAACCGATTATTGAAGCGCCTCGTTTGATATTATTAATTTTAAAACTACCACGTTTAGTTTTAAAATAAACCTGGTGCTTAGCATCAAAATTATATTTTTCCTTGTGAAGAAACACATATAAAACGGTGTTTATAAGCAAGAGTATACAGCCTATAAGAAGCAACATTATATACCATTGCTTTTCGTAGTAGCTGAAATTAAAAAGTAGCCCTAAACAAATTACAGTCCAAATAAGATTCATAAAAAAGGCATATTTAGTTATTTTGAAAAGGCTATAAAATAACAAGCTCATTCCAAATATCACTCCAATAACAGCTATAATTCCCCTTATGTCCATGCTATATACCAATGGAACTTGATTTAATTGCCACCTCCACACCACGTTTTAAATACCTAATGGTTTTGAGCGCTAACTGTACTTGATTTGTTGGAATACTAGCCATAGGCACACCAGATTTCGACAACATCTTAAAAGCAATCGCTTTTTCACTTGCAGGCAGTCCCAATAATGTTGTAAAGTAGAGCTTCGGATTTTTAATAAAATCTTTTTTCGATTTATAGGATGCCACATAGTTCCGTTTGTAGCCAAACGTTTTATCAAAAGTGCTTTCTGCTTTTGTAAAAAAGGCATCTCTATCAAATCCTCGTTTCACTAATTTTCCGTTCATCATAACTTCCGACGCTTTGTATTTAGATCCAGGAGACAAACTCACAGAATTTGAAGCATCTTTTCTACTTACTACAATATGAACATGACTTTGATTACCCGCTTTTTTCATGCCTTGAACAATTCGTTTTCCATTCTGTTGATGCGGTGCATCAGCCTCCAATTTAAGTATATCGGATTTCATATGTTTCGTATTACCTTCTAATTGACCTTGCTCAATTTTTCGAATAGCCTGTTTTAACTGCAATATTTTTGTAGCAAATGGTTGGTTCTCTCTTACTTGTTTATCTGTACCTTTAAATTTACGTTGGTGTTCAATTTTAGCAAAATATTTTATGTTGTCGACAGTTATTGGTTTACCATTAATTTCACGATTGAAGGACTTTGCATAATCAGTCATTAGAGCTCTAGTATATCTTTTTAAATCTTCAGTATTATTTTGTAAGTTTCGTAACTCTGATGGACTCGGATTTATGGTAATAGAATAAAATTTCGGTTCTTTCTTTTTGAGTTTTGCTGTATTACCATCAATGTCTTTCACGACTTCTTTAGCTTCTATTTCATCTCCATATTGGTTAAAAAAGTGCTCGACATCGTCTTGCGCCAAGCCTTGATTTTCTTTCTCTAGGTATGCAACAAAATCCGCAGAACTTTGCGAATAATCGCCCCCTAATTTTTGAGCTGTGATGGTGATATACATATTTTTATAAGTGATTATTAGACTCTTTTTTTTCTACAAACCGAACGTTCTTTTGTTTGAGTTCTTTTTCCAAAATGCGTTTCTTTTCTGCTGACTCAAATTCCATAAACAAGGATTGTAACATAGCAGTTGTAGGTTTGTCATGGTGCTTTTCAATGTCTTTTATGATGGCGATTACCGCATTGATTCGTTTCTTGATTTGACTTTCTAAGGTTTTCATATTCGGTCCTAAAGTTTCGTTTGGAGATATCCCATTAGTTTCAAAAAAGTCGAGCATCATTAAAAGTGTCATTGATTTTGAGCGCGACATTTTTTTACAAAATTCATTAAATTTTTGAGCCACTGAAGTTTTAATACTTAGGCTTTCAAAGCGTTCTTTTTCATATCCTTTATCCATATTTCCTTGAAAAATTTGTTGTTCTTATTGGGCTAACAGCTTTTTTCCGTGAAAAACGATGGTAAAACTTCAAAAACCAAAACAATCAATTGCTATAAACTATTGATTTTATTAGTGTTTTGGAAAAACTAAAAATTGAAACATCGCGCTAGCATGTTACCCTCTTGCTATTCCTTTTCGTCCAGCTCGCTGGACAAAAAAAATACCATTTCATCCAAAAATGTAATGGCTTTTTAACGATTGCTAATTGTAATTCGATTTTTTAAGAGTGTTATTCTTGAAGTTTAAAAGTATCTTTAAGGAATGGCTCTTTTTGTTGCAGAATATAAAATAACATGACAAAAAAAAACCTCTAAATAATTAGAGGTCCTGGGTTAATAATTCAATTATAAATCTTCTAAATATTAAAAACATAACTATAAGTGTATAAATTTTTAATCATTTCTTCGTCTATCAGGCTATCATAATCTGCGCCAGTTTCGTCAACATACTTTTTAATGGAATCTCCATAAAGATATGTAACGTGTTCTCTTGAAACTTGTAAAAGTTCCTCTTGCTTTTCCGAACTCAAATCTTGAAATTTAATATAAATCATATCTCAAAAATTTAATATAAATCATATCTCAAAAATTCAATATTCACTTGGAAGCATCAGCGTATTATTTACAAAAAATAATCGCAATTCATCCAAAGGAAAATCGGTTACATTATATCGGTGCGTTTCAAAAATTTTATCATTTCCATCACTATAATTAATGATGGCTTCGCATTGCTTTTCAAACTGTTCCTTTTCAGAAAGTCGTTTAAAATCGATGGTAATAAATTCACTTCTATTCGATAAACTTTTTGCAATTACGGATGCATCAGTAATCAGCCAAAAGCATTCCGCTTCGTTGGCTAAATATTTTAATCCATCAGTAAAACGCGTTCCAATTAATGGAATTTTAAAGAACATTTCTGTACCACAAAAATGTTGCAAATCGGTTTTTATTTTGTTAACTTTATCATTCATTGTAATTCTATTTAATAAGATTAATAATGAAAAAGAGAGCGCATCTTTCCACAGGAACGCTCTCTTTTAATTTTCAACTATTCCGTAGCGCCATCGCCTTTAATTCCCAAAAGCAAGATTTCATCTACGACCACTTCGGTAACATATCTTTTTTCTCCCTCTTTGGTTTCATAAGAGCGTGAGGTTAGTTTACCCTCTAATGCTACCTCTTTTCCTTTGCCTACATATTTTTCAACGATTTCGGCAATTTTTCCCCATGCTACAATATTGTGCCATTGGGTGTTTGTTACTTTCTCTCCCTTAGAATCTTTGTAAGATTCATTGGTTGCGATTGAAAATTTTGCAACTTTCTTTCCGCTTTCAAGGTTTGTGATTTCTGGCTCGTTTCCTACGTTGCCAATTAACTGTACTTTGTTTCTTAGAGTGCTCATAATTAAAAAATTTAAAGATTAATATTGACCTATCTGAACCATTCAGAAAGGCTTTGTTATTGATTTACTTATTATATCCAGAGCGTTTTCCTTTTTTTGTTTTTTTAACTTTTGTTCCGCTTCCTTTTTATTGATTTTGTAAGATTTCATAAGATTCATTTTAGATTTACTTCCCATAGAGCCGACGCTGTTACCTTCTTTTTGTTGCTTAGTGCTTTCGATATTCAGCTTTGTTTAGACATATAAAAAGTGCGAGGCACGAGCCTGATTATGCTGTCGTTCAAAGCTGAATGTTGTTATTTTGCTGTCAAAAAAAGGTATGACGGTGTTGGATTACGGAAGTGATTCTAAATTCTTTGTGAAATACAAAATCATAGGAAGTGGAACAAAATGCAAATATATTTTTCCTTATTTAGCGGACTTGATTCACGCTTTTTACTTGGAATGTAGTGTTCCTTTCCAGAGAAGCGGAAAGGGTTAACGTAATGGAAAGTCAAAAGTGTGGATTAGGTCCAAGACTTTGATAATGAAGTTCTTTTTCTGGAATGTAGTTTTTACGGAATGGAAGGAAATGTGCTGAATGGGATAGTAAAATAAATTCCCCTCGTAAATTGAATATTTATTTTTAAAATAGTTTCTCTTGAATATCTAGAATACCATCTTCTTTTGACACTTTATTCTTTTTCAAAATGTCTTTTAGAGCTTTTCGTCGTTTATCGTAAATCCATTTTCTAAGATTATTCAACATACCCATTTCATAATCAGACAGTTCTTTTGGTGCTATTTCAGTCATAGCTTCTAATTGTCCATTGTTTCTAGACTGCATTGCATATTGAAGCCCTAGCCATGTATAAATATTTACCCATTCTGTTTGCATAGGTGCTTCATAAGTTCTTGGCATTATGTAAGCTAAAGCCTCTGTAAGTGATGCCATTTTTTCATGTGTCATTGAGCAAATGATTCTTGATAATTTTATCCTTCCAAGTATGTCTTTTGGTATGGTATCTTGCCATGCGGATTTAAAAACAATAATTGGACTTGCAAGACAATCCATAAAATCGAAAACGAAATCACTCTTATCCTTTTTAGTTGGTTTTACTACTTTTTCTTTTGCTGATATCGGCTTACATTCAAAACCGAAATCGAACTGAACTACTTTTAAATTTTCCATGATGTAAGATTTTAAATTAAACGCTATCTAATAATACTTGATAATTCACAGGATGCTTTTCTCTGTAATAAGCTAAATGACTTTCTCCACTATCGACATCGTAATTTTCACTACTTAATTGATAATGTTCTTCTGCTTCTTGTAATGTCATGTCGGGTTTTTCGGATACTTGTTTCATAATTCTAAGATTTTTTGATTAAACAATATTTGAGCAGTACCTAAACGGAAGCTAAAATCACAGCTCAAAAGGAAACGGAATAAATAAGCGTTGGATGATGGGTAGGCTTTATGCCGTAGTCTTTTGACGGGTGTATTTTACGAGTTTACCTTTGCGCTGATATTGATTGAATACTTTCTACTTACCCATTTTCATGAACGACTATATAAAAAAATAAGAGCCAGCACGAATGCTGACCCTTACTTCCAACAACAAAAGCTAATCGTTTAATTCCTGAATTTTCTTTTCAAGATTTCCTATTCGCTCTTTCAAACGTGTTTCACGCTTGTTTCTCTCTTCTACATATTCCTTTTCAATATTGGCAATTTTGGTTTTATAATACCCTTGCATCGCATTGTAGAATGAAATGTTTGTCAGGTTATTAACGTGATTGCTTTCGCCAAAATGTACTTGCTTGGTAAGAATGTACCGAATCAACTTATAAAAGGTTTCCTTTTTGAAATTCTTTTTGAAATTCTCGACAGTTTCCACATCAGTCATCTTGGATGTGTTGCCTAATAATTTTGAAAAGTGTTTTTGTCGACCTACATAGTCCACATTATTTTCAAATAAGGTTAATGAGAAAGCCACCATCTCATCTACCGAAAGCGCTTTCTTCTTTTCAATATAATCGGTTTGACGAATCATCTGAACCATATCCTCAAACTGCTTGTTATGCTCAATGTGTCTTTTACGGATTTCCCTTTCGTTGATTTTCACGATTTGTTCTTCTGGTGTACAATCGGCCATTTTTCTATTGGCTATCGGCTCAGAATATGTAGAATTTTCCGTTTTTGAATCTTCTTTTATCTTCACAAAAATTACTTTATTTAGGTACGTTTTTGGATGAAACATAACACCATCTACAAATCCATTTTCCTTTGCGGAATTATATGTTTCCAACTCTTCCTTGTAATTCTCAATCGCTTCTTCTAGTTCAGTTTTTAGCTCCTCTTCAGAATAGTCGTAATGTTGGTATTCTGTCTTAATTACTTCTATTGTAGGCTCAATTGGCTCTTCGATTATTTCAACATCATCCAGAAGGTAAACTTTCAATCCGTTTTGTTCCAATTGCGATATAATAAGCTGATTGTTGTCGTCATCCGCCCAGTATTTGCGAATTTCAGGAATCAACAACACATTCTCTTTCTTCGATTTTTCAATCAAGTTCAAAAACGACTTACTTTTCTTCGTTTCATAACATGCTGATTTTGTACACACCATTTTACCATCGCCAAACAAATTGCCTTGATTCATTGCGTTGAACGGACATGTTGTACAGGCACCAACTTTGGTAATTAATTTTTCATCGACCACATCGAAAGGTGCTTTCTCCAAATCGTAAGTCTGGTTTTTAATCATCTGATTAATTTGATGTGAACTAAAATCCTCTCCCATTGTTTCCAGCATCATTTGCTGTTCTTCTGGCTCGAAAAGTGCCACACCTACTCCTAACGAAATAGTCATTTCGCCATTACGAACAAACACTTTAAAACCTTCAATTAGACCGGCTAATTTTAAACGTTGCCTTACAAAGTTTTCTGTTCTTCCCAACCGTTTTGAAATCTCTGTTGGCGAATATTTTTCGCTTAGGAATACTACCGCTTCGGCTTCTTCGGTAGGTTCAACATCTTGTCTTTGCAGATTTTCGATAATTTGAATTTCCAGAACATCATTATTAGCATATTCCCTTACGATACTCGGAATTGTCTTCCTCTTTGCCAATTTGCTTGCGCGATACCTACGCTCGCCCATTACGATGATGTAATCTTTTCCAGATTTTCGGACTGTTATAGGTTGCAGAACACCATGCTCTTCGATGCTTTCAGACAATTGCTTAAGAGCTTCCTCGTTAAAGGACTTTCTTGGTTGCATCGAGTCTGGAATAATCCTGCCGATACTTAGCTCTTGAACTTGAAGTCCATTGGCGCTTTGTGTCAATTTCTTCTTGACTTCATTTTTAACGGTGGCTGTTGCCTCTCCGTTTTTGCTTACAGTACTTGCTTTTGTTGTCATAATACTTAAATTTTAGATTAAACAATATTTTTGCAGAACCCAAACGGAAGACAAAATTTCTGCTCAAAAGGAAACGGAATAAATGAGTTGTGGACGAAGCGTTGGCTTTATGCCGTAGTCTTTTGATGATAATATTTTGCGAGTTTATCTTTGTACCAATATTGATATAGATATCTCTCCCTATTAAGCGGACGTTATTTCAAAGTTTTATATTGGGAATATAGCGTTCCTGCTCCCAAAGTTTTGGGATTAGGCAGGATTAAGCGAAGTGGAAATCTAAAACCTTGGAATTGTGTCCAAGACCTTTGATAGTGAAGCTCTTTTCTTGGAATGTAGAGCAACGAAATGTAGGGAAATGTGCTGAGTGAGCTTATTTCAGTATTATTCAAACTAAATAACCCCTGCAAAAGCAGAGGTTAGAATTAAATATATAAAAATTTATTCTATTTATTAATTTTATTATTTCCATTGCATCTTCTGCAACCTCACAGCATTCAAAATGGCTAATAAAGCTACACCTACATCAGCAAATACCGCTTCCCACATTGTAGCCAAACCACCTGCTCCCAAAATCAGAACTATTACTTTTACTCCAAATGCTAAACCAATGTTTTGCCAAACTATTTTTCGGGTGGAACGACCTATTTTAATTGCTCTGACCACTTTTGAAGGTTGGTCAGTTTGAATAATAACATCTGCTGTTTCAATCGCTACATCACTACCTAATCCGCCCATTGCGATTCCTACATCGCTTGCTGCTAAAACTGGTGCGTCATTAATCCCATCTCCAATAAAAGCAATCTTATTATTAGTGTTCTGTTTTAAAATTTCAACTTCATTTAATTTATCTTCTGGTAGCAAACCTCCTTTGGCATTTTCAATTCCTAACTCTCTTGCTACTTGTTGGGTAATAGAATCTTTATCGCCTGAGAGCATCATAATGTTTTTAATACCTACTTTGTGCAATGCTGTAATTGTTTCTTTTGCATCCTCTTTTAATTCGTCTGCTATCACAACATAACCAGCGAACTTATTATCTATTGCTACTAATACTATGGATTCTACAATAGAATCAGTTTCAGTTGGAACATCTATATTATTGGCAAGCATTAAGGCTTTGTTTCCAACTAAAATTGTTTTACCATTTACAACCCCTTTTAAACCTTTACCTGCGATTTCAGAAACGTCTTTAGCTTCAAAATCTTCTCCGTCTTCCTTATACTCCATTATGGCTTTTGCGATAGGATGTGTGGATTGCTGTTCCATAGCCATTAAGTACTTCATAAAATCAGATTCTTCCCAACCAATAGCCTTTACTTTTTTAATTTTAAAAACGCCTTTGGTAACAGTTCCAGTTTTATCCATTACCAACGTGTTAATTTTGGTCATTGCATCTAAAAACGAAGCTCCTTTGAACAAAATTCCATTTTTTGAAGCTGCTCCTAATCCGCCGAAGTAACCCAACGGAATGGATATAACCAAAGCACATGGACAGGATATAACCAAAAATATTAAGGCACGATATAACCAATCTCTAAACACATAATCATCTACAAAAAAGTATGGTAAAAATGTAACAGCAATAGCCAAAAACACTACGATAGGTGTATAAACTCGTGCAAATTTTCTAATGAACAATTCGGTTTTAGATTTTCTCGCTGTGGCATTCTGTACCATATCGAGAATTCGAGCAATTGAACTATCCTTAAATTCTTTTGTGGTTTCAATTTCTATAACACCATCCATATTAATACTGCCTGCAAATACTTTTTCGCCTTTTGCAATCGTATCAGGTTTGCTTTCGCCAGTCAAAGCAGCTGTGTTAAACGAACCTTTTTCGGAAAGTAGAATACCATCCAAGGGAACTTTTTCTCCTACGCGTACTTGAACTTTTTCTCCAATTTCAACCATTTCTGGGCTTACAGAAGTGTAATCATCATTGCGATATACTAAAGCCTCATTTGGCCTTACGTCGAGCAATGCCTTAATGTTAGATTTCGCTCTGTTGACTGCTGCGTTTTGAAATAATTCGCCAACTGCATAAAACAACATTACTGCAACGCCTTCAGGATATTCGCCAATAATAAATGCACCAATTGTGGCTATCGACATCAAGAAAAATTCTGTGAAAACGTCGCCTTTTTTGATACTTTCCCAGCCTTCTTTTACAACAGGAAACCCAACAGGCAAATAAGCAATTGCATACCAAATAATACGTAGCCAATCTTTAAAAAAACCAACATCAAAATAATCCAATGCTATTCCAATTATAAGCATTGTAAAACTTATAACTGCAGGTATATATGCTTTAAAATTATTGGGTTGACCACTATGGTCGTGACCATCATCGTGACTGTGTTCTTTTTCAGAATTTGGTTTGATATCTTTTAAGTTAAGTTTCTTTTTTTTCATCATTAATTTAATACTTCAAATTTAAAATTGTTTATATCCACCTTCTCACTTTTTTTGCATACTCAAAATAATCCTTTCCAAACTCTCTTTTCAAAAATTCTTCTTCTAACCTAATTTGTGTATTTATACTTATAGTTGATAATGAAATTATCAATAGTGTAAAAGCATTTGGAATGACCAAAAACAATCCCATATTCGCAATCATAATTCCTAGAAAGATTGGGTTTCTGGAAATTGAAAATAATCCTTTAGTTACAAGTTTTGTCTTATTTTTTTCATCAATTCCAATTCTCCACGAATTAGCCATATGTGATTGAGCAATCCAAACTACGATTAGAGAAATAATTAAAAATCCCCAACCAATTATAGATAAAATTTCATTTTCTATATACCAAAAAGGAAGTAAGTATTTATACCACTCAATCTTAAAAGCGTAAATACCAACAATAATCAACTCAATAAACGTTATAGCAGTAAATACCTTTCCATTAAAACCATGAGCATCATCAGCTTTATTAAAGGTCAATGGATTAATGCCTGTTTTACTTTTTAACAACAATGACCTTACGACAAATACGAGCAAAAAGTAAACGACTTGAAAACTAAATAGCAACATCGATTTTTTATTTTGATTATTTACAACAAAAATGCTTTAAATATCTATGCAATGGAAGTGCATTTATTGACCACTACACTTATCACAAATCCCTTTTACTACCAAGTTTACATTTTCTGAAACAAAACCGTCAGGCACTTTAATTTGAGGGATTTTATGTTCTGTTAAACAAATGGTTTCATTACAGTTATTACAATGAAAATGCAAATGCAAATCGGTTTCAATCTCGCAATTACAACCCTTTTCACACAAAGCATATTTATTAATTCCTGTGCCATCGTCTATTTGATGAACGATAGCTTTTTCTTCAAATGTTTTAATGGTTCTGTACAACGTTGTTCTATCTGCTTTCTCAAAGGCATTTTCTATATCGCTCAATGTAACTGCAACTTGTTTTTCTGCAAGGAACTTATAAATTAATAAACGCATTGCCGTTACTCGTATGTTTTTTGACTCTAAAAATTGTTCTATTGTTTTCATAATTTAATGTTCGTGTTCTGCTTCTCCTTTTTTCATTTCAGCAATTAAATAATACGCATTATTATAGGCAAACCTTGTAGTTTTATCTAGTTCTTCAGTAAATTGAACAGCTATCCAATTGCCATCTTTTGCTCCTAAAAGCACTTCAATAGGTTTAAAACTCCAATCTTCATCTTCTCTTTCTACTGAAAAAACATAAAATCTATCGCCCTCTTTTATAATAGCACTTTCTGGTAGTGCATTTGTTTCTGCATTCTCAACTTGAATTTTACCTTTTATATACATTCCTGGAATTAGATTTCCTTTTTTGTTTTCAATTTCAGCATGTACGTGAAGGGCTTTAGGATTATCTTCAAAAATTTTACTTACCGAGTAGATTTCTGCTGTAAGATCTTCGTCTGTATTAGACTGTAAATTGAAAATCACTTTTTGACCTTTTTTAACTTTATAAACGTCTTTTTCGAACACCATTAAGTCCGCGTGAACGTGATGCGTGTTTACGATTTCGAAAAGTTCGGTTTGTGGTTCTACATATTGTCCTATTTTAACCTCAACTTTTTGTACAAAACCTTCTATTGGACTTCTTAATGATATGCTTTGAGCAATTGTCCCATTTCGTACTGATGACGTGTTTATGTTTAATAGTCTTAATTGCGCTTCCAATCCATTTACCATCGCTTTAGAGGCATCATATTCCGCTTCTGCTTTTTGAAAATTTGCACCAGAGCCAACTCCTGCATCATATAATTTTTGTTGACGTTCATAGTTCTTCTTTAAAAAATTACTGTTGCTAAAAGCATTCAAATAATCAGTCTGCATTTTTATAATATTAGGATGTGATAGATAGGCAACTACTTGACCTTTATTAACTTTATCGCCTTCAATTACTTTTATAGATACCACATTTGCACCAACAACAGACGTAATAGCCGCTTCGTTTTGTGGTGGTACTTCCAATGTGCCATTAGCTTCTACATAACCGCTCATATTACGCAATGCTAAGGTGTCTGTTTTCATTTTTAAGGCATCAAACTGTTTCTGTGATAGCATCACTTCTTCTTCATCACTATGAGCTTCTTCAGCTTCTGGCTTTGCATCTTCATTGTGAGCATGACCATCGCCTTCTTTGTGGCTTTCTTTATTTCCACAAGCAACAACTAAAACTGTTAGTAGTGCTAAGATTATATATCGTGTGTTTTTCATTTTCTTATTTATTAAAATATTGTAGTTGAAATGTACTTCCTAAATAATTTATTAATGCTTCTTGAGCTTGTAATTCAGATTGAATAGCTTCTTTTATGAGTTGTGTAAACCCTGTATAATCTACCTCTCCTTCTTTATAGGCAAATAAAGCACCCACTTTTTGTTCTTTCACAAGTGGTAACACCTCATTTTTATAGAAAAGCCAAGACGTTTTCCATTTTTGATAATTCTCTTTTGATTGTAGAAACTTGGATTGTAGGTCTTGTTTTTTGAACTGAATGTTCGTTTCTGCAATTTCCTTATCGATTTTTGCGGTTTTAACTTTCGCTTTATTTGTGCTTGATAAAAAAGGAAATGAAATACCTGCTTGATAGGTGTAAAAACCTGAGTTACCATTTACGTTTTGTAAACCACCTTGAAGATTTAACTTGGGTAAATTATCTGCTTTGGCAGCCTTATATGTTGCTTCTGCTTCTGTTACCTGTAATTGTGCTATGCTATTTAAGGGATGCTCTTCTAGGTTAAACGTATTAACATCAATGTCGTTAGTAATTTCAAAATCATTAGGAACACTATAGAATGTATCAGAAACCAGCCATAGATTTAACTGTTGTAATGCAATAGCATAGTCACTTTTTGATTGCATAAATCTATTTTGAATCTGTAAGGCTTGATTTTTAGCTGCTGAATATTCTAACCTTGAAATAGCTTCTACTTCAAAATTCAATGCTACTGCTTTTTCAAAATTGGTATATATAGAATCTAACTCTTTGTATAAATTATAATTCCTTTTACTCTGCAAGGCATTTGCCCACGCCTTTTTCACTTCCAATTCTAAATCTAATTCTGAAAGCTGAAACGCTTTTTGAGCTAATTGAATGCGTTGTTCTTGCAAGCGCTTTTTTGCAGAAATACCAAACACATCAATGTTACTTTGACCAATTCCGATAGCCGTATAAATACCATTTCCGCTATTAACTTCCTCGCCTACTGTAAAAATCTGAGTTGTACCAAAATCATAAGCTGTAGCTTTTAGTTGTTCCTGTTTTGTGATTTCTAATTGCTTTTGTTTTAAAAGCGGAAAATTTTCTTTTGATAATTTAACAGCTTCATTCATGGAAATAGTTGGCAACGTATCGTTAACTTCTTGGGCGTTTCCTGTTATTGGTAACAAAAACATAAAAGCGACCATTGCAGTAACTGTAATCGCTTTTTTATTTGCTCTTAAGTTGAATGATTTGTTTTCTACCCAATGATATAATATAGGTAAAACGAACAATGTTAATAATGTAGAGGTTAATAAACCTCCAATTACAACAGTTGCTAAAGGTCGCTGCACTTCTGCACCAGCTGATGCTGAAATTGCCATAGGTAAAAACCCTAAAACATCTGTAAAAGCCGTCAGCATAATTGGCCTAATTCTTCGTTTTGTACCTTCTATAATTCTATCTTTAAGATTGGTAACACCTTCTTCTTTTAACTCATTCAGCCCGCTTATCATTACCAGACCGTTAAGAACAGCGACGCCAAACAAAACAATAAAACCTACACCTGCCGAAATACTAAAGGGCATATCCCTTAACCACAATGCTACTACACCACCAATGGTTGCCATAGGAATTGCGATATAAATCATTAAGGTTTGTGGCAACGATTTTAAAGCAAAATAAATAAGTACAAAAATGAGTAATAACGCAATTGGAACTACAGTTTGCAATCTGTTACTTGCACGTTCTAAGTTTTCAAATGCACCACCATACCTAATAAAATAGCCAGTTGGTAATTCAAGTTTAGCATCTAACTTTGATTTAATCTCGGTTACTAAAGATTTTACATCACGTCCTCTTACATTAATACCAACATAGGTCCTTCTGTTTGTATTATCCCTACTTATTTGCATTGGGCCTGCTTTGTAGCTTATATCAGCAACTTCACGAAGTGGAATTTGAGTACCAGACGGTAAATTGATATATAAATTTTGAACATCTGAGATATCCTTTCGGTTTTGAGAATTTAATCTTACCACTAAATCGAATCGCTTTTCGCCTTCAAAAATAATTCCTGCTGTACCACCTGCAAAAGCCGATTGAACAATTTGATTTAAGGTGTTTATTTGCAGTCCGTATTGTGCTAATTTATTTCTATTGTAGGTAATGGTCATTTGTGGTAAGCCTGTTGTGGCTTCGGCTTTCATATCTCCAATACCTTCTGTACCTGCAATAATTTGAGATATTTCTTCTGCTTTTTGAGACAGTACATTTATATCTTCTCCATAAAGTTTTATAGCAATGTCCTCTCTAACACCTTCTAGTAATTCGTTGAAGCGCATTTCGATAGGTTGTGTAAATTCATAGTTGACACCTGGAACGATTTCAACCGCTTCTTTCATCTTCTCTATCAATTCATCTTTTGTAGTGGCTGTTGTCCATTCGCTTTTTGGCTTCAGAATTACAAAAACATCAGCCAAATCCATTGGCATTGGGTCTGTTGGAATTTCAGCAACACCAATTCGACTTACAATTTTTTCAACTTCTGGAAACTTTGCCTTTACAATTTGTTCAATTTTTGTAGTCGTTTCAATAGTTTCAGTAAGGGAACTGCCAGGTTTTAAAATAGCGTGAAATGCAATATCGCCTTCATCAAGTTGTGGTATAAATTCGCCACCCATTCGAGTAAATATAAAGACTGCAAAACCGAATAGAACAACAGAAATACCTATTATTAGTTTTCCTTTTTTTAGGGCTTTTTCTAATAAAGGTTGGTATTTACGTTCTACCCAATGCACAAATTTGTCGCCATAAGATTTTTTGTCATTTTTTGGTGCTCTTAAAATCAAGGCAGACATCATTGGTACATAGGTCAAACAAAGCACCATGGCGCCAATCATTGCGAAAATGAAAGTCAATGCCATTGGTTTAAACATTTTCCCTTCAATACCTTGTAAAGCCAGAATTGGAAGAAAAACAATAAGGATAATAAGCTGACCGAAAAACGCAGCATTCATCATTTTTTTTGAAGCATTTGAAGCCACTTTATCCCTTTCTTTTGTTGTAAGGCTCTTCTTTTTTAGTACTTGGGATGTAATGAGAAATACAGTACTTTCAACTATTATTACTGCTCCATCTACAATAATTCCAAAATCAATCGCACCTAAGCTCATTAGGTTTGCCCACACGTCAAATACATTCATCAATATAAAGGCAAACAACAACGATAATGGGATAGTGGATGCTACTATTAAACCACCTCGCCAGTTTCCTAATAAAAAAATGAGTACAAATATTACAATTAATGCGCCTTCAATAAGGTTTGTTGCTACAGTTGATGTAGTTTCTGCTATTAATTTACTTCGGTCTAATAAAGGTTCAATAATTACACCTTCTGGTAATGACTTTTCTATTTGAGCCATGCGCTCTTTTACATTCTCGATAACATCGTTTGAATTAGCCCCTTTAAGCATCATTACCAAACCACCTACAACTTCGCCTTCGCCATCTTGTGTTAATGCGCCGTAACGAATGGCAGAGCCAAATTGCACTTTGGCAATGTCTCGAATAGTTATAGGGATATTATTTATATTTTTTACTGTAATTTTTTTAATATCATCCAAACTACGCACTAAGCCTTCGCCACGAATAAAATTGGCTTGATGGTTCTTTTCGATATATGCACCACCTGTATTTTGATTGTTGTTTTCCAACGCTTCAAAGACATCGGTAATTGTTAATCCGATTGCTCGCAACTCATTTGGATCGACAGCGACTTCATATTGCTTAATTTTTCCGCCAATAGCATTAACTTCAACAACACCCTCAACCATTGCCATTTGACGTTGTACTATCCAATCTTGCATGGTGCGCAAATCAGTAACCGAATATTTATCCTTATATTCTGGTTTGACTTTAAGTGTGTATTGATATATTTCTCCAAGACCAGATGAAATAGGCCCCATTGAAGGTTCTCCGAATCCCTCGGGAATATGTCCTTTAATGTCGTTGAGTTTTTCAGCGACTAATTGACGCGGTAGATACGTTCCCATATCATCGTCAAAAACTATGGTAACAACTGATAAGCCAAAACGAGAAATGGAACGAATTTCTTGGACATTAGGTAGATTGCTCATTGCTACCTCTACTGGATAGGTTATGATTTGCTCGATATCCTCTGTTCCTAAATTTGGTGCTTGTGTAATGACTTGTACTTGGTTGTTGGTAATATCTGGAACAGCATCGATTGGTACTTGGGTCATACTCCAAATACCTGCTCCAACAATGGTAAGCGTTAGCAAACCAATAATGAATTTGTTATTGATTGAAAAATCAATGATTTTATTAATCATAGAAAGTGTGTTAATTCAGTTAAACTTCTCGATATAATTCTAAAATGAAAATTAGAATTACTCGAAATGAAAAGAGCCATAATAGGCTTGAAATTGGATATAGTTATCCTTAAAAAAACTGAATTAAGCCCTAGGTGGCTGTAAAATGGAAGTAGTAAAATCTTTTTCTGTACCATTTAAGTAAAGAAAATCTTGAGTAGATATATAAGGAAAATTAAATTTTAAATCTGCAAATTGAAAATATGTTGCATTTATATGGCAACATTGGCAAATACAAAAAGGCGAACATAAATCTGAATCTTGGTGCTGATGGTCATTGCCCATACCTTGTGAAATCTCAGTTTGCACCTCATTATCAAGCGTAGCATTATCTTCGCAAGGTGCTAAATTAAGCGCGAAAATATAAATTGATAATATGAAGGCTAAAAATTTCATCGTAGCAAAGATATACATTATTTAATGCAATGGTGTTGCAAATAACGTAGGCATGTAACTTTTATAATAGAAGAGCCTTAATTAACAAGGCTCTTCTATAATTATTATTAATGGTCATTGTCTGAATGATCCTCTTCATTTTTATCTCCTGATTGATTCATTACCATATCATGTTCATATTTACAACATCCTGGCAGATTACTATATGCTTCTTCGCTTCCTGCTACTTTTTCAGTATCATAACCTGATGCTGCAATTGCGTTATGGATTGCCATTTCATCTGTTTTAGAGTCATCAAAAGACACGTCAATTTTCTTTTTATCGACATCCCAATTTGCACTAGCAACACCTTCAACTTTGTTAACCGCTTTTTCGATGGTTTTTTTACACATTCCGCAATTACCTCTAACACCAAAAGATATGTCTGCCATAGCCATGTCTTTAGATACTTCCGTTTTTGTTTCTGTTGATTCTTTTTCTTGCTTGGTTTCGTTTTTACAACTTGTTAAACCTATAGCCATTACTACAGCTACACTTAAAATTACTTTTTTCATTGTTTTAAAAATTAATTGCTATTATTCTATTACTTGTTTTACTTCTCCACAGGTTAGCATTGCACCACCAAAATATGGATTGATTACTTTTTCTTCCCTACTCAACCAAAAAGCACCATTGTTATCGTCTACCATCGGACAAAACTCAACAAAGACTTTTTCATTGATACCAAAAGTTTGAATTGTACTAATTAAATGTGATGAGAGGTGCTTAAAATGATTTCGTTGTGATTCAATATTTGATGTGCTTGAAATTGATGTTGCCGATGCTTTTATTTCTTTTTCTAATGACATCCAATGACCATGAGCCTCTTTATCTTTTAATAGCTTCATATCAACCTTAGATAAATTACCCAATAGTCTTTTTGATTCTGTCATTACGTTATTAGTATCATCTTTAACCAAAACGTCTTTTAATTTGATATAATCATTAAAAACTACTTTCAATTGATTTTGAAAGTTCTTAGAAACTTTTATCCTCTCATTCATATTAGAATGATTCTCATTATTTGCTGAAGGATCCTTTTCCATTCCAAGATGTCCTTCATGACCAGTCATAACTTTACCACCTTCTTTATTCATCATTGATTTTTTGCCTTGTAATTGGGCTGCTGCATCAACGGTAAATGTTCCATTTGTTACTATCTCATCGTCAATTTTCAAACCCTCTAACACCTCATAATTATCGCCAATTTGATTACCTAATGTAATAATGCGCATTTCAAAAACAGGTTGAGTAGGGTCTGTTTTTATATAGACAACTGAACGTTCTCCTGTCCATAAAACGGCTGTAGATGGAATAGTCAATACTTGTTCGTTACTTGAAGAAATTCCTTTAATATTTCCTTCAACAAACATTCCTGGCTTAAAAACATTCTGTTTATTATTAAGCACCGCTCTTAATTTCACAGTTCTTGTTCTTGTATCTAAAACAGGATCTATAAAATCTACTTTAGCTTTGAATTCTTTATTAGAATAAGTATTGGTAGTGACTGAAATTTCTTGTCCTTTTTTAAATAAATCGATTTGATTTTCATACACATCAAAATTTGCCCAAACCGTGTTTAGATTAGCTATTTTGAGTAAAGGTTGACCTTGTTTAATATAATCGCCTTGTTCGACTAATTTATCTGAAACCGTACCTGAAACCGTTGCATATACCGGAAAGTTTTCTTTAACCTTACCAGAAGTTTCAATTTGATTAATTTGATTTTCAGAGAGCTTCCACAATTTTAATTTGTTACGCACAGCTTTGTATAATGCAGGTTGTGATTCCTTTAATGAAGCTGCTGTGATGAGTTCTTGTTGCGCTGCATATAATTCTGGCGAATAGATAGTTGCCAATAACTGCCCTTTTCTAACTTCTTCGCCTGTAAAGCTCACATTTAGTCGTTCTATTCTTCCTGAAAAATAACTGACTTGGACTGCATTCGCTTCTTCATTCTCTACAATTTTCCCTGATAGTTTAACTGTATTATCTTCTGTTTTACCATTACCAACAATTGACGTTTGAATGTTTGCCAATGCCATAGCGTTTTCTGTAAGCTTGAATTGGTCTGCTAATAAACCATCTGCACTACTTTCCGCAGGAATTAAATCCATACCGCAAATTGGGCAATCGCCAGCTTCTGGTTGCATAATTTGTGGATGCATAGAACACGTCCACATTTGGTTGGTTTCTGTTGTTGCTTCGTGATTATGTTCAGTTTCTTTAGCAGATGAATTACCAAAAAGAAACCATCCTAACAAAAGTCCTACTGCTAATATTCCTATGTAAATGACTAATTTATTATTTTTCATTTTCTAATCGTTTTATCATTGCTTTCATTTCTTCTATTTCTTTGCGTTGCGCTTCAATAATAGCATTTGCTAATTTTTTGACTTCTGGGTCTTGAATATCTGCTCGTTCACTTGTTAGTATGGCAATAGAATGATGAGGAATCATCCCTTTTAACCAAAGCACATCTCCTACAATTGGTGCTTGTGCTCTAACTAATCCTAATGCACTTATAAAAAGCACTAGGCTTCCTATAAGTATTGCTATATTCTTCTTTTTGTTTTTATACATTTTCAGCATGAATAGTAACATAATAACTGCCATTGTTGAAATCCCTAAACACACCATATAAAAGCGAGTCAAGCTGAAATATACATGGTCTATGGCATAGGTATTTAAGTACATGGTTATATACATTGCTATAAATGACAATCCTAACATTAAAAAAAATGTTTTATAGTTTCCTTTATTTGAGTGTTGATTTGAATTTTCCATAATTATTTTGATTTTATAGTTAAACTTTAATTGTTCTTAATCTTAATGCGTTGGCTATAACTGAAACCGAACTAAAACTCATTGCTAATGCTGCAATCATTGGCGATAATAAAATTCCAAAAAACGGGAATAAAACACCTGCCGCAATTGGTACACCTAATGTGTTATAGATAAGTGCAAAGAATAAATTCTGTTTAATGTTTTTCATTACAGCATGGCTTAAATTTCTGGCTTTTACAATACCGTGCAAATCGCCTTTTACCAAGGTTATCATGGCACTTTCTATAGCTACATCTGTTCCTGTACCCATTGCGACACCTACATCACTTTTAGCAAGTGCTGGTGCGTCATTAATACCATCGCCTGCCATAGCAACAACTTTTCCTTTTTCTTGTAATTTCTCTACTTCTTTAAGTTTGTCCTCAGGCAACATACTTGCTTTAAAATCTGTAAGATTTAGTTCTGTTGCTACTGCTTGTGCTGTGTCGTGATTATCGCCTGTTAACATGATGACTTCAATACCTTTGTCTTGAAGTTCTTTAATGGCTTTGGCGCTAGTTTCCTTAATTTTATCGCCTATTACTACATAACCAGTAACCTTTTTATCTAACGATAAATAAGAAACTGTTTTCCCCTGTTTCTGATATACTTTAGCTTCTTCTTCCATCTGCAAGGTTATCCCAGCATTGGCATAATCCATCATCTTAGGATTTCCTAATGCCACCTTTTTATTATTAATAGTAGCTTCTACACCTTTACCTGTAATTGCACTAAATGCTTCTGATTTTAAAATTTCAGCGTTTTGTTCTTTTCCATATTTAACGGTAGCTTCTGCCAATGGATGTTCGCTGTTTTTGTTCAACGAAACAATATATTCCAGAATGTCACTTTCGCTAAAACCAGTATCAAAAGAACCTACTGTTTCAACGGTTGGTTTTCCTTCAGTAATTGTTCCTGTTTTATCTACAATTAGTGTCGTAACCTTATCCATTTTTTCAAGTGCCTCAGCATTTTTAATTAAAACACCATTTTGAGCACCTTTACCAACACCAACCATTACAGACATAGGTGTTGCCAATCCTAAAGCGCAAGGACAGGCTATTATCAAAACAGCGATAGCATTTACAAACGCATAAACATAAACTGGTTCTGGTCCCCAAATTGCCCAAACCGCAAAAGTTAGTAAAGAGATAATGACCACAACAGGCACAAAATAACCTGATACTTTATCGGCTAAATTTTGAATTGGCGCACGACTCCTACTGGCATTGTTAACCATGTGGATGATTTGAGAGAGTAGCGTATCACTCCCCACTTTTTCAGCTTTCATTAAAAAAGACTGGTTGCCGTTTATTGTTCCGCTACTTACTTTATCATTTACTGTTTTATTAACGGGAATTGGCTCTCCAGTAATCATTGACTCATCAATAGTTGTATCTCCTTCTGTTATCGAACCATCCACAGGAATTTTATCGCCTGGTTTTACTTTTAGAATATCATTTAATTCAATAGCATCGATGGTAACTTCAACATCTTCGCCATCTACAACTTTTATAGCTTTATTGGGTGCTAGCTTTAACAATTCTTTTACTGCTGAATTGGTTTTACTATGCGCACGAGCTTCTAAAAGTTGACCTAAAAGCACTAATGTTAGGATAACGGTTGCTGCTTCAAAATAAACGTGTACTGCTCCAGATTCCGTTTTGAACTGACTTGGAAAAATGTCTGGAAAAAACATACCAAAAACACTAAATAACCAAGCAACACCAGCACCTATTCCAATAAGTGTAAACATATTAAGATTCCACGTTTTTATACTTTTATAGGCACGTTCAAAGAACATCCATGTTGCATAAAAGACGACAGGAATTGATAATGCGAACTGAATCCAATTCCAATATTTTTGTTCCATGATGTCATACAATGGATTATTGGAAAGCATTTCGCTCATTGCGATTAAAAAAATTGGCAATGTAAATACTACTGCAATCTTAAACTTTTTAAATAATTTTTTATAGGTTTTCTCTTCTGCTGAACTATCTGCTTCCATTGGTACTAAATCCATTCCGCATTTAGGACAAGCACCTGCTTCATCTTTTATTATTTCTGGATGCATGGGACACGTCCATTGCTCTGATGAAGTTGTGGATAGATTTTGTTCTTCGACTAAATCCATTCCGCATACAGGACAATCGCCTGGTTTATCATAGATCTTATCGCCTTCGCAATGCATAGGGCAATAAAATGTACCTGTGCCTTTACCTTTTGGCTGTTTTTCCTTTTCTACTTTTGTATGAAGGTGTTCTCCTAATTTATGAATACTATATTTTCCGCCATCCTTCTTTAAAGCTTCTTGAAACCTTTCTATTGGAATATGAGATTCCATCTCGATAGTTGCTTCTGCTTTTTCTAAATCAACAGAAGCCTTTGAAACACCTTCCACTTTTGAAAGTGTTTCTTCTACGTGACTACGACAACCGTTGCAAGTCATTCCGTGTATGTGATATGTATGTTTCATTATTGCTGTGTTAAATAATTAATAATCGTGGTTTGCACATAGTAGGTTTTAACAGACTCAATTTGATTCATTTGAAACTTCAATTGCAATTCTTGTATATCCAAAACGTCATTAAAATCAATCGTTCCTGTTTCGTAATTTTTAATAAGAATCTGTTCAGCATCTTTAGCTTGCTTTAAATTTTTAGCTTGGGTTTTGTAACTTATTCTTGATGAAACCTTATCGTTTATTGCTTTGTCTAATAGTGTTTCTAAAGTATTTGTACGCTCTTGTTTTTGTGCCAAAATCTCTTGCTGTTGCAACTCATTTTGTTTGGTTTGGGATTTGTACTTATTATTGAATATGGGAATAGATAATGATACCATAGGCATAATTATATCTTTTCCATTGTCACTAAAATCCATGTTAGGACGTTTATCAACATTGATATAATCTAAACCGAAACCAATCATAGGACTGCTTTCTTTTTGGTTTAATAATTCGGATTGCTCTACCGACTGATAGAGTTTATCGAATTTCAGTAATTCAGGATGTAGGTCCAAATTTTCAGAAGTTATTTCAAAATCTTCTGAGGGAATTATTAACTCGTTAACAACAGAAACTTCTACATCTTTATCACGATTTAAAAGCTTATTCAAAGTAGTTTGCTCCGCTAAAAATTGTCGACTTAAAACATCCAATAATTGTTGCATTTCATTTTGACGCATTTGTAATCGCAATACATCTACAGCTGAAGCTTTGCCAACTTCAACTGATGTTAAGGCTAATATTTCGTAGGTTTTAAGTAGTTTAATGTTCTCGTTTAAAACATCTTGTTTTGCCTTATTAGCATACAAATTGTAATAGGATTGCGATACCGAAGCCATCAATTTTCTTTTAGCAATAACAATGTCCTCATATTTAGCATCTGCCAAAGCACTCACATAGTTTTCTCTTGCAGTTATGTTTCCAAACCAAGGCAACATTTGTTTAGCAGATACTTTAAAGCGTTGCGCTCCTGTTCGAGTTTCTGGTTCGCTTACGAAGTAACCCACTCCAAATTCGGTATTAGGTAATGTATTTACTTCATTCACTTTTTCGGAAGCAATGCTATACTGTAATTCAAACTTTTGAATTTCAGGATTGCTATTTAATGCTTCACTAATAAGTGTTTCTAATTCTTGTGCATTAGAAACACTAAAAGTTAATAAACCTATGAGTGTATAAATTATTCTTTTCATTTGTTTGCTCTTTTCAATTTAAACTCTTCTCTCCAGCTATATAATACTGGCACAATAAAGTAAGAGGTAATGTCTATAACCATGCCTCCAAATATTGGAATTGCCATAGGTATCATAATATCACTTCCTTTTCCTGTGGATGTCAATACTGGAAACAGCGCCAAAATGGTAGTTACAGTAGTCATTAAACAAGGACGAATACGTTTTTCGGCTGCCTGTAAAGCGGAAGCTCTAATGCTCTTTCTATCAGAAGGTTTTTCACGCTCAAAAGTTTGCGTGAGATAGGTTGCCATTACAACACCATCATCGGTAGCAATACCAAATAATGCTATAAAACCTACCCAAACTGCGACACTTAAATTGATGGTTTTCATATTGAAAAGATCTCGCATATTCTCTCCAAACAAACTGAAATTAAAAAACCAATCTTGACCGTACAGCCATATCATTATAAAACCACCTGCAAATGCAACTGTTATTCCTGTAAACACCATTAGTGAAGTAGTAACAGATTTGAACTGGAAATACAGAATCAAGAAAATAATAGCAAGTGCTAATGGAACGACAACTGAAAGTGTTTTTTCAGCTCGTAACTGATTTTCATAAGTACCTGTAAATTTATAACTGATGCCTTTAGGAACAGTTAATTCTCCTGAATCTATTTTCTGTTGAAATAGAGCTTGTGCATTTTCAACAACATCAACTTCTGCAAATCCATCTAATTTATCAAACAATACGTAGCCGACTAAAAAGGTGTCTTCACTTTTAATGACTTGTGGACCTTGCTCATATCTAATAATTGCTAATTCACTTAATGGAATAGGACTTCCTTTTTCAACAGGAATATAAATTCCTTTTATATCTTCTGGATTACCACGTAGCTCTCTAGGATATCTAACTCGAACAGCATAGCGCTCTCTTCCTTCAACAGTTTGAGTTATAGCCATACCGCCAATTGCTACTTTTAGCACACTTTGTACATCTTCTATGGATACACCATAACGTGCTATTTTTTCTCTATCAATATCAATAAGTAAATAAGGTTTACCTACAATTCTATCTGCAAAAACAGCTTGCTCTTTTACACCTTCAGCTTGTTTAAGAATGGTTTCTAGTTGCAATCCAAAAGCTTCGATTTGTTTTAAATCTTGCCCTTTTACTTTTATTCCCATAGGTGCACGCATTCCTGTTTGAAGCATGACCAATCTGGTTTCTATGGGTTGTAATTTTGGAGCAGAAGTAACTCCTGGTAATTTGGTAACTCTAACTATTTCATTCCAAATATCATCAGGACTATTAATCTCTGGTCGCCAATTACGATAGAATTCGCCATCATTATCTTCGATAAGTTGAGCATGTCCAACTTTTGTAAAAACAGTATTTTCTGAATTATTAGGGTTGGCGATGAATGTTCCATCTTTCAACTCAAAAGCACCATCGTCGTTTACTTTGTAACGTTGTCTTTTTCCTTTTGAATTACGCATGTAATCAGATTTATACTGAATCATGTTTTCGTACATGGACAAAGGCGCAGGGTCTAATGCAGATTCTGTTCTACCAGATTTTCCTACTACGGTTTCAATTTCTGGAATGGTGGCTACAGCCATATCTAATTGCTGAAGCACACGTTTATTTTCCTCAACACCGGAATGCGGTAATGAGGTTGGCATTAATAGAAAAGAGCCTTCGTTTAGAGATGGCATAAATTCTTTTCCTGTATTATTCATTATCCATCCTCCAGAAACAAGCACAGTTGCTGGAATAATTAAAAATAATAACTTGTTTGCTAAAGCCCAATTTAAAATTTGACCATAGTACCTTCTAAAAATTGAAAATATTCCTAAAATTCCGAAGCAAATAATAGCCACAAAAATTAAGTTTACTAGAATACTTCTGTCAAAGCCTAATGGTCTCCAATATTCGGCAAGTAAAAATATAATGGCAGTACATGAAATAATAATATTTACAAGATTGCTGTTTTTTTTATTTAGTTTACCCAAAACTCCAAGTAAACCTGTAATACCAAAAGCAATTAAAATAATCCCTAGCCAATATCCAGTAACCATAATTGCGATTCCAGCAATTATTAAAGCACCATTTATAATGTATTTAAATGAACTTTTAAGTAATGTTTTTCTGAATAAATAAGCTGCGAATGGTGGAATTAGAAATAAGGCAATAACCAAAGATGCTGATAATGCCATCGTTTTGGTAAATGCTAAAGGTCTAAACAAATTTCCTTCTGCACCAATCATTGTAAATACAGGCACAAAGCTGATGATTGTAGTTAATACCGCAGTTAAAATTGCTCCTGAAACTTCGGCAGTCGCATTATAAACTACTTCATTTGTTGTTAACTCTGTACCATCTTCTCGTAGTCTTAATTTTTCGTCATCGAGATGGCGAATCATATTCTCTGCGAGAATGACACCTACATCTACCATAGTTCCAATAGCAATAGCAATACCAGAAAGTGCTACAATATTGGCATCTACGTTAAACAGTTTCATGGTAACAAATACCATTAATACTGCAACAGGTAACAATCCAGAAATTAAAACAGAAGCTCTTAAATTGAAAACCATAACAATAATAACCAAAATGGTAATTAATATTTCTAGTGTTAATGCTTCGTTTAGTGTGTCTAATGTTTCTTGAATAAGTTCGGTACGATCATAGAAAGGAACTACTGTTAATTGAGATGTTCGTCCATCTGCCAATACTTTTGTTGGTAATCCTCCTTTTAGTTCTTCAATTTGCGCTTTTACATTGTTAATGACTTCCATCGGATTAGCACCATATCGCGCCACTACAACACCACCAACAACCTCTGCTCCTTCTTTATCCAATATGCCTCTTCGTGTTGCTGGACCTAATGATACTTTAGCTATGTCTTTAATCTTAATTGAAGTAAAATCTTCGGAAGTAACTACAGCATTTTCAATATCTTCAACAGATTTCACATAACCCAAACCACGCACTAAATATTCAGCTTGATTGATTTCTAAAGTCTGCGCACCAATATCTTGATTGCTACTTTTAACCGCTTTTACAACTTGGTTTAAACCAATGTTATATTGACGCATCAACTCTGGATTGACATCAACTTGATACTCCTGAACATAACCACCAATGGAAGCTACTTCAGAAACCCCACTTGCAGTAGATAAAGCATATTTTACATAGTAATCTTGAATGCTACGCAGTTCGTGTAAATCCCAACCACCAGTAACATTTCCGTTTTCATCTCGACCTTCAAGAGTGTACCAAAATATTTGTCCTAAACCTGTGGCATCTGGTCCTAATGCAGGATTAACACCTTCTGGTAATAATCCACTTGGTAATGAATTGAGTTTTTCTAGAATTCGACTGCGACTCCAATAGAATTCTATATCTTCTTCAAAAATGATATAGATGCTTGAAAACCCAAACATAGAAGAACTACGAATGGTTTTTACTCCTGGAATACCGAGTAAAGAAGTCGTTAAAGGATAAGTAATTTGGTCTTCTATATCTTGTGGCGAACGACCATCCCACTTTGTAAATACAATTTGTTGATTTTCTCCAATATCTGGAATGGCATCTACCGCTACAGGGTTGCTTGGTAAAAATCCTGTGTCCCAATTAAAAGGTGCGTTTACAGTTCCCCATCCAACGAAAAGGACGAGTAGCAAAACTGCTACGAGTTTGTTTTCTATTAAAAATTTGATGCTTTTATTTAGCATTAGCTTTGATTATTAAACAGTTAGACATTGGCGTTAAGAAAACACCGAATACAGCAAATTATCCTTATGACATCATACAGTCATAGGATAAAACAGTCTATTGTTTAAAAATCAAATTAAATAAGTCTCGTCAATCTTGAAGATTTCCTTTATGACGAGTGGTGGTTCGTATTCTTCAAAAGAAGATACATTGTTGTCTAAACCTTCAAAAAGGTTAATATAAGTGTAAACAAATGAAGCGATGAATACCTGTTGCTCTAAAGAAATTTTGTCAACTTGCAGTTGTAGTTCGTATTGCCCATCAACTACCAATTGTTCATCATTACAACAATTCTTTTTTGTAATAGAACAACCTTTAGTTGAAGGATTATCCATTTCCATTCCGCATCCTTCAGCTTTATGGAACATAGCAGTTTCTACCAAAGTATCTCCACAATAATGCATACTAAGGGTAAATGACATTGTAGAGAATAACACTACAAAAGCCATTGACAAAGACATTATTTTATGGAATACTTGTTTCATACTGATTGCAAAGTTACGAAATTTTGAAATGATAGTAATTAATTAACAAGAGTTTAAGTATTCTGTAATAGTAATTACAGTCAAAAACCACTAATTCATTTCAAATTAAATGAATCTAATAAAAAATGAAAATGTTGTACCTATGTTGTACCTGAACAAAAAAAGCTCCTCAAAATTGAAAAGCTTTTGTCTACGATAACGCAGTTTAAAATGTGCGGGAGAAGAGACTCGAACTCTCACACCTCGCGGCACCAGATCCTAAGTCTGGCGTGTCTACCAATTCCACCACTCCCGCATTTTAATATTTTAATAACTTTTTCTTGCCTAATTCCTAAGTCTAGCGTGCCTTTGACCAAATAACACCAAAGCCACTCATTTACAACCAAGTACAGAACATATCATTTTCTTTGATATTATCTAACATCAGCTGATTTCAGCATTTGCTGTACCCATGTTGTACCTAAAAAGACCAATAAATTTATATCTTTGAGGTAATTCATAGGTAAAAACTACATTCAAAATTGAATGTTGTACCTGTGTTGTACATGACTTGACTTTCGTGATCAAAACAGGTTAATTATGTCATCAAATATTAAAATGGTTCTTCGTAAAAAAGCAAATTCAAAAGGTCTCTACCCTTTAGCAATTCGGATTACGAAAAATCGTCGTTCAACGTATCAATATGTTGGTCATTATATTGACATTGAGGATTGGGATTAGAAAAAAATTAGAGTTAAAAAATCTCATGTAAACTCAAATAGCTTAAACAGTCTATTATCTCTAGAATTATCAAAATTAAACAAGACATTAATACCCCCTTCAGTCTAAAAAAAAGACGCTTCGGCTAATCAAATTAAGAAGGAGTTATACAGTTCTGGTAGAAATTCTACATTCTTTGAACTTGAGCAAGAACACTTAGATGATTTAGAAAGTTTAGAAAAACTCAATAGACTCTCTGCTGATAAAGCTTGGATTAGTTATATACTCAAATACTATAAATCTAAACAACTCACTTTTCAAGAAATTGACGAACGCTTTTTGAAAAAGTTAATGTTGTATTGAAAAACTAAGCATAAACTCTCAGAAACAACTATAATGAATATTATGGTACTCATTCATTTATTATACAATAGAGCAACAGAACAGAAAATTGTAAGTAGAGAATTATACCCATTTTTGGAGGAAATAAAATAAAAATTAAGTTTCCTGAATCTATAAAAATAGGACTTAATATTCAGGAAATTAAAATTATTGAAAGTTTAAATGATCTATCGCCTAGTCAAAAACAGGCAAGAAATGTTTGGCTTGTCAGTTTTTACTTTGCCGGGATGCGAGTTTCGGATGTTCTTTTTACCCAATGGTCAATGGTTTATGATGGAAGATTGAACTACAAGATGAGCAAGAACACCAAAATTGCATCACTCAAAATACCTCAAAAAGCAATGACAATTTTGAAGTATTATGAAAATAATAAAAATGGAGTTGATGATTTTATTTTTCCTGAAATGAAAAAGGTAGATTTCAGTAACGCCAAAGACGTTTATAATAAAATCAAAGTGGCGACCAGTAAATTCAACAAGAACCTAAAATCAATTGCTAAAAAAGCAGGTATCAACAAGAAAGTAACAATGCATATTGCGAGGCACTCATTTGGAAACATCGCAGGGATTCTATTCATCCATTGATGTCACAAAAGCTTTACCGACACAGCGATTTGAAAACCACCATAAACTATCAAGCTAACTTTATCCACAAAGATGCCGATGATGCTTTGGATAGCGTTATAAATTTTTAGTTGAATTTTTCATTCTCTACAATACTCTACTCCAAAATTCAAATTGAATCCTATCTACAATTCAATTACGTTTCCCACGCTCCAACCAGCTTCTTACCCCCATCATAAGTAAAGCCAGAACCCCAAAGAGTAAGGTTAACCAAGGAGTATAAACCACACTTTTAGTAGCTATTAGCCATCCACCAGCTGTAGTTCCTAAAGTGATTCCTAAATTTCCAAATGAAGTGGCAAGACTATTTGCAAATTCTAGGGATTTAGGTGCAGATGAAATCATATAGGTAGAAGCATTTAAAAAACTTGGAGAATACAAAAATCCCCATATTCCTATAACTACAATTGTAGCCACTGTATTTCCTCCTGAAAAATGCAGTAATATCGGTATCAGGATGGTTCCCAATAGGAAGAAAGCAGTGGTTTTTGTAATATTCTTATCCAACATCTTTCCAGCCATCCAATTCGCCAGTACCCCAATGATTCCAAATACAAACATCATATAACTCACCATCGTATTGTCCATATTTTTGGCCTTATTTAGGTAAGCTGCAAAATAGCTGTAGGTAGAAAACCAGACGGCTATCATAAAGAAATTCATTGCCGTACTTGCTATAAAAGTAGGTTGTTTCAATATTTTTAATTGACTCCCATACGTCTTTTTCTCTGTTACGGGCATATTAGGTAAAACAGTGTATATTGCGATTAATGCGATTAATGCGATAACGCTAATCGCTGATTTCACATAAAACGAATATTCCCAAGAAAATATACTGGCTATTTAAGTAGCAAAAGGAACGGTAGTCACCATTGCAATGGCCACACCACTAAAAACAATGCCTACGATTTGGTTACTTCACAAAACGAAAAAGTGGTGTAATTTTGAGCATTGAGAATATTGTTTTTGATAAAGAAGAACTCTACTTCGTTATCCAAATTAAGAATAATTCTACATTGGATTACGATTTGAATTTCTTGAACCTTTCGATTGAAATTCGGCAAGAAGGAAAAAGAAAATCATTGCAACGTCTCTATCAAGAACCGATATACAAACATAATCTACCGTCTAAAATCAAGGAAAGTGAAACGGTACGATTTGTTTATGTGATGCCTAAATTTTCATTGTCCAACAATCGTAGAGCGATTTTGGAATTGAACGAGAAAGATGGCGAACGCAGTATAAAACTGAAAATATCGCACAAGTATGTCAATAACCCAAATTAATAATACCGTGCAAAAACTTCTTTATTATTCGATAGCCTTTATTTTCATTTTCTGTGCAACGGGAAAAGATAATAACCCAGCTGAAGTAGCTGAGACCATAACTGAAAGCTTTTCCAAAAACGATGAACCCCCATTAAATTAAAAAACCGCCGATAGCGGATATTTGGCTTACAAAGCAATTATGGGCATTTTCTTGGATATGAAATTTGCAGATAGTGAATTCCAATTAATCGATGAAGTTATTAATAATGATGTCGCTTGGTTAAAATACTTAACTGCTATTTACGATGTACCTGGTACCTTTAAATTGGAAAAGGTGGATGGGAAATGGTTGGTTAGTGCAAGGCATCCGAGGGTGGAGGTGCCGTTTTAGAATATTTCATTTTATCAACTTGATAATTGTTCCTTTTTTAAACTTTTTCTGTGGATTATTCTAAACCATAATATTGGGGGATTTTATGGTTTATCATTAATTATGAAAGTAGCAGCGAAGAAATACGCTATGGTCTTTTTAACTAAGTTTATTGGATAAAATAAATTGTTCTCTTGCAACTAGACGGATATCGATAATTAAATTTTAAAAACTAAAGTTTAATATTTGAATTACAAAAATATTATGATTATGATGCCACTACCTTTCTAAAGAGGCAAAATTCTGTTTAACAGAATACATACAGCCCTTAACAAAACGCTGGTGCTTAACAATTTGATAACTTTAATTACGGAAAAACCGTAATTTTAATTTAAAATACACCAATACCTTTAACTCAAATAAAAAACCTAATCTATCATGAGAAATTATCTTAAACAATCATACCAATTAAAAGAAGTAAAATACTGCGTTAATACCCTGTTTTTCTTATTTACACTATTATTTATCGCTTGCAACAATGATGATGACAATAACTCTGGCCAAAACCCAATCTCACAATTACCACCCGCGACTCAGACTGGTGCCAATACATTTGGTTGCCTGTTGGACGGAGAGCCTTTTTTACCAGGAGGAGGTACCAATCCTCTAGATTGTGTTTATCAACTCATAAATGGTGAGAGATTTTTTAATGTACAAGGTAATGCGCAAGATGAGAATTTCAATTTAATTGGTCTCTCTCTCTCTACAAATGCTAAAGAGATACAAGAAGAAAGCACATATATATTGATAGAAAATAATCCAAATAATGCTTTTGGTGGTTACTTTTTCAATTCAGGTTTTGTTTATACCGATAGCACTAATTCTGGTGAGCTACATATTACTCATCTTGATTTAATAAATCAAACAGTTTCAGGAACTTTCTTTTTTGATGTGATTGACCAAAACGGACACCTACATGAAATAAGGGACGGTCGATTTGACATGCAGTTCACTCAGTAAAATACCTACTTTCGAAGGTATCTCAATTAATAATGAGCGTTGCTGTAGCAACACTCTAATATTGAATATAGACTCAAAGTTAATTATTAATCCATATTCATACACAAAAAGATAAACATCACCTTTTGTGTTTTTCCAATAATGTGTAAAAAAATTTGGATCAAATCCTTCCTGAGTAAGCATGCTTGACCGAACTATAACTTTACCGCCTTTATTATATTCCTTCAATATTTTTCTGTTAAGTTTTAGCTGATTGTCGACTTTATTATAGAATCGTTCCGGTTTATCTTTTGCTTGTTGATATTGATAAGCACTTTTACACTGTGGGTCGCAAAATTTCTTATCGGTTCTTCCCTTTAACTCTTTCCTACAATACAGACAAGTTTCATAAAATCTCATGTTTCCTAAATTAAGTGTATGTTATACGTATCCTATTCGAATAAGATACGATTAAATCGTTTACATCCATTACATTGCATTAAATACTACTTTATGGAAAAAGGAAGGAGCATTACTTTAAAGCATCTTTTAATAAAAGATAAAAGATATATCGGCTTACAATTCAATACAGATAAAATTATTCAGGCCCTTGTTAAAGAATTGCCTGACGTAAGATGGAGCAATGAATTTAATATGGCTTACATTTTAAACACAAATAAAAACCTGAATAAAATATTCAATATTTTCAGTGGGGTTGTTTGGGTGAATTGTAATTACTTTTTTGATAAAAAACCAATAAATGATAATATTGAGCCTATGGATATCACGTGGTTTAAACAACGATCTCTACCAAATAATTTTCGACACTGTCCTACTTCGTACTTAGATAAGTTACAATTAAAAAAATACGCTAATAATACTGTAAAATCTTATATTCTTGCTTTTGAAACCTTCATAAACTACCACAAAGCCAAAGAATTGATACAGATCAATGAAAATGATGTTAGGAACTATATTCTCAAATTAATTCAAGAAAACAAATCTGATTCTTATATAAATATAGCTATCAACAGTATCAAATTTTATTACGAATCTGTACTTGGTATGCCAAATCGTTTTTATCAAATAGAACGACCTAGAAAAGCAAAAAAATTGCCAAAAGTTCTTTCAAAAGAGGATGTTTTAAAAATCATTACAAATACAAATAATTTAAAACATAAATGTATTGTAAGTCTTTTGTACTCATCTGGGATTAGAAGAAATGAATTAATCAATTTAAAAATTACAGATATTGATAGTAAACGAATGCTAATACTCATTGAAGCCGCTAAAGGTAAAAAGGATCGTTATACGTTACTTTCTAATACATTATTAAAAGATTTACGTGACTACTATAAACAATGGAAACCAGAAACTTATATTTTTGAAGGAGGGTATGGAAAACAATATTCCGCACAAAGCGTTGGCCAAATAGTAAAAAATGCCGCAATAAAGGCAGGAATACAAATTACTGTAACACCACATATGCTAAGGCATAGTTTTGCAACTCACCTTTTAGAAGATGGCGTTGATTTAAGACAAATCCAAGTTTTATTAGGTCACAGCTCTACCAAAACAACGGAGATTTACACCCATGTTGCCACGACTACTTTTAAGAAAATTAAGAACCCTTTAGATCTTTAAGAATATATAAAGGATATATATAACATATGTTTTATATATCTTATATTTGGGTATATATAGAACATATGTTCTATATACTATTGTTGTGCAACATTAACCACTCAAACTCTGAATGACGATTAAGAAAATTTCAACTATATTAAATTGGATTGGTGGTTTATCTGCAATTTGGCTTTTCGCTTATCCGAAATTTTATGGACTTTCTGTTTTGGTAAATATTCTGATTCCTATTATCGGAATTTTATTTGCACTAAAGCATCAAGGGAAAGTTGGAATTGATTATAGAAAATGGAACAACACACCAATTCCAAAAATAGATTCAGCGATTCTATTTCCATCATTTGCTTTAATTTTAAGGGCATTAATCGATATTAAAATAATTGGATTTACAAACATCTTTATCTATGCTTTAATAATTAGTATTCCTTTAATTTCAATCTTGTTTTACGGGACAAAAGAATATTTAGTTGGAAAGAAAATATTTGCTGGATTCTTTTGGGGAATTCTATTCTTATTTACTTTTGGTTGCGGAACAGCAATTTTGACAAATACACTTCTTGACCAATCCAAACCTGAATTTTATAAAGCAAAAATTATAAATAAGAAAATTGAAAACGGGAAAACCATAGCGTATAGAATTGATTTTGAACCTTGGGGTCCAATTACGGAAAATGACTTAATGCGTGTCTCTAAAACTGAATTTGAAAGACTAAATGTGAATGACTCTATCGAATTGGAATTAAAATCTGGATTTTTAAAAACTCAATGGACAAGAAAAAAATAACGTTGCACAACACCGTGTATAATTAATTGCTTTATTTAGCTTACTTGCGAAAATTCCTGCGGAATTTTCACGGGTTCGTAAAAGTTTGCTAACTTAGTTGCTAAACCACGCAACTAACCATACACAAACACGTTGGCATTAATACGAAAAAATGACTGTACCTGAAATAATTACCGAATTAAAAAAGTCACCTTTATTTAACTTGTCATTAAGTTCAAAAGAATTATTTCATAGTAATTTTATTGCTTGGATTTGTGAAAATTATCAAATAAGTTTCGGAGAAATTCTTGCGAATCATTTTACAGAGAAATTTAATTTTTCAGATAAAAAAATAATTTCAGTTCAACGAGAAACTAGAAATTTGGATTTAACAATAGAATTTAACCAAATCAAAATAATCGTTGAAAACAAAGTTAAAAGTGTTCCCGACAGACAACAACTAATAGATTACAAAGGAAAAAGTAATTCAAATAATATTTTTGTTTTACTTACAATCATAAAGCCAAGTTTTGAGTTAAAAGATTTAGGTTGGGAATTATTAACATATAGAGATTTAGGAATTTTATTATCTAATTTAATAGATAGAATTATAGATGATTATCACAAAAAAATAATTCAAGATTACATCTACTTCATAAACAATCTATCAGATTTATTAAAACCATTAAGTTTAAACATCGAAGATTCTTATTATGACTTTTACGGCTCTGATTACAAACTTTTCAAAGAAATAAGACTTCACGATTTATACATCAAATACAACTACGCTGAATTAGTTAAAGAAATAGAGAAATATTTAAAATCTAATTTAACCAATAAAGAAGTTAAAATTGGAAAAAGGTATTCCCACGAAACGAATAGAAACAAAGTAGTTATTAGCACAACTCTAGTTAATGGAAAAGGAGTTATTAATATTGACTTTTCAGACCAAGATGAAATTATTTACGGAATTATGCTCGATGGAGGTAGATACAATCACTATTTATATGCTTGGGGAGAAAAGGAAAAAGAGAAAATTGAAATTGCAGATAAGTTACAACTTGACAAAAAATGGTTTCTATTTGACTTTGTAAACGAAAATGAAGTATATCCTAAAAACGGAAAAAATTATAACCGATTTGGAAAAAGTATGATATATCGTTCTATCAAATTAAATAATAATACTTTATTAAGTGTTTTATTAGAGAGAATATTAAAAGATGTAAATAAACTAACTGAAATAAGTACTAATGCCAACAACGTGTATAATTAATGGCTGGTTCTCGCCTACTTACGAAAATCCTCGCGGATTTTCTATTCGGTTTTTATTTGCTAAATTAGGTGCTTAGTCACGCCACTAATCATACACAAAACCGTTGGCAACAAGCTAAAAAAACCCGAGATTATAAATGATATTACAGCAAAAAACATTAGAAAAACTTCGGGAATTAATAAATGAAGAAACCGAATATAGGAAAGGACACGAATTAGTGAAATTTTTTAATGAACTAGGGTTTAATGATACTTATGGACAAGGCTTCCCTTCGAGATGGATTTACACAGATGAAAAACTGAAAAACATAAATGGAAGTCCCAAAATCGATAAATGTATAAAGAAACTGTTTGCACCTGTAAATTACATAAGTCGATTTGCAGAGTTAGACGGATTTATTACAGATTTTAATCAATATTTAGCTTTTGATGGTTGGAAAGTAATTAGAGATAAAACTGAAATTAAATTTAAAAAAGCTGGAGAAATTGACTTTGAAACTACAGAACAAAAATCCGAATTAAAAGAAGATGACTTTTTAAATCGTGAATTTGAAGATGTCAAAATAGACTTAATTGGACTTGACGGAACTATAACTGAAATTCTAAATTTAAGATTTGAGGAAATTAAAAAATGTTTAGGTTCAGATGCACCTTTATCTGTAATATTTATGTGTGGCAGTACTCTTGAGGGAATACTTTTAGGAATTGCAATGAAAAAACCGAGAGAATTTAATACAGCTAATTCATCACCTAAAGATAAAGAACAAAAAGTTAAACCCTTACACGAATGGACTTTGAATAACTTAATTAATACAGCTTTTGAACTTGGATTAATTAAAGAAGATGTGAAAAAGTTTAGTCACTCATTGAGAGACTTTAGAAATTATATTCATCCATTTCAACAATTAAGTTCTGGATTTAATCCTGACAAACATACCGCAAAGATTTCTTGGCAAGTTCTGAAAACAGCAATTCATCAACTTGGGAAATAAAGCCAGATTGCCAACACCGTATATAATTTATTGCTGGCTTTTTGCTTACTTACGAAAGTCCTCGCGGACTTTCTTTGTCGGTAATTATTTACTAAATTAGTTGCTTAAAACACGCAACAAACCATATACAACAACGTTGTGTGCAATGCCCAAACAAACCGTTGAAAATTGAACTGATTGAAAAATAGATTATTTAGAATAGGAAAAAATGCACTCGCGATTTGGGGAGGAATATCATTAATTGGAGTAATTCTGATTTTAGGCTATCTCGCCTACTCTACTTCAATCGGAAATAAAACTGTCGAGAACAAAGCGACAACATCTGACGTAAGATTCGTGCTGAATTGGTGCAGACTTGGAGACCAAAGAATTGAAAAAGTGCTGAATAGTTACGAATCGGGACGTTCATTCACAGGCGATTATCTTGATGCTTATGCAATAGAAATCTCAAATGTGACAGAAATGGAACTGCAAAATAGTAAAGGTTGGCATCGATTAGATAGTTTGCCAAAAGTATTAAATGATGCAGTGGAATTAGCAAATGGTTGGCAATATCAAATTCCTTGGTTTCCGAAAAGGGAAGAACTGAATCCTGAAAGCGTTTATGTTTATCCTTGGAGTATATACTGTCACGGAACTGACCCAACTGGAACAGAATTAATTTTTGTAATACCAAAAGATAAAATGGTTTATTACATTGGAACTAAAATGTAAAAAGCACAGACACACAACACCGTGTATAATTAATTGCTTTTTTAGGCTTACTCACGAAAATTCCTGCGGAATTTTCTCTGGCAAGTAAAAGTTTGCTAAATTAGCTACCAAACCACGCAACTAACCATACACAAACACGTTACCACACATATGAGAAAAATCCTGCTTATTACATTAATTCTGTTTACAAATCTAATTTATAGCCAAACAAAAGGGACTGTACTTGACAGTATATCGCAAGAACCAATTCCATACGTGAATATTTGGGTTGAAAACGAAAACATTGGAACAACTTCAAACGAAATTGGTCAATTCGAGATTAACGAATCTTTGAAAGACAAAATTCTGATTTTTTCTGCAATTGGTTTTAAAAGTAAAAAAGTAAATTCCAATACAATTGAAAAAAAGATATTATTAAGTCCTGAAATTACTGAATTAGAAGAAGTTTTAATTTCAAATAGTTCTATAGATAAAGAATTTAAAGTTGGAGAATTCGAGGAGTCTGACGTTGGATTAAATATGGCTTGTTGGTCAAGGCCTTGGATACTCGCAAGATTTTTTCCATACGAGAAAGATTACGATGAAACTCGATTTATAAAATCAATAAAAGTTAGGACTACAAGTGATATTAAAAACGCAAAATTTAATATTCGACTATACGCAAAAAATGAAAATGGAGAACCTGGAGAATTTCTTTATAACAAAAATATAATTGGAATCGCAAAGAAAGGTAAAAGGCTTACCGAAATCGACCTGTCTGAATATGATATCTATTTTCCTGAAGATGGACTTTTTATCGCTATAGAATGGTTAATCATTGAAGAAAACAAGTATGAATTCAAAGTTAAGTGGGTTGATACTAAAAAAAAAGAAAAGAAAATTTCTTATGAACCAGCATATGGAGTTATTCCAAGTGAAACAGGTGAAAATAGCATGATTTACATTTCTGGTAAATGGCGAAAAATTTGGAAAAGTAAAAGTCCTGAAAAATACAAAGACAAATATGGATTATTAGCAATGGAACTAACTCTAACAGATTAAGTATAAATTTGTAAACCATAAGCCTAGACGAATCAATAAAAAATGAAAATAAAAACCACAATTAGTCTTATTTTATTATTCTTGCTCGTTTTCATAACATATGGACAAACAGAAAGAGACCATATAATTAATGATTCGATTTATCCAATTATTCACAATTCTGAAAATTATCAAGAAGTAAAAAATAGAATTTTGAATTTAGAAAAATCTTATGGCTATGAACCAGAGTTAAAATATTCCTTGATTAATTACAGCTTCCGAAATAATGACATACAATTCTTTAAAAAAGAAGTAAAGATTTTAGTAGAAAAATATGGATTGCAACTAATCTATTTGAATGGCAAAGAGTTTTATTACGATGCAATAACAAAAGGAGAATTGGCTGAATGGTTTAAGGACATGTACTTAACAAGCCATTTTGTTTGGATGAAAAACAATTTTGACAAGCAAATTCCTCTAAAAAAACTGAATGAAATAAAAACAAAAGACCAGCTTATTAATCAATATACAAGTCAAATTTGGAACGAATTAGAACTTGATTCAACACAAAAATCAATACAAAATAAATTAATTTCCGATTTCTATTATTCAAATATTTCAGAATTATATGAAATAGCTAATAGTAACAATAAATATCCTAGCGCTAAAAGTTTTGCCATAATTCAAAACAATTTTTATGTAGCAGAAATTCATAATTTACAAGCAAAATCAAATATTGAAAGATTTTGGACATTATTTTATCCTTATTTCAAAAAAGCATATTTAAATAATGAAATCACTTATTCGATTTTTAAAACTTATGACCAAATGAGTTTTGTGCATTTTGGTAATCAACATTTTGGACTATTGGAAATTGACAAAATTCCTGAAATCTATAAAAAAGAAAATTTCATAGAAGTGCCAATCGTTGATTTGGATTTTTACAAGAAAATAAAAAAGGAATTTAACTGGAATTAAAATACGTGTGGTAACACCGTGTATAATTAATTGCTATGTTCTTCTCTACTTGCGAATATTCCTGCGGAATATTCACAGGTTCGTAAATGTTTGCTAACTTAGTCGCTAAACCACGCAACTAAACATACACAAACACGTTGCCAACAATATGAAAAACAGCCTGCTAATAATAACTCTTTTATTATTTCAATTTGGAAAAAGTCAAGAAATAGACTTGTCCGATTGGGAAATGGATAGTATACCAACTAGCTTTAAAGAATTGAATGAAGCCAGTAACTCAAAGTATCGTTGGAGTTTCAATAACTTAAATGATACAATTACAATTGTAGAAAATAAATACACTAGAGTTAATGGAGACGAATTGCCTTTCTCAATTGATAGTGTAAAGAACATAAGCGGAACAAAATATATTAAAACTGTATTTAATGGTTATTTGATTGGATATAATCACGGCGAATTTGGAGGTGGTTTAAAATTTATTTCAACCTATAACGATTATAATTATACATTGGAGCTAATCGACAAAAATGATGAATGGAAATATCCTTACATCCCAAAGAATGTATGCGACATTTTTGAATTTAATGACAAAATCTATGCAACTAGAGGTTTGGCACATATGATTGACGGAAATGGAGGTCTTTATGAAATTATCTTTAAAGATGGTAAATGGAATTATAAATTCGAATCAAAACTGCCAGGAACACCAGATATTACTTTTGTGCATAATAATTCATTATATATAATTACTACACAACATATTTTAAGGTTTGATGAAAACGAAAAAATGACTACACTTTTAAAATCACCAATTTATTGGGGCTATTTATATCCAACAAATTCGTTTATAAAGAAAAATGACATTTATTTAGCAATGAGAAAAGGAATTTTAATAATCAGAGATTTTGAGTCTGAACCGAAATACGAATGGCATACTAAAAAAATACTGTAGGCAACACCGTGTATAATTAATTGCTTGGTTCTTCACTACTTGCGAAAATTCCTGCGGAATTTTCACGGGTTCGTAAAAGTTTGCTAACTTAGTTGCTAAACCACGCAACTAACCATACACAAGACCGTTGCCTGCAAGCTGAAAAAACAACCGAAACAAACATATGGAACCAAAAATTTGGATTAGTAAAATAACATTTAGTGACAACACAACTATTGAATTTGAAAGTAATGACATAATTGCAATTGTAGGTCCAAACAACTCGGGTAAAAGTGCCTCTTTGAAAGAAGCGTCAAACTTTTTAAAAACTCAAAACACAAAGAGTAAAGTTATCAAAGCAATAGAATTTTCAAAGAGTGGTTCAGATTCTGAGTTGATTGAATATTTAGAAAAAATTTCCAAAAAAGAATATACAACAAATCCAGAGCCTTATTACAACGGAATGGGATATAGAATCTACGGAGGTTCTGTCAAAAGTTGGTGGAACAATGTTTCGTCTGGAATAGATAATTTATCAATCGTATTTTCAAAAAATCTCACAACTGAAGAGAGATTAAAAGCTGCTAATCCTGCATCTAATATAAAACTAACAACTGAATCCCCTAAACATCCAATAAATTTACTTCAAAAGTCAGATAAAATAGAAAAACAGTTTAATCAATATTTTAAACAAGCCTTTGATTTAGATTTAATTGTCCATCGAAATGCAGGTAATGAAGTTCCTTTATATGTTGGTAAAGCACCCAAAATTGTAAGTGGACAAGATAGGCTTTCCGAATCTTATCAAATTGAGTTAGAAAAACTAGATTTATTACACGAGCAAGGAGATGGAATGAGAAGCTTTGTTGGAGTGTTATTAAATGCTTTTATTGGTAGTCAAAATTTATTATTCATAGATGAACCAGAAGCATTCTTACATCCACCACAAGCAAAACTTTTAGGTAAAATGTTAGCTACAGATTTACCTTCAAGTACGCAGCTTTTACTTGCAACTCATAGTCTAGATTTTTTGAAAGGGCTTTTAGAGGGAAGTTCCAAAAACTTAAAAATAATACGAATTCAACGAAACGGAAAAATCAATAATGTTAACACGTTAAATAATAGTGAAATTGATTCAATATGGAGTGATTCATTATTAAGACATTCTAATATTCTAGACGGTTTATTTCATACAGATGTTATCATTTGTGAAAGTGATTCTGATTCACGTTTTTACTCTGCGATTCTATCTGCCGTAAATGAAAAAAAAGGAATTTCAAACTCGGACACTCTTTTCATTCAATGCGGTGGCAAGCATAGAATTCCAACTGTAATAAAAGCTTTAAAAAAATTAAATGTCCCAGTAAGCTCAATATGTGATTTTGATGTATTAAACGCCAAAAACCCGTTAAAGGATATTTACGAAGAATCTGGTGGAAAATGGATAGATATTGAGAAAGATTGGAAAATTGTCAAAGAAGCCATAGAATCCAAACGACCTGAATTGGAAGTGAATGAATTAAAAGAAGAGATTGATACAATTTTTCAGACAATTAGCGTAAAAATAATGCCTAAAGAAAAGTTATCTGCAATTGGAAAATCTTTAAAAAAAGCGTCTGCTTGGGCTCACGCAAAACAAGTTGGAAAATTATTCATCCCAAGTGGACAAGCTACGCAAGCTTATGAAAGATTAATTGAAAACCTCAAATCAAAAAAAGTATATGTTGTTGAGTTAGGAGAATTAGAAAGCTTTGTGAAATCTGTTGGGAATCACGGACCAAAATGGGTAAATGAAGTTTTAACTAAAGATTTAATAAATGACGCGGAAATTGAACCTGCAAGAAAATTTATTGAAGAAATATCCCAAAAATAAAAAGCCAGCAGGCAACAACGTATATAAAAAATAGCGGTTTAGGTGCTTAAACGAAAGATAAATAATAAAATAAAGGTCAGTTACAATCCGAAAAATTAGTGCGTGAAATCCGCTACTTTTCATATACAAGACCGTTAGCAAACATAAAAAACCACGATTATGAAAAAAACAATTATTCTTTTATTTAGCATTTTATTATCTATAACATTTTCGTCTTGTGAAAACGACGATACAATCAATGAAGAAGAACAAATTCAAATAGTTTGTGATGGAGATTACATTTTAAAAACTCAACAAGAAGTTAATGAGTTTGGGAGTTCTGGCTGTACAGATTTAACAGGTAATTTAATAATTGACGATTCTTTAGATGGCATATATGATATTGTAAATTTAGAACCACTTAATAACATAATGAGTATTGCAGGCAATTTAGAAATAGGTTCTAATAATAACTTAACACAAATTAATGCTTTTACAAATTTGAAAACAATTGGACAAAATGTAACTATTGGCTCAAATGAAAATATTACTCAAATAAACGGTTTTAATGAATTGTTAACCATAGATAGAAATTTTATTATCGTTACTAACAATGGTCTAATACAGATAAACGGATTTAACAAATTAGCAACTATTGGATATGTTTTTAGAATTCAACAAAATGATAATTTAAATGAAATTAGTGGATTTGAATTATTTAGACAGTGTTGGTTATAACACCTTAATAGGTCCAGGCTTTCATATACAACAAAACGAAAATCTCGCATCAATTAGCACTTTCAATAATCTATCTCAAATAGATGGCGATTTAAATCTTGCTCAAAACCCAAAATTATTAAGTATAACAGGTTTTAATGCTTTGACAGAAATCAGTAATGCAGGAAAACTTCTAATAAACAGAAACTTTGAATTAAATGAAATTGTAGGTTTCGATAATCTTAATTCAGTTTTTGATGTTAAAATATGGGGAAATACAGATTTAACCGAAATCAACGCATTTAGCACTTTATCCTCAATTATCGAAGACCTTGAAATTTATTCTAATGAAAATCTTTCATCAATTTCCTTCAATAATTTAGCGAGTATAGGAGATACATTCGATTTTAATGAAAATAATAGCATTTCAAATTTAGAAGGATTTTCCTCTTTAACCACAATTGGTGGAGATTTTATAATTTCAAATAATGAGAATATTTCTAGTTTAAATGGCCTATCTAACCTAAATTCTGTTTTTAATATTTCAATTGGCAATCCAAATCTATCAGACCTCTGTGGAATTACTAATTTAATTCAAAGTAACGGTGTTGCTGGAGAATATTTTGTTGGAGGAAATTTGTTCAATCCAACAATGTCAGATATAATGAATGGAAATTGTAGTCTGTAGAAAATTACGTTTGCTAACACCGTGTATAATTAATTGCTTAGTTTTAGCCTACTTGCGAAAATTCCTGCGGAATTTTCACGGGTTCGTAAATGTTTGCTAACTTAGTTGCCTAACCACGCAACTAACCATACACAAACACGTTGTAGGTAATTAAAAAAATGAATACGGAAAACAAAGAAGAATTAGAAAAACAAGAATCTGAAATCAGAAAAAATCTATTTCTTGTATTTGTACCGATTGCCATTATGATTTTCATTATTGCGAATTACCAATCAAACTCTTTAGAGCATAACAAAGAAAAATATTTAGAAAGTCGGAATACTAAATTTAACGGAATCGTAATTAAAAAAAGACAAGAAGGAGATTATACGAGAGCAGGAAGATTTGTTATTTTAGACAATTATCACGAGGAACGTGTTGAAAACAATACTTATTATAGAATTCAAATCGGAGATTCTGTTTATAAAAAAAGTGAAAGTGACTCAGTTTATTTTTATCTAAAAAATGGAGAAATCATAATTGAAGATTACAATGAATATTTAAGAAAGAATTATTATGAATTGCTAAATGAAAAATAACTACCTACAACACCGTATAAAAATAATTGCGGTTTAGTGCTTAATCAAAGGTCGTTGCGTGTTTGTAACGTCTGATTTTCCTTCGGAAAATCCTCGCATACAAACCCGCAACTATTCTTATACATCAACGTTGTGGCACATTTGAAAAACATCGAGATTTGATTAAAATATTTCAGAAATCATTAAAGAAAGAGCTTG
>NZ_JABFDG010000007.1 GCF_013403955.1 Winogradskyella vidalii | reverse complement strand
GCAAATATAGATCCCTTTTCTAAACCCACAACCCTTTTTGTGAGTTTATTTTAATTTAATTTTTAAAGCGCTAATAACAAGCTTAATACTCTTAAAAAAAACATTGTATTTTACAAACGCAAAACACTTTTAGCCCCCAACAGTAAAGATTCAGTATCGTTATGTATGAATATCGCCTTCAGTAAGTATACGCGTTAGCGATAGTAACGGCATCCTTTCTGCGAAGTTTATACGCCTTATTAACCAATATAAATTGTGCCATCCTTATATATAGACAGCTTTTAAACCTATTTTGATTTAGTTCGCAGAAAGATATAGTGGATAGCGCGCTCTAATCTTTTCTTTTTTAAAGATTAGAAACGTCCAAAAAATTAAAGAAAGAAATCCCAAACCAAGCCAAAACGAATCGTAAAGTCTCTATAAGGGTTATTGGGTGCTGAGAAATAATCGTAACCTGTAAATGATGAGTTAAAATGTTCTGCCTTAAAAAATATACGTGTTTGTCTCACTTTTGCATTAATAAAGAAATCTAATCTTGGAAAACCACCTAGTTCGGTTTCATTCTGCGTGTAGAATTCTGCAAGTAGAGGGTCGTAGCCATTCATATTATAGGCTGTAAAGTAATTAAAGGTTACTCCTGTTTGCAAAGTCATGGCTTTTTTGAACAGTTGATTGGAATAATATAAGGTGTTTCGGGATATTATGGCTGGTATGTTTAGTACATCTTCATCACTCACCACATTTTGATACATTAAGGTGTTATCTAGAGTGAAGTTACCTAAGCTAAAATCTTTTTGAAGCTTTAGTCTAAGGTATTGAAGTGGCTTATTATATTGTTTAGGCTTAATAACATTAACCCCATCGGTGGTTTCTTCTAAATTAAAATAGGTATAGTTATCAATATTAGAGATATCGAGATAAGCATTAAGCCACTTTTGGGATTCTATATTAAATTTTAATTGTTGCGTGTTTACGTTTTTAAAGTCATCAAAATTATACCAGTTGTAGTTAACATAATCACTTTGATACAGCAAGTAATTAAAATTAGCAAGCTTAGAATTAATTGAAACCCCTCCTGAAAAAGCTATGTCTTCGTTGAGTTTTAAATTAATTGTTCCGTCTAAGAAGCTCCCTACAAATGTATCGGAAAGGTTTAGTCCGCCTTGAGCTGATATACTAAAACCTTTATAGGCTTTTGAATACCCTCCTTCTAAACCTAGAAAATCTGATTGAATTCTATTTGTAATTGTCTGGCTTGGGAATAATACTACACTATTATAACCATAATTGAGATTCGTATAATTTAAGGCAAACTGCATTTGACCTAGTATATTATTAGAATAGCTTAAACCAAGTGATGTTTTAAAATTTTCTAAAGTGACTTTATCATTTATACTGCTATCAAAAGCGCTACCATAAAAATCAGTTGCAGCACTTGTTTGATCGTATAGAAAATATTTATCTTCAAAAGTGATTTTATTTATTACTGCTACACTATTATTATCTAATGAGTCCATTTCATTAGTTAAACTATAAGCATGTTCAAAATAAAAGCGTTTTCCTTTTAATATATTTTCTGCATCTTCAAAATTAGGGTCGAATACAGAGCGGTCTAAAAATTCTTCATTGCCTGATGTGAAATTCTCAATGTCTTCTGATTGTAATCCTCCATTTTCTTGATTAAGTAAATCTTGCATTACAACATAGCCTTTAGCGTAATATTTTTTGTCTTTTGTATGGTATTTTGTAGTGAATCGGAAATTCCCAGAACTGGTTAATACATTTTGGTAATTACCCAAAGATCGAAGTCCTTTATAGGCTATTGAAAAATTGAGTTGTTTTGATAAATTAACGGTAAAAAAAGCATCCAAAAGCTGCCCTTGTTCAAAAGCGGTCTTATAGGTTAAGCGTGTCCAAGGTGTTGGTACTTCATAAAAATTAATATCATCATGCGCTAAATAATTAAAGTGACGTGCGCTTGCTCCAAAACTTGGTATGGTTTGGAACTCTAAAGCATCAAAAGTAAGTTCGTTATAAGTTTGGCCAATATTAGCAAATGGCATTAAACCGAAATTATCTTTTTGCAGGTAGTTGAATTTATAATTTTTTTTAATAGATATGGTGGTATCTACTTGAATTGAATCTAATTCGTGATTAAATTTCAAATACATATCTATTGTTGCCAGGTTTTCAAAACCTTTAGCACGATTAGCGTTTACTGAATCATTTACGGATTTAGTTTGGTCGCTAGATAAATCCGTTCTTCTTTGTTGAACTTGCGCTTCAATGCTTGTAACAAAGAGAAAAAAGATAAGGGTGTATAAATATTTAATACGCATTTAAGAGGATATCAATTTTTAACAAAGAAAACTATAAATTATTGTTTATGTATAGAAATTTACAAATTACTTAACATAAAAAAAGACCAACAGTGATTATTGTTGGTCTTAAATATTAAAAATAAATAGTTGAGAATTTACTCAATAATTATTTTATGTGATGTAACTGTACTTCCTTTAGAGATGTTGGCAATATATACGCCTGAAGCGACATCATTTAAATTGATAGTTTGATTAAATTGAACGTTATCACTAATAAACGTATTTTGATAAACTGAACGTCCCCTGATATCATAAATATCTACTTTTACATCTTGATTATTGTTTAAATCAGAATCAAAACGAATAGTAAATTCGCCTTTATTAGGATTAGGAAATACAACCAAACTACTTGCTAGCACATCATCGTTAGTTCCTAATGTTAAATTATTACCTGTAATAATTAATGAAAAATCCTGGTTCAGAGGTTGAAAAGGAGCTGACGCCTGCAGTGTTCCTTTGTGAGAAACTTGAATAGTATAATTACCTGATTCAGGAACATCTATATCAATCCTTTCAATATTATCAACAATGTTATCAGCTTTTGAATTTAAAAAACCTGTACCACTATCGTAATCTAATTTCCATGGCAAAAAGATTTGACCATCATCTTTTGTTATTCTTAAATCAAGATCATTTACTAATCTTGGAGTTGGATTATTTAGATCTTGAGTTCCTGTTGTAGCAACACCTGGTATATCTGTCCAGCATATTGTTGCACTCAACTTCTCACCTGCTTGAGCTAGGAAAGAAAAAGAATATACACTTCCGTTATCTAGTGTTAACTCTTCTAAAACAGATAATCCATTATTGTCTTTCGTTATAACTTCAGCAGAAAGTTTGGCGTTTAAAAGTCCCCAACCAAAAATTGGGTCTGGACCTATATAAATTTCATCATCTGTTGCTGTATGACAAACTAAGCCTTTTAACGTAGCAGATTTCATATAACTACCATGTAATTGATTATAATACTGCTGAAGTAGTACTAATGACCCTGTTACATTTGGTGCAGACATTGAAGTTCCTGTGCTAACACCATAAGTATCATTAGGTATTGGAGAAGTTAAAGCTGTTCCATCACCTGCAATATCTGGTTTTATCCTTAAATCATCTGTTGGGCCTTGACTACTTGAAGCATTAATTACAAAAGAAATTTCATTTGTAAAAGGGTGTACAGAAGGAGAAGCGTTAGCTATCACTAAATTATTCTTAGAATTTTTATTGCCTGTTAATTTATCGTAACCTGTATACAGGCCCCCATCATAACTTTCAGTTCCTGAATTACCAGCAGAGGCAACAATAAGATACTCAGGGTACGTACTAGCAATATCGTCAACCTCTGCCGCTCCAAAACTGTAAGACCCCATTTGCCATGAAGCTGAAACCTGAGAATCATTTCTATAAATTGGTACTCCATAAGAATGATTAGAAAGAATCATAGGAAAATTAGAATCTGCTAATGCAGTCACCATTTCCGGAGTATCATTATTAAAATTATAGCTTCTTACTGCTACATTGGTCGCCATGCCTTTTGCCGGTGCACTTACCCCTTTTGCGGCTATAGTTCCAGTAACATGGGTTGCATGTTCATCATAACCATTATTACCATCTGTTCCTACGAGTTCAATATTAGTTACTCTCGAAAAAGTTCCTGTTTCATCTTCAAACTCAACATGGGTGTTCTGTACTGGACCACCATCCCAAACGCCTACAACTAAACCTGATCCATCTAAATCTAAACCTAAACTACCACCAACTTGCAAGTGATTGGTACCGGTGTGAATTGCAGCATTAGAATTATATGTTGTAGTGTAAACAGGTTTGTCATTTATTACATCTGTGATAACAAACACAGCTCCATTTTTATCCTTTTCTATTTTACTTACATTACTATTATTGGATAAAAATTTATTTATCCTAATAGTTTTTAACGAATCAGATTTTTTTACCCTAAGATAAAGTTCTTTTTCTGCTTGAGGTAAACTTTGAAACCTCTCTTTACTAATTTCTGCTTGAGCAAAACAATTATATACAACAAAACATAAAATTGTTGTAAAATATAATTTTTTCATATTTATTTTTTTTTTAAAAGTACTACATAAAAAAAAGACTGCCAAAAAAGGCAGTCTTTTTTACATAAAACAAAATATTTTTATGGATTAACTGTAAATGCTGTAACTTCTACTTCTGCACCTGGATTCCCAGTAAAAGGATCTGGCACAGGAGTATCAAAAGTACCTTCACCAGAAGCGTGTGTGATTATAGAGCACGTTAGAGAATATGAGCCCGTTAACGTAACATCTCCATTAACAGCATACATACCATCTCCATAAGAATCACCTATTTTTAACAAATAATCACCATCAGGTAAATTAAAAGTTACACTATACTCTTGAGCAGTTAATGAATTAACAGTGAAAGGAAAAAATCTATCAACAATAATAGTACCATCTGCACTTTCAACAGTAAAGTATGTTTCAGCAGCATAAATATCTGATACAATATCTAATGTTAAATCATTACATATAATTTCTCTAAAATAGCTAATAGACACCACATCATTATAAGACGCTGTACCTTCATCAGGAATTATAGTTAAAATTAAATCTTTAACTTCTCCGTCTTCACCAGAAATTTCAGAAAAATCAAAATCAACATTTAAAACTCCTGAATAATTATCAGCAGGTATAACAACCGTACCTACTGAATACTCATTAGATGTATCTTCAGTTGCGCTTGTAATTTCAACATCAAAAGATCGATCAGTCGATGATAAAGTAGTTACATAAACAGGAATTTCTAACACCAAATCTTCTTCTGGTATAGATAAATTAAAAGCTGTATCTTCAAATGATAAAGCTGTCTGACCATTATCTGAAAAAGAAGCATCTTCATCTTTATTACAGTTATATGCCAACAACGACAAAGCTACTGTACACAACCAATATTTTATAAATTTATTTTTCATAATTATTATTATTTAACGATTAATAAGTAGCACCTGGGTTTTGAGGTAAAGAATTTACATTTAATTCTGCTTGAGGTATAGGAAGCGTGAATCTGTAATCTCCAATAGAAATATTAAGAGGATTTTCTGCAGAAGCATTTTGTGAATCTGCGATAAACCTGTTGGTTCCACTAACTCCAGCCTTAGCCCCTATTCTTTTTAAATCAATATATCTATGACCTTCAAAACATAGTTCTTTATATCTTTCCATTAAAATATCAGCATAAGCTTCTGTTCCATCATTGTAATTTGGAGCCGGTACAGTTGTACCACTTATATAGTTACGAGCTTGTCTAACATCTTGAATAAGTGATTCGGCACTATCAAAATCGTTTGCTTCTACACGAGCTTCGGCTTTAATAAAATACATTTCCGACATTCTAAAAACTTTGATATCATTAGCACTGTGAGCGCCATCTTTTCCTGGATATTTATCAATAATGATATTCTCAGAACCTCTAGTTGCATTTAATGGATCTGTAGATATTGTTGCAGATCTATCAACAAAAGCCCATCTTCTAAAATCTTGAGCTCCATTACCCAATGGTTCAGTATAAAGGTCAAAAAGATTCCTTCCCATATCCCATAAAGGTGCACCAGTAGCACTAGAATTATTTGTATTATATGCACTACCAAAGTTAGTTGAACTATTAGGTCGACCTAAAGAGAAAATAGCTTCACCTTGATCAGCATCTACCCACATTTTCTTATACATTGGAGATGTAGAAGTAGCAGTCCAACGATCCATTTGGTATAGTGCAAACTGAATAGTTCCTGTTGGAGGCGCTGCATCTAAAGATGTTGCACCTGCTGCACCCACGTGTGACATTTCGTCAGTTGATGTTGGAAAATTTGCAGGTAAAGTAAACATAGAACTTGCTAAAACAATACCAGAATTATTAATTACATTATCTGCATAAAGTTCTGCAAGTGTATAATTTTCTCTATATAAATACATTCTAGCACGCATTGCATCAATCACATTCGTATTAAAATAATACCAACTAGTACCACCAGAAGTTGCAGTAGTCAAATTATTTTCAGCAAATAATAAATCGCTTTCAATTAAAGCAAATACTTCACCATTAGTTGATCTAGGTAAATCTTCTTCAATAGAAGGAACATAATCAACTAACATAACACCTAACGCATCATCATCTGATAAATCAGTTGAAAAATAAGTTAGTAATTGAAAGTGACAAAAAGCTCTAATCGCTCTTGCTTGCGCAAGGATATTATTATATTCATCAACTTCAGCATCATTAGGAGTGTAAAGAGCAGCCCCCTCTATTAATCTGTTCGCTCTATTTATAGCTTGATACTTCTGAAACCAGATAGCATTCGCAGAACCGTTTGTTGAGAAAATTTGAAAGCTATGAGTATCCCCGGGGAAGCCAGCCTCTCCAAGCCCAACTTCATCAGTTAAAATAGAACTAAGTAGCAGCTCGTTTGTCGTTGACATTTGTCCATAAACATCGTTTAAGACCAATTGCATATTCTCTACAGAAGTGTAGAGTGCATCGTTATTCAATTCACCATCTTGCACTATGTCTATAGCGTCATTACAAGAGTAAATTGAGACGGTCATTAAAAATAAAATTATATATTTCTTCATCATTATTGTTTTTTAAAAATTAGCATCAATTCCAAAAGTTAAAATTTTTGGTGTTGGATAGAAACCTATAGATTCACCACCAACAGATCTTTCAGCATCAAGACCTTTCCAATTAGTAAATGTGAAATAGTTTTCTGCAATTACTCTTACCGTAAGTCCTTCTAAGAAAATATCACTTAAAAATCTATTTGGCACATTGTACCCAATTGTTACATTTCTTAATCTTAAGAAAGAAGCATCACGTAAAAATCTGTCAGATAAATCTTGACTATCAATATTACTTGCTGCTAAAGCTGGAATATCTGTATTTCTGTTACTTGGAGTCCAAGCGTTAAATAAATCATTTGAAACTGGTGAATCTCCTGCTTGTCTTATATCATATGCACTCCAAAGGTTGTTGTCAAACCTATACGCATCAGCTGAATATGTAAATAAGGTATTTAAGAAAAAACCGTCATACTCAGCGTCGAATCCAAATCCCCCTGAATATTTTGGAAATAAAGACTTGCCTGTTTTACGTCGATCTTCATCAGTTGGAGCTTCTGTTAAATCTCCATTAATATCTACAAAGAGTAAATTACCATTTGCTGGGTTAACACCAGCGTAAGGGACTAAATAATACTCAGATAATTGACCACCTTCATAACGTATAATACTTTCACCTACTCTATGTTCTCCATCACCATCTGTATCAACAGATCCTAACGTTTCAAATGTATCAATGTTATAACCTATATTACCAAAGACACTTAACTTAAACTTACCATCTCTAAAAATATTATAGCGTCCTTGAAACTCGAAACCTTTATTCAAAAGTTCACCATCATTAGCAGAAATTGCACTAGTACCATTAGAAGCAGAAATTGGTAAACTTTGAAAAAGATCTTCTGTTAATCTACTATAATAATCTATAGATCCAGCAAAACGTCTATTAAACATTCCAAAATCAATACCGACGTTAAATTGAGTCGTTGTTTCCCATATTAAATCTGTATTTGCAAATGAAGAAACAGCAAATGATGCAGAATTAAGATATCCTGAAGAAGATGCATTAAGATCCCTCACTAGTTGAGGACCTAAGAAAATATCAGATGTCGCACTATCTACTCCTCTACCGACAACATTTTGATTACCTGTAGTACCATAAGAAGCTCTTAATTTTAAATCATTTAAAATATCACTTTCTCCAATAAAATCTTCCTCTGTAATATTCCATCTACCAGCAACTGACCAGAAAGTACCCCATTTGTTATCATCAATAAACCTGTAAGTAGCATCACGTCTAACAGATGCAGAAAAACCATACTTTTCTTTATATCCGTAATCAAGAGTTCCAAAATAAGAAAACATACCTGCATTTCTCTCAGAGGCACTAACAGCAGGCAAATATGAAGCTGGGAGTGTTTCAGGGTCAAATGGTATATAACCTGTACCAGCGCCTGGAGACCAAGTTAATGGGTTTAAACCAATTTGTCGTTGAAAATTAGTTGTTCTATGAGCTTTTAAATACTCGGTAAATAAACTCACCTCTATACTGTGATTATTACCAAAGGTATTATCATAACTTAATCTATTTACGTGGTTAAACATAAATTCACGAGTGTTAGCAATGTCTTCAATACCATGATAAGGCTGATTTGCACCTGAAGCTCTAATGACTGATAAATAAGACTCAGGCCCATTTCCATAAACTCTGTTATCTTGAGCATAATCTCCACCTGTTGTAATACCAAATGTTAAATTATCCGTAATTTTATAAGAAGCATTAAGCGTCAGAATTGTTTTAAACTCTTGGTATTCATTAACTGAATTTTGACCTTGCTGCAAGTCCAACAACATATAAGGAATAAGGTTTAATGAAGCGCCACCAAATTCATCAAACAACTGCTGACCACTTTGATACAAGTCCACAGGCATAAACCTCGAAGAAGAAATGTATCCCGTCAATGGATTTTGCAAAACATTATTATTAATACCACCTCTAGTCTCCTGCTCTAATTGATCTCTTTTAGAAAAAGCACTAAAAACATTTAAAGAATAATTAAATTTCTCATCTAAACTTTTACCACTAAAGTTATTTCTAATTGTAAATCTCTGAAAACCTGTATTTGGCACGATACCATCTTGTTCGAAATACCCAAAATTGGTAAAGTTTTTAGTTTTTTCTCCACCTGATGTAAGACTCACATCATGAGACTGAGTAACACCTTGTCTAAAAAATATATCTGTCCAATCTGTATTCACCTCATAAGCATCCAAATTATTAGGATCCAATGTTAAAGCACCACCTAGATAAGAACCAGTAACAGCGAAAGAAGAAGCTAAAACACCAACCCCCTCATCGAAACCTTTACGTTGTAATTTAAGCTGATCAATAGCACTTCCAAGATTGTAGTCATCCTCTATAAAGTTAGTATAACCATAAGAAGAAGAATAACTCACCCCAAAAGATTCATTAAAAGACCCCTGTTTAGTTGTAATAAGTATAACACCATTAGTACCTCTGTTTCCATAAACAGCAGTTGCGGATGCATCTTTTAAAACTGTAACAGACTCTATTTCATTTTGATTCAAATTTCTAAAAAAAGCTTGAGTTAAAGGAACTCCATCTATTACATACAATGGATCTGACGACCCAGACAAAGAGGCATTTCCTCTAATTACCACATCATTTTTATTAGTTCCTGGCTGACCAGAGAAACTACTAATATTTACACCAGCTGCTTGACCTTGAAGTGAATTAATAAGATTCACATTAGGTCGGTTTTCAAATCCTTCTGAAGTCAGCTGAACCGTTGCAGATGTAGATTTAGCACTAGCAACAGTTTTACCATAAGCCACTACTACAACCTCATCTAAAAGGCTATCTTCTTTTAATGCAACATTCACTACGCTAGAGGAACCAACTTCTAATTCAGAAGTAACCATCCCTACATAGGAAAATATTAAAACATCACCTTCATTGACTTGAATAGTATACTTACCATCAAAATCTGTTTGTTGACCTGAAGAGGTCCCTTTTACAATTACACTTGCTCCAGGAAGGGGTAAACCATCCGCAGCTGTTGTAACTGTACCTGTGACAGTCTTCTCTTGTGCGAAAGAGAACTGCATCACGAACGCCATAAAAAGCGTTAATAACCATGTTAATTTTAATTTCATAAAACAATTATTTGAGTTAGTCTAATTGCAAACATCCTAATTAAATATTAAATAAGCAAGCGTTTTTGCCAAAAAAATGTTAATGTTATTACAGAATTATCTGTATTCCGTTTAAGTTGATTTTTCTAATATTTTTAGTATTTAACTCACCATTTAGATGCTAAAACAGTAAAAGGGTTGCGTTAAAATTTTAACTTTGTTCAAAAATTAACATTTTGGCTTTAAAACCCCATTATTCTACATTTGATATTGAATGTGGCACCGATGAAGCTGGCAGAGGTTGCTTAGCTGGCCCTGTTACTGCTGCTGCAGTTATATTACCTACCACATTTAAAAACAACATCTTAAATGACTCTAAGCAGGTATCAGAAAAAAACAGAATACTATTAAAACCGCTTTTAGAAAAGCAATGTATATCTTATGGTGTACAACACATATTTGAATCTGAAATAGACACAATTAACATTTTAAACGCTTCTATAAAAGCAATGCACGGTGCTATCTCACAATTAGACCCTGCACCACAATATATAATAGTAGACGGTAATCGATTTAAGCCCTACCAATTAATTCCGCATGCCACTATAATTAAAGGTGATGGTAAATATTTAAGTATTGCCGCCGCCTCAGTCTTAGCAAAAACATATCGCGATGCCTATATGGAAAAAATTCATGAAGAATTCCCCATGTACAATTGGAAGCAAAACAAAGGCTACCCAACAAAAGAGCACCGAGCTGCTATTAAAGAGTATGGCGTTACCAAATATCATAGAAAATCATTTAGACTATTGCCTGAACAATATCAACTCGATTTATAAGGATAAATAAGACAGACATTTCTTTTTTAAGTTCTGGTAACAGTAACTCCAATTTTAATAATAAAAAAATAATTCAAAACGATTAATAGCTCATTTTAAAATTAAAGTAGGTTTTACTTTTTATATTTGTCATCTAAACTTTTAATTTAATGAAGCGACTTGGTTTATTATCGATTTTTTTTACCTTAGTATTGGCCTGCCAAAAAGACTATAACAAAACCAAACAAGCTTATAAATTTATCCCTAGTGAATCTACAGCTATTATTCAGATTAATGAATTAAATGACTTTATAAGTAGTATTGATAACAACGAAATACTTTCAAGTCTTTACAATAAAGAGTTAAAAGATGCTTCACAAACATTACAACACCTCAATACAACTAAAGAAATATATTTAGCGTTTACGGATTCTATAAATTCCGACTATATAATTCTAACCGAAAACGATAGTACTTTATTTGTACGCGATTCTATAAAAAATCATATTTCAGGAACTTTAACAGGTTCAGAAATTGAAAAGACCCAAATTAATGACTTCACAATCTACCATAAAGTTCTAGGAAATACTTTTGCTAGCTCAAACAATCTTGAACTTTTAAAAAGCTTAGATTCAAAAAATGAAAACACCGAGCTCAGTAAATTAATTGAAACTTCCGACAGAAAATCAGTCGCCTCAATACTCTTTAAATCTAACACTACCAATTATTCTAAATTGTTATTTACTCCGGTTACTAATAGTGACACGTTAAACTATACTATTTTAGATTTAGACTATTCAGACAAAGGCCTAAAATACAATGGAATACTAACCTCTAAAGATTCTAGCAACAACTATCTCGACAGCTTTAAAAACACTATACCACAGAAAACAAATACGCCTTCTATTGCCCCTTACAACACAAAATCATTGACAAGCATTTCTTATAATGATTTTTCAGTATTTAACAAAAACAGCCAACAAATAACTGATAGCACAACAACGGTATCTGAAACCTTCTTAAACTTTACAGATGAAATTGCTCAGTTAGACATGGCATTGGTGCTTCATTCATTAGACCCCAGTTTAATTTTAGAAGCTATAGAAGATAAATCACATATAGAATCTTTTAGAGCTATTGATATTTTTGAATTTGGAACTCCTGATTTTTTTAAATCAAATTTAAAACCTATCCTAAGTTTTGAAAATGCCAAGTACTTCGCTGTTTATGAAAACTTTACTGTGTTTACAAATTCTATAGAGAGCTTAAAATCCATCTTAACAAACGCATTAAATAATAATACCCTTGCCCATACAGATGCCTTTAAGAATATTAACGAAGGACTAAGCGATGAAGCTTCTTTATTTATTTTTAAAAATTCAGAAGGGCTGTCCGAAATATTAGGTAAACCTATGACTGGTTACAATGCTAACGCAGTACAATTTATACGCGAGGACAACTATACACATGTCAATGGTGTGGTTCAAGAATTCAAAAAACGTGCAGCATCAAACTCCGTAACAGAAACATTTACAACACCTCTTGAAACTTCATTATTAACCGCACCTCAAGCCGTTAAAAACCATGTTACCAAAGCGCATGATATTGTTGTGCAAGATGTAAACAATACGCTTTATCTCATATCAAGTACTGGCAATATACTTTGGAAAAAACAACTTCAAGGTAAAATCTTAGGACAGGTTGAGCAGATTGACATGTACAAAAACGGTCGATTACAATTGGCTTTTACGACTCCAAATAGACTGTATGTTTTGGATCGAAATGGTAATAATGTCTCCAATTTTCCTCTGAAGTTTAATCACAGTATTACACAACCATTATCTGTTTTTGATTACAACAAAAGAAAAGACTACAGATTGCTCATTACACAGGGTAAATACCTACTAATGTATAACACTAAAGGAAAGTCGGTTAATGGTTTTAATTATAAAAATAACAACTCAGAAATTATAACACAACCAAAACATTTTAGAATTGGTACCAAGGATTATATCGTTTTTGGTACTGGCGAAAACTTAAAAATTCTAAATAGACAAGGTGACATTAGGATTGATGTAAAGGATAAAATTAACTTTTCTGGTAATGATATCTACCTCTACCAAAATAAGTTTTCAACCTCTAACACACTTGGTCAATTGTTTCAAGTTGACACCAAAGGAAAGATTAGCAAAGAAAATCTCAACTTAACGGAAAACCATAAAATTAGCACTACTAGTAAAACCTTAGTTTCTTTGAGAGAAAACAGACTCAAGATTAAATCTAGAATCATAGATTTAGATTATGGTGATTATACAGCCCCTAGAATTTTCTATCTAAATGATAAAATCTATGTTAGCACAACAGACAAACAAGCTAAAAAGGTTTATCTTTTTGACAGTCAAGCAAACCCCATCCCTAATTTCCCTGTTTTTGGCACTGCAAGGGCAACGCTAGAAAAATTAGATAATGACAACAGCTTAGAACTTATTACGCAAAGTGACGATAAAACCATTATTGTTTACAAACTGCACTAGAATTAACACCCAATATTTCTTCCATGATAAAACGACAAAAAGCTTCTATAAAAAGCTGCATAATTCATAAAGTTGGCAACAAATTTAACGGTACAAAAAATGCCTTTTCTGATGCTATTGTAGAATTTGACGAAGCCACTTATAATTTAATGTTACCCTACCTTTTAAAACCTTTTGTTAGCGTAGCAGAAAGTTATCGTTTTCATCACCACAGTGATGTTAGCCTCAATGAAATCAACACCTACAGCGACCAACTTTTTAAAGAAGATGCTGATTTTGTCGACATATCTAAACACATTGTCACCCATCTATTTGAGCAAAGTAATTCAGCCCAAATTAAAACAGGAGATGTGCTTATTTGTCATTTTGAAAATGTACAATATGAAGACTATTTTACGGATGCTATTGGCATCTTTAAAATTGAAAATAAAACTGAGTTTTTCCAAACGTATTTAGAGGATAACAACTACGATATTTTAGTCCAAAAAGGGATTCAAGCAAAAAAAGTAGATAAAGGCTGTTTAATCTTGAATACGTCTGATATGGAAGGAAAAATTGTACTCAGTGTTGACAACAACACCTACGACACGCAGTATTGGATAAAAAGCTTCTTAAACATCAGCTATCCGGATGACAGTAACCAACACACCAAAAATTGTATTGAACTTTGTAGAGAGTTTTCAAAGGAAATTCTACAACCTAGCTATGGTGGCCAAGAGCAGAGTAATTTCTTAGCTAAAACCGTTGACTTTTTTAAAGAAAACGAAATTGTAAATATCGAAACGTTTAAAGAAGAAGTTTTTGAGGAGGAAGATAAAATTCAACTGTTTGAAGACTATAAAAAAACCTACGAAACCGACAATAAAGTCCTCATTAGAAATCAGTTTGATGTTTCTGAAATCGCCTTAAAAAAGCAAAAACAAAAGATTAAAACGGAAATAAAACTCGACACGAATATTCAAATAAAACTCGATGTCGACGCACCTGATGCTTCTGCGGAATATTTAGAACGCGGTTACGATGATGAAAAGAAAATGCACTATTACAAAGTGTTTTTTAATGATGAAGCATAAAACTGATTTCATTGAAAATTTTACCCCATCGAAAGTAATCTAATGGCTTAGGATTATATAAATAGTACACAATGTTTAGACATCAAGGCACAAGCAGAACGTTAAAACATAACCTAAGAATTGCTACAATTTTATCCTTTGTTGCTGGTGTAGTAAATGTCACTGGTTTTTTAGCCTTTAGTCAATTAACCACCAATGTCACTGGGCATTTTGCGCTTTTTATTAGTGATGTTGCTAACTTTGAGTTTTGGAGAGGCACCATTTATTTTCTTTATATCTTTTCGTTTCTTTTTGGTTCCTTTTTATCTAGCTTTCTCATTGAACAATTTAATGGAAATAGACAATTGAATGTTTTTGTACTCCCTACACTAATTGAATGTGCTATTTTAATCTCAGTTGCTATTAGTAGTCATATTTGGGGGATACTTTATTCTGATTTAATTGTTTGTTTACTGCTTCTCGCTATGGGTTTACAGAACTCGTTTGTCACTAAGATTTCAAACGCTGTAGTTAGAACAACACATCTCACAGGCCTATTTACCGATTTAGGTATAGAACTATCACATTTGTTTTTTAAGAAATATTATAGACACAGAAAAAAACTAATCGCAACAATAACGCTTCGTGTGCTTATCATCTGTTTCTTTTTTCTTGGAGGCATCGTTGGAGGACTGCTTTATTCAAGATTGAATTTAAAATTAAACACGCTTATTTTTGGCGCAATCATACTGATTATCAGCCTGTTTTATGACGATATGCGATATAGAGTGATTAAAACACGACGAAAATATAAGCAACGTAGAACATCATTTAAAACACCCTATTTTAATAATCACTAATAATAGTACAACTATCTAATCAATAAAAGAGGCTTCAAATAGCGTTTTAAAATGCTTAAGAATTTTAGCTTTTACCTCAGCTTCGTCAACCATAGACACTCCTAATTCATTGTTAAGCGTTGTTACTGCTTTCCCCTTAATTCCACAAGGAATAATATGATCAAAATAGCCTAAGTCCGCATTCACATTTAAGGCAAAACCATGCATCGTAACCCAACGACTCGCACGAACTCCCATAGCGCATATTTTACGTGCAAACGGTGTACCAACGCCCAACCAAACGCCTGTTTCTCCGGGGCTACGTTCAGTCTTTAAACCATATTCAGCTAAAGTGAGAATAATTACCTCTTCTAAAAAGCGTAAGTACTTATGAACATCAGTAAAGAAATTATCTAAATCCAGAATCGGATAACCTACAATTTGTCCTGGTCCGTGATACGTAATATCGCCCCCTCTATTTATTTTATAGAACGTTGCTCCTTTTTCTGCTAATTGAGCTTCTGAAAGCAAAAGATTAGATAAATCACCACTTTTACCCAAGGTATAAACATGAGGATGTTCTACAAACAGAAAATGATTTTCGGTTTCTAACCCCGCTTCTTCCCTTCTATTTTTAATTTTTGTATCAATAATAGCTTTAAAAAGCACCTCTTGATAATCCCAAGTGGCCTTAAAGTCTTTAATCCCTAAATCTTGAAGTTTTATAACTTTATTCAACACTACTTATTTTCTAATACAACTTCAAAATTCAACAATTCAGGGTCTTTCAACATATCCATAAACCCAACCTCATAAGTAACCGTTTTTCGGTCTTCACTATACATCGCACCTTCTTTAGAAAACGATTTTACAGCTCTAGGAAAGTGATAATTAATTTTATACTTAGAACCGCCAAACATCATAGCAGATTCGCCTAAACTATCTAAAGATTGTAAGTGTTTTTCTTTATCTTCAATTTTTGCAATACGTTTAAATACCGTACCGTCATAAGCATAATTCACAGAAGTTGCTCCATTGTTATCCATACCCGAAAATGGACTCGAAGGCGAATTAACAGGTGCGGCGTCATTACCTTTCAAATTACTAAGATTATTCATGGCTTTAAACATATCTTGAAGCTCATTGGCATCATTGAAATCTGTTTCTAAATTAAAAAACATGGTTTCCTTTTCAGGATCCATAGTCACACGCATTCTAAAGTCTTCTAAGGCCTCTAAATTTTTCCGATCTTCTATAGGCATAGCTGCAATACTATCTTTATAGTCTTCCATTATATCCTTAAAAACTATAGTAGAATCCATAGCTTTATCCATTCCGTTAGAACTATCGTCTCCACCCATTTGAGCCATCATTCCCATCATTTCAGAAGCATCCATTGAGAAATTCATTGTTCCACTACCATCTTCATTAATGTAGACATTTTCTGAAAATTGGCAACTGGTTAGCATCATCAATGAAGCCAAAGCTAGTATTGTAAAAACTGTTTTCATTACTGTGTTTTTTTTTATAAATTTAGAATTGTAAAGGTAAGATTTTATCGCTTAGGATTATTAAGAATAACCAATGCTGCAATAACGCCAGGCACCCAACCACAAAGCCATAAGAGAAATGTAATTAATATAGAGCCACAACCTTTATCTAAAACAGCTAACGGAGGACAAATAATAGAAAGAATAACACGCCAAATACTCATAATAAGATTTCATAATTTATTGTACCTATAAGACGTCACTTTTTTTAAACTGTTACAGAATTACTGAATCATTTATTCCTGTAAGTTTTTGAATCAATTTTTCACTCTTAAAGGACGTCTCAGTCTTTTAAAACAATGACACTTATACACAAATTTTAAAGCTTTTAAAATCTAACTAAAAAGGTGCTCTCTTATTTTTCTAAAAATTGTAATTTTGCATTTGCTTATCAAATAACAGATAGGCTTTTAAAAATTAAAAAGAATGCAACTTTCAGAACAAGAATTGGTAAGACGCCAAAAGTTAGAAAAGCTTAGAGCTTTAGGGATTAACCCTTATCCAGCGGATTTATTTCCCGTTAATCATACTTCAAAACAGATAAAATCGGATTACGAAGAAGGTAAACAGGTCATCATTGCGGGTCGTCTAATGGCAATTAACATTCAAGGTAAAGCCTCTTTTGCACAACTGCAAGATAGCGAAGGTCGTATTCAAGTGTATTTTAATCGCGATGAAATTTGTACTGGTGAAGACAAATCTAAGTACAATGACATCTTCAAAAAGTTATTGGATTTAGGTGATTTTGTAGGTATTGAAGGCGAACTCTTTACCACGCAAGTAGGCGAAAAAACCGTGATGGTTAAAGATTTCAAATTATTGAGTAAAGCTTTAAAGCCCTTACCTATCCCGAAGCAAAAAGATGGAAAAACTTACGATGCGTTTACAGACCCTGAACAACGTTACAGACAACGTTATGCTGATTTAGTGGTAAATCCGCATGTTAAAGAAGTGTTTATTAAACGTACTAAATTATTTAATGCTATGCGTCAGTTTTTTAATGATGCTGGTTATTTTGAGGTAGAAACACCAATTTTACAATCGATTCCTGGAGGAGCTGCGGCACGGCCTTTTATAACACATCACAACAGCTTGGATATACCGTTGTATATGCGAATTGCAAACGAATTATACCTAAAACGTTTAATTGTTGGTGGTTTTGATGGTGTCTATGAATTTTCAAAAAACTTCCGAAACGAAGGGATGGACAGAACGCATAACCCAGAGTTTACCGCCATGGAAATCTATGTGTCATACAAGGATTACAACTGGATGATGGATTTCTGCGAGCAACTCTTGGAGCATTGTGCTATTGCTGTAAACGGGACATCGGAAGCAACATTTGGTGAGCATAAAATAAACTTTAAAGCCCCATATAAGCGTATCACCATGCGCGATTCTATTTTAGAATTCACGGGTTTTGATATTTATAACAAGTCTGAAGAAGAAATAAGAGCGGCTGCAAAAGGTATGCACATTGAAGTGGATGACACTATGGGTAAAGGCAAATTGATTGATGAGATTTTTGGTGAGAAATGTGAAGGAAACTATATCCAACCTACATTTATTACAGATTACCCAAAAGAAATGAGTCCGCTATGTAAAGAACATAGAGACAATCCGGAATTAACAGAACGTTTTGAATTAATGGTTTGTGGTAAGGAAATTGCAAATGCGTATTCAGAATTAAATGACCCTATTGACCAACGCGAACGTTTTGAGCACCAATTAAGCTTAGCTAAAAAAGGAGATGACGAAGCAACAGAATTTATAGATCATGATTTCTTGCGATCATTAGAATATGGTATGCCTCCAACATCTGGAATGGGAATTGGTATGGATCGTTTAATTATGTTCTTAACCAACAATCAAAGCATACAAGAAGTGTTATTCTTCCCTCAAATGCGACCAGAACGTAAGAAAATTGACCTTAGCGATAATGAAAAAGCGATTTTAGAGATTTTAAAAACGGAAAAACGAATGGACTTAAATGTTCTTAAATCGCAAGCTGGACTCAGCAACAAAGGTTGGGACAAAGGTTTAAAAGGTTTAGCAAAACATGGCTTAACTAAAGTTGAAAAAACAGATGAAGGTTTGTTTGTTGAAATGGTCTAAACACGATTACATATAACTATTAGAAAAAAGGAATTATTGAGAAATAGTTCCTTTTTTTTATTTTTAAAATCACCTTTAAGTCAACATAAATAATATTATTTCGAAATTACAGGAAGTGTCTCTTATACTTCAGCATGACAAATAGCATCAGGAAGTTTATAGTATTCTAAGAATATTAGCACTCGCATTTTAGATTATAATATGGATCCATTAAGAATCAAAAGCATAAAACAGATAGTGATTTGCATTACCCCTTCAAATTGACTGCATATTTTCGTTAAAAAATTTTCTTACATTAGCGACTAGCTATATATTAGAAAAATCCACCAAATGTTAAAGAAAATCTGTTTCCTATTTGCCTTCGTAAGTGTTCTCTTTTCTTGTAATAATGACGATGAAAATCTTGTTCCTGCATGCAATATTGTAACAAACATAACATCAAATTCTATAACAGATAATTCTGCTACAATCAGTTGGGATTCAGCTGACGCTTCAGCACATTACACCGTAGAATATGGTATTTCAGGATTTATTTTGGGCAGCGGAACTAGCGTTTCCGAATCTAATACAGCTATTGAACTCTCTAATTTACAAGAAAACACAACATACGATATCTATATTCAAACCGTATGCGACACAAGTGACGAGAGTCTTCATTCTAATGTGTTTAGCTTTACCACTCTACTTCCGACTGTAGCTATAGCATTCAGGCCAACTTTATCTGAAATGAATGTGTTCGTTGGAAATCTCGATGATTTACAAATAACCCCTTTTGCATTTGAATACAATCTAAACACAACTCTATTTACTGACTACGCACACAAACAGCGTATCATAGCTTTACCAGAAGGCACAAGCATGGCCTATGATGGCGATGGCTTACCTGTTTTTCCTGATAATACAGTTATTGCAAAAACCTTCTATTACAATTTAGATGAGCGCGATTTATCCTTAGGAAGAACAATTATTGAAACGCGAATTTTAATTAAATTGAATGGAGAGTGGGAAACCGGAGATTACAAATGGAATGACAACCAAACGGAAGCCTTTTTAGATGGAGCAGGAAGCACATTACCTATAGCGTGGATTGATGCAGCAGGCAATTCAAATTCTACAACTTATAAAATCCCTTCAAATACAGACTGCTTTACTTGCCATGCTAATAATGATAATATTATACCGATAGGTCCAAAATTAAGATCTATGAATTTTGAAATCAATGGCGTTAATCAATTAGAGCAATTTATAAATAACCAACAGTTAACAGGTATAGACCATAGTGCTTCAGTACGAGTATTACCCAATTGGAAAGACACCGCGCTTCCTATAGAAACTAGAGCACGTGCTTATATGGATATTAATTGTGCGCATTGTCATATTCCAGGAGGGACATGCGCTGACGATTCCACCTTAAATCTCGCTTTTGAAACAGGTTTAGAAGACAGTAATATTTTAGAACAAACTACCCTTATTGATTACAGAGTCTCATTTTACCTCGAGGGTTTAAGTATGCCTTTCATCGGAACGACGATGCGACATACAGAGGGCTTAGATTTAATTCAGGAGTATATGAACACCCTAAATTAAGCACGTTAAAAATTTACTAAAGTCAGACAGGTGTTTAACATATTCTTAATAGAATCCGTATTTTGATCAAAATTTAACAAAAACTAACTTATTTTGAAACACGTATCCATCAAACTACTCTTTGTAGTTTCTGCGTTTTTAGCATTTTCATGCAATACCGCAAAAAAAGCAGGAAACTCTAAAGACGCTGCCGAAACGGCAAAAACTTCAGGAAAAAAACCTGGCAAAAATGACCCCAAACCTTATAACAAAGTTATTACTAAAGATGCTAAAAGTGACGAAGGTCTATTTACAGTTCATACTTTAGATGATAAATTTTACTACGAAATACCAGATTCTCTTTTTGATAGAGAAATGTTAATGGTTACACGTATTGCAAAAACGGCATCAGGACTAGGTTTTGGTGGAGGAAAAACTAACGAACAAGTATTACGTTGGGAGAAAAAAGATAAGAAAGTTGTACTTAGAGTGGTTTCTTATGATGTAGTTGCCTCAGATTCTCTTCCTGTAAATGAAGCTGTTACAAATTCTAATTTTGAACCTGTTTTATTTACATTTCCAATTGAAGCAATAGGTAAAGATTCTACAAGTACCGTTATTAATGCAACACCATTATTCGAAAAAGATGTAAAGCCTTTAGGTTTACCACAACGTGGGCGATCTTCTTATAAGATTTCACGTTTAGAAAGTGATAAATCTTTTATTGAAACGGTAAAAAGTTACCCAAGAAATATTGAAGCACGTCATGTAAAAACTTATGCTGCAGGAAATCCGCCATCTAATTCTAGTACTGGAGCAGTTTCAGTAGAAATGAATAATTCTATGATTTTACTACCAGACGTACCAATGAAACGTCGTTATTTTGACGAACGTGTGGGGTGGTTTACAAGCAGCCAAACAGATTATGGTTTAGCGGATCAAAAAAGTAAATCCTTAGAATTCTTAGACCGCTGGAGATTAGAAGTTAAAGATGAAGACATCGAAAAATTCAAGCGAGGTGAATTAGTTGTACCAAAAAAACAAATCGTTTATTACATAGATAGAGCAACTCCAGAACAATGGAGAAAATACATCAAACAAGGTATTGAAGATTGGCAAGTCGCTTTTGAAGCCGCAGGTTTTAAAGAAGCAATTATTGCTAAAGCCCCTCCAACAGTTGAAGAAGACCCAGAATGGAGCCCAGAAGATGCGCGTTACTCTGTTGTACGTTACTTAGCATCTCCTATTCCTAATGCAAACGGACCGCACGTAAGCGACCCAAGAACAGGAGAAATTTTAGAAAGTGATATTAATTGGTATCACAATGTAATGTCTTTACTACGTGGTTGGTTCTTTGTACAAACAGCAGCTATTAATCCAGATGCACAAAGTCCACAATTTAAAGACGAAGTTATGGGACGTTTAATTCGTTTTGTATCATCGCACGAAGTTGGTCACACTTTAGGTTTACCACATAACATGGGTTCTAGTGTAGCTTACCCAGTAGAGAAATTACGTGATGCAGAATTCACTAAACAATACGGAACAGCACCATCTATTATGGATTATGCACGTTTTAATTATATCGCACAACCTGGAGATGAAGGTGTAGCTTTAATGCCAGATATTGGAGTCTATGATAAATATTCAATTTCTTGGGGTTACAGACCTATCTTAGACAAAACTGCCGAAGAAGAAAAGCCTATTCTTAACGAGTGGATTATGAAACATGCTGGTGACCCAATGTACCGTTTTGGCCACCAACAGGCTGGTGATGTTGTTGATCCAAGTTCTCAAACTGAAGACTTAGGTGATAACGCTATGTTAGCTAGTGAGTACGGTATTAAAAACTTAAAAAGAATTGTACCTAATTTAATTGAATGGACAACAGAAGCAGGTGAAGATTATGATGATTTAGATGAAATGTATGGCCATGTTATCTCTCAATTTAACCGTTACATGGGACATGTTTCTAATAATATTGGTGGTGTTTATGAGCATTATAAAGCAGCTGATCAAGAAGGTGCTGTCTATACTGCTGTACCAAAAGCACATCAAAAAGAAGCAATGCAATTTATACAAGAAAATTTATTTGAAACTCCAGAATGGTTAATAGACAAGAATATTTTTGACCGTATTGAGTTCACAGGTTCTGTTGAGCGTGTTCGTGCATTACAATCTAGAACTGTAAATAATATTTTAAGTCTAGGAAAAATGCAACGTTTAATTGAAGCGCATACATTTGATAGTGATGCCTATGCATTAACGGATATGATGAGCGATTTACGTAAAGGCATATGGAGCGAATTAAGTTCTAGAAAAAGTATTGATACTTACAGACGTAATTTACAACGTGCACATATTGATCGATTAGAGTATTTGATGACCGCAGAAAACCAAACCCAAGGCAGACGCTCTAGTTCGTATGTTAAAGTAACACCTGTTAATACAAGCCAATCAGACATTAGAGCGGTTGTAAGAGCAGAGTTAACGGCTTTAAGAAGCCAATTACGTTCTTCTCGTGGTAGAGATACTATGAGTAGAATTCATATTGCGGATGCTATTGAACGTATTAACCTTATTTTAGACCCTAAGTAATTTAGTTAAAATAGTATATTTTTAAAAAAGGCTTCAATTAATTTTGAAGCCTTTTTTTATTCAAATATGTAGTAGCAAAATGTTAAATTCTTTGTTAAAAATAGCGACATCATTAAACGCTTTAATGCTTTTAACGTCTAAGTAGTATAACATTAAAATATTTAAAACATGAAAAAATTAGCAGTTATTGCCTTAGCACTTGTAACCTTAAGTGGTTTTGCTCAAAAAAAAGGTGAAAAAAAAATGGATAGAGAAAATAGGTCTGAATTAATGAAAGACATGACACCAAATGACATCGCAGATTTAAAATCTAAAACCTTAACTCTAAAATTAGATTTATCAGATGCTCAACAAAAAGAAGTACATAAACTTATTGTAGAACAAGCTGAAAAACGTGCCGCTATCAGAGAAGAACGCAAAGCTTCTAAAGATGAAGAAAGAAAAAGACCTTCTAAGGAAGAGCGCATAAAAATGCAGAATGAAAGATTGGACGAGCAAATAGAAATGAAGCGTCAAATGAAATCCATTTTAAACGAAGAACAATATGCTGAGTTTGAAAAAATGAAACCTCAAAGACAAGAAAAAAAAAGGAAAGCGTAATAAAAAAGGGTAATTGAAACCTCATTTTACAATAAAAAGTATCGTATCACCGATACTTTTTTATTTTATTGAATAAAATTGTTACATTAGTGACCAATTTAATTAAATAATCCAAAATGAAAAAGGTAATTACACTTTGCATGTTCGCTTTTATAATGGTTCTTGGTTCTGAATCTGTAATGGCACAATCAACACCAAACATTATAGAAATAAATGCTGCAGCTAACAAAAAAACTGAAGCGTTAAGAAAATACATAAAGTTTGATAATGATCAACGTGACCAAATGTACAAGGCTTTAAAAACTTACGGAACACGTAAAGCAAAATTGAACCAAGCTGAACCTAATGAACGTTCTATTATGAAATTAGAAAACGAATTAAACGATACCGTTAGAAGATTTTTAAATGAGGAACAATATGAGCGCTATAAGTCTTTTGAAGAGACAAACTAAAAACACAGACTCAAAACTATAAAATAAAAGCCTCACAAATTGTGAGGCTTTTATATTTTTATATTAGAACACGATTACAATGTTTTTGCAACATGTTCAACCGCTGTAATTGTCGCATTTAAATCTTCATAAGTTAAAGCATCAGTTATAAACCAAGTTTCAAAAGCACTTGGTGCAATATATACACCTTCTTTTAACATACCGTGAAAGAATTTTTTAAACGTTTCATTATTCCCTTTTGTTGCTGAATCGAAATCGACAACTGCAGCTTCAGAAAAATGAACTGATATCATAGATCCTATTCTATTGATAGTATGCGTAACATTATTCTTATTAAGCGCATCCGCAATTCCCTTATGAAGATATTCTGTTTTCTCCGCTAATCGACTCATAAGGTCGTCATCGTCATGTACAGCTTTTAACATCGCTAATCCTGCAGCCATAGCCAAAGGGTTACCACTTAATGTTCCGGCTTGATAAACAGGGCCATTGGGTGCTAAATAATCCATAATTTCATTTCGTGAAGCAAAAGCTCCCACCGGCAAACCACCGCCAACAACTTTACCAAAACAGACAATATCTGCATTAATATTTTTAAGTTCTTGCACGCCACCTTTAGCTAATCTAAAGCCCGTCATAACCTCATCAAAAATCAATAAAATATCATTAGCGTCACAAACCGCCCTTAAACCTTCAAGAAAACCATCAACGGGTGGAATACACCCCATATTACCTGCTACAGGTTCTATTATAATGGCTGCAATAGTGTCTTTATTTGCGGCAACTAATTCCTTTACATTTTCAATATCATTGTAAGTTGCTAAAAGTGTATCTTTTGCTGTTCCTTGAGTGACACCCGGACTGTTTGGTGTCCCAAAGGTAATTGCACCACTACCAGCAGCGATTAAAAACGAATCACTATGCCCATGATAACAGCCTGAAAATTTTATGATTTTATCTTTTTTTGTATATCCTCTAGCCAAACGGATAGCACTCATACATGCTTCTGTACCCGAATTTACAAAACGAATTTTATCAATATTAGGCACCATAGAAACGGCTAGTTCAGCTATTTCAGTTTCAATTGCCGTAGGCATTCCAAAGGAAGTTCCTTGTTTTGTTTTTTCAACAACAGCGTCTACAACTGGAGGAAATGCATGCCCTAATAGCATAGGTCCCCAAGAATTTATATAATCTATAAAACGATTACCATCTTCATCATACACATAAGCTCCTTTAGCAGATTTGGCAAAAATTGGAGTCCCTCCTACTGCACTAAAAGCTCTTACAGGCGAATTTACACCTCCTGGAATAACATTTTGAGCGTCCTTAAACAACGCACTACTTCTTTGATATAACATATAAATTAATTCGGTATATTAAGTTTTTGACCTATAGTTAGGTCATTTGATCTTAAGTTGTTTTTAGTTTTAATAGCATCAACCGTAGTTCTGTATAATCTTGACAACGAATACAAGGTGTCTCCTTTTGTAACCGTGTGAGTTTTTGTTACAGATTTCTGAGGCCCTTCAATTATAGTGGTCGATTTTCTTTTTTTGGTCCTGTCAGTTGAGCTAAGCGCCTCATCATCGTATTGATAAAGTTTATAGCGCTCTATTAAACTGATTAGTTTTTGTGGATATTTTCGGTCGGTTGCATAACCAGCAGCTCTTAAGCCTTTTGCCCACCCTTTATAATCATCGGGTTTTAAATCAAATAGACTAGCATAACGACTTCTTCCTGTTAAAAATTCGGAATGATCTTCATAAGACATTTCTGCTTTATTATATTTTCTAAAACACTCTTGAGAACGGTCATCATCATGATATATTTTAGCGCCTTTCCAACCATGACATTTAATACCAAAGTGGTTGTTAGCCTTAACCGCTAATCGTCCACGCCCAGAACCAGATTCTAAGATACCTTGCGCCAATGTAATACTTGCCGGAATCTTATGGCTTCGCATTTTTTCCATCGCAATATCGGCATAAAGATCAATATAAACCTCTACCACGTTCCGGGTATCATTGGCTTTTACAACAGTTTCTTTTACCTCGTCAACGCTATTACGACTGTCTTTATCTTCTACAACAACAGTTTTATTATGAGTAGTGGCACTGTCATTTTTCTTTTTAGTGACAATCCCTTTTTTAGGGCCACAACTCATAGCAGACAACACTATCAATATAATTAAATATTTAAATTTCATAAATTTGTAAATCTTGTTTTTCATGCCAATAATCATTCGTTTTAGTAGACGTAATTTTCAGATTACTTTTTTAATTATAGAATTATTAAAGGCTGCTTTTTACGTTTTAAAATTGCATTAACACCTGCTATACCCTGCAAACCTCCTGTATGAATAGCCAGTATTTTTGAATTCTTCGGAAAAAATCCTTTTTCTAATAAATTAAATATCCCAAACATCATTTTACCAGTATAAATGGGATCTAAAGGCACATCATAACGTTGCTTAAACTGATTGATAAACGTTATTAATTCTGGCTTTATTTTACCATAACCTCCAAAATGATAATCTGTTATTAGTTTCCAATTATCTTGATTTGCAAATTTACAAATATCTGCTTGTAAAAAATCACCTTTTAAAGCTGGAAAACCTAATATTTTCTGATGTGATTGTGAAGCATTAATTAATCCCGAAATTGTACCTCCTGTACCTACTGAACAACAGATATAGTCAAAATTAAAATCATTTTCTTGTAAAATTTCTTCACAACCTTTAACCGCTAAACCATTCGTTCCACCTTCGGGAATTAAATAAAAATCTCCAAACAGAACTTTTAAATTAGCAATAAATGAATCGGATGTTTTTTCTCTATAGCTCGTTCTTGAAACGAAATGAAATTCCATCCCTTGCTCTTTAGCAAAGCTTAGGGTTGGATTCTCAGAAACTTTATCTGCTAATTCTTCACCTCTAATGACACCAATGGTTTTAAAACCATATGTTTTCCCTGCAGCTGCAACAGCGGCAATATGATTAGAGTATGCACCTCCAAAAGTTAGTAAAACGGATGCATTACGTGTTTTAGCTTCAAGAATATTAAATTTTAACTTACGATACTTATTCCCTGAAATAAATGGATGAATTAGGTCTTCACGCTTAATAGCGATAGAAATAGAACTACTTTCTAAAGACATATTCTGATTATAAACACGGGGTTGATTCAAACCTTTTTTTACAAAAATAAGTAACTGTTTTTTATTTTATACATCAATTACAATGTAGTTCTAAAAATAAGATTTAAATGCCCAAAAAGACCTTAACCTTAAATAATCAAGGTCTTTTTCGTTAGTATAAGCTTCACGCTCAAATGAAATATTCCGATAGGCTAAGTGCCAATTTCTATATTGTAATAACCGGAATAAAAATTCAGTTATATAAATAATAAAAAAAGGAATAACGAGCAATTCTATTTGTTGCCTAAGATGAATTTTTTCATGATTCAAAAGCACTATGTTGTCTTTTAAAGCTTCCGTTTTTAAAAACATAAAAGGATATATAGTCATCCCAAGGTAACCTCGGGGTACTAAATATTTCGAAATTAAGATCATTGTTAATGCATTTCAAAAATCAAACCATTAATATTTTACTAAAAGTATTGCTAATGGTAAACCTTAACTTGGCCTAAGAAATTTTTCTCTAAATTACATTATCTTTGTTAGATATGAAAAAATACGTTCCTATTGAAGATGGCGATTACTATCTTACACCAGAAGGTTACCGTTGTTTTACAGAACAATACCATTTAAAACGCGGGTATTGTTGTGAAAGTGGTTGCAGACATTGTCCGTATGGATTTAACCCTTCAATTACACGCCAATCAAAATAAAAATACATTAAACCAAACGTAATGCAGACTACAAAACGCTCATTCAAAGACCAAATATTAGAAGGCATTCCAAATCCTTTACCCGAGCCTAAATCTTTTGATGCTTCTATAAATCACGCACCAAAACGCAAAGCTATTCTATCTAAAGACGAAGAAAAATTAGCCTTAAAAAATGCGCTGCGTTATTTTGACAAAAAAGACCATAAGACCTTGCTGCCAGAGTTTAAAAACGAATTAGACACCTATGGCCGCATATACATGTATCGTTTAAGACCTGATTACAAAATGCAGGCCCGACCAATATCTGAATACCCAGTAAAATCGACACATGCTGCAGCTATTATGCTTATGATTCAAAATAATTTAGACTATGCTGTAGCGCAACATCCACATGAATTAATTACCTATGGTGGAAATGGCGCAGTATTTTCAAATTGGGCGCAATACCGTCTGACCATGAAATATTTGGCAGAAATGAATGATGAACAAACCTTAGTAATGTATTCTGGTCATCCAATGGGATTATTTCCATCGCACAAGGATGCGCCAAGAGTTGTAGTCACTAATGGTATGATGATTCCTAATTACTCCAAGCCAGATGACTGGGAAAAATTCAATGCTTTAGGTGTCACTCAATATGGTCAGATGACAGCAGGAAGCTATATGTACATCGGCCCTCAAGGTATTGTTCATGGCACAACAATAACAGTCCTTAATGGCTTTAGAAAAATTAAAAAAGAACCTAAAGGAAATCTATTTGTCACCTCTGGATTAGGAGGCATGTCTGGAGCGCAACCAAAAGCCGGAAACATAGCTGGTTGTATTACTGTTTGTGCTGAAGTCAACCCAAAAATCACACAGGTGCGCTTAGACCAAGGCTGGATTGACGAAAAAATAACCGATTTAGATCAGCTTGTTAATCGTGTCAACAAAGCTAAGGCAGATAAAGAAACCATTTCTATTGCCTATCTTGGAAACATTGTTGATGTATGGGAAAAATTTGATGAAGCCAATATCCACATCGATTTAGGAAGTGACCAAACCTCATTACATAACCCTTGGGCGGGTGGCTATTACCCCGTTGATATTTCTTTTGAAGATGCGAATAACATGATGGCAAATGAACCTGAACTCTTTAAAACAAAAGTTCAAGAAACCTTACGTCGTCATACAAATGCTATAAATAAGCATACTGCAAAAGGCACCTATTTCTTTGACTACGGAAATGCCTTTTTACTAGAAGCCTCTCGTGCAGGAGCCGCTATTATGGCTGATAATGGTATCGATTTTAAATACCCAAGTTATGTTCAAGATATTATGGGCCCCATGTGTTTCGATTATGGTTTTGGGCCTTTTAGATGGGTTTGTGCTTCAGGGAAACCTGAAGATTTAGCCAAAACTGATGCGATTGCTTGTAAAGTTCTAGAAACTATAAAAAAGAATTCTCCTATTGAAATTCAGCAACAAATGGCCGATAACATTCAATGGATTAAAGGCGCTCAAGAAAATAAACTCGTCGTAGGTTCACAAGCTCGAATTTTATATGCCGATGCAGAAGGACGAATGAAAATCGCACAAGCTTTTAATGAAGCCATAGAACAAGGAGACATTGGCGAAGTTATTTTAGGAAGAGATCATCATGATGTCTCAGGAACCGATTCACCATACCGAGAGACAAGCAATATTTATGATGGCTCACGTTTTACAGCAGACATGGCGATTCAAAATGTAATTGGAGATAGTTTTAGGGGCGCCACTTGGGTTAGTATACACAACGGTGGTGGTGTTGGCTGGGGTGAAGTTATTAACGGTGGTTTTGGTATGGTTCTTGATGGTACTAAGGAAGCATCAAAACGATTAAAACAAATGCTCTTTTGGGATGTAAACAACGGCATTTCAAGACGAAGCTGGGCGAGAAATAAAGGTGCTGTTTTTGCTATAAAACGCGCTATGGCAACTGAGCCTAATTTAAAAGTCACCTTGCCAAATTTCGTTGATGATGAATTATTAAATGAAGTTTAATTTATTAAAAAAAGCTATTATGAAACATCTACAAAATGCATTCAAAAATGTTTACATTAAAAAACTAACGAAATTTACACCTTTATTTCTGCTCCTTATTGTACTATCTTCATGTAGTTCGGTTCAAGTAGCTGCAGATTACGACAGAGAGGCTGATTTTGACTCTTATAAAACTTTTGCTTTCTTTAAACCTGGTATTGACAAAGCGGAAATAAACGATCTTGACAAACGAAGAATTCTTAAAGCTATTGAAGCCGAATTAATGGCTAAAGGGTATACTAAATCTGAAAATCCAGATATGTTAGTTAGTATATTCACCAAATCTAATCAACGTGTAGACATCTACAACAATGCTTGGGGTCATGGCGCTTGGGGCTGGGGAGGCTATGGTGGCTGGGGCTGGCGATCAGGCTGGAATAACAACCAAGTGTCTACCACTACAGAAGGTGTATTGTATATCGATTTAATAGATACTGAAAAAAAAGAATTGATTTGGCAAGGCTCTGGAACAGGAAATCTTGAAACAAGGAATGTTGAAAAGAAAGAAGCTCGTATTAAAGAATTTGTAACAGAAATGCTGATGCAATTTCCTCCGGAAGAAAAATAAAAAATTGACACATACCGTAAAAAAGCATTGGGAAACCAATGCTTTTTTTGTTAAATTCAAAAAGTATATCTTTGCCGACTTTTAATTTCATAAAACGATTATGCTAAGTAGAAACACCTTAAAAAAAATCACTCAAAACCCTAAAAATGATATCCTCGCAGGTATAACGGTATCACTAGCAATGATTCCTGAGGTTGTCGCTTTTGCATTCGTAGCACAAATAAGTCCTATTGTAGCACTTTTCGGGGCTTTTATTATTGGTATTATTTCAGCCCTTTTTGGTGGGCGTCCAGGACTAATATCAGGAGCTGCAGGTGCCGTAGCCGTCATTTTTGTTTACATGATTCAAGAAGGACATGCTAAAGGTCTCCTGTTTGACACTCCCGTGGAAAACATGGGCTACTTTTACCTTTTAGCTGCTGTTGTTCTCATGGGAATAATTCAAATTCTAGCAGGGGTATTTAAACTTGGAAAATTTGTTCGGTTGATTCCACATCCTGTAATGATGGGCTTTGTTAACGGTTTGGCTATTGTTATTTTCTTAGCACAATTAGGTATGTTTAAAGAAAATAAAAAGGATGTTTTTGGTCAAAATATGCGTAAAACCACATCAAAAGAACTGGTTTATAATGTTAATGACAACAAGGTCAAAGATTTAATTTCTGGCACTGAATTGTTTTCAATAGAAGATGAGAACATTGTTAATATTAATACTGGTGAAACTGTTTTTATAATGGCTGACAACCAAGTATTTGATGTCAATAGCAAAAGAGTTGTTTTTAACGTAAAAGATAATGGGTTTTATGCCGTAAAAGATAACGGTGTCGTAAAAACCATAATGCAAGGCAAAAAACTATATATCATGATAGGCCTTGTCTTATTAACCATGTTTATAATTTGGGGACTACCTAAACTAACCAAAAAATTGCCGGCAGCATTAACGGCAATATTAATCGTTACTTTGATTTCTATCTTTGGAGGACTTCAATCCATAAATGTAGGTGAATTCATAAGAGATGGTGGTGGTGCTGGCCTTAATGGTTTTGATGAAATATCGAGTAAATTGAATCTTTTTGAACTTTGGAGCCACTTACCATTCAATTTAGACACCCTTAAATTCATTGCTCCATTTGCATTTTTGGCAGCTTCAGTTGGATTAATTGAAACATTAATGACCATGAACCTTGTAGATGAGTTAACAGATTCTAGAGGTAACGGAAATCGTGAATGTGTAGCTCAAGGTGCCGGAAACATGCTTAGCGGAATATTTGGAGGTACTGGTGGCTGTGGTATGATTGGACAAACCGTTATTAACATTAATGCTGGCGGTAGAGGCCGTTTGTCTGGTGTAATGACAGCCATAACCTTACTTACTTTCATCCTTTTTGCAGACAAAATTATTGAGCAAGTCCCAATCGCTGCGCTTGTAGGCGTTATGTTTATGATGGTTATCGAAACTTTTGCTTGGTCTAGTTTCCGGATTATGAAAAAAATCCCAATGTCGGATGCTATTGTACTAATTATTGTTTCAGTTGTAACTGTATTTTTTGATTTGGCTATTGCGGTATTTGTTGGTGTAATTATTTCAGCACTATCGTTTGCATGGGAAAATGCAAAAAGAATTAGAGCCCGTAAACGTTACAAAGAAGACGGCACAAAAACTTACGAAATTTGGGGGCCTTTATTCTTCGGAAGTATTACGTCATTTAATGAGAAATTTGATGTTAAAAATGACCCAGACGTAGTCGTTATCGATTTTGTTGAAGCTCGAATTTCGGATCATTCAGCTATTGAAGCCATTTTTATACTAGTTGAAAAATATCAAGCTTTAGGAAAAACCATTAAATTAAAGCATTTAAGCGAAGACAGTAAAATATTACTCTATAAAGCCAATCCAAAATTTAAAGACGTCATTGAGGAAGCTATAGACGACCCGCGCTATCATTTGGCTGAAAACCCAGAGAAATTTACCAAACCACTTTCTGAATATAATATGTAAATACTCAACGCTTAAGCGCCTCTATACGCTAAGGACTAGACCTATATATCATATTTAAAATAAAGGATTCAAAATATTTGATTACCAACTATTTATACTACCTTTGTCTCTTAATTATTTAATATATTTTAATATGAGTACTGGTACAGTAAAATTTTTTAATGACTCTAAAGGTTTTGGATTCATAACAGAAGAAGGAAACGGAAAAGAGCATTTTGTACATATTTCTGGTTTAGTCGATGAGATTAGAGAAGGCGATAATGTAGAATTCGATTTAGCAGAAGGAAAAAAAGGATTAAACGCAGTAAATGTAAAAGTGATATAATTTCACCTTACAATCTTTTTAAATTTAAAACCTATCTTTCTTGATAGGTTTTTTTTATGCCTAATGAGAAACAAACTTTAATCCCACAATAGAGACTATTAAAGTACTGATAAAGAATAATCGCCAAAACGTCGCTGGTTCTTTAAATACAAAAACGCCTACCAATACAGTACCAACGGCTCCTATACCTGTCCAAACGGCATAAGCGGTTCCAATTGGTAGTTCTTGTGTTGCTTTTACAAGTAACAACATACTAATCGTTAAGCATATTAAAAATCCAATATACCAATACGTAACTTCGTTACCTGTTGCTTCTTTAGCTTTACCGAGGCAAGCTGCAAAAGCAACCTCAAATAATCCTGCTATAATTAGTAAAACCCAATTCATATTTTAATCACGTTATAGTTATCGTAATACCCAACGAAGTTCGTTGTTTTTAATGAGAACCTAAAATTACTTTTAGTCATTAATTAATTTTTAATACAAATTGTTTGCCTTAAATTTACAAACTTTTCATTTCTGTGAATACAGAAATATAGAAAACTCATTAAGCATTAATAAAATTTCTGTTGTAATTTATTTTAGCAATAATTGAAAGGCAATACTCCTTATGATCTCACAAAACTCCATAGCTCAAGTATTTGAAACCGCTCGCGTAGAAGAGGTTATTGGCGATTTTGTTCAACTAAAAAAAGCAGGCACTAATTTTAAAGGATTAAGTCCTTTTAGCGATGAACGCTCTCCAAGTTTTGTGGTATCTCCTGTTAAACAAATCTGGAAAGATTTCTCAAGTGGTAAAGGCGGTAATGCTGTAACTTTTTTAATGGAGCATGAGCATTTCACCTATCCTGAAGCTATAAAATATCTCGCTAAGAAATATAACATTGAAATAGAAGAAACCGAACGTACTGACGAAGAAAAAGCACATGCAGACACAAGAGAAAGCTTGTACTTAGTCAGTGAGTATGCTAACACCTATTTTCAAAAAACGCTACATAATACGAATCAAGGTAAAGCCATTGGTTTAAGCTACTTTAAAGAACGTGGATTCACTGAGGAAACCATTAAAAAATTTCAGCTTGGCTACTCGTTAGATGAATGGCAAGCTTTTACAGATGATGCTTTAGGGAAAGGCTATAATATCAATTTTCTAGAACAGACAGGGCTGACTATTGTAAAAGGCGAAAAACGATTTGATCGTTTTAAAGGCCGTGTGATGTTTCCAATTCATAGTATGAGTGGACGTATTTTAGGCTTTGGCGGTAGAATTTTAACCAATGACAAAAAAGCTGCTAAATATTTAAATTCTCCTGAAAGCGAAATCTATTATAAAAGTAAGATTCTATACGGTCTGTATCATGCCAAGCAGAGTATTGCCAAAGAAGACAATTGCTATTTAGTTGAAGGTTATACAGATGTGATTCAGTTTCATCAAACGGGAATTACAAACGTAGTGTCCTCATCAGGAACTGCGTTATCTCCTGACCAAATTAGACTTATCAATAGGCTTACTAATAATATCACCGTTCTTTTTGATGGTGATGCTGCTGGAATTAGAGCATCTATTCGCGGTATAGATTTAATTCTTGAACAAGGAGTTAATGTGAAAATATGCACCTTTCCTGATGGTGAAGACCCTGATAGTTTTTCAAAATCAAATACTTTAGAAGAGCTTACAGAATACCTCAACAGCAATGCTAAAGATTTCATTCAATTTAAAGCCTCGCTACTGGTTAAAGAGGCTAATAACGACCCTATAAAAAAGGCAGAGACTATCCGTGAAATTGTTAACAGCATTTCTAAAATTCCGGATCAAATTAAGCGTGAGATTTATATTCAGGAGTGTGCACGAATTATGGATATTAGCGAAAATGTATTGTTTACTACACTAGCACAAATCAATAAAAAGGAAAGCCAAGACGCTAGCAAAGCGCCTAAACAAGAGCAAAAAGCATTTCAAGTTGTTAAAAATGAACCTCAAGCCAAGCGAAAAATTGATATTCAATATGAATTAGAACGTAAAATCATAGAGATTTTAATGCTTTATGGTGATAAAACAGAACAATTTGAAGATTTAATCTTAAAAGAAGATGAGGCTTCAGGTGAATTAATATTAGAACCAACAAAGCATGAAACCCGTGTTTTTGAAAAAATATATTTAGACCTTCAAGAAGACGAAATGCAGTTTTCAAACCCACAGTTTAAAGCACTTTATTACTCTATTATAGATAAGTTAAATCAGGATCAAAATTTTTCAACTAAAAACTTTATCAACCAACTCGACCAAGATTCTGCTAGTACAGTAACCAGTATTTTAATGGAGGATGAACGCTATAATCTACACGATTGGGAGCGCAATCAAATCACACCTAAAGAAAAGAAAGATTCTGTTTCTCAGTTAGTAAGTCAAACAATTTTAAGTTTACGTTGCCACCTCATAGACCAAAAAGTCGCAGATTATAAAAATGAAACGCTTAATGAAAACGCAGATAAGCGCGCTATCATTGAAGATGTAAAAGATTACGTTGGCCTTAAAATGTTATTATCTAGAAAATTAGGAAAGGTTGTTGGCTAATAAACCTACTAGGTTAAATTATGATGCTTAGCTTGGTGGATTAAATCTACTATATTAGTGACATTCAACTTTTTAAACAGTCTGGCTTTATAAGTACTCACCGTTTTTTCATTGATATCTAATTCTTCCGCTATTTCTTTATTTTTACGACCAATAGAAAGTAATTTTAAAACTTCTACTTCTCTAGTAGATAACTTTTTAAACATTCGGCTTCTACTTTTTCGTGTATCCTCATAACGAAAGTGTTTATCCATTTTTTCACTTAGCGAAGTTTGCCCTGTGCTTACTTTTCGTACTGCAGCTTCAATTTCCTCAACGCTGGCTCCTTTATTAAGATAACCTGAAGCACCTGCTTTAAGTGTACTTATAGCATAGATTTCTTCAGGCTGATGACTGAACATCAAAACATTAACCGATTTATTTTCTTTTTTAATTGCTCTAAGGGCAGTTATACCATTAAGTTCTGGTAAGTCTATTTCAGATATAATAACATCAACATTATGACGTCTAACAAATTCAAATATCTCAATTCCGCTACCTAAACTACCTACAACTTCAAAATCTGCCTTACTGTTTAAATATAGCTCTAATCCTTTTCTTACAATCGGATGACTATCAACAATTAGAATACGTATCATTACAATTTGATTTTATTATTTGGTTAGGATTAACAATATAACTAATATTATATTCAAGGTATTGAGGAAACCTTATCGTAAAAATAATCAAAAATTAAATAAATTCACTAACATCGTTGTCAAAATGCAATTTTTATTTTAAATTTTTAGGAATTTCGCAAACTGGTATAGGATTCATTTTGTGGCTATTGGAAGTATTATGGCGTTTATAAATTTTCATAACCTCATGTTGACGCCCTTCAAAATCATCAGCACTTTTCCCTTGATCATTCATTGCCATTGCCCATTCTAATTCTGGATAAGAAGCTCCTATTTGGTCTTCATCCGTTCTATCATCACCCCAAAGTCCATCGGTTGGCGCTGCATCTATAATTTCTTGATTTACACCCAAATACTTTGCTATTTCGTAAACTTCACTCTTTAACAAATCTGCTATCGGACTTAAATCTACTCCGCCATCGCCATATTTTGTATAAAATCCAACACCAAAGTCTTCAACTTTATTTCCTGTACCAGCAACTAAGTAATTTTTGATGGCTGCAAAATAGTAGAGTGACGTCATTCGTAACCTAGCTCTAGTGTTTGCTAGTGACATAAATCGGCTTTCTTCATTCTCAACACTCGGCAATTCCTCTATAAGCTGGTCAAATACAGGTGTAAGATCCACTTGTGTCATACTAACTTTATCATGGTTTTCTTTTAACCAATTAATATGGTTTAAAGCGCGGCTAACCTGGGTCGGTGCTTGGTGAATAGGCATTTCCAAGCAAAGCAAATCTAAACCTGTCATCGCACATAACGTCGATGTTACAGCAGAGTCAATTCCTCCAGATATTCCAATTACAAATCCGTTTATTTTTGCATTTGTAGCATAGTCCTTTAACCAATCTACAATGTGATTTACTACCTTTTCTGTTTGCATAATTTTTGAGTTTTTATAACAAAGAAGTGTACCTTTGCACAACAAAAATACTAGAATAGTGTTAAGATTAAAAATGTTTTACCAATGCAAATAAGATTTTACGTCGTTTTAATAATTGGATTACTATTTCTGTCTTGTGGCGAGACGTCTAAAGTTGAAAAAGAAATCGCTTCTATTACTGTCGATTTTGAAGTAGAACGGTTTGATAAAGCCTTTTTTAAAGCGAAACCCAAAGATTTACCAAAACTAAAAAGCAATTATCCTTTTTTCTTCTCAAATGACCCAGATACTTTTTGGATTGAAAAAATAAATGACAGCTTACAGCATGAATTATTAAAAGAAGTACAACATACTTTTCCTGATTTTGAAAATTCTAAAAAAGAATTAAAAGACTTATTTCAACATTTAAAATACTACGATAAAACTTTTAAAACCCCTAGAGTAATTACACTAACCAATGATGTTGCTTATAGAGATAAAACAATTGTTAATGATTCTTTAGTACTTATTGCGTTAGATAATTATTTAGGTGCGGAACATCAATTTTATCAAAACATTCCCATGTACCTCGCCGCTAATATGGATAAAAATCAAATGATTTCAGATGTGGCTGAGGACTATGCAAAGAAATATGTATATCAAACAAGTAGAAAAACATTATTAGACGAAATGATCTACTTTGGAAAATTACTTTACTTTAAAGATGTAATGATTCCGTTTAAAACAGATGCTGAAAAGATAGGATATACAGATACTCAAATAAATTGGGCAATAGCTAATGAAAGTCCTATTTGGAGCTATTTTATTGAAAAAGAATTATTGTACGATACAGACCCTAAATTACCTAACCGTTTTATTGCTGACGCCCCATTTTCCAAGTTTTATCTTGAATTAGATAACGACTCACCTGGCCGGCTAGGTCAATATATCGGTTGGCAAATTGTTAGGGCTTATGCTGAACAAACCAACGAGGATATAATGAAAATTATGCAAACAGAACCTCAAGTTATATTTAATAAATCGAAATTCAAACCAAAAAAATAATGGCAAAAGTTATAAAATCTAAAATAGTATTAAACGTGGAATTGGACGAAAACCGTGTGCCTGAAAAACTAAATTGGTCTGCACAAGATGGTGACGTTAATAACGAAGAAGCAAAGGCTATAATGCTATCTGTTTGGGATAGTAAAGAACAAGAAACTCTAAAAATAGATTTGTGGACTAAAGATATGCCTGTTGATGAGATGAAACTCTTTTTTCATCAAACCTTAGTAACCATGAGTGATACTTTTTTAAGAGCTACTCAAGACGAAAAGATGACTGCAACTATGAAAGATTTTTGCGATTATTTTGCTGAAAAATTAGAACTTAAAAAATAAGACCATTGTCGTTTATTTAGATTCACTAACATTATTGTAATAAGGAACATTATTAAAACTCTCAGAGTCTACAGCTAAATAGTTCTCCTTATTTTTTCGTTTGTGACGCACAAATTCAGTGGTATCATAAATTGACCAAATCGAAAGTTCATTTAATCGCCCTGATTTAGTTTTTAAGTCTATTTCGTTCTTCTTAATCATACGGTCCACAGTTGCTTTGTCTGTTAATTTTTGTATTTTTTCAGACCTGTGGCCGTTATTCATTTTATAAATAACCCAATAAGTACGCACTACTCTATCAGCGTTTTCAGACGCTATTTCTAATGAATTTTGTGTAGAAGATTTAGTAGCTACTTTACCTTCTTTTGCAGTTAAAAGCTCATTCCTTTTTTGTCCGGCTTTTTCAGTAAGATTTGCTTCACTTTTAGCAGCCACAGCTAAATCGGTCTTTTTAATAGCACTTTCACTACCATAATTCACATGATCTGAAGTCGGTAATTCCTCTGTAACCGTAGCTCCATCAACTTCATTGTCTTTTTTAGGCGTTTTTAAAGCTGTAACCGTTGCATTTCTTGTTGGCGCATTAATCTCTAAAGAATTTGAATTAGCGCTTATCAAAGGTGCAGACTCTGGCATATCAAAAGGTTCGTTTCTCACTAAAGTAATAACAATGAGTTTATCCCTCAATAAGGTCTCAACAATATATCTTCCTACAGGAATATCTTTAATTGGAATTTTTGTCGCTGTATCCTTGACCTTTATTGTATGGTGAAAATCGTTATTATAAATTACCACTTCGTAAATGGTTCGTTCACATTGTAAAATTATGTGATCTTCAGAAGCATTAAGACTATGCTTAAGTTCTTTTGCTCTATCATTTACATTTTGAAATAATATAGATTTTTGACCATAGGTAATAGTCGTCAAAAATAAGAATACAATCGTATATAGTAGTCTCATAATAAGTAGGTTTTTGTTTTGGGAAACAATTTTAACATGCTACTAATCACAATGATTAGTTTTATGTTACTAACAAAGTTAGAGGTTTACATAAATCTGATTTTATAATTCAGACAGAAGACCATTTATTTGGTTAATATGCAGTGAATCTCGATATAAGACATAAAAAAGGGTATAAAAGTTATATCACCACATACCACCACACCAAACACCTGTTTTGTAACATCTTAGATTATTTATGAGAATAAATTATATAAAATTCAACTACATTAGCTGTGTAGAAACTTAAATCCTAAAAGCGTATTACATTAAATCTAACAACAATTTATCAAAAAAAACTAAAACATAAAATACTGATAGTTTGGTATTTAGAAATTATTTTATTTTTTTTTAATATCATAAGCAACCCATTGACCTAAAATTGCGTCTTTATAAATAGAAAGGCTTCTGTAAGCTATCAGAACTTAAACTAAACCATGAAAGTTATTCAACTTTACAATTCCGAAAGCGCTCGGAACGAAACTAAACTTATACAGCGTGCTGCGAAACAAAATCGTGAAGCACAGCATATACTGTATGAGTTGCATTCACCAAAAATGCTGAGCGTTTGCAGGTATTATATTAAAGACGTGCACCAAGCAGAAGAAGTGCTCCTAAATGGTTTTTTTAAAGTTTTTAAAAACTTAAAGTCTTTTAAAAACGAAGGTAGTTTTGAAGGTTGGATAAGACGTATCATGGTAAGAGAAGCTATTTCTTATTTAAGACAAAAAAAATCTATAGAATTTGCAATTGAAGATGATTATTTAGAATATTCTAAAAATGCAGGTACTACTAACAACATCAATTCAAATATCGAAGTCGCAGAGATACAGCAACTCATTGATAGTTTGCCAGAAGGCTACCGAATGGTATTTGTGATGTATGCCATAGATGGTTATAAGCATCAAGAAATTGCCGAATTATTAAAAATTTCTGAAGGCACCTCAAAATCACAATTGTTTAAAGCACGACAAATGCTTCAGACAAAAATTAAAGAATTAAATAACAATAGTTATGGCTCCAATTAAATTTGAAGAAAATATAAAAGATAAGCTCGAAAAACGAACCTTGTCCCCATCATCAGACGGTTGGTCTAAACTTTCAAATCGTTTAGATGATGCTGAAAAAAAATCTAAAAAACCAATATTTTGGTGGTTAGGTGTTGCTGCAGGATTATTGGTTATGCTAGCCATTTCGATTTCGTTTTTTAATCTTGAAGACACGGAGAAAATCTCCCCACAACTCGTTGAAGAAGATAGTACAACTACACCATTAATTAAAAAGCCTGTAGACACTGAATTAAAAATACCTCAAGAACTAGTCAATCAAACAAAAGATAAAAAAACAGAGCTTCCAACACCTAATGAAGCACCAATTAAAGACTATAAGAAGATAACCAACACAATCACCAATCCTAAGACCCAATTGGCGGAGACCAACAAAAAAACTTTAGAACCAATAACTAAAAACATACATAAAGATGCTAATAATACCCTTGAAACCGAAACAGAAGACCATATTATTAAAGACGCTTTAGCTGAAGCTATGAAAACCTTAAAGTCTGAAAATAGTTCTGTTACAGATAAAGAAATAGATTCTTTATTAAAAATAGCAAGTAAAGAACTATTCCGAGAGAGGTTACAAAATGAAACCACAAAAATAGTAAACGCAACACAATTACTAGAAAGCGTGGAAGACGAAATGGGGCAATCTTTTAGATCCAAAGTTTTTGAAGCCTTAAAGGAAAGTTACGAAACTGTAAAAACCGCTGTTGCGGATCGGAATAACTAAAATCCCTTTGAAAAAAGAAATCTTATCATCAAATCAAATCATCATTAATCAAAAAACGAACAGTCATGACAACAATTACAAAACTAGTAGTCTGTATTCTAATTTCACTTGCATTTACTAAAGCGCAAGGTCAAGAAATAAAAACGGACAGCACACAACAGTCCACTAATGCCTTAAAAATTGAAACACTGATAAACCTCAAATCAAAAATTGAAAGTGAGGAACGTGAATTTCTAAAAACAGAAATAACAGCCATTAATAAACGGCTAGATAACAAAGAAATAACAGCAGCTGAAGCCGAAGACCTAAAAAAAGAAGCAGCAAAAATAAGAGCTTTAAATATTGAAAATCGCTTAGCAATCATTGATAATAAAATAGCATTATTAGAACGCAATAATAACACTGAGAGTACTGATGACGGCTACACATTCCGAATAGGTGGCGATGAGAACACTGGAGAGAGTTTTATCTACCTAGGAGAAAAATCGAAGGACAAACCAAGAAAATATGATTTACGGACATCTACAGATTTTGTCTTTGCTTTTGGATTCAACAATGCACTAATCGACGGTGAGAATTTAGAAGATTCCCCATACAAATTGGGTGGTTCCGGTTTTATTGAATTAGGCTATGCATGGAAAACAAGAATCTTTGATAACACCAATTTTTGGCGATTGAAATACGGTTTCTCGCTACAATGGAATAAATTAAAAATAAAGAACAACAACTATTTAGTTAATACAAATGGAGACATATCGCTTCAAGAATACCCTATTGATGCCGATAAAATAAAATTTAGAACCACAAATTTGGTTTTTCCTATGCACTTAGAATTTGGGCCCTCTAAAAAAATCGACAAAGAAGATTACTTTAGATATTCAACACACAAAAAACTAAAAATTGGCTTAGGTGGTTATGCAGGACTTAATTTAGGAAACATGCAAAAAATTAAATATAAAGAAGATGGGGAACGCGAAAAAGAAAAACAACGTGATCAATTTGAAGTCAGCGAACTTATTTACGGACTTAGTGGTTATGTAGCTTTAGGTGATGTCGCTTTATATGTAAAATATGACCTCAACCCAATATTTAAAAATCAGGTTGTAGATCAAAATAATATTTCAGTAGGATTACGATTTGATATGGACTAAGACCAATCATTATTTGAGTGTAAAAAGCCTAAATCTTAAATTCGATTTAGGCTTTTTTTAATTAACACTAATAAAATTAAGTTATGAGAATAACCTAATAACTTAATAAGTCTTCAATTTTAGCTTTTACTTTTTCTGTTGAAGGAATCATGGTTTCTTCTAAAGTAGAATTTAAAGGAATCGCGGGCATATTTTCGCTACCGATAGTCATTACTGGTGCATCTAAATACTTAAAACATTCCTCTTGAATTTTCCCTGCCAAAGCTCTAGCAAAACTATTGTTGGAAGGTTCTTCGGTAACCACTAAACATTTTCCTGTTTTCTTTACCGATGTCATAATGGTGTCTTCATCTAAAGGAAATAACGTTCGTAAATCAATCACTTCAATTTGGTCTTTCATATCTAATGCTTCGGAAGCATTCATTGCCCAATGCACGCCCATACCGTAAGTCACTATAGTTATAGTTTCTACATTATCCTGTTTCCAGATTTCTTGAAGCAGCCAAGCTTTCCCAAATGGTAATACATAATCTTCACTTGGTTCAATAGATGTTGCTCCTTTTGTGCCTGGAACTTTAGACCAATACAAGCCTTTATGTTCTAAAATCACTACCGGATTTGGGTCGTAATACGCAGCTTTCATCAACCCTTTTAAATCCGCACCATTACTTGGATAAGCAATTTTTATGCCTCTAATATTGGTAATTACAGATTCTACAGAAGACGAATGATAAGGACCTCCACTACCGTACGCACCAATAGGTACTCTAAGAATCATACTAACTGGCCATTTTCCGTTAGATAAATAGCAACTACGACTCACTTCGGTAAACAGTTGATTCAATCCTGGCCAAATATAATCGGCAAACTGAACTTCTACAATTGGTTTTAAGCCTACAGCAGACATGCCAACGGTGCTTCCAACAATGAATGCTTCTTGAATTGGAGTGTTAAAAACGCGGTCGTCACCAAATTTTTGTGCTAAAGTAGCCGCTTCTCTAAATACACCACCTAATCGTCCACCAACATCTTGACCGTAGAGCAAACATTCTTTATGTTTTTTCATCAGTTCCTCAACCGCAAACAACGCACAATCGACCATCACCACTTTCTCGGCGCCTTCTGGTGCTCGTGTGCCTTTTTCTTCAGTGATTGGTGTGGGTGCAAAATCATTAGTAAATAAATCTTCTGGTTTTGGGTCTTCCGCTTGTAATGCTTTTTCATAGTCCGATTGCACCTTTTTCTTTGCGGAATCTTCGATAGCTAAAACTTCGTCTTCTGAAAAACCTGCATCTAATAATTGTTGTTTTAAAACAGGATAAGGATCACGAGAACGCGCGGCTTCCAAATCATCACGATACCATTCCATGCGTACACCAGAAGTATGATGATTTAATAAAGGCACTTTAGCATGAATTAAAAATGGTCGTCGTTCTTCACGTATCGTTTTTATGACTTTTTCGACAGCTTCATAACTTTCTGTAAAGTTAGCACCATCGATTGAAATGGCTTCAAGTCCATGAAATCCTTGCGCGTATTCAAAGGCATTTTGGGCTCTCGTTTCGCCTTCATTCGCCGAGATATCCCAACCGTTATCCTGAACTAAATATAAAATAGGCATTTGCTTTAAAGCTGCCATTTGAAAGGCTTCTGCAATTTCGCCTTCGGTTACAGAGGCGTCGCCTAACGAACAGACTACAAGTGGTGTATGCCCGCGAACGCGGGAATCTTCTGAATGAACAGAAGAATCATATTCGATTCCTAAATTTTCATTTGTGTTTTGTGCTTTGCCATTTTCTTGGTTTTCATCCGAGAAGAGATTACCGCTTTCGCGGTAATTAAATCCCATAGCAACGCCTGTGGCTGGAATTGCTTGCATGCCTGTTGCTGAAGATTGGTGTGGAATCTTTGGTTTATCTTCATCCTTTAAACTAGGATGCGAATAATAGGTCCTTCCACCTGAAAACGGGTCGTCTTTTTTGGCTAATAGTTGTAGCATTAAATCATAGGGTTCTACCCCAAATGATAACAGCATAGCATCATCTCTATAATAAGGAAAAGCATAATCTTGAGGTAATAATTGCATACCTAAAGCAATTTGAATAGCCTCATGTCCACGAGATGTGGCATGTACATATTTTGAGACGTGTTTAAAATTAGCTTCGTATAATTCTGCCATTGCTTTTGCAGTGCAGAGTTTTGAGAATCCTTTTTTTAAGTTACTTTTTTCCATAATTGTCATTCCTGCGTAGGCAGGAATCTATTTTTAATTATTACTCAGAGTTTCACTGAGTTTACGCAGAGATACACTGAGGTTGTTTTTTAGACTTGTCAGGTTTTTACGATGTTGAACGGTTCTCCGAATCCATAATCCGCAACCGTAAAATTATATTTTTTACACCCCTAAAGTCCCCTCAAGGGGACAATCCTATAAAGTTAATTGGTAACAATTGTCCCCTTGAGGGGACTTTAGGGGTGTTTTGCGTTAGGGATTGAGGCATTTGTTGAAGCTCTTTTTTGTTTTTCTCAAAAAAAGCGACTGCCGAAAGCCCGACTTTTTGCGATCCTGCAAGGTTTCTAAAACCTGCCAGGTATGAGCAAAAAGTAACGCCCAACTACACTAAATTTTCATCCTACATATTTAAATTGATAATAAACCTACAAGGTTTTTAAAACCTTGCAGGTTAAACCAATTCATTTTCCACTTTAACCATCCAACCAAATTTATCGTCCACTTTTCCGGTTTTAATGGCATTTAATGTGTTATTAACGTCTAAACCAACCGGACTTTCATCGGATACATGAATGGTTTTTTCGCCCATAGCGATTTCTTGAATATAGGCAATACCTACGGCAGTTCCGGTGCCAAAGGCTTCTTCTAATCGACCATCAATCGCCGCATCCCGAATTTCTTGAATGGTAATGGCTCTTTCTGTTACTTCAAAACCTTTATCCCTTAATATATCCATGACACTCATTCTTGTGATACCATCTAAAATAGAACCATCGCGTTGAGGCGTGATGAATTTACCATCGACTTTAAAGAAGATATTCATAGTGCCCACTTCTTGAATATAATTGTGCTCCACGGCATCTAGCCACAAGACTTGGTCGTAACCTTTGGCTTTTGCATATTCGGTTGGTCGTATGGCTGCGGCATAATTTCCTGCAGCTTTAGCTTCTCCTGTTCCACCTGAAGCGGCACGGATATACTTGTTTTCTGCCCACAGTTTAATACGCTTTGTAAAAAATGGACCTGCTGGTGATGCCATAATGATAAACTTAAAATGGGTTGCGGCTCGCATACCTATAAATGGTTCGTCGGCATACATAAAAGGTCTTAAATACAAAGCGCTTCCGTCTTGTGGCGGAATCCAATTACGTTCTAAATCTACAAGTTGCTTTAAACCTTCCACAAATAAATCTTCGGGAAAGGATGGCATTCCCATGCGGTCTGCACTAAAATTTAATCGTTGGGCATTTTTAGAGGGTCTAAAAAGCATAGGATTTCCATCTTCATCAACAGTGGCCTTCATGCCTTCAAAAATAGCTTGTCCGTAATGCAAAGCCATTGCTGCCGGATGTGTTGGGATTAATGCTAGAGGCTCAATTCTTGGGTTTTCCCATGTGCCGTTATTATAATCGCAGATGAACATGTGGTCCGTGAAAGTGGTTCCTAATGGAATGTTGTTAAAGTCTATCGTATCTACTCTAGATTCTTCTACTTTAGTGATTGAAATGTTAGGTTTCATATTTCTTAGTTTTCGTCAGTTCGAGTGAAATTTTTTTTTCTGAAATTTAGTATCGAGAACTTTTGATGGCTTCTCGATACAATTCCGATAAAAAATCGGAATCACTCGAAGTGACGTTTATTTTTATATTTTTCGGTTGATATCAAATTGCTCAAAATAATCTGCTACACGTCTTACAAATGAACCTCCTAAAAACCCATCTACAACTCTGTGGTCGAATGATAATGATAAGTACATCATACTTCTTATGGCAATTTCATCGCCTTTGTCAGTGGTGATAACTTCTGGTCGTTTTTTGATGATTCCCAGTGCGAGAATCGCCACTTCGGGTTGGTTGATGATTGGTGTACCCATGACACTTCCAAAAGTTCCAACATTGGAAATAGTGAAGGTGCTGCCTTTTATATCATCAGCAGCCAATTTATTTTCTCTTGCTTTTCCTGCGAGCTCGTTAACATTACATGCAATGGTTTTTAAATCTTTAGTATCTGCATTTTTCACCACAGGAACAATTAAGTTTCCGCTTGGTAAAGCCGTTGCCATACCAATATTGATGTCTTCTTTTACGATGATATTATTTCCATCTACAGAAGCATTGATATTTGGAAAATCTTTTACGGCTTTAGCAACGGCTTCCACAAATAATGGTGTGAAGGTTAAGCGTTCGCCATATTTTTTTTGAAAAGCGACTTTGTTGGCATTTCGCCAGTTGACCATATTGGTTAAATCAGCTTCTACATAAGCGGTGACGTGAGGTGATGTATGTTTTGAATACACCATGTGGTCCGCAATCATTTGTCGCATTCGGTCCATTTCTATGACCTTCCCTTTCCCTTTATCGAGTTGTAATTGTGGAATTCGATAGGCGGTTGGGTCTTTTTCCGCAATGGGTTGCGCAAATTTGTATGGTCTACCGTCTTCGATATATTGAAAAAGGTCGCTTTTTCGTAATCTGTTGTCGTGTCCTGTTGCAGGAATTCTTGCTAATTCTTCAAAACTGATGTGTTGTTCTTTTGCTATTGAAATGATTAATGGCGAGAAGAAGGTGTTTGAATTTGAGGTTGAAAATGAACTTGAAGGTTGTTTGGTTGGTTTTTGTTTTTTCTTCTTAGGTTGAGATTTCTCGTCGCTCGTTCCTCGCTCTGTCGAAATGACATCAGACTTCGTTTTCTTCTCATTTGAAACCTCTAAAATTGCCATGACTTCTCCAACAGGAACTACAGCTTTGGCTTGAAACAAAATTTCTTTTAATGTTCCTGATGCTGGTGCTGAAACTTCGTTATCCACCTTATCGGTTGCTACTTCTAGGATGATATCGCCTTCTTCGAAAGTATCTCCTTCGGAAATTAACCAATTGATGATTGTTCCTTCGGTTATACTTTCGCCCATTTTGGGCATCTTCAATTCCCACGAAAGTGGGAATCTCTTATTGTCTTTCATTTCTTAATCTATTAAAGTCCATATTCCAATTAATACTAATGTCCATCCAACTGGGATTCATATTTTCAATCAAATTTTTTTTCCAATCTCGTTTCCATTTTTTTAATCGTTTCTCTCTAATAATTGCTTCGCTGCTATTTTCAAACTCTTCAAAATATACTAGTTTATCACAATTATATTTTGCGGTAAAAGAATTGGGGTTGACTTTTAATTTGTGTTCTTTTACTCGTTCGTCAATATTATTAGTAATACCTATATAAATTGTGCCATTAAACTTATTTGCCATAATATAGATATACCACTTACTCATTCTTACCAATTTTGAGATTCCTGCCTGCGCAGGAAGTTTGTTCCTTCGGTTATGCTTTCGCCCATTTTGGGCATCTTCAATTCCCACGAAAGTGGGAATCTCACTTTATCTTTCATTTCTTAATCTATTATCAATAACATAATAAGAACTAAAGATAAAGCATATTACACATTACAGTTCTTAAAATCTTTCATATTAACTTATGGAAGATAAATATTCTTTTATTTTATTATATTCAGAAAATTAAACTTACATACTTTACATTTGAATAGATTTAAAAACAAATTTTCTTATGGCTACTTTAGATAAAATTGACGCTCAAATCCTTCACATTCTTCAAACCGATAGCAATAGAACAACAAAGAGTATAGCAAAAGAACTAGGTATGACAACCTCTCCTATTTTTGAACGAATAAAAAAGCTTGAAAAACAAGGGTATATAGAAAAATACGTTGCTGTTCTCAACAATAAAAAAATTGGATTAAAACTGACCGTTTTTATCGGGATTACATTACAAGGGCATACCCGAAGTTATTTGGAAAAATTTGTGAAAGAAATCAATAATTTCCCTGAAGTTATCGAGTGCCACAGAGTGAGCGGTAATTTTGATTATCTTTTAAAATTGGTGGTTGAAGATATTGAAGCATATGAGACTTTTATTATTTCGAAACTGACCTTACTTCCTTATTTGGGCAATGTACAAAGTTTGATTGCGATGTCTACAAGCAAGGAAACCAATGCTATTGATTTGAGTCGGGTGTTGTAGTCTTGGAAGCTTTCAATACCTAACAATCTTTATTTTTGAGAATTAAATTACGGCTTCTCGATACAATTCCGATAAAAAAATCGGAATCACTCGAAGTGACGTGATACTATTTCTTAAACGTTTCACGAAGCGTTTGGTAAACCTCATCCTGAACTTTCATGTTTTCAGGAACCTCTCGAAGTGGTTCAACTTCTTTTAAACTCTCATGACAATCACTTGGTAATTGTTGGTATAATTCTGTGCCTTTGGTTTTCCATGCTATCATTTTATCCGTTACACCTCGTATTATTTTTGCAGGATTACCAACCACTAAACTCCGGTATGGGATTTTGGTCTCCGCTTTTACAAAAGACATGGCGCCTATAATGCATTCATCACCAATTTCAGAATCATCCATAATTACCGTATTCATTCCAATTAAACAATTGCGACCTAAATTGGCCCCATGAATAATAGCTCCATGACCAACGTGTGCACTTTCTTGTAGGGTTATGGATTTTCCCGGGAACATGTGGATAGTACAATTTTCTTGCACATTAACACCGTCTTCTAATATAATTTGTCCCCAATCACCACGAATGGCTGCTCCTGGGCCAATGTAACAGTTTTTGCCAATGATGACGTTTCCTGTAACGGCTGCTAAAGGATGAACAAAACTTGATTGGTGTACGACTGGTGTGAAATTTTTAAATGAATATATGGCCATAAATTTTTTATTTAAAATACCTACAAGGTTTTTGAAACCTTGCAGGATAGACTATCGGTAAGTTTTCAATTTCTCTTTTGTAAATTCACTTAATACTAATCTTCCACTCGTTTCAGCACGTTCTGCCAATAACGCATCCCAATCATCAGTGCCTTTCCAGAATACTTTCTTCATTTCTATCATCGCTTCAGGATTGTAAGTACACAAATGTTCTGCGGTTGTTTTTACGGCTTCATCTAGTTCTTCTGTGGTTTCATAAACTTGCGTATACAAGCCTTTTTGCTTTGCGAATTCTGGTGGATAAAAACTGTTGGCATCAATGGCGATTTGCGACATGGCGCTCAATCCCATTTTACGTTCTATGGCTGGTCCAACCACGAAAGGTCCAATACCAATATTTAATTCGCTTAATTTAATAGCTGCAAATTTGGTAGCCATACAATAATCGGTTGAAGCAGCTAAGCCAACACCGCCACCAACGGTTTTTCCTTGGATTCGCCCGATGATGAATTTCGGACATTTTCGCATGGCATTAATCACGTTTGCAAATCCTGAAAAGAATACTTTTCCGGTTGCTGCATCGTTGATGTTAATTAGTTCATTAAAGCTTGCTCCCGCACAGAATGTTCTGTCGCCTCCACTTTTTAAAACAATAACTTTTATGTCGTTGTTTTCTCCTGCTTCGGTTATGGTTTTGGCTAATTTCGCTAACACATCACCTGGTAAGGAATTGTGGGCTGGATGGAAGAATTCTATGTAGCCTACTTGGTTTTTGTTTTCTAGTTTTACGTATGGTGTGTTCATGTTTACTTGCCGCGAAAGCGGTAATCTTTTAATGTTATACTTTTATTTCTTCATACAAATCCTTCCATTGAGGATTTATTTTTTCTATTAACTCAATCTTCCAAACTCTATTCCATTTCTTCATATGCTTTTCTCTTAATTTAGCTGCTGCCTCTGTAGGATGCACTTCAAAATACACGAGCTTATCTAAATTATATCGCGCCGAAAATGTGGTTGGATGTACCTTCGTTCTATGTTGGTATATTCTTATTTTTAACCTTTTTGTCTCACCAATATACAAAACACCTTTTGGTTTGTTGGTTATGATGTAGACATAATGTTTCAAAACTTACCTGTTGGTTAATTGGATTTTTATATTCACTATAGTTTTCTTGAGACACCCGATTTCTCGGGTGCTTCGAGCAGTTCAAATTGTTAAAGCAAATTGAACTGCTCGAAGTGATGATTCAAATGCTTTCGCTCTAAAAGATACGATTCATACTTATTCAATTCCCCAAACACCAAATTTTTTAATTTAGCTTCTGGATGTGCTTTAAAATATTCAATATATCTTTCACGCTGTGCTTTGAATTTTTCGATTGCCGTTTCCAAATCAGGATGTTTCAAATCCTCTAATTTATCTTTTTCCAACTGCGGGAACTGAGAGTTTTTAGGAAACTTATCATAATTATATAAACTATGATGTACTTTTTCTAAAATCTTTTCTGGTGTTGCAATTTCAAAATCTTGAATGTCGCCTGAAGCAATTTTATAAGTGTATTCTAAATGTTCAACCATGTGTTGTGGTGTCATGATTCCCCATTTTGGTTTTGTATCTGCTTTTAATTTAGAAAGACATTCGTTTATTTTTTCCGAAGTCATCTCCACAAACGTTTCTTGCTTTTTTTCAACCATGGTTAATATGGTTGCTACAGCGACTAACGGACTATCTTTTTCTGTTTTCTGACTTTCAGGACGGTTTTCAAAATTAGCATCAAAAACCTCAACATGCCACTTTACAATTCCACTTGGGTGTTCTGCGGAAGCCACATCACGGTCTACTTTTTCCTTACACGTTAAACGCACATAAATAGTATCGTTATGATATAATGGTCTTAAAAAACGGATACTATCTAAACCATAATTTGCTGCTACAGGTCCTTTATTAGGATATACAAATAATCCTGCGGCTGCAGAAATAATAAAATAACCATGAGCCGTTCTTTTTTCGAAAATACTTCCATCTAATGACGTAATATCGGTGTGAGCATAGAAGTGATCCCAAGTTAAATTGGCAAAATTCTGGATATCATTATCAGTTAATGTTCGTTTGTGGGTTTTTAACGACATTCCGGGTTGGATATCTTCCCAATGGTATTGAAACGGATGCTGTTCTGCCTCCTTATATTTGGCGTTTTGCTGGTAAACACCTGTGATTTCGGTTATAGTTGATGGCGAACCTTGGATAGCGGTACGTTGTAAATAATGCTTTATACCACGCATGCCTCCCATTTCTTCACCTCCTCCTGCGCGACCAGGACCTCCATGTACCAAGTATGGCAATGGTGAACCATGACCTGTGCTTTCTTTAGCGCTTTCTCTATTTAAAACTAAAATTCTTCCGTGATGACTTGCAGCATTGACCACATAATCTTTAGCGATTCTATCATCGTTCGTAGCTATAGAAGATACCAGTGAACCTTTCCCCATTTGCGCCAAAGTGATAGCCTCATCTAAATTCTTATAAGGCATAATGGTACTTACCGGACCGAAAGCTTCACGCTCATGAATAACCGTGTTTTTAAACGGATGGTCTGCTCGTAATAAAATCGGACTTATAAAAGCGCCTTTTTTGGCATCTGCTCCAATGGTTTCTATTTTGTCTAAACTACCGTATACTATTTGTGCTTCTTTGGCTAAATCATTTACCGAATCTCTAACGGCTTGTACTTGTTGATGACTGACCAAAGACCCCATTCGGACTTCTTTTAATCTTGGGTTGCCAATGGTGACTTTATCTAGTGCTTTTCCTAATGCAATCTGAACGTCTTCAATTAAATTTTCAGGCACAATAATTCGGCGGATGGCAGTACATTTTTGTCCTGCTTTAACCGTCATTTCTTTTCTTACTTCTTTGATAAAAAGGTCGAATTCTGGTGTTCCAGGAACCGCATCTTCTCCTAAAATAGATGCGTTTAAAGAATCGGCTTCCATTGTGAAAGGTACAGACTCCTGAATTAATCTTGGATGCGCTTTTAAAAGGCGTCCTGTTTGTGCTGAACCTGTAAATGTGATGACGTCTTGTGATTCAACTGTGTCTAAAATCGTTTTTACGGTACCGTTTATTATTTGAAGTGCGCCTTCTGGAAGAATACCTGAATCTATAATAGTTCTCGCTACAGCTTCCGCTAAATACGAAGATGAAGGTGCTGGCAAAACGACTGCAGGAACTCCTGCCATCCAATTGACCGCACATTTTTCTAACATGCCCCAAACCGGAAAATTAAAGGCATTGATATGAACCGCAACGCCTTTTTTAGGCACCATAATATGATGCGCCATAAAACGTCCACCTCGAGATAAATCGATAGCATCGCCTTCAACATGATAAGGTTGATTAGGAAATAGTTTTCTAAGCGAAGCATTGGCGAATAAATTCCCGAAACCCCCTTCGATATCTATCCAACTATCAACTTTGGTTGCTCCTGTTCTGTAACTTAAATCGTAAAACTCATTCTTTCGCTTAGTAAGGTATAATGCTAAACTTTTGAGCATATTTCCACGCTCTTGAAAAGTCATTTTGCGAAGTTTTTCGCGGCCTTTGGTTCTTCCGTAGTTTAGGATTTCCGGAATATCTAAACCTTCAGTAGCAATGCTTGTGAATACTTCACCTGTAACGGCATCAAGGATTGGTATTCCTTCTTCTTTTCCTGTTGTCCAAGAACCAGTTACATAATGTTCTATTTTTCTCATAAACTTTGTGGTTTATTTTGTGAGATTTCCGTTTTCACGGAAACTTGATGTTGTCTTTATCTTATTTATAAGCATTAAATTCTTTATAAAAAATGCTGTCTTGTTTTGTAAATCTACCGTTCTGGTAGGGGTTTGTATAAGTATGCAAATAATCGAAAGATGCATACTCTTCTTTATGCTTATGTTTAGAAACCCAAATACTATCTTTAAAAATATATTCTATTTGTAATTTTTTTTTGTCGTATTCCTGTGCTTTATTGTATTCTATCGTATAATTTCTAAGACCATTTTTAGCCTTTTCTAATGTTTTTTGTAATGAAACATAAGTTTCTGAACCCGGTTTCTTTTTCTTATAAATTAGATACCTTCTAAAATTACTTCCATATTCTATTACAGAAAGTAGATTCTTATTTTTTCTAATCATCACTTGATTATAGAGGTAAGTTCCTGCTGTGAAATTTTCTTGAGCATAAGCATCGAATCCTAATCCATTTCCATTACATATTTTTATTAAATAAAATTTATTTTTAAAACTTCTTAGCACACCAAAATCACTAATCGGTGTAATATCTTTTTCTTTATAAGCAGAATAGAATCCAAAATCGGTTTCTGAAAGACGGTTTATAATTAATTCACTATCGTGGATTGCTTTACGTTTTGAATCTACAAAAAAAGTTTCCCCTTTTATTAATTCATAGCTACCAGAAATATCGATAATGCTATCCGCTTTTAATTTAACAGCACTATCTATTTTCTCACCAACCACCTTCTTACCTGTATTTTTTATTGGGTTTGAAGTAGTTTTAGATTTCGTTTCCTGACATGAAACAAAAACGAAAATTACGCTTAGAAAAAGAAATCTTATTTTATTTAAAAACATATAAATCACTTAATTCACATTTTCGATTATGGCAGCATAACCTTGTCCAACGCCAATACACATTGTGATTAAGGCGTATTTTTTGTTTTGTTCTTTCAATTCTAAAGCGGCAGAATAGGCTACTCTGGTGCCTGTAACCCCAAGTGGATGACCAATGGCAATCGCACCACCATTTGGATTTATTCTTTCATCATCATCTGCCAATCCCCAAGCACGAATACATGCCAAAGCTTGCGCCGCAAAAGCTTCGTTAAGCTCAATAATGTCCATATCAGCCATAGTTAACCCTGCTTTTTCTAGCGCCTTGTTGGAAGCTGCAACAGGACCGATGCCCATAATTCTAGGCTCAACACCAACGACTGCAGAGCTTACAATTTTTGCTATCGGATTTAGATTGTATTTTTTAACGGCAGCTTCGGAAGCAATGATTGTTGCTGCCGCTCCATCGTTTAATCCTGATGAATTTCCTGCCGTGACACTGCCACCTTCTTTTTTAAATGCTGGTCTTAGTTTTCCTAAAACCTCTAAGGACGTGTTAGGTTTTACGAATTCGTCTTTCGAAAAAAGGATTGGGTCTTTTTTGCGTTGTGGAATTTCTACGGTTACAATTTCTTTTGCTAGTCGACCATTTTCTTGTGCTTTGGTGGCTTTCATTTGGCTCCAATGCGCAAATTTATCTTGGTCTTCTCTAGAGATATTATATTTTTCGACAAGATTTTCAGCCGTCATTCCCATACCATCAGTACCATACATCTCTTGCATTTTTGGATTGATAAAACGCCACCCGAATGTAGAATCATACATTTTTGAATCGCCCCCAAATCCGGTTGATGGTTTAGCAATGACGTACGGTCCACGGGTCATGTTTTCAACACCACCTGAAATAAAAAGGTCCCCATCACCTGCTTTTATGGCTCTGTTGGCGTGAATGATAGCGGATAATCCTGAGCTACAAAGTCTGTTGACCGTTTCTCCAGGAACTGTGAATGGTAGTCCTGCTAAAAGAGAGGCCATTCTTGCAACATTTCGGTTATCTTCTCCTGCTTGATTAGCGCATCCTATGATGACATCGTCGTAAGCGTCTTTTGGGATGTTTGGATTTCGTTTTACGATTTCTGCAATGACAAGTGCTCCTAAATCATCTGTTCTTACGGCTGATAATGTGCCTTTGTAGTTACCTATTGGTGTTCTTATACCGTCTATTATGTATGCTTCCATAGTATTGCCCACGAAAGTGGGTATCTTTTGATTACATTCCCACAAAAGTGGGAATCTTGTGTTTTTACTCGGTCTTAAAAAACTTATTTGTTTAAGTCTTTGAATTTAGTTTGTTCTGTTCTGTTTTATTCTGAGATTCCTGCCTTCGCAGGAATTGATTAATCTAAAAGTGCAGAAAACGTATCTCCATTTCTAATATCGCCTGTGTTGTAGCCTTTCATAAACCACTCCATACGCTGCTCTGAAGTGCCGTGTGTGAAACTGTCTGAATTGACGCTTCCGCTCATTCGTTTTTGAATAGCATCGTCTCCTACTGCATTGGCAGCACTTAGCGCTTCCTCTATATCACCTGCTTGTAAATATTTTTTATTATGGTGTGCCCAAACACCTGCATAAAAATCGGCTTGTAATTCTTGTGCTACTGAAAGTTTATTTGCTTGAGTTTGGCTTGCTTGGCTTTGTAATTGTCTGACTTTATTTGACGTTCCTAAAAGCGTTTGAATGTGATGACCGACTTCGTGAGCTGTCACATAGGCGATCGCAAAATCGCCACCTTTAGCTCCGAAACGCGTTCTTAATTCGTCAAAGAAAGACATATCCATGTATAATTTTTGGTCTGCTGGACAATAAAAAGGACCAGAAGCTGAACTTGCATTTCCGCAGCCTGTACTTACGGCATCTGTGAATAAAACAAGTGTTGGCTCTTTATAATCGCCTAAGTTATATTCCTTAAAAAGCCGATTCCAAATATCTTCTGTATCGACCAAGACTGCGTTCATAAAATTGCCTATTTCAACTTCTTCGCTGGTTAAATCTCTTTGCTCAACTTGTTGGGAACTTTGACTATTACCTACTTGTTCAAGAATTGGTGCTATTTGTTGACCAGTTTCACCACCAAATAGTTGTAAAAGAATAACCACTACTGCGATTACACCACCACCTGCTGCGACTTTGCCTTTTGTTCCTATCCCTCGTCTATCGTCGAGGTTATCACTTTTTCTTCTACCTTGCCATTTCATATTTTATAAGTTTATTCTTTTGTTAGTTTTCTTCCCATGGTTTTTGTGTACGATAAACTACACCTTTAAAAAGTGCCACTAATTCGTCGCCGCGTTTCACTTCCACAATGTTGAAACCTAATTTGTTATTCACTTTTTCTATAACAGATTCTGCTACTAAATAATCGCCTTCATTCAATGCTTCAATGTGATTAATACTGGTCTCAATTGAAACGGCATAGTTACCATGTGTGTTTGCCGTAAACCCGAATGCAGTATCCGCTAATGAGTAACTGATTCCACCGTGCGCTTTGTTCATGCTGTTTAGCATTTCCTTTCTTATGGTCATAGCCACTTTACATCTGCCTATTTCGCATTCTAGGATTTCTATTCCTAGCCATTGACTGTAATGGTCTTGACTAAGCATTTTATGTGGGATTTGTTCTCCGGTTAAAGGCATTAGGAATTTGGTATTAGGGATTAGTTACGCTTGTTTCTTTCCAAAATTTTCTTTCTCAAGGAAGACATCATTTTTGTTAATTCTGATATTAGTTTTCGGTTTTCTTCATCTTTTTCAAAGTTAATATATAATCTTCTCTTTGCTTTTGTACTGCAACTAACACATTCATTAGCACTATAAATAGCGTGATTAATATGTTTAACAAATTGAGCATCTGAACCAGGATAGCCTTCTGCTATATTTAATGCAATAGAATCGGCGGCTCTTCTGAACTGTGATGATAGTGCGTATAACTCATGGTTTGGGAATTCTTTTACTAAAGCATTAACTATTTCACCAAAATCCATTGCCTTTTGATACACTATTAAATCCTCAAATTAAAATGATAGTTACTCTTCATACTAATGCCTATTTCCTATTACCCAATCCCTTTGCAATTAAAAAAAACTCACACCTGTATTATCCATTTTACGCAATAACGGACTACAACGGTATCTGTCTTCATGATATTCATTGTAAAGCTCATCCATTTTATTCACACACCAATCGATACCTTTTTCGTCTGCCCAGGCTAATAAGCCTTTTGGGTAGTTGACGCCTTTGGTCATGGCGTTGTCGATATCTTCGGCTGATGCGATGTTTAAAAATAAGGCATCTGCTGCTTCGTTGATCAGCATGACTAGGACTCTGTTGAAAATGGTTTCTGAAAGAGACATCTCGACTGCGCTCGACGAGACAGATGGACATTCTATTTTTCTTCCATTTTCATCATAATTATAATAGCCTTTTCCTGATTTTCGTCCTAAGTAACCTGCTTCGGCAAAACGTTTTTGTGTGAATGCAGGTTTGTATCTTGGGTCGAAATAAAACGCTGTAAAAACAGTTTCAGTTACAGTGTAATTGACATCGTTTCCAATAAAATCCATTAACTCAAATGGCCCCATTCTGAAACCTCCTAGGTCTTTCATTGCTGCGTCTATGGTTTCGAAATCTGCAATGCCTTCTTCATATATTCGAAGAGCTTCCCCATAAAATGGTCTTGCTACTCGGTTGACTATAAACCCTGGTGTATCTTTCGCAACAGCAACTACTTTTTTCCAATCCGAAATGGTTTGAATTGATTTTTCAAGCACTTCTTTTGACGTTTGAATAGCAGGAATGACCTCAACCAATTTCATTAAAGGTGCCGGATTAAAAAAGTGAATGCCGATACAACGTTCTGGCTTTTTTAGGGATGCTGCAATGGATGCTATTGATAAACTTGATGTGTTAGAAGCAATAATACAATCCTCAGACACATAACTTTCTAATTCTGAAAAGACTTTTTTCTTGATGTCTAGGTTTTCAATAATGGCTTCAATCGTTAGATTTGAATCCGATAAGTCTTTTAAATTATCAACATAACTGATATTAAATTGAATTCTGTTTTTTTCTTCTGCATTTATCCTTCCTTTTTCGATTAAGCGATTTAATATTTTTTCCAATGAAGCTTTTGCTTTGTCTAAAGCCGCTTGATTAGTATCGTACAATTTAACCTTACAACCCGAGGTTGCAGCGACTTGTGCTATGCCGCTTCCCATGGTTCCAGAACCTATTATTCCAACTCTATTGATTTGAGATTTTAGATTAACGATTTCTGATTTTTGATTTTCACCCATACCTAATATTCCATCTATATTTTATGATTTCAACTTATTTGGTGTTGTTTAAATACTAACAACAAAAATTGAAATTAATTCATCATTTTCTTTTAATATCTTTTCTAAAAATTCAAAGTCTTTGATAAGATTAGCTCCTTTTAATATTCTTAAGTTTATAAAAGAATCTCTTAATTCTTTTAAGCAAATTTTCATTTTATGAAGAAAATCTCTTGTAGACTTTCCATTTCTAGCTTATCCATAATTTAAAGCTGAAGACGTTACCGAACGTATTAATTGTTTAGCTAAATGTTCTGATGCAAAAGATTTATCTATTGTTTTACACAACAGTATAATCTCAATTGAAAATTGAATTACTCTCTCTTCTAATTGATTAGGTTTCATCTTTATTCTGTTTAAGTTCTATAATCATAAATCAACAGTCTTCAATCGTTAATCAAAATGGTAAATTTTTCACATCTACATTTCCGCCAGATAAAATAATACCGACGTTTTTGTTTTTAAATTCTTCTTTATGTTTTAAAACGGCTGCAAAAGGAACAGCTGATGAAGGCTCTATAATAATCTTCATGCGTTCCCAAAGTAATTGCATAGCGTTTATAATTTCATTTTCTTCCACACGAATTATTTTTTCAACGTGTTTTTGGATAATTGGAAAGTTACGGTTTCCTAAATTTGTTCGCAAACCATCTGCAATTGTCAAAGTTGTCTTGTTTGTTTCAATTTGTCCAGAAACCAAGGAACGATACGCATCATCCACAGCCATAGGCTCCGCTCCAATAGTTTTACAATTATTTGAGAATAAATGCGCTGCTAAAGCAGTTCCGGCTAGTAATCCACCACCACCAACGGGTGCAAAAATGACCTCTAAATTGGGCTGTTCCTCTAGTAATTCTATAGCAGCTGTACTATTACCATAAATGACTTCATCTTGATTGGATGGGTGCAAAAATGAGGCGCCTCTTTCTGTCTTTATTTTATTGGCTGTCTCCTCTCTTGCCTTTAATGTCGATTCGCATTCAATGATGTCTCCTCCATATGTTCTAACTGCATTTTTCTTAACCTGTGGCGCGTTTTCAGGCATAACGATATAAGCTTTTATGCCTAGATTTTGAGCAGCTAATGAAACCGCTTGTGCAAAATTACCTGAGGAATGTGTAACGACGCCGCGTTGTCTTTCTTCTTCAGACAGCGAAAGAATAGCATTTGTTGCGCCTCGCATTTTAAAGGCTCCCATTTTCTGGAAATTCTCACATTTAAAAAATAGATTACAACCCGTTTCTTTGTTTAATAATTGTGAGGTTAAAACAGGGGTTTTATGAATAAAAGGTTTTATTCGGTTGTGAACTTCTATGAGAGTTTGTTTATTCATAATTTTAAAAAAACCTACAAGGTTTTAGAAACCTTACAGGTTAATGATATTATTGTCCTTTAAATTTTGGTTGACGTTTTTCTATAAATGCAGTGACTCCTTCTTTGTAATCGTCGCTTTGTGCGGCTTCAATTTGTAATTTTGATTCAAGAGCGAGTTGTTGCTCTAAAGTATTGGTCATCGATTTGTTGAATAGCTCTTTTATCATTCCCAAAGCTTTGGTTGGCATGTTGGCTAGTTTTAAGGCTAATTTATCAACTTCTTCTTCGAAATTTTCTAATGGAATCATTTTGTAAATCATTCCCATTTTTTCTGCATCTTCAGCTGAAATTTTATCGCCTAACATGGCTAAGGCCTGTGCTTTTTGAAAACCTATTAATCTTGGAAGAAAGTAGGTACCTGCGCTATCAGGTACCAATCCTATTAAGCTAAAGGCTTGAATGAAGCTTACTTTTTCGTGAGCCACAACAATATCACAGGCTAATGCTATATTAGCGCCTGCTCCTGCAGCAACGCCGTTTATGGCTCCAATAATTGGTTTTTTAATACTTCTGATTCTTGTGATAATTGGATTGTAGTGTTCTTCCAATATTTTTTTGAAGCCTGGATTTGAATCTGGGTCCGTGACTTCTTTTAAATCTTGACCCGCGCAAAACGCTTTTCCGTTTCCTGTGAGGACAATGGCTCTGACATCGGGATTATTTTCACAATCGTCTAAAATACTTTGTAAACTTAAAGCCATTTCACGATTGAAACTATTAAAGACCTCTGGTCTGTTTAGCGTTATGGTTGCTATTTTGTTTTCTGTTTTTAATTCAATTGACTTCATTTAATCTTTTTCTTTTATATGTTCTCGATACAAAATTGCCCTAAAGCAATTTCACTCGAACTGACGTGATGTTACTTTAAACATTTAAAATAATCGAAGGGTTCATGGCAATCATCACATTGAAATTGTGCTTTACATGCGGTTGAGCCAAATTGACTTACTAATTTTGTATTGGTAGAACCACATTGCAGACACTTTACCAAGCGTTTTTCGTTGAGCAATACATCTTTATCTGCTTCTGCCTCTAATGGTGCTGCTATGCCGTAATCTTCTAATGCTTTTCTTCCTCTTGGTGTAATCCAGTCGGTGGTCCATGCTGGATGCAGGATGAGTTCAGTTTCAGATTTGTAACCGGCTTTTTTTAATGCTTTTTTTATATCATCTCCAATGACGTCCATAGCAGGACAACCACTATAAGTTGGTGTGATTTCTACTTTAACAATCCCATCAACAATAGTTGCAGAACGTACGACTCCCATGTCCATTATAGAAAGTACTGGGATTTCTGGGTCTGAGACTTTGGATAAAATCTCAATTAGGTTTTTGTCGATATCTTGTGTTTCTGTTATCATTTTTGAAATGCTTCGATAAGCTCAGCATGACATATAGTTTTAATTTGAAATTTTATTGTTCATTTATGAGATTCCTGCTTTCGTAGGAATTGGGTTACCATTCCATATTAGGGTATGTGCGTTGCATATATTGTAATTCAGCTAATAAGTACCCTAAATGTTCGGTGTGAATTCCTTTTTTTCCTCCTTTTTGAAAATATTTTGATTCTGGGATTTTCAGTGTTGCTATTTCTAAAACTTCATTGACTTGTTTGTAATAAGCATCTTTTAGCTTGGTGACATCAACGCCAATACCTTCGGAAACCATTGCTTTATCAGCTTCGGTTTGATGAAATAATTCGTCGGTATAAGTCCATAAATCATTTATGGCTTCCTGCATTTTTGCTTTGCTTTCCTCTGTTCCGTCGCCTAGACGTTTTATCCAATCTGATGAAAATCGCTCATGGTAACGTACTTCCTTGATACATTTTTTTGCTATTGCGGAAAGTGTTAAGTCTTTGCTCTTTTCTAATTCTGAAAGAAAAGCCAAATGGTACACATCAAATAAAAACTGACGTGCCATAGTGTAAGCAAAATTAGTGTTTGGTTGTTCTACTAATAATACATTGACGTATTCGCGCTCTTTTCTGAGCATCGCAATGTTATCTTCCGTTCTGCCATCTCCGGCGATTTTAGCTGCGTATTGGAAATAACTACGGACTTGTCCGAATAAATCTAGTGAGATGTTGGTGCAAGCGATGTCTGTTTCTAGAGTTGGACCGTGACCTGTTAATTCGCCTAGGCGTTGGCCGAGGATTAGGCTGTTGTCTGCAATGCCTAGGATGTATTTGTATAATTCTTGTTTCATATTAAATTGAACTTGAAGTTGCATTCGAAGAATTTCAATAAATAGTTTTACTTACTTTCAAAATTGATTTTTTTCTGTTTAACACCCCTAAAGTCCCCTCAAGGGGACAATCATAAGCATCAAATTTGTATTTCAATTAATGAGATTCCTTTCTTCAAAGGAATTTTACATGTGCTTCACTTCATCTGGTAAATCGTAAAACGTGGGATGACGATAGACTTTGTCTTGTGCTGGTTCGAACATCTCTCCATTGTGTTCTGGATTTGATGCTATGATGTTTTTACTTTCTACAACCCAAATGCTAACGCCTTCATTGCGTCTGGTGTAAACGTCTCTTGCGTTTACTAATGCCATTTCAGCGTCTGCGGCATGCAAACTACCAAAGTGTCTGTGTTCTAATCCGTTTTTACTTCTTACGAAGATTTCCCAAAGTGGCCAGTTTTTACTCATATGAAATTGAATTTGAAATTGAACTCGAATATGAATCGTTTCAATTTATACTTTATACTATTACTATCTTAAAAACACCCCCTAAAGTCCCCTCAAGGGGACAATCCAAGGATTCAAAATCTCAACTATTATATTATTATTTTTTGTCAAGGCACTGCTTTGTCTATAATCTAACAGCAAAGCGGTCTAAATATCTATTATCTAATTAAACTACTTGTTTCTCTTTTCGTTCTTGTTTCTTATCAGCATACGCCATTGCCGCATCTCTAACCCATTCGCCTTCTTCCCATGCGCCAACTCTTGCTTTCATACGCTCTTTGTTCATTGGGCCATGACCTTTTACGACTTGCCAGAATTCGTCCCAATCGATGTCACCGAAGTCATAACTTTGGCGTTCTTCGTTCCATTTTAAATCTGGATCCGGAATAGTGAGTCCGATTAAATCGGCTTGCGGTACGGTTTGGTCTATAAATTGTTGACGTAAATCGTCATTTGATTTTCGTTTTAACTTCCATTTCATGGATTGCTCTGTGTGAATGGATTCAGCGTCAGTTGGTCCCAGCATCATTAAACTTGGCCACCACCATCGGTTTAAGGCATCCTGAGCCATTTCCTTTTGTTCTGGTGTTCCGTTTGCCAGTTTCATCATGATTTCATAACCTTGACGTTGGTGAAAACTTTCTTCTTTACAGACGCGAATCATCGCTCTTGCATAAGGACCATAAGAGGTATTACATAAGGGCACTTGATTGATAATTGCTGCACCATCGACGAGCCAACCAATCGCTCCCATATCGGCCCAAGTGACTGTTGGGTAATTGAATATGGATGAATATTTTGCTTTTCCGGTATGTAATTGCTCGTACATTTCATCTCTAGAAATACCTAAGGTTTCTGTTGCTGAATAGAGGTATAAACCGTGACCCGCTTCGTCTTGGACTTTGGCGAGTAAGGCGACTTTTCTTCGTAATGACGGTGCGCGCGTTATCCAATTGCCTTCTGGAAGCATCCCTACAATTTCGGAATGCGCGTGTTGCGACATTTGACGAATGTGTGTTTTTCGGTATTTTTCGGGCATCCAGTCTTTGGGTTCGATTTTTTCGTCTCTTGCGATACGTGCTTCGAACTGTTTTTCTAGACTTCGACTGCGCTCAGTCCCTGGATTTTTTATTTGTTCTTCACTCATGGTTTTAAGCTTTTAGCTTTTGGCTATTTGCCTTTAGCTTGTTGAACTTTTATTAGTTGTTGGCTGTTGGCTTTTTACTATTGGCGCGTTAGGGATTGTAGCGACATCCTTTTTTACGTCAGTTCGAGTGAAATTGCCTTTTTGCAATTTTATATCGAGAACAAGTAAAAAAGATATAGCGGAAAGCCCGACTCTACGTAGCTTTTTTTTTTTTGCGAAGTAGAGTAACGCCCAAATTATTATTTTAATGAACTTATAATACCTACAAGGTTTTGAAACTTTGCAGGATAACGACATGAGGTTCCTGTTTACGCAGGAATTTTAAACGTCAAAATCGACCACAACTTTATCGGTTGTTGGTACGGATTGGCAACTTAGCACCAAATTTTGTGCGACTTCTTTGTCGTCTAATGCGTAATTTATTTTCATCTCCACGTCACCTTCTTTGACTTCGCATTTGCAAGTGCTGCACACGCCTCCTTTACATGCGAATGGTAAATCGGCTCCTGCGCCAAGGGCTGCATCGAGGATGTTGTCGTATTGCTTGGTCATAGTGAAGGAAAATTCTTTTCCTCCATCTACGATTGTGATTTCTGTGCCTTCAACATTTTGTTTTGCTAAGCGTTCGGCGCGTTTGATATCTTCGTCTGAAAGTCCGGTTACAAAGAGCTCAAAATGGATGAGTTCTTTTGGTAATCCTGCGTTAATTAAATAGTCGCTCACGTAATTGACCATTTTTTCTGGTCCGCAGAGAAATACTTCACTGGTATCTGGAATATCGATGAAGGTTTTTGTGAGGACTTTCATTTTGTCGTCATCGAATCTTCCGTTGAATAGTTCGATATCTCGTCGTTCTTTAGTGAGGAAATAATAGATTTCTAAGCGTCCGAAATATTTGTTTCGCAGTTGCTCCAATTCTTCTTTAAAGATAATGGATTTTGCGGTTTTATTGACGTAAAATAATTTGCATGTTGAATTTGGTTCGGCTTGTAAATGTGCTTTAACCATGGACAAGACTGGTGTGATACCACTTCCTGCAGCGAAAAACAGATAATTTTTCGCTTTTTTGGCATTAACTTCTACACCAAATGTGCCGTTTGGTGACATGACTTCGATATCGTCATTGGCTTTGAGTTCGTTATTAATGTAGGTTGAGAATTTGCCGCCTGGAATTAATTTTACCGCGACTTTCCACAACTTTTCTTCAGGGCTTGAGCATAAGGAATAGGAACGTCGTACGTCATCGCCATCAATATCAGCTTTTAAGGTTAAATGTTGCCCTTGCCTGAATTTGAATGCGTTTTGTAATTCTGAAGGCACATGAAAGGTAATGACAGAGGTGTCTTCTGTTTCCTTATATATGTCTTCGACTTTTAATTTGTGAAATTCTGTCATCTAATTTGAAATCGAACTTGAACTAGAATTTGAAACTGAATACCTTCAATTTCATATTCTATCTCAATTTTACACAACTAACACTTGTTAGTTTGCTTGACAAAAATATAAAATATATTCTAAAGTTTTTGTTAATTCGATTTTCTGAACGCCATAAACTAAGAAAATCTTAATTTATCAGCTATTCTATGGCAATACCATTAATGAGAATATTACTTAGGTCGTCCGTTAATTCTTTGAGATTGATTACCTCTTTCTTTGGAATCCAAATATAAAGCGAACGTAATGTAGTGAGTATAGAAAACATCATGACATCTGGTTTTGCGTCTATAATTTCTCCGGATTTTATACCGTCTTCTAGAATGGTTTTGAAGTCGTTTTCGTAATCGCTGCGTAGTTTTTTGTAGTAGTTAAGTTGAGTTTCAAGGTGCATCCAATCGTTATTTAAGGATGCCATGCCGTAGCTGTTTTTACTTGAAATATGAACGTGAAGTTCTATAATTTTTTTTAGCTTATCGATGCAAGCTTCATTGGACTCGCTAATTTGCTTCATGCCGCTAGAAAACGCTTCCGCTAAAGAAATAATGATAGCATTTAGAATATCTTGTTTAGAATTGATATGATTATAAAGACTAGCCGCTTTTATTCCCATGGCTTTTGCTAAATCTCGCATGGTAACCGCACTATAGCCTTTTTCTTTAAAAAGTTTTGCTGCTACTCTTATGATTTCTTGTTGTCTTGTTTCTGATTTCATTGACCTCTACCTAAGCCTTCCCAAAGGAAAGGGATTCATACGGAACTGTAGGATAATATTGATTGCTTGTAATAAATATAACTTATTGATAATTAATCTTAAATCAAACAAATATTATATGTCTGAAATAGACTAAAAACACTATTCAATATAATGACTATATAGCACTTACAATCTATTTTTTTCTATCGATGACATAATCTACCATCAATTTTAAAGACGCCTTATAAGGTGATTCTGGATAGGTTGCTAAAATACTTAAAGCTTCCTCTTGAAATGCTTTCATTTTAGAAACCGCATAGTTTAAGCCGTCTTTATTCTTAACAAAGTCAATAACTTCTTTAACTCGTTTTTTATCTTTATTATGATTTTTAACAGAATTAATCACCCAAGATTTTTCTTTTTTGCTGCAGTTATTCAAGGCATATATTAATGGCAAGGTCATTTTTTGCTCCTTAATATCTATTCCTGTAGGTTTACCAATAGCTTCCTGACCATAATCAAATAAATCATCTTTTATTTGAAAAGCCATACCTATCAGTTCACCAAATTTTCGCATGGTTTCCACTTCTGGAGAATTAGGTTTAACCGAAGCTGCACCCAAGCTACAACAAGCTGCAATTAAAGTGGCTGTTTTTTGCCTAATAATTTCGTAATAGATGTCTTCTGTAATATCTAATTGTCTGGCTTTTTCAATCTGAAGCAATTCGCCTTCACTCATTTCTCGTACAGCGACAGAAATAATTTTTAGTAAATCGAAATCATTATTATCTATAGACAATAACAGTCCTTTTGATAATAAGAAATCACCAATAAGGACGGCAATTTTATTTTTCCAAAGGGCATTGATGGAGAAAAAGCCTCGTCTTCTGTTACTATCATCAACCACATCATCATGAACCAAAGTCGCAGTATGTATTAACTCTATGACCGAAGCGCCTCTATATGTACGTTCGCTAACTTCGCCATTATTCATCATTTTTGCCACCAAAAACACAAACATAGGTCGCATTTGCTTGCCTTTCCGGTTAACAATATAATGTGTAATTCTATTAAGAAGCGCCACCTTGCTTGCCATTGAAAGTTGAAACTTTTGTTCAAAAAGTTCCATTTCGTAAGCAATAGGTTGTTTAATCTGCTCAGTAATCTTCATTTTACGCATGTTTGGTTAGCCTGTAAAAAAGTTAATTTGTAAAACTAAATAATCATTTGATAGTTTCAATTACTCTTAACGTAATAATTAAGATTTCTACCTTCGTAAGAATTTGTCATCTTGTAGACCGTAAGCTGTTTTATCTCCTCAGTAATCTTCATTTAAATTGATATTATGCTCCTATTTTACAATATTACAAATAATAGTGCTAGTATATTCTCAAAAATAGAAATTTACAGTTTTAACATTTTCTCTGAATTAATATTTGTAATTTTAGGTTTTTAATCATAAAAATATAACACTATGAAAAAAATTACTTTATTACTTTTTATCTTAAGCATTAGCTTAAACACTTATGCACAAGACGTTGTCTGGTCTGACAACTTTGATGACGAAGATATTTCTGACTGGACATTAATTGACGCTGATGGAGACACTTTTAACTGGGGAGATCTATTTCAAGTTACTGATGCTTTAGGAGCTCCTGTTTCTCCAGTATCTTTAATCTCTAGATCTTGGCAAACAATAGCTTTAACACCTGATAATTGGGCTATATCTCCAGCTATTGATTTAAGTGGTGCTTCTGGAACAATAACTGTTGAATGGATAACACAAGTTGCTGCAGCATCTTGGGATTTAGAAAAATACAGCATCCATGTTGGTACAAGTAGTGATACTGCTACATTAGTAAATGCAACTACCTCAATGACAGAGACTTTAGGTCAAGCTGATGATTTAGGCACACCTACTAACCAGTCTCTAGACATTAGTAGCTTAGCGGGTGAAGCTGAAGTTTACATTGCTTTAAGACACTGGGATACTACCGATCAAGATTGGATCTCAATTGATGATTTAACTGTAACTGCAAGCACACTTAGCGTTAATGAGTTTGACAGCAATTCATTTTCTTACTATTATGATAATAATTTAAACACGCTTAAATTAGAATCTAATACCAATGCATTAAGCAGCATTAATATTCATTCTGTTTTAGGACAAAATGTAATGTCAAAATCATTATCTAATACTAGTGAATTAATTAATTTACCAGCACTTTCAGATGGTGTATACTTAGCTGAAGTTGAAATTAATGGTCAGTCTAAAACAATTAAATTCATTAAGAACTAATTATTATTAATTCGAATTAAAAAAGCGGCAAATTGCCGCTTTTTTTTTATACCTATTCGTAATAATTAAACGAATCATACATCGACACGACGTTATTACCCGAAGTATCTTGTATAAGATTATTAAAAATAAACTTTGATTTTATAAAATATTTGTACTTTTATAAAATTAACTTTTAATCCAAAAACACATGAAAAAAATTACTTTATTATTTATCTGTGCCGTACTTTCTTTAAACCTAACAGCACAAGAAACAATTTCTTTTGAAAGCACAGAAGGTTACACCTTAGGTGACATCAATACTCAGAATGGATGGGTATCAACAGGAGATGGCGCTGGAGGATTTGTGACAAATCAGGTGGTTAGCGATGAGCAAGCATCTGATGGATCATACTCTTTAAAAATCACTACTGAAAGTGCATTTGGAGGCCAAGAAAGTCCTATAGTAGGAGGTTTTTACGATTATAGCACACCTGTTTCTTATGTTGATGCTGTTTTTTCTACAGACTTGTATATTGACACTTTTGATTCTTCAACCACTTCAGATTATATGTTAGGATTCATAAATCTAACCGACGGTGTATTTATTACTTACATTAATTTTAGCTACACAGGTGACATAAACATTCTAGCTGACGATGGAGCAGGCACAGTTATTTTAGATGACACTTTAACAGATTGGACACCTTTGACTTGGTTTAATGTTCGTATGGAGTTAACTACTGGAGGTGCTGTTGAAATTTTTATTGATAACGTTTCCATTTATACAGGAACTGTTGCGACTCCAGATGCAGATATAGAACATGTAAGATTTGTTCATGATAATTTTGCTGGTTTTGCTTACTTGGACAATTTTAGAACAAATGATGAGCCAACTGCCTCAGTTAACGAATTTGATTCAAGTTCATTAACACATTACTACGATAAAAATTCTGAAACTTTTAATCTTGAGTCATCAAATTCACCAATAACTAATATTGAGATATATTCAATTCAAGGAAAACGTGTAATTTCTCAACCATTATCTAACACTACTGAAAGCATCAATACTGCTTCATTAGCTGACGGCGTATATTTAGCTAAAGTAACGATAGATGGTAATTCTGAAACTATCAAATTTATTAAGAATTAATCATTGTTAATTCTAATTAAAAAAGCGGCCATTGGCCGCTTTTTTTTATGTCTAAACTTAAATTATTTTAACCTTTATTCGCCAACTGTCCACAAGCAGCATCAATATCTTTACCTCGACTTCGTCTTACGGTAACCGTTATATTATTAGCTTCTAGAACAGAAACATACATATCAATTGCTTTTGAATTGGCTTGTTGAAATTCGCCATCATCGATAGGATTATATTCTATAAGATTGACTTTACTTGGTGCAAATTTGCAAAATGCCACTAAGGCTTCTGCGTCTTTTCGTTTATCATTTATAGCATCCCAAACTACATACTCGTAGGTTATTCTGTTTTTTGTAGCGGCATACCAATATTGCAAGGCTTCTCTTAAGTCACTTAAAGGAAATGTGGCGTTAAATGGCATTATTGAGGTACGAATGTCATCTATAGCCGAATGCAAGGAAACAGCTAGCTTAAACTTCACCTTATCATCTGCCATTTTTTTTATCATTTTTGGCACTCCTGATGTAGATACGACAATACGCTTTGGTGACATACCCAAACCTTCTGGTGATGTAATTTTATCAATCGCCTTAAGTACATTATTGTAATTCATTAAAGGCTCCCCCATACCCATAAATACAATATTACTCAATGGTCTGTTGTGGTATAAGCGGCTTTCGTTATCTATAGCAACCACTTGGTCATAAATTTCATCTGGATTAAGGTTTCGCATACGTTTTAATCGCGATGTTGCACAAAACCTACAATCTAAACTACAACCTACCTGAGATGACACACATGCTGTAGTTCTAGATGTGGTAGGAATCAATACAGACTCTACAATTAAATCATCATGAAGTCTAACTGCATTTTTAATCGTCCCATCAGAACTTCTTTGCATTTGATCCACTTTGATATGGTTAATTACAAAGTTATCTTCTAGCATTTGTCGTGTTTCTAAAGATACATTGGTCATATCTTCAAAACTGTAAGCTGACTTTTGCCATAACCACTCATAAACCTGATTACCTCTAAAAGCTTTATCACCTTGTTTTACAAAGAATTCTCTGAGTTGCTCTTTGGTTAACGCGCGTATGTCTTTCTTTTTAGTTTCCATATTTTGCAAAAGTAATGAAATGTATTGTGATACTTAAAATTGAATATTTTTTTAGCCCCAACTTGCACTAATTCATACGAACCTATGCGACTAATTTTGTGATTTAAAAATTCTAAAAAGCGATTATTTAGCAGTGTTAAGCGGCATACACCCCGAGATTCACACAGAAAAAAAGCGCTATTAAAAGTGAAAATAAATGCTAGTAACATTTAAAATTAACAATCTATGCGTTTGGAATAGAACGACACTAGAAAGGATAATCAAGCCTTTGGTAAGCGCGTTAAGGATGGTAGTGGAAAGCCCACAGGAATTTGGTTTTCTTTTCCAAATTACGAGGACTTGCAGCGGACAGCCTGACTCTACGTAGTTTTTTCACGGAGTAGAGTAACGCCCAAAAAATTGAAACAAAAAAAAGCCTCTATAAAGAGGCTTTAAATTATAGGCTATTTCGTTTATTAGATGATAAGCATAGCATCACCATAAGAATAGAATCTGTATTTTTCTTTTACAGCCTCTTCGTAAGCTTTTTTCATAAAATCATGACCTGCAAAGGCTGATGTCATCATTAACAACGTTGATTTTGGTGTATGAAAGTTAGTAATCATACAATTAGCAATGCTAAAATCGTAAGGAGGAAAAATAAATTTATTAGTCCATCCTTCAAATTCATTTAATCTGCCATTTGAAGACACCGAACTTTCAATAGTACGCATGGATGTTGTACCTACGGCACATACACGTTTTTTGTTCTCAATGCCTTTATTTACGATATCTGCAGCAGTTTTGCTGATGATGATTTCTTCGCTGTCCATTTTGTGTTTAGATAAATCTTCAACCTCAACCGGATTAAAAGTTCCTAAACCAACATGTAAAGTAACCTCTGCTGTTTCTACGCCTTTAATTTCTAAACGCTTTAATAAATGCTTTGAGAAGTGTAACCCTGCAGTTGGTGCTGCAACAGCGCCTTCATTTTTAGCATATATAGTTTGGTAACGCTCTTCATCTTCTGGCTCTACCTCTCTATTAATGTACTTAGGTAATGGTGTTTCACCCAATTGCGTTAATTTTGTTCTAAAGTCTGAATACGACCCGTCATATAAAAAACGAAGCGTTCTACCTCTAGAGGTGGTATTATCTATAACTTCTGCAACAAGTGTTTCGTCATCACCAAAATATAACTTATTACCAATTCTTATTTTACGAGCTGGATCTACCAAAACATCCCAAAGACGTTGATCTTGGTTTAATTCTCTTAATAAAAATACTTCGATACGTGCGCCTGTTTTTTCTTTATTACCGAACAAACGTGCAGGAAACACTTTAGTATCATTCATAATCATCACATCACCTTCATCAAAGTAATCAATAATATCCTTGAAGAGCTTGTGTTCAATAGTTTGCTTTTCCCTGTTAAGCACCATCAATCTTGCTTCATCTCTGTGTTCTGCAGGATGCTCGGCAAGTAATTCGTCTGGAAGGTCAAAACTAAAGTGTGATAATTTCATGTATTTATATGTATTAGATTTTAAAGATTACATGTTGTTCGCTATTAATCATTTATCATAATAACGCTAATTCTAACATGCGTGGTTTTAAGCGTGTGGTATTTTATTATTTTTCGAACTGCAAATATACAATCTCAAGATAGGGGTTGTCAAGTAAATAGATGTTTATTTTTATTTTGGTATTATAATAATGGCTTTAAAACAGCCTCACTTCTAGTTATAAGCATAAGTCATTCGGTTATATAAATAACAAACAACAAGGCAATCTCAGCATAAAAATTTAATTGTTTTAACTTTACTCTATGGCGAAACCAATGGCTTTAAAATCCTCCCAAAACTTTGGATAAGATTTACTTACCACATCTGCATTTTCAATTATAAGTGGCACTTTTAATCCCAAGGGAGCAAAAGCCATTGCCATTCTGTGATCATTATAAGTAGCAATAGGTATGTTGTGGTTAATTTTTTGTGCTATCTGTAAATGTAGTGAAGCCTCTGTAATACTTACGGCTCCTCCTAATTTTTCTATTTCGGTTTTAAGCGCCACTAGACGGTCTGTTTCTTTTATTTTAAGCGTGTGTAGCCCAATCATCTCACATTCTAAGCCTAAACCAAATGCGGTTACGGCAATAGTTTGAGCGATGTCTGGTGCGTTACTCAAGTCACAATAGATTTTTTCTTGTTGGTTTACCTCTGAAATCTTTTTGAGTGTAATTTCATTATTTTCAAAATGTGTTTCCACACCAAAATCTTTATAAATTTCAGCTAAAACGGAATCACCTTGTAAACTTTCTGCTTTATAATACGCGATTGTAATTTGTGTCCCAACCTCGCTTAAAGCAATAAGGCTATAAAAATAAGAAGCTGATGACCAATCGGACTCAACCGTTAATTGTTGTGCATTAATCGGAGTATCGTTTGGTTTTACTGTAATAATTTGATCTACAAAACTAGTTTGTATGCCGATAGAATTCAATAAACTCAAAGTCATATTGATGTAAGGCACAGAGGTGATTTTTCCTTTTAAAGTAAGCTCTAATCCATGCTCTAATTTTGAAGCCACAAGTAATAATGCCGAAATATATTGACTACTTACATTAGCTTCTAATGCTACTTTATTTTTAGTGAGTTGTTTTCCTGAAATTTTAAGTGGAGGAAAGCCATCATTTTCTAAATAAGTAATATCTGCGCCTAGCGTTGTTAAGGCATCAACTAGGATTTTAATTGGTCGTTCTTTCATACGAGGCGACCCTGTAATAATAGTTTCTCTATCGTTTTGAATAGAAAAATAAGCCGTTAAAAATCGCATGGCTGTGCCAGCATGGTGAATATCTATGAGCTTTTCATTTGATTCTAGTGCTTTTTGCATGAGCACTGAATCGTCGGAATTTGACACGTTGGCGATACTAATATTTGGAAACAATGCTTTAAGCAGCAACAAGCGGTTAGATTCGCTTTTTGATCCTGTAATTTGAATCGTTTGATTATTTATTAGCTTAGACTTTTGAATTCTGATATTCATAAAGGGTCTTTAAAAGTTGAGGTGATAAAACTACTTTAATTTCTCGTTATTGTGGTGCCTGTCGTGATCTCGTTTTGTTTTTTTATCCATTTTTTTATCGAATGCAGCTTGTAAATCTATACCGGTTTGGTTGGCTAAGCATAGAACTACAAACATCACATCAGATAACTCTTCACCTAAATCTTTGTCTTTATCACTTTCTTTTTCGCTTTGTTCGCCGTAACGTCTTGCTATAATTCTTGCTACTTCCCCCACTTCTTCAGTGAGTTGTGCCATATTGGTAAGTTCATTAAAGTAACGAACACCGTGTTCATTAATCCAGTTATCAACGTCTTGTTGTGCGTTTTTAATATTCATGTTATTATTCTTTTATAATTTGAAAGTTTACCAAATGTATTCGCTTGAAGAATCTAATATTTCTTTAAAATTATTCACTATTTTTAGAATCGATAATAATAGTAACAGGGCCATCATTAACCAAAGCTACTTTCATATCGGCACCAAATTCACCTGTCTGTATGGGTGTTTCAAGTGTGTTTTCGAGAGTCTTGATAAAGTCTTCATACAACGGAATAGCAATAGCCGGTTTTGCTGCTTTAATATAACTTGGTCGATTCCCTTTTTTTGTGCTAGCATGAAGTGTGAATTGACTCACCAAAATTACATCGCCTTTAGCATCTTTTAAAGACAGATTCATAACACCTTCATTATCGGGAAAAATGCGAAGATTAGCTATTTTATTACAGAGCCAATTAATGTCTTCTTGAGTATCATCGTTAACGATGCCTAGTAAAATTAAAAGTCCTTTTTGTATCGCTGCAACTTCTAAATCATCTATAATTACTGAAGCTTCTGAAACTCTTTGAATAACTATTTTCATAATATTTTACTGTTAGCTGAAACTGAAAACTGATTACTGAACCTCATCCCAATTATCAGTTCTGTAATGTTCGTCTTCACCTTCTAAAATTTGAACATAGCTTTTATACCTTGAATACGAAATTTCATCAGCTTCTAAAGCGTCTTTTACGGCACATTTAGGTTCGTTGAGATGGATACAGTTATTAAACTTACAATCTTGTTTAAGCGCGAAGAATTCTGGAAAATAATCACCTACTTCTTCCTTTTCCATATCCACAACACCAAAACCTTTAATACCAGGTGTGTCTATAATCTTAGCATCAAAACTAAGATCAAACATTTCGGCAAATGTTGTGGTATGTTGCCCTTGGCTGTGTTGGGTAGATATCGCTTTCGTTTTTAAATCTAAAGCTGGTTCTATAGCATTAACCAAGGTCGATTTACCTACGCCAGAATGTCCTGCAAACATGCTTACATTCCCTAGCATTAAGTTTTTAACCTGATCTATATTTTCGCCTGTAGCAGCAGAAATCTCAATACATTTATAACCTATAGCACTATAAATACTAGAGATATATTTCATCTCTAACCTCGTATTTTCATCATAAGTATCTACCTTATTAAAAAGCAGAATGGTAGTTATAGAATAGGCTTCTGCAGTGACTAAAAAACGATCGATAAAAGTGGTAAATGTTGGTGGATTATTAATGGTAACCAATAAAAAGACCTGATCAATATTAGATGCAATAATATGGGTTTGTTTAGATAGGTTTACCGATTTGCGAACGATATAATTTTTACGCTCTTCAATATGATGAATAACACCGGTTTCGGTATTGTTTTTGGTTTCTAATTCAAACGTTACCTTATCACCAACAGCAATTGGATTGGTGCTCTTAATGCCCTCTAGCCTAAAACGGCCCTTAATTCTACATTCATAGAATTTGCCATTTAAGGTTTTAACTGTGTACCAGCTTCCTGTAGATTTATATACTGTTCCTGTCATTGCTACAAAGATGGCTATTATTAGCGTGTAATACAACTAAAAAAGGCTACCAATTGGTAGCCTTTAATTTTATTTTAAAAATTAATTGATATTTAATTTTTCTAAATGAATATCTAACGATTTTTCTTTTCTGTTATATTCTAACAACATCACATGCCCCAGTTTTGCTGGTAAAACTCTATAGCTAATTTTACCTTTAGATTTTTGCAAATAGATTTTATCCTCAGATAATTCACCTTCATTATACATTATTGATTTGAAAGCCAATTTATTTTTTTCACCTTTTAATCTTTCATAATCAATAAAAGTAGCATAGAATCGATCTCTATCTGTATCAATTTGAGTGAATTCATAATCAAAAGCACCATAGGATTTTAAGGCATGAGCATTTAATTGCGGGCTTCCAAAGTCGGTTAAACTAGGAGCTCTAGATTTTCCTTTTTTATAATTGGTAATATTTTTTAGCTCAAAATCGTTATCAAATTCAAAAATTACTGCATCAGTTATAGTTAATTGAGTTACAGAACCTCCTCCACCAAGTGCAGCAGCTGCAATACCCATTCCACTAGCTGTTTTTCTAAAACGCTCGCCTATACAATAATAAGACCCTGTTTGTGTTCGTATAATATCATGAAAATAGACATAACCTCTATTTTTCTTTCCACTAGAATCCTCAGGCATCATAGCGTCTATTTTGTCTTCCCAACTTACTTTATTATCAGAAATCGTTTTCCCATCTAAACTGGTCACTTCCGCAAAAATCCCTTCACTTTTAGCTTTAACAACGTTATCTCCTTTTTTGAAATACTCACCTAATAAAACCAATTCTTTATCATCTGTTAAAAAAGCATTGGTTATTAATCTCGGGTTTTCCTCCCTATCATACTCTTTTTCAAATAATAACGCTCCAGTTTTAACATCTATAACTAAAATTTTGAATTTTAGCGTTTGGCTCATTAAAGACTTCTTAGAGGTTTCTAATGCAACTACGACTTCTTCATTAACCTCAATTGGATTAATTGACAAAATTTCTTTAATCTCTTCTGGTGAATTATAATCCCAAGCTTTTCCTCCATCTGTTGGTATATACTTTAAACCGTATCCTAGTTTTTTATTATCGCGTATATAGTTAAACAAAAACCCTTTGTTATCAATAGGAAATAATAAGTTGAAGTTTCCTGATTTCACCATAAAAGACAACCATTTCATTTCTTTTTTACTCACAGGAATCACAATATCTTTACCCTGATTTCCTTGCCTATCAAAAGAAACTAACTTATACTGTCGCTCTTTTACATTCACCATCGCAAACATTAGTTTTTGATTATTAAACTTGCTGTTTGCTAAAACGGTATTTTTATCATCAATGTAAGATTTTGTTGCAATTTCATTTAGATTATTATCTAACATTTTAATGGCATATTCTCGCTTACCTTTTTTTAGTTTATCTACCTGATAGTAAAAATAATAGCCATCAACATCCTTATTTTTGTCCATAAAAGAACCCGAGTTCTTTATTTTAAAAGATGTAATTTCGCTTAATGATTTTTGCTGTGCAAAAACACCAACACTTAAGAAGCAAATAAATGCAAGTCCTAAAAAGTTTTTCATTTTGTTTTAGTTAAAGATTAGTAATTACTGATTAATAGATTCAAAAAATTCATGAGTTGTCCTTAACAATTCATAGTTCTCCATGTTACTTTTATTGAACTCACAAAATGCGAGTCCTAGTTTTCGTGTTTCATTGAGTTCTAAATTGTGTAAAAACAATCGTATCGTATTCAATTGTTTCTCGTCTGAAAAACTATTTTTTTGAGGAACATATTTTCCTAAATGATGCTGTTCTTTGGCTTGATATATTGATTTTAATACTTGAGCCATTGTACTATAATAGTAATCTGATGTAATTTTATGATTTTGAAATTGTTCAATCAACTGATATATCGCAAGGTCTAAGAGCTTTAAATCAATTGAACATTTAATACTTTGAGCGTTCGCTATTTTTTTTATTTCACTAATTTCAGTCGTTACTCCTAATATTAATTCGTCTTGGATATTAAACTCTGTTTTTAATTTTTTTATTCTAAAATTAATTTCTGGATGTGTTTTTAGGGTATCTGATGATAGTTTAAACTCGTTTATTTTTTCATCTGTATCAAAAATTGATATTGCTTCTTTTAACCAATAGGATTTAAAAGGATAAGTTTCTAAATTAAATACACTATCAATTTTAACATCATGATGCAACAACATATCATCAACAGCCTTTAGTTTATTTAAAGAACTAAGAGCTTTAGATTTAGAATATTTGGTTTTAGAAAAAAACACAAACCCTAATGAATCAGCTTCCGCTTCAACCTCTTTAGAGTGTTCTAAAATATCAATACTTAAACCATCTATAACAGATAATGCGGCTCTGGTTTGTCCATACCTTTGTCTTTTTACATGCCTTACCTTCTTTTTTGTTTCTTTAGAGTTAATTGTTGCAATTACATTTGAAACATTTTTTAAAGAATGCTCTAAATACTTATGAGCAATCTCATGGCAAATTACAAAGGCTAGCTCATCATCAGATTCTAATGCAGTAAATAAGCCAATATTAATTTGAAACATGCCATCACCATAACAAGCCGCATTGGGCAACATAGAATTATTAATAAAAAAATTGAAATCTGTAGTATCTATTTCAGGATTGGAAGCAAAAATATTTGCAAGAATTAAGTCGAGATGTTCTTTTATTTCTGGAATAAAAACATAACTACTGTCCTTTATTGTTTTTAATATTTCCTCATCTCTGTCTTTAAATACTTTCTTAATTTTTGAAGAAAAAGGCCCTTCAATTTTATTAATATAATTGGAATTAATTCTCTTAAGGTAAATCTCGGTTTCATTTATATCTTGAGGTAGATACTCATTAACCGCATCTTGAGAACAAACAAGTTGAAAACATAAAAAAAGAAGTAATACCTTAAAATATTTAGAATTCATTAACAAGTAATTTCTTATTAATACCAAAAATAACTTTTTTATTTAAATTTTAACACTTTGAAATATAAATCGTTAAATTCAACATGAATTAATTAAAATTCTTAATTAATTTTAACTCCTTATTGCCCTTAATGTGGCTAATCGCTTGCCATCTGCAATAATATTTACAATATAAATTCCTGTTGAAAAATGAGAGAGATCAATACTCCCTATTTCTCCAAATTTTTGATAGGTTGAATTCTGAATTATCCGACCAGATATATTTGCTATTGAAATTTCTACTTTATTATAATTTTCAGTCAACTTTAATTGAAACATTCCATTTGATGAAGGATTTGGAAAGAGTCTATTTTTCTTAGTTTTAGTAATCTCCAAATAGTTTATTTGAGTTACATAACCACCACAACCTGTTCTAATGTGATAAATAGATGGAGAATAACCAATTACTACAACTTCATCTAAGTTGTTATCGTCTTTAAGTTTAAATGTAATACTCTCGCTCACAGTTAAAACTAATTCTTCGGTTTTGTACCCCAAATAAGACACCAATAAGGTATCTCCTTTTTGGGCTTTTAATTTAAACTCCCCCTTGCTGTTGGTGGCTATTCCTGTTGTACTATTTTTAATAATAACGCTTGCTGATTCTAGCGGAATGGAATCATTAGACACAATACCGGTTATTGAAACTTGTGCTGAAGTGATAACACTAAAAAACAATGTAACAATTAATAAAGTCATTTTTTTCATGAATCATTGGTTTTGGTTAATACACCAAACATATCATAAAACACAATTTTAAAAAAACCAAAATGAGTGACACCTACTTTTCAGTGCGTAAACGTATTACATAAAAAAGGCTCGCAAATTGCGAGCCTTTTTTGAAGTTGTAATTAAATTTATTTATTTACAATTTTCTCTTGATGATTAATTGATTCTTGATGAATGGCTTTAAACATACGTAGTACAAATTCTTCACTCAATCCTCTTTCTTCCCCTTCTAATACCATACTTCCTAAAATCTCATTCCAACGTTTGTTCTGTAGTACCGCAACATTCTTTTGCTTTTTTAGTTTGCCAATACCATCAGCAACCTTCATACGTTTGCCTAATAAATCAATAATTTGATTATCCACAACATCGATTTGCGCTCTTAGGTTATTCAATTCAGAATTATATTCTGCTTCAGGATCTGTTATTTTTCTAATTTTCAAATCATCCATTATTTGAACTAACTTACCTGGCGTTACTTGCTGTGCTGCATCACTCCAAGCATTTTCAGGATCAAAATGCGTTTCAATCATTAAGCCATCAAAATTTAAATCTAAAGCGGTTTGCGACACATCAAAAATCATATCTCTTTTTCCTGTAATATGAGACGGATCATTAATTAAAGGCAAATCTGGAAATCTGTTTTGAAATTCGATAGCTAATTGCCATTCAGGAATATTTCTGTATTTAGACTTTTCATAAGTAGAAAACCCTCTATGAATAGCGCCTAAATTTTTAATACCTGCAGAATGTAAACGTTCAATCCCTCCTAGCCATAAAGCTAAATCTGGATTTACAGGATTTTTAACCAATACAATTTTATCCGTACCTTTTAAAGCATCGGCAATTTCTTGCATTATAAAAGGGCTAACTGTAGAACGTGCACCAACCCACAATAAATCGACATCATTTTCTAAGGCTAATTCTACATGATTTCTATTAGCGACTTCCGTAGCTGTTTTTAAGCCTGTTTCTTCTTTTACTTTTTTCAACCATTTTAAACCCAATGCTCCAACACCTTCAAAATTTCCGGGACGTGTTCTTGGTTTCCAAATACCAGCTCTATAGTAATTAACATCCGTATCTTTTAGCTCGTGTGCTATTTTTAATACTTGTTCTTCTGTTTCTGCACTGCATGGTCCTGCAATTACTAATGGATGATCTAATTTTAAGTCATCTAACCATGTTCTCATTTCTTTCTTATTTTCCATGTTTCCTTTTTAATCTTAATTACTATTGTATTCCGTTTAGAATTTCTTTTATATGATTTGTTTTTTCCATTTCTTGATAGACTGCTTCAAAATCTTCGGCTTCCATCATCTTTTTAAAATGCTTGAGGTTTTCTATATATTCATCTAAAGATGCTATTACATTCGTTTTATTGAGTTTAAAGATTGGTGTCCACATCGCTGGTGAGCTTTTTGCTAAACGCACTGTACTTTCAAATCCACTACCCGCCATATCAAATATATCACGCTCATTTCGTTCTTTGTCTATCACCGTTTTACCTAGCATAAAAGCGCTAATATGCGATAAATGTGATACATAAGCGATGTGTGTATCGTGTGCTTTAGGATTCATATAACGAATTCGCATTCCTAAATCCGTAAACAATTTTAGGGCTTTTTCTTGAAGTTTAAATGCGGTTTCTTCTACTTCACAAATGATATTCGTTTTGTTTTTATACAAACCTTGAAGTGCAGCCTTTGGTCCCGAATGTTCTGTACCTGCAATAGGGTGAACAGCTAAATAGTTTCGGCGATTTTTGTGCTCTTTTACTTTTAAACAAATATTTTCTTTAGTTGAACCAACATCAAAAACAATCGTAGTATCTGCTATATGATCTAAAACTTTGGGTAAAAGTGTTAAAGTAGCATCCACAGGAATGGCAACTATAACTAAATCTGCTATATTTAAATCCTCAAAATTTGCTGTTTTATCTATGACGTTGAGCGCTATAGCTTCTTCCAAATGAGATTCACTTTTATCAATCCCAAAAATGGTACACGTTGGATATAAACTCTTAATATCTAAAGCAAAACTTCCGCCAATTAACCCTACTCCTATTATAAAAATATTCTTCATTAATCTATTTCTAAGCCTTTATTTTATTCGTTCTATTGCGTCCTTAATTACATCGTCATCTGCACACAATGAAAATCGCACATAACCTTCTCCATTAGTTCCAAAAACGGTTCCTGGTGTTATAAATATAGAATAGTCTTTTAATACTAAATCGGTAAATTCCTCTGACTTATAACCCGGTGGTAATTTTGCCCAAACAAATAAGCCTGTTGCATTTCTATAGTAGGTACATTTTAGTTTTTTTGCTAATTCCCATATAAGTTTTCGACGCTTTAGGTACACACTATTTAAGCTTTGAAACCACATATCTGAGGATTTTAAGGCTTCAATAGCTCCTTTTTGAATGCCATAAAACATCCCCGAATCCATATTACTTTTTACACGTAATACGGCATTAATAAATTCATAATTTCCAGACAACATTCCAACACGCCAACCTGCCATATTAAAAGTCTTACTCAACGAATTCAACTCTAAACACACGTCTTTGGCGTCTTTATATCTTAAAATACTGTTAGGCTTTTCATTTAATACAAAACTATAAGGATTGTCATTTACAACTAAAATATCGTGGCGTTTCCCAAAGGCAATCACCTTATCATAAAACTTATTATCTGCATTTCTACCGGTTGGCATGTGCGGATAATTAATCCACATAATTTTAACACGTTTAAGATCTAATCGTTCTAGTGCTCTAAAATCTGGTAACCAATTACGTTTTTCCTTTAAGTCGTAATAAATTGGTTTTGCTTCCAATAATTTGGTCACCGAGGCATACGTTGGGTACCCAGGATTTGGCACTAATACTTTATCGCCTTTATTTAAAAACGCCATAGAAATATGCATAATACCTTCCTTGCTTCCCATTAAAGGTAAAATTTCGGACTTAGGAACCAAATTAACCTTATAATGTTTTTTATAGAAGTTTGAAATCTCTTCTCTTAATTCTGGCAAGCCTTGGTAACTTTGATATTGATGTGCTTTTTCGTCTATTAAACTATCTTGAAGCACCATAGAAGCTTTAAAAGGTGGTTCTAAATCTGGACTACCAATTCCTAAGTTTATAATAGGTTTTCCTTGAGATTTTAGAAACGCCACTTCTCGCAACTTTTTAGAAAAGTAGTATTCTTCAACTTTTTGTAAACGTTTAGCAACTTCAATCATAATCTTGCATTTTTATATTCTCCTAAAACTTTAAAATTCTCAGCCATTAAATTCATTATAGATTTTGCTTTCTCATAATCATTATAGGTCTTAAAAGTAACGTCTACAAAAAACGCATACTTCCAAGGGGTATCAATTTTAGGTAAGGATTGTATTTTTGTTAAATTCAGTTTACAATCACTTAAAACATTCAAAATTGTAGCCAAACTACCACGCTTATGATCTAATTCAAACTTTAAAGAGGCTTTATTGATTTGACTTTCATCTTTATCAATCATTTCCCGTTTAACAATAACAAAGCGCGTTTCGTTTTCTTTAATTGTTTGTATGCTTTCTGCAAGAATATTTAAACCGTATAACCGCGCAGCAGTTTTACTCGCTATAGCTGCAATTCCTTTTAGGTTTTGCTCAGAAATTTGCTTTGCAACATCTGCTGTATCTTTTGCTTCTACTAATTTTATATGCGGAAAATCCCTAAAAAAAGTTTTGCATTGTAACAGTGCCATTGGATGTGAGTGCACTTCGGTAATTGCTGCTATAGATTGCCCTTCTAAAGCCATCAATTGATGCTGAATATCTAAATAATACTCACCAACAATGCACAACTGGTTATTATCTATAAGTGCATAATTGGGTATAATTGAACCAGCAATAGAATTCTCTAAGGCCATTACAATTTCATCTGTTTGATGTTCTAAAAGCGTACTAATCTCATTATCAAAAGTCATGCACTCTACAACTTCAGCCTGACTATCAAAATAGTTTTGGACAACTTCATGATGAAACGACCCTTTTATTCCTTGTATTGCAATTGGTTTTTTCACCATTTGTTCTTTTGATTCTAGTTTTTTAAACAAAAAAAAGTCTCGATTAAATCGAGACTTTTAAAAATTATATTTTACATAAAACATACTCAGTCTCGTTCCTTTAGCTAAAAAAGAAATAAAACCAGTTATAATATGCTCTAGATATGTTCATAGTTATTGCCCACGCTTGTGGAAAACTTTAATTATAGTGCTAATGTAATTATTATTTTTACAAATCAAAATTGTTAGTCCCTTTTTTTAAAAATTAATTGAAACTTTTAAAGAATCTATAATAATTGCAATTCAACATTCGGAATTACTTATTTTTGATTTTAAATTTTGACTAAATTTATTTCTGTATGTCTATTGAAGTTCAAAACATTACAAAACTATACAAAGACCAAAAGGCACTGAACAATGTATCTTTTAAGGTTAAGGATGCTGAAATTGTTGGTTTTTTAGGGCCTAATGGTGCTGGAAAATCAACCATGATGAAAATTCTAACGACTTTTATTGAGGCTACTGAAGGCAGCGCAAAAGTGAATGATTTTGATGTTGCAACAAATAAAAAAGAAGTACAGAGCAGTGTTGGCTATTTACCAGAACACAATCCGCTTTACACCGATTTGTACGTTAAAGAATATTTGAATTTTAATGCGAATGTTTATGGCACTTCTAAATCTCGGATAAACGAAGTTATTGAACTAACCGGATTAACACCAGAGGCGCATAAAAAAATTGGACAACTCTCTAAAGGTTATAGACAACGTGTTGGGCTTGCCAATGCATTATTACACAATCCTGAAGTTTTAATTTTAGATGAACCAACCACAGGTTTAGACCCAAATCAATTGGTTGATATTAGAAATTTAATAAAAACCATTGGTAAAGAAAAAACCGTATTTCTGTCTACGCATATTATGCAAGAAGTTGAAGCCATGTGCGATCGTGTTATTATTATTAATAAAGGCGAAATTGTTGCGGACAAATACTTAAAAGATTTAAGAGAAGGCCAAGAACAAATTGTAATTGTAGAGTTTGATTACCGTGTAGAAAATGCCTTTCTTTCAAAATTACCAAAAGTAAAGGCCGTACATAACACTTATGGTTTTGTTTATGAAATTACGTTTTCTACCAAAGACGATATGCGCTCGCATGTCTTTGATTTCGCCCATGATAATGAATTAAAAATTCTACAACTGAATCAAAAAAATGCAAGTTTAGAAAGTTTGTTTCGGGAAATGACGAGTCATTAGGACTTTTATATCCTATTGAAGGCATTAAATTTTGTTATTGGAAAAATAAATTCCCTATATACACCCGTTCCACATCTACAATAGGCGGTTGATTAACAGCAATTAGGTTCCCAGTACCTTTAAGACTTCCGGTTAGGCTTTGTATTGGGTTTACAACCATATCATTACTACCACGATGAAAAATATGAACATTTTCAGCCAATAAATTTTCACCTTCAAAACGACCAGCACCAGAATAAAAACCTACATATAAATCATTTACAGCACCACTTATATAATAAAATGATAAATTATTAGATTCAATATTTAGTGCTTCGGAATTAACTTGAAGCCTAAAATCACCCATGGTAAATTGACCCTCTTGATTAAAATCTTCTGAAATTAAATTTAGAGTTTCATAATTTAAAACCCCTTCTGATGTCGTTTCGTACTGTGTTGATGATTTGATTTCTGTAAGTGTTGGCGTTTCAACATAAATTTTTGTTAGTCCATATTCCCTAACATAATTACAAGAATTATCATCAGTTAACACTAGTTGATTGCCTATTACTTCAGCTTTGACATCATTCATTAAATTCTCACCCGTTTCAATAGTCACCTTATATTCTGGCGCTTCTTTGATGATGAGTGTTACATTTCGATTAACTAAAATGCGTTCAAAACTTGCAACAGTAACCTCTTGCTGAACAATACTGCCTGACGTTTGAAAACAGTCTGAAACATCTTCACTATCACAGGCAAAAACCAATAGTAATATCCCTATGTAATAATATATTTTACTCATTTAATTTTTCTTAATGTAACTAGTTTAGATAGCGATTATCAGTGTAATAAATAGACTATAATCTTACACCTACGCCAAACTCAACAGCTTCGGCTTTAGCACCATGTGATTTTAAAGTTACAGCACCAAAGAGGTTTTTTCCGAAATAACGTTTTAGGCCAATTCTTAAATACATTCGTCCTTCAAAATCATAAGGATAATATACATAATAACCGACCTGTGTCTCTACTGACAATTTATTTACAAATAGTTCATGTCCTGCAAATAAACCAACACGTTTATAATCCTCGTCACCGCTAACATTTGCTTCAGGAAGCGCTACAGACTGGTAATAAATTAATTCTTTAAGAAAATTTGAAAAGAATACATCGGCTCCCAACTGAATAGCACTAAAATGACTTAAGCGTTTATCGGCATAAGCCGAAAGCATGTAAAATGGAAAGCGCTCACTTCCTATAACATCACTTTGGTTAATGCCTGTTCTAAATGCGATGTTGTATTTTATTTTTTCAGTAAATTGTTCATCCTCTAGATTATCAACATAGTCTTGATTTTCTTCGTCTAAATGATAGGTTAAGCCAACGTTAAGAGCAATTGTATTAACACTCGTATTAGGTGCTTTTACATTGGCATTAGAATAATGAATTAAGGTTGCTCCTGCTTGTACTCCAAACCGGTCTATAATTCGGTCTTTTTTATAATTAAGCATGAGATAGGTTGAACTTAATATATCGGACCCAAAAGCAATGTTTTTTGGATTCTTATATTTATCATAAGGATTGGTATTATAGGCTAACCCTTGTGCTATTCGCAACATTAAATTACGCTTAAAAAAATAAAAATTATAATGCGCTAAAAGGCTATAACTAACACCTAAATTTTCATTTTTAAAATCTTGAAACATAAACGATGCGCCATAATCTGGGTAATTATAACGCTGCTGCCATGCTTCTTTCCCAAAAGTTTTTTTGTTCCAACTAAAGAAGAAACCTTCAGGGTGTCCTGTGATTAAATGTAGAATATCATTATTATGAAGAGCAATGTTTCCTCCAAAATAATTAAAATCCACATAGGTATTATGCCTTTTATCTTGTCCATAAAGCATTATAGACATTACTAATAAAATGGCACATAAAAGATTTCGCATTGTGAATTATTGAGCCGCTAAAATAGTCAATAATTATAATTCTGAACCTAAGAAACCGAGAAGACTGCTACACAAATAAGGTAGCGATTAAAGAAATTGCAGCTAGCAACAACACGTGTAACGCAAATCTAAAATCTGATTTATATTTATTTATTAATTTCATGATTAAGGGCTTTAACCAAATTGAACTTTTACGCGCAATATTGGTATTAATAAAGCGCAAATATCTGATTAAAAAAAGAGTCTTTTGTTAATTTAATTCTAATAAATAGTTATCTAATTAAATTAGCGTCAAAATTTTAAGTTTACTTCAATTCCGACGCTATTTTTTGCATCATAAATGATTATTTAATAATGATATTGTACTATACTATTGCCTTCACTACGGCCTTAGGTGATTCTTTTCGTGACCCATCAAAACCATTAATTCCACTTACCGTTGTGTATTTTAAAACAAACTTCTTTCCAGGATTTAGTCGCTTATAAGCTGATTGACACATTAAAGTGGCTTCATGAAAACCACATAAAATTAATTTTAATTTTCCTTCGTAAGTATTTACATCGCCAATTGCATAAATACCAGGTATGTTGGTTTGGTAATCTAACGTATCTACTTTAATAGCATTCTTTTCAATCTCTAAGCCCCAATTTCCTATTGGTCCTAATTTTGGTGACAATCCAAACAATGGAATAAATTCGTCTGCTTCTAAAATTTGAGTGCTACCATCTTTAGTTACAGAAACACCTTCTAAATGATTATCGCCATGTAAGGCTGTGATTTCTGCTGGTGTTATTAAATTAATTTTATTGAGTAACTTTAGTTCTTGTACTTTTTCTACTGAATCTAAAGCGCCTCTAAACTCATTACGTCGATGAACAAGCGTTACCTCTGAAGCGATATCAGCTAAGAAAATACTCCAATCTAAAGCCGAATCGCCACCACCTGCAATGACCACTTTTTTATTCCGATACACTTCTGGATCTTTAATAAAGTAAGCAAGACCGTTATCTTCGTACTTTTCAATGTTTTCTAATTGTGGTTTTCTGGGTTCAAAACTGCCTAAACCACCAGCAATAGCAATAATTGGTGCATGGTGTTGTGTTCCTTTATTGGTGGTGACAATAAAACTACCATCTTCTAGTTTTTCAATCGTTTCTGCGCGTTCACCTAAGGTAAAACCTGGTTGAAATTGCTTCCCTTGTTCTAATAAATTAGACGTTAAATCACCAGCTAATATTTCAGGAAATCCTGGAATATCATAAATCGGTTTTTTAGGATACAATTCGGAACATTGACCACCAGGTTGTGGTAATGCATCAATTAAATGGCACTTTAATTTTAACAAGCCAGCTTCAAAAACTGTAAATAAACCTGTTGGTCCTGCTCCTATAATGAGTATATCTGTTGTAATCATAATTTATATTTTCTCTACTAAACCTTTAGTGAATTCATTTAATTTTTCGACTTTCTGCTCAAAGTCCCCTTTTATTGTTTTTCTATAGACATTAAGATTCTTTACTAAATCATCAATGTTTTCGGGTATCACATCTTCAAAAAACTGACGTAATCGCTTTGCAGTTGTTGGTGATTTTCCATTGGTAGAAATTGCTACTTTCACATTCCCTTTAGTAACGATGCCTCCCATATAAAAATCACAATATGGTGGATTATCAGCCACATTAACTAATTTATCTTGTGCACGACAATCGTTATATATATCGACATTAATTTCAGGACAATCGGTTGTGGCAATGACAATGTGATGGCCTTTTAAATAATCTATTTTATAATTATCGGTAATTCTATTAACATTACCTGTATCTGCAATAGCAATTGTTCCCTCTCTAAACATTGACGAAACCATAGTAACATTGGCATCTGGACTCGACTTTAATAAAAACGTCAATTTTTCTTCTGCTACATAACCACCACCAACGATTAAGACCTTAAGGTTCTTTGTTTTTAAAAAGATGGGATACAAATTATTTCGCTCCATAATTATACTGTTTTTTTCTGTACCAAATCAGCTTCAACATAAATATCTGTGAGGTCAACACGTTGTTTAACCACCTCACCAATAATTATAATTGCAGGATTAGACAATTGTTTTTCTTCCACAATAGCTTCGATAGTAGATATTTTACCAATGCCTACTTTTTCATTAACTCGAGTGCCATTTTGGATAATTGCAATCGCTGTTTCGGACTTACCTTCTTTTGAGAAAATCTGAACAATTTCTGAAAGTTTACTCATTCCCATTAAAATAACAACGGTTGCTGTAGATTTTGCAGCCAAAGCAATATCACCTGAAATTTGATGCGATTTTGTAGTTCCTGTAATGACCCAGAAGCTTTCTGACGCATTTCGTTTTGTCAACGGAATACCTTGGTACGCTGGTACTGCTGCCGATGAAGAAATACCGGGAACAACGGCCACCTCAATAGCATAATCTTTTGCATATTCTAACTCTTCTGCACCACGACCAAAAATAAATGGATCACCGCCTTTTAGACGCACTACATGTCCGCATCTTAAAGCACGTTCTATGATTAATTCATTAATTTGATTCTGTTGATAGGCGTAACAGCCCTTACGTTTGCCCACAAAAATCAATTCTGCATTTGGCGAAGCATATGCTAACAACTCGTTATTAACAAGTGCATCATACAAAATAACATCGGCAGATTTAATCGCTTTAATTGCCTTTACAGTAATTAAATCTACATCTCCTGGGCCAGCGCCAACTATGGTCAATCTTGGTGTCATAATCTTAGTTTTTTTCAGCAACCTGTACGTCTCTAAAAGCGCTTACCGTTTTTAAAAATTGTTGTGCTGTATTAATGTAATTGCTTGCAAAATCTTCAGTCGGTGGCACCGTTTTTATTTGATAAATTATATCTGAAAATGAAGCTCCCAGTTCTATTTTATCGGTTTCTACAAAAAGTTCATCAAACTGTTTAATAATTCCGGCTTGCGTATTTGTGGTTATATTTTCTGAAAGCAAAATGGCTTTTGCTGAATTTACCATAGAACGATAGGCTTCATAAATTGCACCTGAATACACTTTATTTTCAAAGGCTGTTTGGGCTTCTTCAATCTTCTCTTGACTTTCTAAAAATAAGGTTGCAATTAAATCGATAACCACACCTGCACACTCACCAACGCCAATAGCTTTTACATATTCTTCCTCTGTTCCCCAATCAATAAAATCTTCTTGGGTAAGATTATCTATACTAGATAAATCTGTTAATAGTTGATAGAAGTACTTTTCACCTTTGGCTTTATAGTAATCTACAAATAGTTTTCCTGCTGTATTTTCTTCAAAATCATCTAAGATTCTACGTAAAGCTTCAGGTCCTCTTCGGCTTGGAATCTTAACCACTTTATCTGCAAAATAAGCGTTTCCATTTCCTAAATTACCACCACCCAAAAGCACTTGTAATGCTGGTGCTACCAATTTATCTTTGGTCCTAATAGACATGCCTTGAAAACCAATATTGGCCATATTGTGTTGCCCACAAGCATTCATACAACCACTAATTTTTATTACTAAATCGGTATTCTCCAAATATTGTGGATATTCTGCCTTAATAACACGTTCTAATTCTTCTGCAATTCCTGTACTACTCGCTATGCCTAGGTTACAGGTATCTGTACCAGGACACGCTGTGATATCTACGGCTTTATTATATCCTGCTTCTACAAATCCAAGCTTTTCTAATTCAGTATAGAAAAAAGGAAGTGCTTCTTCCTTTACAAAAGGAATTAAAATATTTTGGCGTAAGCTTAATCTAATTTCACCTGCCGCATATTTTTCTACCAAATCGGCTAATAATCGTGCTTTATCCGTATAAAAATCTCCTAAAAGTACTTTAATACCAATCGCCACATAGCCCTCTTGTTTTTGAGAAATTACATTCGTCGACTTCCATTGCTTATAGGCTTCTTCATTTTTAATTGTAGTCTTTGGAAAATCTGTGTTAACTGGTTTTGAAGCCGTGTATTTAGATTCATCAATCGCCACCGTTTTAAACTCTATAGCGGTTTGTTCTTCTTCAACTAATGTTTTAAAAGCTTCTAAACCAATATCTTTTAATAAGAATTTCATTCGGGCTTTAGCCCTACTTTTTCGTTCGCCATAGCGGTCAAACACCCTGAGCACACCTTCCATTAAAGGAATAATTTTATCTGAAGGTAAAAACTCATAGAACAAATCGGCATGTCTAGGTTGCGACCCTAAGCCACCAGCTAACATCACTTTAAAACCTTTAACACCGTTTTCAATTTTAGCAATAAACCCTAAATCGTGCATGTAAGACAGGCCTGTATCTTCCTCGGATGCTGAAAATGACACTTTAAATTTTCGACCCATTTCTTGACAAATTGGGTTTCTTAAAAAGAATTTAAATAAAGCATCGGCATAAGGCGATACATCAAAAGGTTCGTTGACATCTATACCAGCCGTTTCACTAGCCGTCACATTTCTTACGGTATTTCCACAGGCTTCTCTAAGAGTAACATTATCACGCTCTAATTCGGCCCACAATTCTGGTGTTCTATTTAAATCGACATAATGAATTTGGATATCTTGACGCGTTGTTATATGTAATCTACTTCTAGAATATTCATCTGAAACCTCAGCAATTCGACGTAATTGATGGCTGAGCACCTTACCATAAGGCAACTTAATTCTAATCATTTGCACCCCTTCTTGGCGCTGCCCATAAACCCCTCTTGCTAAACGCAGACTACGAAATTTTTCTTCATCTATTTTGCCGTTATGAAAAAGCTCAATTTTATTAGCTAACTCAAGGATATCCTTTTCTACAACAGGATTTTCTAATTCGGTTCTAAAACTTTGCATAATCTTAAATATATTATTCCTATGGATTTAGTAGGAAATTAAAACGAGTTCTTTAAGCTACTGAAAGCCTTTATTTTAAATTTGTTTTACTGAAAGTGTATACCACACTCGCGATTGAGAAGTGCTTTAATGGGGTCGAAATAACTAGCGTTTTTGGCCAATTTATGTTCTGCTATATACGCATCTAAGTCAGCATCGCTCCAATAATAAAATGGACTTACTTTTAAAATACCATCTTTACTAAAGCTTAAAATATCTTTCTTATCTCTAAACTCTGTTTGTCTTATTCTAATATTTGTAAACCACATCTCTGGGTCTTCTTCCTTTAGCGCTCGTCTAAAAGGTTCTAGCTTCACTGCTTCAGAAAAAACTTCATGATTATCATGTTCTAAACTTGGCAATCCAATTGAAGAATCAATTTCTTCTTTAGTATATAAACTCTGATATTTATGAATATTAAGCTTGTACTTCGCTATTAAACTAGAAGCATGTTCGTAGGTCTCAGGTTGATTATATAATGTATCACACCACACAACTCTAATATCTTTATCTAGTTGCGACATGGTACTCAATAAAACCGAAGAATAGACACCAAAACTGGTGGTAACAATTCTATTTTCTGACAAGCTTAAAGCCCACTCTGCGATTTCAATTGGTGATTTATCTCTTAATTTTTTATTCCAAACCTTTATATCTATATCTATCATTTTCCCCATTTTATGTTATTCCAAGTGCGTTCATGAAAAAAATAAAGCACCATTTTAGATATTAATTCTACACCACCAATTGCTGCTGCTAAGGCTAAGGTCCCTGTTATTAAATATGAAATTATAACGGTATCTAGAGTTCCTATAACTCTCCAACTAACCGTCTTTGCTATACTTCGCTTGATATTTTCTTGCGTTGTTCCCGGTTCATTTTCAAGCTTTTTAAAACTTGAATTAGTATGAAATAGACTATTTATCATAACTGATTAATTAATTTTCTTTTACCCTATAGACTTACTAGAGTACTACAAACATAAATATTATTTATGAACTAAAAAATCATTTACAAGAAAATCGAAAATAAAAATTTAGAAAAAAGAAGATTAAACCAAACTCATACAGCATATTACCGTTTTAATTTATAGACTTATTTTTGTCGTTGATAAATCAGCTAAGCTAGTATTCCTGAAAATTTCAAGGGTATTGTCGCGTACTTTTAGCATTAATTTATTTACCGCACACGTTTCTTCGTGGGGACAATCTGCACACTTTTCATAAAAGTTTAAACTTACACAAGGTACCATTGCGATAGGACCTTCGAGTAATCGCATCACGGTAGTCATCGGAATTTCTTTGGGGTCTTTAAGCAGATAATAACCACCACCCTTTCCTTTTTTTGAGCCTAACAAACCATTCTTTCGTAAGGTTAGTAAAATACTTTCAAGGAATTTTTGGGATATATTTTCAGCTTTAGAAATGGTAGAAATCTGAACAGGTTTTCGATCTTCCTGTCTGGCTAGGTGTACCAAGGCTTTTATTCCGTATTTTGTTTTTTTAGATAACATTGCGCTAATATAAGAGCTTTAAAAATGTTTAATTAATTGGTGGTATGTGTTTTTTCTAAAGCGTAAAAAGTAGCTTGTACATAATCATCGTCGTCTCCTGAGTTATTTGCCTGATAAAGTCCTGCTTTAAAATACATATATTGACCACCAACATTATAACCACTGTTAGCCATATTAACTGTAGAAACAACATCAGGTTTTCCTTCTCTAATAATCGTCACCGTTAAATCATCACCAACCACTTTAATTCTATAACTAAATATTTCACCAAGGGCAATACCATCAGTAGGGTTAGAAGCATCATTACTTCTAGAACCTATCATCTCATGCCATTGCTCATCGCCATAACCTTCTGAAGGTTCGTGAGCAAAATAAATAGAACCTAATGTATTATTTTCAAGCTTTCTATAATAAAGTCGAATAGGCTCATCGTCATTAGCATGTATTTGGCCAATTATAACACGACCAATGTGACTATTACTACCTGTTGTGGTAACATGATTTATAGCTAGTGTGGCATTCATTTCGCCATCATAACCTGCAGCAGCACTTATATCTGAAGCAGGAGCTGTACCAAACACCCAATTATTACCATTGACACCCTGTGTATCAATACTAGTGTTAGTACCTCTTAGCATTTCGCGTAGCTCTACTCTTGTATAACTTGTATTTTCTGAGGTTTTAAAGCCAGCAACGGGACATTTAAAAACCATTCCGCCATCAGCAGCTGTGTAAAAATAATCACTATTTTCATAGTCATTATTAATCTGGCTCACTGAAATAGTTGTTGCATAGCCATTACCGAAATTATCTGGAATACTTAAATTCCATGTTGACAAATCAAAATTATCTGAAGGTGCACTATTGGGATCCAAGTCCGGATTTTCTGCGCCTGCTTGGGTAATTATCAACGTTCTAGTAATATCATTAGCTGCAACTGTAACTAATCCGGAACGATTATTAAACGTAGGATTGGCTTCTACAGAAATAGTTATTGAGCCATCACTATTTCCGTTTGATGGTGTTGTTGAAATCCAAGAAACACTTTCGCTTACAGACCAATCCAAATTAGAGGTCACATCAATCGTTTGCATATCGTCGCTTGAAGAAAACTCTGATACTGAAGAAATAACTAAACTATCTTCTGGCACTACTGGTGAAGTTTCTTCAGAACTACAATTTAATAATACGGTATATGTTAATAAGGCAAAAAGAATGTGTAATGATTTCATGTGTATACTATTAATTTAACTATTGCGATAATTTTCCTAGCATAATGACAAATATGCCTTAAGCGTAAGTCAATGATATTGTATATAGAAACTTAGTTATCGCAGTTTTACATCTCTATTTACAAAAATAATGATAAGTGTTTGATTAAAAACATAAAATAAAGTGAAATGAATTCTAATTTCATTTAATTTCTATACTTTTGTACCATCAAAATTGAGAGGAAAAATTTGATCTGATTGCAACCTCTGACGTTGAATTTACTTCAACTGAAACAAAAAATGCTAAAGCAGTAAGTTAAGGACTTCTCTAGCGACCAAGCAATCTCAAATTTTTCGTAATAACTATAACCTAAAAATAGGATTTATGCCATATTTATTTACCTCAGAAAGTGTTTCTGAAGGTCATCCAGACAAAGTTGCTGACCAAATCAGTGACGCCCTTATAGATAATTTTTTAGCCTTTGACTCTGATGCTAAAGTAGCTTGTGAAACCTTAGTAACTACAGGGCAAGTAATACTTGCAGGTGAAGTAAATTCGAACACTTACATTGATGTTCAAAAAATAGCAAGAGATACCATAAATAAAATAGGATACACTAAAAGTGCTTACATGTTTGATGGTAATTCTTGTGGTGTATTATCTGCCATCCACGAGCAATCTCCAGAAATAAACCAAGGGGTTGATAGAGCTTCTAAAGAAGAACAAGGTGCTGGTGACCAAGGTATGATGTTTGGTTACGCGACCAACGAAACTGAAAATTTTATGCCATTAGCATTAGATTTATCACACCGCATTCTAAAAGAATTAGCAGAAATGCGTCGTGAAAATAAGGATATTACCTATTTAAGACCCGATTCTAAAAGTCAGGTTACTATTGAATATAGCGATGATAATGTACCGCAACGTATCGATGCCATTGTTGTTTCTACTCAGCATGATGAATTTGATGCTGATGAAGTTATGCTAGCTAAGATTTACAAGGATATCACTGAAATTTTGATTCCTAGAGTCATTGCTAAGTTGCCAGAACATATCCAAGGTTTGTTTAATGACGATATTACTTATCATATTAACCCAACAGGGAAATTTGTTATTGGTGGACCGCATGGAGATACAGGTTTAACAGGTCGTAAAATTATTGTTGATACTTACGGTGGAAAAGGCGCACATGGTGGTGGTGCATTCTCAGGAAAAGACCCAAGTAAAGTAGACCGTAGTGCCGCTTACGCCACAAGACATATTGCGAAAAATTTAGTCGCAGCTGGCTTGTGTGATCAAGTTTTAGTACAAGTTTCTTATGCTATTGGTGTTGCCAAACCAATGGGAATTTTTATAGATACTTACGGAACTTGTCATTATAACCTAACTGACGGAGAGATTGCAAAAACAGTTGAAAGTGTATTTGACATGAGACCAGCTGCTATTGAAGAACGCCTAAAGCTTCGCCAACCAATTTATAGCGAAACTGCAGCTTATGGTCATATGGGTAGACAAAATGAAACGGTTAATAAGACCTTTGAGCAACTAAACGGTGAACCTATATCTGTAGATGTAGAGTTATTTACATGGGAAAAATTAGATTATGTAGATACCATAAAAGAAGCATTTGATATTTAATCTTAACCGATATAACGTATAAAAAACACCCTAACTATTTATTTGGTTAGGGTGTTTTTTTATACGTAAATCAAGTCTTTTTATTCGTCTAGGCTAATGCGCTTCACATTATCTGTGTACACACGATCAATCAAAATATGCCTTGGGTCAATTGCTGCTTTAACGGGTAACGAATCTAACTGAACTGTAATTACGGTACTCGCTTTAGTAAACTTCATTCGCTTAGAGCTGTACAATTGCGCTTCACCCTCATCCATAAAAAACCCAACATCTATCCAATCATTAATAGTCGTCACTTTCTCCGTCCCTAAACTGTCTGCTTTAATCTTAGAACTCTCAATATCTAAGGTTACTTCATACATTCCATTCTCTAACTTTTTATAATGCGCTGTTTTTAGACGGTTATCATATAAGGTAATTTCTTTAAACCAATCGGTAACTAAATAATGTAATGAATCTGGAACCTGAGGCTCTAAATGCCTTATAAAATCTAATGACGTAGGATATGGAGGTGCTTTATAACGGTATTCTTCCAAGAAATTTTTCATGGCTAAATTCACTTTATCCTCTCCGATATAATCTTGAAGTGCATATAAAATCACACTACCTTTTCCGTAATGAATATACCCTTGATTTTCAACTTTATAAAGCGGCAATTCTTTTTCTCGTTCTCCACTTCTACCTCTTAAATACCGATCATGATTGTATTTAAGAAATTCTCTCATTTTCATCGGATTATCAGTTATACCTTTTAAAGTCATTAAAGATGAATACTCTGAAAAAGCCTCACTCATCATGGTTCCGCCTTGCATATTTGCACCTATCACTTGGTGTGCCCACCATTGATGCCCCATTTCATGAGCTATAACTGCATCTACAACATTGTTTCCTGTTTCATCTTCTAAATTAACCACAAAACCTATTGCTTCAGAATATGGCATTGTACCCGGAAATGCTTGAGCAAATGAAGCATACCTTGGAAATTCTATAATACGACATTGTTTATGAAAATAAGGACCGAAATTTTCAGTATAATAGACCAGCGAACGCTCTACCGCATCGAGCATCATTTCTACATTTTCAGGATGCTTTTCATCGTAGTAGACTTCAATATCAATCCCATTCCACTGCTGCTTTTTAATCTTAAAATCGGCCGACATAAACGAATAAAAATTTAATGATGGCGTATCGGTTTTATAGTGGTAATAATTTCTACCATTTTCTTCCCAAGTTTTTATTAAAGAGCCTGGAGCAATGGCTGTTTGTTCTTTTACGGTAGAAATATAGGTTTCTACATTTATAAAATCAGATTGACCATCACTAATATAGTTACGGTTATGAAGTTCACTTAGTGTTGACGTTAATTTTGGTGTGCGTTCCTTAGGTTCTAAGTCATATTTTTTACGTGTGTTATTGTCGCTGAGTTCATAACTGCTATTGTAACCCATTGTTGGTAAAACATCCCCATTATTAAAAAAGGTTCCATTTTTAACAATCATAGTAGTGCCTCTCCCATTCTCAAACCCTTTGGTGATAAATTGATTATCAACTTTGATTACTATTGTATCACCTGGCTGTAAAGGTGGATTTAATTTATAAATGGTATATAAGTAAGTACTGTCTTTAAAAACAGGCTTTGCATTAGGAATATTCAATTTGGTATCCCAACCTTCATTATTAAAAAAGTGAAGTGAATCTATAACCTGACTAGATGCATTAGTTAAGGTCACATCTGCTTTTACAAGAATGTCTCGTTTATTTGGAAAAATATCGATATAATATTTCGCATCAGTAACTTTAGGATGCACAGCCTTTTTATACTTATTATATTTCTTTTCAAAATCTGCCATCAATTGCTCAGTGGTATCACTAGAACGGTATGGATTTAGAACTTGCGTATTGTAATACACAAAACCCGCCACACCTAGCCAAACGATAAACGTTAAGGCAATAAAGCTACGATAACTTTTAGGCACCTCTTTTCTTGCTGTTTTAACACGGCTCCACAATGAACTTTTAGAACCTCTGTTCCATAAAGCTCCTGCAATTAGCAAGCCTAAAACTGCAATTAAAATCCAGTATAAATTAAACCATAATTTACTTGTTAAACCAGGGCCAAAAGCATTCATATCAGAATACATAATAGAAGCACCGTTACCAATACTCAACATATTGCTACTAATATCCAAAATACTCAGAATAATATCCCAAACCAACAATACTAGAACCGAGATAAAGTAGCCAATATACTTGTTACTAGACAAGACTTGAATTGTAATCATAATACCGCCAAACACCATGTAAAGCGGAAGATTTTCATATAATAAATCTAAAAAATAAACGTCTAATTCAATGCGTGTAAAGCCATGTAAAAATTGATAAATAACACCAATAAAAATGAAGAATACATTTAGAATTAAAGTAATACCAACTAAGGATAACGCTTTAGCTGCTAAAGAAATAAATGAGGTATGAGCTGTTGCGTCTATAACTTCATTTATTTTAGAATCTCTATCGCGCCAAATAAGTTCGCCACTAAAAAAGATAAGAATAATAATGGTAAATATATTAGTGTTATCTTTTATAGAATCCATTAATTTATAGGTAAGTGGATACGATTGTAAACCAAAATATTCGAAACCACCACTTAAATCTGCAACTAAAATGATGATACAAAATAGAAACAGTATTTTAAAAGTGACACTCTTTACAATACTTAAAAAATTGGTATAAAAAAAGCTTTTAAATTGTATCCAATTTGTAGACACGTTAAACGTTGGATGTAATTCTGGACGCACAAAATCAGATTCCAATACTTCTGTATTAGCTTTTAGTTTCTTTACTTTCTTATTTTTTGTTTTAAATGAAAAATTAAAATAAGAAGCTAGTAATATTAGTATTCCAACAGCTGTCCATATCAATCTATTTTGAAAGAGTAAGCCTGAAAAGTTAGGACTTACCATGTTTTTTTCTACAGGTGTAAAATACTTGGTTTCAATGGCGTAAGTATTTATTCCAAAAATATCTGAAAGCGCAGCTACAGTTTCATTATCGACATCAGACATTAATGAACCAGATACGATATAAGCTACAATAATGACTAAGCCACCTACAAAAGAAATTATAGTACTTTTCCATTTATTAGCCATAGCAAAAATCACAGCACCCGCTAAAAACATATTGGGCAAAACAAATAACAAGTAATTATTGACAAACGTTTCTAAGTAAAATTCACCAAAGCGTTCAGTTGCAATCCACTCAAAACTATAGTTTAAAGTAGTCCCTAAAAGCACTCCAATAAAAACACCTAAAAGCGGTAAAGTAGAAACTAATAAAGCACCAAAAAAGCGTCCAAAAAAGTAGCCTGGTTTACTTATAGGAGTTGTAAATAAAATCTCATTAAATTCGTTATTATAATCTCGTAAAGCTGCATTATTAAAAAATGCAACAGCCATTAGAAGACTAAAAATACAGAAGATGGTAACATGTACTGTTATAGTATAGGGTGAATTTCTATAGACATTTCCTATAGCACCGCCTACTTGAACATTATCGCTTACCGTTGCGAAAAACTCTAGTAAGGCCAATATGAAGATAAATATATACACCATAGGTTGTTTTAGTGTATATTTTAATTCTGATAAAAAGAATGTTTTAAACATAATAAAATAGTTGAGGTGTATTAAACAAGTACGTTTGATGTGTTAATTCTTGAAAAGAATACATCTTCTAAATCTGGAGCGACTTGCTCAAAACCATTTTGAGGATGTTCTTCACTAAACACATGTATTAACGGTTGTCCACCTACCATTTTATTTGAAATAACCTTGTAATCATTGGCATAATTTTGAAGGCTTTCTCTACTTACTATTTTTTTGAAGACTTTACCTTCCAATTCATCTATGGCTGTTTGTGGCGCACCTTGAAAAACAATTTCGCCCAAATTCATAATAGCCATTTTGGTACATAATTCTCTTACATCTTCAACAATATGTGTTGACAAAATTACAATTACACCTTTACCAACATCTGCTAACAGGTTATAAAACCGATTCCGTTCTCCCGGATCCAAGCCTGCTGTAGGCTCATCTACAATAATTAATTTTGGATTTCCAATAAGCGCTTGTGCTATTCCTACGCGCTGTTTCATTCCTCCGGAAAACCCTTTTATAGATTTATTTCGTTTTTCATAAAGGTTAACTTTATCTAATAGATATTTTACTAATTCTTTACGCTCCTTTGCATTAGTAATTCCTTTTAAAATAGCTAAATGTGTTAAAAGTTGCTCTGCTGTAATACGCGGATAAACCCCAAATTCTTGAGGGAGATATCCTAAAACTTTACGGAGTTCCGCAGGATTGCTTAAAATATCGATGTCATCTAGAGTTGCAGAGCCGGAGTCGGCTTCTTGTAATGTAGCAAGGGTGCGCATTAACGATGATTTACCTGCACCATTTGGACCTAGAAGTCCAAACATACCATTTTCTAATTCGAGGTTAACATTATCTAATGCTTTTACACCATTAGCGTAGGTTTTGGATAAATTAGTAATTTTTAGCGTACTCATAAAGAAGACTGATTTTGATTGGTTAGTTTAAATAAGACGGCTTTCGCTAACGAATGTTACACAAATTTAACATTTAAGCTGCAAAAAGACAGGTCCTTATAACCAAAGACGCTAAAAAAAACAAAAAGGTTGCCTGAGTAACTACTGAAATCGAACTGTTTTTATTTAACAAACACCGTTTCCAGTTTACTTTCTTAAATATGTTATAAATGAAAAAGAATAGGCATGCTTTTCATCAGCATCATGTGTGGTGCGTTTAACTTCAAGCCATTTAGATGCATCAATTTCAGGAAAAAAAGCATCTGCATTCTCAAAGGTTGAATGCACACGCGTAATTTCTAACTTCTCCACTAATGGCATGGCTTGTTTATAAATTTCACCTCCGCCAATAACAAAAGGTTGTTTATCATATCTAGCTGCATCAAGAGCATCTTCTAACGAATTAACAATAATAACACCGTCTGGTGCTGTGTAGTCTTTTTGTCTTGTAATGACGATATGCGTTCTATTAGGCAACGGTTTTGGAAAGCTTTCAAACGTCTTACGTCCCATAATGATATGATGCCCATTTGTTAAGGCTTTAAAATGTTTTAAATCATCACTTAAGTGCCAAATTAAATCATTGTCTTTTCCTATAGCATTATCCTCACCAGCGGCGACAATAATAGTTAGGTCAGTGCGTTTTTTTTTTTTAGAAGCTTCAGGTAAATCTTTAGCTTCATTATAAGCTTTAGTTTGTGCTATTTTAGTATCCTCTTTAATGAAATTCTGCTTTAGTTTATCTATGCGTTGTTCCTGAAGATTTACTAATTTTTCAAGTTGTTGTTTCTCCCAGTCTTTACCCATAAATTTATTGGTAATAAACACACTAATAAAATGATAAATAAATAGTGCAAACCATACAATTACGGCATAAACAAACCAATCAATACCTGCTATTTTAAAATTTTTACCAATCCCTAAAACTGTATTTGCTAAAATCAAGAAGATTGCACCTATTAAGAAAATAACAAAATGAATATACAAACGCTTCTTCTGTTTGATGCGTTTTTGAGCATTTTCAATCAACTCTAATTGATCTTTATCTATAGTTGAAACTGGTTTTTTTTTTCCAAACATAATTATGATTTAATAAGATAAAGATACTTGTTTTTTGTGAAATCCATAGCGTCTTTAAAAGACTTTAAAAAACGACACAAAACCAAAACTATAGTGCTAAAAACCAGACATAAAGCAAGCTTACACAAGATTATCAATCTGACAAAATAAGTATTTGATATTTATCTTCTTATACAAAAAACAATTGCAATATTAAGAAAACGATAAATATTTAGTTTTTAGATACTTATATATAGATTTATGCGTGTTTCTTTTATATTTTTGTAGGGTACTTAAATTAATTATTATGGCAATTAAAAAGCAATATCTAAAAAGTAAACCTATTTGCAAGGTCACGTTTACTGTGCCTGCAGAAGAAGCAAAAAGTGTGGCCGTTGTGGGAAGCTTTAACGAGTGGAATACTAAAAAAGCTACAAAATTAAAAAAACTAAAAAGCGGTGCTTTTAAAGGAACTATTGATTTAGAAAAAGATAATTCTTACGAATTTAGATACCTCGTTGATGGTACATCTTATCTTAACGATGATGAAGCTGATGAGTTTGTTTGGAATGAGTATGCAGGTGCTGAAAATGGCATTATCAAATTATAAAACTATTCCTATATGATATAAAAAAAGCTTTCCAATAAACTGGGAAGCTTTTTTTGTTACTCAGTTATTCTAAAAACAATAGGCAAAGAGTAAGGTACTATAACTGGTTTATTTTTAAAATAACCGGGTCGCTTTAGCTTAGGCATTTTGTTTATTACACGAATAGCTTCTGCTTCTAAATCTCGGTGTGGTCCTCGTGCTCTTACATCTGAAACCTTTCCTTTCTTATTAATGTTAAATGACACATAAATACGTTTTACCCCTTTAGAAAGACCTAATTCACTTGCAAGATTAATATTAAAGTTATTTGCAATAAATTTAGAGACCTCACCATTCATACATTTTAAAAGCTCTTCATTTTTTAATTTTCTATTACATCCTTTATAAACTGGTGCTTTATCTATAATTGAAAATGGAATTATCTTTGGTTCATAACCGACTAAAGGTATAATTGAATCTTTAGTTCTATCTAGGAAATAACCAAATATACTACTTATACTTATCGCTACACCTTTATTATAAGTGTCCAAAACGGGTTTTACTTTAGGTATGGAATCTAATAAGCCTTTCATACTTTGTTTAGATTCCGTGTTAGGATTTGTTATTAAGGAGTAATCTTTTACTATAGTTCCAAATTCATCATAAAGAATACTTATAGGCACTGCGATTGTATCTCTTTTAGCCAAATAAAAAATAGAATCTTTATACGTTTTATGATTCAATTGTTTTCCAATAAGCTCCTGAAGATTTATCTCGTAGCATTTTTCTTTGTCTTCAGCAGTATCGCAACCATCAAAAATAACATAAGGTCTACTATAAACTTGTTCAATGGCATCTGTTTGCGCCCAACTAAACGGCATTAATGTTATTAATATAATCGTAAATAATACGGATAATTTCATAACATCTAATTTAAACAGCCACCTTACCTTTAATATGTGGATGCGGATTATAATCTACCAATGTAAAATCTTCAAATTTAAAGTCAAAAATATCTTTTACTTCTGGATTTAAAATCATTTTAGGCAGTGGTCTCGGTTCTCTAGAGAGTTGTAATTCTAGCTGCTCTTTATGATTATTATAAATATGGGCATCACCAAACGTGTGAATAAAATCACCGGCTTCGTAACCACAAACTTGCGCCATCATCATGGTAAACAATGCATAAGACCCAATATTAAAAGGCACACCTAAAAAGATATCCGCACTACGCTGATAGAGTTGGCAAGATAATTTTCCGTCAGCAACATAGAACTGAAAAAAGGCATGGCAAGGTGGCAAAGCTGCTTTTCCATTAGCCACATTTTCAGAAAATGACTTTGAGGTATCTGGTAAAACCGAAGGATTCCAAGCAGAAACTAACATTCTACGGCTGTTGGGGTTATTTTTAAGAGAACTTATCACTTCTTTAATCTGGTCAATATCTTCACTAGCCCAATTACGCCATTGATGACCGTAAACTGGTCCAAGGTCACCATTTTCATCAGCCCATTCGTTCCAAATTCTTACCCCATTTTCATTGAGGTAGTTGATATTGGTATCCCCTTTAAGAAACCAAAGCAATTCGTATATAATAGACTTTAAATGTAATTTCTTGGTGGTTACCATCGGAAAACCTTCGCTTAAATTAAAACGCATTTGGTAACCAAAAACACTTTTTGTGCCCGTACCTGTGCGGTCGCCTTTATCATTACCTTCTGCTAAAACGTGTTTTACTAAATCGTGATATTGTTTCATAACATTTCCCACGAATATGGGAATCTCTTTTAATTAAACTTAAATATAAGTGTAAATTACTGATTAGATTTTCAGTAAGACTTGAAGCGAAAATAAAGAAAAAGCATTAAATTTAATCTCTGATGTTTTAAGTATTTTTATAATCTAATATTTCTTTTTGTTGAACTATCCAATAATCATCCCTGCAATAGTTGCAGAAATCAGAGATGCTAGTGTACCTCCTATTAAAGCTTTCATTCCAAATTTAGATAATTGAGTACGCTGCCCTGGTGCTAAAGAACCAATGCCTCCAATCTGTATACCAATAGATGCAAAATTAGCAAAACCGCATAACATATAGGTCGCCATAATTATAGATTTCTCATAAGTAAGGTGTGTTGCACTAGCAGCATTTTTTAAATCTGCTAATTGAATATAGCCTATAAATTCACTCGCCGCTAATTTAATTCCTAACAGCTGTCCCATCAACGCCATATCTTCAGAAGCCACACCGATTAACCACATTAAAGGTGCAAATAAATAGCCTAAAAGGAATTCTAATGATAAGCTTTCATAAGGTGTATTTTTATCAATAATTTCATTAAGCGATGTAAAATGCCAATCGAGATTTAAAGTTTCACTCGTAAAACCATCAAAACCAGCAACACCTCCCAATATGCCATTTATCATGGCAATAAAAGCAACAAAAACTAGTAACATTGCACCAACATTAACTGCTAATTTTAACCCTTCTGTTGTTCCGTTAGCAATAGCTTCTAAAATATTAGACCCAATTTTATCTTGAGAAACAGCGACTTCTGTATTGATATCTTCCGTCTGAGGAAATAATATTTTTGAAACCACAATTGCTCCTGGTGCAGCCATTACCGAGGCCGCTAGTAAATGTTTTGCATAAAACAATTGTAAAGCCTCATCTTCGCCTCCTAAAAAGCCAATGTATGCTGCTAAAACAGCGCCTGCAACGGTTGCCATTCCGCCTATCATTACAAGAAGAATTTCGGACTTATTCATTTTCTCTAAATAAGCCTTAATTAGTAATGGCGCTTCGGTTTGTCCTAAGAAAATATTACCGGCTACACTTAAACTTTCTGCGCCAGAAATCCCTAAAACCTTAGACAATAACCATCCCATACCTTTTACAACTTTCTGAATTAATCCTAAATAGAATAAAACAGAGGTTAATGCTGAAAAGAATATAATGGTTGGCAAAACTTGAAAAGCAAAAATGAAACCAAAAGATTTTATATCTAACATCCCTCCAAACAGAAATTCACTTCCTGCTTGTGTAAATCCTAGTATAGCGATAAAGCCTTGCCCTACAACTTCAAAAGCTGTTTTAACAAAGTCAATTTTTAAAACACCTATAGCGATAATCAATTGGAAGAGTAATCCAATACCAACCGTTTTCCAATTAATCGCTTTACGGTTACTACTAAACAAAAAGGCTATAAAAATTAAGGTGAACATCCCTAAAATTCCGCGCCATAAACTGTTTATAGAAAACCCTTGGTTTGGTATTATTTCTGCCTTAGGTGCCTCTGGAGTAACTACAATTTCTTTTTCCTGAGCTATTAAATCGAAACGCATTTCATTTCCAGAAAAAACCAATGTCGAATCTGTAAGTTCTGTAATTTTATAGCGTTTAATGGAGTTAAGCGAGTCGTTGTGATACAATACCAATAAGTTATTTTGGTACATATAATCACCTTGAAGGTTATTTTCTGAAGTTGAAGAAAAATTAAATTCTCCTTTATCAAATTCTAAGGTATGGTAACCCATCTCAGAAGTTGTTGACTCCCATGTTTTTTCAAGTTCCTGAGCTGTTATTGTTGAAAGGCCAATAAAAATAGCAAGAAACGTCTTGAAAAACTGATTCATAAAAAGTAAAGTTATTAATTAACGTTTAGAAATTTCGTCTCTTAGTTTGGCTGCCATTTCATAATCCTCATTATTTACGGCTTCATCTAAGAGATTATTAAGTTCCTCAAGAGATTTGTCTTTATAGCCTTCTTTTTCGACTGTAGCAGCTTCAATTTCTTCAACGATAAGGTCATCAACCAAAATACTATCTTGCTCTTCCTCATCTTCTTTCTTAGGATTCACTTTAAGGTAAATACCTGCTTTGTCTAATATATTTTTATACGTAAAAATTGGCGCCTGAAAACGCAAAGCCAAAGCAATAGCGTCACTAGTTCTGGCATCTATAATTTCTTCAATTTTGTCGCGCTCACAAATTAAACTCGAATAGAACACACCATCTACCAGCTTATGAATAATGACTTGTTTGACAATAATATCGAATCGATCAGCAAAATTTTTAAATAAGTCATGGGTAAGTGGACGTGGCGGACGAATTTCCTTTTCTAAAGCAATGGCAATAGATTGGGCTTCAAAAGCACCAATTACTATAGGTAATTTGCGGTCGCCATCAACCTCATTAAGTATTAAAGCGTAGGCACCATTTTGGGTTTGACTGTATGAAATGCCTTTGATATTTAAACGAACTAAACTCATATATTAAACAATGTTATCCGATAAAAAACTTAAGACCGCTTTACTTTTAGAGCTAAGAACCAAGACTTGATTCTAACTACCAGAAATACAGATGTAATTTAAAAGAAACATGTCTTTAAAATTATCTCAAAAAAGCAATGTGTCATATAAAAGTTATAAAATCCTTATTTTTTAAGAACTTTTGAAACTAAGCTAAATTTAATCGGACACTACTAATTATTAAATCAAATTTCTCATCCTATTCATTTTAGATGAGATTACCTCATTTACTTTTCCTTAGAAAAGGGTATAATTCTAGTATCAGAATTACAATAAAGGCAAAACACAAAGAACTGTTTAAATTTAGACTTTACCAACTGCTTTTTACAGATTTGGATAACTTCCGTTATACTTTCGATAAAAAGCAAGTGAATTAAGACGTTTTAATTGAAACATTTTTTGCTAATCCTAAACCAAAATATTGGAATTGAATTTTAAAGGTAATAAAAAAATACCTCTAAGCAAGCCTAGAGGTATTGAACTTAAAATCCTATTAAAAAAAGCGATTTTCTATTTATTATTATGTAAGTAACAAACACGTAAAAAAAGCGGTGTTACCACATTTTAAAACCGTTTCACTTATGCGTTTGCAGCTTTAAAAGCTTTTAATTTTTCAATAAGTTTGGGCACCACTTCAAAGGCATCACCAACAACACCGTAATCTGCGGCTTTAAAGAAAGGCGCTTCGGGATCTGTATTGATAACTACTTTTACTTTTGATGCATTTATACCTGCTAAATGCTGTATGGCTCCAGAAATTCCAATAGCAATATATAAATTAGAAGCTACTGGTTTTCCGGTTTGCCCAACATGTTCACCATGTGGACGCCAACCCAAATCTGATACCGGCTTAGAACAGGCTGTCGCAGCTCCTAAAACTTCGGCAAGCTCCTCAACCATACCCCAGTTTTCTGGTCCTTTAAGACCTCTTCCTCCAGAAACAACGATTTCAGCATCTGCAATACTAACTTTGTCCGTCGCTTTATCTACCGACTCTACAGTAACACCTGATTCTGGTAATGTAGGCGAAAAGTTTTCTACTGAAGCACTACCTTCAGATTCTACTAAACCAAATGAGTTATTAGATAAACCAACAATCTTAACATCTGTAGTAAATTCTGTGTTGGCAAAAGCTTTATTTGTAAATGCTGAACGTTTTACTGTAAGTGGTGACACACTTGATGGTACCTCAACTACATTAGAAGCGTAACCCGCTTCTAAACCAACCGCTAACATTGGGGCCAAATATTTGCTATCAGCACTAGAACTTAATACCACTACCTTTGCATCTTCTTGCTTTGCTGCTGCTTCAATTAACGCTGCATATTTCTTAGCATTGAAAGCTTCTAAACTAGTATCTTTAACCAAAAGTATTTTTGACGCACCGTAATTTCCAAGTGTTTCAACATCATTGGCATTAACAGCAATAGCAGTCACTGATGTATCCATCTGATCAGCTACAGCCTTAGCATAAGACACAACTTCTAATGCTGCTTTTTTTAATTTTCCGTTTTCGGATTCTGTATATACTAAAATTGACATAATTTTATATTTGTATTTTTTTTCCTAAACTCAATTCAGGAACTTAATATTATTTTCTTTACTTCATGAGATTCCGAAACAACACTTTGCCTGTGCGCAGTGTAACTATTCGGAATAATTTAGCTGAACTAAATTACTTTTGCTTCATTATGAAGTAAGTTGACTAACTCGTCTATACTATCGGCATCTACTAATTTAACTGCACCTTTAGGCGCTGGCTTTTCAAAACTTACCGCTTTGGTTTCGGCACTAACCTCTGTAGGCTCAACGACTTTTAATGGTTTTTTACGCGCCATCATAATACCTCTCATATTTGGAATACGAAGATCACTCTCCTCAACCAAACCTTTTTGACCTCCTATGACTAAAGGTAAAGAAGTACTTACAGTTTCTTTACCACCATCAATTTCTCTAACAGCTTTTGCACTTGTACCATCAACTTCTAAGCTAATACAATTAGTTACAAAATTAGCATTAGCCATAGCTGCCAACATTCCTGGCACCATAGCACCATTATAATCAATAGATTCTCTACCTGCAATCACCAAATCATAACCACCTTCATTAACCACATGAGCTAATTGTTTTGCTACGGCATAACCATCAGTCGCTGGTGTATTTACTCTAATTGCTGAGTCTGCGCCGATAGCCAAAGCTTTTCTTAACGTTGGTTCAGTTTCAGCACCTCCTACATTAACCACATCGACACTTGCGCCTTGTTTTTCTTTAAACCACATGGCACGTGTGAGACCAAACTCGTCATTAGGATTAATAACATATTGCACTCCATTGGTGTCAAATTTAGTATCGTTTTCTGTAAAATTAATTTTTGAGGTTGTATCAGGTACATGACTAATACATACTAATATTTTCATATAAAAATGATTTATTTTAAACGTCTTTATTCTTGGTTACGAATATAAAAATAATATTCTTAAATTTACTATGCATGCATAACAAATTTAAGAAAAACTCAATTTTAACGATTCATATTGTTAATTTTTCAAAAATTTAAAGGTTTTTTGTTGATTATTGACATTTGACACCTTAGTGAAATATAATCCAGTAGAGAGATTTGAGATATTTATACGGTTTTCTTCAAACAAAATAGGCGAAATAATTGATTGCCCAGAGGCATTATAAACCTCTACAATTACCGATTGATTATTTGGGTTTTCCACTTGCAAATAGGGATTCCCTTCAATTTCGAAAATTTTTAGATTTTGAAAATTCTCGTCTTTAACTGACATTGTGTTTTCTTGAAACGTTAAAAAGTCTGTAGCAAAAAACGTATTCTCTCTTTCAATAACAAATTCTCCTACGTTTCCTGTATCTATATCTATTTTAATATTACCGTAATTATTACCATTATAACATCCGATATCGAAAACGGAGAATAATGTGCTCTCAAAATCATAACAAGACTGAGAATAATCAACTAGTGTTGTAGTTCCGGGTTCAGATTCCCATAACTGAAGCGTATTATCTACTGTCTCAAAACCATAATCAGCACCACCCTTGAGATGTATTGAAAAAGAATTTCCACAACTAGAATCATCAAGAGTCTCAGCATGCATTGTATCATTTTCAGCATCATATTCAAAAGTTATTTCAAGTTGAAAATCATCAGGAATATTTTGCTCATCTTCAGGACACCCATTTCCTGTTTCTGAAGAATCAGTACAAATCTTCACAAGAGAATAAGTATTACCATCTAACAAATTAACTAAAGCAGAACTGATTGGTGTAAAAGGATAAGGCTCTATAATGTAATCGTTAGGAGAAACATAATTGTACAAATCATTAATAAGTGCTCTGTTACCATGTACAATATTGTAATATTTAATTAATTCGCCATCGGGATTAGAATTTGGATAAGCTTGATAAAAATCATAAATACTGTATTGGTTATAAATATCAGTGATGTTTTGATCTTGATGTGTTAGTGTAACTGTACCATCTGCATTATTTGAGACTGACGGTACATCTTCTATTGATTCAATTTTAATATAATCCATTTGTAACGCACAAAGGATAGTTTCTTGAGCATTTACAAACACGGAAATTAAAATAAATAAACTTATAAAAATGTATTTTTTTTCTCTCATAATTAATGATAAATTGATGATGATAACAAGTTACAAATATTTTCATTTTAGCACCGCAAATAGTAGTATTATATTGTTTATAATTATTATTTTTGCTACACGATTTATTCAAAAAACAAGAACATGAAGACAATTCAATTTAGAGAAGCTATTTGCGAGGCCATGAGCGAAGAAATGCGCAGAGATGAAAGCGTTTATCTTATGGGTGAAGAAGTAGCAGAGTACAACGGCGCATACAAAGCATCTAAAGGTATGTTAGATGAGTTTGGTGCTAAGCGTGTTATTGACACACCAATTGCAGAACTTGGTTTTGCTGGTATTGCTATTGGATCTACAATGACAGGTAATCGACCAATTGTAGAGTATATGACGTTTAACTTCTCTTTGGTTGGTATTGACCAGATTATAAATAACGCTGCTAAAATTAGACAAATGTCTGGTGGGCAATTTAAATGTCCAATTGTATTTAGAGGACCAACAGCTTCTGCTGGCCAGTTAGGAGCAACGCACTCACAAGCTCTAGAAAATTGGTTTGCAAACACACCAGGTTTAAAAGTAATTGTTCCATCTAACCCTTATGATGCCAAAGGCTTATTAAAAGCTGCCATTAGAGATGACGATCCCGTTATTTTTATGGAAAGCGAGCAAATGTATGGCGATAAAGGTGAAGTACCTGAAGGGGAATATGTATTGCCTATTGGAGTTGCTGAAACAAAACGAGAAGGTACTGATGTAACAATCGTATCTTTTGGTAAAATTATAAAAGAAGCTTACAAAGCTGCAGACGAGCTAGAAAAAGAGGGTATTTCTTGTGAAATTATTGATTTACGTACCGTACGTCCGTTAGATAGAGAGGCTATTTTAACCTCTGTTAAGAAAACAAACCGATTAGTTGTGCTAGAAGAAGCATGGCCATTTGGAAACGTATCAACAGAAATTACTTATTTAGTACAATCGGAAGCTTTTGACTATTTAGATGCACCAATTGTAAAAATAAATACTGCAGATACACCTGCTCCATACTCGCCAGTATTACTAGCGGAATGGCTACCTAATAGCGACGATGTTGTTAAAGCGGTAAAAAAAGTAATGTACAAATAAATAAATTGCAGTTTTCTGCGTTTAGTAAACTTCATCAGTAACCAAACTAACATTTTGCATGGTTATTGATGAAGTTTGTTTTTTTAATATGAGATTACAACTATTCATCCCTTTTATATTTTTAGGATTTTTATCTGCACTAGCACAGACAAAGGTTAGCGGACACGTATTTGATGAAAATAACGTCCCTATTCCTTTTGCCAATGTCATATTTAAAGGCTCTACAACAGGAACAATTACTAATGAAGATGGTAAATTTTACCTTGAGTCTGATGAAAAATGGGATATATTAACCGTATCTTTTGTTGGTTTTGAACCCCTTGAAATATCACTTACCAAACGCGTTAATTACGACTTAGAATTTATACTAAAAGAGGAAGCTTCTTCTTTAGATGAAGTCCTTATTGTTACCGGAAAACAATCTAAGAAAGCTTCAGAAAATCCTGCCATTAGAATTCTAAAAAAAATCTGGGAACGCAAACGACAAAACGGCTTAAGTCAGTTTGACCAATACGAATACGACCAGTACGAGAAAGTAGAATTTGACCTCAACACAATAGACAGTACCTTAATAAAGAGTAAATTATTTAAAGGTATGGAGTTTGTTTTTGAAGAAGTAGACACCTCTAACGTCACAGGAAAAACCTATTTACCTATTTTTTTAAATGAATCTGTAAAAAAAATAGCAGGTGATAATATTCTTAATAAAGAACATGAAGATTTAATAGGTAATAAAAACTCTGGTTTTAGCAACAACCAAATCATTATAGATTTTATAGACGATTTATACTCTGAGTATAATGTTTATGATAATTATTTAAAATTTTTCGACAAGAGTTTTGTGAGCCCTTTAAGCCGAACAGGGATTCAAACTTATAATTACGTTTTATCCGATAGCGCCTATATAGATAACAAATGGTGTTATAATATTATTTATTACCCTAGGCGTAAAAATGAATTAACCTTTAAGGGCGACTTTTGGGTGAATGATTCCACTTATGCCATTAAAGAAATTAATCTTCAAGCCTCTAAAAGTGCCAATATAAATTGGGTTAAAGAAATTTACATTGAACAAGAGTTTGAAGTTCTAAACGATTCACTATTCCTAATTAAACGCGACTATTTTCTTTCCGACTTCGCGATGAACAAAAAAGAAATGTCGCGTGGGGTGTATGGGAAGCGAACCACGATTTATGATAATTATATATTTGACCAACCTAAAGACCCAAAATTCTACGATAAGGTCGTTTATAATTACGAAGAAGACATCTACAATAGGGAAGACGAATTTTGGGAGAGCAACAGACTAGAAGCCTTAAATAAAGACGAAAAAGGCGTTTATAAAATGTTAGACACGCTTAAGACTGTTAAAAAGTTTAAGCGTTTGTATAACCTCGGAAGTATCCTTGCCTCAGGCTATATTGAATTTCCTAGCCTAAATTTAGATTATGGTCCTATTTTTTCAACCTTTGGTTATAATGAAGTTGAAGGTGTTAGAATCCGAACCGGTGCACGGACCTATTTTGGTCAAAATGATTTATGGCGACTCGAAGGTTTTTTAGCCTATGGATTTAAGGACGATAAATTTAAATATGGTATTTCTGGTAAGTGGCTAGTAGATAAACGCTCTAGATTCACATTATTTGGTGGTACCCGGCGAGATGTAGAACAAATCGGTGCTAGCCTAACAAGTTCTACTGATGTTTTAGGACGTAGTTTAGCATCATCAGCCGTTATTGGTACAAGTACAAATGACAAATTAACCAATATTAATTTAACTAGTATTGGGGCTTCTATTGAACCATTCAGAAATTTAGAAATTCGTATTGACGGAAGCTATCGTACATTAAACTCGGCATCACCAACCTTTAGTTTAGATTATATTGATGAAGAATCTCCAACAGGGATTTCGTCTGAAATTAAACAATTTGAATCTCGCTTATCATTATCTTATTTCCCTAAACGTCAGATGACTGGTTTTGGAGTGGAGCGAAAAAATAAAAATGATAATTTTGCGACTTTATTTGCACAAGTTAGTCGTGGAGACCAAGATTGGTTTGATAGTGATTTTGACTATACCAAACTACAGTTTTCTTATATCCAACCTTGGCAAGTTGGCGGTTTTGGAAGGCTAACAACTTCAATTGAACTAGGAAAAACTTTTGGTGAAGTGCCACTAGGTTTACTTAGTGTGGTCCCTGGAAACCAAAGTTATTTTTCAATCTACAACACATTTCCGCAATTAGATTTTTACGAGTTTGTAACTGACACTTATAGCTCTATGCATTTAGAGCATAATTTTAATGGACGGATATTCTCGCGTATTCCATTCTTAAAAAAATACAACCTGAGAGCTATTGTTGGTTTAAGAGGCGTTTGGGGAGAATTATCTGAAGAAAATAGAGCACTTAGTCTTACAGGAGTAAATCCGGTTGAATTCCCGCTAGTGGCACCAGACACACGTTTATATTATGAATACAGTTTTGGTGTTGCTAATATTTTTAAAGTATTACGACTCGATTTTAATTTTAGAGGTAATTATCTAGACCGGCCAAATGCAAGACCTTTTGGCGTTACAGGAAGTTTTGGGTTTTACTTCTAATAAATTCATACAAAAAGCTCAGAAGACAGATAGCGATCGCCACGGTCGCAAATAATACAAACTACAATTCCACTTTTTAATTCTTTTGTTAATTTTAAAGCAGCAGCAACAGCGCCTCCACTACTCATCCCTGCCAAAACCCCTTCTTCTTTCGCTAATCGTCTGGTCATTTCTATAGCTTCCTCTTTGCTAACATCAATCGTTTGATCCACTCTAGAAGCATCAAATATTTGTGGTAGATAAGCTTTTGGCCATTTTCTAATACCCGGAATTTTTGATCCCTCTGTAGGTTGTACACCTACAATTTTAACCGCCTTATTTTGAGCTTTCAAAAATGTAGAAGTACCCATTATAGTTCCCGTAGTTCCCATTGCAGACACAAAATGTGTAATTGTCCCTTGGGTATCTCTCCAAATTTCAGGTCCAGTAGTTTTATAATGTGCTTTCCAATTGTCGTTATTAGCAAACTGATTAAACGAAAAATAACCTTCGTTTTCTACTTTATTAACTGCATAATCTCTAGCACCCTCTATACCTTCAGGATGTAAAGTCACAGTCGCTCCATAAGCACGCATGGTTTGCACACGTTCTTTGGTAGCGGTATCTGGCATCACAAGTTCAATATTTAGCTTGTAAATACTAGCAATCATAGCTAAAGCAATACCGGTGTTCCCACTTGTTGCTTCAATTAATTTTGAAGACGCATCAATTTGCTTGGTGTCTAGCGCAGTTTTGATCATATTATAAGCCGCTCTATCTTTAACACTACCTCCTGGATTATTCCCTTCAAGTTTAAAATACAAACTCACATTAGGATTGGTATTTAAAGCCATTGATTTAACAATAGGCGTATTTCCAATTTGATCTATTAAGGTCTTATTCATCTTATTTTTTTTGCTTTTGAAAAAATTTCAACTTGATGATTATGCGTCACAATTGAGTTCTCCGGAACAGATTTCGTTAACCAAGTGTTACCACCAATCACACTATTTTCGCCTATAATTGTATCACCACCCAAAATAGTGGCATTGGCATAAATAGTCACATTTTTTGCAATTGTTGGATGCCGTTTACTATTTTGATATTCTTTTTTTACGGTAAGCGCCCCCAGAGTGACCCCTTGATAAATCTTAACATTGTCATGAACCTCTGTCGTTTCACCAATTACAACACCTGTTCCATGATCAATAAAAAATGAAGCGCCTATATTTGCCCCAGGATGAATATCTATACCGGTAATTGAATGCGCATATTCTGTCATCAATCTTGGTATTAAAGGAAGGTTTAACTTATAAAAAACTCTCGCCATTCTATAAATTGAAATGGTAAAAAATCCAGGATAGGCTAAGTATATTTCCTCAATAGATTGCGAAGCAGGATCATTGTTATAAATGGCTTCGGCATCTTTCCTCAAACTTTCATATAAATCCGGAATTTGATCTTTAAAATCAGACCAGCGTTTACAAGCTTTGCCTTTTACCTGTGGACAAGCCTTATCTCTTACCGACACAAAAAGCGTTTCTAACTCTTCTAAGGCTTGCTCGGAATTAGTATCGCTATCATAAAAGGCTTTAAAGAGTAACTGCGTAAAATATTGGCATTCGGCCTTTAAAGTCATGGAAATCTTAATGGTTTCCTTATGTTGATTAATGACTTTGATTAGGTTTGAATTCATACTAAAATAGCTTATTTAAATGTCGAATAACGATTTATAACATTACAGATGAAACGAAATTAATGAAACAAATTGAACAAGAAAAGAAGAGTACATTAATAATTGGTATGTTTCATCGTAGGAAATTCAGATGAAGAGTAACTTTAAAAATAAATTATCATTTCCTATTAATACTTAAGCCTTATAGAGCTATCTCAAAATAATTAACAAACAGCACCCAGAAAAGTCACCAACTATAAACAGCTTAAACTCAAAAATAATTAATTGCTTAACTCGTACAATATATTATCTTTGTTAGACTTAAATATTTAACAGAGACTATAATAATAGTTCTAAATAAAATTGAACTCCAAAATATAATTTAAAACATGTCAGAATCAAAAGAAGATTTAACTTTCGATGTATTAATCGAAATACCTAAAGGAAGCCGTAATAAATATGAATACGATTTCACTTTACACAAAATTAGGTTTGACCGTATGCTTTTTTCATCTATGATGTACCCTGGAGATTATGGATTTATTCCAGAAACATTGGCTTTAGATAGTGACCCTTTAGACGTTTTAGTTTTAGGTCATCAACCAACCTTCCCAATGGTGGTTATGGAAGTAAGACCAATTGGTGTATTTCACATGACTGATGAAAAAGGTCCTGATGAAAAAATTATCTGTGTACCAGTTTCTGATCCAATTTGGAGTAACAACAGAGATATAAGTGATTTAAATCCACATAGACTAAAAGAAATTGAACACTTTTTCCGTGTCTATAAAGACTTAGAAAAGAAGAAAGTTGATGTTGGTGATTGGGGAAATGCAGAAGAAGCTGTAGAGATTTATCATGAATGTGTAAAACGCTACGATGAAAGCGAACACAAAAAGAAACGCACTTTCACGATTTAATATCCAGATTTAAGAATAAAGAATATTTTACCTTAAAAATATTAAAAAAGCAATATCAAGCAATTGATATTGCTTTTTTCGTAAAAATATGTTTCATTTCACTACATTTACCTAGTTAAAAAATAATCAAATTAAATACATATAATATGGGATCACTGGTGATATATATGCCAATTGCATTGGCACTTTTAGGGTTAATCTATATGATTATAAAACAATCTTGGGTCATGAAACAAGATGCAGGAGATGGTAAAATGAAGGAAATATCAGACCATATTTACGAAGGTGCTCTTGCCTTCTTAAATGCTGAATATAAATTACTCGCTATTTTCGTTGTTATTGTAAGTTTCTTATTAGCTATTGTTTCATTCGTAGTTCCAACGACGCATTGGTTAATTGTTGTAGCGTTTATTTTTGGAGCTGTTTTTTCTGCTTTTGCGGGAAACATTGGAATGAAAATCGCCACCAAAACTAATGTTAGAACTACCCAAGCGGCACGTACGAGTTTACCGAATGCCTTAAAAATCTCTTTTGGAGGTGGTACTGTAATGGGACTTGGTGTTGCAGGTTTAGCGGTTCTTGGCTTAACAGCATTCTTTATTTTTTTCTTTTGGTTCTTTATGGGAAGCGAATGGACAAATACCATGGACATGACCATAGTTCTAGAAACCTTAGCTGGTTTCTCTCTTGGAGCAGAATCAATCGCCTTATTTGCTAGAGTTGGTGGTGGTATTTACACTAAAGCTGCCGATGTTGGTGCTGATTTAGTGGGTAAAGTAGAAGCTGGAATTCCTGAAGACGATCCTCGTAACCCTGCGACTATTGCAGATAATGTAGGTGATAATGTGGGCGATGTTGCTGGTATGGGCGCTGATTTATTTGGGTCTTACGTAGCCACTGTTTTAGCTGCCATGGTACTTGGAAATTATGTTATTGAGGATATGGGAGGCGCAATCTCTGATGCTTTTGGAGGTATTGGCCCTATTTTATTACCTATGGCTATTGCTGGCGCAGGAATAATTATTTCTATCATCGGCACCATGTTGGTTAAAATAAAAAGTAATGATGCTAAAGAAGCGCAAGTTATGGGCGCTTTAAATGTTGGTAATTGGACGTCCATCGTATTAGTTGCAGCTTCTTGTTTTGGTTTAGTCACTTGGATGCTACCTGAAACCATGCAAATGAATTTCTTTGGAGAAGGTTTACAAGAGATTTCTTCAATGCGTGTATTCTACGCGACCTTAGTTGGTTTAGTTGTAGGAGCTGTGATTTCTTCGGTTACTGAATACTATACAGGATTAGGAAAAAGTCCGATTTTAAAAATCGTACAACAATCTTCTACAGGCGCAGGAACAAATATCATCGCTGGTTTAGCGACTGGTATGATTTCTACATTCCCTTCTGTTTTATTATTTGCAGGCGCTATTTGGGCGTCTTATGCTTTTGCTGGGTTTTATGGTGTGGCATTAGCTGCTTCAGCAATGATGGCGACCACAGCAATGCAACTAGCCATTGATGCTTTTGGACCAATATCAGATAATGCTGGTGGGATTGCAGAAATGAGTGAACAAGAACCTATTGTTAGAGAACGTACAGATATTTTAGATTCTGTTGGTAACACAACAGCTGCCACCGGAAAAGGTTTTGCTATTGCATCTGCTGCACTAACCTCTTTAGCTTTATTTGCGGCCTATGTTACCTTTACAGGAATTGACGGTATCAATATCTTTAAAGCACCGGTTTTAGCCATGTTATTTGTTGGTGGTATGGTGCCTGTTGTTTTTTCGGCATTAGCGATGAACGCTGTTGGAAAAGCAGCCATGGAAATGGTACACGAAGTCCGTCGTCAGTTTAAAGACATCCCTGGTATTATGGAAGGTACAGGAACACCAGAATATGATAAGTGTGTTGCTATTTCAACCAAAGCATCTTTAAAAGAAATGATGTTACCCGGTTTATTAACTATTGGATTTCCTCTAGTGATTGCATTTGTTCCTATGATTTTTGGAATGGAACCTTTAGCTATTGCTGAAATGTTAGGTGGCTATATGGCTGGTGTTACTGTTTCTGGAGTGCTTTGGGCAATCTTTCAAAATAATGCTGGTGGTGCTTGGGATAATGCTAAAAAATCTTTTGAAGCAGGCATTGAAATTAATGGTGAAATGACTTTTAAAGGTTCTGAAGCCCATAAGGCATCTGTAACTGGAGATACCGTTGGTGATCCCTTTAAGGATACCTCTGGACCTTCAATGAACATTTTAATTAAGTTAACCTGTTTAATCGGTTTGGTTATTGCTCCAATATTGGGAGGCCATGCCGAAGAAACTGGTTTGGCAAATAACGAAGATATTAGCATAGAAACAACTGTACACTCTAAAGATTTAGCTAAAGCCACGGTTAATTATACCACTATAAAAGAAGGTAAAAAAACGTCTGAGGTTATTATTTTTGAAGGCACACAGGCCGAAGTAGAAAAAGAACTAAACGCTTTTGAAGCATCAGTAAAAAACGAAGCTACAGAAGTAATAAAAGTGATTGAAAAAATAGATATCACAAAAAACTAAACTTTATAAAAATACCATTTTTAAACCCCTCAATATGATTTAACATGTTGAGGGTTTTCTTTTAATAACGTTTAAACAGTAGGAATTTCTAGAATTAAATTGTTGTATAAGTAAGACATAAACAATCAAAATAAGACCAACATGAAACGTATTAGCAAATTCCCCAAATTTATTTTTCTAATTCTATTTTCAATTCTCTCGTTTACATCTTGCCTAAAAGATAATGATGACAACTACTCAGGCGGTGGACAGCAAGAAACGATTCCTGATTCATTTTCAGAATATTTTGGAAGTGAAATATCTAGAGATTTCTTAGGAACAATTATCGACAAACATCATAACCCAATAGAAGGTGTTCTAATCACTATTGGTGATGACACAGCACTAACCGACAGCAACGGGGTATTTTTGATTAATGATGCTACTGTTAACGAACGGTTTGGCTACATTAAAGCTTCAAAAGCAGGTTACATTCATGGTTCCCGCAATGTGGTGCCATCTAATGGTACCAATAAAGTTACCATAATGCTATTGGAAGCGACAGTAACAGGTACTGTAAATAGTGGTTCTGCAGGAAACATTTCATTGGCTAACGGAAGTTCAGTAGACTTTGATGGTAATTTCATTAAAGAAGATGGCTCTGACTATTCTGGTACTGTAAATGTTATTGTACATCATTTAGATCCTGTTGATGACGATATGGAATTACAACGCCCAGGTATGTTGTATGCTCAAAATAGCGAAGGTGCCGAACGTATGCTACAAACTTTAGGAATGTTAGCCGTAGAATTACGAGGAAGTGCTGGAGAAGAACTGAACTTAGCAGAAGGCTCTACATCCGAAATTAAAATGTACGTTGACCCAAGTTTAATGGCTATTGCTCCTGCAACTATTCCGCTTTGGTATTTTGATGAAACTAAAGGCTATTGGATTGAAGAAGGTGAAGCAACATTAGAAGGCAACATGTACGTAGGCACAGTATCTCATTTCTCATTTTGGAATTGTGATATACCTGCGGAAGCCATTACACTGTGTATTTCAGCTAATAATGACGAAAATAACCCTCTTAATAATCTTTGGGTAAGTATTACAAGTGCCACTTTTGGTACTACACATGGTTACACCAATGAAACTGGAGACGTTTGTGGTTATGTACCAAGCAATGAAAGCTTAGAACTTAATGTGTATAGTTATGATTTTTGTGGAAGCACTCCGCTTTATTCTGAAATGATAGGTCCATTTTCAACAGATTCTAATATTTCTATAACAGTACAAGAGAGCTCAGACATTATAGAAGAAACTATAGTAGGAAATTTTAATACTTGTGATGATAATGCGGTGACCGATGGCTATGTGCAACTGAAGTATGGTGGTCAAACATTTATAGATGGCGTAAATGATGGCACTTTTGAAATAAGCCTATTACGTTGTGAAGACGACAATACGTTTAAAATAAAAGCAAGTGATTACGTAAATCTTCAAACTACAGATAGTATTAGTTATACGTTTACGACACCGTTAACAAACATCGGAACTATAAGTGCCTGTAATGCTGTTACAGAATTTATTCAATATAGCATTGATGATGGCGACTTAACTTATATTTTAGATAATATAAATGCTGAATTTTACCCTGACTCACCTAATTATAATGGACCAACTCTCAATATTAGTGGATCTAGTTTAAACTGCTTTTATATGTTTGGGACTATAGACGAAACAACTTATGAAGGCACCTATGCCAATTATGACTGGAATGATATTGACGATAGCACCACTGGTTTTAACATTCAAGAATGTATTGATATGTCAAATACTAATAACAATATTACTTACAACCTAACGTCTCTTGGTGAAGTTGGTGAATATATTGATATTAATTTTAGTGGTTCTTATGAAGATTATGATGGTAATCCACATTCAATAACAGGTGTGGTTCATGTTTTAAGAGGTTTATAACCTCAACTTTTATCAAACACAAAATAGCCTTGTATTCATAACTATGAATGCAAGGCTTTCTCCTTTATAACTATAATCTTGTTAATACCCTATAGACATTCAATTAATAAAAACAAATCTTCAATCTTAAATCTTTTAACGAAGCGGTTGATGTCTTTTTCCTAAAGCGTATACGTCAACCTAAACGTAATAAAACGAGGTAAAATAAACGTTTCAGAACTATAAACTGAAATATTATTAGACCCGTTATTAACCTCAGAATCTATATTCAATAAGTTGGTGGCTTTTAGTTGGTATTCCCATTTAGCATCTTGGTCTTTTCTGTAAGCTAAACTGGCATTCCATGTTTGGTAAGATTGTGTATCATTAACATTACTACTTTGACTAGTGTATGAGTAATCCGTTTTAAAAGTTAAAGCTTTCCATATATAGGCATCAAATTCAACTGAAGGCGCATTGGTGATAAATTGTGTTTCATTATCATCACCTTGTTTAGTATCAGACACACTAAATCTATACTGTAAACTTACATTAGGCGCTTCTCTAAAATTAGTACTTAATCCAGGTGTATAGGTTTGAGAAAACGTCTTATTTACAGATCTTACATCTTGAACAAACTGATTACTCTTGCTGTAATTATAACCTACACGCATGCTTGCTCTCAATTTACCATAAGTCCGTTGAATACGACCACTAGCCGTTACACTTTCATCAGCAAAATTTGAATTAAAATATGTATTCGTTCTAATAACATTATCAAAATTAGTAAAAGACCGTATTTGATCAATGTTCTTATTATAATTAAGAAATGCAAAAACATTAGTATAGTTAAATAAGTTAAAACTAAAGTAACGCAAGTTTAGGTTGTGCGATAATGAATTCTGTAAATTAGGCTCACCATATTGAAGACTGTTATAACTATTTAAAACGAGTCCTTCTGCTAAACTCGTTACATCTGTAAATGAGTTTTGCATATTATAACGGAATGTTAGGCTTTCACTCTTTTTAAACTGAATTTGTGTTTCAAAATCGGGTAATATTCTGAAGAAATTATCTTCATAAGTTTCACCAAATTGTGTGTTTTTATTTCCGTAAGCATGAACTGAGAATCCTGGAGTAATGGTGAATTTCCCCGTTTTTAATCGGTAATGAAAACCAAGGTAAATATCACTAAAGTTATATTCTGTATCATTTTCATTTCGTAATACATCACCTTCCTCATTAGTTAAACTTGGTGTTGGATCAAAGAATGAACCGTCATCTAAAAACTGAAATATATTTGAGTTGAATTTTTGATTACTCAAAATAGTCCCTAAAGTAAAATTGATATTACTTTTTGAATTCAAGATATTATAGTAATCTAATTTCGCATCTAATTGATTCGACTTTACACGACGTTCTTGATTCAAGTCATATGTTAACTGATTTAAATCTAATCCCAATTCACCTGCTGTATTATCAAAAGCATCTCTATTTTCTGGGTTAACATCGTTATTGTTCGTCGGGTCATTTACTAAAACTGCATTATAAAACGGATCTTCATCTTTTATTAAGTGTTGCGCTTCAAATGCAAAAATATTATTCTCATTTAGTGTGTAATAGTAATTCACATTCTGATTAATACTAAACGGTTTTGCTTCATCTAACTGTGTTGTGTTTCCTACTACTGAAGAAAATTCATTTTGCATTTCAGAATCATCAGAAATACGGGCCAAAACATCATAATTTAATTGATTACTAGCATTTGGTTTATAACTGGCACTTAATTTTGCTAATCCCTGATTGGTAGCTTCTCTACCTGTTTGCACGGTTTCTTCGTCAGGAATTCCTAATTCTGGATTTGTATAACGTACAAAACTTTCTTGTCTTGTATTTAATCGATTCGCATTATAAATTAAAAATCCACTAAGATCTAAAGCTTTATTTGGCGAATAACTAAAATTAACAGCGCCTAATTTAGATTCAATAGATTGTGAGTCACTAAGATTAGTTAGACCGCCCAAACCATTATCTCCAAGATTAAGACTTGTACCACTACTAGCACTTGGACGTCTAAAGCCACCACCAAAATTCCGAATATCTCTACCGGTTAATGCCACTTCGCCAACATTATTTATATCACCAATAACATTAATACTATATTTAGGACTGTAATAAAATAATTTTGGTTGTACTAAATACAAGTTGTCGTTTGGTGAGGGAGCTACACCTCCACCTGCTGTAACATCACCAAACCAAAAGTTTTCTTTACCCTCTTTTAGTTTAATATTTATGGCAACGTTATCTTCGTTATTTTGAACACCACTTAATTGTCCAACTTCAGCGTAATTACGTAACACTTGAATTTTATCTACCGCATTAGAAGGGATGTTTTTAGTCGCTAATTTAGAATCCCCATCAAAAAAATCCTTTCCGTTAACCATAAGTTTGGTTACCTCTTTACCTTCAACTTCAATCTTTCCTTCAGAGGTGATTTCTACACCTGGTAGTTTTTTTAAGACATCTTCAAGCTTTCGTTCGGTTCCACTTTTAAAAGAGTCTGCATTATAAATTAACGTGTCTCCTTTTATAGTCACTGGCATTTCATAAGTAATCTCTACAGCATCAAGCATGTTATCAGAAAGCATTTGAAAGTCTTTAGTGATATCTACTTCTTTTGTTTCTAAAGTTTCATCAACCGATTTTAAACCAATATAACTAACTTGAATACTATAACTTCCATTTTTACCTAATGAGATAACGTATTTTCCGTTAGCATCTGTAATAGCATAGGATTCTAGAGTATTAGATGCTTTATTTATGGCAATAACATTTGCTAGTTCTAAAGGCGAACCAATACTATCTTTAACAATCCCTTGCAGTTTAATTTGAGCAAAAGAACTCATTACTACTAAAGTAAATAGTAGTGCTAAAATATTTTTCATATAATTTGATTATGGTAATCTGTTAAATGCTTTTTTTATTGAAATGTCCTTTAAGGATTTTAGAATTACGGTTTAATTTCGACCTCTTCTACCGCCTCGTCCACCACGACCACCATACATTTCGCGCATTTCTTCCATTTTTTTGGTAGTAATTTCAATGTATTCTTCTTGGGTGACTTCTTCTCCTTTTTTAGGCTTTTCAATAGTTTCTTTTTCTGCCGGATTTAATACAATTTTTGTACAAAGAATAGTTGTACGATCGGCATTGACTTCTAAAATTAAACCTGGCAAGCCCCAATAATCATCAGGACCTTGGTTAACGGGTATTTGAGGTGTATACCAAGCTACAACTTCTATTGTTTTTGGTGCAGCTTCTTTGGAATCTGTAGAATCATTTTCTTTTTCATTATTGTCTCTACCTCTTGGGCCTCTAAAACTTTGAAAATCAAATCCACTAGGCTCAACAGTTGCTGTGGCTTTAAAAGCCATGTATTGCCCAATTTGTTTGGTTTCCTTACCCATTTGCCATGTTATCGATTTTAATTCGTCTTTCACTAAAAATTGTTTACCAAAAAACTCTTGATCTTGAAGCAATTCTTTGGTTTGTATATTTTTATATTTTGGTCCAGCAGCCATGCTTCCTCCAAAACCTCTTCTTCCACCACTGCCTGGCGCTTCAAGTTTTTCTTCTTCTTTATAAATAGATTCAGATTTAGTGAATGTTAAGGTATATTCCTTTTCTAAAAAACTCTTCATACGTTCTTGAATTTGTTTTTTACGTTCTGCACTCATGTCTTGTCCTCCAAACTGATCTAAATCCATAGTGGTCTTAGACATGTAATAGGCTTTTCCCTGAAAGTCGTCTTGTGCAAACAAGTGCGTACTGGTAAAAAGCACGGTAAACAACAACACAATTTTAATTGGTAATTTATTCATCTTTAAGTTTCTAGTTAAAAATAGCAACCATTATCGGTTAATCTTATGACCATTAGACTCTACAGATGAAGAAAAGTTATATGACGTTTTGTTAAACTTGTGTTAAGAAAATTAACCACCAATTGAAATATGAATTGCACCATCATTAGCCCCGCTACGTGGTGCATAGCGCTCCAACATTTCTTTCATTTTCTTATCCATAATAATATCGTATTCAGACTGGGTCACTTCTTTTCCTTTATCAGGTTGTTCAATCGTGATTTTATCGTCTGGGTTAATTACTATTTTACTACAAATTATAGTTAAATCACCGTCATGAATTTCTAGTATTAGACCAGGCAAACCTTGATATTTAGCAGGGCCATTGCTTACCGGTATTTGTGGCGTATACCATGCTGTAACGGTTCTTACTTCTATAGCTTCATCAACTTCGCTTTTTTCCTTATCCTCTTTAACATTACTAAAACTATATTTTTCTTTTGGTATCTCTTTGGTATACGTTGCTTTAAAACAAAGGTATTCCCCAATATGTTTAGTATCGGATTCTAATTGCCACTCAATCTCAACAATAGAATCTTTAATTAAGAATTTTTTCCCCATGGTTTCCTTGTGATCTATATAGTTTTTCTCTTTTATATTTTTGTAGAATATATCCGAACCACTATTACCTAAAGACATCTGAATGCCACCACCGACTTGTGGTTTTCCTAATTCAGCTTCTTGTTGGTACAAAGACAAATGTTTATCAAACGTTAATAGGTATGTTTTTTGAAACTGCTTTTTCATCATTTCCATCATTTGCTTCTGCATAGCATCATTCATTTTGGTGCTATCCATTTTAATATCAAAAGCGCGATGTGTTTTATATGTCGCTACGCCTTGAAATTCTTGGGCTTTAACTAACGAGACTAACCCTAATAATATAAAGACTAAAATTCTAGTAATGATTATCATTATTTACTGTTTTTTAAATTATAAAATTTCAATGCTGTAGACTTCATTTTTTTAATGTTCCCTATAAATTTTTCTTTCTCATTTGAGTTTCCTACTACAGAATAAGTCATGGATCCCTTAAGATTGTCTTTAATTTCTGAGAAACTACAATGCAAGGTAAAACGCAACGCTTCGTTATCACCTAACGTGTTAAATAACGTTGTTAAATCAGTTTCGGTAAAAATAGATTCGAGATCTTTAACGGAATCAACAGTCACCTCAATACCAATGCTGTCAACTTTAATTTGTTTGTTTTCAATTTTAGATTGACTAAACCCAACGGTAAAAATTAATAACACTAAACATGTAAATACATTTTTCATTATGATAAGTTTTTTTGATTATTACCCTACAAAGGTGGCCACACAAAGTCATCTTTTAGGTTAACTTGTGTTAACGAGTGTTAACCGATAAGTTATACTAAGTAATTACTTTATACATTTGAACTATGAATGATAGAAGGTACAGATGGATTTTATACACCATTGTTGTTGTAATTATGGCCACGATTGTGATACAAGTCTATTGGAATTATAAAAATTACCAAACCAACAAACAACAGCTCATCAACGACGTACAAATTAGTTTAGATAAAGCGGTTGATGATTATTATACCGCTTTGGCAGAACGGACCACAATAGGTGTGTTTCTTGAAGGTGATGAGCAGAAGAATGCTTTTGAAGAAGGTGGCCAACTGGAAAATTTCTTAAAAAACATAAACGAAACTAATAAAGAATTCAAAAATCTTGATTCTTTAGATGTCAATAGTATTAAAGGTATAACCATACTTAGAGGCATGGAGGCTGATTCCATGTTTAAACAGAAGGATAAAAAGCAAAACTCTTTATCAATAGATGACTTTAAATTAAAAATAGACAGTCTAAAAGATGAAAATAAAGATGTTAATTTTAAAAACGCCGAATTTTTAACCTCTAAAGTCATGATTTCCATAAACAATGACACCCTTGATATTAAAGCCGTTGAAACCCTTGTTTCAAAAGAATTAGAACGTAAAAATATTGATGTCGATTTTTATTTAGATTATAAAGACATAGAACGTGACATTGATTATTTTGCAGCAAACGGGTCCTTTCCAGTGTTTGATTCTAATCACATGTCTGATGATTACCTTCAAACTGACACAAAATCTAGATTCCTTCCAAAAGGCACTTTTTTAACCATTCTATTTACCAATACAACAAAAGTTATTTTATTCCGAATTCTAGGAGGAATACTAATCTCAGCACTTTTAGTCATAGCTGTAATTAGTTGCCTGTTCTACCTCTTAAAAATTATAAAGCATCAAAAACAACTAGCTGAAGTTAAAAACGACCTCATCAGTAACATTACGCACGAGTTTAAAACACCAATTGCCACCATAAGTGCTGCTCTAGAAAGCATCAATAATTTTAATGCTATTGATGACAAAGCTAAAACTAAGAAATATTTAAGTATGTCTTCCGAGCAATTAGGAAAACTAAATACGATGGTTGAAAAGCTTCTAGAAACCGCCACATTAGATAGTGAAAATTTAGAATTAAACAAAGAACATTTTGATATTGTGGAGCTGCTTCAATCGTTAATAAACAGTTACAAAATGCAGTTTCCTAACAGAACGTTCACTACTAACATTAAGCCTAAAAACGCAACTATAAATGCCGATAAATTTCATATTGAAAACGCACTGAATAACATTTTAGATAATGCTGTAAAATATGGAGGTGATAAGATTTCAATTGAATTATTGTCGAAGACTAACCATTTAGAAATTCTAATTTCAGACACCGGAAACACCTTAACCAAAGCCCATAAAACACAAATATTCGATAAATTTTATCGCGTTCCTAAAGGAAACACACACAATATAAAAGGTTTCGGAATTGGCTTATACTATACTAAAACCATTATTGAAAAGCACAAGGGTTCAATTGCACTAGATTTGAATAAAAACTTAACCACCTTTAAAATCACCCTCCTAGATGACTGATAAAATTAAATTGTTGCTAGCGGAAGATGAAGCGGCTTTAGGACAAATAATTAAAGAAAGTCTTGAAACTCGTAATTTTGACGTTATTCTTTGCGAAAATGGTGAAAAAGCTTTTGAAAAATACCATACCGAAACACCTGAAATATTAGTTCTCGATGTTATGATGCCAAAAAAAGACGGCTTTACTTTGGCTAAGGAAATTAGAGCTGTTGATGATGCCATTCCTATTATATTCTTAACTGCAAAATCGCAAACTGCCGATGTGGTTGAAGGCTTTTCTATTGGCGGAAACGATTACCTTAAAAAGCCTTTTAGTATCGAAGAACTCATTGTAAGAGTGCATAACCTGATAGGCAGAACAAAAATTCAGAAAACCTCCAAACGAATAACAATTGGTGCTTATACTTTTGATTTCCCCAAGCAACAATTGATGTTTAAAGATGACGTTTCGGTTCAACTTACCCACCGCGAAGCTCATTTATTATTCCATTTAATTAAAAACAAAAATAAAGTTTTAGAACGCACATTAATATTAAATAAACTTTGGGGAACAGACGATTTTTTCTCCGCCCGAAGCATGGATGTTTTTATTACCAAACTCCGTAAAAAATTAAAACAAGATGACAGTATTCAAATCATTAATGTGCGTGGTTTTGGGTATAAGCTAACGGATTAAATCAGCCTAGACCTGTCAGGGTTTAAAAACCTAACAGGTCTTGTACAGCATGTTACACAATTTTCGTACTTTTCAATCCTATTCGCCAAAAATCATGCAAAAGCTAATTTATTTATTTCTTCTCTTTGGATTTCTCAGCTTTTCACAACAGGAAACTAAAAAACAAGTCACAGCAATCTTAAAAGATTCAACCAAAATTGAAGCTAAAACCGTTTTCGGAATTGATACCTTCGGCACACTTTATTATACCACTGAAAACAATTCATTTCATAAAAAAACCAAAGACACCGTTATTTCTTATGCCAATTTCCAACTTGGAGATATCACCTCAGCGAACACCTTTAATCCTTTAAAAATAAACTTGTTTTATAAAGATTTTAATACTGTTGTAGTTTTAGATAATCGCTTAGCTGAAATTTCAAAAATTGATTTTAACGTCACACAACCTTACAAGAATGTGTCATTTGTTTCCGCGGGTTACGATAATACACTTTGGTTATTTAATGAGGATTTTCAATATCTAGAATTGTATGATTATAAAACTCATAAAACAAAACTAAAGACCGTTCCTGTTCAATCAGAAGTGCTCGATTTAAAAAGTGACTACAACTATTGTTATTTACTGACCAAAAATTATCTTTATGTCTATAATTATTTTGGTAGCTTAATTCATAAAATTCAAAACTCTGGCTTTGATAGCTTAGCCTTTAACAAAGCACATTTAATTTTAAAGCAAAATGAATCCCTATATATTTTAGAAAAAAGCAAAACTAAAATTCAACCTATCACCCATCCTAAAATGTTAATAAAACAGTTTTTGGTAACCAACGAAACGGTGTATATTTACGACTTGAATTTACTACGTCATTACCAATTAAAAATAGAATAGACTATGCATGTTGCTGTTGCTGGAAATATAGGAGCCGGAAAAACGACACTCACCAAATTACTCGCCAAACACTTTAAATGGGAAGCGCAGTTAGAAGACGTGGTTGACAATCCTTATTTAGATGATTTTTATAATCAGATGGCACGTTGGAGTTTTAATTTACAAGTCTATTTCTTAAACAGCAGATTTCGCCAAGTGAATCAAATTCACGATAGCGGAAAAGACATCATTCAAGACAGAACAATCTATGAAGATGCGCATATTTTCGCTCCCAACTTACATGCTATGGGTTTAATGACTAACCGTGATTTTGAAAATTATTCATCGCTATTCGAATTGATGGAGTCTTTTGTAAAAGGGCCTGATCTATTAATTTACCTACGCAGTTCTATTCCTAATTTGGTCTCTCAAATACACAAAAGAGGTCGTGATTACGAAAATACAATTAGCATCGATTATTTAAGCCGATTAAATGAACGCTATGAAGCTTGGATTTCTAAATACGACAAAGGTAATTTACTCATCATTGATGTTGATAATCTCGATTTTGTTGATAATCCGGAAGATTTAGGTAATATCATCAACCGAATTGATGCTGAAGTTAATGGTTTATTTTAAACCTAGGCGATTAGGTGACCACTTCCATTTATCTTCTTAACACGATTACAATCACTTTTATATCTTGGACCGTTGGGTTATTGCTTAATAATGCCATAAAAACTAAATCGTTTTATTACAAAATAGAAAACCTAAACTTTATAAAAAATACGGCTATAATTAAAGCACTTGGATTAGATAAATTTGGTTGGCTAATTAAAAACAGTGTCTTCAAAGTTTTTAATCAAAAATTAAAACTAAAAAGAAGTGCTTCTCGCGGCGACTTACAACAGGTTAGAAATGAAATGGTTTATGCCGAAATTGGGCATCTTATTGGATTTATTTTTATGTTGCTATTACTCTTTATAAAATTTTTAAAGGGCAATACCAATATGCTCTTTTGTTATTTACGTTTAACATTATCTTTAACCTTTATCCTGTATGGCTTCAACAGTTAAATAAAACAAGAATCGATAAGGTTCTTAAGCAATAAAGCCATTTTTTCTTGCATGCTCAATAGCTTGTTGACTATTTTCAACTAACAGCAATGGTGTGGTTTTATAGTTTTCAACAAGACCTCTTACACGTAACATTTTTTTCTTATGCTTTACACTTCTTAGGTAAATCGCTAAAATCCGATTCGGAAAAGCTTCAGCAATCTCCATATAAATATCGGGATCATGCTCTCCACTATCACCAATTAAAATAAAAGGTAAGTGAGGATAGGTTTTTAGTAAATTAATAATTTCATTTTGCTTCTGAGGTTTTTCGTCTTGCTGTTTTTTCTTTAGAGCCTGACTAACACTTCTTAATAAAATAGGGCCTTTAGGAAATTTATTTTGCTTTAAAAAAAGTTCCAAATAACGGTACAAATTCCATGGACTATGACTGACATAAAAAATAGGATTAGCATTATTTCCTGAAACACCGCGATGCAATTTGTGAAATAATTCTACAGAACCTTCTAACGGAATTCTACTAATTGCACTTTTAAAAATAGAATTATAAATTAATCGCCATTTTAATAAGGAAACAACACCTGTATGTAAAATTGTATCATCAATATCGCTTGCAACACCAAATTGTGCCTGACTTGAAGGTATTAATAATTCACCCGGAAACCGATTTTTATTCTGAATGGTGTACTTTACATTCGTGTCTTTAAACGACAATTCATAGGATAACCAACCTTCAGCATTAGTTAATGTTTTTAAGTCTTCAAAGTCAGCTTCTATTTTAAAATATCCTTTATAATCGGTTTTAGCTTTTAAAATTTTATTGTTGGGTAATTTTAGGTCTAGCGCTACGTGTTTAATTTCATCTGTAGCAAATCGTTTCCATGAATTAACTATGAGCTGCCAAGTATTATTGGCTTCTAAATTTATAGATTCATCTTCTAAAGCCCTACCTCTAGCATAGAAGTGAGAATTAGTTCCGTAACTAGAAAAAACAATAATCTGTAAAGGGTCTTTTTTAAAAATAGACATTTATATTTCTTTAAAAAAAGTAAGATACTTTTTAATTTAATCATATATAAATTTTAATTAAAAAATCTAAACAAACCGTTTCTTTAATGAGGAACTCTTCTAATTATTCAATAAAATTTAGTCATCAATTATCATTGCGATGAAAAAGGTCTACTTTTAATTCGTTAGGCTAATGTTAAATATTTACCAATTTTATATTATTCCAAGTATTTTAGTCAACTCATGAAATATACTCATCTTAAACCAACACGCAAAGCATGCAAAGATTACTAGTTCTACTCGCACTAAGCTTATCCTTTAGTTTAATAAATGCACAAAACAATCCTAAAGAAAGTCAAACGCCAACACCTAATTACAGAGCTGCTGCAAAATATTCGCCAACTAATTTAGGAAAATTAGTGCATTCTACTTCTGTAAGACCGCATTGGCTAAAAAACGGCAACCGATTTTGGTACCAATACAAAACCACTGAAGGCTCTAAATATTATATTGTTGATGCCGATAAAAAATCTAAAAAAGAGCTTTTTGATAATGAAAAAATGGCAAAATGGCTCACTGAAATCACAAAAGACCCTTACGACGCCAAACATTTACCAAGATTCAATTTTGAATTTGTAAAAAATGAAACCGCTATCCGTTTTTATGTAACATCAACCGAAAAAGTGGATGAAGAAAAAGAAGATAAAGACGACAATGCTGAAACAGAAAACACAAAAGATACAGATTCTACCAAAACAGACAAAAAGAAAAAAGGCAAAGCTAAAAAAGCAAAAAAAGTTAATAAAGTATATCATTTTGAATACCGACTTGGTAGTAATGGTTTAACAGTTGTTAGTAATAAGAAAAAAGAAAAAGAAGACTGGAAAAAGTGGGCTAACATTGCTCCAGACAGCTCGGTAGTATTATTTTCTAAACACCATAATTTATATTGGATGGATAAGGAAAACTTTCTAAAAGCTGTAGAAAATGAAAAAGATACGACTATTGTAGAAAACCAATGGACTACAGATGGTGAGGAAAACTATGGCTATGGTAGCAGTGGAAGAGGTGAAAACAACGAAACGAAACTAAAAAACAAAGATAAACGTAAATCTGTTCGTGGTATTTGGTCTCATGATTCCAAAAAATTTGTGTTCCAAAGAACAGATTCAAGACATATCAATGACCTGTGGGTAATAAACACCACCTCTGGAAAAAGACCTACTCTAGAGACTTACAAATATCATATGCCAGGTGAAGACGAATATTATAAAACCGAACTTCATGTATTTGATATCCCTTCTAAATCAAATATCCAAGTGCAACTCGATACGGTGAAACAACAAAGTATTCAAGTGTATCGTGAGCCACGTAAAAAATCAAGCTATGATGATGACTTTAATCCATCATTATTGTTATCTAAAAAAGGAAAAATCTATTACAGCACCATCAGTAGAGATCGTAAAAAATTAGATATCTGTGTGGCAGACATCAATACAGGTGAAACCAAAGTTTTAATTGAAGAGCGTTTTAATACCTATATAGAATCGCGACCATTAGTATTACTTAATAACGAAACAGAAATGCTACATTGGGCAGAACGTTCGGGTTGGGCACACTATTATTTATATGATATTGAAGGCAATTTAAAAAATGAAATCACTTCAGGTTCCTATCATGTAGAACGTGCTATTGGAGTAGACGAAAAAAGCCGTACGCTTTACTTCACTGCTCATGGCATTCCTAAAGACCAAGACCCTTATTATGAGCACATGTATAGTGTTAACTTAAATGGCACTGGACTAAAGGCTTTAAATCCTGGTGATTTTAATTCAAGTACTGACATGTCAGATTCTAATGCTTATTTTGTGAGTAACTATTCTAGAGTAAATACCGTTCCTAAATCAGAATTAAGATCGAGTACAGGTAAGCTAATTATGACATTGGAAGAGGCCGATTTATCACAATTAATGGCCACCGGTTATCAATTTCCTGAAACCTTTAAAATGAAAGCCGATGATGGTATAACCGATATTTACGGCGTGATGTACAAACCTTATGATTTTGATGAAACAAAAAAATATCCACTATTAGAATATGTTTATCCTGGGCCACAGACGGAAGCCGTAAATAAATCGTTTTCTATTAGAATGGATCGTGTAGACCGTATGGCACAAGTTGGATTTATTGTCGTCACTATGGGGAATCGTGGTGGGCATCCAGACCGTTCTAAATGGTATCATAACTATGGTTATGGCAACCTTAGAGATTATGGTTTAGCTGATAAAAGACATGTTGCTGAGCAACTTGCCGACCAAAATGATTTTATAGACATTGAGAAAGTGGGCATTTATGGTCATTCAGGAGGTGGATTTATGTCAACTGCTGCTATGTTAGTCTACCCAGATTTCTTTAAGGCCGCAGTATCTTCTGCCGGAAACCACGACAATAACATTTATAACAGTTGGTGGAGTGAAACACATCATGGTGTACAAGAAGAAATGGACGATGATGGCAACACCAAATACAAATACCTTATTGACGATAACCAATCTTTAGCAAAAAACCTTAAAGGAAATTTAATGCTTATTACAGGTGATGTAGATAATAATGTGCATCCAGGGGGAACTATACGTATGGCAAACGCCTTAATTAAAGCGAACAAACGTTTCGATTTTATGCTAATGCCAGGACAGCGTCATAGTTTTGGAAACATGACAGAATATTCATTTTGGCTGCGTGCTGATCATTTTAGCAAACACTTACTTGGTGTAGAAGCTACTGATATTGACATTTCTGAAATCAACAGAGATCAACCACAGTCAAAACCATAATTTACGTTCCATAAAGTTCTTAAAAAACCATGCCTAATCGCGTGGTTTTTTTGTGTTTTAATATAAACAGAAGCTCAACTTAATTAAAAATTTAGATACGATTTCTTTTCTTTAATTTTGCAACATGATAAAAGCCTTACAACTACGCATTAGTTTACACCAAGAACGACAACCTGATGGCTTGCTAAAAAAAGCAGCACATGATTTAAACGTGAAGACTTCAGAAATTTCAGGCATAAAAATTCTACGAAAATCAATTGATGCACGTAAGCGTAACATTATATTTAATTATAAAGTTGAAGTGTTTATCAATGAGCCCATGCCTGAAACCTCAGACTATCATTTTGATTACAAAGATGTTTCTAACGCCAAACCGGTTCATATTATTGGTTTCGGACCTGCAGGCATGTATGCCGCCTTGCGTTGTATTGAGTTAGGTTATAAACCCATTGTTTTAGAACGCGGTAAAAATGTGCAAGATCGCCGACGTGATTTAAAAGCCATTAATCAAGATCATTTTGTAAATGAAGATTCAAATTACTGTTTTGGCGAAGGTGGTGCTGGCACTTATTCTGACGGTAAATTATACACGCGAAGTTTAAAACGAGGCGACGTTAGACGAATCTTTGAGAATTTAGTTTATCATGGTGCCACGGATCAAATATTAGTAGATGCCCATCCACATATTGGCACGAATAAATTACCTAAAGTCGTTCAGAATATTAGAGAAAATATCATCAAGTTTGGTGGTGAAGTTCATTTTGAATCTAGAGTTTCTGACTTCACCATTAAGCATAATAAAATTGTTGCCATTCAACTTCAAAATGATAAAGAACTAGACGTTGAAAAAGTCATTTTAGCCACAGGGCATTCCGCAAGAGATATTTTCTACTTGCTAAATGACAAAAAGATTAAATTGGAGGCCAAATCGTTTGCCATGGGTGTTAGGGTAGAACATCCGCAAGATATTATAGATGGTATTCAGTACCATTGCAAAGGCGAACCAAGAGATGAATTATTACCTGCAGCGTCATACAGCTTAGTAGAGCAAGTGAATCACCGAGGTGTGTATTCTTTTTGTATGTGTCCTGGTGGATTTATCGTTCCAGCAGCTACAGCCAACGGCGAAGTTGTGGTCAATGGTATGTCACCTTCAAAACGAAATAATAAGTTTGCTAATTCTGGTATTGTCACAGAAATTAATGCTGATAAAGACCTTTATAAATATGAACATTTTGGCCCTTTAAAAGCGCTAGAATACCAAAAAGATTTAGAGCGTTTAGCTTTTACTGCAGGCGGAAGACGACAGTCTGCTCCTGCTCAACGACTCACCGATTTTGTTGAAGGTAAATTGTCTTCAAGCTTAAATGAAACTTCATATCAACCCGGTTTAAAATCGGCACCTTTACATTCTCTATTACCAAAAATAATTGGAGGTTCCTTACGTAAAGGGTTTAAAGCATTTGGTGAAAAAATGAAAGGTTATTACACTGAAGAAGCTAATATTATTGGTGTAGAGTCTAGAACCTCATCACCTGTAAACATTCCAAGAAATGAAACATTAGAACACCCTGAAATTACCAACCTATTTCCTTGCGGTGAAGGTGGTGGTTATGCTGGTGGAATTATTTCTGCAGCTATGGATGGTGAACGCTGTGCAGAAGCAGCAACGGCTAACTTTTAACGCTATGTATACCTTAATCCATTGTAAAAAAAGCACGTTTATAAAATGAAATACATCTATTTACTAATAGCGTTGTTTATTACAATTAAAGGAGTTTCTCAGGTAGACGCACAGAAGCAGCAAGCCATAGATTCTGCTTATTACGTTGCCTCCAACGTTACTAAACCAATGGATGTTAGGCTCAAAGCTTTTAGTTATTGTTGTTGGAAAACAGTTTATTTAGATTTTAATCAAGGCCTAAAGTATAGCGCTGAGTATTTAAAATTAGCAAAGACGAGTAAGCATTATAAACGAACATCTCAAGCTTATCATTTTTTAGGACATTCTTATTTGATGTTAGGTCAAATTGAGAATGCTAAAATCACGTTAATAGAAGGTTTAGATTTCTCTATACAACACAAGATTTATTCTGGAGTTGCAAAAATTTATGGTGACTTAGGCAACTTAAATAATAGTATAGGAAACACGTCACTAGCTTTAGACTACCATTTTAAAAGTCTAGAAATTGCAAATAAACACGGTATAAATGTAGAATACGCTAGGTCCAAAATTAATATTGGAGAAATATATGAGGCGCAAGGGCATTATAGACTAAGTTTAGAAACTTTTGAAGAAGTTTTAAATTTTTGCATAGACCATAATTATGTTGGATATAAGGCCTCAATTTATGAAAGTCTTGGTGATGTAAATATTACCATTAAAGAATACCAGACTGCTGAAAAAAACTATCTAAAAGCCATAGCATACGCAAAAAAATTAACCAACAATAATAGACTTATTAATTCACTAAAAAAATTAGGAGAATTACATCAAGAACTTAAAAACTTAGAAAAGGCAGAAATTAATTATAAGGAAGCTTTACATATAGCCATAACTAGTAAAGCTACTATACTAGAGGCAAAAGTAAGAGCCAATTTAGCCCATATTAATTTACAGAAAAACCAAATTAAAGAAGCTAAAAATAATATTACACTAGCTATCACACAATTTGAAAGTCTAAAAATCAAAGAAGATTTAGATAAAGCTTATATTATTGCCGCAGAAACCTACCAAGTCTTAAATCAAAAAAAAGAAAGTTTTACATACTACCAAAAAGCGTACAATATTGCTAAAATCACAAACCATATTAACACTCTAAAATTAGCAAGTTTAGGCCTTGGTAGAGCTTATGAAAATCAAGGAGATTTAGCTAAAGCTATAGCTTACTATAAAGAATTTAATAGCTATAGCAACAAAATTAGAAGTGAAGAAGGCATTAGAAACATTATTCGTCTTGAAATTAAAGACGTTTATCAACAAAAATCTATAGCAGATAGCATCAATAAAGTCAATGAAATTAAATTACTTCAATTTAACTATGATCAGAAAGAAGAACGTAATAAATTAAAAATCTACACTGCTATTTCTAGTATTATAATCCTTCTACTCATCGTTTTATGCATTACATATTTTTACAACCAAAAAAAGAAAGTTGCAGCAGTACTTTCTCAAAAAAACAAAACCATTGAAGAGGCTTTAAACGACAAAGAAATCTTATTAAAAGAAGTGCACCATCGCGTAAAAAACAATATGCAAATAGTCGCCTCTTTATTGTATTTGAAATCTAAAAACACAGAAAATAAGATTGCTAAGGAAGCCTTAATTGATAGTAAAACGAGAATCGATGCTATGCAATTAGCACATCAAAAAATGTATCAAAAAGGGAATTATAGGCAGATTGACATAGTAGAATATTTTAATAATATCATGCATTTATTACTGTCCCCTATTCAATTAGAAAATGATAATTTTACCGTGCAAGGCAACAATCTATGGGTAGATGTAGAACAGGCGCAAGCTTTAGGGTTTATATTGCATGAATTGATTACAAATAGCATCAAATATGCTTGGCCTAAAACCAAGACGAAAGAAGTAAAAATTAGTATTTCAAAAAAGGATGACACCATACAATTTGACTACGCTGATAACGGTATCGGTTTACCAAAAACAATAGATATAACAACCACAAAATCTTTTGGATTAAAGTTAATCTACTCAATAGCCACTAGACAATTACTTGGAAAAACAACCATTTGTAATTCCAATGGTTTTGCTATAAAAATCACTTTTAATGCGAGATAACAAAAAAATAAAAGTTTTAATTGCAGATGATGATGTATTCATCTCAGAGCAATTGAATAGTATTTTAGAAGATTTAGATTATGAAGTTACAGCAATAGCATTTAATGCTGAAAGCGCTATAGCAGCATTAAAAACAGAACGCCCTGATATTGCTATATTAGACATAAATATGCATGGTAGAAATCAAGGTTTTGAAATTGCACAATACATCAATGACCATTTAAACATTCCTTTTATATTTCTCACCTCCTTTGCTGATGCCTCTACGGTTAAGGAAGCTTCAAAATTAATTCCTGATGGCTATTTACTAAAACCATTCAACGAAGCTAGTATTTATTCTACTTTGAATATTGTAATCGATCGACACCTTAAAAACAATTCCTATTTTACAATCAAAATTGGTCATGAATTACATAAAGTTAAAACGAATGATTTACTTTATATTGAATCTTCAGATAAGTATATAGAAATCCATACCAGCACAAAAAAATATTTAAAAAGAGATAGCATTGACACTTTTATTAAAAAAAACAAGATTGAAGGTGTATGCCGTGTTCATAGGTCTTACGCGGTTAAAATTGACAATATTGATAGCGTAAAGGGAACGCTTATTCATATTAATAACCAAAAAATACCAATATCTAATACCTATAGAGAAACTTTTAAAAAAAGATATAACTCTCTTTAAGCATAGAATCGCATCGTAAATTTTATTAGAAAGCCATAACACGGATTACTTATCACTATTAAACTTTAATTATTTACGGACAAAACTCGGTACTTCACGACATTTTTTTTTTCGACTTTAAATTATACGCTACTATTGTATAGAACTAAGAACCTACTTATCATGAAAAAAAAATCTATTTTAATTGGTATACTAATTGCCTCATCGGTAACACTTATTACTGTGCAAATTATAATTCTGGCACAACTTAATCTATTAGGTTAGTATCCGATTAGTAATGTAAAAGCTATAACATATATTTTTATAATTATATATGCATTTAAAATAATAAACTTTAGAATACAAACCCTATTAAAGCAAAATCCTTAAGCTCTCAAAAAAGGGCAATTAAAAGCTATCAAAAAAATTAAGTCTTTGCATGTACATTCTAAAATTTCTTAACGTACACGCATAACATTCAAAACAAGAATAAAATTAATTAAGGGGTTAGTTTTAAGGATGCTTTATATAAAGCATCCTTATTCTTGTTAAAATTCAATTATAAGCACCATAAAAAGCAATAAATTATAGTATTGAATACGGTATATATACAAGCGGTTTAAATAAATTATTATTATTTTCGCGTATCAAATTTAATATCAAATGAACGCATATATATTTCCAGGTCAAGGCGCACAATTCTCAGGAATGGGATTAGACCTTTACGAAAAATCACCTTTAGCACAAGAATTATTTGAAAAAGCTAATAAAATATTAGGTTTTGCCATTACAGATATCATGTTTGAAGGCTCTGCTGAAGACTTAAAAGAAACGAAGGTTACCCAACCGGCCATCTTTTTACATTCCGTAATTTTAGCTAAAACACTTGGAGATAGTTTTCAACCCGATATGGTTGCTGGTCATTCCCTTGGTGAATTCTCTGCTTTAGTTGCTGCAGGAGCTTTAACATTTGAAGACGGATTAAAATTAGTCTCGCAACGTGCTCAGGCCATGCAAAAAGCCTGTGAATTACAGCCAAGTACAATGGCTGCTGTTTTAGGTTTAGAAGATGAGCTTGTTGAAAAAGTTTGTGCTTCAACCGAAGGTGTGGTGGTTGCTGCAAATTATAACTGCCCTGGCCAATTAGTAATATCTGGTGAGGTTGAGGCGATTAATAAAGCTTGTGAGTCCCTAAAAGATGCTGGAGCTAGACGTGCTTTAGTATTACCTGTTGGTGGTGCTTTTCACTCACCATTAATGGAGCCTGCTCGCGAAGAATTAGCTGCAGCTATTGAAAATACAACATTTAGTAAACCTTACTGCCCGATATACCAAAATGTAACTGCTTCTGCAATTACAGATGAAAACGAAATCAAAGCTAATTTAATTTCGCAGTTAACTGCTCCTGTGCGTTGGACCCAATCTGTACAACAAATGGTTGCTGACGGCGCAGCACATTTTACAGAAGTTGGTCCTGGCAAAGTATTGCAAGGTTTAGTAAAGAAAATTCATAGAGGCGCAGAAACTGCTTCGGCCACTTTTGAAACTAATGCTTAAAATCCCTATCTGGTTTGAATAGAAACTTATTTATTGTACTACTTATTATTTTTAACATTGCTATTGACCAAATTTCTAAAGTCATTGTTAGGAACACACTAACTTTTAGAAAACAGATTGATGTTATTGGAGATTATTTTCAATTAATATGGGTAGAAAATAAAGGTGCTTTTCTAGGTATGGGAAGTGATATGGACCCCACGTTAAGATTGATATTCTTACTTATATTACCAACCCTAGTCTTAGGTTATGTAATTTACTACATCATTAAAACCAAAGAATTAGACCGCTTAAGTCTTATTGCTTTTTGTTGTATTGTAGGTGGAGGTATTGCCAATGTTTTTGACCGTATTGTATTTGGTCAAGTTACAGACTTCTTTTTTATAGATTTAGGTGGTGTATTTAAAACAGGCATCTTTAATGTTGCTGATATGTCTGTTACCGCTGGAATGATAATGTTATTATTCAGTGGTGTATTTAACAGTAAGAAAAAAGAAAAGGTTTCGGCTTAACGCGCCAAGCGACAATCATCACAATCTTTAACTTCACCATAATACGTTTCACGGTACTTGTGAAGCGTTTTGTAAGGAATACTTAAAAATCGTTTTTTAATGTAGGTGACATTTGTTTGTAATACACCCATTTTTTTTGTGAAGCGACCTTCAGTTTTGGTCTCTCGTTTAATACTAATCAGTTTCATGTTATTCAATTATCATTCCCTACAAAATAACGAATATTAGTAGTCAACTCCAAGAAATCAATGTTAAAACCTGATTAACAATATTTTATATTATCGTATTCGATGTTAGCTTGAGCAAAAGCTAGTATATTCGCAACATTAACGACCTTAATTTACACATTCAATAAGTTAAATTTCAATAAAAAATCGACTGTATTTAATAAACACAGCCGATTTTTATAATATTAAGAAAGCTAAAAACTTTATTTCAAAAAATAAATTAAAGCGCTTAAAGCTTATTTGCTTCTAATTTTTTGCTCCCATTTCCAAGCAGAAGCCATAGCATCGTTTAGCGTTAGTTCTGTTTTCCAGCCTAGCACATTATTAGCTTTAGATGTTTCAGCATATGCTGCTGTAACATCCCCTTCTCTACGATTTACAATTTTATAGTTTAACGATTGGCCTGAAACACGCTCAAAAGACTGTACGGCTTCTAAAACAGTGCTTCCTGTTCCTGTTCCGAGGTTGAAAAATTCAAAATTAGAATCATTTTTCCCCTCTAATAAACGTTGCAATGCCACAACATGTGCTTTTGCTAAATCAACCACATGAATATAGTCGCGTACACAAGTTCCATCGGAAGTTGGATAGTCACCACCAAACACCGATAATTGCTCACGCATACCAATACCAGTTTGTGTAATATAAGGTACTAAATTCTGAGGCACACCTATTGGTAACTCGCCTATTTCTGCTGAAGGGTGCGCACCAATCGGGTTAAAATAACGTAAGGCAATAGCTTTAATATCGCCATTTACTCTACAAGTGTCTCTAATAATTTCTTCACCAATCTGCTTGGTGTTTCCATAAGGCGATTCTGCAGGTTTAACAGGAGCATTTTCAGTAATAGGTAATTCATCTGCTTGACCATAAACCGTGCACGATGAACTAAAAATAAAGTTTTTCTTATTTAATTTTTTTAATTCTTGAAGAATATAAACCAAGGTCGAAATATTATTTTCATAATACATCAATGGCTCAGCAACACTTTCTCCAACCGCTTTATTTGCCGCAAAATGAATGACACCAACAATATCATGATGACGTTTAAAAAAATCTTGAACGTTTGGCTTTACTTTTAAGTCTAACTCTTCAAACAGTGGTTTTTTATTGGTAATCGCAGTTATTCCGTCTAAAACTTCGATTGTAGAGTTAGATAAGTCATCTATAATAACGACTTCAAAACCTTCATTTTGTAATTCTACAACGGTATGAGAACCAATAAAGCCAAGACCTCCTGTTACTAAAATTTTCATATATAATACTTTGTTTTTAGTTGATTTAAAACGTGTGCTAAACTTAACGTCTCAAAAATAAAGAATATTATTTATTACTATTTATAAAGTTTAAGACTGTGCTTGTGATAAATTCAATTTGTTCATCATCTAACTCTGTGTGCATAGGAAGTGAAATAACCGATTTAATCAACTGATTAGTTACCGTAAAATCATCTTCATTATAACGCTCATCTTGGTAAGCCTTTTGTAAATGTAATGGAATTGGATAATAAACGCCACATGGAATGTTGTTAGCTTGTAAATGGGCTACCAAAGCATCACGATCAACACCCTTAAGATTTAGGGTATATTGATGAAACACGTGTGCATCATCATTATCATCTTGCTCTAAACCAGTAGGAGTCACGATATTCGGATGATTTTTAAAGGCTTCATTATATTTTCTTGCTGCATTACGTCTCGCCTTATTATAAGTATCTAAGTGCGGTAATTTTGCATCTAAAACTGCAGCCTGTATAGCATCTAAACGTGAATTTACACCAACGACATCATGGTGATAGCGTTCATACATACCATGATTTACAATACCTCTAATAGTATGGGCTAAGTCATCATCGTTTGTAAAAATAGCACCGCCATCGCCATAACAGCCTAAATTTTTAGAAGGGAAAAAAGACGTAGAAGCTACATGACCTATAGCACCTGTTTTAGTTTTACTACCATCTTTGTGTGTATAGCTCGCGCCGATAGCCTGTGCATTATCTTCAATAACATATAAATTATGTTCTTCTGCTAACGCCATAATGGCATCCATTTCTGCTGGTAAACCAAATAAATGAACAGGTATTATAGCTTTTGTTTTTGGTGTGATTGCATTTTTTATTGCCTCAACATCAATATTAAAAGTTACCGGATCTACATCTACCAAAACAGGCGTTAATTGCAATAAAGCAATCACCTCAACGGTTGCTGCAAAGGTAAAATCGGCTGTAATCACCTCGTCTCCGGGTTGTAAACCTAAGCCCATCATAGTAATTTGTAACGCATCTGTGCCATTGGCACAAGGAATAACGTGCTTAACCCCTAAATAATCTTCAAGATTTTTTTGAAACTGATGCACTTTTGGGCCGTTGATAAAAGCGGCACTATCCATAACTTCTTGAATCGAAGGATCTACTATATCTTTAATTTTGGCATACTGACTTTGTAAGTCAACCATCTGTATTTTTTTCATTCTAAAGACTACATTTTAATGTGTAAATAAACAAGCTAAAAGCTCTAAGCGAAAATACGAAATTGTGAGCGCTATAGCAATGAACTTAACTTGTGTTTTAATATTTCTTTTTAGATAACGCCGTTAACCCTAAAACATTTTAAAACACGGATTTTTACCCCCCTAAAAATTGAACTATTTAATACAATGCCATTAATTGAAAGAAGTGTATTTTAGCATAAATCTTTGTTTTTTGAAAAGACTCTATTCCATAGGAATTTACTTGGCAAGTTTTATTATTAAAATTGTAGCGTTATTCAATTCTAAATTGAAACAAGGCGTTATTGGAAGAAAATCTACATTTTCAAAGCTTAAACATGTGGTTAAATCAAAAGATAGAACCTTTTGGTTTCATTGTGCTTCTTTGGGCGAATACGAACAAGGCTTACCTGTTTTTCAAGCTTTAAAAGCAAAGCATCCCAATTACAAAGTGGTAATATCTTTTTTTTCACCTTCGGGTTATGAGGTTAGAAAAAACACTGAGATAGCAGATGTTGTTGTTTACCTTCCACTAGATACGCCTGCAAATGCCAAACGCTTTTTAGATTTAGTGAATCCAGATTATATCTTATTTGTGAAATATGAAATATGGCCTAACTTTTTACATGAAATAAAAAAACGTGATTTAAATGCCATTTTAATTTCGGCTGTCTTTAGAAAAAATCAAGCTTTTTTTAAATGGTATGGCGGTTATATGAAATCTGCTTTATTTGGTTTCCAACATATTTTTACACAAGAGGAAAACTCTAAAGCATTACTTCAACAGATAAATTACAATTCTGTTTCCGTTTCAGGAGATACACGATTTGATCGGGTTTCTAATCAACTTAAAACAGATAATTCAGTTTCTTTTATTGAAGCTTTTAAAAACGACAATCTGTGTGTGGTTTTTGGAAGCTCTTGGCCAGAAGATGATAAGTTATACATGGATTTTATCAATTCTCATAAACACCCAAATTTAAAGTTTATCATTGCACCACATAATATTAAATCGAGCTATGTGGCTTCGTTGAAATCACAATTAAACGTAAAAACGATTTGTTATTCAGAGTTAAATGAAAACGAAAATTTAGCCGATTATAACGTGTTTATATTAGATACTATTGGTTATTTAAGTAAAGTCTATAGTTACGCCGATATTGCCTATGTTGGCGGTGGTGCTGGTACAACAGGATTACATAATATTTTAGAACCTGCTGTTTTTGGAATCCCTATTTTAATTGGAAAAAACTACGAAAAGTTTCCTGAAGCAAAGACTTTAATTGAATTAGGAGGTGTTACAAGTGTTTCAAGCGCTTCTTTATTTAACGCAACTTTAAACACTTTAATTACAGATGCTAATTCACGAAAAAAACAAGGTGATATTACCAAATCCTATATCGATTCTAACACAGGAGCAGTGCTTAAAATTATGAATTATTTGAATCTTTAGATTTTAAATCTATGGTTCTGAAAGTTAAATTTATCCTTGGTGTTTTTACTTTTTTTGTCGGTGGTAAGCGATGTAACCAATGGGTTTGTGTTACGCCTTTCATCACTAATAAACTTCCTTTTTCTAAATGAACGGCTACATTTTGCTTGGTCACTTTATGTTTAAACAAGAATTTACGTTCCGCACCAAAACTTAACGACCCTATGGCGCCATTCTTCTTTAAATCCTTTTCACCATCACTATGCCAAGCCATGCCTTCTTCTCCATTATGATATAAGTTGAGTAAACACGAGTTAAAAGTTTCACCTGTTTTCTGTTCTACCATTTCTTTGAGTTCTAACAGCTCTTTGTTCCAAGGTAAAGCCGACTTGGTCGTTTTAGAATAGGTATAATCGAAAGGTTGATCGCCATACCAAGCTACTTTACGTTTGGTAATAATCAGTTTTCCAAAGATGATGGCCTTATCATTCTCCCAATTGATATTACGAAGCAATTTATCATAATAATCTTGTGCTTTTTCAATAGACATTATGGAACCGTAATAACTTACTTCACCATCAAACGGTAAAAGGTTAGATGCTATTTCTGAATTAAATAAGTCCATTGTATTAATTTTTTTACATTTTCGAATTCACCAAACGGTACATTAAAACTGCTGTAATTTTTGCTTGTGTTGCTACGGTATTTAGATTTCCTGTTTCATTAATGGTATGATCATCACCTCCACCTGTAAGTCCTAATCCATCGATTGCCATATCCACATATTCTGACGTAAATGAAATATCTGCGGCACCTGCATTTCTAGGATTTACAGCCGTAACAGATCCAAAACCTAAATCTTCGCTTACCATATTATAATACCCTAATAGTATTACATTACCTTCTGTTTTGGTTAATGGCGGATATGCACCATCAGAAAACCTTAATTCCGCGTTGGTTTTCGGATAATTTTCTGAAACAATTTTTGTCATCGTTGCTTTAGCTTTTTTCAATTGCTCTAAAGAAACGGCACGTAAATCACCACGAACAACTGTTTCTTGCGACACCACATTTGTTTTTCCAGAGGCGTTTCCTCCTGTGCCATCTTCATTTTCCTGTAAATTAGTTCCTCCAATAATAAATCCGGGATTAAACGTAAGGTCTTTTTCATTGGCAAGTTGCTTGTAAAATTCATTTAAAATTCTCGACGTTTCATAGATGGCACCTGTGCCAATTGCTTCTGTAAAAACCTGAGAAGAATGCGCAGAATTTCCGGTTACTTTCAGTTTCCAGTCGGTAGACCCTCTTCGAGATACCACAATGGTTTTTGGATTATTATCTCCATTTTCAAAACCTAAAGCAATATCTGCTCGTTTGGCTGCATCAATTAAGTCCTTTTTAGATAAGTTTAAAGGACGACCACTTTTTTCTTCATCACCAGTCATTACAATTTCTATAGAAAGCTCATCTAAGAGTCCGACATCTTCTAAAGCTTGCATGGCTAAAATTATAATAGCGTTACCCCCTTTCATATCAGCAACTCCAGGCCCTTTCATTATAGAGTCGTTAATCATGGTGTATTCTTGAAAAGGACTATCCAATTCAAATACGGTATCCAAGTGACCAATTAATAAAACCTTAGGACCTTTTTTCCCTTGTCTTGTTGCTATTAAATGTCCGGCTCTTCCGTAAGCATCACCATTTGTTAATTCGGTTTTAAAGCCTAATTTATCTAATTCATTTTTAAACAAACTTCCGATTTCTTTTACACCTTCAAAATTCATAGTGCCACTATTGATATTTACCGTTTTCTTAATTAAAGCTATAGCGCTATGCGTATGTTTATCAACCGCTTTTATAATATTTTTCTCTGACTTATTGTTTTGAGAATAGCTTAAAATTGAAAAACAAAGAACTGTAAACAAAAAAAGTGTCTTATAATTAGATTTTGGTGATGCCATATCTTATCTATTTTGAAGGAATTACTTTAGTAAATATAATTTCATTAGAACAATAAAAGTATTAGAAGTCAAAAAAAAGGCCTAAACAACATCCAAATCAACAAACTGAAACGTATATAATTCATATTTACGTCAAAAAAACCAAATAAAAAGTTAAAATTTATTTCAAATTATTAAATTCGTATATTAACTAAAATTAACACTAAAACTATTAAAATGAAAAGAGTTGTATTAAGTTTAGCACTAGTTGCTGTATTAGGATTATCATTTACATCTTGTAGAGATACAAAGGAAAAAACTGAAGATAAAATTGAAGGCGCAATGGATGATGCTGGAGAATCAATTGACGAAGCCGTTGAAACTATGGACGATGCTTTAGAAGATGCTGCCGAAACTTCTAGCGAAGCATTAGAAGATGCTGAAGCTGCTACAGAAGAAGCTGTTGATAGTATTGAAGATAAAGCTGAAGATATGGCTGATGAATTAGAAGAAGCTACTAATGATGCTGTTGACAAAGCAAAAGCGACTGGAGACAGTGCTATTGAAGCTGGTAAAGACGCTGTTGATGATGCTAAAAAAGCAGGAACTGATGCTGTAAACGAAGCTGCAGGTAAAGTTAATGGATTGTAAGATACTATTCATAAACATAAAAAAAGCCTGATTTTCATCAGGCTTTTTTTATGTTTAAAATTTAAACTACTTAACAGAATCACTCAGCTTAAGCTCGCTAGGCACCACTATTGTTCGCGGTTTTAAATCTTCGTTATTAATATTATCAATTAGTAGTTGGGCTGACATTTCACCTATCTTATGTGCTTTCTGATGGATAATTGAAATTCTTGGACTTGATAATAATTGTGTGTGCTCATAACCAAAACCAACAATAGACAGTTTCTTAGGAATATCTATCCCTAATTTCTTAGCCATATTAATGGCTACAATTCCTGTAACATGATCAATAGACAAAATAGCATCAATTGATCTATTCGCCTTTAGATAGTCACATATTTTTTTCTCAACATCAAAATCAACGGCATGATCTAATTTTAAAATTTCTGGTTTTAAATTATAATCTTCTAAGGCTTTGGTATAGCCCTGAATTCTCAATTTACCAACACTAAGCTCTTCAATATTACTTACCAATAGAATATTTTTACGTTGTTCTTTAACTATTAAATGTTCGGTAGCATCGTATACCGACTGAAAATCATCTACAATTACTTTATTACATTCAATTGAATTAACAACACGATCAAACATTAGGACAGGAAGTTTACTTTCAATTGTTGCCTTAATATGGTCCGTATTCTTTTTTACTTGACTTTCTCTTGCTACAGCCATAATAAACCCATCAACACTACCATTAGACAACAACTCTAAACTTCGTTTTTCTTTGTGCAAAGTTTCATTAGAAAGACAAACTATAATGTCGTAATCACTATTTGTTGCTGCCATTTCAATACCATGCAATACTTCGGCAAAAAATGGGTTGGTAACTGTTGGCAAAATAACTCCAATAGTTTTAGATTTATTTGTTTTAAGTTGCTGCGCTATCCGATTGGGTTTATAGTTTAATTTCGTTGCTAATTCCTTAACACGAACTCTTGTATTTTCACTAATTTCATGACTATCGTTTAACGCTTTAGAAACGGTAGAAACAGAAATATTTAAAAGGGCAGCTAATTCTTTGAGTGTTGTCATTTTTACAGTTGTTTATTTAAAACAAAAAGAGCGCAAAATATACGCTCTTTAATTGCTATTAAAAAAAATTTAAACTAGTTTTTAATAAGTTTATTAATTTTATTGCCATTATGTATTGAAACTTTAGCAATATACACCCCTTCGTTTAATTTTGAAGCATCAATCATAACCTCTAAAGTGTTTAGTGATCGATTTAGTAATTGCTTTCCTAATAAACCAAGAACCTATATAGCTATTATCCTATAGTTAGACCTCTTCTGTCTTTCGCTTATCTAATGCTTCACGAATTTCACCTGCACGTTTTTCATCAATATCATAATCATTCATTATCCACATAGCGGCTAATGTTCCTAAAATAGGTAATCCTGAAAAGAAAATCCGCAACCCGATTAATGCACTTTCTGATTGCACATTAACCGCAGAATCAAATCCGACTATCGATAAAATTGCACCACTTAATCCGCCAGCAATTCCAAAACCAAACTTTACCATCCACCAATAAATGGATCCAAAAACACCTTCACGTCGTTTACCTGTATTTAATTCATCGAGATCAATTACATCGGCAGTCATAGACATCATAAGTGTAAAAAGGCCTCCTATTCCAAAAGAGAAAAAAGGTAAAGCGAATAAAAAGAGATAGGGTTTTCCTGGAATAAACAAAAACCACAGCATAACATATCCAATTATAGAAATCCCTTGCGAGACCATAAAGGCTTTTTTCTTTCCTAATAGTTTAGAGATTTTAGCAACGATAGGAATTACCAAAAATATGGTTACTAAAGCACCTACACTTCCAAATAGTGTAGGCCAAACCCCTGCCGCAGCAGCATCGCCTTTAAAAAGGTAATAAACAATAATAAAAAACGTAAAACTTGCTACCGTATTAAAGGCATTGTACACAAAAAACGTAGCAAAACAAAGTTTTTTAAAGGGCTTTGATTTGAAAGCCTCCACAAAATTATCTCCAATTTCTTTTAAACTACCTCCAATATTTTTTAAGGTAAGTGGCGAATAATTTTCATTAACGGTAGACCTACTTTTAATAAAAATAGCAGGTATCATAGCACAAATAGCGAATATAACGCCAACCCAAACGGCCAATTCTCTTACCGCTACATCAGCAGTCACGTACCATTCAGGATCATACATAATCACCCAAAACCAAGGTGCAATGACCCAAGCCCATTGCCCAATCCATTGTGCTATAGCCATTATACTGGTGCGCTCGTGAAAATCATCACTCATTTCATAACCCATGGCCACATAAGGCACACTAAAAATGGTTAAGCCCAAGTAAAATACAAATGACCACAACAAGAAATATATAAAGTTATAATCTAATGGATTATCTCTATACAATTGCCACATCACCATAAATGCAATACCCATAATGAGTGCGCCAATAAAAACATATTGTCGTCGTCGTCCCCAACGCGATTTTGTATTATCTGAAATATAACCCATAATTGGATCTGTAATTGCATCAAAAAGTCGTGGCACTAAAGATATAATGCCCCACATCCAACCTGGGAAGCCCAAATCTTTTACCAAAACAACAATGAATATACCAATAACAGCAGGAAACATTTGATTAGCAAGCATGCCTACTCCAAAAGCAACTTTTTGCCCTAAAGGCACTTTATTGGTTCTTGTAGCCATAGTTATTCTGTTTTAGATGGAATCATAATTGTTTGTATCGCTTGGCCATTTATTTTAACCGCTACTGTTTGATTGTTCAGGCTTAAATCAAAGTGTTTTTCAACTTTACCCTCATTAAACAATACAACAGCAATAGAACCATCTGAGTTTTGGGCTGCAGTGACTAAAATAGAATCATCTGAGTTTTCTACTCCAATAACCTCAGCACCTGGTCTTATATATTTACTAAAATGTGCCATGGTGTAATATAATGGCGTAAAGTAAACCTCATCAGCATCAGGGTCAACAATTACTGGAGCCACACACCAATTTTCGAACCAGTTTGGCCCACCTTGACGGTCTAAAACCATATTCCAATCTACCCAACCATCTACCCAATTATTTAGGCAGCCAATAATATCTCTTGCGTAGCGGTTAACAGGTGCATATTTTGGGTGCAAGTATTTCTTATCATCTTCACGCCAATCATAACCCCAATCCGTAGCTTCTTTTTTCCAATACCAAGCATCATCTTGCCATGCAGGAACTTCTGAATCGATACATCCTTCAGTTTCTATTAAGTACTTGTCTGGTGCTTTTTCATGTGCATATTGCAACTCTTCTGGAAAATGATCATATGTACTCTCGTACCAATGAATTGCTGTACCTGCAAAATATTTAGAAGACGCTTCATCTTTAAACATGGCATCTACCCATTCCCCTAAACCCGCTCGGTTTTGATCGTAACCAAGAATATTAACGTCTCCATAGCCATCAGCTTCTAACTTTGGGCCTAAATGATTTTGAACAAAATCGGTTTCCTCTTCGGGTGTAAAATGCATACTTTCCCAATTATTTCCATTGCCATGTGGCTCATTAACTGGTGTTAAACCCCAAACATCAATGCCTTCAGCTTTATAAGCTTCTAAGTATTTAGAAAAATAAAGCGCAAATACATCGTTATATTCTGGCAGTAATTTTCCACCTACGTAAGCTTTATTGTCCTTCATCCATGGCGGAGAGGTCCAAGGTGATGCGATGATTTCAAAACCATCTTGCGAAATTGCCATAGCATCTTTAATCATTGGTATTAAATCGTCACGATCCTCATCAATGTTGAAATGTTCTAATTCCATATCATCTGCAACAGGTGCGTAAGTGTAATTGTTGAGAGAAAAATCACAAGACGCAATATGTGTTCTTGTCAAGGAATAGCGTGCGCCTTCTTCTGCAAAATAAGCCTGAAGAATGGTATCACGATTTTTTTCACTCAATCGATTTAATAAATAGGCTGAAGACTCCGTAAACGACCCTCCAAATCCGGTTACTGTTTGAAACTTTTGTTCGGGTAAAATTTTAATAACTGCTGAAGAATCTGCTTTTGAAAAATCAGTCATTCGGGTTAGTTTATTACCACTTTCTGAAGTTTCATACACTTCAACCTTCAAATTTTTATTTTCTTTTTTTTCTGACGTACAACTCAATATGGTGAGAATTAAGAGTACCAATATGCTTTTTCCGAATGTTTTCATATCTGCATTTTTAATTTTTAGTTTTCGTATGACTTGTATAGATATCTTTTACAACATCAAATACTTTTTTCTTATTTCTATCAATATCAACAATGCCCCAAAATTCTTCATTCGGACTTCCATCAAAAGGGACTCCTGTACTGTTTGGCGCCGTTCCACCTGTATCTTGAACATCGTTATTACCGGCTTTCCACCAACCATCTGTAAATGAAAACAAAGTGACTCCAGAACAAATATCTTGACCATTAAAAGTGGCGTTCAAAATGATTGTTGTGGCATCTGCTTGCGCAAATTCATTAACCCCTTGCTCATAACCTTGATTGGCAATTTGCATATAACTGTCTGCACCTGTTTCAGACAAATACATCGGTTTATTACTAACGGTTTTCCATTCTTCAAAAATGGTTTCTGGTCTTACAGAGCGATACACATTCATGCCCCAAACATCAATATTCGGACTCATAGTGCGTGCTAATTCGTTTGGTAAATCGCCATGTGCTGTTGTTACAGGATGAGACGAATCGTTTTCATGAATTACGGCCGCAGCAGCATTCATGGCTTTATACCAGTTTTTAATATCACCATCAAACCATTCGGGATGATAATTATATTCATTCCCTAATTCCCACATTAAAATGGCATTGTGGTTTTTATATTTATTGACATAATCTATAAATGATCCTGAAGCGATATCAAAATTGCCACCTTGGTCATAGCCAAACCCGATAATCACTTTTAATCCGGCTTCGTTAATTTCATCGAGAACATGTTCTTCTGTAATTGGTGCATAAACTCTAATGGTATTGATACCTGCCTCAACCATAAGTTCTAAATCTTGGGTTAAAGTGCTAAAATCTCTTTGGTTTGGACTTCCCTTTGGTACAGGATGATAGCAAATCCCTTTGATTAAATAAAATTCATCATTAACCATTAATTGGCGTTCTGAAATAGAGATAACATCGTTCACTAAAACAGGTTCAATCACTGGTTCTTCAGCTTTTTTTGTTTCATTTTTACACGACACAAAAGCAATTAAAACAAGCGGTATGAGAAATCGTTTTTTCATGTATTGTGTGTTTTATTTTGGGTAATCTGTTTTTGGCACTAACACGTCTTTCATTAATGCGTCAAGATTTCCATTGTACGTTTTGGTAATTGGCTTGCCGTCTCTAGTTAGCCCTTCAAAAATGCCTTTATCAACCAAGTTCCACAACGGATATTTTGCTTCACTGTTTAGGTTAATTAATCCAAAATGATTTTCTGAACCTAAAGGATTGGCAGCATCTTTCCACTGTTCATCAAAAGCCTCAAAATAAAAACAAGCTATTTTTTCTTTGTTAGTCCACGCTCTTAAATGCTTATGGTATAAGCCTTGTTTATATTCATCTGTAGCTCTAGATCCTGCTTTACCGTATTGACCATTAGACGTTGTTGCCCAACCCGTTTCACCAATATGAATAGGTTTATTGACACCTATATGTGTCATGTAATTTGCAACACTATCGTACTGTGCTTTTGCAAACTCGAAGGCACGTATCATAGCGGCATCGATTTTTTCTTTATCCGATAGATGCATTTCATCTTCTGGAACTTCCCAGAATTCAGAATTGTAATGGGAGTTATGGAATGGATATGTATGCATAGAAATATAATCTACAGCATTAGCCAATTTTTCTAAATCTTCTGTATGGTAGATAGCATCTCCACCTCCCCAAGACGAATAATCATCTGAGCTTGTAATCCATAAATCTTCAGGCAATTCTCCTGTTTGTTTTAAGCCTTGAAGATGATTGACCCATTTTAAAATAATCCAAGGTTCCACATAATACGAGGTAGCCCATTTTACCATAGCTTCATTACCTACGGCTAAAATTTTTACAATATCTGGATATTGTTGTGCTAAGTCAATTGCGGTATTAACCTCAACAGGATTTCGTTCACTTTCTTCATCATGATTAGGTTCTCCACCACCTGTACTAAAAGCATTTTTACAATCTATCCAAATGCCGAGCATCACATACATTTCAAAAGTAGGATCTTCTTGTTTTAATTCGGTTATCGCTTTTAATACATTTTCAGCGTGATCGTAATGCACATTATAGGTTCTCAGAATCCGAATTCCCATAGCGTTCAAAATCTTCATGTCTTCCTTAAGCTCCGGAATTGTCGGCTGAATGTCTCGGTCATTTTCTCTATAACCACCATAAGAAATTGCCAAATACTCAGGGTTTCCTAGTATATGCTCAGCATTTAAAACTTCTTCTTCGTTAAAAGTTTCATTACTTCGATTTTCTTTCTTTGTATTGTTACATGAAAACACAAGTAGCACTACAAAAACAATAACTGCTGATTTTATACTATTTTTCATGTTGGACCTTCGATTATTTATTTATTGAAACCACAATTTGAACGACTTCACCTGTACGATTAAATATCTTAGTACTGGTATGAGCATCAAGCTTTAAATTCTCAAACTGTGATTTAGAGCCATCATTAAATACAACTTCTACCTTATCACTTTCTTCCTTTTTATAAATTATCGGTACTTGGCAATAGGTAAAGCAAAGCGAACCTTTATGTAATTGAATTGTTTCTAACTCTTTAGCGATGTTAGTATACCTAAACTCTTTAGGTTCCGTTAAAAACTCTTCAGACCTTAAGAGCCTTGGGTTAAAATATAGTTGGCCTTCTTTTACAAAAACACCTAATTCACCAAATCGACATAAGATATCTTCTTTCACTTGACCTGTCATTCCTGGTTGTTGGGCACCTTTACCACCTGGTGTGTGTGAATAAGGATCCGTAGGGAAAGCACCGTATAATTTTGGTGATTTATGAACACCGATACCTTCGTTGATTTCGTAGTAATGTTCTAATAATCGCCCTATAGTTTCTTCACTTTCTTTTTTATTAATCGCTAACAAACAGTTTTCTTGAACGGCCAATAACAATTTAGAAACCATATGCCAATAAATAGACCCTAACCCTTCGTAACCATAAAATGTTCCTGAACGTCCCGTGAATGATTTGTGATCAAACATGTCTTCAAAAACAGCTAAGAGTAATGGTTTTTCAGCTTCAATTAGGGCTTTATATTTTTCTTTCGGTAACTTGGTTAATGCCGCTTTTAAGCTATCTGCATTATTAAAATTGCCATTAAAATGAAATTGTCCTATAGCATCTTTTTCTATAATCTGTGTATTATTATCTGCAATAAGCTGCTTTAATAATTTTGATTTTTCAACAGCTGCTTTCGGTATATTATTTTTATCTACAAAACGTGATAATTCCTTATTTGGATATAGAATATAACTGTATTGATCGGCTCTGAATAAGGCACTAGTTTTTAAACCATCTAATACACTCAACGCTTCTTTTGGCTTTAAATACCCTGAACTTAATACAGCTACTTGTCCTTCTAACATTTCTGGTAAATAGGAAATTGAAATTTCAGAATCACTTTCAACCGTCATTAAATTATAAGCATGATATAAGTTATCTGCACGCTTATTAGCGACAATTGTATGATCTAAGTAATGTTTTAACACCTTGAAAAAGCCCAATAAATCCGCTTTTGAAATTGATGCCTTATCCCCCGTAAATTTGGCTTTATAAATTTTTAATCGGTAGTTACTTCCGGCAGTACCAAGTCCGTCTAAAATGGTTTTTCTTGCTGTATCAGAAACGCTTCCTGAGAGTAGGCTTTCATTCGCTTCTAAAGTTGAAACTACTGCTTGAAAAAACGTTTTTAATTCCACTGAAAGATTGTATTCTGCTGTTGATGCATTTTCTACAATCCCTTCAAAGAAGTTAATAAAACGTCTGAGGTAATATAAAGTCACCATAGACACACCATTACCGACTAAAGCATTGTTAGCATCATTCCACTCTGGGCGTTGTGTATTTAACCAAATACCAGCTTCTGGAATAAAATTAGAGACTTTAGCTAAAACAGTTGCAAGTAATTTTTCAATTAAATTAACCTTGTAAATTTCATGGTTTTCAGCTCTTAATAAAGCGCCGTCAGCACCTAATTTATCTTTTTCTTGATTGATTTTATGATGTAACTTGTAATCGAAATCAATCGTATCTTTAGGATTCTTTAAGGTATCTTGATAGCTCTTAATTTTATAAGGCACATTTGCGTAAACAAATAAATCTTGTGTAAAAATACGCGACAGTTTACTTGGGTAATGCTTCTCTATAAACTCTAAAAATTTAAGCAAATAAATGATTTGATGATCCCCCCAATAACCAATATAAGACCATGGGTCATCTTCTTCAATGGCTTCCCAATCAAAACCATCTTTAGTAACGCGGTAAGGGTTATAGCCTTCAAAGGTTGTGGCATTAAAGAATTTATGAATCATACCTTCCATAAATGCAGGATAAGAATGTGCTAATGTTTCCCAATTTTGGAAAATATCTCTCCAGTTGCCTTCGTAATCTAAAATTTTAGAACCATCTATTTCACTACGTGTGTTAATTGAAAACTTGTTCCAAGGTCGGCTTGGATCACCGTGTCTTCTACTAAATTTTAATGGTAAATACTCATAGCATAATCTTTTAAAATCGCTATCCGCATCGTCATCTGCAATGTTTTTAATATACTCTAGGTTGAAAATCTCAGGTAAGCCTTCTAAAATATCTTCTTTGCTTTTTGAGATCTCTACGTTAGCTTTAGCCATGTATTTTACAAAATCATCTTTTTCAATTTTGTAATCATTATCAAAAATTCCACCTCTCATAATATTGAAAAGTGTGTTTGCAAAATGCCTTGTATTTCTTAACTGGTCATCGCCTAATTGAATCCCATCTGAAGCACCAACTAATTCTAGAAGGTTTTGTGTTCCGGCATCAATATCTTGTTGTATAAGGGCTTCAAGGTTGGTGTTATTTTTTATTTTTTCAGAAATATTATTAATCGCACTTATGGTTTGATTAACATTAGCGACAAACATCCAACTGTTTTCAGACTTAGGGTTTAGACTTAAATCCTTAGATATAAAATAGGCGCCTTTTTCTGCTCTAATATCTTTTTCTTGGGTAATTGTCTCGCCGTTTCTAAAGTTATCTAATTGCAATGACGAAATTAAGTGTGTTGGCTGTTCTAATCCAGAGAACCAAACTGTATTTGCTTTTAAAGCTTCACTAGGCTCTGCTCTATCTACAATGATTGCACTTAGGGCAAAGATGCCCATTCCTGTATCTTCCTCTAACTCGCACTTTTTATAGGCATCGATTAAATTACTAGTTGCATTCTGAAAATCTGAAGCTAAACCATAAGGTAGAATATTTTGAATACCATCTAAAATAGTCACCTCTATCTGTGCGTTTGAATTATTGATAATATTCGCTTTTCTCACAAAGCCATACTGATCACTAGTGCTCCATTGGTACCTAAATGTCAACCCTAAATCTTCATTGATTTCTTCAAAGCGTACTTTATTACCATAACTGTTTTTGTAAAGGTTTCTTTGTGTTGTATAAACCCCTTCATACCGATTAGAAAATGGTTCCCATAAAAATGTTTTATCATCTTTATGAACTTGAACTATCGTTTTGCTCCCTGTAGTTTCTAATGATTCCGTAATCTTATCATCCGTATAGTAAGGGAATAACGCATTATTAGCATTTTTTCTTCCGGCAGTTAAAGCGCCGTTACTAGAAATAAATAGCCAATGGTTAGAGTTACTTACCAAACTCATAAAGAATGGTCTCATTTTATCGCTATTAGAAATTTTGTAATAAGCTTCATTTTGAAGTGTTACAAGTTCTCCTTTAACTTCAAAATCATCATTTGAAGCTAATTTATTTCCTATGTATATGGGATTTTTAGTCATGGGTTGGTTTAAATTTCTGTGTGTAAGCTTTTATTAAATACGACGTAGATTATAAAAGGTCGAGCCAAAAAAACTCGACCTTTTATAAAAACGCTCTAACTCAAATATTCGTTTCTATTTTTTATTGATATACTCTAATGTAATCCACCTCCATTACAGCTTCTGTAAATGCTGGATCAATGGTTCCTCCCAAAGTTCCGCCCATGGCGATATTCATAATAAAGAAGAAGTCTTCATTAAAAGGAAAGTCAGGACTATTCGTTAAGGTTACAAAGGGCACATCGTCTAATGAAATCGTCAAAGCAGCTTCATCCCACTCAAGGGTGTACAAATGAAAATCTGTTGCTGCATTTTCTACAGCGGTAGTTTCACCATAGCTTGCATTCTCTTGAGTACCATCATCGAACCAGTGAAACGTTCCTAAGGTTGTGTTTTTATCCCAACCTGTTTGTTCCATGATATCTATTTCTCCACTTAATGGCCAGCCCACATCTTGGTAATTTGCGCCTAACATCCAAAGTGCAGGCCAAGTGCCTTCTGCAGCTGGTAGTTTAGCTCTAATTTCAACTTTACCATAGGTGAATTCTTGAAGCCCTTCCGATTTAATTCTAGCAGAAGTATACCCGCTGCTACCATTAGCTTTAGCGGTAATTTTCAATATACCATCTTCTACAATTACATTCTCAGCATTGTCAGTATAGGTTTGTAGTTCTTGATTTCCCCAGCCACCATCGCCAAGGTCATAGGTCCAATTAGAAGCATCTGGTGCGCCGTCTGCATCAAATTCATCAGACCATACTAAATCAAGATCACCACCAGTATTGTCTCCTCCACCTTCTTCTTCTGTCGTTAATATAAACCACCAATCAAAATCTCCATTCCCATCAGTTGTTTTCAGAATTAATTCATTAGGAACTGAGCGATCAAAAATCTGATACTGATGATTACCACCTGTGTAATACGCTATAAAACCTAAACCACTTAAGCTTATGGTTTCTACATCACCAGGAGCAATTAAAACCCAATTCGATGTATAATCATTGTAAGGCACATTTTGAACATCATCACCTTCTGGTGTTCCTCCAGAAGCTAACTCTTCAACCTGTCCACCACGTCCAAAAATAGTTCCTGAAGTATCAGTCACTGGATCATCGTTTGTGTTATTTGTGATATGCGTATAGGTGCCATCTTCACCAAAAATAAAGCGGTCATCATACATACCAACACCAACTTTTTCGTTAGCGCCTGCACCATACCATTCCGCAGGAACTGTACCGCCTACTGGACCTAAACCAAAATGGCCAGGAGCTTCAGATTTCACTCTCCAAACGTTAGAACCATCGCCGACTAATTTGTCGATAAGTTCTTGAGGTGGTTCGTAATCTGCCCAAACTTCGATTGTAATAGATGTTGACGTTGCAACACCTCCTGTACCGTAAGCAATAGCGTTTATAACATAAGAATGTATCCCTTGTTGGTTAAGACTAACCTGAGATGAACCCGAAGGCGCATTATATTGAGCTTCGTTGACTACAAACTTATAGCTTAAGGCATCGTCTGCAACAGCTGTAAGATTAACAATACCACTTCCGTCTCCATAAGGGTTTGCATCATCTTGTCCTACAATGTCTGCAGTTATCACCAAATTACTCGGTGAAATTATTTCTCCAAATTCTGCGTCATCCTCTTGGCAACCCACAAGGACAAACAAAATACTAAGACAACTAATTAAAGTATATTTTATATTTTTCATATTCTTTATTTTTAATTTAGTGTTATATCATCAATGTAAATGGTATAATTAGAAGACCCATCTCCCTGAGTACCATTATCCATAATCAACACTAGGTTATTCCAATCTATAGTGGTATCTGTACCAGAGAAATCGAATGTTAAAGTTTCCCATTGATTAGCAACTGTTGTTGTTGCCGTAATCTCTGCTGTACTGGCTACATCTGGCCATGGCGTATTATCTTCCATTTTTGCTAGCAATTCTAAGCCTACTCTTGGCGACCATACTTTTATGGTCATTGTAGAACTACTTGTTACTTCAAATGGTGCTGGTACTGTTATTTTAGAACCTGCCCAAGTTTGACCGCCACCTTTAATCATTTCTGCGACCATACCAGAAGAATTTCCATTCATATCTGGATTTGCTATAACAGAAATTCCTCCACCATCAAAACTGCTCAGCGTAAAGTCAACTTCAAAATCTAATAGCGGATTTGTTGAAATATCATCAACATAAATGGTGTAATCAGATGATCCGTCACCTTGAGTACCATTGTCCATAATTAAAACAAGACCGTACCAATTTATAGAAGTATCAACATCAGAAAAATCGAATATTAAGGTTTCCCATTGATTAGCAACTGTTGTTGTAGCCGTAATCTCAGCAGTTGCTGATGTATCTGGCCAAAGCATATCGTCTTCCATTTTCATTAAGAGATCTAATCCTACTCTAGGTGACCATACTTTTGCTGTCACTACCATATCGGAAGTAACATTAAATGGTTCAAACATTGTTATTTTAGATCCTGCCCATGGCTGACCACCACCTTTAACCATTTCTAATACCATAGCTGATGAATTGCCATTGGCATCTGGGTTTTCAACAACAGAAGTTCCTCCGCCATCGAAACCACTTAATTCAAATTCACTTTCGAAAGTAATTGGTGTTACACCATCTACTGGCTCTTCACTCTCTCTGTAGAAATAAATATTATCTACAAAAATTGCACCTCCTTCAGGAACACTTTCAAGCTTAAGCTGAATAATACTTGCTAAATCTACCAATGGGTTTTGGTCTGTAAAAAATGATAATGGAATATCAAATGACGTCCATTGTTGCGCTGTTAGATCGAGATCATACGCTGTTTCATTTGGCCCAGAACTTATTGGTGATAATTTAGCTTCGTTTTCATCTGCTGTCCAGATATCAACATGTAAATATTCCATTTGCGATACATCAATTGGTGTTCCTGAAAAATCTATACCTTGATAGTTTAGGTTGGTGTATTGAAGCATTTCGTCGCCTTCTAAATTAAATAGATTAAACGCTGTTAATTGTCCCCAATTTGGATAAAAATCAACACCTTCAATATCCGTATAAGTACCACTAAAAATTGATACTACATCAGCATCTGCTCTTGAAGGTTGTCCTGGTGCAGAACTTAATGGTTGTACTATTTCAGTAACTTCAAAGTCTTCAGTATAACTTATAGTTTCAATTGCGGCACTCAAAGCAACAACTGTTATAGTGTATACACCTGCTTCTTCATAAGTATAGGAAACGACTTCATCATTGTTAAGTATTGCAGGTTCTGCGTTTTCATCTTCACCAAATGAGACCTCATAGAATGTCGCAAAATCTGCATAAGCTTCTACATTAACCGTTTTAGACAGTGCTGCATCATTAGATATTGTGACTTCTAAATTTTCTGGTGCTTGAAAAGACACTATTACGGGTAATGTAATAGTGGTTGACAATCCGTTTAAACCATAAGCAATTATAAGCGCCTCGTAAGCGCCTTCTTCATAAATATTACTGGCACTGTTACCTGGCTGAATAGCTCCAGAATCTTCTGACCCATCACCAAAAGTTACAACATAACTTGTTGCGCCTTCCCCTTGAGGTGTTATTGTTACTAAGCCTGTGTTATCTTGAGTGACTACAACATTTGCTGAAATGTTAGTAGGTGAATCAATTTGGTCTACAAAGCTTGTATTTGCATCATCTTCAGTACAGCCATAAAAAACCATTACTAAAAGACATAATCTTAATGTGTGTTTTATTATTTTCATGCTTCTTTTTTTAATATCCATCGTTTTGCAACCAATTACCATTAGAAAATTGAATTTCTTCAAGTGGTATTGGGAATAGTTCATTTTTACCTGTTGTAAATCCATCGATTTCAGAACCTTGACCTGTTCTTACTAAATCGAAAAAGCGATGGCCTTCACCTACTAACTCAACTCTTCGTTCTTGAGAAATGGCATCAGTTAATGAAGATCCTGTAGCTGATATTTGGTGATCTGTATCTCCAAAAGCTCTGTCTCTAACTCTATTTAAGTATTGTTGTGCTTTCGCATCGTTAATACCACCTCTGTTAAAAGCTTCTGCAGCCATTAATAATACATCGGCAAATCTAATGGCTCTGTAATTATTAGGGTTAGTTAAGTTTAAATCTCCTGCAGCATTTTCACTTCGTTTTCTAGGTAAATACTTTCTATTAAAGTAACCCGTATGTTCATAACCAGTACCGTAAGAAGCACCTGTTTCAGTAGCCCAACTTTCAATATCTAAAATGGCGACATCTTTACGTAAATCGCCTTCTTCAAACTGATCAACGGTCTCTTGGGTTGGTACGTTAAAACTAAAACCTGAAGTAAATAATGATCCGCTGTAATTTCTTACACCACTAAAACCAACAGCAACGTTACCTTCACTACATTGTAAACAATCGAAACTTGCACCTTGAACATCGGTGTATTGTACTTCGAACACTGATTCGATACTGTTTTCGCCTTCTTCTTCAAAAATAGTGTCGTAATCTGATACTAAATCGTATGGACCGTTTTGAATTAAGTCTTCTAACACAACTGAAGCTTCTGAAAATTTATCTTGATATAAGTATGCTTTTCCTAATAAAGCTTGTGCAGAACCTTTAGTTGCTCTACCAAGTTGTGGCGCTGTATAGCTCAAAGTGTTTGACGCATAAATTAAATCGCTTTCAATTAAGGCATACACATCTTCTACTGGACTTCTAGGAATTATTGTTTCATCTCCTAAATTAAATCGAGTCTCTTTTACAGGCACAGGCCCAAACCATTTTACTAATTCGAAATAGTAATATGCTCTTAAGAATCTTGCCTCAGCAACTATGATTTCACGACCTTCAAAATCTGTTTTATCTTGAAACTCCAATAAATAATTGGTACGACTAACACCTGCATACATCCAGTTCCATACATCTCTAATATTAGAGTTTATTTCGGTATGAATCATATCATCGACCTGCTGAAAACCAATAACATCGTTAGCATCACCACCGCCGCACAACGTATTATCAGAAGCTATCTCACCTAGCAATACATTAACATAGGTTGACTGTAACAAATCGTAACATGCTATTAAGCCGTTTTGATAATCCGCTTCAGAATTAAAATAATTCTCTGAATCAATAGAGTATTCGGGTTCTCTTTCTATAAAATCATCAGTACAAGATTGGTAGGCAAAGACCACAATAATTATAGCAATGATTTTTTTTATACTATTATTTTTCATTTTCAATGTTTTTAAAAATTAAGATTTACACCATACAAATAAGTTCTTGGTATTGGGTAAAAACCATAATCAATACCACCACCAATAGGTGCACCACTTGTAGCTCCTGGATCATAACCTTTATATTTTGTGAATGTATATAAGTTATTGACACCAAAATAAACTCTCATTTTAGTGATGCCTATTTTCTCTATGACATCTTGAGGAAGTGAATACCCAACTTGAACATTTTGTATTCTTAGGTAAGACGCATCTTCAACAAAAAAATCTGAAAAGACTCTATTTGCAGTAGCACCTGTTGTTACTCTTGGCACTGTGTTGCTTGTTCCTTCACCTGTCCATCTGTCTAACACATAGTTTAATCTATTGGCATCTGTGACACTACGTTCGTAATTTCTTACCATATCATTTCCGATAGAAGCGAACGCATAAGCCGTAAAGTCAATATTTTTATAATTCAATGTTAGATTAAGTCCCATGGTAACATCTGGTATTGGATCACCAAGATTAGTTCTATCGTCTGAATTGATAAGACCATCGTTATTGGTATCTACAAATCTTAAATCACCAGGTGATGCTACCGCACCTAAATCTACCTGTGAAGGATGTGCATCGACTTCGGCTTGATTCTGGAATATACCGTCTGTTTGGTAGCCATAGAAATAACCCATTGGCTGCCCTGCTTCCATTCTAGATATTACAGGTTGACCAACACTAAAATCACCAGCTTCTAAAAAGCCTGTACTATTATTTACCTCTGTAACTTCATTTTTAAGTGTTGTTACATTGTAACTTGCTGAAAGATTAAAGTTATCACTAAACGTTTCTTTATAGTTGATTGAGAATTCAAAACCCCTGTTTTCAACCGCTCCAGCATTTACTGTTGGTGCTGATCCGCCTGGCGCATAAATACCAGTAATACCAGAGACTGGAATATTATTGATAAGTAAATTATCTCGTTTATTGATAAAGTAATCGGTTGTGATGTCAATTTTATTATTTAATAATCTAAAGTCTAATCCAATATCTAACTTTTTAGCCTCTTCCCATTGTAAATCTGGATTTGGTAATTGACCAATAGCCCTTCCGTTTACCAAAACGCCATTAAAGACATAAGTTGCTTGGCCGTTTAACAAACCTACATAACCATTATCACCAATTTGATCATTACCTAGCACACCATAACTCGCTCTAAGTTTCATGAAGCTAAACACACTAGAATCTCCAAAGAATCCTTCGTCAGAGATGATCCAACCTGCCGTCATTGAAGGGAAATACCCTACTTTTCTACCAGGACCAAATTTTGTTGAAGAATCTCTACGTAACATGGCAGAGAATAAATATTTACCTTCAAAGTCGTATTGTAACCTTGAAAAGAATGACAAACGCCTTTCATCATAAGCATAAGCGCTAACGTCTCTAACGCCATCACCACCTGTACCTTGAGCCAATGCAATATCTGCATAATCCCAAGAATTGTTTTGTACATCGTATCCTGAAGCATATAAACCGTTACCAAATGTTTTAAACACCGTGGTTCCTCCAGTTAAAGTGACATTGTGACTTTCTGAAAATGAGTTTGCATAGGTTCCAAAAATATCTAGAGTATAATCGTTATCATTTATCGCATTCTGATCTACACGACTTCTTTGATTATCGAAGACTTTCCCACCATAATCAACAATTTTTGAAAATGATCGACTTTCACTATTTGCCGTGTTAAAACCAACTCTACTTGTTAAATTTAATTTATCTAAAACTTGATACTCTAAAGAGACCATACCGTTTAGTTTTTTTAAATCGTAATCATTATAGGTATTTGCGATTTGTGCTAGTGGATTAATAATTTCTATTCCTAAACCAGCACTACTTGGCAATAAAGTAAAATCACCATTGCTATCGTAAGGCGAATAGGTAGAAGGTGTATTTAAAGCATTAAACAGCACAGAACCTAAACCAAAGTCGTTAACAGAATCTCTATCTAAATATGTGTAAGTAATATTTGTGTTAATTTTAAACTTATCCGATAGATCAGCTCTTATTGAGGCTCTTGCAGTATTTCTTCTAAAATCTGTTTTTTTAGGAGCTACAATACCTTGTTGGTATAAGTGAGACCCACTTATAGCATAAGCTATTTTCTCTGACCCTCCAGAAATACTAAAGTCATGATTGATAATTGGTACAGCTGTATTAAGTACCTCTTCTTGCCAATCTGTACCTTCACCAAGGCCAGCTACATTAGGATAAGGTAATGCCTGACCGCCATTAGCATAACTTTCATTTAAAATTAATGCATACTCTGTAGCATTTAATAAAGAGAGTTCTTTAGTCGCTTCTTGGAAACCAACATAGCTGTTAAACGAAATTTGCGTTTTACCACCCTTTTTACCACTTTTAGTGGTAATTAATACGACACCATTTGCACCAATTGTACCATAAATAGCTGCTTGTGCATCCTTTAATACGGTTATAGTTTCAATATCATTAGGGTTTAATATCCCTAAATCACCTTGATAACCATCAATAATTACTAAAGGCCCATTGGCACCGTTGGTAGAAATACCACGAATTCTAATATCCAATCCTGCACCAGGTGCACCAGATTGGCTTGTTACATTTACTCCAGAAACCGTACCCTGTAATGCCTGTTCTACTTTAACAGGTTTAAGGTTGTCTAAAGTTTCTGAGTCGACAATAGAAACCGCTCCAGTTACGTCACGTTTCTTTTGTACACCATATCCAATAACGACAACTTCACTTAAAGACTCTGCGTCCTCAACTAAAGAAACATTTACTGGATCACTATTTACAATTGTAAATTCTTGCGTTACAAAACCAATATAGGAGACAACAACAACAGAATTCATTGGCACATCGTTTAAAGTAAACTCGCCATCAAAATTTGTTGATGCTCCTTTTGTTGTGTTTTTAACAACTACATTAACGCCAGGAAGTGGTTGCCCTGAAGATGCTTCAGTAACCGTACCAGTAACATTTAAATTCTGCCCAAACACTCCCATTGATAATATGAAAGTCATGAGCGTTAAAAGTTTAATTTTCATAATTTAAATTTTAGATACTGCAATTTATAACAAAACCTTAACAGTTTCTTAAAATAAGACTATACAAAAAACATACATTTCAAAAAAATAGCTTTAAAATACCAATATCATAACGAAAAAGCCTTTAAATTAAAGTATCCGCATCGACATTAAGGAATTAACAATAATTAACAGGTGTTAAAGAAAAGCTACAAGATTAGTGCTTTGTATAGGTAATGTATAGGTAAAAAAACTAGTTGTATAGGAACTATAACTCAATAATATAGTTTGATAAACTCTGCTCATGGTCTAACCCCATCTTTTTACGCAAACGATATCGTTTAACTTCTACACTTTTATGAGAAATATTTAAAAGTGGTGCTATCTCTTTGGAAGATAAGTTGAGTCTTAAATAGGCACAGAGTCGAAGATCATTTGGAGTTATTGAAGGGTGAAGTATTTTTATCTTCTTCATAAAATCTTTATCAACATTATTAAAAGCCTCTTCAAACAATTCCCAATCACTTGTATCGTTTATACTGGAGTTAATCAATTTAATAACTTTACTAACTTCACCTAACGATTTACTTTCAGATAACTTACTTTTAATATTACTTAGCAATTCATTACGCTTAACTAAGTTCATGGTTGCCATACCAAGCTCTCTGTTTTTATTATCAATATCTTGTTGTAAGCTTTTATTTTCAAACTGAATTAATTGACGTTGGTTTTCAAGCTGCTCTAACTCTAGCTGTCGCTCCTTATCTCTTATTAATTTAATTTGCTCTTTCTTATAATGTTTTTTATTAAAATAATAAAGCACATAAATAAATAGCGAAGCCAATAGTACATAAGAAATAATAGCCATTGGTTTAATATACCAAGGTTTATCTATCGTAAAACTGAAAGCGATTTTGTTATTAGAAGGTTGACCTCCAACCAACGCCCTTGCCTCAAAGATGAAGTCACCATATGGTAAATTTTCATAAAAGGTTTTAGAATCCGTAGTCCAATCGCTCCAATCATCATAAAGACCAATTAATCGGTATTGGTATTTTGATTGTGAAAGTTTGTTATAATTTGTAACACTATATTTAAATTGAATATTATTGGTTTTATTCTCAAACTCACCTGCATTAGATAATTGAAAAGGCGAAAGTTGATTAGGGTGAGCCCCGTAATCTATACTGTTCAAATTAATATCATATGCCTGAGGTAACATACGATTTAAATTTATAATTAAATAGCCATCAGTAGTTCCTATTAAATATTTATTATTTCCTAATTCTAGTACATTTTCGTAAGCCGTTTTCATTTTACGTACAACTTTAGAAATCGGTATCACATTAACTTTAGGCGTTGTAGAAAGTTTTCCTGGTTCGAGATATATGATATCATAATTTGAAAAACCCCATAATTTATTTTCACCATTAATAAGCTTCCCTGATGCATACCTTTCACCACTGATTAACTCACTTAATAAACTATCTTTTCGGAAACGTTGCTCTTGCAAATCATAAGCAAAAACACCCTCTTTAGAACTATACAAAACAGTATCATTATAGCTTGAAACACTTGATTTTGCACTTTTTTTTATCGCAAGTTTCTCATAACCTAAAACATTTGTAAAGTCTTGGTTAACTTCAATTTTATAAACGCCTTTATGCTCATGATTAACTAATAACTCCGTAGAATTAATAAACTCCACATGACGAGATGATTTACCAAAGCCTTTTATTTTATTTCTAAAGCGCCAAGTATTATCAACAAATTCTAAAATATTAAGCCCTTTGTAATTCCCTTGTATTAATAAATTAGGTTTGCCTTTTATCGCCTTAATTGTCCAAGTTCCTAACTCGCTAGAAATGAGTTTTGCGTCAGTACTTTCTATTACAAATGTTCCTTTGTCATGTCCACAAAACAAGGTTCCGTTCAGTAACGACAACATCCAGACCTGTCCCTTAGTACCTTCAATAAATTCAAACTTTGCATTGGAATCTATTGGCTTATAAAACAACCCATGATTGGTTCCTAAATAAAGAAAATTATTTGTTTTGGCGGCAGCATAAACCGTCCCTAAACTACCCTGCTTATCCGTGTAAACACTATAAGGAGAATTTAAATTTACCACATTAATACCATTATCTAAGCCCAACCAAATATTCCCGTAGCTATCTGCCTTCATAGCTAATACCGTATTATTACTCAAACCATAAGATTGGTTAATTTTGAGTAGTTCATTACCATTGGCATCTAAATGAATGATTCCATTAGCAATGGTTCCAAGTACAAAACTGCCATCTTTTAAGCGTATACTACTATAAACACTAAAGTTGGACAATAAGTTATCTGCACTGATTTTCCAGGGTGTAATTGTAGCATTCTGAAATCTAAAAAACCCTTGTTCTTTTGTTTGTAAAAGCAATCCTGAATCAGAATCAAAAATATTTATTAATTCACTGTTGTTTATAGCGATTGATGGAATAGCTAAAGATTCTTGTCCTTTTATAATTTTAAAAATACCGACACCCGTTTTTTGAAAATAAATAGCGTCGTCAACTTTAAATATTCTGTTAATTCGTGAATCGGAATCAATTATACTAAAGCTTTTGTCTATTGTATTATAAATGTAAATCCGGTCGAAAGATTGAAATAAGATATAATCTTCAACACCAACAATACCCCAAAAATCTTCATCTTCTTTAATAGACAATGATTCATGATCACTTAAAGATGTATAAAACAACTTACCTTGCTTGTTCTTAGTCCAGTATCCAAAACTCATATAACCGCCAGAATATATAATATCTTCTACTACACTTACAGTTCTTAAAATTGCATCATTAGGAGAATTATATAATTGCCAAGAGGCACCATTATACTCTAACAGACCCTTATTATTTGCGACATAAATAAAATTATCTGCAGTTTGACCTATGGACCAATTTTGATCTTCAGCAACATAATCTTGAGGTGTAAAAACTTGAATTGGAGGAATTTCTTGGGCACTACAATGATAATAAAAACAAAAACTTATAAAATAAAAACATAGCATGTGATGCTTATAGACCTTTGACATAAAAATTGCTTTTGTTACGAATTGTTAAGGTTATAAATTTACAAAAAAACCTAAAAAACAGACCTTTATGTTTTACACCCTCAAGAAATGTATAGTTAAATAACTTATGATAAAAGTGTGAAATTAACTAAACATCACCTGAGATCAAAGTAATTCATAGAATTATAATTTCTCCTATAAAAAATATCAACCTTTAAATTATAAACGATATATTTGAGAACAATCAAACAATTAACAATTTACCATGCAAAAAATATTACACTTAGCATTTATATTGCTGTTTACAACTGCTATTTATGCTCAAAAGACAAAAGTTAAGGAAGGGGATTTCAGCTTTTTTAAAGGCCAAACTGAAATTAATGTAGAATTTGATTACAGTAATCTTAAAATTAACAAAGACAACCTTACCAATGATGAATACGTTGCGGAAAGAGTTGCCGATTTAGAAAGTAAAGGAAAGGGAAAAGGAAAGGCGTGGAAAAAATCATGGGAAGCAAGTAAAGACCTTATCTATGCTTCAAAGTTTTTAGAGTTAATGAACCGTGATTTATATGAAGATAAAGGTATCTCATTTGAAAAAGATTTTCCGGATGCAAAATACACGTTAATTTTAGAAGTTGTTTGGATATATCCAGGATGGAATGCTGCCGTTATGAGACAACCAGCAAAAGTTACTACATTGATAAAGTTCGTTGAAACAGCAAATAGAGATAATGTTTTATTAGAAATAACTAGTAAAGAAGCTCCAGGAAATAAATTTGGAGGCACCTTTAGTAATGAAGACCGTATAGGTGAAGGTTTTGCCAAAACAGGAAAAACCTTATCTAAATTAATAATGAAAAAAGCATTTTAAAATATTATTACAAATAAAAAAAGGAGCCATTTAAAAGGCTCCTTTTTTTATTTTCCCATATCAATGACATGAGCTACAGCTTTAACAAGCCTATGGTGGTTTTTCACAAAAGGGTTTGTAGTATCCCATACATAACCAGCTAAGACGGAACAAATTTGTTTTTTAATTTCAGGGTTTTCTGGGCGATGAAAAAATAGCTTCTGAAGATTACCAGTATACCATTCTTTAACATAAGTTGAAAAAACAGCGACGCCTCTTTTCATATAATCTGAATATTCTTTTTCCCAATCTACGGATTCTTTATCTAGAGATTTTGTAATCAATTTTGCTGCTAACAACCCGGATTCTGTTGCAAATGTAACACCAGAAGAAAATACAGGATCTAAAAACTCAGCACTATTCCCAGTCAATACATAGCCATTACCATAAAGTTGTTTTACGGATTTAGAATAACCAGAAATCTCAATAGGTTCAAATCTAAATTCCACATCATTAAATCGATCTTTATAGTAATTAGAAAGCTGTAACATAGCTCTTAATTTCTCTGAAGAAGCACCTTCAAACGATTGTAAAAACGCGTTAGAACCAACATAACCAACACTTGTTTCTCCATTAGAAAAAGGAATTACCCACAACCAAGTTCTTAAGTCTATAACATCAAAAGTTATTCGAGTTCCCTCCCAACCTTCAGGTCTATTGACATCTTTTACATGTGTAAATATAGAAGACTGACCCAAAAGTTCGGATGCTTTATCTAAATTTAAAAGCCGTGGCAATACGCGCCCATAGCCACTAGAATCTATAATATACTTTGCATGTACTAAACTAAACTCCCCAGATTTATTCTTAGTTTTAGTTTCCGAAGATCCATCTTTATTAAAATCAACAGCTACAACTTCTTCTTCAAAAGAAATATTAACACCTCGGCTTATAAGTTCATCCGTTAATGTTTTATCAAAGTCTGCTCTAGGTACTTGCCATGTCCAATCCCAACCTTTAGTATGTTTTTTACTAAAATCAAAATTACAAACCACATCTCCTCTCAAAAATCTAGCACCAGCTTTTACTTCGTAATTTCGTTTTTTCAAACAATTTAATAAACCAACTTCCTCAAAATGATCCATGCAACGCGGTAAAAGACTTTCTCCAATCACAAATCTTGGGAATGATTTTTTTTCAACCACCTTAACTTTTATTCCATTGTTATGTAAATATGATGCTGCAACACTTCCAGATGGCCCAGCACCAATGATTAACACATCAACATTTTCAACACTAATATCCATAATAGTACAATAATCATTTATTATTCTAAATTTGCATCCCAAAATAACTTCATTTTTCGTTATTTAACTATTATTTTTATTAAATATTACCAATTATATAGATGCCAAAATTATCCGGAAGTTTAAGTGTTAACGATTTTTATAAAATCATTTTTGAAAAGAATCCCATACAAATTGAAAAAACTGTATTTCAAACTGTAGAGAATAGTTTTAATTTTTTAAAAACGTTCTCAGAAAACAAAACTATTTATGGTGTAAATACGGGTTTTGGACCAATGGCGCAATATAAAATTGCAGATACGGACCGAATTAAATTACAATACAATTTAATACGCAGCCATGCTTCTGGAACAGGAAATCCTATTGCGCCACAATACGTAAAAGCAGCAATGATTGCTAGGCTTAACACCCTGTCTTTAGGGAACTCAGGGGTGCACAGATCTACCATAGAATTAATGACTGAATTAATTAATCGCAATATAATTCCCTTAATTTACGAACATGGAGGCGTTGGAGCTAGTGGTGATTTAGTACAACTTGCACATTTAGCATTGGTATTAATTGGAGAAGGCGAAGTATTCTACAAAGGGGAAATAAAAGCCACACAAGCGGTTTTTGAAATTGAAAATTTAGAACCAATAACTGTTGCTTTAAGAGAAGGTATTGCTTTAATGAATGGCACTTCTGTTATGACAGGAATTGGTATTATGAATACCATTAACACCAGACAATTATTAAATTGGTCTGTGCTTTGCTCTTCTGCAATCAACGAAATTGTAGAAGCTTATGACGATCATTTATCTTCAGAATTAAACCACGCTAAAAGACATAAAGGACAGCACGAAATTGCTAAGCAAATGCGAGCTAATCTAAGCGATAGTCAACTGACTCGTAAACGTGAAGACCATTTATACAATAAAGCACAAAACGTCACCGTATTTGAAGAAAAAGTACAAGAATATTACTCTCTAAGGTGTGTTCCTCAAATTTTAGGTCCGGTTTTAGACACTTTAGATAGTGTTGAGAATATCTTATTTGAAGAAGTAAACTCTGCAAACGATAATCCTATTGTTAATGTAGAAAAACAAAATGTATATCACGGTGGAAATTTCCATGGTGATTACGTAGCTCTAGAAATGGATAAATTAAAATTGGTCGTTACAAAAATGAGTATGCTAGCAGAACGCCAATTAAATTATTTACTCAATCCTAGCCTTAATAAAATTCTTCCTGCCTTTGTTAATATGGGGACTTTAGGTTTAAATTTTGGTATGCAAGGTGTGCAATTTACAGCAACCTCAACAACAGCTGAAAACCAAATGTTATCTAACCCAATGTACGTACATAGTATTCCAAATAACAACGACAATCAAGATGTAGTAAGCATGGGAACAAATGCAGCTTTAATTACAAAAAAAGTAATTGAAAACGCTTATGAGGTTGTTGCTATAGAACTAATAACCATCATACAAGCTATAGAATACTTAGGCATACAAGACAAAGCATCTTCTAAAACTAAAAAATTGTATGATGCTATTAGAACTATTGTTCCTGCCTTTAAGGAAGACGTGATCATGTATCCTTTTGTAAATGAAGTTAAAGAATATATCATGAATCATGAAAATAATATTGAAAAATGAAACTAAAACTTATCCTATTATTTCTTATTTTTCAAAACATCACCTATTTAAATGCACAAGAATTAAAAGATGTTTTAATAGAAAAAGATTATACTATTAGTTTCATTGGCATAGATTTTTCGGAATGTAAATTAGTTGGTACATCTTCTGATTTCAAAAATGCTGAAATTATAAAAAATGACTATTTCCCAAAGTGGAATAACTTTTTCTATAGTGAACCTGAAAAATATGACGTTGCAAAATATCTAAAAAAAGAAAACGTAGATTATTTAATAGAATCTGTGGAAATCCTAAATAATTCAGTTGATGAAAATGAGTTAGTAACCAACATAACACCAAAATCTTTTGCTTTAGATAAATTACAAGAAATGGTAAACGCTTATGACGTTGATTCTCAAAATGAAGTTTCCATGGTTTTTATCGTGAATGCGTTAAATAAATTCAGAAAAAACGCTGTTGTCAATTTGGTTTATTTTAATTCAAAAACAAAAGAAATCATATACCATAAGGAACTTATAGGAGTGCCAAGAGGATTTGGATTAAGAAATTATTGGATGGGAGCTTTTTATAATATTTTAAATAATATTAAAAAGGTAGAATATAAAATTTGGAAAAAAGAATATAAATAAATGAAATGCGCATTAATCACAGGTGGCTCTAGAGGCATAGGAAAATCCATTTGCATACAATTAGCAAAAGATTCAAATTATCATATTTTAATTAATTATCAAAGCAATAAAGCAGCAGCATTAGAAACCTTAGAAGCAGTTAAAGAAGCTGGTGGAACTGGTGAACTTTTACCCTTTAATGTGGTAGATATTGAAAATGTACAATCTACTTTAGATGCTTGGCAAGACCAAAATAAAGAAGCTGTTATTGAAGTCATCGTTAACAACGCCGGGATTACAAAGGATGGTTTGTTTATGTGGATGAAAACAGAGGATTGGAACAATGTAATTAACACAAGTCTTAATGGCTTTTTTAATGTCACCAATCATTTAATTCAGAAAATGCTGGTTCAAAAATATGGTAGAATTATAAATATAGTATCTCTGTCGGGCCTAAAAGGCACGCCAGGACAAACTAATTATTCTGCAGCAAAAGGTGCTGTTATTGCAGCAACTAAAGCGTTGGCTCAAGAAATAGCGAAACGAAAAATCACCGTAAATGCCGTTGCTCCTGGATTTATAAAAACAGATATGACAGGAGACTTAAACGAAAAAGAACTTAAAAAAATGGTTCCCGCTAATCGCTTTGGAGCCCCTGAAGAAGTCGCACATTTAGTATCATTTTTAGCTTCACAGAAAGCTTCTTATATTACAGGTGAAGTGATTAATATCAATGGAGGAATTTACTCTTAAACAAAATTATATAATGAGTAGAGTTGTAATAACAGGTATGGGAATTTATTCTTGTATAGGAGAAAATTTAGAAGAAGTTAAGACCTCTTTATATAATGGGACTTCAGGAATTGTTTTCGATGAAAAACGCAAACCTTTTGGCTACCGATCCTGTTTAACAGGTATGGTAAAGGAACCTCAATTAAAAAAACTTTTAACTAGAAGGCAGCGCATAAGTCTAGGAGAAGAAGGTACCTATGCTTATATGGCAACACTAGAAGCGCTAAAAAACGCCAATATTACACAAGAGTTTTTAGACACCAATGAAGTTGGTATTCTTTACGGAAACGATAGTACCGCCAAATCTGTTATTGAATCTGCAGATTTAATCCGAGAAAAGAAGGATACGACATTAGTTGGTTCTGGTGCGATATTCAAAGGGATGAATTCTACCATTACCATGAATTTATCCACCATTTTTAAATTAACAGGAATCAATTTTACTATAAGCGCAGCTTGTGCCAGTGGCTCTCATGCTATTGGTATGGCTTATCAGCTTATAAAAAGCGGAATGCAAGATTGTATTATTTGCGGTGGCGCACAAGAAATTAATGAGCTTGCTATGGGAAGTTTTGATGGTTTAGGCGTCTTTTCTGCAAATGTAGATCAACCAGGAAAAGCCTCTAAACCTTTTGATAAAAACAGAGATGGCCTTATTCCAAGTGGCGGTGGTGCAACATTAGTTTTAGAAAGCTATGAATCTGCCGTAAAACGTGGCGCTCCAATTTTAGGCGAAGTTATCGGCTATGGATTTTCATCTAACGGTGAACATATATCGACACCAAATGTAGATGGCCCTTCTAGAGCAATGAAAAAAGCCATAGAACAAGCTAATATTTCAATTGATAGTATTGACTATGTAAATGCTCACGCCACCTCAACACCTGTTGGAGATGCCAATGAAGCCAAAGCTATATTTGACGTCTTTGGAGAAAACGGACCTTATGTGAGTTCTACAAAATCTATGACAGGACACGAGTGTTGGATGGCAGGAGCGAGTGAAGTTATCTACTCTATGCTTATGATTCAAAACTCTTTTATTGCACCAAATATTAATTTGGAAAACCCTGATGAAGATGCCATTAAATTAAATCTAGTTAGCAAAACACTAGATAAAAAAATTGATGTATTTTTGTCCAATTCTTTTGGGTTTGGAGGAACAAACTCAGCCCTAATTATTAAAAAATTATAGTCCCTGTTATGAATAAAGAAGTTATTATTGAAAAAATAAACGACTTTCTTATAGATGAATTTGAAGTTGAAGCGGAAGACCTTTCACCAGAAGCTAATTTAAAAGAAGCATTAGAACTAGATAGTTTAGACTTTGTTGACCTTGTAGTTGCTGTTGAAGCTAATTTTGGTGTGAAACTAGTTGGTGAAGATTTTATTAATATCCTTACGCTTCAAGATTTCTACGATCTTATTGAAAATAAATTAAGCTAATTTGTATTAAAATTTAATGGCTACAGAATGGGAAGGCAAATCTAGAGGTTCAGTTTTAGGATATAAGATTTTTGTATTTTGTATTAAAAACCTCGGTTTACATACTGCTTATTTTGTCCTCATTTTTGTAGCTTTTTATTTCTGTTTTTTTGCTCAAAGCAGTACTAAATCCATCTACTATTATTTCCGAAAAAGACGTCAATATTCTAAATTAAAAAGTATCGTAAGCATCTATAAAAGTTACTTTGTCTTCGGACAAACGATTATAGATAAAATCGCTATTTCTTCAGGATTAAGAGACAAATTCACCTATACTTTTGACGGGATTGACCATCTAAATACGGTTTTAAAATCTAAAAAAGGAGGCATTCTTATTAGTGCGCACGTTGGTAATTTTGAAATTGCAGAATATTTTTTAAATGAGCTAGAAGAAGATGTCACCATTAGTTTATTAACAACAGATTCCGAACACGGAGATATTAAAGCCTATTTAGAAAGTGTTACAGAAAAATCCAATATTAAATTTATAATCATTAAAGACGATTTATCTCATATCTTTGAAATAAACGCCGCCTTATCTAGAAATGAAATTATTTGCATTACCGGAGACCGCTACGTAAAGTCTTCTAAGTCGCTCTCGCATCATTTATTAGACCAAGAAGCGCTGTTTCCTGCTGGCCCTTTTCTTTTGGGATCACGCTTAAAAGTGCCTGTTATTTTTGTGTATGTGATGAAAGAAACAACAAAGCACTATCACTTATACGCTAGAATAGCAGATTTTAAAAAACGAGATCAAATGGCATTATTAAAATCCTATACCGAAAGTTTAGAATGGATTTTAAAGAAATACCCTTTGCAATGGTTTAACTATTTTGATTTTTGGAATGATTTAAAAGATTAACAGCTCATGAATTTACTTAAAGCCCCTATCACAGATCAAAATATCATTTTAAAATTAATTCCGCAACGCCCTCCTATTGTTATGGTAGATGCGTTGTTATATTTTGATGATACTAAAGTGGTTTCTGGATTAACAATTACCAATGACAATATGTTTGTTGATAATGGTATTTTTACAGAACCCGGACTTATTGAGCATATGGCACAAACCGTAGCACTTTATACAGGCTATCATTTCTACATCCAAAACATTCCTGCTCCAGAGGGTTATATTGGTGCAATAAAAGGTGTTACTATTAATAAATTACCTGAGATCCATCAACAAATAGAAACGGAAGTTGAAATTCTACATGAAGTTTTAGGGGTTACTTTAGTAAAAGGAACTACAAAATTAAATGGAGAAACAATTGTAACGGCCCAGATGAAAACAGTACTAAAACAGGACGCTTAAAAATGAGTACTAAAAAAGAAAACATAACGGAAACCAATTTAAAAGTTACACATCATATTAGAGTGCGCTTTAATGAAACCGATGCTTTAGGTATAGTTTGGCATGGCTATTATTTACACTATTTTGAAGATGGACGTGAAGCTTTTGGTAGAAAACATGGTATTTCTTATTTAGACACCAAAACAGAAGGCTATGTTTCCCCTATTGTAAAATCGAGTTGCGAACATAAATTACCATTACAATATGGTGATATTGCCACTGTAGAAACCACTTATATAAATACACCTGCTGCAAAAATTATCTTTAGATATAAAATATTAAATGAAACCGGACAAACAGTTTGCACAGGAGAAACCATTCAGGTTTTTGTAGACGATAACAATAACTTATCCCTTACAGTACCTCCTTTTTTTGAAGCATGGAAAACTAAAAACAATCTTTTATAAATTACGATGAAAGACGTTTTTATATCCTCAAACACCATAGTTTCTCCACTAGGTTTTAATTCCGAAACCAATGTTTTAGAAATTTCTAAAGCTCATTCTGGAATTACGTTACATAAAGACATTAGCACAATGCCTTGTTATGCTGCTATTATAGATAATAAGAAACTAGACAAAGCATTTTATACTTTAGGAAACCCAAAAGCATACACAAAGCTAGAGAAAATGATGATTTTGTCTTTGCAAGACACCATTTCTCAGTCCTCTTTTACCATAACCGACAAGACCGCCTTAATTATTGCCACTACAAAAGGTAATATTGATGCGTTGAACAATAATTTTAAACCAGAACGCGCTTATTTACCTGCTCTAAGCGAAAAAATAAAAACATTCTTTAATTTTAAAACCGAGCCCATCATTATCTCTAATGCATGTGTATCGGGCATTTTAGCCATTGCAACAGCTAAACGACTTATACAAAACGATTATTACGATAATGCTTTTGTGGTTGGAGGTGATATTGTTTCTGAATTTACGATTTCCGGATTTCAATCCTTTCAAGCTATAAGTGAAACACCCTGCAAACCGTTTTCTAAACACAGAACCGGAATTAGTATTGGTGAAGCTGCTGCGTCTGTAGCTATTTCAAATCAAAATAAAGCAAAAGAAGCGATTCAAATTATTGGAGATGGAAGCTGTAATGATGCCAACCATATTTCTGGCCCTTCAAGAACAGGAGAAGGCTTATATCTCAGTATGCTTTCAGCCTTGAAAGAAGCAAAAATTCAACCAGAAGAAATCAATTATATTTCAGCTCACGGAACCGCAACTGCCTTTAATGACGAAATGGAAGCTATTGCTTTTAACCGTGCAAAATTAGAACATATTCCTTTAAATAGTTTAAAAGGTTATTATGGTCATACCTTAGGAGCTTCCGGATTATTAGAAACTATAATCGGTATGCATTCCTTAAAAAACAATACACTTTATGAGTCTTTAGGTTTTGATGAATTAGGTGTTTCTATGCCATTAAATATTATTAAAAACACCACTAAAAAGACGATTAATACTTTTTTAAAAACGGCATCTGGTTTTGGTGGTTGTAATACGGCTGTAATTTTCAAAAAAGTAACGCATTGAAAAAAAATCTAAATACCATTGCATATTGTCGCATAAAAAACCATACTATTTCAGTAAATGGCAAGTTGCTTTATACAAAAGATTCTCAGCTTACTTTTCCTGAATTTGCAAAACAAGTTTATAAAGAAAAAAACATCGCTTATCCTAAGTTTTTTAAAATGGATAACTTATCTAAATTAGGTTTTTTAGCTTCAGAATTTATTTTTGAAGCAGCAAAACTAGATTCAGACATTATAAAAAACACAGGGATAGTACTCTCAAATAGAGCTTCAAGTTTGGACACAGATAGAAAGCATCAAGAAACGATAAACGATAAAAATAATTATTATCCTAGTCCTGCCGTTTTTGTTTATACTTTAGCTAATATTATGATTGGAGAAATTAGTATTCGACATCAAATAAAAGGTGAAAATGTCTTTTTTGTTGCAGAACAGTTTAATGAAATACTATTAGAGCAATATGCTTCAAGTTTAATTCAGAATAAAAAAAGTGATCTTGTTTTATGTGGTTGGGTCGATATTGATAAGGACAAATATGATGCTTTTATGTACCTTGTAGCAGAGGAAGGACCTCAGAAATACTCAAAAGAAATTATTAAAAAAATATATACAGAAGATTAATGGACGCGTTAAAAAAAGAACTTAAAGAAAGTATTATTGAACAACTAAATCTAGAGGATTTTAGTGTTGATGATATCGCAGATGATGATGCCTTATTTGGAGATGGTTTAGGATTAGATTCTATTGATGCTTTAGAGCTTATTGTAATGCTAGATAAAGATTATGGTATTAAATTAACCGATCCCAATGAAGGAAAAGCAGTATTTGTTTCTGTGGAGGTTTTAGCCAAATATATTACAGATAACCGTACAAAATAAGATGTCGAAAAATCGTGTTGCCATAACCGGGATGGGAATTATTTCTTCTATAGGAAACTCTGTAGAAGAAAATTTGCATGCGCTTTTAAACAATAAAAAAGGCATTGCAACTATTGTAAATATTGAAACACAACATAAAAACGAGATTAAGGTTGGTGAAGTTTCACAAACAAATAAAGAGCTTGCCAAAAGCCTTGATTTAGATGAAAAGCACAACTATTCTAGAACCGCATTATTAGGTTGTGTTGCTGCTAAACAAGCTATAAAGGATGCTAACATTAAAGATATTGAAGCCTTTAAAACAGGTTTAATATCTGCAACTAGTGTTGGTGGTATGGATTTGACAGAAAAACATTTCCAAAATTACAACGAAGAAAGCAGAAAGTTAATTAACAGTCATCATGCGGTAGATAGTACCGAAAAAATTGCAGCACTTTTAGGGATTACGGATTTTACATCAACCATTAGTACCGCTTGTTCATCCGCGGCAAACGCTATAATGTTAGGGGCGCGATTAATAAAATCTGGACAATTAGACCGTGTTATAGTTGGTGGAACGGATGGCTTAGCAAAATTCACCATCAATGGATTTAAAACATTAATGATTCTATCGGATACCCATTGCACCCCTTTTGATGCGAACAGAAAAGGTTTAAATTTAGGGGAAGCAGCTGCGTATTTAGTATTAGAATCTGATGTTGTAGTAAAACAAGAAAAAAAAACCGTTTTAGGCTATTTAGCAGGTTACGGAAATGCCAATGATGCTTTTCACCAAACTGCTTCATCCGAAAACGGTGAAGGTGCTTACTTTTCAATAACAAAAGCTTTAAAAATTGCAAAATTAAATCCTGAACATATAAATTATATTAATGCCCATGGAACTGCAACACCTAATAATGATTTATCTGAAGGTAGAGCTTTAAAACGTATTTACGGAAATTCTGTCCCCGATTTTAGTTCCACAAAAGCCTTTACGGGACACACATTAGCAGCTGCAGGTGCAATTGAAGCTGTATATTCTGTTTTAGCACTTCAGAATAATGTAATGTTTCCAAATTTAAATTTTAAAACCGCGATTCCAGAACTCAACATAACTCCTGTAACCAAACTCACTAAAAAACCTTTAGCGTATGTGCTTTCTAATTCTTTTGGGTTTGGCGGTAATTGTTCCACGCTTATATTCTCAAAAAAATAATGAAACCTTGCTATATAAATAGTGCAGTTTCAATTTCCGCACAAGACACTTTAAATGATTCGAACTTTTTAGAAAATACGATTTCTTTTGAAGGTAAATTAGCTGAAGCTATTCATCCTAATTATAAAAAATTTCTAAGCCCAATTGCTAGTAGGCGAATGGCAACTGCTGTAAAAATGGGAGTTGCAGCAGCAAAAAAAGCATTAGAATTAGCTAAATTAGAAATGCCCGACGCTATTATTACCGGAACCGGAATTGGCTGTATAGAAGATTCTGAAAAGTTTTTAAATGCTATACTCGATAATGACGAAGAGTTTTTAACACCAACATCGTTTATTCAATCTACACATAACACCGTTGGTGCCCAAATTGCACTAACCTTAAAATGTAAAGGCTACAATGTTACTTATGTACAAGGTGCTGCTTCTTTTGAATCTGCTGTTATTGATGCTCAATTAATGCTTCATGAAAATGAAGCAAACACAATTTTAGTAGGTGGCACAGACGAATTAGGAAAATTTCTTATTAACGACATTATATTTGCTGAAGAAGCAGAAGAACATCCTATCCAAACACCTTTTGGTGAAGGTGCTCATTTTTTTAGTTTATCTTCTTACAAACAAACCAATAGTTTTTGTGCTTTAAAAGGGCTCAAAATATTTAATAAAGCTAGAACAGACACAATTGAAACAAAAATTAAAGCTTTTTTAAAAGAAAATTATTTAGTTCCTGAGGATATTGATGCTGTAATCCTTGGAAAAAATGGAGATGCTTTTGATGTTTTATATCAAACACTTCAAGATTCAATATTTAGAGACACACCACAATTGCATTACAAACATCTTTGTGGCGAGTTTTTTACAGCTTCGGCCTTTGGCTTTTGGATAGCAACAAACATTATTAAACAACAACAAATCCCTGATGTTTTAACGCTAAATTCTATCGCTAAATCTAGCTATAAAAACGTACTGCTTTACAATCAACTTAAAGGACAACAACATAGTTTTACCTTAGTAACATCATGTTAAATTTTAAAAACATAAATGGTATCACTCTTGCTCTATTTGTTAGCTTACTAATATTTAGTTTCTTTTTTTATACCTCTATTTTTGTTTTTATAACACTCTTTATACTATGGTTTACTATAACAATTATTGGTAGTTTTAATATCGGTTGGAACTATCATTTACAAGCTTTCAATTCAAAAAAAAACCATTCTAAAAGAGAAGTTGCTATTACTTTTGATGATGGTCCAAATAAAGAATTTACACCTCAAATCTTAGCTTTACTAAAAAGGCATCAGGCAAAAGGAACTTTTTTCTTTATCGGTAAACATGCCGAACAACAGCCCAAATTGGTGCAACAAATTATAGCAGAAGGTCACACTATTGGAAATCACACCTTTTCGCATTCCAATGTTTTCGATTTTTACGGAAAACAAAAGGTAATTACTGAAATTGAAAACACAAATACTACTGTTGCTTCAATTATAAATAAAGAAATGAAATTGTTTCGTCCGCCATATGGCGTTACAAATCCCGCCATTACAAAAGCCATAAAACACACTAAACATCACGTTATAGGATGGAATATTCGTTCTTTAGATACTGTTAAAAAAGACGAAAAAGAAATCTTAAACCGAATCACTAAAAACCTCAATCCTGGTGCTGTTATTTTACTACATGACTCACAGGAAATTACAGTACGCGTTTTGGAACAATTGTTGTTATTTTTGCAAGAGAACAATTATCAATCCGTAACAATAGACACTTTATATAATATTAAAGCTTATGCGTAATATTTACACTTTATTTTTTTTATGTATCGGAATTCAGATTTCTAATGCTCAAAAGTCACTTACAACAGAAGAAATAAACGCTTTTAAATCAGCTGTAGAAAAACTAGATAGCAATACCAAAACGATTGTTAGTGATTTTGTACAATATAAACACCTTAGTTTTTTAAGTAATGATGTTGAAACCCAAGGGAAGCTCGCTTTTAAAGTTCCTGGATTGGTAAAATGGGAATACACATCGCCTTATAAATACAGTATTATTTTTAAAGATGACAAGTTATTTATTGATGACGAAGGCGATAAAAGCAACATTGATATTGGTTCTAATAAAATGTTTAAAGGTCTAAATAGTCTTATTACAAATAGTGTAAAAGGAAATATGTTTGATGACAACGCCTTTGATATCTCTTATTTTAAAGTTGATGATTTTTATTTAGTAAAATTTATTCCGAAGGATAAAGACATGCTTCAATTTATTGCGGCATTCGAATTAAAATTCGACATTAAAACAAGCGATGTTACCGAAGTAAAAATGATAGAACCTTCAGAAGATTACACAAAAATTGTTTTTAAGAATAAAACACGAAACACAACCTTGAATGAAGCGGTTTTTAATCCTTAATCTATGTATAGTAACTCTGTTTGCGTCTTGTGGAATTCCTACCATAAAAGGGCTTCCGGAATACAAAACAGAAATCACGGAATATACTAATCCTTATTTTTCAAACCCTACAACAGATTATATTTACAAAGCTAAGATTAAGGCTTATAATAATGATTTTGGTGGCATTTTAATTATAAAAAAAATTGAAGACCATAAGCATCGTATTGTGTTTACAACCAATTTTGGAAATAAAATATTTGATTTTGAATTGCTTGATAATGAAATGAAAACAAATTTTATTATGAAGGATTTAGATAAAAAAATCATTATCAACACCCTTAAAAGAGATTTTCAAACTTTAACGCAAGAACGGAATCCTATCCATAAATCTTTTAGAGACAATGAGGGCAAAATCATCTTTCAATCTAAAACAAAAAAACGATTTAATCATTATATCGTTGACGAGAAAACACAACTACTTTTGCAAATAATAAATACGAATCATTCCAAAGAAAAAATAACAATTACCTTCTCTAAGGTTAAAAACACCATAGCAAAGAACATTTCTATTACACATAATACAGCCCCTATTCAAATTGATTTAAGCTTTTTAAATCAGCAACAATAAACACTGTATTGTTTCTTAAAGACAACATATTTCCGCATTTTTGTATTCCGCTAAACGAACTTAAACTACTATGAAACAATTTACTATTATTTTAATTGCACTGTTATTTTATACAACAACCAATGCACAAGTAGAAATTAAACCAGGGCTCAAATTAGGAATGAATATCGCCGGATTAAGCAACCTTGAAGAGAATGGCGGTTTAAACAGTGAAAAACTTACCACATTTCATATTGGCGCCACTTTGTCGTTTAAATTCGCAAGATTTTATACCCTACAACCCGAAATAGTTTACTCTAAACAAGGGAGTGAATACAAAACATTTGGAAACGAAGGAACACAAACTATAGAACTCAATTATTTGTCTATACCTGTAAACAACAGATTTTTTATTGGAGACAGTGGTATTAATTTTCAAATCGCACCTGTTATAGATATTATATTAAGTCATAAAGATGTCCATGACCCTCAAACCGTAGATATTGCTTTAGCAGGAGCTATAGGTTACGATATAGGTAATGGTTTAGTGATGTCTATAGGTTACAAACAAGGTTTAACCGATTTATTAGGTAGAAATGTAGATACTGGAAACGGTTATGAAACGACCGAGGTTAGTGAGTTAATTTTAAACAACGTTATTCAATTAAGCGTTGGTTATCAATTTAAATTATAAACTGATGCTTATTAAAGATTTCTACACTATTTTAAAGACAACGATTATTGACCAAAATCTTATTCATGTTATTATAAAACTGAATAAAAGCCATGAGGTATTTAATGGCCATTTTCCAGGAAATCCTATTACACCAGGAGTTTGTATGCTTCAAACTATAAAGGAAATCACACAAGATTATGTTGGAAATTCTTTATGCTTACAGACCATTTCTAATATGAAATTTACAGCATTAATTAACCCCAACATAAATTCAGAACTCATTTTAGAACTTTCTATTAATGAAGAAAACGATGCTGTAAAAATTAAAAATAGCACTAAATTTACAGATGATACTATTGCTTTAAAATGTAATGGTACATTTATAAAAACTAAAGAATTAGCTTAGTCTTACACCTAATTCGCGCGACTAAATGAAGGATATTACGATACATCAAAAACTAAACGATTTGCATTGTTGTGTAATTATACCCACCTTCAACAATCCTAAAACACTACAACGTGTTATTAAAGGTGTTTTAAACTACACCGAAAATATCATTATTATCAATGATGGTTCTACAGATAAAACTTCAGAAATTTTAAAAGAATTTTCAGGTTTAGAACAGATTCATTTTAAAGCAAACAAAGGCAAAGGGCAAGCTTTAAGGGCAGGCTTTAAACATGCCGAAAGTTTAGGTTATAACTACGCAATTACTATAGATTCTGATGGACAACATTTTCCTGAAGATATTCCTTCATTTATAGACGCCTTAGAAGTTGCTGAAGACAAAAACTTACTACTTATTGGTGCTAGAAATATGGGACACGATAGCGTGCCTAAAAAAAGTAGTTTTGGAAATAAATTTTCTAATTTTTGGTATTGGGCAGAAACCGGAATTAAGCTACAAGACACACAATCGGGCTTTAGACTTTACCCGATTCAACATTTAAAAAACTTAAAATTCTATACCTCAAAATTCGAATTTGAAATAGAAGTCATTGTAAAAGCCGCTTGGTCTGGAACCGTTGTAAAAAACATTCCTATTCAAGTTTTATATGACGAAAACGAACGTGTGTCTCACTTTAGACCTTTTAAAGATTTTACACGAATTAGTATTTTAAACACATGGCTGGTTATCCTTACTTTATTATACATAAAGCCACGTGATTTTTTTAGAAGCTTTAAAAAAAAAGGCTTTAAAAGATTCCTAACCGAAGATATCATTGGAAGTAACGATTCTTCTCAAAAAAAAGCAGCATCTATAGCTCTAGGTCTATTTATTGGTATTGCCCCTTTTTGGGGTGCTCAAACTGTAATTGTTATTTTTTTAGCTTTTGTTTTTAAGTTAAATAAAACGATTGCCTTCGCTTTTTCAAACATTAGTATTCCGCCATTTATTCCTTTTATTATTTTTACAAGTTTTCAATTAGGCCATTTTATATTAGGCGAAGAAGTCACGTTTAATATCAGTGAAATTATTGCAGACTTTGAAGTATTAAAACATCTTAAATCATATTTAATTGGCAGTTTTGCTTTGGCAACGGTTACTGCATTGTCCATAGGAACCTTGAGTTATTTCCTGTTTTTATTTTTTGAAAAGAAAAAAGTAACTACAACCAATGCATAGTATTTTTTATAAAATATATCATTATTTTAATTCCAGAAAAGGACTTGGATTAAGCGTTTTGGCAATTTTACTTTTGGCTTTAGTGTTTGTAGCTTCTAAAATTGAATTTGAAGAAGATATCACGAAACTAATTCCTACTAACGCTAAAAACGCAGAATTACAGAAGGTTTTAAAAAACACCAACTTTGCGGATAAAATCATTGTAAATATCACCAAAGACACCAATGGTTCTATAGATGACTTAACGCAATATGCATCCCAATTTATTGATAGTATTAACGCTTCTTCTGGTCCATATATAGAACAAATTCAAGGTAGAATTAAAGATAAAGACATTAAGAACACAGCGAATTTTATCTACGATAATTTACCACTCTTTTTAGATGCGAATGACTATAAAACTATTACCAATAAAATTCAAGAAGATAGTATTGAGGCTATTACATTAAAAAATTACAAAACCCTTATTTCCCCTTCAGGTATTGTCGCAAAAGATTTTATTCTAAAAGACCCTTTAGGCTTATCATTTATAGCTTTAAAAAAAATACAAGACTTAAGTTTTGGAGACAATTTTAATCTAAAAAACGGATTTTTATTCAGTAAGGATAAACAGCATATCCTTTTATTTATCACGCCTGCTTTAGGTTCTAATGAAACTGCTAAAAACTCGGAGTTTGTAGAAAATCTCTATAAAACCAATAGAAAACTCAATAGCGTTTATAAAGATAAAGTTTACAGTGAATATTTTGGAGGAACATTAATAGCAGTAGCAAATGCTAAGCAAATAAAAAAGGATATACAACTCACCATTGGTATAGCCCTAACCATACTGTTACTTATATTTATACTGTTCTATAAAAAGTTAATGGTACCTATTATTTTATTTGTACCTACCATTTTTGGTGGTCTTTTAGCTATTGCTATACTTTTTGTAATACGAGAAAAAATCTCAGCTATTTCTTTAGGTATTGGCTCTGTTTTACTTGGTGTTACTTTAGATTATTCTTTACATATTCTTACCCATATTAGAAGTAACAACAATGTAAAGAATCTTTATCAAGAAATTTCAAAACCTATTTTAATGAGTAGCTTAACCACAGCGCTCGCATTTTTGTGTTTATTATTTATCAACTCGCAAGCCTTACAAGATTTAGGGATTTTTGCTGCAATTAGTGTTATTGGTTCTTCTTTTTTCGCCTTACTTTTTATCCCTCAAGTATATAAAGAGCAAATAAATAGAACTAAAAAAAGTACCACTTTAGATAAAATTGCATCGTATAATATGCACCAAAACAAATGGGTTATTTTGGGTTTATTCTTATTGTGCTTTGCTAGTTTCTTTACTTATAATACCGTTGCTTTCAATAAGGATTTAAGTGCAATGAATTATATGCCCAAAGATATAGAAGCAGCAGAATTACGCTTAGACCAACTTATTAATAGTACTTCAAAATCTATATACATTGCCGCTTATGGCGATTCGGAAGAAAAGACACTTCAAGTTAATGATGCTATTTTAACAAAGTTGCAAAACTTAAAAGACGAAGGCAAACTTATTAATTATAGTTCTATCAGTACTTTTGTACATTCTAAAAAACAGCAAAACCAACAAATTGAACGTTGGCAATCGTTTTGGAACAAAAACACTGTTAATTCCACAAAGCAATACCTCACCGAAAGTGGTACCAGTTTAGGTTTTAAACCGGAAACATTTAATCGTTTTTACACTCTTTTAAATACATCGTTTCAACCCTTAGAAAGTAAAGACTACAAAGCTATAAATGCTTTTTCTATAGACGATTATATGTCTACCAATAATACATTCACCACCATTACTACATTAATAAAAGTAGAAGAAGCAAAGGCCGTAATGGATGCTTTTAAAGAGGATGCACAAACTTTGGTAATTGATAGGAAACAAATGAACGAAACCTTTTTAGGGGATTTAAAAACCGATTTTAATAGTTTAATTGGGTATTCCTTAATTGCGGTTATTCTTATTCTTCTACTCTTTTACAAAAGCTTTTCTTTAACTCTAGTTACTGCAATTCCTATCTGTTTAACTTGGTTGCTAACCATAGGAATAATGGGATTTTTCCATCTAGAATTTAATATTTTTAATATTATCATTTCTACATTTATTTTTGGTTTAGGTATAGATTATGGCATTTTTATTACCAATGGATTATTGCATGAATACAGAACAGGAGAAAACGCATTAACCACACATAAAACGTCCATTTTACTGTCGGTAATTACCACTATTTTAGGCGTTGGTGTATTAATTTTTGCTAAACATCCTGCTTTACATTCTATAGCATTAGTTTGTTTAATTGGTATTATTTCGGCAGTTCTTATTGCTTTTAGTGTGCAACCTTTATTATTTAAATTATTTATTGGTAGCAAGACGAAACGTCCCGTTTCATTACGTGTTTTTCTTCATTCCGTAATATCATTCTTTTATTTTGGATTAGGTGGCGTTTTATTATCGTTGTTTAGTGTTACTATTTTAAAAATTATTCCGGTTCCTAAAAAAACAAAGATGAAATGGTTTCATGTTTGTATTTCAAAATTCATGAAATCGGTATTGTACACCCATTTATTTCTTGTTAAAAAAGTAATAAATGAACCTAAAGAAGATTTTAAAAAGCAAGCTATAATTATAGCAAATCATACGTCGTTTTTAGATATTTTAGCCATTGGCATGTTACATCCAAAAATCATTTTCTTGGTAAATGATTGGGTTTATAACTCGCCAGTATTTGGTAAAGCCGTACAATTGGCTGGTTTTTATCCTGTATCTAGTGGTATTGAAAACGGATTAGAGCATTTAAAGAAAAAAGTAGCGCAAGGCTACACATTAATGGCTTTTCCTGAAGGGACGCGTTCAACAACTAACAAAATAAAACGATTCCATAAAGGCGCATTTTATTTGGCAGAACAATTTAATCTAGATATTATTCCGGTGTTAATTCATGGGAATTCTGAAATCATCCCTAAAGGAGAATCTATGATTAGAGATGGTCATATCACTTTAAAAATCTTAGATAGAATTACACCAAACGACTCTAGATTCAGCACTTCTTACTCACAACGCGCTAAACAAATAGGGGCTTCTTATTTTAGAACAGAATTTAGTGCTTTTAGAAGTGAAAGAGAAAACGAAACCTATTTTCATAAGCTAGTTTTAGACGATTACAGATACAAAGGAGATGCCTTATATAAACGTGTAAAAAAGGATTTAAAAACCAATAAAGGCATTTATAAAACAGTTTTAAATACTATTGGAACAAAAGATAAGATACTACATTTGTCTAAAGATGCAGGTCAGCTAGATTTTTTACTCGCTTTAGATGCTGTTGATAGAAAAATTGTGTCTTACATTGAAGGTGAAGAAAATAGAACAATCGTTAATAACAGTTTTATTACCAATTCTCGAAATATCACTTGTGTAAATACTATAGAAGATGCTTTACCTTTTAAAGCGCAATCTTTAATTATAAGTGATGTAGATTGTAGCGAAATAAAATTAAAAGAAGGGATACATTCCGATTTAAATCATATTATTTTATTAAAAGAAAGTACGCATTTGTATACCACAAATAAACTCGATTTAAGTTTTGATTGTACCTACCAATCAGAAAATATTATTATCTTATCAAAACAGTAAAAAGCAAGATGAAATCTCATTACGATGTTGTTATAATAGGAAGCGGTTTAGGTGGTTTGGTCTCTGCAAACTTACTCGCTAAAGAAGGCTATAGTGTTTGTGTTTTAGAAAAAAACAATCAATATGGCGGAAATTTACAAACCTTTGTTCGTGATAAAACTATTTTTGACACAGGTGTTCATTATATCGGCGGATTAAATGAAGGTCAGAATCTATATCAGTATTTTAAGTATCTTGATATTATTGACGATTTAAACTTAAAAAAACTCGATGAAGACGGCTTTGATGTCATTACTTTTGATAATGATACACATGAATATAAACACGCTCAAGGCTACGATAAATTCATTGAAAATTTATTAATTGAATTTCCGGAGGAAGAAAATGCTATTGTTACGTATTGCGATAAGTTAAAAGAAGTTTGTAGTCAATTCCCCCTTTATGGATTAAAACACGGTAAACCGTATTATGAAAATACCGATATTTTTAGTTTAAAAGCTAAAGATTATATTGATTCCATTACCGAGAATAAAAAATTACAAGCAGTTCTCGCTGGCACTAATTATCTATATGCTGGAGATGCAGACCGTACACCTTTTTATGTACATGCCTTAACCATAAATTCATATATAGAAAGTGCTTATCGTTGTGTAAATGGGGGAAGCCAGATTTCTAAACTACTAATCAGACGGTTAAAAGAAAATGGTGGTGATGCTTTTAAACATCACGAGGTAGTTAAATTTGGATTTAAAGACAAAAACATCAGTTCTGTTTTTACCAAAAATGGCAAAGAAATCAAAGGCGATTTATTTATTTCTAATATTGAACCAAAACTGACCATAAAATTAGTTGGTGAAGATAAATTCAGAAAAGTATATACAAAACGCATCAATAATATTGAAAGCATCATTGCAGGATTTAGCTTGTATATTGTTTTAAAGCCTAACACGTTTAAGTATCAAAACAAAAACATTTACCATATAAAAGACCCTAATAAAATATGGGACGGACAAGATTACACTTCAGACACTTGGCCAGAAGGTTATATGGTATCTATGGGAATTAATAAAAAAACAGATGTTTATGGTGAAAGCTTAACGGTGATGACCTACATGCGTTATGAAGAAGTTGAACCTTGGGAAAACACATTTAATACGGTTGCTAATAAAAACGACCGAGGTCAAACGTATGAAGAATTTAAAGCCGAAAAAGCCGAAATACTCATTCAAGAATTAGAGAAAAAATATCCAAATATTAGAGCATGTATTCAAGAGATTTACACCTCAACACCATTATCGTATCGCGATTATATAGGTTCTAATCGAGGTTCTATCTATGGCTATGTAAAAGACGCTAATAATCCTTTGGCCTCTTTTGTTTCGCCACGTACAAAAATTAAAAACCTTTTATTAACAGGCCAAAGCCTAAACATGCATGGTATTTTAGGCGTTACCATTGGCGCTGTTCTTACCTGTTCGGAAATTGTGGGTATGAAACCTTTATTAGAAAAAATATTAGAGGCCAATAAAATCGAAGAAAGCATCGAAAATTAAAAAACATGAAGCTTAATTTAAGCATACATCACGGACTTTTACTTTTTCTATTTGTAAGTATAACCTCATGTGGCATATCAAAATCAATACATGATGTTCCAGATGTAAGCACCTATAATTCGGTAATTCCGGAACGTGTACAAACTTCCGATTCAACTTTTAAACTAGGAAACAATCATCTTAGCAAAAATAAACAAGGGTTATGGGAGCTTTATGTAGAAGGCAATCCGTATCAAAGAGGTTTAATTACAGGAAGTCTTACTGAAGAATTATTTCAAAAACAAGAAGGCATCTTTGTTTCAAAAATTGATGAGTTTGTTCCATCGAAACTGAAACAAGCTCTATTAAGACGTTTTTTAGCTTGGTTTAACCGTAAAATGTACCTCAACGTGCCTTTAGAATACAAAACCGAAATTTTAGGGCTATCAAAATATGCTTCGCCTAAATACAATTATATCGCAGAACCTTATTTAAGAGTGCTCTATTTTCATGGCGCACACGATATTGGTCATGCTTTACAAGATTTGGCTTTAGTGGGCTGTACTTCATTTGCTGCTTGGGATGAAAAAACAGAAGATGGAAGCTTAATTATTGGTCGTAATTTAGATTTTTATGCCGGTGATGATTTTGCTGAAGAAAAAATAGTGTCCTTTACTAATCCAACCGATGGTTATAAATTTATGTCGGTGACATGGGCAGGCATGCTAGGCGTACTTTCTGGTATGAATGAACATGGTTTAACGGTGTCTATTAATGCTGGAAAATCTGAAATTCCATTAGTTGCTAAAACACCCATTTCTATCTTAAATCGTGAAATTTTACAATATGCAACCAACATTAATGAAGCGATTGCAATTGCAAAAAAACGTCAGGTATTTGTATCTGAATCTATTTTAGTAGGAAGCGCAACCGACCGAAAAGCCATATTAATTGAAGTATCCCCAAACAAATTTGGCGTTTACGACGTAGAAAACACCAATCAATTAATCTGTTCTAATCATTTTCAAAGTGACGCTTATGCTAATGACGAAAAGAACAAAGAACACATTAAAGAAAGTCATTCGCAATACCGTTACGAACGCATGCAGGAGCTTTTGGACCAAAACCCCAAAATAACACCTGAAATTGCAGTAGACATTTTAAGAAATAAAGAAGGGTTAAATAATAAAGCAATAGGTTATGGTAACGAAAAAGCTTTAAACCAATTACTAGCGCATCATTCTGTGGTTTTTAAACCCGAACAACGTTTGGTTTGGGTATCTTCTAATCCATATCAATTAGGAGAGTTTGTGGCTTATGATTTAAATGAAATATTTAAAAACCCTATTAAAACGCCACTTGCAGATACACCCTTAAATATCGAAGAAGACCCATTTCAATATACACAAGCCTATACCGATTACCAAAGCTATAGAAAACTTAGAGCAGAAGTATGGCATGCTATTCACAATAACGAATCTATAGCATCTCAATTAGTTCTAAATTTAAAAACCTTAAACCCAGAATACTGGGAAGCCTATTTTTTAATAGGCAACTACTATTATAATAAAGGGTATTATAGAGCGGCTTTAAATGCCTTTGAGACAGCAAAAACTAAAGAGATTACAACGGTACCTGAAGCCTTAGAAGTCGACAACTACATTAAGAAATTAAAAAGAAAGTTAGAATTATGATTCCTGAAATAGAATATGCTTCCAAAGCGGAGATAAACAACTTTCAAGTTGAAAAACTACAGGTGCTTTTACAGTATTTAAATACAAATTCTGCTTTTTACAAGCGCTTATTTAGTACTCATAACATTGATATTTCAACTATAAATTCGCTTGAAGATTTAGCGACTATCCCAACAACCACAAAAGACGATTTACAACAACATAATGACGATTTTATTTGTGTCCCTAAAAATAAAATTGTGGATTATGTCACCACTTCCGGAACATTGGGAGACCCCGTTCTTTTTGGATTAACCGATACTGATTTAGAGCGTTTAGCGTATAACGAAGCCATCTCTTTTGCTTGTGCAGGTGTTGGTAAAGATGATGTCATTCAGCTAATGACTACCATGGACCGACGATTTATGGCGGGTTTAGCTTATTTTTTAGGCGCTAGAAAGCTTGGAGCAGGAATTATTAGAGTTGGTAATGGTATTCCAGAACTGCAATGGGATTCTATTCTAAAATTTAAGCCAACCTATATTATCGCAGTACCTTCTTTTTTATTAAAACTGATAGCGTTTGCAAAACAGCAAAATATTGACCTAAATAGCTCTGGAATCAAAGGTGCTATTTGTATTGGCGAACCTTTACGTAATCAAGATTTTTCGTTAAATACTTTATCAAAAAAAATAAAAGAGAACTGGAATATTGAATTGTATTCCACCTACGCTTCTACAGAGATGAATACCGCTTTTACAGAATGTGCACAACAACAAGGCGGTCACCAACATCCTGAATTAATTATTACAGAAATATTAGATGATAACGACCAACCTGTAGCTCAAGGTGAAGCCGGAGAACTTACCATAACAACATTAGGTGTAGAAGGCATGCCCTTACTTCGGTTTAAAACAGGGGATATTGTAAAAGCACATCATGAAAAATGTAATTGTGGAAGAAACACGATGCGTTTAGGCCCTGTTATTGGAAGAAAGAAACAAATGATTAAATATAAAGGCACTACTTTGTATCCGCCAGCCATGCATAATATTTTAAATGATTTTAACGAGGTAGAAGCCTTTGTTATAGAACTTTCTCACAATGCCATAGGAACAGACGAAATATGCGTTAAAATAGCCGTAAATACACCTACAGTTTACTTATTGCAAAATATTAAAAATCATTTTAGAGCAAAACTACGCGTATTACCTAAAATTGAATTTTATGACAAAAAGGAAATTCTAAAATTACAATTTCCTAATATGAGCAGAAAACCGGTTATGGTCATTGATAAAAGAAGATAAGATTTAATTAAATTCTTCATTAAAATCACAAGTTTTTAGAAACAGTCTATACAATTTTATGCTTTATTATTAATTTCAACTCTAAAATCAGCTCTAGATTTTCTCGATTATTACCTAACTACATTTCCAAAATCTGATACTCTTGAAAAACAAAAATTAATGTTAACATTTGATCATAAGTCCATTAAATAGAAGTGTTAATGAAATTTTTTGAAAAAAAAATCCGATATTTATGAAATTTGATTTTTCACAAATAAACGAAGAAGCGTATGGAAGGATTTGACATTTTAAATTTATTTATTGTACTACTTGCTGCTTGGGGAGCAGGCGCATTAATTAAACGTATTGGATACCCAGCAATTTTAGGCGAACTATTGATAGGTGTAATAATTGGTCCACCTTTACTAGGCCTTGTAGAATCCTCAAGCACATTAGTTATTATCTCTGAAGCTGGGGTTATATTACTTATGGCCTACATTGGTATGGAAATAAACTTTAAAGACTTAGGTAAAGCCTCTTGGGCTGGATTACTAGCAGCAGTCGGCGGGTTTGTTGTCCCGTTTGGTTTAGGCTATTTTGTGGTCACACTATCTGGTGGTACAAGTATGGCAGGACTATTTGTAGGTATTGCTGTAGGTGTTACTTCACTAGCCACTAAGAGCCGTATTCTTGTTGATTTAGACTTATTAGATACCCGAATTGCCTATGTGTTAATGGCAGGTGCTTTAATTTCTGATACCTTAGCTTTAATCATTTTCGCTGGACTCTCTAGTTTTATAGATGCTGGTGCTGTAAATATGTCTGAAATATTAATAATTGCAGGTAAAATTATACTGTTTTTTGCATTTTCTGCAGCTTTCGGACTCTATGCCTTACCACGAATTGGAAAGTGGATGGCAAAAAGAAACATCGAAAATCGAACCACCTATTTTACACTTCTACTTCTCATTGTTTTTGGGCTTTCTGAATTAGCAGAACTCGTTGGTCTTCATGGAATTCTAGGTGCATTTATTGCTGGTATATTTATAAAAGATGGTGTATTTCATGATAAAATCACCAAAGATATTACACGAGTTTTTCACGATGTATCTATAGGTTTCATGGCGCCTATTTTCTTTGTTACAGCAGGTTTCCACGTCACTTTAGATGTTTTTAAAACTGATTTAATGCTTTTGCTTCTAATTGTAGGTGTGGCATTTGTAGGAAAAATAGTCGGTACAATTTTATTCTATTTACCAAGTGGCAATGGTTGGCGAGAAGGTTTAGCCGTGGGAACCGGAATGAACGGTCGTGGCGCCGTAGAAATCGTTATTGCCGGTATTGGTTTGCAGAAAGGCATAATCACTCCAGAAATATTCTCTATTCTCGTTTTTATGGCCATCATAACAACCCTGTCTGTACCCGTGCTATTAACTTGGTCTACAAATTGGTTAAAAAAACGTGGCGAGTTGGTAAAACAATTCTCTCGAAAAGGCTATTTATTTCTTGGCGCCAACCCATTAGCCTTATTGCTAGGTAAGCACCTAGCAGAACACAACTCAGTCACATTTATCGATGCCAATAAAGCCAATTGTGAAAATGCAAAAAACAAAGGTTTTAAATATGTTCACGGGAATATTTTAGAAGAATCAACTCTAAACGAAGCCGCAGCTAAAGATTTCAGAACATTCGTCGCTTTAACCGTAAATAATGAAATCAACTTACTGGCTTCTCAACTGATGAATGATACCATTTTTATTCCAGAAAAATTTGTAGCGATTTCACCTTACAATGATGAAGGAGGAAGCATAAGCATTTTAAACTCCGTTTCTGCGTCAACCTTGTTTTCTGGTAAAGTTGATATACAATCATGGATACAAAAAGTACAAGATTCAAACTACAATGAAGTTGAAGCTTCTGTAAAAGAAAAAATAGCAACACGTGAATGGATTAAGTCTCAATTTAGTAAAAACAAAACACTACTTCCATTAGTTATTGTAGACAGCACCGGCACAAAACGTCCTTTTAGGTATGATGATTATATAGATATTGATGAAAAAATAATCTATATTGAGTAATATGTAGTTTATAGAATAATAAGCTTTCTAAAAGTTTATTATTGTATCATTTTGATTGCAATCGAAAAATTTAATGCTCTAAATTTAAAAGGCTTTTTGGCAATGCTTAATGTGAAGAAAAGTTTATTTGAACTTTTTATAAAGCTTTTTTATATTTATTACTAAAATAAAACTGACAGCATCCTATTTCAATATTATAAATAAAAAAACTCATTAAATTCTTGAGAAATTACAGAACCAAAACAAATCGTTATGTACAAACTACTAATCCTTTTCTTATTAACATCAGCTGTTATAAATTCACAAAACAAAGAAATAAAACAACTAGAACAGATTAGAATTAAACTTACAAAACAAAGCGAAGAGATAAACGATTCAATCAATAAACTCGAAATAAAAATCAATCTATTAAAATCAAAACGAGATAACTCAACAGATGGAAAAACCTTAATAGCTAAAGTTGGAACCAAAACAAAGGTTTTCATTAAGGATGAACCTAGTTTTACAGGAAATACAGTAGGTGTAATAGAGCAATATAAAATGGTAAATGTTTATGATTACGAAAACGGTTACTGGCTAATTGAAAGGGACTCTATAAGAGGTTATGTTAGACAAAATGATATAGGAGAGTTAGGTGATATGATGAAAATCAAAAATAACTACAAGAATGAAACTTTAAGTATAAAATACAATAAAGAAATTGCTGAAAAAATTTCTAATGGTAGAATATGGATTGGCATGACGAAAAAGATGACAGAGTTAAGTATTGGTAAACCTAAGGACATCAATAAATCTTCAGGCACATATGGCACTCATGAACAATGGGTTTACAAGAATAGATACTTATATTTCGAAAATGGAAAACTAACTAGTTGGCAAAATTAAAATGCAAACACTAATCAGATAAAAAAATAACGCAACACTTTTTATATAAAATTAATTACGTTTTTTTATGTACTAAAGACGCCTATTAGCTTCGCCGAGTCCATATTAACATGCTAAGAGAAGTGGATTGAACCCCGATTGGTGTCGAGAGAACCACTTTTTTGATTTAAAAATTTCTTATAAAGTTAGCTCTCCTTAATTTTTTAAAACAAAAAAGCCAAAAACTTTCGTTTTCGGCTTTTCATCTGTACTGAAGACGGGACTTGAACCCGTACGTCCTAATGGACATTGGATTTTGAATAAAGTTAGATAATCCAAATAATAGCAAAATAACTCATATTCAAATGACTAATAGCGGCTTGTATTATTCCAAACATTTAAATTCAATTAAAATCGGTAATATTTTTAGATAGTTTAATATAATTTGATAGGCGGTCTCTTTTTTAATCATATACTTATTCTATTTTGAGCGCTTCCCTTTTCTTTTGGCACGAAATTCTATGTTGTCTTCTAATTACCAGTCTATTTAGAATAAAACGATATAGATTAGGTTTAAACTCCACTTTATTCACTTATTTCTAATAGCGCCATCGCTGTTACCTTTTCGGAATCTTATTTAAAATTTAGACTAAATGAAGACTTATAAATAGATTGAGGCATGAACCTGATTATGCAGTCTGTCTCAATCTAAATTTTAAAACTTTGTGAAGTGAAAGGTGTAAGAGAATTTGATTTGGCGGACTCATTTTAAAAGTTATTAAAACTCTGTTTATGTATTAATAACTTCTTAAGCTTATATTAAAAATGAAAATACTCGCAACACCCTTGAAATTGTTTCCAAGACTAAATTAATGAGGATTTTTTGCTCAAATGTTGGGGAATTTGGTAAGTGATTAATATAAACACAAAAGCCCAATCATCATTTTTAATAATGGGCTTAAGCAGATTAACTCAAATTTATTTTAAAATAACTTCATAATCCCCAGCTCCAGACCTCTCAACTCTGCCAAACCTCTTAGTCGACCTATTCCTGAATATCCAGGATTCGTTTTTTTGTGCAAATCATCAAGCATTTGATGGCCGTGATCTGGGCGCATAGGTATTAGCGCGTCTTTCATATCTGCTGATTTTCTTCTCCGTTCTTCGATAACTACTTCCTTAACAACGTTAAACATATTTACATCTCCCTCTAAATGATTGGCTTCGTAAAAATTGCCTTTGTCATCACGTTTGGTACTTCTTAAGTGTAAAAAGTGAACTCTATCTGCAAATCGCTTAAAAATTTGAACTAAATTATTATCTGCTCTTACTCCTAATGACCCTGTACAAAAAGTAATTCCGTTAGCTCTATCTGGAACTTCTGAAAAGAGATGTGCATAATCTTCCTCTGTACTTACAACTCTTGGCAATCCTAATATTGAATATGGTGGGTCGTCTGGATGAATACACATTAATACATTATTTTTTGATGCTACAGGTATAATTTCCTTTAAAAAAGCTACTAAATTATCTCGTAGCTTTTGAGCATCAATGTTTGCATAAGTATTTAATATCAATTGAAATTGTTCTAAAGTATACCCTTCTTCTGCTCCTGGTAAGCCAGCAATGATATTATTAATAAGCTTTTGCTTATCATCGTCTGAAAGTTTTTCAAAATAAGATTTAGCTTCAGTTTTCTGTTCTTCAGAATAATCTTTTGCAGCTTCTGGTCTCTGTAATAAATACAATTCAAAAGCAGCAAAAGCAGTTACGTCAAAACGAAGTGCTTTTGAGCCGTCTTCAACTTCAAATGCTAAATCCGTTCTGGTCCAATCTAAAACTGGCATAAAATTGTAGCATACAATCTTTATCCCACAACTAGCTAAATTTTTAATGCTTTGTTTGTAATTCTCTATATATTCTTGAAAATTACCACAACGCGTTTTTATACTTTCGTGAACAGGAATACTTTCTACCACACTCCAACTAAGTCCTGATGACTCTATAGTTTCTTTTCTTTTAGAAATTTCATCAACCGTCCATACTGTTCCGTTCGGAATATGATGTAGTGCAGAAACAACTCCCGTAGCTCCTGCTTGTTTAATATCTGATAAAGAAACTGGGTCATTGGGACCATACCATCTCCATGTTTGTTCCATTTTATTTGAATTTTAAAATTTGTATTAATATTACAATTGTTCTTTCTTAGACGAATAAACAATTATACTCCGCTATAGGCTGAAAAACCACCATCAATAGGAATAACAACACCTGTTACAAAAGATGACGCATCATCACATAAATATAAAGTTGTACTCACTAAATCGTCAGGCTCGCCATAACGTCCCATAGGCGTTTGATCTATGATTTGTTGTCCTCTTTGAGTTAGGCTTCCGTCAATTTCGGTTAGTAATGTTCTGTTTTGGTCGGTTAAGAAAAATCCTGGTGCTATAGCATTAACTCTAATTCCAACTTTTGAAAAATGAACAGCCAACCATTGCGTAAAATTAGAAACTGCCGCTTTTGCTCCACTATAAGCAGGTATTTTTGTTAAAGGTGTGAACGCATTCATAGATGAAATATTTAAAATACTACACCCTTTTCTACCTACCATATCTTTTGCAAAAATTTGCGTAGGCAATAATGTACCAATAAAATTTAAGTTAAAAACAAACTTGATGCCTTCAGGGTCCAAATCGAAAAAGGTTTTAAAACCTTCCGCTCTATTATTTAAATCTTCTTCTTCTAAATGAGGGTTAGATGTTGTTCCTAAAGGATGATTTCCCCCTGCTCCATTTATAAGAATATCACAGTGCCCTAGTTTCTTATTTACTTCATTCTTTGCTGTTTCTAATGACTCTATTTCCAAAACATTCGCTACAATTCCAATGGCCGTTCCTCCGTTAGCATTAATGTCATTAGCCACTTCTTCTGCAGCTTCTAATTTTAAATCTAATAAAGCTATCTTATGACCTTTCTTAGCCATCGCTTTGGCCAATGTGCTACATAAAACACCACCAGCTCCAGTTATTACTACTACTTTACTCATTATTATTTTATTTATTATTAAATACCATTATAGATTAGTGCTTTTATATGATAAACCCTCAATGAATTAAAAAGTACAATTCACGAAGGGTTTTTAAATTGTATTAAAAATTATACTATTAGTTTTTAATAATCTTTTTTGTGATGCTACTATTATTATCTCCTCTTATTTTTATGAAATAAACTCCTTTAGTTAAAGAAGAAATGTCCATACGATTATCATTTAAGACTTCTTGTATTAATACTTGCTCTCCCAAAATATCAAAAACAGTAATTGATGTTACACTTTCTGCTCCTGATTCAATTTCAATGTAGTCATTAGCTGGATTAGGGTAAATTTTAAAATTAGCTATTTCATTGTCAACTATATCTAAAGGTTCGTTGGTAGTAGAAACGACATCTTCCCAAGAAGTTCCAATCCTAATTTCATCAATTGCGATACCAGGTGTTCTAGCGTTAGAATTTGCATTTATTTTTAAAAGTGTGAATGTCGATCTATTTGCCTCATCCTCTAAAGATATAGAACTTGTATCTTCATGCGAAGCTGGTTCCGTAGCTCCATTTATAACAGGATTAACAAATAAATGTGCCACTGAGTTTCCTGAAGAATTAAATTCATACTTTATAACCACAAATACTTCATCAACATTTTCAGTAAAAGTTGCACCTGTATAAACTATAGCTTCACCAGACGTATTACTTTCATTAATACCTAGATTGTACGTTGTATCATCGACTTTTGAAAAATAAAGAGCAGCACCATATCCAAAACCAGATGTGGCCAATGCAAAGAAATAATCTAAACTTCCAGATACAGAGCTCATATCTGTTACCTTAACCATGCAAGAGGCATACAAATTTACTCCATCATTCTCATTTACCGGTTCAAAATATAATAATGGATCATTTGTTCCACCCTTAATCTCAATGGCGTTTCCTGTAAATGCAGGCAGTCCGGCATAGCTAGTGAATGGTGATGTAATTAAAAAAGGGTTTTTGGTACTTGAGTAATTATCCTCAATCCAAGGTCCAAGCCCAATCATCGTATCAGAATATAGCAAAGTATTTAATGGCTCTGGTGGAGTGTCGTCAGAATAAGCTACGGCATAATCAAAACCTTCATAGAGTGGCAATTGATACAATTCTTGACCAAAAGTAAGGCAAGACGTTAGTAATAACGTTAAAAATAATTTTGTTTTCATAATAAAAGTTTTACTGGATTAATAGTTATTTTTACTATATCCACTTTCTAAAAAAGTATTTAAAAAGTGGATTTTTTTCATTCTCTAATCATTTTTTACAATAGTAAAATCATCGTAATAAGATTGGTCAGAGGCTTCAATTTTATTGGTCATAAAAAACACAATTTGGCTACTGCTACCTGTATCAAACGTAATGGATTCCTCCACCCAGTCTCCTGTTGAACTTCCTGTTGAATCATCATAAGTTTGAGAGGCAATTATTTTTTCTTCAACATCAATAAATTCAGGTAAATCAAAATGATCTTCATAGATATTAACATAAGTCTGAGAACCCGTATCCGGAGTATGCTTCATCCAAAAGGTTATTGTGTAACTTGCATTTGGTGATACAACTATATCTTGATACAACCAACGTCTTGGCTTGGTAGACGTATTATTCGTTGTTAAATTCGCTGAGTAACTACCATCAACCGTGTGATTGTTACTACTAGTCGCTTTTGCAAAATAATCTGAATCACCATAGAAATCATCGGCTGCAGCTTCTAATGTTGTGTTTCTCCATGCCGTTCTATTATCATCTTTATTTGGCTCATCATCCCAAGTGCCGTTGTTTATTTTAAGTTCGGTAGCAACAAAAACATCGTCTACTAATTCACCTGATCCTAATGGCCCAGATGCTGTTAATGTTACTACATACATACCCGCTTCAGCATAAGTATGTGTTGGACTAGCTTCATTTGATTGGTTTCCATCACCAAAATCCCAAGTAAATGTATCAGCATCATTTAGGCTCGTTAGGTTTTCAAAACTTGCAACAAGATTATCAGTAGTCAGATTATATAATGGAACTGGAATTCCTGGTGGAATAACTTCTTCAACAGTAACATCCTGAACGATTTGATCTACACCACCATTTGGTCCAACAGCACTTAAAGCGATTGTAAACGTTCCGTCTGACCCATATGTAAAGATTGGATTTTCTTCTTCTGAGATAGGTGCACCTACTTCTCCAAAATTCCAATAATATTGATCTGCGTTTGTTGATGTATTCGTAATTGTGACTACTCTATTATCATCTGTGGTATAAGTAAAGGATGCTTCAGGTCCTGTAGCATCATCTTTATCACAAGATGTCGTTACAAGACATATTCCAATTACAAAAAAAAGCGACATTAAAACTTTATTAAATAACATTGCCTTTTTTAGTCTAAAAAAATTTTTCATTGCTTTCATTGTTTTATAATTTTAGTTTATTGTTTACAGAGATTATATCTTTTCTAGCCTATAGATTAATGTTTGTGTTTTTATATTTGAGATTAATTCTCCCCATTTTAAAAACACAGAATTATGTAATTTTCTACTCGCTATTTTTTCTCCTGTTAATGTGTAAAGTGTAATTTCCCAAGAGCCTTCAGGTATTTTAAACCCATTTTTGTCAGTAATTACAACCACACCAGATTTTGAGTTATGATAATTATTAGCCGTTAGATCGGTAACTGATAATGGAAGATTATTTAGATTTAAATTTAATCCTGCTACCGTACTGATACCATCACTAAACACATGCTCTCTTCCGTAGAAATATTGATTACTAGGGGTTTTCTCTTTTATTACGGAAGCAGATACTGCAAAAAGGTCATTGCCTCCTGGTTTTACTACTGTTCTTACAACAGTGGTTTCTTGGCCTGCATTTAATATTAAATAATTCTCTTCTTCAAGATTTGAAAAACGCTGACTTCCATTACCTGCATCTCCATGAATAGACCAGAAGAACTCTTTATCTAAAACACTTTTATTATTAAATTGAAACGTAATGGTATAATCTGCTAAAGTCTCAACAATAGTTACTCCTATGTCGTGTTCATCAGTAGAATGAAAACGATTATTTGTTGAAATTTCATCAATTAATATATCCTTATAGATGTAGTATAAAAATTTCTTATCACCATAAAAATCATAGTGCCCTCTTTGTTTTATAGCGCTACTAATTGGTAAGTCGGTATCATTATCTTGTACTGTAAACAGCATAAAACCAATAAGATTTCCTAATGCTTTAGATTTTTGCCACATGATTTGTAAATTGGCACCACCTTCATGGTTCTCATAATTGGCTGCAGCTACACTACTTGAGTTTGCATCCCTATCATAAGAAGCCCCTGTTTCACCAATGTACCAACCACGGTTACTATTTACACTATAGCCTCTCCGGTTAACAATTCTATTGTAATAAGAATTTTCTTTTAACATGGCATCTGTTGAGATATATAGATTAAACCCTAACAAATCGAAATTTTCAAACACGTTCCCATCTGTGTTGTCTAAATCTTCAAGTTCCTCATATATATTAACAGAAATTCCATTACCAGAATCTTTAGCATCTCCCGTATGAGACACTAGCTTACCGGGTGCGTATGTAGTATGAATAGCATCTGCAACAGCATTCATAAAATCTTCAATTCCTTGGGCTCCTACCTCATTATACCAAGACGCATATTTTGAAGAAACATTAAACTCGTGAAAAATTAAATACCCCATTAAATACTGACTTCCATTTGGGCCAGCTGCATCATTTATAGTCGCAATTAAGCTTGCAACACTCCCTGGGTGAGAAGTATCACTGATGGCTCTCGCAAAAGATGCTGCATCATTTGTTGGTAAATCATCCGAAAGCGTTGATATATTATCTTCTGGTGATATTTGCACCATGTAATGCATCGCTTTATTAGGGTCACCACCATCAGGATTGGCTACATTCCATTCCTCTATCCATTTGATTAAATTAGCATAATTATCAAAATATTGATTTCCCCAACTACTTTCATCCGGACTCCCATAAATACGCAAGGTATTAACTCCAATAGCACTTAATTCAGAGAGTTTTTCTTTTACTAAAGTTTCATTAGTAGTTTGAGTCCCATCTGTAAATGGTGTTGCTTTAGCCCAAGATTGACCGTTTAAAAAGAAAGGTATACCATCTCTGTACATACCATTTGCATCTACAGTCCAAGTATAATCTTGAGAAAATGTATTAAATGATGTAAATATTATTATAATTAAAATTAGATACTTTTTCATTTTTGGTTTAATTTTTAGATGTGATGTTTTTAGTTCGAGATTTTTCCAAAAGATTATGAAAGTACTCTTGCGCCCAACCAAATGATCCATCTGGACGTATTAACCAATTACCAGCTAACTCTTCTGCTTTAAGTACTCTATCTTGTTTTTTTGATCCTGTTTTTGTATCATTAGAATACAACTCCCAATAAAATATGTAAGGTATGTTTTGTGCCAAATACACTCCCATAATCACATCTGTAAAATTCTGAACATATGCTTTGGTTCTGTTATTTCTATTTTCGTGTTCATTTATTTCACCTATAAACACAAACTTCTCGCCTTTCATATAAGGTGTAGGATTCATATAATGTCTTAAATAATCAATTCCTTTATACATTTTAATACCGTCGTCAGATTTTCCGTCGTAAGCAGACCATGCGACCATGTCTACTTCCACATTTGGTAACACACTCGTTGTAATTGAAGGCATGCTATAAAGAATACCATCATAAACTTTGTTAACTTCAACAGCGTTGTAAACTTTACATTTTGAATTACTAAATTCTTTTCTTGCACGACTTACCCCTTTCTGACGTGCTTTAATCCAGTCAATCATGTTTTTAACTCTTACAGGTGCATTTGGTGAAACGGAATCTTTTCTCCATTTGCTTTTGGCACTTGTACCACCTCGTAACATCCAATCGCCTTCCCAGTTTGATAATATAAAAGACACATCTCTATCTTTATATTTATTAAGAAAATGCGCTGTTAAATCATAAAATTCTTTCTCTACACGGTTTAAGTTTTCAGTTTGATCTTCTGTCGATGCTCCTGCATAACCATCTTTTATATTTAAAGCGAAAACTTTGAAAGGCATATTAAAAACCTCATCATAGTATTTGTGAGTAGCCAATTCTTTTAAGGTCATGGTTTTGGTTAAATTCCATTCCGAATTGTATTTATAGCCATGGGCTTGTCCGTCCGCTTTATAAAACCATAGTTTTAAAATACCATACCCTAAATCATGCATTTTTTTAGCACCTTCAATAATGAAAGGTTTGTCCGTTAAATGATATTGTCCATTAACATGAGTTGCTCCTAATTTATATTTTAAATCAGCTGGAATTTCTGCACCTTTTGAAGGTCTATGCTTTTCAATTAATTCTAGAATCTGCTCATCTGATAAATTTTTAGACACAAAATCTTGTGCATTAACATAATGCATAAAAAAGAACGCTATAAAAATTATATTTCTCATATTAACTTGGTGGATAACACAATAATATCTTCGATTCTATATGAGATTTAAAAGTGACTTCGTTAATTGCGGCAGATAAGAATATTTCATCTCCTTGTTTAAAACTAAATTCTTGTCCATTACATTCCACAGAACCTTCACCAGAGTATATAACGGCCACATAAAAAGCGTCATTTCCTTTTATAGTGTATTCTCCATCTAAATCGAGTTCTTTAAGTCCAAAACAATCTGTATGCGTTTCGTTAAAAATTGATTTCAAATTGTGAGTCGCTGAGCTATCAATAACTTTTGGTTCAACTTTCCAACGTTTCATAGCTTCTTCATAGGAATAATTATCGTAATGAAAGCAATCTAACATCGTTTCTTCTCCAACTCCTTGATGTATTAATTCATCAGAAATTTTCAAACCTTTGGGTGTTACTTTTTCAACACGCATGGTATAATCAGTAGGTTCTTGAACTTCCATTAAAAAACAACCACTTCCTATAGCATGAGGAACGCCTCCATAAATCATAAAAGCATCACCTGGATTCACTTCTATTTTATGTAGGCAATTTAGCATACCTTCAATATCTTGACTTAAAAAATAACCCCTCCATTGTTCGCGAGTGACTCCTTCTTTAAAGCCCATATAAACAACACTTTTCTCGCCGTCTATTTCGCGCTTATTCAATACATACCAAGATTCTGTTTTACCAAAATTTGAATTAAGTATATTTTTCGCATATGCTTTATCTGGATGCACTTGAATTGTCAATCTTTCATTTGAATCTAGCATCTTGATTAAAACACCAGTTGTTCCATGTTTTTTAGCAAGTTTCTCTCCTAAAAAAAGTTCTTTGTTCGAATCGACTAATTCTTTAAGTGATTTTAAACCAAGATGCGTATTCAACATTGAAAGCCCTTCTTCTTCAGGACGTCCTTTCCCTCTCGCAGTAATTGTAGACATAATCCATTCTTCTGGCATGTCTCCATCAACCTCTCGAGGACTTTTTTTCCATTTATCTATTAGTGCACCTCCACCGTACGTGCGCCAAACTCTATTGTTTTGTTGTTTTAAAGGTATGTATGCTAACTTTTGTAAATCTTCCATTATTTTAATTTATAAGTTCAATGACTCCAGTAACCCCTACAATAGAAGTATATAGTGAAAACAATAATATCAGAGTTAAAAAAACATTTTCTAACGGTTTGTTTTTTTGACTTCCCATTAGATCTACTCTATTACTCAAATACAGAATACCCAAAACAGTTACTGGTAAAATCACTGCATTAAACACTTGTGAAACCACCATTACAAATACAGGTTGTGCATTAAAGACAGGTACGACTAATCCTAATAAAGAAATTAAAAGCACCATTACTCTATATTTTGGCAGCGTCATATCTCGTTTAGAATTATTATAATCACATAATAACCAAGGCAACATTAAAATATTTGGAAACTGAGATGAAACACCTGCAGAAATGATTCCAATAGCGAACACTGAAGTTGCAAAACTTCCGGCTAGTGGCTCTAACAATCCTATCATTTGAGAGGCATTGGTTAAGCCAATTCCCTCAACATAGAGCGTACCTGCTGCTGCTGCCATTATAGAAGCACTAATAACAAACATTAATGTAACTGATACGACAGCGTCATTTCTTTGTTTTTTTAAATCAGCTATTTTCCAACCGGCTTCTTTAACCAATGTCGTTCTAATAATAAATAAACCAGAAAAAACAGTTGTCCCTACTAAAGATGCAATAATTAAAAATGGACTTTTATCCGCATCTAAACCTTCTGGTATATTTGGTATAAGTCCTTTTAAAATATCTATTGGAGGTGGCATCATGATAAAAAAGTTAAGAAGAAAACTCGCTGACATAATTGCTACAATTACGGCTAATGCTCTTTCAAAAAACTGCGTTTTACCATTCCAAAAAATAAAATATACCAATGCAATAAAAGTGGCTGCAAAATATATAGGAGAAATCCCTCCATCAACAACAGTTTTAGACCATTCGAAGCAAATATCAGCTACAATACCCATTACGCCCATTACACTTCCACAAACCCCAACTGTTAAAGCCACTATAAAAAATATACCAACCCCTGGATGTATATGTTTCCTAAAAGCCTGTAAAGCTGTTTCTCCTGTGACCAACGTATATTTACCATATAAATTAATCATAAAATAGGTCGTTAAACAAGAGGCGACGATTGTCCATAAGAGTGACATTCCGTAATCGGCTCCTGCTTTTGCCATTGTTGTTACACTACCAGTACCAATATTTAAACCAAGTAAAAAAATACCTGGAAGAAATAAGGCTAACCATTTTAAAAACTTACTTCGGAAGGTTTGTTTCATAATATTCTTATTATTAGAACTAGTTTTTAATATCTAAAGCAATAGTTTTTGTATTCCAGCCTTCTAAATGCATTTCAACATTTTTATTCTTTAAATACTTTTTATCGACTTTTATATTGATTGTTTTTTCTTCGTTTGGAAGTAAAGACACATAATCATCATCAAAATGAACTGGAAGTATACTTTCTCCTGAGTTTTTATCTTTCAATTTGATTTTATTCAACAAAGAAATCTTGCTAGACTTATTTGTTAATTTAATTTGTGCGGTATAAAAGGTATCTTCAACTGATTCTGTTATTTTTAAATCTATATCTGCTTTAGGCAAATCATTTAAGTCCAAACAGTTTTCATTTTTATTTTCTAACCAATAAAAATTATCACTTATTACTTTTCCTTTTTTTGTCAATTCTAGTTTTAAATAAAGCACTTTATCAGCTGGCGTATGTACTAAAGGAAATGATGTTTTTACAGAAGTAGAAGCCACTGTAATCGGTGTTTCTTCACTCCAAATAACATGTCCTTCATTATCAAATATGGTTGCTTTAATAGTTGCTTTTTTAATATCCTCTCTTGTATTATTAGCTACACGTATTTCGTTTCTATCAATATCCCAAAACGCATGAATATTTGAAGACCCTTTTTTAACTGCAAAGTAAGAAGCAGTATACTCTAAATAGTGATCATATAGCTGACAAATTAAAGATGGCCATGCCGATTGACTCATCCACAAAATCATACCACTTCCTTGTTTTGATTGAAGTGTTTCAAACATCGCTTTACCCGTTTCATAGTTTAATAATTGAGCTTTATTACTATAGTCTTCGACACTTACTGCTGTGCCATATCGGCTTTCAATTGTATTAGTATATTTATGTGAACGTGAATCTTGGTAATTATGAACTGCCCACATATCACTAATTGGCCACAAGTCTTCTTTTGGCATCATTTTACGTAAGCTTTCTATTTCTGGTATTGCAATAATGCCAAGTTCACTATGAAATGTTTCACCTCTTCTTTGAAAATACCATTCTGGTGACTTTACTTCATAAGGGCCAAAACCACTTAAAGGAGCATCTGCGGAATTAGAAACATAATGGCGGGTACCATCCAATAATTCGGTTTCCTTTCTCATAGCTACGTCGTATTCTAACAATGGAATACCTTCATTACGTCCACAGTAAAATGCTAAAGATGGATGTTTACGTACCCATTTAATTTTATCGCGAGCATTAAGCATAAATAAATCTAAATCTTTTGGGTTTGGGCCGTTTTTTGGGTTTGCTAACCAGAAATCATCAAAAATTAAAACACCATATTTATCACAGGCCTCATAAAACTCTTCATGATTAGTCATACCAATCCAATTGCGAATCATATTGAAGTTAGCTTCTTTATGTAGTTTAACTCGCAAATCATATCCTTCTGCATCCATTCTCATCATGGCTTCTGGTAATCCCCAATTTCCACCTCTAAGTAAAATTCTAGTGTTATTGCAATAGATGAATAAAACATTATCTTTTTCTATATACTCTAGTTCACGGATACCATACTTAATACTTTTTTCATCAGAAATTTTGCCATCTACTATAAATTCTAAATCTAAATTTTCAAGATGTTGTTCACCATAGCCATTTGGCCACCAAAGTTTAGGATTCTTTATTGATAGTTTTGAAAATTTTGATTTATCAAATGTGACAGTTTTTGTTTCATTGGCGGGAATTGTGACAGGTAATTCTAAAGTTATTTTCCCTTCTAACTTTGCCACTAATTTTCCTGAAACCACTTGGTCAGACGAATTCTTAAGTTCTGTACTAATTGTTAAATCGGCCTTTTTAAGATTATCCTCAGGTAATTTTGTAGAAACCCATGGATCTTGTATGGTTACATCACCACCAACTTTAAATTCAACATTGTTCCAAATACCATTATTTCTACCTCGAATAATTGGAAGCCAATTCCAACCCGCTGAAGCCAATGATGTAGGTCCATCAAGTCCCAACATATCTCCATTTGATATTCTAGCTCCTAATGTCTTTTTAATTATTTTAAAAGTACCTGACACCCAATTTTCATTATGATGCACTAAAACAGCGATGGTATTAGGTTTATCTAAGTCTATAAAATCTGAAACTTCATATTCACCTCGAAGAAATCCACCTTCAATTTTTCCTAGGTGTTTTCCATTAATATATATGTCGGATTTCCAATTAACACCAGCGAAATTCAAATAGATTTTTTTATTTGCTAATTCGGGTGAAAATGATACTTCGGTACGGTACCAAAAGTCATTACCAGAGAAAAACTTATCAGAAATTTGATGCATATTGTCTCCATATAAAGGATCCTGAACAGCACCAAAATTATAATAATCGCCTAAAATAGTCCCTGGTACTTTGGCAGGAATCCATTCTGTATCATCATAACCTGAAGCAGAAATTTGATTTTCATTATCATTAACCATTGCGGTAGATTGTACGCGCCAATTAGAATTATTTAACGATAGATTATTTAATGAAATCTCACTTATCTTTGATGGTTTAAATCTATCATTACTATTACCGAGTACTTCAATTTCATTAATAGAACAACCACGTATAATATCATTTACTTCAGAAATATCGATTCTTACAAACTGAGCTTCTTTTCCTTTAATATCTAGTACTTGATCACCGCCTACACCTTCTGTAGTAGTATATATTTCCTCTGTAGCCCCATTAGAAATTAATGAGATTTTATATTTGATTGCAAAATTTACACCCCATTTTATTTTAAGTGTATTTATTTCTTGTTCTGAATCTAAATCAATTAAAATAAACTGACTTTTATCTTTATAATGCGCCTCCCAATAAGTATCCTCATTACCATCAACAACAAGATGACCTGTTTGATTAGCATCTATTGATGAAGAGTGGGTAACAATTCTATATTTTGCTATATTAGTCTCTTGGGCAAATCCTTTCCAAGTGAACATAATTGCTACAAGAATGAATATTTGGACTAATGATTTTAAGCTTCTGTTTCTAATCATTTTGTGTTTAATTTTAAAAAATTCGTTACTATATTTAAATATTATTAGGATTGATGCGCCCTGCTGAATCAAAAATTCAGGATGAGTTTTAAAATATCTTGATAAGGATAAACCTTGTATTAATTATTTTAGAAGTCGGTTTTGTATTTTAATTATACCCAGGATTTTGTGGAAATTCAAGAGTTAAATTAGCATCTATTACACTTTGAGGAATTGGTAAAAGTCTATCTCTATCCTGAATAGTTTCACCTCCTTTAAAATTATGTAATTGCGTTCTTTCTAACCATTTCCCTGTTCTCAGTAATGTGTATCTGCGGTGTTCCTCAAGTAATAATTCACGAGATCGTTCATCTAAAATAAAATCCATAGTTACATCTGCAGCTGTGATAGCTGAAGCATTAGCTCTCTCTCTAATTATATTTATTGTTGTTGCAGCACCAGTAATGTTACCTGATAAAAACTGAGCTTCAGCTTTTAAAAGATAAGTATCAGCCATTCTTAAATATACCTGATCATTATATTGATAAGACAGTTGAATATCAGAAGCAATTGCTGACTCAAACTTTCTACTAAAAGGCCAGTCTTTTCTATTTGTTTCTGGATTAGTTATAGGTACACTCCAATCTAAGTTTATAATATCTCCATAATTATAACCTGGTGGTAAATCATCAGCAACACCAGTATCATTTTGCGACGCATCCTTTAATACAAAATATTTTCTTATAACATGATTGGAAAACCTATCATCACCATCTTCGTAAAGATCTAAAGCAAATTTAGTAAGAGACATTCTACCTCTTGGCCTACCTCCTCTTTCAACAGTAAGCTCAAAAGGAGTTACACCTCCTATATTTATATCATTATATCTACTAGTGTGATAACGTCTCATGTCACTGCCTTCACCTCCTGCGGTTGCAAATTCCCATTGCCAAACCCATAATGCTTCCGTATTTCCTTGTTCTCTATTACTATTACCCTCAAGGAACATGTCCATAAAAGGCACTCCAGGCTCACTAGATTGTACACCATAACGTTCTGTTACAAGTGTATACTCTGGTGTATTAATTACTTTGTCAGCATAGATTAGCGCCTGTCCTGGTTCGTTTAAAACTAAATATAATTCTGCAAGATAGTGCTGCACAGCTCCCCTACTAATTCTTCCAGGAATTGGAGTTACGGGAACATATTGTTCCGCAAAAAGTAAATCTGCTTCTATTTGTGCTCTCACATCTGACACAGGTGTTCTTTCCCAATCTGTTTTAATGTCTGATCCGTTAGATTCTTCTAAAGTTAAAGGGACGTCTCCCCAAGTAAATGTTAAATGTCTGTAAGCCCATGCTCTAATTGCTCTAGCCTCAGCTATAACACGGTTTTTGTTAGCATCAGCTTCCCAATCAACATCTGGATTTTCTGCTCTGCCAGCGATAGTATTTGCAGCGTTAATTATACTGTAAAGCCATGTGAAATTCCCTTGAAGTTCAGAGTTAGTTGCATTATTAGATTCTCCCCAACTGTCTGCTACATATCCCCAACCATCAGGTTGATTTGTACACATGTTATCTGTTCCGTTAAGAAACATTTCTGCTCTTAACCTATCTGAACTTCTATCAGAACTACTAGTTGATCTTCCTTCACGTTCCATTCTTACGTTGGCATACAAACCATTTAACGCAGCCTCAAATCCGGCCAAATCTAGAAATAATGAATTAGCAGTTACAATGGATGGAGTTTTTTCGTCAAGAATATCTTCTGAACAGCCACTAGCTACCAATAGTAATGTGACTATGACTATTATGTTATATTTTAAAGTTTTCATATTTTTAGTTATTATAATTTTAAAGTCCAATATTTAGTCCAAGTACATATTCTTTAACGAGTGGTGTAGAACGTTGCCCATCATCGCCATTAGCATTCGTTACTCCTGAACCTAATTCAGGATCTAAACCTGTGTAATCTGTTATGGTCACTAAATTTCTTCCAGTAACATATAATCTAAATTCAGTTAACCCTAATTTTTCTAATACATCATTGGGTAAATCATAAGACACTGTAAGATCCCTTAGCCTAATAAAACTCGCGTCTTCATATCTTGTTACTGAAACCCCTCCTTGCTCGTGTGCATTCTCGTCATTAGCAAAAATTATATTGGTTGGATTATCTGGTGTCCACCAATTGCGGTATACGGTATTACGTCTTGTACCTTGAAAGACATCCGTACTCCATAAACTATTTGATTTTGTTGCTCCACTAACTCCAGTTACAAAAAAGTTTAATCCAAAATTCTTATAATTAAGTGTATTGGTGATTCCCCATATGGCCTTAGGATCCCTCTGACCTTGAAATACTCTATCCTCAGCATTTATAACAAAATCACCATTAACATCTCTAATTTTTATGTAACCTGGTTGAGTTCCATAAGCTGCAGCCAAACCTGCTTCATCTTCTTGCCAAACACCATCATATTGATAACCATAATTTGTTAAAATAGGTTTACCAATGAACCAACTATTATCCAAATCATCAGTTTCATTTCCATTTTCATCAAGAATGCCATATAACGATACTATTTTGTTTTTAGTAAATGATATATTCCCCCTTGTAGTCCATGAAAAATTTGGTGTATTAATGTTTCTTGAAACTAATGATATTTCAATACCCCTATTATTAGTTTTTCCTATATTCTGAGTTATTTCATCTAACCCGTGTATTGGTGATATCGATCTATTTAATAGTAAATCTGATGTATCGGTATTGTAATAATTTATGTCTCCCGTAATTCTATTATTTAGGAAGCTAAAATCAAGTCCAATATTATAAGACTCACTAGTTTCCCAACTTAATGTTGGAGTACCTAAAGTAGATGGTATATATCCTGGTGCCGTTGTACCAGACCCTGTAACATTGTCAAAGATTCTAAATTTAGCAATAGTCTCATATGCACCTAGAGCTTGATTTCCATTTTGCCCCCAAGATCCTCTCAGTTTTAAATTATTTATTATATCACTTTTAAAAAACTCTTCATTACTAATATTCCATCCTACAGCAAGTGAAGGGAATGTACCCCATTTATTACCCTCTCCAAAACCAGAAAACCCATCACGTCTAACAGTAAATGTGAATAAATACTTATTATCAAAACCATAATTTGCTCTAAACATTTGAGAAATAAGGTTAGTTTTTCTATACTCATAATAAGGTTCTATTAAATTGGCTTGTGGAGCGCCATACCAACCTTGTATATCATTAGGAAAACCTTCTGCACTTAAACTATTAGTACTTCTCTCATCTTGTTCTGTACTATACACACCGGTTAAACCTATAGTATGCTTTCCGATGTCTTTATTATAGGTAAATATATTTTCAATAGTATAACTTTCAATAAGGCCACGGCTAACATCCGAAGATCCTTGTTTTTCAAATCCTTCTGTTGTATTTCTGCCTCGATATGTACCAGAATTAGTAGTTCTATATCTAAACCCTGTATTTAATCTATATTGCAAACCTTTTACAAAAGGCAATTCAATATTTAAAAAATTATTAGTTACAATTTGCATTGAGGTATTTGTGTTTTCCATAAAAATACCCTCTAGAGGATTACTAAAATATCTATCTTCATCCCATGGATAGATATTTAGATTACCATTTTCATCATATGGTTTAGTTAATGGATTCATCCAAAAAACATCTTCAAAATTAGCAGAAATACCACTTTGATCTCCATATGTTAATGTCGTTCTTGTGCCTAATGACAACCAATCAGTGATTTTATAATCTAAGTTAAGTCTTGTAGAAAACCTTCGATAATCATCGTTTATCGCAATACCAGCTACATCTAACAGATTAAAAGCAGTATAATATTTCGTTTTGTCCGAACCACCAGATATAGAGACATTGTGATTTTGACTAAAACCATCTCTTAAAGCAATATCAGGCCACGAAACCCATGCTTTATTAGCATAAACTTCTCGTTCAGTTTCGGTAAAGATCGTAGTTAAATCAGGATCAGTTAGACCATCTGTAGCTATTGCTCGTTCTAATTTAAAATTATAAAACTCTTCACCATTCATTAATCGAGGTAAGTTTGATAATTTTTGAATAGTACTATAACCGTCGTATCTAATAACTGTTTTTCCTTCAACACCACCTTTTGTGGTTATTAAAATAACACCATTAGATCCACGAGAACCATAAATTGCCGCTGATGATGCATCTTTTAAAATTTCAACAGACTTAATATCGTTAGGACTTATATCTCTAAGTTGTCCTTGGTATGGAACACCATCAACAACAATTAAAGGACCGTTGCTCGCTAAAATAGAATTTCTACCTCTAATAACGATTGAAGTGTCATCATTACTAGGTGCAGCTCCCGTAGATAATGTCGTTACGGAAATACCAGGTAATGCACCCTGAATAGCCTGTGAAATATCCACGTTAGGAACCATCTCTAACCTTTCTTGATCTAAGGACGCTACAGTACCTGTAATATCACTCTTTTTTTGAGAGCCATAACCAACCACTACAACCTCGCTCAATGACTGAGCATCCTCTTTTAACTGAATATTTAAAGTATCATCCCCTTTAATTTCAACCTCTTGACTTATAAATCCAAGATATGAGAATACTAATACATCTCCGATTTTTCGATTAGGGATTACGAAGTTTCCATCAAAATCAGTAGTTCCTCCTGTAGACGTATTTTTAACTATTATATTAACTCCGGGTAAAGGTGAACTTGTACTCGCATCGAACACTGTTCCTTTTATATTTAAATCTTGTCCAAAGGACAGCGCAGAAAAAAAGATAAAAGCAATAAGACATAATTTGTTTTTAGATAAAATAAAGTAGAGATTCATTATTATACAGTTTTATTTAGTAAGCCAAATATAAGTGGCTTAGAGATACTTATTTACACGAAATGTTTCGTTTTCTATCAAAATCATTTCAAAAGTTTAAAGATGTTTCACCCTGAAACATACGTGATATAATTAATACGAAATATAAAAAATATTACTTACGAAATTTCTATATTAGCAATAAACCCCTAGTATAAATGAGAATGCTCCAACTTACGTGTTTAATTTACTTTTTCTCGATATCTATCGGTGCACAAAACGACCCTATTATTTCTTTAACAAGCGTCAGCCCCGAGGGAGGTGTCTCAATTACATCTGTAATGTGCATAAATGAAGATCATTTAGGGTTTATTTGGTTTGGAACTAATAATGGCCTTTTTAAATATGACTCCAATGAAATAAAAAGATATAGCTACTCACAATCAAACCCAAAAAGTTTATCTACAAATAGAATTAATCAAATATTAAGCAATACCAACGGGGATTTACTAATTGCCACAGAAAATGGTATTTGTAAATACAATCCTGTGTCTGATGATTTTACTAGACTGCAAATTAAAACCAATCAAGATTCCAAAATAGGTAATAATATTGACGCATTAATTCAAACTTCAAATGGGGACTATTGGTTTTTAGACGAGAGAGGTGTTGCACAATTAAACGCGAACTTAGATAAAGCTGAGTACATTAGCATTGATAATAATTCGTCTCGCGCTCGGTTGTTATATATGGATGCATCAAATAATATCTGGATCGTTTTTCAAGATGGAAAAGTATATTATAAAACAAAAGACTCAAAGCAATTTCAATTTTTTGCACAAAGTATCTCTGGATATCCAAGATCCGTTTATGCCGATAATAATAAGGTGTGGATTGGTTATGACAATAAAGGGCTAATGTGTTTTGATATCAACGGAACATTATTAAACCATTATAATGAAAAAAACAACTTTATAAGTGACCGCGTAAGAAGCATCATTAAATCAAATAATGGAAACATATGGGTCGCTACTTATAATGGTATTGCTGTATTAAACAACCTTGATATAATTAAAGTAATAAACTCTAAAAACCATCCTAACCTAACACATCAATCCATTTGGTCGCTATATAAAGATACTAATAATATTATTTGGGTCGGTTCTTGGTTAGGTGGTTTAAGTTATCACAGCGAATTTAAGAACTCTGTAACACACATTACACAATCAAATAAAAATAGATCTAGAAGTAATAACATCATCACTGCTTTTGCACCAGACCCAGATAAAGTACATATTTGGATTGGAACTGAAACCGGAAAATTAATTAAATACAACCAACACAAAAACGAAACGAAGGAAGTAGAAGTCTCATATGATGACAAAACAGTAAAGAATATCAAATCCATTGTATTTGACAGTAAAAAACAAATGTGGGTTGGTACGCGTGATGATGGTATTTTATATAGAAAGAAAAATGAAAAAAAATTCACAAAGCTAAACGTCCCTTTTAATATTGGGCTTCAAATCACAACTATGCTTCCAGAAGAAGATGGTATCTGGATTAGTGATTATCAGCAAGGTGTATTTCATTATTCTTTTATAGACCACACTTTTAAACAATACAAACACAATCCTTTAGACGCCAATTCTATATCTAATAATCATATCAGAAAAATAATAAAAGACAGAAAAGGTGACTTATGGTTTGCAACCGAAAAAGGACTTAATTTATTAAAATCGAATACTAAAAAATTTATTAGCTTTTTACATTCTGAAGAAGATGAAAATAGTTTATCAGCTGATTATATTTATTCCATATTTGAAGATTTTGAAGGTCATCTTTGGATAGGCACAAATGGCAGTGGATTAGATAAATTGAATGTCGAAAATTTAAAATTTGAGCATTATACAATTAAAAATAATCTACCAGGAAATGAGGTTTATACTATACTAGACGACATCAATAACAATATATGGTTAGCAACAGACAATGGTATTTGTAAATTTTATCCTAATGAAAATAAGGTATTAACATTTGGTCATATTGAAGGTATCTATAATAACAGCTTCACACCCAATGCAGGACTTTTTTCCGAGAACGGATTAATGTTTTTTGGCGGCTCTAACGGCTTTATTTATTTTCGACCTAATGATATACTTATTCGAAACACGATTAAACCAGATGCCATAATTACAAATTTCTATTTAAGTAATAAAGAAGTTTTGCCTGGACAAGAAAACAAAATTTTAAAATCAAATATTAATAATTCCAAATTAATTAAATTAAAACATAATCAGAATTCTTTTAGTTTTAGACTTGCAGCAAACAACTTCATAGATCCCGATAAAAACCGCTTTAAATACCGTTTATTGGACTTTGATGAAAACTGGGTAGAAACGGATATAAATGGACCTGCAATATATACTAATGTTCCCCCAGGTGACTATATTTTCGAAGTTATGGCTTCTAATAACGATGATATTTGGAATGAAACACCAGCAACATTACAAATTAAAATTTCAAATCCTTTTTGGACGCGCTGGTATGCTTTTGTTATTTATAGTTTATTGTCCTTAGCAATAATAATGTACATAAAAAAAGAAGCTTTAAATCGTCGAAAATTAAAAAATCAGATACAATTAGAAAAAATTAAAAATGAAAGTGAAGAAAGATTACACCAGTTGAAGCTTCAATTTTTCACAAACATAACTCATGAGTTTAGAACTCCATTAACATTAATAATGGGACCCGTTAAAAGATTAATAGCTAGTTATGATAAAAACGACCCTAATTTTAATCAAATAAATCTAATAAAAAATAATTCTGAGCGTCTATTAAGATTAATAAATCAAATTCTAGATTTCCGTAAGCTAGAAGCAGATAAATTAAAATTAGAAATCAATAATCTAGATATCGTCTCTTTTACAAAAGGCATTTTTGATTGCTTTACTGAACATGCAAAATATAGAGGTTTTATCTATAATTTCAAATCTGATATTCGTTCACTTAAAATGAATTTTGATTTAAAAAAACTAGATAAAATAATTTTTAACATTCTTTCAAATGCATTTAAATATTGTCCCGATGGTTCTACAATAGAAATAAAAATAAAATACAATTCTAAAAATAATATTGAATTTGATAATGGCAATGAATATATAATTGGAGACCCTAACATTGAAAATTTTGTTGAAATATCAATATGCGATACTGGAGTTGGCATTTCTAAAGATAATCTTCCAAATATTTTTAAAAGATTTTATCATATGGACAGCAAAGAAGGCCAAGGCTCAGGAATTGGCTTGGATTTAACTAAAGAATATATTAACCTACATAATGCGGGCTTAAAAGTAGTTTCTTCTGAAAATAAAGGTACTGTTTTTAGTATTATTTTACCCTGTGAACAAGGGGAAAGTGATAAAAGCTCAGAGAATTTAGAAGTCTACGATAGTAACTTATCTAAAGTAGAACTAATAGAATTCGAAAAAAAAGTTGAAAAATCTGAATCTTCACATCAAGATTCACTAATACTAATAGTTGAAGACAATATTGAATTATTAAATTATCTAAGTAATGTTTTAGGTGATTATTTTAAAATTTCTAAAGCAAAAAACGGTATTGAAGCTTTAGAACAAATTCATTCTCTTTTCCCAGACATTATTATTTCTGATATAATGATGCCTGAAATGGACGGTATAGAACTTTGCGAAACCATTAAAAAAGATATACGAATTAGCCATATTCCAATTATTTTATTAACGGCTTTAGAAAGCGTTAAAAACAAAATTTCTGGACTTTCTTCTGGTGCAGACGCCTATATATCTAAACCATTTGATGACAAACTTTTGATTACTCAAATTATTAACTTATTAGAATCTAGAAAAAATTTAAGAGAATCATTTATTAGTATAAACGAAATTTGGGAATCAAAAGTTGACCAAATGGATATTGACAAAAAACTGATACTAAAAGCTGTGCAAGTTATTGACTCTAATATTTCTAACATGAATTTTTCAGTAGAAACATTAGCAAGTGAATTAGGTCTAAGCAGAACCACATTGCACAGAAAACTAAAGTCTTTAACAAACCAATCAGCAACAGAATTCATTAGATATGAAAGATTGAAGCATGCTGTAAAACTTTTAAAGAGCGGAAATCATAGAATGAGCGAAATTAGTCATGCTGTTGGATTTAATTCGCATAACTATTTTACTACCTCGTTTAAAAAACAATATGGAATGACCCCTAGTGAGTTTATAAAAAATAACACATATAATAGTTGATTTTTAAAATGATCAAAAAACAATAATTTATTATGATAGAAAATCAATACTTAAATCGGCTACGACAACTGCAATCTAATCTGTTTGCTAATACTAAAGATTAATAAATGAAAGCGCTGAATATGATAATACGTTTAGCTATTAAATAACATCAATTTATATTATTTTATATGTAGCCTACCAAAACATCAAAATGTTGTACCTATGTTGTACCTGAATAAAAAAAGCCTTTGCAGGAAATCCTACAAAGGCTTAGTACTGAAGACGGGACTTGAACCCGTACGTCCTAATGGACATTGGATTTTAAGTCCAACGTGTCTACCAATTCCACCACTTCAGCATTTTAGCTACAGACTGTAACTAAAAATTGGTATATTATATCGAGCGAAAGATGGGATTTGAACCCACGACCTCCACCTTGGCAAGGTGATGCTCTACCCCTGAGCTACTTTCGCAATTTAAATGAACGTTTTTCGCTTTCAAAGCGGGTGCAAATTTATACTTTATTTTGGAATTAAAAAACAATTTTTAAAAAAAAATTAAAAAAATTTAAGCCTGCTTTTTCTTAAGCAACATGCGCTTAATTTCATTGAGTTTCATTAAAGCTTCTACCGGAGTTAAGGTATCAATATCTGTATGTAAAATCTCCTCTTTAATGTCCTCTAAAAGAGGGTCATCTAAATTAAAAAAGCTTAATTGTAAATCATCTTTAAGTCCTTTAACTTTATCTGTGAGTTCTTCACTGGAGTGTGATTTTTCTAATTTGGATAAAATTTTATTCGCACGACGAATTACTTGCTGTGGCATCCCAGCCATTTTTGCTACATGTATACCAAAACTGTGTTCACTGCCGCCTTCAACCAATTTCCGAACAAAAAGCACATTGTCTTTTAATTCTTTTACAGCGACATTGAAATTTTTAATACGACCAAAGGTCTCACTCATTTCATTTAACTCATGGTAATGTGTTGCAAACAGCGTTTTAGGACTAGACGGATGCTCGTGTAAATATTCGCTAATGGCCCAAGCAATAGAGATACCATCGTATGTACTAGTTCCTCTTCCTATTTCATCTAACAACACTAAACTCCGGTCTGAAATATTATTTAGAATAGAAGCGGTTTCATTCATTTCTACCATAAAAGTAGATTCACCCATCGAAATATTATCGCTCGCACCTACTCTAGTAAAAATCTTATCTACTAAACCAATTCTTGCTTTATCAGCAGGCACAAAACTTCCTATTTGCGCTAACAACACAATTAAAGCCGTTTGTCTTAAAATGGCCGACTTACCAGACATGTTAGGCCCCGTAATCATAATAATTTGTTGGGTCTCTCGGTCTAAAAAAACATCGTTAGTTATATAAGGCTCACCGATTGGCAATTGTTTTTCAATAACTGGGTGGCGACCATCTTTAATTTCTAAATCGTAACTATCATCAATTTGTGGGTACACGTATTTATTTGCATTTGCTAAACTTGCAAAACCACATAAACAATCTAACTGCCCAATAAGTTGTGCATTCTGTTGTACCGAAACAATAAACTGATGCATCCACGTCACCAATTCGCTAAACAATTGCTGTTCTATAACTAGAATACGTTCCTCTGCACCTAAAATCTTTGCTTCATATTCTTTTAGCTCTTCGGTGATATAACGCTCTGCATTAACTAAGGTTTGTTTACGAATCCATTCTTCAGGCACCTTATCTTTATGAGAATTACGAACTTCAATATAATAGCCAAATACATTATTAGAGGCTATTTTTAAAGAGGTAATCCCTGTACGATCACTTTCGCGCTTCAACATAGTATCTAAATACGTTTTACCCGATTGCGATAACCCCCTTAATTCGTCTAATTCTTCAGAAAAACCTACAGCAATGGTCTGTCCTTTTAACACATTAACTGGGGCGTCTTCGTTTAAGGTTTCTTTTATTTTTTGGCGCAATAAATCACAACGATGCAGATTATCGCCCAGAACTTTTAAAGCTTCGTTTTCACAAGTTTCAGCTTCGGCTTTTATGGGCACTATAGCATCTAAGGAATTTTTAAGTTGAATAACCTCACGCGGACTAACCTTAGTGGTTGCTATTTTTGAAATAAGGCGTTCAATATCGCCAATATGTTTTATTTGTCCTTGAACCTTTTGTAATACGGTTTCATTTTCTAGTAAATATTTTACAACTTCATGACGCTGCTTTATTTTTTTAGCATGTTTTAAAGGCAAGGCTAACCAACGTTTTAAGGTTCTTCCGCCCATAGCAGAAATCGTTTTATCAATGACATTGATTAAGGTGACCGCATTAGCATTGGTAGAATGGTACAACTCTAAATTTCTAATAGTGAATTTATCCATCCACACATAATCGTCGGTTGCAATTCTAGAAACTGTAGTAATGTGTTCTAATTTATTATGACGTGTTTCCCCTAAATAATGAAGCACCACGCCCGAAGCGATAATACCTTCGTATAAATCCTCTATTCCAAAGCCTTTAAGCGTTTTTGTGTTAAAATGCTTGGTTAAAGTTTCATGCGCATAATCGGCTTGAAATACCCAATCTTCCAAATAAAAGGTATGAAAATCATCTCCAAAAGTATCCAAAAACACTTTTCTGCTTTTCTTAGAAATTAAGACCTCACTTGGATTAAAATTCTGAAGTAATTTATCTACATATTCTGCATTGCCTTGAGAGGTTAAAAATTCTCCGGTTGAAATATCTAAAAATGAAACCCCAATACGTTCCTTTTCAAAATAGACAGCGGCTAAAAAATTATTGGACTTAGAATGTAGAATATCATCATTAAAAGCCACGCCTGGTGTAACTAATTCCGTAACACCACGTTTTACAATGGTTTTGGTTTGCTTTGGGTCTTCTAACTGATCGCAAATCGCCACGCGTTCCCCTGCTCTAACTAACTTAGGCAAATAAGTATTTAAAGAATGATGCGGAAAACCAGCCAATTCTGTTTCGCTCTCACTCCCAGCACCACGTTTGGTTAAGATGATGTCTAGAATTTTAGAAGCTTTAACGGCATCGCTACCAAATGTTTCGTAAAAATCGCCTACACGAAACAATAACAATGCATCCGGATACTTTACCTTGATGGCATTATATTGTTTCATTAATGGGGTTACTTTTTTTGCGGATTTAGCCAATGGTAATCTGGTTTTAAGTTATATTTTTGTCTTGAAAAATTTCAGAATTGCAAGTTTGCTAAATTACTTATATTTTGAGGCTTATTAAAACTGAAAAGTTAGAATTTATTTACAGGTGTTGATAATTGCACTTTTCAGACCTGTCAGGTTTTAGAAACCTGATAAGTCTAAAAAATTAAGAACAGTTGCTATTTTAGACCTACAAGGTTGGCAAAACCTTGCAGGTCTCTTAAACAAAATACCATTTTAGCGGAAACTAAAGATGAGAAAACTAAAAAACGAAGAATTAGACCGATTGGAAGTTTCAGAATTTAAAACGGCTGAAAAATCACCAATCATTATTATACTCGATAATATTAGAAGTTTAAATAACATCGGCTCTGTGTTTAGAACAAGTGATGCTTTTTTAATTGAAAAGATTTATCTCTGTGGTATTACAGCGACTCCTCCACATAACGATATTAGAAAAACTGCCTTAGGAAGTACCGAAACCGTAGATTGGGAATATGCTAAAAACACCTTAGAGGTTATAAAAAAATTAAAGACTGAGCGCGTAAATATCTGTTCGATTGAACAAGCAGAAAATGCAACGATGCTCAACAAATTTTCACCTCAGCCTAATAAAAAATACGCTTTTGTATTTGGCAACGAAGTTAAAGGTGTAGCTCAAGAGGTAGTGGACGCCAGTGATGTAGTGATTGAAATTCCGCAATATGGCACTAAGCATTCCTTAAATATCTCAGTGAGTTGTGGCGTGGTGATTTGGGATGTGTTTTCGAAACTAGATGCTAGAGGTTAACTTGTTGTTTCTCGAGTAAAAATGAAAAACGGAACAAAACTTTTATAAATTTGAGATTCCCAATCGCGCCTCATTTTGGAAACCTAGCGAAGCGGTTCGACGCAGTCAATGACACCAAGGGTGTAATTTCAAAATTATACAAAACGAAGTCTTAAAATGTATGCCATTCCGACACTCTGTGGGACTGAGACTGAGACTATAAATTACAAATTCATCTAAAAAGCAAGCAGAAACAAACATGAAAAATGCATAGAAGAAATAAAATCCCTTGGCCTACTAAAGCTGTTATGGAACAGGTTTACGATAAACATCTTTGGGGCGGAACCGACATGGATTTTTATTCTGGTGAGGGTTCTCACAACACTGACATTACACAACCTTACTTAGAAGCGGTTATCAAATTTCTAAAATCGCACAACAATAATCTAGTGGTTTTAGATTTGGGTTGTGGTGATTTTAATATTGGAAAGCAACTCACCAAATACACTAAGAAATATATTGGGATTGATATTGTTGAAAGTCTTATTGCGCGGAATAAAACCGTATTCAAAGCTGAAAATTTAGAGTTTCATTGTTTAAATATTGCCGAAGATGTATTACCAAAGGCAGATTGTGTACTCATAAGACAAGTATTGCAGCATCTATCAAATGCGGAAATCCTTCAAATCATTGAAAAGATAAAAGATTACAAATACATCATTTTAACAGAACACCTCCCACAAGGTCATTTTGAAGCCAATAAAGACAAAATTGCAAGTCAAGGCATTCGATTAAAACAACAAAGTGGCGTCGACTTATTAAAAGCGCCTTTCAATTTACATGTTAAAGATGTAAAAGTCTTGAATGTGGTTGATCCTAAGGATAAAAAAGGGATTATTGTGACTCAACTTTACGAGATTATCCCTCAGAGATTTACCACGGAGGCACAGAGATTCACAGAGAATTAATCCTAAATTTTAAATTTAATATCAACTAAACTGCGACTGAGACTGTAAACTAACTATTAATCTCATTCAAAAGCCACAAATAATCCTCACGAGATTTCACAAAATCCTTATCCGAAATATCAATAATTTTCACATTCATCTCTTGCTGACTTTTTAGAAATTCGAGATAGCCAGCATTTATTTTTTCAAGGTAATCGTCTTTAATATCTTTTTCATAATTACGTCCTCGTTTTTTAATATTAGCCTGTAACCGTTCGGTATTCTGATACAAATACACATACAAATCGGGTTTAGCAATATCCTTGTATACTTGATAGAATAATTTTCTATACAACCTAAATTCGTCTTCCGGTAAAGTAATCTTAGAAAAAATCAAAGATTTAAACACATCATAATCACTGACCATAAAATCCCTAAACAAATCGAGTTGCGATAAATCGTCTGAAATTTGTTGGTAACGGTCTGCTAAAAAAGACATTTCTAAAGTAAATGCATAACGGTCTGGTTCCTTATAAAATTTTGGCAAAAATGGATTGTCTGCAAAGCGTTCTAAAATTAATTTCGCATTAAAATCTCTAGAAATTTTATTCGCTAGACTTGTTTTTCCCGCGCCAATATTCCCTTCGATAGCAATATAATTATGATTGTGAAAAACATAAGCACTTGTTGGATTTTTGAGACAAACTTCAAGAGCTTCAATTTCAGAATCATCTTCACAACCTAGTCGTAAAGTTTCCATCGATTTATTAAGAATAGGATGCTTAAAATCTATTGCAATATCTGTTAGCGGTTGTAAAACAAATTTGCGTTTATGCAATTCTAAATGAGGTATGGTTAAGTTTTTTTCTTCAATAATTTCATCTTCAAAAAACAAAATGTCCAAATCTATTTCTCGAGATTCATAGGCATTTGAAGTTTTTGGTTTTCGGCCGAGTTCCTTTTCAATTTCCTGAAGAATTTTTAAAACACGTTTCGGTTTCAGTTCTGTTTCTACCGTAATGCAGGCGTTATAAAAATCGTCCCCATTAAATCCTAAAGCTGGTGTTTTATAAACTTTAGAAATCTTTTTTACCACGCCAACACGCTTAAAAACAGCATCAATAGCCAATTGCAAATGCTGCAGTTTCTGACCTTTATTACTTCCTAATGCGATGTGAATGATTTTGGTTGGCTTCATAGAATTTTCAAAATAACTAAAACAATATCTATTATGCTAATGATAACCCCTTCTTGTTGATAAATAAAAAACACCATGTGCAAAACGGCACATTAAAAACATTGTTGCGGATATATTTGGCCACCAATTTGTGACACCTAACGGGACAAATTATTTGAAAACCAACTTTTTTAAGTTTCTATCCTCGCCAGCTTCGCGCTTCATGTTTCGTGCTCCTACCGTCTTCACTCCCGCTTCCCACCTAATATACGCTCCATTCTCACTCAAATTCTTTACCTTTACAGAAAACAAGCCCTATTTACAATTTGATATCCTTAAGAGACAAGCATTTAGCCCAACGCATCTACCTCTTACTCGGTGGACTATTCATTACATCACTTGTCGTTTCTAACCTCATCTTTCAAAAATTCTTTTATTGGCATCCTTTTGAGGTTGAAATATTCGGTTCTAAACTGTTCGAGATTTCAGTAGGTATTTTACCCTATCCTATCACCTTTTTAATCACCGATTTAATTAGTGAGATTTACGGTAAAAAACGCGCTAATGATATTGTGGTTGTCGGTATTTTTGCTTCTTTATTTTCGTTACTAATCATTTATACGGCCTCGAGTGTACCAGCAACAAGCTGGTCTTATGTTAATGACACTCTATTTAACAAAGTCTTTGGCAATACCACAATTGCTGTTTTCGCAAGTATGCTCACTTACTTATTTGCGCAATTTATAGACATTCAAATTTATCATTTTTGGAAACGCGTTACTAAAGGCAAACACTTATGGCTTAGAAACAACTTTTCCACTTGGTTTTCACAGTTTATAGATACGCTAACTATTGTAAGTTTACTTTGTTTTTTTGGGATTATCGATTGGGAAAATTTCGCAGGCTTACTGGTTAGTGGTTTTCTTTTTAAAGTTATCGTAGCCTTATTAGACACCCCTTTTTTATATTTAGGTGTTTATTTATTTCGAAAACGGTTCAATTTAAAAGTAAATGAGGAAATTGATTTACTATAACAATACGGTAAGCCATTTATCAGTATCAAATCATTAAAATCTTCTTAAACTTATTGAAATTAGCAACTTTTATGCAGAAATTTGCGTATATATTAAAAGCGTCTTTAACAAACACCTACAAATAAACTTTATGAAGAAATTTTTGAAAATTATCGGAATTGTATTACTAATATTTATCGTAATTCTTGTAGCGATACCGTTTGTTTTAGAATCTAAAATAGACACCATTGTTCAAAACTATGCAGATGAAAATTTAGAAGCCGAGTTATCGTTTGATGATATCAGCTTGAGTCTTATTAGTAGTTTTCCTAAGGCTGAAGTCAGTATTCAAAATCTAAAAATAACCAACCGCGCCCCTTTTGAAGGCGAAGACTTAGTTACTGCAAAATCTATTTCTTTTGAAATGGGAATGATGCAATTATTAAAAGGTACAGAAGAGCCTTTAGAAATCAATGAAATTATTGCCAACGAACTACTTTTAGTTATAAAAACCAATAAAACAGGTGCTGTAAATTACGATATTGTAAAAGAAAGTGAGACCGCAGTAGAAACATCTACAGAAACAGAAAGCTCAGCTGGTTTTAGTTTTGACATTGACAATTACGAGTTAAATAATAGCGCCTTTACTTATATAGACGACACATCTAACATGTCTTTTTATCTTACAGAAATTAACCATTCAGGAACAGGTATCTTTTCTGGGGGCACTTCTGAATTAGATACGAATACAGAAGCCAATGTGAGTTTCGTTATGGATAGCACATCATATTTAACAAACACAAGTGTTAAATTAGATGCGCTTATCGATTTAGATTTAGACCAACAGAAATACACCTTTAAAGATAATACTGGCTTTATCAATGCATTGCCGTTAGAATTTGACGGTTATGTACAACTGGTTGAAGCCGGACAACAAATAGACATAACGTTTAAAAACCCAGGTGCCACATTTAAAGACTTTTTAGCACTTGTTCCTGAGGCTTACGCCAAAGATGTTGCCGATGTAAGTACCACAGGAAATTTTACCGTTAATGGAATTGTAAAAGGTTTAGTCTCTGAAGAAACGATTCCGACCCTAGACATTAATTTACTTTCAGAAAATGCGTCTTTCAAATTTCCACAACTTCAAAAAAGTGTTAGAAATATAGGAATCGATATTTCTGTAAAAAACACGACAGGAAATGTTGATGACACCTTTGTGAATATTGACAAGTTTAATTTTCAAATTGATGAAGATGTTTTTAAGGCCGAAGCTTCACTTAAAAATCTTACTAAAAACATGTTAGTAGCTGCTAAATTAGATGGCTCACTCAATTTAGCAAATATTACGAAAGCGTATCCTGTGGAATTGGACACGCAGTTAAGTGGTATATTAAAAGCCAATGTAAGCACGTCTTTTGATATGGATGCTATAGACACTAATGCTTACCAACGTATTAAAAGCGTAGGAAACGTATCGTTATCTGATTTTGTATTTTCTTCTGAAGACTTATTAAATCCAATTCAAATAAATAAGGCAGATTTAAGCTTTAAACCAGGAACCGTAAGTTTAAATAGTTTTGATGCCTTAACTGGAAAAAGTGATTTTTCGGCCACAGGAACTATCAATAATTTATTAGGATTTATGTTGAGTGACAAAAACCTTCAGGGTAATTTCAACCTCAACTCTAACACCTTTGCTTTGTCAGATTTTATGTCTGACGACACTGAAACCACAGAAACAGAAACGTCAAACGAAACTACTGGTGGAACAACAGCAACGGCAGAAGCACTTAAAATTCCTGCGTTTTTAGATTGTACTATCACAGCCAATGCCAAAACGGTTATTTATGACAACCTCAACTTAAAAAATGTAAAGGGACAGTTAGTAATTAAAGATCAATCCGCGAGTCTTCAGAATATGACTACGGATATTTTTAACGGGCAATTAGGTCTTACAGGAAATGTTTCAACCAAAGGTGAAAAGCCAACGTTTGATATGAAGCTTGGTATACAAAATTTTGATATTTCACAATCCTTTTCAGAATTAGAAATGCTGAAAGCTTTAGCGCCTATCGCAAAAGTATTACAAGGTAAATTTAATTCTACAATTGATGTCAGTGGGTTATTAGATGATAGTCTTTCACCAGATTTAGCCACGATTTCAGGTAGCGCTTTAGCAAAAATTTTAACAGATGAAGTAGACACCAGTAATAGCCCTTTATTAAATACTTTAGACAGCAAGTTAGATTTTGTGGATTTTGATGGACTTAACCTAAAAGATATCGTAGCTAATTTAAGTTTTGAAAACGGCAATGTTGCTGTACAGCCATTCACTATTAACTACAAAGATATCCCTATTGAAGTTTCGGGTTCTCACAGCTTTACAAATACCATGAATTACAGTGCTGTATTACAAGTACCAGCAAAATATTTAGGTAGTGAAGTTAACCGTTTAATAGGTCAAATTAATGATAGTGAAGTTAACAATCTTACGGTTCCTATAACCGCAAACATTGGAGGCACATTTACAAGTCCTAATGTTCAAACCGATTTAACAAGTGGTGTTACCGACTTAACGAAACAATTAATTGAAATTGAAAAACAAAAATTAATTGGTCAAGGAAAGGATAAAGTCAAGGATTTATTAAGCGGACTTGTAAATGACAATAAAACCCAAACAGACTCTACTTCTACAACAACAAAAGAAGATAGCACAAAGCAAGCAACCAAAGATAAAGTTAAAGAAGGGGTTAGTAATATATTGGGAGGTCTTTTAGGTGGAAAGAAAAATTCTACAAACGACAAAGCACAAGACACTACCCAAACGGACCGTTAATCGCAAAAAATAACCATTTTCAACAAAATTCTGTTAATAATTACCTAATTTTTTGGAATTCTTAATAATTAGTTTACATTGAAGGTTCACTAAATTTTAAATAGGATACATGAGGCAATTAAAAATCACCAAGCAGGTTACCAACAGGGAAGATAAATCTTTAGATAAATATCTACAAGATATAAGTAAGATTCCGTTGATAACAGCAGATGAAGAAGTGGAATTAGCACAACTTATAAAGAAGGGTGATCAAGCTGCACTAGATAAATTAACAACGGCCAACTTAAGGTTTGTTGTATCGGTTGCAAAACAATATCAAAATCAAGGTTTAAAATTACCAGATTTAATTAATGAAGGTAATGCAGGTTTGGTAAAAGCAGCAAAGCGTTTTGATGAAACTAGAGGTTTTAAGTTTATTTCTTATGCAGTATGGTGGATTAGACAAGCTATTTTACAAGCTTTAGCTGAACAGTCTCGTATTGTACGTTTGCCTTTAAATAAAATTGGGACTATTAATAAAATTAATAAAGCCTTTTCGCATTTAGAACAAATTAACCAAAGACCACCTAACGCCGATGAAATTGCTGGCGAATTAGATATAAGCGTTCGTGAGGTTAAGCAATCTATGAAAAATTCTGGTCGTCACCTGTCAATGGATGCACCATTAAAAGACGGCGAAACCTTTAGTCTATATGATGTGGTAAGTTCTGGTGAATCACCAAGACCTGATAAAGATTTAATGCGCGAATCTTTAAATGTTGAAGTAGAGCGTGCTTTAGAAACATTAACGCAAAAAGAAAGCGATGTGATTCGTTTAAATTTTGGCATCGGAGACCAGCCACCAATGACTTTAGAAGAAATTGGAAGCATCTATGACTTAACGCGTGAACGTGTTAGACAAATTAGAGAAAAAGGGATTCGTAGATTAAGACACGCCAGTAAGAGTAAGATTCTAAAAACTTATTTAGGATAGTCAATATTTTTGAGCTTTAATCTAAAAAAGTAAAATCTTTTTTTTAGGAGTTTTAGGCTTAACGTATTAATTATCGCACTTAAATATTACGGAATCGTTTTAAGTTAAAAATAAATACTTAAAAGTTTCAATTAATTTTTTATTTTCAAATAGTTAGAGTATATTTGCCGACCATTTGCAAGAATTAGTTAACAAAAATATATCGATATAATGATTAAAATCGAAATCAAAGAAGGAGAAAATATAGAACGTGCACTTAAGCGTTACAAGCGTAAACACAGAAATGTGCAAATTATGCAAAACCTTAGAGAATCTCGTTATTTCACTAAACCTTCTGTAAAGAGAAGAAGAGAAGTTCAGAAAGCTGAGTACATTCAAGGCTTAAGAGACGCAGAAAACGTATAATTTTCTCATTCATAAAATTAAGACTAAAGAGTAGCAAATTTGCTACTCTTTTTTTGTGCCATAAACTACCTTATTTGGGTTTTTCATTTTATCTTTAAGGGATACTAATTTTACTAAATTATAAGTTATGCCAATTATAAAAACTGTACAGGGAAAACATCCACAAATACCAGAAGATTGCTACGTTGCAGAGAATGCAACTATTGTTGGAGATGTTACTCTAGGGAGTGAATGTAGCGTATGGTTTAATGCCGTAATTAGAGGTGATGTACACTATATTAAAATAGGAAATAAAGTGAATATACAAGATGGTGCTGTTATTCACGCCACTTACCAAAAATCACCAACAACAATAGGAAACAATGTTTCTATAGGGCACAATGCTTTAGTACATGGTTGTACCGTTAAAGACAATGTACTTATTGGTATGGGAAGTATTGTTATGGACGACTGTATTGTTGAAAGCAATAGCATTATCGCTGCAGGAGCAGTGGTTACCAAAAATACAATTGTAGAATCTGGAAGCATCTACGCAGGCGTACCTGCAAAAAAAGTAAAAGATATTAGCAAAGAATTAATTTCGGGTGAGATTGATCGTATTGCTAATAATTATGTAAAGTATTCTAGCTGGCTTAAAGAAGATTAGACAAAAATACTCCTGGTTAATATTTACACGGATTATTGTACATTAGCTTTTAGTCCTTTTATTAAAGCCTCAACAGACGATATCTTATTCAATACCTCAGGTGTTAAAACTGTAGTTAGCTGATACGAATCTCGTCTTAATACCGTAGGGTAATTCAGGTTTACATTTGGAAATTTAGTTTCAAACTCATCTTTGTGATAAAATTCCATTTGAAATTGACTTTGGTTTTTAAAGTTTTTCCATGCTGTATTTTCCTTAAAGATATCATGTGTTATAGCACAAAGACTACATTGATACGTTGAAGGACTAAATAATTTATGCCCTATATCAAATAATCCATTTAACGTCCCGGAGTTGGCGTTATAAACAAATAGTAATGTCATAAGGTCTTAGTAATAGAAATCTAATTAACCTTACTAAAATTCTAAATAAGTTACTTTAAATTTATTGTCTAGTATTGAACTTAAAACCGTAAGATCACTATTTGAAAATAATTGAATTTCTGGGATGGCTATAGAAGAATTAAGTAAACTTTGAGAGGCTAATATAGCTTTTGTCTGATGTGCTACCGCTCTACCAGAATCGATTATTTTAATATGCTTAGGAAGCATTTTAGAAAGCATAGGAATAAGATAAGGATAGTGTGTGCATCCTAAGACTAGGAAATCTATATTCTGTGCTAGCATAGGCTCTAAGTAAGCTTCTAACAGATAACGCATGGCTTCCGAATCTACTTCTCCGGCTTCTATTAATGGCACAATACCTTCTCCAACTTGTTCTACAACTTTAATACCATTAGCATACAAATCTGTAGTTTTGTGAAAAAGTTGACTACTTAAAGTTCCTTTAGTGGCCAAAATACCAATTGCTTTAGTTTGTGTGTTTAATGCTGCTGGCTTTATAGCAGGCTCTATACCTATAAAAGGTATATTATAATTACGCCTTAGGTAATCTATGGCATTGGTTGTTGCCGTATTACAAGCTACTACAATGATTTTACAACCTCTATCAATAAGATGCTCCGTATTCTTTATACTAAGCTCAACAATTTCTTTATGAGACTTGTTTCCATAGGGCGCATATTTACTATCTGCCAAATAAATACAGTTTTCATGCGGTAAAAGTGCGTGAATTTCCTTGAAGATAGATGTTCCTCCAATACCAGAATCAAATATACCTATAGGTTGACTACTCATATTGTATAAAAATAAAAAAGCCGCTTAATAATAAGCGACTTTTTAACTATTATTTTTAACTAGGAATTACATTCCTAATTGTTTTTTTACGTCTGCCATAAGGTCTTTACCTTCTGCTACGATAAGCATACCAGAATCTACTACATACTGAAAACCTTGAGCATTAGCTACCGCTTTGATTGCATTATCAGCTTTTTCAACAATTGGCTTTAAAAGATTAAATTCTTTCTCTTGTAATTGCTTCTGAGCTTGTTGTTGATATTCTCCTAAACTTTGTTTAATTCCTTCAACTTCTTGCATACGCTTCATGTTTTCCTCTTCAGTTTGCGTTGGCTCTTCAGCAGTGTATTGCTTCAACTTTTTATCTAACTCTTTAATTGAATTTTGAATTTCAGTTTCATATGTTTTTCCTAAATTCTCAATTTCTGTTTGAGCTTGAGTATAAGCTGGCATCGCTTTAATTAACTCCTGCTTATTAATATGAGCAATTTTACTTTGAGCAGTTGTAAAACTTGTTGCTCCTATAAAAAGTACTGCTGCAAATAATAATGTTTTTAAATGTTTCATTTTCTTAATTGTATTTGTTTTGTGTGTTATAGATTATTAATTGATTTATTCGTTTTTCTTTGCCTTTGCGATAGAATCATTACGTTTTACTTGGCGCTCACGTTCTTCTCGTGCAGCTTTACGTTGTTCTATAATTTTTTGTTTACGCGCTTCTAATTCTTTTTTGCGAGCTTCTCTATCTCTTAATTTCTCTTGACGTTGTTCTTCTGCAATTTCTGCTGCTGTTTTTGGTGTGGCAGTACTTGCTGAGTCTTTTTTAACTTCGTTTTTTACTTCTGTACTATCTGATTTTATAATTGACTTCGGTGTTGGTGTGGCTACAGAATCTTTCTCTGTAACTTTTTCCTTCTTTTCTTCTTCAGCTTCTTCTGGTACACTACTTTTATTTCTACTGTCTTGCGCTTGTTCTCTTCTTGCTTCTGCTTCTAATCTTCTAGCTTCTCTTTCTTCCTCTATGGCCTTTTTTCTGTCTTCGGCTGCTTTTTCACGTTCGGCACGTTTAGCGGCTAATTCTTCTTCTCGTTTGGCTTTACGATCTTCTAAAGCTTGTTGACGTGCATCTTTATCTGAATCGACTTCCGGAACAACCTCTTCATCGGCTAATTCTTGACGTTCTTTCCTGTTTTTAGCTTGAGACCGCTTAGATGTTCTGGTAATGGTATTTAGTACGCGTTCACTTAAATCGTAACGTTCTGCTGAGTATAACATAACAACGTCTGCAGATTTATCAAACACAAAATCATATTTTCCGGTCTCTGCAATATCTCTAACAGCTGCAAAAATTTGATCTTGAATTGGCTCTATCAATTGACGTTTTTGAATCATCAAATCCCCATTGGGACCAAAACGTTTTTGCTGATAATCTAATACTTCTGCTTCATCATAAGAAATATCTTCAAAACGCTCATCGTACAATTCTTTAGTTAAAAGTACACGTTCATTATCGAGCTCTTTTTTCTTTTGTTCAATGGCGTTTAATTTTGTTTCAATTTCAGATTTCCAAGCTTCAACTTTTTTATCTAACTGTGAAGACGCTTGTTGATACTCTGGTACATTTTGCAAAATATACTCCGTATCAATATAACCTAATCTTACGCCTCGCTGTGCATTAGCACTAAAAGCTAGTAAACTTATAATTAATATTAAAAAAAGAACTTTAAATTTCATCATTATTGTTTTTATATTTTGAGACATTCTACTCGTAACATTAAATGTTTTAAACTATTAATGTTACTAATCTTCAAATTTAACGAAATATATTCTTAAAAATTTTAACAACATGATGAAATCCTTATTTAGCTATTAGAAAATATCGTGCCAAACTTAAAATTGTTGTCCTATTATAAAGTGTGTCTCCCAATTTTTAACTGTGGCTCCGTAAGGTGACTCATCAAATGCATGACCAAAGTCAATCCCAAGTAAACCAAAGGCTGGCATAAAAATTCTTAGACCAAAACCAGCAGATCTCTGAAGGTTAAATGGATCAAAATCTTTAAAATCATTTACAGACGAACCTGCTTCTAAAAATGATAATGCATAAATTTTAGCTTGAGCCCCTAAAGTAATAGGATATCTTAATTCTAAAGAGAATTTGTTATAAATAGATCCTCCATCATCTGAAGATAAAGATTGGTTAGGATAACCACGTAATTGCACGACCTCTCTACCATCTAAAGAAAAGTTTCCTAAACCATCACCACCAACAAAGAAACGCTCAAAAGGAATAACGCCACGTGCATTATTATAAGCACCAAGGAATCCAAACTCCATACTAGGACGCAATACTAATTTTTTGGTTAATGCTTGATACCAGTCTGCTTTAAATTTAATCTTATAAAATTCTAACCAGTTAAATCGCTCTTGATCAATTTCTCCTACTCTTGCTATGGCATTATTATAAGTTGTTGTTTCTGCAGGTGTTGGATTAGTATTAGATGAGTATTCACTAATAATTTCATTTTGTTCAGTTCTTTCATCTTGTAGTGCATCATAATCCACACCATTAACTAGAGAATAAGGGAATGAAAACTTCGCTGATACTGAAAAATTAGAACCTCCAGTTGGATAAATTGGATCTACACTAAGGTTATTTCTACTTAAACCAATGGTGTAAGATAAGTTATTAGAAGTTCCATCACCAAAAGTAAATAACCCCGTATTATAATTCTGAAGATCATAATGTTGGTAACTAATAGCCTGTGACAATAAGAAATAATCATCTGGCTCAGATAATCTTGTTGAAAGCCCAAACGTTAAGCCTGTAATATTAAAACGTTTACTTTTATCAGCTGTTCCTGTTGACGAATCGTATAAAAACTGTCTAGAGTGAGATAGTGATGTTGACATTTGAAACGGTTTTTTACCTCCAAACCAAGGCTCACTAAATGAAAAACTATAGGTTTGAAAAAACTGACTCGCTTGAAGTCTCAATGCTAAACTTTGACCATCACCTCTTGGTACTGGTTTGTAGGCATCTTTCTTGAAGATATCTTTTATGGCAAAATTGTTAAACGATAATCCTAAGGTACCAATAAAGCCACCGCCACCGTAACCACCTTGCAATTGTATTTGACTAGACCCTTGCTCTACAACAGAATATTCAACATCTAAAGTTCCATCTACGGGGTTTGGGTTTTTAATGTCTGGTGTAATTTGTTGCGCATCAAAATAACCTAATTGACCTAATTCTCTAATCGTTCTAATGATATCTGCTTTTCTGTATAATTGTCCTGGACGCGTTCTAATTTCCCTATAAACCACGTGATCGTTTGTAACATCATTACCAACAACAGTTACATTATTAAAGTAAGCAGGCTTTCCTTCTGTGATACGAATTTCCATATCAATTACATTGCCTTCTGCACTAACCTCAACGGGGTTTATAGTGGAGAACATATAACCAAAATTCTGATAAGCGTTGGTAATATCATTAGCATCAGGATCGGTCTCATCTGCAATACGTTCTCGTAACTCTACACCATTATAAGTGTCGCCTTCTTTTATACCTAGAAGATTTGATAATTGTTGGTTAGAATAAACCGTGTTACCTACAAAAGTTATTTTTCCAAACGTATATTTTTCTCCCTCTTCAACCTTTATATCTAAATTTATATTTTTCTCATCTAAGTAAGTAATTGAATCTGAAATAATCCGAGCATCTCTATAGCCGTTTTCTTTATAATAATCTACAACGCTTACCAAATCAGTTCTAAAATCTTCTTCAATATATTTTGAACGTTTAAATATTCTTAAAGGACTTAAGCTTTTTTGCTTCGTATTTTTCATCGCCTTACGAAGCTTTTTTTCTGCTATTTTCTCATTCCCTATAAAGTTTATCGCTTTTATTTTTACTTTTTCACCTTTATCAATATCGATACGCATATCAACACGTTCTTTTTCAACAGAATCGATAACTTGTGATGTTGCGATGTTAATTTTGGTATTTAAAAATCCTTTCTTCTTATACTTATTAGTAAGATAGTTTTTAGTCGTTGCAATAAGATTTTCGGTAACTTTCTGACCCGTTTTTAGTTTGTTTTCGGTAATAAGTTCTTCTTTTTTACCTTTTTTAATCCCTTCTATAGTCAGTTCTTTTAGTTCTGGTAAATCACTAAGATTAATCTCTAAATTTGCCGTACTTCCGTCTATATTTGTAATGTAGATATCAATACTACTAAATAGATTAGATTTCCATAATGTTTTTACTGCATTGGCAATTTTTTCTCCACCGACTTGAATCTCCTCATCCTTCCTCAGTTTAGAATAAGCAATAATGGTTTGTGCACTAAAATTAGTGTTTCCTGTAACCGTAATTTCTTTAATTAAATAGGTATCTCCTTCAACCTGAGCATTACCTGAAAATGATAATGTAAAGAGAAATACAGTACAAAAAAGTTTAATAAATGATTTCAATACTGAATTGTTAGGTAAGTTGTTCGCTTGTTTTTCCAAATCTTCGTTCTCTGTTTTGATAGTTTATGATAGCCTCATATAAATTTTCTTTTTGAAAATCTGGCCATAAAATATCTGTAAAATATAATTCTGCATAGGCGATTTGCCATAGCAAAAAATTACTAATCCGTTGCTCACCACTTGTGCGAATAAGCAGGTCAACGTCTGGTAAATTTTGCGTGTAAAGATGCTTATTTATAATTGATTCATCAATACTTTCTATAGAAATTATATTATTTTTAACTTTAACTGATAATTCCTTAATAACATTAACAATCTCCTCGCGAGAACCGTAACTCAGCGCAAGTGTTAATGTCATATTTGTATTCGTTTTTGTTTTTTCTATTACATCGAGAAGTTCTTGATATGCTCTTTTTGGTAAATCTTTAAGGCAACCAATAGCACACAGCCTTATACCATTGTCCTGCAGTGTCTTTATTTCTTTTTTTAAAGATTTAACTAGCAGCTTCATTAAAGTTTGCACTTCTAGCTTTGGTCGGTTCCAATTTTCGGTTGAAAATGCGTAAAGGGTTAAATTTTTAATCCCTAATTCTGCACTAGCTTCTACAGTTTGCCGAACTGATTTTGTACCATTTTCATGACCTATAGCACGTAACAACCCTTGTTGTTTAGCCCAACGCCCATTACCATCCATGATAATTGCCACATGACTGGGGAGCTTGTTTTTGTTTATTTGTTCTTTTAAACTCATTTTAAAAATTGCAATAGCACGGTCTTCTACCAAAGGTATACGTTAATGTAATTCCTGTAAACATATACCAATCAGTATTATTTATATTTCCAAAACTTAAAGCCTCTCTATCAACAGAATCTGGCACACTACCATCTAATTCATCAGAAAAGGTATAACGGGCTCCTATCTCTGCTCCTAATACAAAATGATGAGATATATTAGACTTATATCCTATAGCCATAGGTATACCCACCGCCCAGCTACTTGTATCCTCCGACGTTAGTTGCCCCAATGATGAAAAATAATAATTATCATGGTGAGCTAACGAGATACCAGAGTATAAGTATGGTGTTCCTTTCATGCCTGGTGAATGTAAATCGAAATCTACAAACGTAAACTCCATACCTGCTGAAATCTCCACGATACTCGTATCAAACTCATAACCGCGTTGCTTTCTTCTTGGGTCATCAGATCTTGTATCAACGCCTTTTAAATCTGAAAAAATTAATGACGCCCTAAAAGAATGCCTTGTGCTCCTGTTCCATCTAAACAGCGCACCAAATGCAGCCTGATTTGGCAGAATATAATTTGTAGCTCCAACGTCTCCAATAAAATTACTCCCCCCCGCAAATACGCCAACCTCATAGGTCTGAGCACCAACAGTGTTAGAAATAAAAACGCTTAATAAAAGCAGAAAAAAATACTTCATAAATTTTCCAAAGTTTGCAAATATAACAATTAAGATTTGTGTGTAACAATTTGATGCAATTGATTATATATTAAGTATTAAAACTTATTCACTTCAATCCGCTAAATTGCTATTTACAGATAAACAGATTTTATAGGTATTTATTGCTTTAGTTGCGACGATCTTCTCCCCATAGCAACTTTTTTCTCAAGGTTGCCAAAAAAGTTTCATCTAACAATTCTACCATTTTAATTACAAAGTCGGCTTTTTTTATGGTAACCGTAGTCGTGTTTGCTAAGGTTACAATTCTAGAATCAAGAGACATTAAAAATTGGTCTTCCCTCCCATTTACTCTTAGCGTTACAGAAGTACTATCTGGAAGAATCAAAGGACGTGCACTTAAATTATGCGGTGATATTGGTGTTAATGCAAAATTATTAGCATTGGGTGCAATAACCGGACCGCCACAACTTAAGGAATACCCCGTAGATCCTGTTGGCGTAGACAAAATAAGACCATCTGCCCAGTAGGAGGTTAAAAACTCATCGTTAAGATGTGTTTCAATGGTAATCATGGAGGTGGTATTTTTTCTACTAATAGCAATTTCATTAAGTGCAAAATGGGTATCCACAACATCTTGATGTATGGGGTCTGTAGACACACTTAATAATGAACGTTCAGAAATCTTATAATCACCGTTAAATATTTCTGTTAAAGCCTCTTCAATATCATCAATTTGAATCGTAGCCAAAAAACCTAATCGCCCTGCATTGATGCCTACTACCGGAATCCCTAAATCTCTCACATAAGTTATAGCTCTCAATATGGTACCATCTCCACCAACACTTATTAATAAATCATAGGTTTTGTCTAAAGTTTCAAAAATCTTAATTTTTGGGTTCTGTTTTATTTCTGACTTTTGAATCTCAAAAAAATCACTTTCAATAAACACATTGGCTTGTTTTACCAAGAGAACCTCCAAAAGTTTTTCAACCGCTTTTAGAGTCGTTTTATTTTCATAATGCTGTCCATATATTGCTACTTTAATCATTACATGTTGAGGTATTTATCGAGGTATTGCGAGCGATCTTTTAAGCTTTCTATAAAAGAGTCTTCTTCGTGTCCAGAAACAATATTATAACTGTAACGCCTAAATGTCTGAATAACTTCGTTAAGGCTAGCATTACCAATTTTTAAGGTGATTTTTATTAAATCGCCATCCATTTTAGAAATAAAAGCCCCTAATAGCTTAGCGCCATTAGATTCTACAATTTGACTTATTTCACTAAACGAATAGTCATTAATTCCTTTTTCTATAATTAAAACACCTCCTGGTTCTGAGAAAAAAGGCGTTTCATTAAATAAATGTATAATATCGCTGAGTTCGTAATAACCAAGATATTTATTATTCTGGCTTAAAATAGGCATAATATTAGAGCTGTTTTGTGCAAAGGTCTCAAGGACATCGAGCCAGCTTGTGGTAGGCCTTACAAAAAAACCTTCAATAGCATGACTACAATCACTCAACGTTTTTGCACTTTCAAAGCAATGGGCATCAGTTTCAGAAAGACATCCCATATACACACCATCCCTTACAATAGGAATATGCGAATAGGTTAACTGATTAAATAGCATTTTTAAATCGCTCACTTTATCCGTTAAACTAAGTGGTTTAATATCATTTATTACAAAATCTTGTAGCTCCATTATACGCAATTAATTAAGTTGCAAATTAATCAAAATTAACCATAAAATACGTTCTCATGTTTGTATTTTTGTAATAGAAAACCTAATCACATGACCAAATTAAGTGTTAATATAAATAAGATTGCTACACTGAGAAATAGCCGTGGAGGCGATACGCCAAATGTAGTTCAGTTTGCAAAAGATGTACAGCGTTTTGGGGCAGAAGGTGTTACCATTCACCCAAGACCCGATGAAAGACACATTCGTTACCAAGATGCCTACGATTTAAAATCTGTAGTTCAAACCGAATACAATATTGAAGGAAACCCGATTCCTAAGTTTGTGGATATGGTTTTAAAAATTAAGCCAACACAAATAACTTTAGTGCCAGATTCTGTTGATGCCATTACTTCTAATGCGGGCTGGGACACTTTAAAACACAAAGATTTTCTTACTGAAGTCATTAAAGAATTTAAAGCTAATGGCATTAGAACTTCCATTTTTGTAGATCCAGATTTACACCAAATTGAAGGTGCTAAAACCACTGGTACAGACCGAATAGAATTATACACTGAAGCTTTTGCCCATCAATACAGTTTAGGCAACAAAGAGGCTATAAACCCTTATATGGAATGTGCTGGCTTAGCAAATACGTTACAACTTGGTATTAATGCTGGTCACGATTTATCTTTAGACAATATACAATTCTTTAAAGAAAACATTACAGGCCTTTTAGAAGTATCTATTGGACACGCTTTAATTGCTGAAAGTTTATATATGGGCATTGAGAATGTGATTGGAATGTATTTGAAGAAACTTAAATAAGTTGAAGATACCAATTAGGTTGTTAAAAGAAACTTCACGCTTCAAATTTCAAACCTTAAACTAAAAGAATTATGACATTACATTCAAACATTATAGGCGAAGGAAAACCTTTTATCATTTTACACGGATTTTTAGGCATGGGGGACAATTGGAAAACCCTAGGAAAGCAATTTTCTGAAGTTAATTTTGAAATCCACTTAGTTGACCAACGTAATCACGGCCGTAGTTTTCATTCTGAAGACTTTGATTATGAAATCATGGCAGAAGACCTAAAACAATACTGTGAGGAAAATAATTTACAAGACATTATTTTATTAGGGCATTCTATGGGAGGAAAAACAGCCATGCTTTTCGCTACCAAATATCCTGAATTAGTAAGTAAGCTTATAGTCGCTGACATATCACCTCGTTATTACCCTGTTCATCACGATGCTATTTTAGAAGGCTTAAGTAGCTTAGATTTCTCAGAACTAAAAAGTAGAGGCGCTGCAGACAAAGCCCTAGCTAATTATATTCATGAAGCTGGTATACGTATGTTTTTACTCAAAAATTTATATTGGGTAGAAAAAGGACAATTGGGTTTACGAATAAATCTGCAAGTTCTTAAAGACAATGTTGCTGAGGTAGGTGAAGCACTTCCTATACATGCCACATTTAATAAAGACACCTTATTTTTACGTGGTGACCGTTCCGAATATATAGGCGAAGCTGATACAGCTATTATTCACCGTCATTTTTTAAATTCAAAAATCATAACAATTTCTAATGCTGGCCATTGGCTACATGCTGAAAACCCTGAAGAATTTTACGATGCTGTGATAAATTTCGTATCTTAAAACACGATTCAAAAAATAAACGATTATGAATGTTTTTATTAGACTTTTAATAAATGCCTTAGCTGTATTTATTTTAGCATACGTTTTAACAGGCGTTACTGTAGATGGTTATTTGGGCGCTATTATTGTTGCTATTGTACTATCCATTCTTAACTTATTAGTAAAACCAATATTAGTAATTTTAACACTACCAGTAACCCTTGTAACGCTTGGTCTTTTTCTCTTAGTTATTAATGCTTTAATGATACTATTAGCCAGCAACCTTCTCGATGGGTTTAGCGTCTCTGGCTTTTGGACCGCCTTACTATTTAGTATCCTTTTATCCTTTTTACAATCGGTTTTACAATCCCTATTAAAAGACGATAAAAAGTAGCTAACTTCCAAACCTTTAAAACTATTGTTGGGTTGCAAAAAATGTTGTATTTTTGCAGCCCAATTTTAGTTTCAATAAAAATGAACATTACAAGAGAAAACATCGATGCATTAAATGCAGTTGTAAAAGTGGATATCGCTAAAGAAGATTACAGCGATAAAGTAGAGAAAATATTAACGGATTACCGTAAATCTGCAAACATTCCTGGTTTTAGAAAAGGTCATGTCCCAATGGGAATGGTAAAAAAGCAGTATGGTAAAGCCGTATTGGTTGATGAAGTAAATAAATTACTGCAAGATGCACTTGGCAAGTATTTAACTGAAGAAAAATTAGATATTTTAGGTAATCCATTACCAAAAGCACAAGACGATTTAAATTGGGATGCTGAAGCATTTACATTTGAATTTGAATTAGGTCTTGCTCCAGAATTCGAAGTGAATTTAAAAAACAAAAAAGCAATTACCCATTATAATATTGTTGCAGATGACAAAATGATCAACGATCAGATTGAGCACATCCAAAAGCAATATGGTAAAATCGTTTCACAAACTGAAGTTACAGAAGCTTCTGAAATTACAGGAACTTTTGTTAACGAAGAAAAAGAAATCGATAATTCAACCATGATTACTTTAGATAAATTAAAAGGAAAAACAAATCCTAAGAAATTTATCGGCGCTAAAGTTGGTGATGTTATTTCATTAAAAACAAAAGGCTTATTTAAAGATGATCATGATTTAATGAACGCTTTAAAAGTAGCACACGATGATGCTCATGGTTTAGCTATTGATGTTAACTTCACAATTACAGAAATTAACGAAAGAGAATTAGCTGATTTAGACCAAGAATTGTTTGATAAGTTATTTGGAGATGGGAACGTCACTTCTGTAACAGAATTAAAAGACAAGATTAAAGAAGATTCTGAAAAGCAATTTACGCAACAAGGTGATCAAAAATTGTTGAATGATGTAACTGAAACGTTGATTGAAAACACTAAATTTGACTTACCAACAAGCTTCTTACAAAAATGGATGCAAACTGCAGGTGAAGAAGAAATGACTGAAGAGCAAGCTAAAGAAGAGTACGAAAAGTCTGAAAAAAGCATGCGTTACCAGCTTATTGAAGGTAAATTAATCCAAGAGCATAATCTTCAAGTTCAATTTGAAGAACTAAAAGCACATGCTATGGAAATGATTAAAGGACAAATGGCACAATTTGGACAATTAAATCCTTCAGAAAAAGAATTAGAAGATATTGCAGCGCGTATTTTAGGTAATCAAGATGAAGTAAAGCGTATCTCAGAACAGTTAATGAGTCAGAAATTATTAGAACTTTACAAAACTGAAGCAAACATTAAAACGAAAGAAATTACTTATGATGATTTCGTAAAAGAATTCTATAGCTAATTTTTTTGAATTAAGGCCAAGCCTTAAAACCTTAAAATGTACTTATCATGAAAATGGTAAGCTAAAAAATATTAGTATCTTTAAGGCGTAAAACCATTCAGTTTTACGCCTTTTGTTTTTATTTTTTTAAAAACAACTTAAAAAAGTAATAAGTTTGTCATATTAAACGTAACTAAAAATACTTCTATCATAATATTTTACGATACTCTTAAGTTACTAAACACATTATGATCTTATAACACTCACTAATTAAAAGAAATTAAAAAACATATGGATTACGGAAAAGAATTTGAAAAATTCGCCACTAAAGATCAAGGTATAAACAGTAATTATTATCAAAAAATAATTACGAGCATGAATCCTACAAACCTAACACCAAACATTATTGAAGAGCGCCAAATGAATGCGGTTGCTATGGATGTCTTTTCACGTTTAATGATGGATCGTATCATCTTTTTAGGTACAGGCGTTAATGACCAAGTCGCTAACATTATACAAGCTCAATTATTATTCTTACAGAGTACTGATGCTACAAAAGATATTCAAATTTATATCAATTCTCCAGGAGGATCTGTTTACGCTGGTTTAGGTATCTATGACACCATGCAATTTGTAAAACCAGATGTCGCAACGATTTGCACAGGTATTGCTGCTTCAATGGCTGCTGTATTATTATGTGCAGGTGAAAAAGGTAAGCGTTCAGCTTTAAAACACTCTCGTGTAATGATTCACCAAGTAAGCAGCGGTACACAGGGTCAGTTAAGCGATATGCAGATTGCCTTAAAGGAAACGATTAGAGTTAAAGAAGAATTATATACAATAATCGCAAATCATTCAGGCAATTCTTTTGAGCAAGTAGAAAAAGATTCTGATAGAGATTATTGGATGCGTTCTCCTGAAGCTTTAGAATATGGAATGATTGATGAAATTTTAGAACGAAAGTAATTAATAACACTTTCGACTAATAACTTAAAAGTACAATTAAGATTTCTGCTTTCGCAGGAATAAAAAAATTTAAGATGGCAAAGGAAGAATTAGAATGTTCATTTTGTGGTAGGAAAAAGCCAGAAACAAGCTTGTTAATTGCAGGCTTAGATGCACATATCTGTGACCGTTGTATTGAGCAAGCTCATGGTATTGTTGTAGAAGAATCTAAACAATCGGGAAATTCAGATTTAAGTGCAGAATTAATGCTGAGAAAGCCTAAAGAAATTAAAGGGTTTTTAGAAGAATATATTATAGGACAAGAGTTTACCAAACGTGTAATGTCTGTAGCAGTTTACAATCATTACAAGCGTTTATTACAACCACCTTCTGATGATGATATTGAAATACAAAAGAGTAATATCATTATGGTTGGGCAAACGGGTACAGGAAAAACATTAATGGCCAAAACCATCGCTAAAATGTTGAATGTGCCTTTAGCTATTGTTGATGCTACCGTATTAACAGAAGCAGGTTATGTTGGTGAAGATGTAGAAAGTATTTTAACACGCTTATTGCAAGCTGCAGATTATAATCTTGAAAAAGCACAACGCGGTATCGTTTTTATTGATGAAATTGATAAAATTGCGCGCAAAAGTGATAACCCATCTATTACCAGAGATGTTTCGGGAGAAGGTGTGCAACAAGCACTACTTAAACTTTTAGAAGGAACCGTTGTTAACGTCCCACCAAAAGGAGGGCGCAAGCATCCCGACCAAAAATTTATTGAAGTTGATACCGAAAACATCTTATTCATTGCAGGTGGTGCCTTTGATGGTATTGAGCGTGTCATTACCAAACGCTTAAATATGCAAGCCATTGGTTATAGCTCAATGAAAACAGACACCGTAGATAAAGACAATATTCTACAATATATTACACCTAAAGATTTAAAAGATTTTGGTCTTATTCCAGAAATCATTGGTCGACTTCCTGTGTTAACGCATATGGATCCTTTAGATGCAAAAACATTAAGAGCTATACTTACAGAGCCTAAAAATGCTATTATTAAACAATATAAAAAGTTGTTTGAAATGGATGATGTTGAGTTTACCATCACCGACGGTGCTTTAGACTATATAGTAGATAAAGCCATTGAATACAAACTTGGTGCTCGTGGATTACGATCACTTTGCGAGGAAATTTTAACGGAAGCCATGTTTGATTTACCTGGGTCTGGTGAAACCAAATTAAACGTGACTAAATCTTACGCTGAAGATCGTTTAAATAAATCAACATTAAAAAAATTGAAGGCTGTTTCCTAAGTTTTCAATTCATTTAAGAAATAAAAAAACCACAATTTCGCATCTGAAATTGTGGTTTTTTGTTTTTTATAAACCGCTTAATTTTTATTTCAATACCACAGCTTACAAACTATTAATACGCAATAACTCTTCTAAGTAACTTCTCGAATTAGACAAACGAGGTACTTTATGTTGACCTCCAAGTTTGTTGTTTACTTTCAGCCAATCGTAAAATAAATCCTTTCTTGCACTGTGTATTTTAGGCTTATTTAAAGTCATATTATTAAAACGTTTGGCTTCATAATCTGAATTCAATGCTTTTAACGCATTATCAAATAACTCTTCAAAATAAGACATATTTTCAGGAGGTGTTTTAAATTCTATAATCCACTCATGAGCACCTTTTTCTTTGCCATCCATAAAAATAGGTGCTGCTGTATAGTCTACAATTTCAGAAGCAGTACGTTTACAAACATTTTTAAAGGCTTCCTCTGCATTTTCTATAATTAACTCTTCGCCAAAGGCATTGATATGATGTTTGGTTCTTCCTGTAACCTTAATTCGGTGAGGGCTTAAACTCACAAACCGAATAGTATCTCCTATTTTGTAACGCCATAAACCAGCATTCGTCGTAATAATAACAGCGTAATTTGTATTGAGCTTGACCTCACTTAATGGAATCACTTTTTGTGTCTCAGTGCCATAAGCATCCATAGGAATAAACTCATAGAAAATTCCATAATCTAACATTAATAGTAAATCGCTTGAATTATTTTGATCCTGAATTGCAAAAAAGCCTTCAGACGCATTATAAATTTCGTAATATCTAAAACTTTGAGATGGTAAAATAGCCTTGTACTGCTCTACATAAGGGTTAAAACTAACCCCGCCATGGAAGTAAACTTCTAGATTAGGCCAAATATCAAAAAGACTGTCTTTACCTGTTTTGTCTAAAACATTATTCAACAACACCAACATCCAAGATGGCACTCCAGCTAAGCTGGTTACATTTTCTTCAATCGTCTCTTCAACAATAGCTTGCATCTTGGTTTCCCATTCACTCATTAGCGACACACGATTGCTTGGCGTGCTACTAAACTCTGCCCAAAACGGCATGTTATCAATAAGAATGGCACTTAAATCGCCAAAAACAGTCCCATTTTCTTTATATAATTCTTTACTTCCACCTAAACGTAAACTTTTCCCGGTAAACAATTGTGCATCTTCATTATTGTTTAAATACATACAAAGCAAATCCTTACTAGCCGCATAATGACAATCTTCTAAAGACTCAAAACTTACAGGAATAAATTTACTTTGGGCATTAGTAGTACCACTAGATTTGGCAAACCACTTGATTGGTTTAGGCCAAAAGATATTTTGTTCACCTTGTCTAGAACGTTCAATTAATGGATGAAAATTTTCATAATCTACAATTGGAATGCGTTCGTTAAATTCACGATACGTTTTTATAGCATCAAAATCATATTGCCGACCAATTTCAGTATCTTTAGCTAGTTTCAATAAGTTAAAAAGCAACTCATTCTGCACTTCATTTGGATATTTCAAAAACAATTCTATTTGATGAAATCGTTTTTTTAAAAACCATGAAGCTATAGAGTTTACAATAGGAATTGGCATGGATTAGTTATCTTTACTCGCTAAACGAGATTTAATAGTTCAGTTATTGTACGTAATTTTGAATCTTAAATTCTAATATTCATCTAAGTTCTTTGAGACGAATCTCAGTAAGGCTTAAATGATAAAAATACTAAATTCTTTTATGCTTTACTCAGGAGTTCTCACAAAAATGCAAACCGAATTTTTAGAACCAATTCAATATTATTTGATCTTTAAAAATGACTTTATTCATGTGAATCAATTACTGAATAAAACGATTAATATAAAGCCTATTGGTCATCAATGTTTAAGTTGCGGATTAGACCGACCTATTTACAGACAGGGCTTTTGTAAATCGTGTTTTTTTGATAAACCTTTTGCTGGCGATTGGATTATGCGACCAGAATTAAGCACCGCACATTTAGATAAAGAAGACAGAGACTTAGAATACGAAAAGAAAGTACAGCTACAACCTCATATTGTATATTTAGCAAACTCTAGCAACGTTAAAGTTGGTGTAACACGAAAAAGCCAAGTACCAACACGTTGGATCGATCAGGGCGCTCATGAAGCTATTGAAATTGTTGAAGTTCCTAACCGTTATTTAGCAGGCATTACAGAAGTTGCTCTAAAAGACTATGTCGCCGATAAAACCAATTGGAGAACAATGCTTAAAAATGACATTAAAGATGAAAACCTTTTAGAATGGCGACAGAAACTAAAAGCTTATATTCCTGAGGAAGCATTGCCATACTTTATTGAAAACAACACCGAAACACACCTATTATTTCCTGTTGAACAATATCCTGAAAAACCTAAAAGTCTTAATCTAAGTAAAACACCTGAGTACTCCGGTAAATTAGTTGGCATTAAAGGACAATACCTCATTTTTGAAGATAATACCGTTTTTAATATACGTTCTAATGAAGGCTTAGTTGTAGAATTGAGTGTGTAAAGTTTCTATTTTGACCTGCAAGGTTTTGAATACCTTGTAGGTCTTTCAATTTTAGAAGTCATACTTACAAGGTTAAAATAAACTTGCAGGCCATTTATATTTTAGAATAGTACTTTAACTGAAGGTACTCTTTTTTTATCTATTCGGAGATCCCTTTTTTCAAAGGGATACGGTTATTTAAAATAAGACAACAAATCTGATTTTTTTGAAGCAGAAACATTAATTTCTTTGCCATTGCTAAGCACCACACTTCCTCCTTTCCCTTTAACGTATTTTACAATTTCATCCACATTGACCAAATAACTCTTGTGAACTCTTGCAAAATTAGCCTCATTTAAACTTTCTTCAATATATTTTAGAGTTTTACTGACGAGCTTCTTTTGATTATTATTCAGGAAAATTTCTGTATAATTATCATCTGCTTTACAATACATGATTGTTGCGGTTTCAATCACTTCAAAACCGTCTAGTTGCGGAATGGTAATTTTACCATTAACAGAATTAGTCTTTGGTACTAACACCTGGTCTTGAAGCGCCTCTTCCTTGACCCTAATTTCTGTAACATAATCTACGGCCTTAATCAACTCGTCAATTGAAATCGGTTTCATTAAATAATAAGACGCATGCGCATTTAAAGCCTCAATGGCATAATGGTTATATGCGGTAACAAATATGGTTTCAAAATTAATATCACCTACTTTATCTAATAAATCGAAGGCATTACCATAAGGCATTTCTACATCTAAAAACACCACATCCAAATCATTATTTCTAATGAGAACCAAAGCGTCTTCAACATTAGCTGCTTCACCTAAAATTGAAATATTTGGACAATACTTCGTTAAATAATTTCTAAGAATTAACCTACTGTTTTCTTCGTCTTCAACTATAATGGCCTTTAATTTCATGTGTTTTAGTTTGAAGTTCGAAGCTTGTAGCTCAAAGTTGCTTCCAACTTCAAACGCCTTTCTTCCAACTTAATTAATCCTTCTTTAATGTCACAACGACTTTCGTTCCTGCATCATCCAAATCTTGAAAATCCTCGATGATCACGTCTACTTTACCCTTATACATTTCGTTTAAAATGGCGACACGTTTTTTAATATTATTCATGCCTTTTGAATTTTGTTTTTTCTGATGTTCCGTTTTCAATGCTTTAGAACGTGTTCTTCCGATACCGTCATCTGATATGGTTATGGTAATTTCACCTTTAGATTTGGGTTGAATAGTTATATCTAGATGTCCTTTTTCCGTTTTATAACGTAAGCCATGCCAAACTGCATTTTCTATATAAGGTTGTAATAACATGGGTGGAATCTGAAATTCGTCAACATCTATGCTTTCATCTACATGTATCGCATAATCAAATTTATCCTGAAACCTAAAGTGTTCGAGTTTAGTGTATAAATTCAACAATTCAATTTCTTTTTTTAATGGAATAAAATCCTCTTCGCTATTCTCTAAAACAGCACGCATTAACTGTGAAAAATCGGATAAATATTTGTTAGCTGTGCGTTCATCATTGGTCGCTATAAAGGTATTAACGGAATTTAAAGCATTAAAAATAAAATGGGGATTCATTTGACTTCTCAAGGATTTTAAAGCCAATAAATTATTTGCCAAACGTTGCTGCTTTATGTATTTAAACATTAAAAAACCTGTAATAAGTAATAACACCAAGCCACCGATTAAGGTGTAAATAATGAGCTGTTGCCGTTTATTACGCTCTTGGGTTAACTCGTAGGTACTTTTAGATAAAGCACGGTCGCTTTCTAATGATGTGATTCGGTTTTGCTGCTCTGCAATATTCCGACTAAAACGTGCAGCTTGAGATATCTCTTGTTCTTTTTTAGCATATAATTCATCTACAATAATCTCATAATTCTCAATCATAGCGAGCCCTTCTTCGGTTGCTCCTTTTTTAATTAATGCCTCAGATAACTTTCTGGTGGCATCCTTTTCTACAACAAGATCTTCTTTTTCACCAGCCTCTTTTCTACTTTTTTCTAAATATAGTATGGCATCATCATTTCGATTTTGTAAGATTAGCGCATTTCCAATTTTATAATTTTGCTTTTGAGATGTAATTGGGCTTTCATTAGCAATAATGGAATCTAATTCAATAGTTTTAATTCCTTCGATAGCTTGTTTTCGTAACACAATTTCACTTTCGTAATCGGCATTAGTATTGTTAAATTCGGCCACCTTAATTTGCTCTTCGACAGCTCTTTTTTTATTTTCTCTTTCAGCTAAACTCAATGAATTACTAAAAAAGTTTTTTGCTTTAGAGGTTTGCCCTTGGTCGCTATAAACTTGAGCCATTTTTGAATTTAAGTCAGTAACTTTAGGTGCAATTAAGTGTGTTGTTGCTACTTTTAAACCCGCTTCATAAGCTTCAATAGCTTTAGAGTAAGCTTTCTGTTTTACATGCACATCACCAATGCCTTCAAACCAAACCGTCTTATTATAATTAGATAGACTACTTTCTTCAATTTGATGATACGTAGAAAGACTGGCTTCAAAATTCTCATTATTGAGGTAAGCCTTTGCTAATTTAAGTTTTGCTGAATTAGTTTCCGTATTTTGAAGACTAATTTTATAGGCTGAAACTGCTAAATCATACTGTTTCCAATGCATGTAAACATCGCCTAACAACTCATGCGCTTCTGCATTTTCGGTAGTGCCAACATTGGCATTTAAAGCATTACCAATAAATTTTATACTTTTTTCCGCGTCTTTTTTAAGATAAGTCGCAGCAGAATCTATCATCTCATTAAAGCGTTTAAAATCGCTACTTTTTCGGTAACGCGAATTTGATTGCTTAGCACCTATAACCTCAATACTTATACGTTCATTAGATTTTATAGTGTAATAAATGGTTTCAAAATCCTTATGACTAATAATGAGTTCATCGCCAATTTTGGCCTGCACATTAAAAGAACCATCCGCACTACTTCTGGTGTAACCACCGCCATTAATCAAAATCTCTACATTCTTGTATGGCGAATAGGAATCTTTCTCATACACGGAACCTCTAATGTTAAACACGGCTTCATTGGTCCTTTTATCTAACTGATTTTGTTGCCCAAAGGCAATACATCCCATCAGGCAAAACAGTAATAAGATTCGATATGTTAAAGCAGTTCTCACAGACACTATTAATTTCTAGCAATAAACTTACATACTTTATTCGGTATCAAAAAATAGCCTATTTAGAAATCGTGTGTTTTACATCCTAAAAAAGCGACACCTACTAAATTTACCGTCCGCTTTACGCTCCGAAATGACTAGTTCACTCATTCCTGTTTTTTGTACCTGTTTTTTAGACAGAGCTTTACACTAGAAATCAAAAAACAATTATAATCATGAAAAACACATTCAATTTAGGGTTAGTAGCATTACTAATTTTTAGTATCAACCTAGGAGCGCAACACAGAGGAAACTATAATGAAATTACAGATGATATTTCTAGACAAAACATTTTAAGTTCTGGAAATGCTAAAATTTATAACCCTACAGCACAACACCCCATACAAAACACATTATATCCGAGTAATGTGCTCACTGTTGATGTAAAAGCGTTACAAAATGCTAGTGCAACAACCTATACCGCAATTTTTAATGTCGCTCAAATTGGCCCTTCTGCCGAAGCCACCAATCAACTTATGAAAGAACGCATAGACAGCATTAAAGAGCGATTGAATGAAAAAGGGATTACTCAAAATAGTATTGTAATTGATGTCATTTCTTTTACCCCGATGTATGAAGTTGAAGTAACCAAAAAACTATTCAGCAAAACCTATACGGAAGTTCCTAAGGGCTTTGAGTTGCAACAAAACATTCATATTCAATTTACAAAAACCAATCAATTTGAAGCCATTTTAGAAGCCTGTGCGCAAAGTGAAGTTTATAACTTGGTAAAAGTGGATTATTATATTGAAAATATTCAGGAGGTGTATAAAAACCTTCAAGATGAATTATTAAAACTCATTGAAGAAAAAAAGGCTTACTACGAAGTTCTAGGTTTTGATATGTCTGATTACAATGTGGCTATTGCAGACGACAAATATTGTTATTTTCCTAAAGATTTTTACCGAAGCTATCAAGCTTATAACAGTATTTCTATTGAAGCTTTAGATCGCCAAAAAGGCGTTACTACAGCAAAAAAACAAACCTCTTATTACTACCAACCTTTGACCTACGAAACTTATGATGTGGTGATTAATGCTTCCATCTTAGAACCCGTTGTTCAAATCGGAATGCACATTAAACTCGCTTTTACACCGAAACCAAAAGTCAAAAAAGAAACGCCAACTGTAGAAACAAAAATCGACCACAAATATTATGTGATATCACCAAATGGTACTATTGACGTAAAAGAATTGAAGACAAAATAAAAAGACTTAAGACCGCTTGTTGTTAGACTTGAAAGAAGCGATAATGTTAAATTAAAAAATAACGAGACCCTTTGACACTAAAGCTACCGATTTAGATTGTTCCCTTAAGATTAATGAGAAACAAAATATATAATAATTAAAAAATGAGAAATATGAAAACACTATTTAAGCCCGTAGTCATCGCACTGAGCTTAACAACAGTAATAGCTTGTAATGCGAATAATAACTCATCAAATATAGCAGAATTATTAATTACTGAAACCGTAATTGAAACACATTCGAAAACTGAAAAACCTGAAATTAAAGTCGCCTTACTATTAGACACCAGTAATAGTATGGATGGTTTAATAGATCAAGCTAGGGCACAACTTTGGAAACTTATTAATGAATTATCGTATGCTAAATGTGAAGATGAGAGCCCGAATCTTAAAATTGCCTTATATGAATACGGTAATGATAACCTTAATGCAGACGAAGGCTACGTAAGGCAAGTGCTAGCATTTAGTGATGATTTAGATGAAATATCGAAAGCATTATTCTCATTAACTACAAATGGCGGTAATGAATACTGTGGAAAAGTAATTAAAACCGCACTTAACCAATTAGAATGGGGAAATAACAAAGCCGATTTAAAACTTATTTTTATTGCTGGAAATGAACCTTACACTCAAGGAAACGTAAACTATGAGGAAGCCTCAAAATTTGCTCATCAAAATGATGTAACTGTCAATACTATTTTTTGTGGCGACTATAATCAAGGTATTGCTACAAAATGGAAAGCTGGTGCCGATTTAACTCATGGCAACTATACCGCCATTAATCACAATGAAGCAACAGTACATATCGCTTCACCTTATGATGATAAAATTATAGGACTCAATGAAGCGTTAAATAAAACCTATATTGCTTATGGAAGCGCTGGCCAAGCTAAAATGGAAATGCAAGCTGAACAGGATACTAATGCTAGAAATTATAATAAAGCCAATGCGGTGAGTAGAACCGTTAGTAAAAGTTCTCGGTTATATAAAAACAGTTCATGGGATTTGGTGGATGCAGAAAAAGAAGCTAATTTTTCTTATGATACATTAAAAGAAAGCGAATTACCAAAAGAATTAAAAGGAAAGTCAAAATCAGAAATTAAAGCTTATGTTGAAGCTAAGGCGAAAATACGTGAAAAACTTCAAGATGAAATTGCAACACTAAATTTAAAGCGACGTCATTATGTGGCTGAGCATAATAATAGTTCTACAAATAACTTAGAAACGGCAATGATTAAAGCTTTAAAGACCCAAGCCGAAAAGAAAAATTATAGTTGGGAAGAATAAGTTCTGAAAAAAACAAAAGGCTCAATTTTATTAAATTGAGCCTTTTTTTGTATGATATAATAATGTATTAATTTATCGCCGGACAATTACACTCATACTTTTCTCTTCTACAATTAAAGTTAAAACCAAGTGTTAACTGATGAAAACCACCTGTATTAAAGTTTACCGTATTTGCTTGATAAGAATATGTGTAAGCAAAAACAAAATTATTATAATCAACCCCTAAAAATGGTGTGATATATTGTAATTTTTGATTACTTACTCCTGAGCCATCTTGAAATTCTGCACCATCTAAACTACGTCTATAAGACAAACCTCCCCATACTTTACCAAAATCCATTTCCTTGTAAACTTTAGCATTGATATCAATAGATGATTCTTCTGTTGCATCTCTGTACATATACATTATTGATGGTTCATAGCTCCAATCACTTCCATACTTACTAAACGTATAACCTGAAGACAATAAATACGTTCTTAAGTTCTGATATTCAAAGCCATCAATACCATTCCAATTAATACCTTCATTATCTAAGATATTCTTTGCCGTAAAATGTGCATAGAAATCTATAAAGTGGTATGAGAATCCAAAATCAATATTAAAATTAGTAGCACTTTGCTCAATTCCAGCCACAGCTTGATCATGTGGCTCTCCTGGAACCAACCAACTCGTTTCATCTAATTTGTACTGCAAAAACCCAGCACTTAAACCAAAAGATAACATATTTAGGTCAATCTCATTTCTAGAAAACATTAAATGATATGCAAAAGTAGCATAACCACCAACGGTTGAATGATAACCATTTGTATCATTGAAAAGAATACCACCAACAGCTACTGGCGACTCTCCTATTCGACCATTCATACTCAATGTTTGTAAACTTGGAGCATCATCTACACCAAACCATTGTTGTCTAGCCGTTAATCGTACTTTAGCACAATTAGCAACACCCGCCATAGAAGGATGGATTAAATAATAATTATCAGTTAAATAATCCGAATAAATTGGTATACCTTCTTGTGCCAAACTAAAATTTGCCAAAAAAGCTATAAATGTTACTAAAAAATACTTTTTCAATTTCATAATTTTTTTATCGTTTCAATGTAAAATGGGCTTTAAATTCTTTACGTACATTGGTCAATGGCTCATCGTATTCTACTGTAAACCAGTAATCACTCGTTGGCAATGGACTGTTATTAAACGTTCCATCCCAACCTTCGCCTTCTGG
>NZ_JABFDG010000006.1 GCF_013403955.1 Winogradskyella vidalii | reverse complement strand
TTGAAAATCCATTATCAGTAAAACGTTTTATCCAAATGAAGTTGTCTAAAATCAAGACAGACAAAAGTGATTCTAAATTGATTTGTGAGTATGCCAAACAGGTGGAATTAAAACTTTGGGAAGGCAATTCCAAAGTTCAAACAGAGTGCTTACAAATGACCAGACTCCTTTCATTGTATACAAAACAAAGCACTATGCTTAAAAATAAGCTACATGGAGAAGCTGTTTTAGGTAACCCAAGTAAAGTCGTAGTGGCTTCATTAAAGCGTAGTTTAAAGCAGGTTGATAAAGAATTAAAAACCTTAGAAGAAAAACTATTAATAATAGTAAAACAAGAGTATCAAGATTTACTAACTCGAATAAAAACTATTCCAGGTATAGGAAATAAAACCGCAGTAATGCTATTGGTTTTAACCGATGGATTTGATCGTTTTAAAAGTGGTAGCGAATTGTGTAGTTATGCTGGATTAACCCCTGTAGTTAGAAAGAGTGGGAGTAGTGTAAATGGACGGCCTCGTATCAGTAAAATAGGAAATCAGAAACTACGTAATCTGTTATTTATGTGCAGCTTTAATGCTTGTAAATACAATAAAGCATGTCGTGATATTTATGAGAGAATAGTAGCAAAAGGAAAGAGTAAAAAATTGGCATTGATAGCGGTGTGTAATAAACTATTAAAACAGGCTTTTGCTATAGCAAAATCAGGTTTAATATATGATGATACATATAGAAGTACTTTAATGAAAAATTAGTGCATTTTTACTTGTTTTTTACCACAGTACTTTGTTGGCAACTGGCTTTTTATGGTCGAATAAAATCATAATTTCCATTTATTTCGTTCACATTCCAAGTCAGTTTAGGCAACTCTATATTTTTATTAAATTCTAATATTGTCAAAGATTTTAGTTTGTCAAACTTATAATTCGTTTGAATTCGTGTGTTTGATAGAAAGTAACTTCCTTGTACAAATTCTCCTTTTTCCTTTATGATTTTTTCTAATTCTTTCGAGTTTGTTTTAACATAAAATTCTCTTGTGTCGCCAAATCCCGGTTTAAGTTTTAATTGTACAATTCCGTTATTTTTCAAATTTGCGTCCACAAAAACAGTTCTTGAATAATCTTTGTCCATTCGGTCAATTGCCATAAAAGCAAAAAAACCAAGAGCAAATAAAACAGATGCTGTTTGAAATTTTATTTTATTCTCTGTTTTGTCGGTTAAATAAATAATTGACAATGGAATTAAACTCAAAAATATTAAATAGGGAAGTAGCAGAACTAAAATCAAAATACTGTTCTGGAAATCAAAAGTCAAATATTTTCCGACTTCGTTTGTTAGTAAAATGCTATATGAAATCGAAGTTAGTAAAGTCAATAAAATTCCGAATTTCGATTTGGCGAATACCAAAATTAGAGAAACAAATAACATTGGATAAAGCAACAAATAAAATTCAGTCGTATTGTCAATTCCATATGCAAAAACAGTTACAGTTTGGGACAGAAAACTAATCAGTCCGACAATTGTCAGAATGATTATTATTAATCGGATTTTTTTCTGTTTTTCTGTCTGTTTCATTTTTGTTCAGCTTGTTGCCAACTCGTTATATCATCACTTTCATAAGTCTTATCCCATAAATTCAGCAGGTTAAACCTCTTTTTTAGGTGCTAAAAGTCATGAGAGACGAAGTTAATTAGAAATCAGCTTTAGACGAAGAATTTGCTGATTTATTCATGGCATTAATTTATGATAAATCTCAAGAGCTTAAATATTTTAATGCATTATTAGAAAAAGGCGTTCAAACGACATGTTTTTTTGAATACAATCAAACCCGTTTTAAAACAAAAAAACCACCTTGTTTTCACAAGATGGTTTTTTAAATATTAATTTCTCTTTTTCTTATTTGTCAATAGAACCAAGAACACGAGACATAAATGTATTCAATGCTTCTTTTTTAGGCGTACCGTCTTTTATCATTTTATTGACTTCAACAGCACCATACATATTAGAGATTAATTCTCCAATAACGTCTAGTTCTTCATCTTTTAAAGACGGCACTTCAGTTAGTGCTTCTAAAGTTTCAATGGTTTCAATGATGTAATCTTCATCATTGTCTTCAATGAATTGCGTTAAATGTTTAATTACAGGTAATTTCATAATTAAATAGCGTCTTGTACAAGTTCTTTTAATACATCAAACTTGTTAGTTTGGGTTTGGTTTTTAAATTCCCCTTTTTTAAATGTAGCAAATGTTGGTAAATTATCTACCGTTGCTAATTTTCTGCTTTCCGGAAATTTTTCTGCATCAGCAATAACAAAAGCTACACCTTCATTTTCTGTTGCTAATTTCTTAAATTTAGGCTTCATAATTCTGCAGTTACCACACCAAGTTGCTGAATATTGTACAACAACAGTATCATTACCATTGATGATTTCTTGTAGATTATCTTGTTCTAATTCTTGAATCATAAGTTTTGTGTTTTTATAAACCTGATAGGTTATAGAAACCCATCAGGTCTAAATGTAATTTATTAGTGAGACGCTAAATACTCAGCTGTACCTTTTGGATTGGCTTGCATTGCATCTTGGCCTTCTTCCCAGTTTGCAGGACAAACTTCACCTTTTTCTTGTACGTGCGTTAAAGCATCGATAATTCTCAAGTATTCGTTAACGTTTCTACCTAAAGGCATGTTGTTAACACTTTCGTGTTGGATTGTACCTTCTTCGTCAATAATGTATGTCGCTCTGTAAGTTACATTGTCACCTTCAACAGTTACTAATCCTGTTTCTTCATCGAAGTTTTCATTGAACGTATCTAAAATACCTAAAGCCGAAGCTAAGTTACGGTTTGAATCTGCTAAAAGTGGGTAAGTTACACCTTCAATTCCTCCGTTATCTTTAGAAGTGCTTAACCAAGCAAAGTGTACTTCAGCCGTATCACAAGATGCACCAATTACAACGGTGTTTCTTTTTTCAAATTCGCCTAATGCAGCTTGAAAAGCGTGTAATTCTGTTGGACAAACAAAAGTGAAATCTTTTGGGTACCAGAATAAAACGACTTTTTTATTGTTGTTTTTAGCTTCTTCTAGAACGTTCACTTTAAAAGTGTCACCCAATTCGTTCATTGCGTTTACGTCTAAATCTGGAAATTGTCTTCCTACTAATGCCATGTTTTTTATAGTTTTTAATTATTAATTGATTTTCTACTACAAAGATACTTTTCATTAGTGAATTAACACGTTAAGTAAATTTTAATTTCTTATAAAGATATAGCTTTTTTCTATAATTAATTCTAGCTGTAATAATTAGAATCTATTTTTTAGCTATCATTTTTATTTTGAGTCTAAAAGCAGCAAAAAGTAATGTGGTAATCGGACTCAACCAATTAAAAATTGCATAAATAAAGTATTCGCCAACACCAACACCTAAAACACCGCTTTGGTAGGCACCACAAGTATTCCATGGTATAAGTACGGAGGTTACTGTTCCAGAATCTTCAAGCGTACGACTGAGGTTTTCTGGAGCTAAACCTTTATCTTCATAAGCCTGTTTAAACATTTTTCCTGGAATAACGATGGCTAAATACTGGTCTGAGGCGACAATGTTTAAACCTAAACAGCTGGCTACTGTACTTGTAAATAATCCAAATACCGAAGTGGCAATAGTTAATAAAGCTTTTGTAATTCTAGCTAATGCACCTATGCCATCCATAATGCCGCCAAAAATCATGGCGCAAATAATTAAATAGATGGTCCAAAGCATGCCTTCCATACCACTGGCAGAAAACAGGTCGTTTAGCTTAGCATTGTCCGTTGTAATTGAGGTTTCAGTAAAAATTGAACTTATAATAGCAGAAGACTTAGAGTCTGATAGACCTTCTAAAATGTTATTCTGAAAAACGAAGGCAAAGACAATCGCTAATGCAATACCTGAAGCTAATGCTAATAATGGTTTTGCTTTTAGTAAAATTAGTGCAACTACAGCTATAGGAACTAAAAATAACCAAGGTGTAATATAAAAGGTTTGGTTGATTGAAGTGAGTAGATTGCTTACATCAGCTTTTCCTGTTGGATTAATATTGAAACTAATAATTCCGAAAATGAGTAAGGTTATAATAATAGTAGGCACTGTTGTAATGGCCATGTATCTTATATGTGTAAATAAATCCGTGCCAGCCATAGCAGGCGCTAAATTTGTAGTATCACTTAAAGGGGACATTTTATCACCAAAATAGGCTCCAGAGATAACGGCGCCAGCAATCATTCCAGGATTAATTCCTAAAGCCGTTCCGATACCAACAAGCGCAATACCAACAGTTGCAGAAGTCGTCCAAGAGCTCCCAGTAGCAATTGAAATCACAGCAGCTATAATGACAGAAGCCGGTAAAAATATTTCGGGACTCAACACTTGTAGACCATAATAAACCATTGCGGGAATTACACCGCTGACCAACCAAGTTCCTGCTAATGCACCAACTAAAAATAAAATAAGAACCGGAACAAAAACAGTTTTAAGGTTTTCCCATACTTCAGAAAGCATGGTTTTTAATGATGTTTTATTGAAAAAACCAACACCTGCAGCGATGGCACCTCCTAATAATAAAATAATTTGATTGGTATAAGCACCAAACCATTCTTGACTCTCAACAAAAAATATGTTGTAAGCGAGCATACCCATTAGAATTATGACGGGGATTAAGGCTTCAAGTAGATTTAGTTCTTCATTGTCTATAATTTTTTGATCTTCAAAATCTATCTGAGAGGGCTTATCTGGCATGTTGGTTGAGTTTGTTGTCGTAATGTTACGATTTTGTTAAGCCATTTGCAAATTGATTTATTTGAAGCGTTAAAATTAAAAAGAAAAAAGCTTAAGTTTTTATTACAGAAAAACCTAAGCTTCAATCTAATTCACACTAAATGTTAAAACTATAATATGCTTAATTTCTTCATGCAAATTTTCATCATGTTGTAAGTACGTTCAATATCAGCATCTAATCCAATAGAAAAGCGAATTAGACCGTTACTTAAACCCATTGCTTCTTGTTCGTCTTCAGGGATTTCAGAAGATGTAGAACTTCCAGGTGCACTAAATAAGGTTTTATAAAAGCCTAAACTCACTGCTAAATAACCTAAGTTTTGTTCTTGCATTAGTTCCATTAAAGCATTCGCTTTATCTAATGTGCCAACATCAATAGTTAGCATGCCACCAAAACCATATTTTTTGTTCATCATAGCTTTAAATAAGTCGTGCGATGGGTGAGAAGCTAATCCTGGATACACGGTTTTTAATCCATCACTTTCAAATTTTTCAGCGAGATACATTGCATTTTGGCTATGCTGCATCATTCTAATATGCAAAGTTCTTAGATTTTTTAAAATAGAGGCTGAGCGCAAACTATCCATAGTAGACCCTAATAACATGGCAGCGCCGCAATTTACATTTCTTAAGTCGTCTATTAATTCTTGTGAGCCACAAACCACGCCACCAACTGTATCTGAAGAACCATTAATAAATTTCGTTAAGCTATGAATTACAACATCGGCACCTAAATTAAAAGGGGAAATTGAGAGCGGCGAAAAGGTATTGTCTACAACTAGTTTAAGTTGGTGCTTTTTTGCTAACTGTGCTAAGCCTTTTATATCCGCGACTTCGAGTAAGGGATTACTAACCGTTTCGCAATACAATACTTTGGTTTTGGGCGTGATGGCTGCTTCAATTACATCGAGTTTAGTGATGTTTACAAAAGTGGTGTTTATACCTAAGCGCGGCGCAAAGTTTTTTAAGAAAGCATAGGTGCCACCGTAAATTGTTCTGCTGCTTACAATATGATCTCCAGCATCACAAAGCTGTAATAAAACAGGGGTGATGGCGCCCATTCCAGAAGCTGTTACCGTTGCGGTTTCTGTACCTTCCATAGCTGCTAATGCTTCACCTAAATATAAATTGGAAGGTGAGGAATGCCTTGAATATAAATAACAGCCTTCAGCATTACCTTCAAAGGTGTCGAACATGGTTTTTGCAGATAAGAATGTGTAGGTAGAGGAGTCTGATATGGAGGGGTTGACACCTCCAAATTCTCCAAAATATTGTAGGTCCTGTATATTGTTTGCGGGTTTAAAAGCCATAAATTGTTGTTTATAATTAGATTTCTCAAATTTCAATAGATTTAGATTGATAATCAACAGTTGTGTGTATTTTTAGATTATATCACTAGCTTTTTGAGTTTTTGTAGTTTAAAATTCACTATTTTTAAAGTTAGAATCATTTACACAGAAAAAACACAGCTATGACTTTCGATGCCATTGACAGAAAATTACTTCACTTGCTTCAAACGGACAGTAAACAAACCAACAAAGCTTTGGCTTATCAATTAAATTTATCGGTGACAGCGGTTTATGAACGCATTAGAAAGCTTGAGAAAAATGGTGTTATAAACCAGTATGTTGCACTGGTAGATAAACGTAAAGTGCAAAAGGATTTTGTGGCATTTTGCCATATTAAATTAGTGCAGCACTCACAAGATTATGTCGTTATGTTTGAGCGTGAGGTTAATTTATTAAGTGAAGTTTTAGAGTGTTATCATCTTAGTGGCGATTATGATTATTTGTTAAAAGTGTTGGTAAAAGACATGAAAGAATTTAGAGCATTTATGGTAGAAAAATTAACTAAGATTAATCATATTGGCAGTACGCATAGTATGTTTATGATAAGTGAAGTAAAGCACACTACGGCAATTTCGGTTTAAATTAAGGTGAAGATATTACTTTTTTTAGCTTAAATTATTGATAGTATTTTAACGTGAAAACGCTAATAATCTGTGTTTTATCTGTTTTTCATTAAGATATCATAAGCTTAGATGTGAAAATTAACCCTGTTAAATGGATAATTTTTCTAATTTTACGTTATGGAATACGATGAAATAAAGGATTTATATAAATTTATATTTAAATCTTATGATAGACCATTTCTAAAAGAACACATTAAAAAATTTATTGAACTTGATGAGTATTTGCCTTATAGTTCTACTTTTTTTTGTGTGACTAATACTCAGAATTTAACGTTTGAGTTTGTCAGTAAAAACTATACATCGTGTTTAGGTCTCGACCCCAATGAATTAAAGGTGCATGGCATGCGTTATTTTTGGAGTAGAATTCATCCAGACGATATAGACGCCTGGTTAAATGCTTTAAATCAGTTAATGGAGTTTACATTAGATAACTTCTTAGTTGATCAACGGAAAGCAACCAATTACACTTGGAATTTTAGAATTAAAAATAAAGAAGGTATCTACGTGAATATTGTTCAGAATACAACGCCTTTAGTTCTAGATTCTGAAGGGAAACCTATTATTGGCTTAGCGCATTACACCGTTTTAAATTCCAATATTAAAATGGATATTACCGCATCGGCCAAATTACTTAACGCTAACAACGAATATGAAACAAAGTTTTTTAATAATTTTTCTCAGAAATTATTAAATGATGGCATCAGTAAAAGAGAACGTGATGTTATAAGATTACTTGTACTCAACCAGTCAAGTAAAGAGATTTCAAAGAAATTAAATATTAGCTCACATACCGTAGATACACACCGGAGAAATATTTTAAAAAAGCTTAAGATATCATCCACAGGTGAGCTTATTGGTATGATAAAGACCAATCAACATTGGTTATAAGTATTAAAATACTCAAATTGAGTATTGTTGAGTAACATTTAAAGCTGCATTTTTGTTAAGCTATTAAATCAAGGGTGAAATCAGTCCATTTTTTTTGATTATTTTAAATAATCTAAAAATTTGGGCTTTTTTTTTGAGACTTATCAATCTTAATTCTAAAATATTGAATTCTAATAAAAATGCATAATATTAAGGTGTGAAGCAACCATTATTAATATTTTTACGTCTATATCAGTAGAACCACTAATATTTGAATGGATGAAATTGAATAATTACGCATTGCATAGGTTAGACAGCCGAATTAAAAATGAACTGTTATTATTTGTTTTAGGTTTAACAATTCTATTATCATCCTGTGCTAGTGTTGAAAAGCATAATAATCAGGTTACAAAATTACATCCTGCTAAAGATTTGCATCAAGATATTGACCATGTCTATGAGCAATTGCAGAAAAACCATCCCCATTTATATCAGTTTACTTCAAAAGCGGTATTAGACTTTAAGTTTGATAGTTTAAAGAAAGCTATTGATAGCCCAATGAATAGTCACGATTTTTATGAACAATTATCTCAGGTGACTAAACATGTTAGGCAAGGCCATATGTCATTGTCACCTCCAGGACTAAGATTAAATAGAAAAGAGCGAAAGGCATTAAGAGATACTAAATTTGACATTAATAATCTAGACTTTGAATATGTAGACGATAAGCTTTTTATTAGTAATGCAAGAAAAGGAGATTCTGTCTTAATTAATGCTGAAGTTTTAGAAGTGGATGGTCAAAAAGCACAAAGTTTATTAGATAAGTATACTAAGCTAATTGCTTCTGATGGCTATAACACAACATTTCATAATCGTGTCACGGGCTATCGATTTTTGGGTTATTATGCAAAGGATAAAGGACGTTTTGATAGTATTAGTTTAAAACTAAAGCAGGCAGATTCGACTTTTGTAAAAATGTATAAACGGGTATTAAAAAAGGACACAAGTTCGGTAAAAAAAGATTCATTAAAACAAGATTCATTAAAAGCCGTTAAGAAAGCGGTAGTTAAACTAACAAAAGCAGAACGAAAAGCAAAACGTCAAAAACTTAAAGCACAACGAAAATATAATCGAGACTATGGTTACATCTCTAGCAGAGATGAATATACAAGGAACCTAAATTTTGTGGGGAGAGATAGTACTGTAGCATTATTAAAAATTAGAGGGTTCTCTAATGGCAATTACAAACGCTTCTATGATGCTAGTTTTAAAACTATTGATTCCTTAAAAGCAGAAACGTTAATAATAGATTTACGTAATAATTTTGGAGGGCGACTCAATGAAATTGCTTATTTATATGGTTATCTAACCGATGAAAATTACACGTTTATTAATCCTAGTGAAATTACAAGACGCTATCCAATACTAAAAAGTTCTATGGCGAATACAACGCCAACGGGTATTAAAATTTTAATTGGTTTATTTTCTCCTGTTCTAGCTACCGTAGATATATTAAAGACCAGTAAGAAAGACGGAAAGTTGTATTACAAATTTAAATCAGGAAAAGAACAAGCGCCTAAAGATTTAAATTTTAAAGGTAACATATATGTCTTAATTAACGGAAATTCATTTTCTGCCTCTTCGTTGCTCTCCACAAATATACAAGGTAGTAATAAGGCTGTATTTGTAGGAGAAGAAACAGGAGGCGCTTATAATGGTACTGTTGCTGGGATGTATAAAAGCTATGAGTTACCACACACTAAAGTGCGCGCACGGATTGGTTTAGCTCATATTGATGCTCTTTATAAAACTGAGCCAGATGGTTATGGCGTAAAGCCTGATATTGAGATTAGGCCAACTTATGAAGACCGTTTAAATGGTAATGATCCTGAATTAGAATGGGTTTTGCAGGATTTAGATCAACAAAGCAAGTAAATATTGGCTTAAATATTGTTTTTAAAAATTCGTAAATTATTAATCTAAATTGTATTTTTGTTTGCGTTTTTAATCAACGAAAATAAAATTTATGAAATCATACGATGTAGCAATAATAGGTTCTGGACCTGGTGGATATGTAGCAGCAATCCGTTGCGCACAATTAGGCATGAAAACTGCCATTATTGAAAAATATTCAACACTTGGTGGTACCTGCTTAAACGTAGGTTGTATTCCAAGTAAAGCCTTGTTGAGTTCTTCTCACCATTATGAAGAAGCAACAAAGCATTTTGAAGATCACGGCATAGAGATTCCGGGAGATATTAAAGTGAATTTAGAAAAAATGATCGGTCGCAAACAAGCGGTTGTTGATCAAACTACAGGTGGTATTGATTTCTTAATGAAGAAAAACAATATTGATGTTTTTGAAGGCTTAGGGGCTTTTAAAGATGCGACTCATATTACAATAGAAGGTAAGGATGCCCAAGAAATTGAAGCAAAGAAAATTATTATCGCTACAGGATCTAAACCCTCTAACTTGCCATTTATCACTTTAGATAAAGAACGTATCATTACTTCAACTGAAGCTTTAAAACTTAAAGAAGTACCAAAACACCTCATTATTATCGGTGGTGGTGTTATTGGTTTAGAGCTAGGACAAGTATACCGTCGTTTGGGAGCAGAAGTTACGGTTATTGAATATATGGACAGAATCATCCCAACTATGGATGGTGGACTTTCTAAAGAGTTGAATAAAGTCTTTAAAAAATCAAAATGCAAAATGATGCTATCTCACAAAGTGCAGTCTGTTGAGCGTACTGGTGATGATGTTGTTGTAAAAGCTGAAAACAAAAAAGGCGAAGTTGTAGAGTTTAAAGGTGATTATTGTTTAGTATCTGTTGGTCGTCGTCCATACACCGAAGGTTTAAATCTTGACGCTGCAGGTGTAAAAATGAATGATAGAGGACAGGTTGAAGTAAATGAACATTTACAAACATCAGCTTCTAATATTTATGCTATTGGCGATGTAATTAAAGGGGCAATGTTAGCACATAAAGCTGAAGAGGAAGGCACCTTTGTTGCAGAAACTATCGCAGGACAAAAACCACACATCGATTATAACTTAATTCCAGGCGTTGTTTATACGTGGCCAGAAGTGGCTGCTGTTGGTAAAACAGAAGAAGAATTAAAAGCAGATAATGTAGACTATAAAGTTGGTCAGTTTCCGTTTAGAGCATTAGGACGTGCAAGAGCAAGTGGAGATCTTGATGGGTTTGTAAAAATCTTAGCCGATAAAACAACCGATGAAGTTCTAGGCGTTCATATGATTGGTGCACGTTGTGCCGATTTAATAGCTGAAGCCGTTGTAGCTATGGAATATAGAGCATCTGCAGAAGATATTTCGCGTATGTCTCATGCACACCCAACATTTGCAGAAGCAGTAAAAGAAGCGGCTTTAGCAGCAACTGATGATAGAGCTTTACATGTTTAAAGAAAAACAAGAACACATAAAGGTTCAGTAACACTAATATTATTTATAAAAAAAGCAAACTCAACGAGTTTGCTTTTTTTTATTTTTCAACTACCAACTACCAACTACCAACTACCAACTACCAACTACCAACTACCAACTACCAACTACCAACTACCAACTACCAACTATAGCTCCTGTATTAAATCGGCAATACGTATGCGATTACTGTAGTCTTGGGCATTTACATCTCTAACAAAACAGTAGGCACTAATTTCATCTGCTTTTACTTTTTTTGCTAATTCTTCGACTTTAAAAGGGCCGTATTCTTTTGCTTTTTCGATGTAATAGAATTGGTGGTCGTGAATTACTGTACTGACCTTCTTTTTATATTTTTCCTTTAAAAAAGCTTGAACATCTTCAATAGAGTTTAATTCGTCTTCATAATTTGTCGTATTAATATAGAGCGCAAATTCTTCTTTATCTTGATTGTTGAGCACTAAGATATCGTCATCTTTAAAATAAACGTCAACAGTAATTACACCATCTTCAGTTTTAATCGTGAATGTATTTTTAATGTTGATAGTCCACGACGTCTCAATAATATTGTCTTTTCTAGATATTTCAAGGATATTGTCGGCTTTAAATGTGTAAACAGCTTTCTTTTTAGAAATGCCATTAATCAAAACCCATTGTTGATTTATTAAATGAGAATCGTGATGATGCGCATAACTAAATGGTATTAAATTTGGAATTCTTTGGTGTAGGTAATCGTTCATTTAGTTATTTTCAATACTTAGCGGTTGCTATATAACGTTAAAATTCAGGTGTATATTTTCTTAAAGTTAATAATTTTATGGTTGTTTCAAAATTTCTTTTTTAGTAACCTTTAATTTATAAAAATAAAATTCAAGTAATTTCAGTCGATGGTCACGCCATATTTATTCCCATTATGGTGTGTAAAAAATGTTTTAGCTATTATAATATTCTTAAATTTATAGTGCTTAATTTTTATTAGCTACTTAATATATAGTTATAACATTAATTCTTATAACTATATTTGTCTTTTATTAGATGAATTTAATTTTCAGCTAAAACGTAACCTAATTATTTGAATGATTTAGAAAATTATCTAAAACAAATACGGACACTGTTTTATTATTCAAAGCCTACAGTATAAAAAGCTTTTAAAAAGAATTTTGAATAATTGTGACTTCTCATAAAACTTAGTGTCTAAACAATAACTAACAATTAAATTCGATTATTTAACCCCTTGACGCAAGACGCTGTTCACACCCTAACCGATGAAGCGCTCGTAGAAGCTATCGTAAAAACTAACGACACTTTGTTGTTTGAGGTTCTGTACGATAGATATGAGTCTATGGTCTATAACAAATGTTATGGGTTTGCTAATGGTGTTGATGAAGCAAAAGATTTGACTCAAGATGTATTTTTGAGGGTGTTTGTAAAATTAGCGAGTTTTAAAGGTAAATCTAAATTTTCAACTTGGCTGTATGCGTTTACGTATAATCACTGTGTGAATTATGTAACTAGAAATACAGCAAAAAAATTAGAGAAAAAATCGGTTAGTTCAGAGGTTGTAGATATAGAGAATATAGGTGAGGATGTAGATTCTACTCAAGAGTTTCAAAATATGAGAGTAGAGCAGTTAAAAATTGTAATGGAGCTTATCTCACCAGAAGAAAAAATGATTTTATTATTAAAATATCAAGATAACTTATCAATAAAAGAATTAGCTGCTGCTTTAGAAATTGGAGAAAGCGCAGTTAAAATGCGACTAAAAAGAGCAAAAGAAAAACTGGTAGATAAATACACAAATTATACGAAAGATGGAGAATCCATTTAAGCAAATAGACCAACCTTTAAAGGAAGTTCCACAGGAACTTAAAGGCAAAGTTATGCATGATATAGCTATGGCTAAATTGCTTATGGAATTGGCTGAATTGTTTTCGTATAACATTGGTCATATTATAGAAAGTGTCACGAGTAAACGAAAAAATAATACTAAATAACCCCTTATAAATACTTTGTAGTATGGATAAAGTAACAGAATTTAAAGATATAGCATTTCAATCTTTGACTACCATGTGGTTAGAGATAATTAAAATATTCCCCAATATTGTAGGTGCGCTTATTGTTTTAATTATAGGTTGGCTTATAACTAAGCTTGTTGTTAAACTGATTAAAAAAGTTTTAAAAATAGCGAAAGCTAATAAGTTAGACGATAAATTGAATGATATTGAAATAGTAGAGGGTAAAAAGCTCAATTTTAATACCGTTCTAGTGGTTTCTAAGTTTGTAAAATGGGTAATGTATATTATTTTACTGATTACAGCTTCTGATATATTGGGTCTAGATATTATTTCAGAACAAATCACAAACTTATTAGCTTACTTGCCTCAATTATTTGCAGCACTTGTTATTTTTATGCTTGGCTTATTGTTTGCTAATTTCGTAAAAAAAGGCTTAAAATCGCTTTTTGAATCTATGGATTTATCAGGGGGGAAAATGCTTAGCCAGGTGGTTTTCTTTTTATTATTGACTTTTATTTCAATTACAGCTTTAAATCAAGCGGGAATCGATACTCAGATTATTACCAATAACATTAATATGATTATTGCTGCTTTTCTTCTCGCTTTTGCGATTGCATTTGGCTTAGGTGCAAGAGAAGTGGTCGGTAAATTATTGAATACGTTTTATGCGCGTAAAACCTTCGAGGTTGGACAGAAAATCATTTTTAATGATGAAACTTACATTGTAGATGCGGTGCAAAGCATTTCGGTAATATTAAAAAATTCAAAAGGAAAACTTATTGTTCCGATAAAAGATTTAGTAGAAAATCAAGTACAAATGCAGGATCAACTATAAGGTTAGGGTTATAGATTTTATTTTAACATAAAATACGATCCTGCGTACTTGAGGTATAGAAAACCCTTTTCATTAGTTTGATTAGGGTTTTTCTTATAATTTAATAATGCTTTAAACAAGTCTTAAGCAAAGAAGGCCAAAGCTACTATAAATATATAGATTTTAGTGTTTCTCTTAAATTGAAGTGTAAAATAGTTAGTAGGTGATGTTATTTTTTATTTCTTCGATTGTAATTTTTATCACCTCTAGTCTTCGGTTTCTTATATTTTTTAGCAATTTCTCTACGGTAAGAACCTCCTAGATTTTCTTTCTGGTTTTTCTCCTTTTTCTCATGAAAAGCTGGTCCGGGAGCATCCTCATCACGGCGTTTAGTAGGATTATTGCGCTCTCTTATTTGTGGACGTTCTTCTTCAATTAACTCTGTTGAAATCTCAATGACTTCAGGTATATTGAGAACTTCAATCTTCATTTGCATTAATTCCTCAATCCGTTCTAAACCATCTTGTTCTTTCTCAGTGGATAGGAGAATGGCATGACCTTGTTTTTCAGCTCTACCAGTTCTACCAATACGGTGCATGTAATTTTCAGGATAATCCGGAGTGTCAAAATTGATAACATGCGATACATTATCAATATCTAAACCTCTAGCCATAACATCTGTAGCAACTAAAAGACGATGTTCACCTTCTCTAAATTGTTCAATACTGCGCAATCGGTAGTTTTGGGTTTTGTTAGAATGAATGACACAAGATTGATTAGGGAATAAGTCTTCAAGCTGATCAAAAAGGCGGTCAGCCATTTTCTTATAAGCCACAAAAATTAAAACCTTAGAATAGTCTTCTTTATCATGAAGTAAATGTTCTAGAAGGTTAACTTTAGTATAAAAATTAGGCACATCATAGCGCTCTTGTTTGATATTTTCTAAAGGTGTTCCAGAAACTGCAATGGATATTTTTGTAGGGTTAATAAAGAAATCAGTAATCAGTTCATCAACATCTTTAGTCATCGTAGCCGAAAACATAATATTTTGACGACGTGGTGGAAGAATATCAAAAATATTCATCAGTTGGTGTCTAAACCCTAAGTCGAGCATCACATCAACTTCATCAATTACTAATTTTTGAATCGATTTTAACTGTAAAACTCTACTCACCGCTAAATCATACAGTCGTCCAGGGGTTGCCACAATAATATCCTGACCTTGAGCAACGGCTTGTTTTTGCGTATTAATATTGGTGCCACCATAGACACCTAACACACGGTTGTTAATGTATTTAGAGAATTTTTCAATTTCGCTAACTACTTGCACCACCAATTCACGCGTTGGAACCAAAACTAAAACTCTAGGATTGTCTTGTTGCGAGTATTTAAGATTTCTTAATATAGGCAGCATGTAAGCCAGAGTCTTTCCGGTACCTGTTTGCGCAATACCAACCACATCTTTACCTGAGGCAACCATACCAAAAGATTCCTCTTGGATAGGCGTAGGTGTGGTAAATCCTAAGTCGTCTAATGCGTTATATAATGGTGTATTTAAATTAAGGTCGTTAAAAGTCACAGTATAATATTTTGCTGCAAAGCTACCACTTTATTAATCAACTTACACTAAATGACTTTTTTCAATCGTAATACTGTAGCTCGCGTTAAATATTTCGCCAGCTTTTAGTTCTAAATGACCTTCCTTGGTTTCAATATTTTGATCTGTGGTTTCATTATCAGCAAAACCTAGCCACGGTTCAATACAAACATAAGGGGCCTTAGGTTTAGCCCAAATTCCTAATTGTTTAAAATCGTTAAAGTTTACAGATAAGACTTTACCTTTTGTTTTATGCTTTAAACTTACGGTTCTCGATTTTAAATCTTTAAAAATTAAAGCATCGTCATTAAATAAATCGGGGTGTAAATTAATGGTATTACCTTCTGAAAAAACAGGCTTTGTTTCTGTGGTTAATAAGCCATTAGCCATATTTAAGAGATAAGACGGGCTGTTTTCGGTCTTTTCAAATGCGATATAAAAATCCGTATAATCATCAGTTGCTGACAGCGGACAATTAAAAGCCGGATGTCCACCTAAAGAAAAATAAAGTGGTTTTTCATCTGAATTAATAACCTTATGATCAATAATTAAGCTGTTATTTAAAAGTGTATAGGTCATTTCAAATTCAAACAAAAAAGGATATAAAGCATATAATGCGTCATTTGAAACTAAAGAAAAAGTGATGCTAGAATCGGTTTGATTTTTGATTGTAAAATTGTCATTATGTCTAACAAATCCATGTTTTGGCATCGTATAAGTTTTGCCATTATAAATGTAGGTGTCGTTTTTCATGCAACCAATAATAGGGAATAAGTTTGGTGCATGACTTCCCCAAATCTTTGGGTCAGCTTGCCATAAAAATTCGGTATTGTTTTTTACAGAGGTGATGTTACATAACTCAGCGCCTTTAGGCTTTATGTTTATATTTAGTAAGTCGTTTTTTAAACTATACATAGGCTTTTATTTTTTTTGAAATATACGATTCTTGAAATTTTTTCGCTAGTAAAATTAGTGTTTATCCTGCAAGGTTTTTGAAAGCTAGTAGGTATCTTGCCTAAAGTTCGGTAAATTGCAGCAATTATTTTTCTATTGAGAACAACACAAATTCATCAACTTAAAAACAGCGGCAGTTTCAAGCAAAATCTATTGCTTTGGAGTCAACAATTTGATGATGTCGTATGGTTAGATTCTAATAACCATAACAATCAGTATAGCAATTATGATGCGGTTTTGGCTGTAGAAGCTTTTACGGCAATCCACACCGATTATTTTGATGCTTTTGAACGCCTAAAAGAATACCAAAGCACAACAAACGACTGGATTTTTGGTTACCTTACTTACGATCTTAAAAACACAGCAGAACATTTAAAATCGAAAAATTATGACGGTTTAGAATTTCCGGATTTATACTTTTTTCAACCTCAGAAGTTATTTTTAATTACCGGAAATCAAGTTGAAATTCAGTATTTAAATATGGTGGCTGATGATGTTGAAAGCGACTTATTAGCCATTGAAAACTTATCGAGCCAAAGCGCTGTTGAGCTTCAAAATGATATTAAAATAAAGCTAAGAATTCACAAAGAAGCCTATTTTGAAAAGTTAGATAAAATGCTCGCGCACATTCAACGAGGAGATATTTATGAAGCTAATTTTTGTCAAGAATTTTATGCTGAAGACAGCGTTATTGATCCGCTTGAAACATATAAAAAGCTAAACGCCATTTCAAAACCGCCATTTGCCACATTTTTAAAATGTAATGATAAATATGTGTTATCAGCTTCGCCAGAGCGCTATATTCAGAAAAAGGGACAATCAATTATTTCTCAGCCTATCAAAGGAACGGCAAAACGATCTTTAGATGACGTTGAAGATAAAAAACTAAAAACAGAATTAGCTAAAGACAAAAAGGAACGTAGTGAAAACATTATGATAGTAGATTTAGTGCGTAACGATTTATCACATACCGCAATCAAAGGCAGTGTAAAGGTAGATGAGCTGTGCAAAGTATATTCTTTTATGCAAGTGCATCAAATGATATCTACAGTGTCTTCAAAAGTTGCGAAAGAAACACATCCTGTAGATATCATAAAAAATAGCTATCCGATGGGAAGCATGACAGGGGTTCCTAAAATTTCAGCAATGAGTATTATTGAAGATTTAGAGGCAACCAAACGTGGTGTATATTCTGGGTCTGTTGGGTATTTTGCGCCCAATGGCGACTTCGATTTTAATGTTATTATTAGAAGTATCCTTTATAATGCGACACACAAATATGTGTCTTTTTCTGTAGGTGGTGCTATTACGGCTAAAAGTGACCCAATGAAAGAGTATGAAGAATGCTTAACTAAGGCTAAAGCTATGCGAGAAGCTTTGGAGAATTAGAATACTACGCATTGTTGCTACTTCCTTAATTTTCTTTGTCCTGCTTTTAAATATAGGCTGGTTTTTAGTCACAGTTGCGGTTGCAGTCTCAGTGTGCAGTTGTTATTTAACCTATGTTTTATTTTCAGAATGATAAAAAAAGGCACGACTGCTTCAGTTATAATCTCTGTGCATTCTCGTGCCTTCTTTGCGTAACTATACGTGTTAATTTGATACGCTCTTAAACTAGATTGTAGTTAAATATGTCTTCTAAATGTAAGTTTTACCTTGTCGAAAATAGAAATAACACGTTTGGTTTCAATATTTTTAATTTTAGCGATAGATTCAAAATCTAACTTCCCAATTACGTGTAAATCTACAAGGTTAGACACATTAAATGGTAACCAGTTATAAAGTTGTCCGAATACTTGGTTAGATGCTTTAAAGGGTAAATCTTCCACTTCAAAAGCGTTTAGAATAGAGGTTTCTTTATCAGCATATAAATGCAGTGGTTCATTTTCATTTTGATGATAAGAAATGTCATTTAATTCTGTGTTTAGAATAAAATCGAAATCCGCATCAATAGTATAATCTTGACTCAGTTTAGAAAGTTCTGTTTCTAAGAAAGTTTCGGTGCTAATGGTGTTTTTATGGTGCGCTTCCTCTTTAAATAAAGCATTCATGTAATTATCTACAATTTTAAAGAGCTCTAAACGAACAGCCATAGTATCAGCATTTCTGTCAAATTTACTACTGTAAAGAATAATAATACTCTCGTCTATTAGTCCATTAGAAGAAAACATGTTTTTAGGCAAAATACCTGTTGTTTCTGCAATATAAATTCGATGTTTTACATACGGATGTAAGTGTGGTAGTGCAGAAAGTACTTTCTTGTCAAAATCGGTTTTTGTCGGTTGTGGTTTTATATTATTTAGAGTTGTCATAACTTTTGGTTTTTAAATTTATTTAAAGTTAATCATAATCGATTGTTATAGATATGACAATTGTCATCGGTTAGGTTATTAAAAATCATATTTAATAGCTTTGTTAGCAGATGACTTATTCAATTTACAATGACAGTCCGTTTTAGAATCCATAAAATTCAATACCTTTGACTAGTGTATAAAGACTTCAAAAACCATATAGAAAAGAATCTTTCAATTCTAAGTGAAAGGAAATTAATTATCGCCATTTCTGGAGGTATAGACAGTGTTGTATTGGCTCACCTATGTAAATCTCTGGAGTTAAAGTTTTCACTGGCGCATTGTAACTTTAATCTAAGAGCTGAAGAAAGTGATAAAGACGAAGCTTTTGTTTTAGATTTAGCAGAAACATTACAGGTTGAAATTTTTGTGCAGAGTTTTGATACTGAAGCTTATGCTGAAATTAATAAATGTTCAATACAAATGGCGGCTCGGGAGTTGCGCTACGACTGGTTTGCAGAATTAGCAGAACACTTACAGTTCAATTATATACTCACCGCACATCATGCTGATGATAATTTAGAGACGTTTTTAATTAACTTTACGAGAGGTACAGGATTAAACGGTTTAACCGGAATTCCGATGATTAACGCTAATGTGGTGCGACCGTTGCTACCGTTTTCTAGAGCTCAAATTGAAGCGTTTGCTAATCAGGAAACGATTATATGGCGTGAAGATGCTAGTAATGCTTCTAGAAAGTATTTGAGAAACAAACTGCGACACGAATTGGTGCCTATTTTAAAAGAAATTAATCCGCAACTTTTAGATAGTTTTCAAAATACCATTTCAAACCTTAATGATTCCGCTGAAATTGTAGATGAAAATTTAAAGATTTTTAAACGTAATGCGATTGAAGCTACTGATAACTATGGTATTATTTATAAAATAGCTGAATTTAAAAGTCGTAATAATCCCAAAGCGTATTTGTATGAAGTTTTTAAGGCCTATGGGTTTACGGCCTGGGATGACGTTGTAGCGCTTTTAGATGCAGAATCAGGAAAGTTAGTTAAGTCTAATACCCATCGACTGATAAAGCATAGAACTTTTTTAATTTTAACAGATTTAAACGGAAATCATAGTGACGCTATGACGCTAAGTGAAGCTGATGTGCATAACCGAATTATAAAAACACCATTAGGAATCATGCCTTTTGATGATGTTGATGCCATTGCAGAAACCTCAAAAGATATTATTTATGTCGATAAGAACAAGTTAGAGTTCCCAATAGAATTAAGACTTTGGGAGGAAGGCGATGTGTTTCAGCCATTAGGAATGAAAGGTAAAAAGAAGCTCAGTAAATTTCTAAAAGATGAAAAACTATCCCTAGTAGAAAAAGAGAATACTTGGTTACTGACGTCAAATAATAAGGTGGTTTGGGTTGTAGGCATGCGTGCTGATGAACGCTTTAAAATTACTGATGAAACTAAGCAAATTTTAAAAATAGAATTGAAACAATAACCTTTATTTGAATAAGGTTAAGGCTAAAGTTGTACTAAAGGCTGAGTCGTTGTGAAGCTGATATTGATTAAACTTTTAATTTATGTAAATCGTCTTAAATTATTAATAGTCAGTTTTATTTTATATAAATCAAAGATTCTTGTAATTGACGGAATCTATAAAAAGCATACATTTTGAAACTAAAAGGACATATAGTAGACATCGTAAATAAGACCATTTTTAAAGGTGAAGTTACCATCGAAAATGGCATAATTAAATCTATTGAAGCCAAAGACTGTGAGGAAAATCATTACATTTTACCGGGTTTTATAGATGCTCATATTCACATCGAAAGTTCTATGTTGGTACCTTCAGAATTTGCTAAAATAGCCGTAAAACACGGCACGGTTTCAACCGTTTCTGACCCGCATGAAATTGCTAATGTATTGGGTGTTGCTGGTGTGGAATTTATGATTGAAAACGGAAAGAAAACCCCTTTTAAATTCAATTTTGGAGCGCCTTCTTGTGTGCCAGCAACAAGCTTTGAATCGGCTGGAGCAGTTATTGATGCTGACGATATTAAAACGTTGTTGGAAAATCCGGATATTAAGTATTTAGCTGAAATGATGAATTACCCAGGCGTTATTTATGATGATGCCGAAGTTTTAAAGAAAATAGAATGGGCTAAGCATTATGACAAGCCTGTAGATGGTCATGCGCCAGGATTACGAGGCGATGATTTAACCAAGTATATTTCTGCAGGTATATCAACGGATCACGAGTGTTTTACCTATGATGAAGGTTTGGAGAAACTTCAAAAAGGTATGAAAGTCATCATCAGAGAAGGTAGTGCTGCTAAAAATTTTGAAGCCTTAATACCCTTACTAGATGAACATTATGAAAATATGATGTTTTGTAGTGATGACAAACATCCTGACGATTTGTTGTTAGGACATATCAATCAATTGTGTGCCAGGGCTGTCGCTAAAGGCAACGATGTTTTTAAGGTTTTAAAAGCAGCTTGTATAAATCCTGTAAATCATTATGGTTTAGACGTCGGTTTGCTTAATGTAGGGGATACGGCAGATTGTATTGTGCTTGAAGATTTAAAAGATTTTAAAACGTTGCAGACCATTATTGGTGGTGAATTGGTTTATTATAATGGCATTTCAAAAGTAGCGCATGTTGAATTTCAAAACTTGAATAATTTCAATACTGATAAAAAAGAAATTTCCGATTTTAAATATGAATCTGAGGCTAAAGAAATTAGAGTTATAGAGTGTTTGGATGGCGAATTAGTTACAAATGAAATCATTGCAGCATCTACAATTAAAGAAGGAAATTTAGTTTCTAATACCGAAACTGATGTTTTAAAAATGGCCGTTGTAAATCGTTACAAAAACGGTAACCCAGCTATTGCCTTTATTAAAAATTACGGATTAAAAGAAGGTGCTATTGCTAGTTCTGTCGGTCATGATTCACATAATATTATTGCCATAGGCGTTTCGGATGAAGCGATTTGTAAAGCTGTGAATCTTTTAATAGAAAATGAAGGTGGTATTTGCGCGATAAGTGATTCCGAAGAAAAAGTGGTGGCACTTCCAGTTGCCGGAATTATGAGTGATAAAAATGCTGAAGTAATCGGTAAACAATATGCTGAGTTAGATAAAATGGCAAAACAATTAGGGAGCAAACTTCACGCACCTTATATGAGTTTGTCTTTTATGGCTTTGTTGGTGATTCCGGCTTTAAAACTCAGTGATAAAGGCTTGTTTAATGGTGGTAAGTTTGAGTTTACTTCCGTGGAGGCATCTTAAATTTTAACAATTTTTGGACAATTTAATTACTAAATTGCGCCATAATCATCAATCATGAAAAACGTTTTATTTATTGTTAGCTTATTATGTTCAGTAATAAGTAGTGCACAATTGATACCTTCAAGTTATGTAACTGTTGGAGGTTCGGGGGACTATACAAATCAGCCCTATGTGCCTCAAGCAAAATTTTCTCGGACACAAACCCTGTATTATCCCGATCATATAAAGTTTAATGGTGAGATAACAGGCCTTCGATTTTTTACTGCATTTTCAAATACAACGACATCACCTGCACCTAATACAAACCTAATATTTAAAATAGGCCATACAACCAAAGAGGAGTTTGAATCGGGAGATGGTTTTATTGCTGATGCGGATTTAACCCAAATAGGAATTTCCACCTATTACGCAAATGCGTATGAGTTTATTTTAATTTTTGATGAGCCTTTTAATTATAACGGTATCGATAATTTGGTTATTGATGTAGAAGATGTCAATCCGGGGCAATCAACAAGTGCTTTGTTTGGATGGCAAGGCACAGAAAATTTTAATAATCCACCTACGCGAAGCAGAGTAAGTATAACCGAAGAATTTGATGATGGTTCAACATCGTCATCTGTGTTATTGCAAAATTCTTACGCTAAAACACGTTTTGATGGTAATTTACAAGTTTGCGAAGGTTTATCGGTGATCTCTATTGATAATATAACCAATACATCTGCTGAGTTTACTCTTAATGATAACTCTACAGCAAATCATTACAGGTATGTAATTACAGAAGTAGGTGAAGAAATACCGGAATCGTACACTATTACTAATGATCAAACCTTTTCAGTATCGGGTTTATTGCCTTCACAAGCGTATTATATCAATGTAAAATCTGATTGCGATGCATTTGGCGTTACTGCAGGTTATCGTAGCTTTTATTTTAAAACCAGACCAGAGGTGTTAACCCTGCCTTATACCATTGATTTTGAATCCGATTTTCAACGTGATTATGCTGTGCCAGATTACGGTGTAGAAATAAATACTGAGGCTGCAAATGAAAGCGCTTATGGTTTAATGCTTAATGGTCCTGGATATCCACAGTATCTGAATTGGAATGATTATGGAGATCCTTTTGAAGAAAATCAGGATTTTATAAGAACGTTTTCAATAGATGTAGATCTTACTCAAAACACGATTGATCCCGTTCTTAGATTTGATATTAGTCAAACATCCGAAGCTTATTTACGTGTCAAAATAAAAAATTATGCAGATGATAATGTGTATACAGGCGTTGCCGAAGATTTTATTTATAATGCTGCTTTTGATGACAATGATTTTAAAACTGTTACTATAGATTTGTCTCAGTTTGTAGGTGAATTGGTAACCATTAAGCTAGAAAATGTAAGCAAATCTACAACCCGAAAAACCTATTTAGATAACATACGCTTGTTAGAGAATGATTGTGAGTCTATTACCAATATTTCATCAGTTAGTGCTGCGGATAATATTGCACTAAACTGGGATGCGACAACCACTGATAGTTATGAGGTTGTCGCAGCTGAATTTGAAGAAAATTTAGGTGCAGATTATTTAGTTTCTGATAGTAATAGCTACACATTCTCAGAATTAACAGTAGCAACATCATACAAGCTTTTTGTTCGTAATAGTTGCGAGGCTGCACATTCGCCTTGGCAAAAAATATATACTTCTACTGACCCAGAGTACTTGGAGTTAGGGTATGATAATTATTTTAATAACGAATCGTCACTACAAGCCGGCTTGTTTTCGGTGATGCATAGTGAATCATCTAATTTAGAGTTTGTTAATTATTCAATTTACGATAGATTAGTACTTCATCAACGTAATTCTAATGCAGAATGGGTAGGAGGAGATACAACTACAGCGTCTCAGGCGTGGAATGATAATAAAGACTTTTTAACAGGCTTAAAATTTAAAATAGATGGTGCCAATTTAGTAGATGGTGTCGTAGATATCACGTTTAAACAGTTGCATCACTACAGTTCTACACCGTTAAATTCGTGGTTTAGGATTTTAATAAACGGTGTGCAATATGGTCCAAGTTATAATCCAATAACACGTTATCAAGATGGTTATACTACAGTGAGTGTAGATTTAGATGCCTATTTAGGTGATGATATCACATTTGAATTACAAAATGTGGGTCGGACTAAAGATTATTTTTCGTTTACAGCCATAGGAGGCGATGGCACCGAAATTAGTAGAATTGTTTTTTCAGGTAACGCTTTATCCGTTAACGATTCGGAACAACTTTCTCTAAAATTATATCCTAATCCCGCAGTATCTGAAGTAGCAATTGAAGGGCTACACCACAAAAGCGAAATAACCATCATGGATTTAAATGGTAGAACTATAAAAACATTAAAGGCTGTAGCAACTTCTGTGTTTTTCAATGTGTCAGAATATGATTCAGGATTGTATTTTGTAAAAATTAAATCAGGTGCGCAGCTTGAAATATTAAAATTTATAAAAAAATAAAGAGTTAAGAACTTGATGACTTTTAAAGCAACAATGTACATGTTACTTTATATTGGTTGTCAGTCTATCGTTTATCTCTAAAACCAACCCAACCTATGATTAAGAAATTATTGTTTATTGCCTTTATTGCTTTAGGATTATGGAGCTGCAGTGACAAAACGCATCAAGCTATAACGTCAACTGAAGTTAGTAATGCTGAAAATACCTATGCGAAAGATCATTACACCAAACAAGAAGTCATGATTACTATGCGCGATGGTGTAAAGCTTCATACAACCATCTACTCCCCAAAAGACACGTCTCAAAGCTATCCTATGTTAATGATGCGTACGCCTTACAGTTGCAGACCTTATGGTGAAGATGAATTTAGGAGTAAGATTGGGCCTAATAAGTATTTGATGGAAGAAGGGAATATTATGGTGTATCAAGATGTGCGAGGCCGTTGGAATAGTGAAGGGGTTTACGATAATATGCGTCCTTACATTCCTAATAAAACAGGAACGCAGATTGATGAAGCTAGTGATACTTACGATACCATTGAGTGGTTGGTAAATAATGTAGCGCATAATAACGGAAACGTTGGAACTTACGGTATTTCTTATCCAGGGTTTTACGCAACCTATTCGTTGTTAGATGCGCACCCCGCCTTAAAAGCGGTATCACCCCAAGCGTGTATTGGCGATTTCTTTTTTGATGATTTTATTCATAATGGGGCTTTTTTATTGAGTTATTGGAGAGCAACGTCTGTTTTTGGTTATATGAAAGATCAACCCACAACAGAGTCGTGGTATTCTTTTCCTGACATTGGTACCGAAGATCAGCATCAGTTTTTTTTAGATCATATGCCGCTGCGTAAACTAGATAAATATTACGATAGTACCAACGTGTTTATGGAACAATTAAAAACACATGTAACCTATGATGAGTTTTGGCAACGAAGAGGAATTATTCAGCATTTAAAAGACATTAAGCCAGCAACTATGGTAGTTGGAGGTTTGTTTGATGCCGAAGATTTATACGGCCCATTTAACACCTATAAAAGCATTGAAGAACATAGCGATAATTACAACACCGTAGTTTTTGGACCTTGGAGTCATGGTGATTGGGCTAGGAGCAATGAAAGACAAGTGGTGGGTAATATCTATTTTGGAGATGAACTTTCTGATGGTTTTCAGAAACACGTAGAAACGAAATTTTTTAATCATTTCTTAAAAGGTGAAGCTAATGGTGAAACAGGGTTAGCAGAAGCACAAATGTTTAATACAGGAACTAAACAATGGGAGTCTTTTGAAACTTGGCCTCCTAAAAATGTGACTACTAAAAGCTATTTTATGCAGCCTGATGAGCACTTAACAACCTTACCTAATAAAATGTTGGCGACATCAGATTTTATAAGTGACCCTAAAAAACCAGTGCCTTATACTGAAGATATTAAAGTCGGATTTACACCACGTAAGTTTATGACAGATGATCAGCGTTTTGCTTCGAGACGACCAGATGTATTAACGTTTGAAACTGAAGTTTTAGACAATGATGTAACGCTTGCAGGGGATATTTTAGCTAAATTAAATGTAGCCACTACAGGAACAGCTGCAGATTGGATTGTAAAAGTGATTGATGTGTTTCCTGCAGACACCAAAAACACTAAGGATGTGCAAGACCATTTAAAATTGAGTAATTACCATATGATGGTTAGGAGTGAAGTGTTACGTGGGCGTTTTAGAAATAACATGTCTAAACCAGAACCTTTTGTGCCCAATGAAAAAACGGCAGTGAATTTAAAATTACAAGATGTGTTTCATACGTTTAAAAAAGGACATAAGATACAAGTGCAAGTTCAGAGCACTTTTTTTCCTTATATAGATGCTAATCCACAGACTTACGTCGATAATATTTTTGAAGCTAAAGCCAGTGATTTTAAAAAGCAAACGCATAAGGTTTATAGTGATTCTACTATTGATTTTCAAATATTAAAAGATTAGTTTGCTAGTAGTCTGTGTAGGGTTATAATCATAAAAAAGCCTTGACAAATAAATGTCAAGGCTTTTTCATTAAAATTTAAAAGCAGTTAATCTTAGATATCGTCAAAACTAATATCGGTAAAACTATCTGTAGTTTTAGTATCTTCTGGTGTTTTAGCTTCTTGAGCAACAAAATCACTTTCGCGTTTAAAGTCTTTTTGATGACGTTCGCTAATAACCTCATGACCTTTTTCATCAATAATATAATCAGTCATTTCAGCTAAGATTTCTCTAAATTCTTTAAAATCTTCTTTATAAAGGTAGATTTTATGTTTTTTATAATGGAATGAACCATCGTCGTTGGTGAATTTTTTACTCTCAGTAACCGTTAAATAATAATCACCAGCTTTAGTAGCTCTAACATCGAAAAAATAAGTTCTTCTACCAGCACGTAATACTTTAGAATATATTTCTTCTTTGTCCATCATTTCATAATCACTCATATCTCAATCTGTTTTAATTTCAATCCAAAAATCCAAAAAAAAAGTAAGCTAAACAACAAATAATTACATTTCTTTTTCAGAGAGTTGCTTAGTGTATAATTCTTTGTAGTAACCATCGGAATTAATGAGACTTTCATGATTTCCAGACTCAATAATTTTGCCATCGTCTAGCACAATAATTAAATTAGCATTCTTTGCAGAGGATACCCGATGACTCACAATTATGGTTGTTTTGTCTTTTGTGAGCTTAACGAGGTTTTTAAGGATTTTTTCTTCTGTTTCTGTGTCTACAGCAGATAAACAATCGTCAAATAATAGAATTTCTGGTTTCTTAATTATTGCTCTCGCAATAGATATACGTTGTTTTTGACCACCAGAAAGTGTAATACCACGCTCGCCTAAAACGGTATCATATCCGTTACTAAATTTAAGAATATTTTTATGAACTTTCGCGTTACTTGCAGCTTCAATAACATCGTCATCGGTCGCATTTTCTTTTCCGAATTTAATGTTATTCTTTATGGAGTCTGAAAATAAAAATGCGTCTTGTGGCACATAGCCAATGCTTTCTCTTAAACTGAAAAGATTTAATTTAGAAATAGGCGTATTGTCAATTAAAATCTCACCTTTTTCAATATCATATAAACGTCCAATTAAATCGAGAACAGTTGATTTTCCAGATCCTGTTTTTCCTAAAATAGCTAATGTTTGTCCAGATTTTAGAGTAAAACTAAGGTCTTTTAAAGCTACAATATTAGTGTCTGGGTAAACAAAAGTTACATTTTTAAATTCAATATCACCTTTAATCGGAGTCGGTTGGTCGGCTAAATTCTTAATTTCTGGTAAGGTGTTCAAAAACTCATTAATTCGTTGTTGTGAAGCTTCGGCTTGTTGAACAAGCGAGGTCACCCAACCCACTGTAGCAACTGGCCAAGTTAGCATGTTAACATAGATAATAAATTCAGCAATGGTTCCTATGTTGTCAATTTCACCACTCATGTATTGCATCCCTCCAATATAGATGACTATTAAGTTACTAACACCAATTAAAAGTATCATCATCGGGAAAAATAAAGCTTGAACTTTAGTGAGGTTAATTTGTTTTTGACGGTTTTGAGCTGAAAGTTTTTCAAATTCAGTATTTGTACGCGGTTCAATGCCGTAAGATTTTATAACTGAAATTCCGCTAAAGGTTTCTTGAGAATACGTAGAAAGTGTAGAAAGCGACTGTTGTACAATGGTGCTACGCTTGTTAATTAAACGGCTCAATTTATAGATTACAACTGATAAAAAGGGCAGAGGTAATAAAGTATATAACGTTAAGGAAGGCGACCGATCAATCATATAAATTAAAGCCACAGCAAATAATGTAATCGTATTAATAGTATACATTAATGCTGGTCCTACGTACATACGAACTTTGCCAACATCTTCACTAATACGATTCATTAAATCGCCTGTTCTATTAGATTTATAGAAGTTTAGTGAAAGAACTTGATAATGCTGGTATATTTCGTTTTTAAGATCAAATTCAACATAACGAGACACATTTATAATGGTTTGACGCATTAAAAACGTAAAAATACTAGCGACTACAGCGGCACCAGTGAGGTATAGAATATTTATGGTTAAATCGTTTTTAAAGACTTCTTCCGTAATTTTATTATTCAAATAATCGGACACCACATTGATAGAAGCCCCAACTAATCTAGGGGTAAAGAGGGCGAAAATCTTAGCTATTATGGTAATTATAACACCGATAATTAAGCGGTATCGGTATTTGTAGAAATATTTATTTAGATGTTTTAATGCTTTCATTCAATAAATTGGTTGTTCAAATGTGTTGTGAAAACCTTATTTTATGGTTAATGTTTTGCTAATCCTCTATTTATAATATACTTTTGCATGCTGTTTTTAGAACATCTTCAAACACCCTAAAAATTTAACTTACATGACTTCAGAAATTATAACTTCAAATGAATTAAAAAAAATGGATCCCGTATTCGGACAATATTCATTTGATGATCATGAGCAAATTGTTTTTTGCAATGACAAAGATACTGGTTTAAAAGCTATAATTGGTATTCATAATACAGTTTTAGGCCCAGCTTTAGGTGGTACTAGAATGTGGAATTATAATAGTGAATGGGAAGCGCTTAATGATGTTTTGCGTTTATCTCGTGGAATGACCTTTAAATCAGCTATTACAGGATTAAATTTGGGTGGTGGTAAAGCCGTAATTATTGGCGATGCTAAAACACAAAAAACGCCAGAGCTAATGAGACGCTTTGGTGAATTTGTAAATGATTTAAGCGGACGCTATATTACTGCAGAGGATGTAGGGATGACCACCGAAGATATGGATACCGTAAGAGAAGTAACCCCATATGTTACTGGTATTTCAGAAAGTAAAGGTGGTGCCGGAAACCCATCTCCAATTACAGCTTATGGCGTTTTTATGGGAATGAAAGCTGCCGCTAAGTTTCAGTTTGGTTCTGAAATTTTAGAAGATAAAAGCGTGTATGTTCAAGGTATTGGTAATGTTGGTGAAGCACTTGTTGAGCATTTAGTAAATGAAGGTGCTAATGTCACCATCTCCGATATTAGTCAAGAGCGTTTAGAAGAAGTACGATCTAAATACGGTGTTACTATTTATGGTGGCAAAGATATTTACAGTGAAGAAATGGATATTTATGCGCCTTGTGCTTTAGGAGCGACTATTAATGATGATACGATTCAGAAACTAAAAGCAAAAGTGGTTGCTGGTGCTGCAAATAATCAATTAGCAGAAGAAAGTAAGCATGGTTTAATTTTACAAGAACGCGGTATTGTATATGCGCCAGATTTTTTAATTAATGCAGGTGGCATTATTAATGTATATGCAGAATTAGAAAACTATGACCGTCAGGAAATTATGCGTAAGACTGAAAACATTTATAATACAACGCTCGAAATTTTAGACAATGCCAAAGTCAATAATTTAACGACTAATAACGCGGCATTAAATATTGCTAGAGAACGTATTGAAACGCGAAAGCGAGAAAATTCAAAATAGTCCTAATTTAATTCTGAAATAAAAATTAAATAATAGTATTTTTGCAAGGTGAATCTTAATTAAGATTCACCTTTTATTTAATAACCAACAATAATAAAGTGAGTTCTTACACATGTTAAATCGAAGACACATCAGAATTAAAGTTATGCAATCTATGTATGCTTTTAAAGGTACCGAAAGTGATAACTTAATAAAAGAACAAAAGTTTTTGCTTCACAGTTTAGATAATATGTACGATTTGTACTTATCGCTTTTAGCGTTACTTACGGAACTTCATAAAAAGAGTAAGAAGCACAATGCTAAACTGCAAAACAAGCTTGTAAAATCTGATGCTGATAAAAACCTTAGTTTAAAGTTTCAGGAAAATCAACTTCTAACAATCATTAGTAGTAACACCCTGTTGCAAGAGGCGATTGAAAACCGAAAGTTGAACTTTTGGGATTTAGATTTTGAATATGTTGATATTCTTTTTAAAGCGATTTTAAAAAGTGAAATCTATCAAGCTTACACAGCGGACTCAGAGACAAATTTCAAAAAAGACAAACAATTTATTTTAGACGTCTTTACAGAAATCATAGCACCAAACGAAAAGCTTTACGACTATTTTGAAGATAAAAAATTAACTTGGGTAGATGATATTCCTGTGGTTAATACTGCTGTTTTAAAAGTATTACGCAAGTTGAAACTCACATCTTCAGAAACCAAATTGTTGCCAGATTTATATAAAGATGACGATGATATGGAATTTGCAAAAGACTTATTTAAAAAGACTTTTCTTAATAGCTCTAGATTTGCAGAAGAAATAAGTCTGAAAACAACGAATTGGGATAGTGAACGTTTGGCGAGTTTAGATGGTGTGTTATTAAAAATGGCACTTTGTGAATTTCAAAAATTCCCATCAATTCCTTATAAAGTGACTATAAACGAATATTTAGAAATTGCTAAAGAATATTCCACACCAAAAAGTAGTTTATTTATCAATGGAATTTTAGATAAAATTGTAAAAGAATATCAAGCAGAAGGTATACATCTTAAAACTGGTCGCGGATTAATGTAGTCATAACTTAATTTGTAAAACTTTAAGTCGTGTTAAATTTTTGTAGGATTAATTCTTGTAAAATTATGTTAACGTATTACTAAAAATTTTAATTAGGTAAAATAATCATTAACTTGGCAAGCTGAAATAAATTTCTAATAAAATAAAAAATTAAAATGAAAAAAGTAATTTTAGGACTTAGCGCATTGTGTATGGTAGCTTTTACATCTTGTAAAGAAGATGCTGCTAGCAAAATTAAATCTGAAAACATTGCTGTTGCAGCAGAAAGAGATGCAAATGCAGGTGATTTCGCTGTGATTTCTTTAGATAAGACTGAACACGATTTTGGAACAATTCAAGATGGAACCCCAGTAGAGACAGTATTTAAATATACAAACACAGGAAACTCTATGTTAGTTGTAAGTAACATTAAAAGTACTTGTGGATGTACTGTACCATCTAACTATGACAAAGAAGTTCAGCCAGGTGAAACAGGTCAGTTTACAGTAAAGTTTAATGGAAAAGGTAATGGTAAAATTACTAAATCTTTAACTATGATTACTAACACTGAAAAAGGACAAGAGCTTGTTAAGATTACTGCTTCTGTAGAAAAGGATCCAAATGCACCAGCTAAACCAGCAGGTAAAGCAACGGTTAATCCATTAGCTGTAGATGCTGCTACTTCTCCAGCTGCACCTAGAAAGTATTCTACGCAACCAGGACACGAAGGTCATAACCACGATTAATATTTACTGATAATTACTAAATGGAAGGATTAGGTTCATTTTTACCGTTTATAGCTATTTTTGCTGTGATGTATTTCTTTATGATTGCACCACAAATGAAACGTTCTAAACAAGAAAAAAAGTTTGCCAGCGAACTAAAACGTGGCGATCGTGTAATAACTAAGAGTGGTATGCACGGTAAAGTTGTAGAACTAAATGATAAAGATAACAGTTGTGTTATTGAAACTTTAGCAGGTAAAATTAAATTTGACCGTTCTGCAATTTCAATGGAAATGAGTAATAAATTAAATGCACCAGCAACTGTTAAAAAGTAAGCTAGATTTGCATTATTACATAAAAAAAAGACTGTTCATTTATTTTGAACAGTCTTTTTTTTGTGATTTAGATTTAAACAGCTTTTAATTCTTATACTTGAATCTTCATTTGCTTTATACAATAATGGAAGCACCTTCTGCTGAGACTTCTTTTCCTGGTTCAAAATAGAAATCTACTTTACCTAAATACAGCCCATAAGCACCAACCTGATTAACAAGTACATTTTTCCCAATACTATTTTTTTCTATAGTTGGCTTTGGTAAAAACGTATGCGTATGTCCACCAATAATTAAGTCGATATCTTTTGTTGCTCTAGCAACCGTAATATCACTCACTTTATTAGGCGCATTTTTATAATTATAGCCAATATGAGATAAGCAAATCACCAAATCACAACCTTGTTCTTCTTTTAAAATACGAGACATGTCTTGAGCAATCTCAATAGGGTGGTGGTAAACGGTTTCTTTGTATAGGTTTTTATCGACTAAGCCCTCAAGTTTAATTCCAAGTCCAAAAACGCCTATTTTAATACCGTCTTTTACAAAGGTTTTATAAGGTTTAACGTGGGTATCCATTACGGTATTTGAAAAATCGTAATTGGCAGATACAAAATCGAATTTTGCATGTGGAATTTGAGCGTATAATCCATCAATACCGTTATCAAAATCGTGATTACCAATAGTCGCTAAATCATATTTTAACATACTCATTAGTTTAAACTCTAATTCACCACCATAAAAATTAAAGTATGGTGTACCTTGAAAAATATCACCTGCATCTAATAATAAGGTGTTTGGATTATCTTTCCTTATAGATTCAACTAAAGTAGAACGCCTAGCAACACCACCCTTATTTGCATTTCTGCCATCATCTGGACCAAAAGGATCTATATGGCTATGCACATCATTGGTGTGTAAAATGGTTATTTTCTTTGTTTTAGAAGGACTGAAAGATTGTAAACCTAAACCTCCAACACCAGCTAAAATGGTTGCTGCAGTAGATTTCTGTATAAATTGTCTTCTTTTCATGAGTCTTTAATTTATGAGCTATTGTCAGCTAATTATTAATCGATAAACTTACGATGCAATTAATCAGCTTTAAAAGCAAGTATAAAATTTAATCTTTTAATTTAATGAAACGGTTATCGCGTTTTGGATTTATAGTGTCTGTTTTCTTAAAAGTATCTATTAAAACATCTCTAACTTTATAGTTTAAGATTTCGATACCTTCATTAGGGTGAAAAAACACCATGCCATCGCCACCATTATAGAGGTAATCGTTTGTGGCTACATAATATGTTTTAGACATATCTATAGGTTCACCATGAATAGTTGCCGATTTTATATTAGAATCTTTATCTAAGGTTAACTGCAGTTGTTTTGAAACAGGATGCGCTCGTTTCGCTTTAGAAAGATAGTCCATCATGGCATTAATTTGGGTGCCTTTTAGACCGACTACAACTGTAGAGTTTTCAAAAGGCATAACGCTATATGCAGTTCTTGTAGTAATATCACCTTTAGAGATTATAGCACGAATTCCGCCATGGTTAAACAGTACAAAATCAATATTCTTACCTGTTCGTTGGTTAAAAATAGGATTGCCTTCACTAAAAATAGCATCAGCCATAAAGTTTCCAATAGCTGTGTTTAATTCGCCATCCGATTTAGAATACGTTTCTGGCGCATAAGACAGAACACTATCCATACTTTTATTGACGTGTTCTCGATACGGTGTTATAAAATCTTCAATGGTTTGATCTGATTTTATAGTCTCATCAATATCGAGACGTTTGCCTTCAATTTTAGTAATTTCAGTTGATGCACAAGAAAAAATGAGCAACAAAAAACAGAGTTTAAAAGTATGTTTAATAGTCATTGAATAACTTATAAGAATTTATAATTTTATGTGAGTGCTTTTATTAAATTTGCACAAAGGCTAAAGATAGATGATTTTAAAAGCATTTAAAGAAAAATCAAATCGAAAATATGTCAATAATTTATTGACAACCCGAAAATCTGCTGTAGATAATAGTGCGATTAAAACCGTGGCAGTACTTCTTAATGCTGAGGAATTTCATGAGTTTGAAGTGTTTAGAGTCTATTTCAAAGAATTAGGTTTAAATTCACCTAAGCATAAAATTATAGCTTTTACCATGGATGATAAATTAGAGTATAATCAATGGAATGCGCATTTTAGCCCCAAAGATTTTGGGTGGAATGGAAAAATAAAAAATGTAGACTTAGATACTTTTATTAATGAACCATACGATATGCTGGTTTGTTTTTTTAAAAATCAGGTTTTACAACTCAATCATATAACAGCGGCATCTAAAGCTAATTTTAAGGTAGGTATATCTAATGAAGATGAACGCTTATACGATTTAATAATAGATGTTGATTTAAAAGAAATCAATGTTTTTAAGCAAGAATTAAAAAAATATTTAAACATTTTAAAAAAAATATAATGACCAAATTTATAGGAACAGGTGTTGCATTAATTACACCTTTTAACGCAGACCTAAGTATAGATTTTGAAGCGTTAGAGCGTTTAGTAGAATATAATATAGCTAATGGCACAGATTACCTTGTAATTAGTGGAACAACTGGCGAAAGCATCACTGTTACTCCTGAAGAGAAAGTAGAATTGGTAAATTTTATTGCCAAAGTTAATAAGGGTAGAATACCATTGGTTTTAGGAATTGGCGGTAATAATACGGCTAGCGTTGTTAAAGAAATCAAAGAAACGGATTATTCTAATATTGATGGTATATTATCAGTATCACCTTATTATAGTAAGCCAACCCAAGAAGGTATTTATCAACATTTTAAAGCCATTGCAGAAGTTGCACCAAAACCAATTATATTGTATAACGTTCCGGGAAGAACCTCATCTAATATGACTCCAGAAACGACTTTACGACTAGCAAAAGATTTTGATGCTATTGTTGCCGTAAAAGAAGCGGGTAATAATGTGCACCAATATTTAGAGTTATTACGAAACAAACCTAAAGGTTTCTTAGTATTATCTGGTGACGATGACTTAGCTTTAGGGGTTGCTTTAGCTGGAGGTTCAGGTGTTATTTCAGTAATAGGGCAGGCTTTGCCTAAAGAATTTTCTGAGATGATACGTCTAGGGATTGCTCGCAAAGCCAAGGAAGCTTATGATATTCATTTTAAGTTAATGCCGATAACAGCACTTATCTTTGCAGAAAATAACCCTTCTGGTGTAAAAGCAGTTTTATCAGCATTAAAAATTTCAAAACCACACGTACGTTTACCATTAGTCGAAGCTACTGATGACCTAAAAGCGCGTATTAAAACTGAAGTAAAAAACTTAGGCAAAAGTTAAACTTTATATAAATAGGTATTCAAGCTAATTACAACACTTAAATTAGCATAAAATAATTGTTTTTAAAATCCGTTAATAATGTTTACTTTTGCATTCTGTTTAAAATTTATGAATCGAGGACTTTACATACTACTTATCAGTATTCTACTTATTTCCTGTAGTGATTATCAGAAAACATTAAAATCTGAAGATACTGCAGCTAAGTTTGAAATGGCTGAAGAATTATTTGAAGCTGAAAAGTGGAATAAATCTTATAAGTTGTTAGATCAAATACTACAACAATACAGAGGGAAACCACAAGCTGAAAAAATTACCTACATGCATGCCATGTGTTCTTATCATTTAAAAGATTACTATATTTCTAGTTTTCATTTAGATAAATTCACAGATGTTTATCCGAAAAGTGATAAAGCTGAAGAAGCTGCCTTTTTAGCTGCTAAAGGGTATTATTTTAATTCCCCAGTATATTCTAAAGAACAAAAAGAAACGGTTGAAGCCATTGAAAAACTACAGTTATTCATCAACGCTTATCCTGATTCAGAATTTTTAGTTGAAGCGAATACTCTAATTAAAGAACTCGATTTTAAACTAGAGAAAAAAGCATTTGAAATCGCAAAACAATATGGCTTAATTTCAGATTATAAGGCATCTATTAAATCGTTTAATAACTTTTTACTAGAATTCCCAGGAACAAGCTTACGAAGCGAAGCCTTATATTATAGATTTGATTCTGCATACAACTTAGCTATTTTAAGTGTTGATTACTTAAAAGAAGAGCGTTTAAGTGAAGCGCTTAGTTATTATGAAAGGTTTCAAAAAACAGCGCCTAACTCTGAACACTCAGAAGAGGCTGCGAGAATGAAAGAAGAATTACAACAAGAATTTAATACGTTTACTACTAAAAGTTAAACATTATAACAATGGATTTAAAAAAGACAGAAGCACCAGTAAGTACGATAACTTACAACAGAAACGAAATTGATGCGCCTACAGATAACATCTATGAGGCTATTTCTGTAATAGCTAGACGTGCAGAGCAAATTAATACTGATATTAGACGTGAGTTAATTGATAAACTTGAAGAGTTTGCAACTTACAATGATAGTCTTGAAGAAATTTTTGAAAACAAAGAACAAATTGAAGTGTCTAAGTTTTACGAAAAATTACCTAAACCACATTCTTTAGCAGTGGACGAATGGTTAGCTGATAAAATTTATCACAGAAATACGGATGATCCTCAGCCATAAATAAAGCACCTTAGATGTCAATTCTAAAGGACAAAAATATCTTATTGGGCATTACTGCTGGTATTGCCGCATATAAATCTGCCAGTTTGGTCAGGTTATTCATAAAAGCAGGCGCTAACGTAAAAGTTGTTATGACGCCTGCTTCTAAAGAGTTTGTAACACCACTCACACTTTCTACACTTTCTAAAAATCCTGTGTATTCTTCTTTTATTAATGAAGAAGATGATAACCAAGTATGGAATAATCATGTGGATTTAGGCCTTTGGGCGGACTACCTAGTTATTGCTCCTGCAACAGCCAATACCATGGCCAAAATGGCTAATGGGGTATGTGATAATTTGCTGTTAGCAACTTACCTTTCTGCTAAATGTCCGGTCTATTTTGCTCCTGCGATGGATTTGGATATGTATAAACATGAGTCTACAAAAGCATCATTTGAAAAACTTACAGCTTACGGAAATCAACTTATTCCTGCGGGAACTGGTGAGTTGGCTAGTGGTTTAGTAGGTGAAGGTAGAATGGCCGAGCCCGAGGCGATTGTCAACTTTATTGAAAATGATATTTTAGATCAATTACCATTAAAAGGAAAAAAAGTATTAATCACAGCTGGTCCTACTTATGAAGCTATTGACCCTGTGCGATTTATAGGCAATCATTCTAGTGGTAAAATGGGGTTCGAAATCGCTAAAGCAGCTGTAAATTTAGGTGCAGAAGTTATTTTAGTAACCGGGCCAACACATCAAAAAATAGCACATAGCTCAGTAGATATAAAACCTGTGGTTACTGCAGAAGCGATGTATAATGAAGTCCATCAACATTATAAAACTTCAGATATTGCGATTCTTTCTGCTGCGGTTTCAGATTATAGACCAGATAATGTTGCGGATCAGAAAATAAAAAAGAAAGCTTCGACGTTTACTATTACGTTAGAAAAGACAAAGGATATTTTAAAATCATTAGGAGAAATTAAAACCAATCAATTTTTAGTAGGGTTTGCATTAGAAACTAATAATGAATTAGAGCATGCCCAAGGGAAATTGAAATCTAAAAATTTAGACCTCATTGTACTAAATTCATTGCAAGATAAAGGCGCAGGTTTTGGCGTGTCCACAAATAAAGTTACATTTATAACCGCTTCTAACGAGATTATTGAAAATGAATTAAAATCTAAAGCAGATGTTGCTGAAGATTTAATGCAACTTATACTAAAACAATCACATGCGTAATCTATTTCTTTTAATCGCTTTTTTAATTTCTACGGTTACTTTTTCGCAAGAGTTAAATTGTAGCGTAAGTGTTATAGCTCAACAAACCGGAAATGAAAATAATGTTGTATTTAAAACATTAGAGAGTCAGTTGACAGAGTTTGTTAATAACACAAAATGGACAAGTACAGCCTTTGCACCGCAAGAGCGCATTAATTGTAGTATGGTTATTAATATTTTAGACTATAACAACGATTCGTTTTCAGCGACCATCCAAGTATCGTCATCGCGTCCTGTTTTTAATTCAAGCTATAGTTCTCCTGTTTATAATTATAATGATAGAGACTTTAATTTTCAGTATTTAGAGTATCAAAATTTAATTTTTAATCCCAACCAATTTGAATCTAACCTGGTTTCTGTTTTGTCATTTCACGTATATATGATTCTAGGTATGGATGCCGATACTTTTGAGCTTAAAGGTGGTGATTCGTATTTTAAACAAGCACAGACCATTGCTAATTATTCACAACAGCTTAGTGGTCAAGGTTGGAAAATGGAAGATGGTCTTCAGTCGCGTTTTGCCATGATTGACAATTTAATGTCTCCTTCATACACGGATATGAGAACAGCCATGTACAGATACCATAGAGAAGGCATGGATATTATGAATGAAGGCGCTAAAGATGGGAAGACAAAAATTATTTCGGTATTAGATGATTTACAAAAAGTACATCGTATAAGACCAAATTCTTACTTAATGCGTGTGTTTTTTGATGCAAAAGCAGATGAAATAATGGATATACTTTCTGGCGGCCCAAGTGTTAACATCACAGAAGCTAAGGATATATTAAACCGAATTGCGCCAATGCACTCCCAAAAGTGGCGTAATATTAAGTTTTAGTTTTTTATTCTGAATAACGCTTTAAAACAGAGCTTATAAAGTTGTTTTAAATTAGATCAATGCAACCATCAAATTTTGCATTAAAACATTTTCTTTCTACTTTTCAAATATAAAGCCTTAATCGCTTAATTTTGTACTCATAAAATAGAAACCCTTGCTCACATCACTTTACATAAAAAATTACGCGCTCATCGATGAGCTTAATGTTGCATTTAATAATGGCTTAACTATTATTACTGGTGAAACAGGTGCAGGAAAATCCATTTTATTAGGCGGTTTGTCTTTAGTATTAGGAAAACGTGCTGACCTTAGTCAGGTAAAAAATGCAACCGAAAAATGTATCATTGAAGCTCATTTTGATATTGCTAACTACGATTTAAAACCATTATTCAATACTCTGGATTTAGATTATGAAGTGCAAACCATCATTAGACGAGAGATTTTACCATCAGGAAAATCAAGAGCATTTATAAACGATACGCCCGTAACTTTAGACAATTTGGTGGCTTTAAGTGGTTTTCTCATTGATATCCACTCGCAACAACAAACACAACAACTTACTCAAGATGATTACCAGTTTAAAGTGATTGATGCTTTGGCGGATAACAAGTCTTATTTAAAAGAATTTTCAAAAGGCTTAGTTGGTTATAAAACACTTCAGAAATCCTTAGAAGAATTAAAAGCATCTAAGGCTGAACTCATTAAAGAATACGATTATAATTTATTTTTATCTAATGAGTTGAATGAGATTAACCTAGAGAAAATAAATCTTGAAGATTTAGAAGCGCAGTATGAGGAACTTAATAACGTTGAAATTATAAGTGAGAAATTAAGTAGTGCGAAATCCATATTAAGTACAGAAGATCTTGGTGTTGTAGACCAACTGAATTTGGCAAAACAAGATTTGACTAAAATTGCTAATTTTGGAGCTTCTTACGAAACGTTAAAAGAGCGCTTAGTAAGTGTTGGCATTGAACTCGACGATATTTTAATAGAGCTCGATAATCTTGAAGAAAACTTATCGTCTGACCCACAAGAATTAGAACGTATCAGCAGTAAGCTTCAAATTGTAAATAATTTATTTCAAAAACATGCCGTTACAGAAATAGACGATTTAATAGCAATTCATAACGATTTAAAGTCAAAAATAAATAATACGGAAAGCCTAGATGACGCAATTGTCTTAAAAGAACAAGACCTCTTAAAACAAAATGAGAAACTTAACCAGATAGCTTTAAAAATTCATAATAAACGAAAAAAAGTTATTCCGGTATTTGTTTCAAAATTAGAAGCGATTCTTTCAGAATTGGGTATGCCTAATGCTAAATTTAAAGTTGAATTAGAAACTACTGAGGCCTTTGCTAAAAATGGTAAAGATGATTTACAGTTTTTGTTTATGGCTAATAAAGGCTCTAGTTTTAACGCCTTAAAGAAATCAGCTTCAGGAGGTGAATTATCGCGTATTATGTTGGCTATAAAATCAATTTTAGCTGAATATGTGCAACTTCCTTCAATCATGTTTGATGAAATTGATACCGGCGTATCTGGAGAAATTTCAAATAAAATGGGTGAAATTATGAAACGCATGAGTAGTAAAATGCAGGTGTTTACCATTACACATTTACCTCAAATTGCAGCCAAAGGAGATTCGCACTTTAAAGTCTATAAAACCGATAGCGACAATGTAACGCATACCCAGCTAAAAAAATTAAAAGAAGATGAGCGTATTGTAGAAATTGCCCAAATGTTAGGGGGATTAACCATTACAGATTCTGCTATGGAGCATGCAAAACAATTACTACATTAATTCTTAGTGATGAAAAATTATCTTTTAGTTTTAATTCTTATAGTAAATTTGGGCGCTATGTCTTGTGGAAGCGATGATCCTTGTGAGGTAAACCATGTCATTATTAATGATGAGTGCGTGCCTGATTATATTTTTCCTGAAGCAGAAGATTTACAAAATGGGGATAAGTATTACCATAAAAAATTTGGTCTCATTATATATAAAGATAATCAATGGACAGATGAACGGGGTTCTGTTATTGAAGATTTAGAAATTAAAACCGATTAATACGTTCAAAGTTTTATTAACTTTGGCATCATAAAAATAAGATAAATAGATTTCTTCATGGCTATAGTTTCTATGTCGAAGAACAACAAACAACTTAACAACTAACAATAAAGACATGTCATACAATTTACTAAAAGGAAAAAGAGGAATTATTTTTGGAGCTTTAGATGAAAACTCTATCGCTTGGAAAACTGCAGAACGCGTACATGAAGAAGGCGGAACATTTGTACTGACTAATGCACCAGTTGCCATGCGAATGGGGCAAATTAATGAATTAGCCGAAAAAACGGGGTCTCAAATTATTCCTGCAGATGCCACTTCAGAAGAAGATCTTAAAAATCTTGTAGAACAATCTATGGAGATTTTAGGCGGTAAAATTGATTTTGTTTTACATTCTATTGGGATGTCTATAAATGTAAGAAAAGGAAAACATTATACCGATCAAAATTATGCATGGACACAAAAAGGAACGGATGTTTCTGCAATGTCTTTTCATAAAGTTATGCAAACCTTATATAAAGCAGATGCTATGAATGAATGGGGGAGTATTGTTGCTTTAACTTATATGGCTGCACAACGTGTGTTTCCAGATTATAATGACATGGCCGATAATAAAGCCTATTTAGAAAGTGTAGCACGTAGCTTTGGGTATTACTTTGGTAAGGATAAAAAAGTAAGAGTGAATACTATTTCGCAATCGCCAACGCCAACAACGGCAGGTAGTGGTGTTAAAGGTTTTGATGGTTTCATTGCTTTTGCTGATAAAATGTCACCATTAGGTAATGCTACAGCAATGGATTGTGCAAATTATACGGTTTCATTGTTTAGTGATTTAACCAAACGTGTCACGCTACAGAATTTGTATAATGATGGTGGTTTTAGTAATATGGGCGTCAGTGACGCTGTTATGGATACCTTTGTTGAAAACCAATAATGCATTAAGATTTTTAATTGTAAAAGCCATTGTACAAATTGTATAATGGCTTTTTTTTGTTCTAAATAATAACATAAATATAATATTGCTTTTTGTCGTCATTTTCTTCATTTTGACGATCCAAAAGTTAAAGCTAAGATTGTTCTAAATAATTAACATATTTTTAGAGAATTACTAACTAAAATTTTTATTTACATGAAAAAAATTACACTAATGTTTTTTGCAATGTTACTTGTAGGTTATACAAGTAACGCCCAGGTTTGTGGCGAAGTATTTATGGATTCTGGAGGAACAGAATCTGGTTATAGTTCTAGTGAATCATCTTCTACAACTATTACACCTGAAAACTCTGGAGATGTTGTAACGCTTGTATTTACATATGTTGATATTGAAGCCAATACTTATGGTGGCGGATGTTATGATTATTTAACTATATATGATGGTCCAGATAATACTTATCCTATTTTAGCTGAGACTTTGTGTGGAGAAGTAAGTGGTGATGGAGGTGATCCAGGAGACGGTTATAGGATTGATTTAGGAGATACATTTACATCTACAGATGCATCTGGTGCGTTAACTATTGAGTTTACTTCTGATAGTTCAGTTCAAGGAACAGGATGGGAAGCAAATATTATTTGTGGTCCACCACCTACATGTACAGCACCAACAATTGACAGTTCTATAGCAGTAGAAGATAGCTGTACTCCAGAAGGAACAGGAACATATAATGTAGAAATAGTGGTATCCGATGCTGGTGATGCAGGTAGTGTTTTTGACGATGGAACAAACACGTATCCAGTAGTTGTAGGTACGGTTATAGCAGGACCTTATGCTAGTGGAGAAGAAGTAACTATTACTTTAGATGTTCTTGATGGTGAAATTTGTGATTCACCTGTCGGTACATTTGAGTTTACATGCCCACTACCAGCACCTGCAAATGACGAGTGTTCAGGTGCTATTGCTTTAACAATTAATTCTGATTTAGAATGTACATCTACCACTTCTGGAACAATAGAAGCAGCGACACCTTCTGGCGTAGACGAAACTGCATGTTATGGAACCGAAAATGATGATGTTTGGTTCTCTTTTGTTGCTACAGAATCTATGCACCAAATAGAATTATTAAATGTAGTTGGTAGCTATACTGATTTATACCACTCCGTATGGTCTGGTTCTTGTGGAGAATTAACGAATTTAACTTGTAGTGACTCTGATACTAGTACTGTTACTGGATTAACGGTTGGAGAAACGTACTTATTAAGAATTAATTCTTACGGGTCTTCTAATTATGTTACAACCTTTGATATTTGCCTGAGTACATTACCTGCACCTGTTGCTAATGATGAATGTGTAGACGCTATTGAATTAACAGTATCTGATGATACTTGTAATAATGTAATTTCAGGAACTACTGAAAACGCTTATGCATCAATTGAAGATACTTGTTCTGCAATAAACAAAGACGTTTGGTATTCGTTTACACCTTCTGAAACCAATATTTTTAATATTGATGTTACTGAAACTTTTGATTCTTCTTTTTCGTCTACTTATCTCTCTGTATATGAAGGTGCATGTGGTGCATTAACACAAGTTGGTTCAAGTTGTTATAGTTCTTCTTTTAGTGGTGAATTAACAGCTAGTACAACTTATTATGTAAATGTAAGAAGTTCAAGTTCATCAGCATATGTAAACTTTGATTTATGTGTAATACCTGCTCCAGCTCCTCCAGCTAATAATGATTGTTCTGGTGCTCAGGCAGTTACTCAAGAAACTGAAATTGCAGATGTTGATGGTGCAACTGCTGTTTCTGGAACTATAGAATCTGCAGTAGCTTCTGGTGTTGCTGCTGAAGCCTGTGGTAGTTATACGGGTACAGCTAATGATGACGTATGGTATTCATTTGTAGCATTAACTGAAGATGTTAATATAGATTACGATCTTACTTTTGATGGTGTTGCAATACTGTACACAGGTACATGTGACGAATTAACTTATGTAGCTTGTTCTGATAATTTCGGTTTAACTGAAGAAATTAATGCAACAGGTTTAACTGTAGGTGAAACGTATTATACAAGAATTTTTCAATATGGTACTGATTCAACAAGCGGTTTAACTTTTGATTTAAAAATCTGGTCACCAAGTGAAGACGCATTATCACTTAATGATTTTGAATCAGAAACTGCTTTTACATACTATCCTAACCCAGTTAAAAACACATTAACATTAAATGCTCAAAACACTATAGAGCAAGTGGCAATGTATAATATGCTAGGTCAAGAAGTATTAAGAACAATGCCTAATGCAGTAGCTAGTGATTTAGATATGTCTAACCTACAAACGGGTACTTACTTTGTTAAAGTAACAATCGCTAATGTTACTGAAACAATTAGAGTGATTAAGCAATAGCCTAATTCATTTATAATTATAGAAAAGCCGCTAATTTTAGCGGCTTTTTTTTGTTCTAAAAACAAGCTAGAAAGTCAATAGTTGTTCGTTTTAATTTTGATGCAGATGTAATTTATTTAAAGCGCGACTAAAACTTAAAAATTGCATTTGGTTATTTACCTTTGTACCTTATGGAAGCCATTAATTTTTCTTTTATTATTCCTGTCTTTAACAGACCTAATGAAATTAAAGAACTTTTAGAAAGTTTTTTAAATTTAGAAGGCCAACATGATTTTGAAATTGTAATAGTAGAAGATGGTTCTACTGAAACATCAGAAGCAGTTATTAAACAGTTTAATAACCAATTAGATATTTCGTATTATTTTAAACAAAATTCGGGACCAGGAGATTCTAGAAATTATGGCATGCAAAACGCTAAAGGTAATTATTTTATTATTTTAGATTCCGATGTATTACTGCCTCCCAATTATTTAATTGAAGTTATAAAGTTTTTAGAACTAGATTATTACGATTGTTTTGGCGGGCCAGATGCTGCACATCCTTCGTTTACCAAGCTTCAAAGAGCAATTAATTTTGCCATGACCTCTTTTATAACTACAGGTGGAATAAGAGGAGGGAAGCAACAGGTAGATGATTTTCAGCCCAGAAGTTTTAATATGGGCTTATCTAAAAAAGCATTTTTAGCTTCAGGTGGATTTGGTGAAATTCATCCTGGTGAAGATCCAGATTTATCATTACGTTTACATCAATTAGGATTTAAAACCACACTAATTACTTCGGCTTTTGTCTATCATAAGCGTCGGATTTCTTGGTCTAAGTTTTACAATCAAGTTTATAAATTTGGAATGGTACGCCCAATTCTAAATCAATGGCACCCAAAATCTAGTAGTATTGTATATTGGTTTCCTACGGTATTTAGTCTAGGTCTAATTATTTCAATGATATTAGCTTTCAGTCAGGTTAGTTTACCGTTATACCTCTATGGTTTATATTTTACTATAGCTTTTGTATTGGCTTTAATTTCAAACCGAAGTATTAGCGTAGCATTTCAAGCATTATTGGCTATTATGATTCAGTTTTTTGGTTATGGTTATGGTTTTTTAAAATCAACGTTTGTTTTAGGAGTACTTAAAAAAAATCCTAAAGAATCATTTCCACAATTATTTTTTAAAATATAAATGGATACAAAGAAAAAAATAAACATATTAGATCACTTAAAAGAAAAAAAAGTAAAGCGTTTTGGGCTGTTTTTTGTCGTTGCGTTTATATTCTTAATATTTTCAAAGCTTTCTAACGATTATAAGCAAACGGTAAATTTAAAAGTAAACCTTATTAATACTGATGATGAAATCTTATTAAAAAATGATTCAGCAAATTATATTCAAGCTTATGTTGAAGCTAAAGGGATTACATTAATGCCACTGATATTTAATGCGTATAAGAGCTTTGATGTTAATGCTAAAAGTGATGTGGCTCTAAAATCGGACTATTTTATTTTTGATGTGCAAAAACATAAATATTTGATTGAAGATCAATTGGGCAATTCCTTTGAGCTAATTTCTTTAATGCCAGACACACTTTTAATTCCTTATGCCAAACGCGCTTCAAAACTAGTACCAATAAAACTCAAGAAAAAAATAAATTACGCTGTAGGCTATGATATAAAAGGCGATTATAAATTAGATGTTGATAGTGTTAAAATTGTAGGGTCAGCTTCAGAAGTTAATAAAATAAACGCGATTACTACAGAAGAATTAAGCCTGAATAATGTAAACAGTGCTATTAATACAACTGTAAGACTCGATGCTTCAGGGTATAATAATATTGAAATTTTTCCTAAAGAAGCTGTGGTTAGCGGCACCGTTAAGCGATTTACAGAAGGAACAGTAGAAGTTTCTATTGCAATCATAAATCAACCTCAAAACATTACCATTAATTACTTCCCCAAAACAGTAAGTGTTGCTTACTATGTAGATTTAGAAAGCTATAATGCTGTAAAAGCTTTAGATTTTGTAGTAGAATGTGATTATGCAGATTTAGATGATAATCAAACCTATTTAATACCTAAAATTGTTAAGAAGCCAGACTTTGTAAAGCATGTTAATATAAAGCAAAAACGAATCGATTTTATTAAATTATAATATGATAATAGTTGGACTAACAGGTGGTATAGGTAGTGGTAAAACAACCATTTTAAAATGTTTTGAATCCTTCGGTGTTCCGGTTTATATTGCAGATATTGAAGCAAAAGCTTTAATGAACCGTTCAATGGTGATAAGACGCCAACTAATTGATCTATTTGGTAAAGAAGCTTATGTAAACGACACCCTGAATAGACCCTTTTTGTCTTCAAAAATTTTCAGTGATAAAACCTTACTCTCAAAAATGAATGCTATCGTTCATCCTAAAGTAGCAGCGCATTTTAAAAATTGGCTAAAAAAACAAGAATTTAGTTACGTTATTAAAGAAGCAGCAATAATTTTTGAAAATAATTTAGAAAATCAATACGACTATATTATCACAGTTATTGCCGATGAGGACTTAAGATTACAACGTGTTATGAAGCGAGATAATGCTTCTAAAGAAAAAATAAAAGCTATAATGAGTAATCAATTATCTGATAAAGAGAAAGTTGATAGGTCTGATTTTATTATAGAAAATAATGACTTAAACACGGCAAAAAAACAAGCGCTTACAATTCATAACACCATTCTCGCAAAAATAAATCAATAATAGAACTTATCTTATGTTAACGTTAGGTTAAACCTAATTTATACTAAATGTTAAAATGTTAAATTTGGATAATGGACAAAAAGCTATTCGTGGTATTGGTGGTCTTGATGAGCTTATCGCTTATCGGAATTATTTTTGTACAATCATTTTTTATAAATAATAGTATAGAGAATGAAAAAAAGAATTTCACATTAAGCGTTCATCGCTCGTTAAGCTATGTTTCTAAGGCTATTGAGGAATATGAGTACAGAGATTATTTTGAAAAACTCCAACCTTATTTAACCCCAGATAACAAAGCAGATTCTGCTATTATTAAGCAATTATTTGTAACGGATGAAGACGATATTAATGATAAAACCATAGTTCATAGAAATACGGTTTTAGAAGAGCGTTTTAAAGTGCCTTCATTGTTCTTTGAAATTGATGCAGACAGTTTTAATATCAGTAAGTTATATAGCGAACGCGTTACAGAAACCTATAATACCACTAAAATAGATGGTGTTAGACGTATCGATCCTGAAACGCGACTAAGAGAATACTCATCATTGAGTGCTCTAGATAGACAGATGTATGACGATACGTTTAGAGATTTATTAAAAGATATACCTATATACAAGCGTGTATCAGCATTACAGGTTGAAACCTTATTAGAAAGAGAACTAAAAGATGAAGGTGTAGATTTAGATTTTGAATTTGCAATCTACGATGATGATTTAGCAACAACAGTTCAAAGTCAAAATTTTGACAGTAAAAACCCTTATGGTGTTCCTGTCTTTCTAAACACCAATAACAGTTATAAACTTTTAGTTAGTTTTCCGGATAGAAAAGAGTATTGGCTATCTTCTATTTTATGGATGATAGTGCTGTCAATTATCTTTACTGCAATTATAGTTATAGCTTATGTTAGTGCTATTTATCAGTTAATTAGACAACGGCAAATATCACAGATTAAAACGGATTTCATTAATAATATGACGCATGAGTTTAAAACACCTATTGCAACAATTAATTTGGCTTTAGACTCTATAAAGAATCCAAAAATAATTAATGACCGCGAAAAGGTAATGCGTTATTTAGGAATGATTAAAGACGAGAACAAACGTATGCATGCTCAGGTAGAGAATGTGTTGCGTATTTCTAAATTAGACAAAAATGAACTTAATATTAGTAAGGAACGCTTAGAGTTAAACGACATAGTTGAAGACGCAATTACTCATGTGGAGTTAATTGTTGAAGATAGAAAAGGCTATGTAAAAACACATTTAAACGCAGACCGGTCATCAATTTTAGCTAACGATACTCATTTTACAAATGTGGTTGTCAATGTTTTAGATAATGCCATAAAATATTCAGACGATGCACCAAAAATAGATGTATACACTGAAAATGCAGGAAATAATATTATCTTAAAAATTGCAGATCAAGGTAATGGGATGACAAAAGCAGTTGCCAAACGTGTATTCGAAAAATTTTATAGAGAACACACCGGTAACGTACATAATGTAAAAGGACATGGATTAGGCTTAGCCTACGTAAAACGAATAATAGAAGACCATCAAGGTCATATATCAGTAGAAAGTGAAAAAGGAAAAGGCAGTACCTTTATTATAAAGATGCCGTTAATATCATAAAAACGAATTATGGAAGAGCAAAATAAAAAAATTCTTTTAGTTGAAGATGATCCAAATTTTGGAACCGTATTAAAAGACTATTTAATGATGAACGATTACGACGTTGTCCATGCTAAAAATGGTATGGAAGGCTTTGAAAAGTTCAAAAAAGATGATTACGATCTATGCATCTTAGATGTTATGATGCCTTATAAAGATGGCTTTACATTAGCTAAAGAAATTAGAGAAAAGAATGCTGAAGTGCCAATTATTTTCTTAACGGCCAAAGCCATGAAAGAAGATGTTTTAAAAGGTTATAAAGTAGGTGCTGATGACTATCTTAATAAACCCTTTGATAGTGAAGTATTATTAATGAAAATCAAAGCTATCATGCAGCGTAAGGCAACTGATTCTGTAGCAGATAGTAAACAGTTTGAGTTTAAAATAGGACGTTTTGATTTAAATTCTAAATTGCGTTTCTTAAAATTAGATGGCGGTGATCCTTCTAAACTATCACCTAAAGAAAATGAATTATTACGTTTATTGGCATTGCATGAAAATGATTTAATGCCAAGAGAATTAGCCTTAACAAAAATTTGGAGAGATGATAATTATTTTACCTCTCGTAGTATGGATGTTTATATTGCTAAACTGCGTAAATATTTAAAACCAGATCCTAATGTTGAAATTTTAAACATTCATGGTGAGGGCTTTAGATTGGTAATTAATAATGACAAATAATTGTAAATTATATAGTATTAAAAAATCCAGTTCTTTTAGAGCTGGATTTTTTTTTGTCTAATACGTTGTTTAAAGTTGTTCTTCAATAAACTGAATTATCTTTTCGACTTCAGTTTCATAATCAAACCAAGTGATTGATGTATCTTTTCTAAACCAAGTTAATTGCCGTTTAGCAAAACGTCGGGTATTTTTCTTAATTTCAGAAATGGCAAATTCTAAGGTCCACTCGCCTTCAAAATATTTAAATAATTCTTTATAGCCAACGGTATTTAATGCATTGAGATGTTTATAAGGAAATAGTGCTTTTGCTTCGTCTAACAAACCATTTTCAATCATTATATCAACGCGTTGGTTAATCCGCTCATACATTATAGGGCGTTCGGCAAATAAACCAATTGAAATGGTTTTAAAGTCACGATTTTTTTCCGGATTGGTTAAAAAAGAGGCATAAGGTTTGCCTGTGCCAATACAAATTTCTAACGCTCTTATAACCCGTTGTGGATTATCAATAGCTATGCTATTATACGTTTTTAGATCTAAATCTTTTAATTGTGCTTGTAGATGTACTAAGCCATGAGTTTCTAACTGTTGGTTTAATTTTGGTCTTATATCAGCAGCAACTTCAGGAAAATAATCTAAACCTTTGGTTAGGGCTTTTACATACAGACCTGAGCCACCAACCATTACTGAAATTGGATTTTCCTCATGTAATGTTTTAAGTTTAATAATGGCATCTCGTTCAAAATCACCAACGTTATAAGCGTCATTAATAGAAATATGTTGTATAAAATGATGCTTAGCAGCCTTAAGCTCTTCGTTTGAAGGTACGGCAGTGCCAATAGCCATTTCTTTATAAAATTGACGCGAATCTGCAGATACAATTTCAGCATTAAAATGTTGGGCAAGTTTTATACTTAAAGCCGTTTTGCCTATTGCGGTAGGGCCAACAATAGCAATGACGTAATTTTGAACTTTTGTCATAAGTAAAGCTAAGATTTAGAGATGCAGTTTATAACCGCATTTATAGCAGAAATTGGAATCATCTTTGTGATTAGATACACCACAATTTGGGCAATGTTGCGAATTGAGATCAACAGCAGTGTTGTTATTATCATTTTGTGCATTGTGGTTATTACTGCTGTGCAATAAAGCTTCTTTTTCTAAATCGGCTTTTCGGCTACTTTTAGCATATTCTGCAGAAACAATTCCCGTTGGTACAGCAATAATTCCGTAACCTAAAATCATGATAAAAGTTGTGATAAACTGTCCTAAGGCAGTTTGAGGTGCAATATCTCCAAAGCCAACTGTGGTTAAGGTAACAATACACCAATAAACGCTTTTGGGAATATTGTCAAACCCATTGGCCTCACCTTCAACTAAATACATAATTGTTCCAAAAATTATTGAAGACACAATTACGGCAAATAAGAACACAAAAATCTTTACTCTACTCGCTATAATGGAATCTTTAAGTTGGTTAGAAGCGCCTAAATATCTTGCAAGTTTTAAAATTCTAAAAACCCTAAGTAATCGTAAAGCTCTTAAAGTCACTAAGGCCTGAGAACCCGCAAAAATGAAGGCCAAATACATAGGAATGGTTGATAGAAAATCAATTACTCCGAAGAAGCTAAACATATACTTCAATGGCTTTTTGACCGAAATGATTCTTAGAATATATTCAATTGAAAACAAGATGGTAACAACCCATTCTCCTATATATAAAATTTGATGGTATTTTTCGTCAACACTAGCAACACTCTCAAGCATTACAAGAACAATACTCAACAGAATGAAAACCAATAGTAGCACATCAAATAACTTCCCCGAAGGCGTATCCGCCTCGTAGATGATTTCATGAATTTTAGATTTCCAATTATGTTTATTTATAGTATTCATAGTTTGGTTTGTGAACGAAAAATAATTTTAAGGGTTTAATTCAATAATTTTAAGTCGTTTATGACGTCTCATATAACTTTGAATGATATGTTTAGTGTCTCTATCGTTTTCCATAGGTGTAATCAATGACGCTAAAATAGCTTTATTGTTAATCTGATGATTTAAATCAAAAAAGCCCATGCCTTTAAAAACCCCATTTTCTATTAAAAAAGCAGATTTTTCACCAATAGCACGCCCTTTATCTACAATCAGCATATTCTTATTTTCGTAGCTGTATTTTTCAATAACCGATTGTACTCTTTTATTGTATTCTTCAGGATTTTCTTCATTAATACAAGCGCCTTGGCATTCTTTTACGTCATATTTAAAACAACTTGTTTTAGTATTATATAAACCTGTTAATTTTTGGCACAAATTAAAATTTTCGACCATTTTAAACATAAAGTGTTTGCCACTAGACCTTGTACTAAATGTTGTAATTGGGGTTTCTTCACGGTTAGACTTATCTATAAAAAGATTGATATAACCATTACTGTCCGTGTAACTGTATAGGGCATGGGTAAAAATGGTTCTTCGCAACGCACGATTAAAAATAGGCTTGTTCTTTTTAATTTCTGCACTCTCTTTTAATAACGCTGCTAATTCACTTCCTGTTTTTTCGTAAGTTACGGTGTTTACTAATTTTTGAATTTTTCTAGATTTAGAATTGGTACCTGTAAAATGCTGTACGATACGCTTTCTTATATTATTGCTTTTGCCGATATAGATAATTTCGCCTTCAGAATTATAAATATAATACACACCAGTTTCTGAGGGTAATTCTTCAATAATCGTTTTAAGGTTTGTTGCTATTTTAGATTTTTGTTCAACTTTAACAGCGTTTTTTACAATCCCTTTGTCCAAATCTTTATTCAATAACATTTTAAACAACTTTACAGTAGCCATAGCATCGCCATTTGCACGGTGTCTGTCACTCATAGGTATGCCTAATGAGCGTGTTAACTTACCCAAACTGTAAGAGGGCATATCTGGAATAAGCTGTTGAGAGAGCTCAACAGTACAAAGCGTTTTTCGTTTAAAAGGAAAGCCTAAGCGTTTAAATTCTGTTTTAAGAATTCTATAATCAAAACTTGAATTGTGGGCAACAATAATACAATCTTCTGTAATTTCTACGATGCGTTTGGCAACCTCATAAAATTTAGGGGCGCTTTTTAGCATGTTAGAATTAATACCTGTAAGATTAACTACAAAGGGTTGAATTTCACGTTCGGGATTAACTAAAGAAATGAATTGATCAGTTACGTTATGGCCATCAAATTGGTAAATTGCAATTTCGGTGATGCCTTCTTCATTATATTTACCACCAGTGGTTTCTATGTCTAGTATTGCGTAAATGCTGTTTGTTGTTTGCGTCATTGCGAACCACGTGAAGCCATTTGATTACTTGATAAAAGATGACTTCATATCGCCTTTTCGCAAAGACATGTTAATTATAATTTCGTACTCCAAATATACTACTTCCAACGCGAATCATAGTACTCCCGCAGTCAATTGCTAATTGGTAATCGCCACTCATACCCATACTTAAGATATTAAGTTCTGAATTTATGGTTTTAAGCGCTGTAAATGTGCTGTTTAGGAGTTCGAATTCATTTTTAACTTGATTTCTGTCGTCCGTAAAAGTTGCCATACCCATAACACCAACAATTTTAATATGTTTTAACTCTGCAATGTCATCAGATTTTAAAAGGGCAGAAGCGTTTTTTGCAGACATACCAAACTTACTGTCTTCTTCGGCAATTTTTATTTGAAGCAAACAATCTATAATTCTATCGTGCTTTTGGGCTTGTTTGTTAATTTCTTTCAACAATTTAAAGCTTTCTACACCATGAATTAAGCTCACAAATTCAGCCATATATTTCACCTTGTTTCGCTGTACATGCCCAATCATATGCCACTCAATATCTTTAGGCATTTCTTCATGCTTTTCAACCATTTCTTGAATTTTATTTTCTCCAAAAATACGCTGACCAGCATTGTAGGCTTCCATTAAATCAGAAACAGGTTTTGTTTTGGATACCGCAACTAAGGTAACTTGCTCTGGTAAATTAGATTTAATTTCTAAAAGGTTTTCTGCTATTTTCATAATTGTTTAATCTCTAGTAAGTGCAAAATAAATAACATAAAGCCAGCCTAATATGCCGTGTAAAATAGCCCATAAAATGGATTTATTTCTATCCCATGAGGCTACAACAGCTATTACAGCACCTAATCCAACACCATTTTTTACAACGGTATTTGTTGCTGTGCCTTGAGAGAAACAAGCTAAGCTAAAGCTCATGAATAATAAAAATATAAGATATTTTTTAGTCATATTTTAATATTCATATATAGTAATGGCACTTCTTAATTTTGGTAATATATAGGTGCTTTTTGGCGGCATGGTTAAGCCTTCGTCTGCAATTTGCTTTATCTGTGTAATGTTTGAAGGACACATTCCGAAACCGACTGTAAATTCGCCACTATCAATACTACTTTTTATAGTTAGCATTTCATGTTGGCCGTTAACATACGAAATTCTATTGTCATGACGTAAATCTTTAATTCCCAATAGCGGTTGAAGTATAGTTTTGTACAATAACTGTGCATCTAACTGATCTAATGCTGTGTTAAAATTATAAGCTGATTTTCGTAAGTATAAGGAATAAAATTCGCCATCTAAATACATACTAAAATGATGTGGTTTTGAAGGCTTATAAGGAAGTGTCCCTCTGTTTTCAATACGATAAGCTGTGTCTAAACTTATTAAAAATTCTTCTTTAGATGCGCCATTTAAATCTTTAATTAGTCGGTTAAATTCGTAAACCACTAAATCTGATTCAGGAATTAAATAAGACATAAAAAAATTATAAGACGCACTGCTTTTATGATTTAGATTTTTTGCTTTTTCATCTTTGTATAATAAATAAGAAGAAGCAGATCTGTGATGACCATCAGCGATATAAACGGTTTCCATTTGTTCAAATTCATCCTTAATTGCCGTGATGGTGTCTTCAGTATCTATTTTCCATAAATAATGCGTGTCTCTATAGGTTGTGGTGAATTCAAATTCGGCAAAACTGTTTTGTGTAGCTTTTATAATGGCAGCAATTTTAGCATTATCCGGATAGGTTAGTAATACGGGTTCGGCATTAAAACCAACGCTTTGAATATAATTTTTAAAAGTTTCTTCACGTTTTACAATGGTATCTTCATGTTTTTTAATGATTCCGTTTTCATAGTCTTCAGCACTGGATGCGGCTATAATTCCGTTGAATTCTTGTCCAAATCGATTCACAATTTTATAGACATAAAACGATGGTTTTTCATCTTGAACCAGAATACCATCCTCTTTAAATTCTAAATATCTATTTTTTACAAGCTCATAACGCTTATTACCTTTGACCTCTTGATCATATTTATAACCAGGATTTATAACATGAAGAAAACTGTATGGATTATAGGCCATTCGAGATTCGCGCTCATCTACGGTGTAGCTTTGATAGGGACGCGTAGCAACAAGTCCTACAGTTGCTCTCGTAGGTTTTACAGCTTTGAATGGGATTATTTTTGGCATTATTAATTAAGTGTAAAGTAAAAAGTGTAAAGTTTTAAGTTGTTATGTTTATAATAAACTAATCACTTGAACCAAATTTTTTAAGATGCAATATCATATAATTTAAAATCTTATTTATAAGTTATTAAATCTTGTACTTTCATCTTAATTTTATGAAATTATAATGCGACTACAAACTTCACACTCCACATTAAGCAAACTGACCAGAAACGGTCTCAGCCTTTCGACTCTCCGAATAATCATAAAAACCTTCTCCAGATTTCACGCCTAATTTTCCTGCCATAACCATATTAACTAATAGGGGACAAGGGGCGTATTTTGGGTTTTTGAAACCATCGTACATTACATTTAATATGGATAAACACACATCCAAACCAATAAAATCCGCTAGTTGTAGTGGTCCCATGGGATGTGCCATACCTAATTTCATAACCGTATCAATTTCGCTAACACCTGCAACACCATTATAAAGTGTTTCAATAGATTCATTGATCATTGGCATTAAAATACGATTAGCCACAAAACCAGGATAATCATTAACTTCTGTTGGTACTTTACCTAAGGTTTTAGATAATTCCATGATGGTTGAAGTCACTTCGTCACTGGTGCTGTAACCTCTAATGATTTCTACCAGTTTCATAATTGGTACGGGGTTCATAAAATGCATACCAATCACTTTCTCTGGTCGCGATGTCACTGCTGCAATTTGCGTAATGGAAATAGAAGAGGTATTGGTGGCTAAAATGGTGTTTTCAGCACATACCTCGTCTAATTGCTTAAAGATTTTTAGTTTTAAATCCTTGTTTTCAGTCGCTGCTTCCACCACTAAATCGGCATTTTTAACACCGTCTTTAGTATCGGTAAATGTGCTAATATTCTCTAAGGTTTTAGTTTTATCAGCGTCGCTAATTTTTTCTTTAGCCACCATGCGATCCAAATTTCTAGTAATGGTATCGAGACCGCGTTTAAGCGATGCGTCACTAATATCTATAAGTTGAACTTTAAATCCTGATTGTGCAAACGTATGAGCAATACCATTCCCCATTGTTCCTGCACCTATAACTGCTATGTTTTTCATAAAAATTTTAATTTTTTTTCCCACGAAAAAGGGAAACTATATTATAATGTAGTTGATATTATAAGATGCCTATATTAAGGAATTAAAACTGATTAATAACCATATTGGCCACACGTAAGGCTTCCGTACCATCATGTAAGGTTACAATCGGTTTTGTATTGTTGTTAATGGCATCAGCAAAGGTTTCTAATTCATCTAAAATGGCGTTGTTATTGGCAATTTCAGGATTATCAAAATAGATTTGCTTTTTTAAACCTTCAGCGTTTTGTAAAATCATATCAAAATCACCTGGATTTTCTGGTGCATCTTTCATTTTTACAACTTCGCATTTCTTTTCAAGAAAATCGACAGAGATATAAGCGTCTTTTTGAAAGAATCTTGTTTTACGCATGTTCTTTAATGAGATTCGGCTTGCCGTTAAATTAGCAACACATCCGTTTTTAAACTCAATACGTGCATTAGCAATGTCTGGCGTTTCACTAACCACAGCAACGCCACTTGCAGAAATATGCTTTACTGGCGATTGTACTACACTGAGTATAATATCAATATCATGAATCATTAAATCTAAAACCACAGGAACATCAGTGCCTCGTGGGTTAAATTCTGCTAATCGGTGACACTCTATAAACATCGGATTTTTAATCTGATTTCTAACACCAATAAAAGCCGGATTAAAACGCTCCACATGGCCAACTTGTCCTTTAACACCATGTTCTGCAACTAAAGTTCTAATCGTTTCTGCTTCTTCAACCGTATTTGTAATCGGTTTTTCAATAAAAATATGTCTGCCCTTTTTAATGGCTTTTTTAGCACATTCATAATGCGAAAGGGTAGGTGTTACAATATCAACCACGTCAACAGCATCGATTAAATCATCAATAGCATCAAAATAGTTATAACCAAACTCTTCCGCAACACGTTTTGCATTATCCGTATCAGCATCATAGAAACCGACAAGATCATATTTATTAGATTGGTTGAGTAATCTCAAATGAATTTTACCAAGGTGACCAGCACCAAGAACACCAACTTTCAGCATATTTTTATGTTTTTAACAAAAATAGGCGTTTTCATTTAGAAATTGAAAAAAGAAAATATAAAATACTGAGAGCATCTTAAGCTTAATTAAGGGGCTTGTTTATTTGAAGTTTTTCTACAAAGTAAGAAAAAACAAACACACAAAATTAAGCATAGAAAACTCATGCCATCCCACTGGATTAAAATCATTAATTAATAAAAAAACTTAAGGGTATAAAAGCTTTGCATCTTAACGGCTTAACTACAGATAACAAAAATCTTGAAGTTTTAGGGGTTGGATTTTGCTTTTGTTTGCGCTATTTTTACGCTAAACTAACTAAACTACGCTTTTGAAAGACACATTTAAGCATCAAGGAATGCGCCAAAAATTGGTAGACACGCTCATTAAAAAAGATATAAAAGATAAAGGAGTCTTAAAGGCTATTGGTAAAATTCCGAGGCATTTGTTTATGGATTCCGGATTTATAGATCATGCTTACATGGACAAGGCGTTTCCTATTGCTGCAGACCAAACCATTTCGCAACCTTATACGGTTGCATTTCAATCTGAATTATTACAAATACAACCTGGTGATACCGTTTTGGAAATTGGAACAGGAAGCGGGTATCAAACGGCCGTGCTTTTAGAGCTTGGCGCTAAGGTTTATAGTATTGAACGTCAAAAAGAACTCTTTAAAAAAACCTCTAAGTTTTTACCAACCATTGGGTATAGAGCTAAAAAACTCATTTTTGGAGATGGCTATAAAGGTTTGCCTGAAGAAGCGCCTTTTAAAAGTATTATTGTTACAGCTGGAGCACCATACGTTCCTAATCCGCTATTGAGCCAATTGGCTATTGGTGGACGCTTGGTTATTCCTGTAGGTGATGATGTACAAGTGATGACTTTATTTATTAGAAAAGGACTAAAGGATTTTGAAAAACATGAGTTTGGTGATTTTAGATTTGTACCCATGTTAGAGAATAAGAATTAATTAGAAAAAACAGAAATACAAACGCCCAAAACCATAATGATATATTATAGTTTTGGGCGTTTTGTGATTAAAGCCTCTATTTTGTTATTTGATGCTCCCAGCTGGCACCACTAATATCGGTCATTTTTAAAGTGTAAGTACCGGGTGGTAAATTCTTTATTTTAGAATTCTTAAGTTTTAGATTTGCTTTTGCTCCTAATGGTGCAACTAAACTGTGTTTACCAGGTTTTACTTTCGCTATGTAATAATTATCAATTGCAGCTTCTGGCAGCTTAGCCAATTTATCCTGTGTGTAGTATATCACCACGCTGTTTTGACTATCTCTAAGTTCAATACCAATAATCCATGCGCCATAAACATCAACACCTTCAACTCTAAAGACATCGAAAGAAAGTTCATCGTTTTTAAATTGGCCCTCGGTAATTTCAAGTTTTGGCTTTACAGATTTGTTGTGTAAAGTTCCCCAAAGTCCACCATGAAATACTTGATTCGTATAAAGCGTTAATCCTAAAATAAGGAACGAGCCAATAATCACAACTTTTGAGAAAACACTATCTTTAATAGGAATTAACCCAGAACCCATCCAAGCGAACCAGTTCTTTTTAGTAAAGGCTACATTTTTATTTATTAGGTAATTGTCTAGTGAAAACCGACCACTTCCTGTTAAAAACAAGAGAAATCCGGTAGCAATACCAAGTACACCTATTTGCCATTCATCTAAGCAAGTCGTACCAATCCAGCCAGCACCTAAAAGGATGCCCATGGCCAATCCAAAAACACCAATACTCATAAGCCTGGTGAATAATCCGAAAATAATAAATAAGCCAACAATGCCTTCAATTATGGTAAATGCAACCATATTATACCAAAGTATATCTGGATTTTCCACCATATACTGAATCATAGGTTTTATGCCTAAAGCATGAGGAAGGAAATGATTAAATTTTACGCCAATGTATCCTGCAAGTTCTGGGTCTAATTTATCGGCTAAAATGGTTCGTCTGAAAAAAGCAGAAAAATAAGTCCATCCGATGACCATTCTTACTGCAAGGGCTAAAAAGCCCGAATCGTTTTTAATAGGTATATTCATTTTGTTATCTATAATATGAGTAATAATTTTCTTTTAGCTGAGAATGCTAAATTTAAGTCTGAAGAAAATTAATTATAGATAAGCTTTGTTATTCTGAAAGAGTATATAATAAGGAACTACAGGCGGAATCTCGGCTCTAGCGTTGTAATATTGTGTTATAGAACGCTCTGAAAGCGCAATAGTATTCGTTTTAAATAAGGATGGTTTTACTAATAGTGCTTGCGAAAGTTGCAGGTTGATATTAGATTTTGAAAGTATGGTGTTTTCAGTCGAAGAAACATTACATGTCCCATTTTTTAGTGCAGAAATACTTTTATTTGAAACTTCGGTTTTCGGAACTTCAAAAACCTCTTGAATAGAATTCCGAACCTTACAAGGTGAAAGCACCAACAATAGAATGAATCCTGAAATTGAAAGAAAAGAACAAAGGTGTTTTATGTGGTTCGGTATTTTCAAGTTACAAATATGCTATTTACACTTTAAGAATTATTTAAAAAATTGTTAATTGTTGTAGGTAGATTATAATGTAAACTATTCTGATTCAATTTCAGGTAAATGGGCTTCAGGAATAGGGGAGGCTTCAGAGGCTTGTTTCCAATACAGGTTTACAATCCACCAGCGTTTACCATCGTTAAACAATTGGATGCTATTAATGCCTTTCATCATTGGTGTTTCGTCATCTTTACTCGTATAAGCTTCGTAAGTGCTATACACATGTGCCATGTCACCAAATAATTGAGTCTCGCGTTTTATTTCAACCTCATGGAAACCATTTTCCGCCAACCATGCACCAGAAGACTTAATATAATCGTCTGCTGACATATAGCGTATAGTCGTTTGACCGTCTTTTTTTCCTATAGGAATGAGTTTAGCGTCTTTTCTAAATAAATGTCTAAATAAGTCCCAATTGCGTACGTCGCCTTTATTACCAGAAATTGCAGAATATAAACTCGCCATGGTGCTGTCTATACTAGCCACATTAGATGTGAAATCTTTAGGTTCTTGTGCAGAAAGATTTAAGGTAAAAGCGATGAGAATAAGAATAAATGGTGTTTTCATAATGGGGATTTAAGCAGTCTGTAAATTAGTTAATACGTTTGTAATAATGCGTATAATTACCACTAACAACGGTTGATATATGGTCTTTTTTTTCATTTCCAATATAACTCGTAGATAAATAATTCTGAGTGGTATCAATGGTAAAATTCCATACACGTTTATCGCTATAAACGATAGACGTTAAGCCAGAAAAGGAATCCATATAATCACTAAACCTTAATTGCTCTTTGGCAATGATGTTGTTTTCGGAAATAGCATCTTGATAGAAGATGATGTCTTTTCTAGTAATTTTAATAAATCGTTTTATCTTTTTTTCGTCTTTAGATATGATACAATCGGGGCAAGCTCCTTTAATATATTCCCATTGACCTTCAATTTGTGTGATGAGCTCAATTTGTTTTTCAAGTCTAATGGAATCGAGTTTTTGCTTAATTTTAAATCGTTTAGAATTATAAAAATCATATTCTGATAGTAAAACGCTAGTTAATGAATCTTTAGTGTTTTTAAATTTTAAATTATCGATATTCTGACCAGAAATTGTAAAACAGGCCATTATAATCGTACAGCACAATATGATTTTTTTCATGTTATAAAATTAAAAGAATTTTAAGCCAAAAACAATAGCATCACTTTGAAATCCGCTTTGGTAAGAACGTAAATAATCAACTCTTAATAATCGCCATTTTCCCCAACCAATATTATCGATGCCTACTGAATATTCTTGATAAGGCTTAAAATCTGGTGTTGCTAATAGGTGTGCGCCTACAATTAAATTGAAATTCAATTGGTTAAGCATTGGTACTTTGCCGAGTATAAAACCATTAAAGTCGTGTTCTACATGACCTTCAAAATACGAATCATTGGTACTTGCTGCATAATAATCTAAATTATTAAACACATTCATATAATTGCCATCTGTACTTATATGCGTTTGGTTGCCGTTAAAATGTTGGTAATCCATAAAAGCAATAGCATCGGCATCAAAGAACTTTCCAGCTCTAAGGTTATACATAAAACGTCCCTTATCTTTTATGTTGAAAGATTGCTCGACTCGTGCTTTAACCTGATTAAAATTATAAGCTTCATTAGTCGATGCGAAACCTGTTTCGTAACCCAAATATAAAGTTGGGTAATTGTCGTTGCTCAGATTATACTTAGCATCAGGGTAGCTTAAATAGTCTTGTCCAAAATTAATACGCGCGCTAACCGTTGCTTTTACAATATGATGGGTTTCAAAAGACGCAACACCAAAAGCTGTTTGGTCTAAGGGATTATTGCTGGTATAAGCATCATTTTCATCATTAAAAAAAGTTTGGTCGGTAGTGTTAAAGAGTGCTTTTCGCCGTTTGTAGCTTAAACTCGTATAAAGTCTAAAGCCATTAAAAAGTTCTTCGGAATAGTTAAGTGCTACAAAACTTTTATCATATAGTTTCATATAATTATCCTCAAAAAATAAGGTGCTTACCGAATTGACTAAAGTAGAAATAGGATTAGAAGCATTAAACTGTTCGGTTTTAACACCTCCAGACACGCTTAGAAAGGAATTTGTAATGCTATTAAATTTATAGGTTAATGACCCTGTAGCACGTAAACGTTGGTCCGAAAATCCATATTGAAGACTTCCCTTTGCGCTTAAAAAGCGATTATAATCATCATAATTTTTCGTGTAGAACAAATCAGTTTTTGCCGTATAGCCTTGAACCGTATTAAACTGAATACCATTTAAAATAGGAATATCAAATCCTAAGCGATAATCTTTATGCGAATTTTGATAGGTGTATCCTAAAATATTTCCTAATTTAAATTTATTGTTAGCCCGATCTAAAGAGTCCAAATACGGTTTAGATTTCAGAAGCGTTTGAAGACTATCTTTTTTGATGTAGTCGGTACGTTCTTCATCAGTTAAAGGTACAGGTCTCATACTGTTCCAGAATAAGGAATCCTTTTTGTTGGCTTCTTTTTCAAAAGCAACGATTTCTCGACTAAAATCTTTTCGGGTAAGTTCGGCATTGAACTCATAATTGCTGTAAACAGCCGTAAAACGACCTTGGCCTTTGATGCCAAACATGCCAAATTCAAAATCCATGCTTTGAGAGATGAGTGCCCAAATACTGTTAGTTTCTGAATAAGAAAAACTTTGCTGTAGCGATAAAATATCTGCAACAGGAATTCGTGCTTGTACACCTGTTATATCTAATTCTAAAGCATAGATATTCCACTGGTCTTCTACAATATAAATAAAACCTGAAAACACAGGGTCGTTTTTACGTTTCGGTATCACTTTAACTTTATTAATCAGATGACCTTTGTCGTCATAAAATACACCATCAAGCTTATAATTGTAATAGCCAAAGGCATTATTAGCTATAGGTGAAATAATTTCATTGCCTAGACTTATCGTGTTTTTATAGAAATTAAAATCGACATCTTGAGCGGCATTAAAACTAAACCCGTTGTCATTACCACTAACTTTTGAAGCTGTAATTTTTTCTTTCAACTTATCGGGAAATAAGTACTGAATTTCAGAAATGGTTTCTGATAAGTAAATAATTCCACTTCGGGTTGAATCTAATGCACCACCTAAATCACCCACATCTTGACCTAGTAATTTTTCGGGAGCATCCTTAATTTTAATTAATCCTCTAGAGTAAAAATCGGCTTTAAAAGCGTTTATTTTCTTAAGATTGGCTTCACGTTGCGCAATAGCTTGTCGCATAATGGCATTTGCAGGATCATTGTCTGCATCAATAAGAACTTCATGGAGTGATACGGATTCTTCCTCTAAAACGACATCTAATTGATACGGAAATTTAGTTATGGAAACCTCTTTTTTTTCCGTTTTATAACCTAAATAACTAAAAACAATTGTGTAGGTTTTTTGTGTAGAAATATTGAGTTCGTAATATCCATCATTATTGCTGGTGGTTCCTTTATAGGTGTTTTCAATTAAGATGTTGACAAAGGGAAGTGCTTCGTTATTTTGATTGGTGATGTTTCCGGTGATTTGTGCGGAAACTAAAGTGCTGAAGGAGATAAGGAAACAACTGAGTAGTTTTTTAATCATATTTTTTTTGATTGTTTGGAAAATAAATCATCACAAACTTTGTGCCTGTACCTACATAAAGACGAAATTAAATGATAAAAGGTTGTCTAAGCACTACATTGATTTGTGATGATAGCGTAAAACGAATCATTCAAAATTATGGATGTAATCTTAAACTTTTGACTAAAAATAGTTGATTAAAAGTTAGGGCTATCTTAAAATTATCGGAAATCTTTTTTTATACGGTCCAAGTTACGCTTGTTATCACGATCCTTAATGGTTTCGCGTTTATCGTAAAGTTTTTTACCTTTTCCAAGACCAATCACGAGCTTAGCTAAACCTCTATCATTAACGAATAATTTTAAAGGAATAATAGCATTTCCTTTAATATTAACCTCTTTTTCCAGTTTTTTAAGCTCTCTTTTGTTGAGTAATAATTTGCGCTCAGCTTTAGGTCTGTGATTGTAATGCGTTCCGTATTTGTATTCTTCAACCGTCATATTAATGACAAAAAGTTCACCGCGATCATTAAATTCGCAGAACCCTTCAGCAATAGAAGCTTTTCCAGACCGTATCGATTTAATTTCGGTACCTGTAAGGACAATTCCTGCCGTGTATTTGTCCAATATTTCATATTGAAATTTGGCTTTTCTATTGAGTATGTTAACGGTTTTTTGCATGGTGGGCAAAGATAAGAAAGTAAGATTGAAGTTTGAAGCTCGAAAGCGACAAAAGTTTATCGGCTTTAACATATAAAGTTGAAACGCTTTAGGTAAATACTAGCTATTAAAGCCATTTTAAGTGTCCTTTTTAAGTTGAATTTGGGATAAGTATGTAATCTTATTTATAGTTTTGCGACATTATAAGTAAACTAATTTTATCATGAAGCAATTTCTCGGACTCCTCGTTGTTATACTCTTTTTAGCGTGTAAAAATGACAATACAAATAAAACTCAAAATGAAGCTATAGCTACTGAAAAGACTTTAACGGCAAATGATATTATAAATCAATCGATTGAGGTGTCTGGCGGAGACAACTTTAAAAGGTCGAGTCTTAAATTTGAATTTAGAGATACGTATTATCAGGCACTGCGTAAGAATCACGAATTTCTATTAGTCAGATTAACCGTAGAAGACAACGATTCTATATTTGATATGTTAAGCAATGTAGGTTATGAACGCTACAATAACGAAACCTTTGTTAAGCTTGAAGATTCTATTGCTAAAAAATACGAAGCTTCTGTAAACTCTGTGCATTATTTTTCGGTATTACCTTACGGATTAAATGATGCCGCTGTAAATAAAACCTTACTGGGGAGCGAACAGATTAAGTCTAAAAATTACTATAAAATAAAAGTGACTTTTAATGAAGCTGGTGGTGGTGAAGATTTTGATGATGTTTTTGTGTATTGGATTAATAAAGAAACATTTAAAGCGGATTACCTAGCGTATTCCTATAAGGAAGAAAGTGGCTTAGGGATGCGATTTAGAGAAGCTTACAATGAGCGTTATATTAATAGTTTACGCTTTGTAGATTACAATAATTTTAAATCTGAAGATCAAAGTATTCCGGTTGAAAAGTTAGGCAAAGCTTTTGAAGCAAATCAGTTAGAATTATTGTCTAAAATAGAACTTGATAATGTGGAAGTGCAATTAGTCAACGACTGATAATTGTGTTGTTTTTCCGCTTTCAGAAATTACAACTTTATAAAGATTGGCATTATTAGTGTCTGCAATGTCTTTATATTTTTCTTCACCCAATAAATCATTCACAAACTTTGGTGTGGTATTACTATGCCCAACAATGAGGGATGTTTTTCCTTTAGTCTGTATTAAAAACTCTTCAATATTTAAATCTGATGGGTTATAGAATTGAAGTTCTGTTTTGTTAGCTTTGGCTGTTGGTTTTGCTGTTTGAATTGTTCGATTATAATTGGTCGTATAAACCATATCGAATTTTATAGTCTTAAAATGTTGAGCCCAATTCTCAGCACGCTGTAAGCCTTTTTCGGTTAAATGTGGATTTTTGTTAGTTGAATCTGAACGGTCTTTTTCAGCATGTCTAATCAAATAATAAGTAGATATAACTTCTTTTTCAGTGTTAGTGTTTTCCTTACAAGAAGGGAACACAGTTAAAATGACGAGAAGTAATAGGCTTAGCTTTTTCATAAGTATAGTATAAAATCATAAGTTTACGATATTACTGACTAAGCTAATTCCATAGCCACCTCAATCATATGCTTAAAAGTGGACTCGCGTTCTTTGCTGGTAGTTGTTTCTCCTGTAACTAATGAATCTGAAATCGTTAATATAGCTAAAGCATTTACTTTGTGTTTAGCAGCTATGGTATATAAACCAGCAGCTTCCATTTCAACACAAAGTACACCAAATTTAGACCATTTTTTAAAAGCTTCTTTATCATCTTCATAAAATTCATCTGAAGATAATACATTTCCCGCTTTAATGGGGATTTCCATAGTTCGAGCCGCTTCAACCGCTTTTATAAACAGACCAAAATCTGCTGTAGGTGCATAATCTGCACCTCCAAAACGCAATTCATTAACACCAGAAGTGGAGGAGGCAGACATGGCCAAAACAACATCTCTAATTTTTACATCCTTTTGATAGGAGCCGGCGCTACCAACTCTGATCAGGTTTTTTACACCGTAATCTGAAATAAGTTCGTTAGCATAAATAGAAATACTAGGCACGCCCATACCAGTTCCCATAGTAGAAATACGTTTCCCTTTATAGAAGCCTGTATAACCATACATGCCTCTAACTTTATTAAAACATTTTGGATGTTCGAAAAATGTTTCCGCTATCCATTTTGCTCGTAATGGATCACCTGGTAAAAGAATAGTTTCTGCAATTTCGCCTTTTTCAGCTTCTATATGTACACTCATTCTACAAAGTTAAGAAAAGCGTTTCAATTAATATGCAGAGTTTGTGGCTAGATTATTCATCATAGCAACTCCTGCAGATACACCAATTCGGTCTACACCAATATCAATATATTTTTGTGCTGTTTCTGCGTCTCTTATACCACCAGAAGCTTTTATTTTTAGCTGGTCTCTAACTGTTTTTTTCATAATCTTTACAGCAGTTAAAGTGGCACCACTTTTAGAGAATCCGGTTGATGTTTTTACAAAATCGGCTTTAGCATCAATACAAATTTCGCATGCTTTTACGATTTCGTTTTTTGAAAGCTCGCTTATTTCTAAAATCACTTTTAAAGTTGTGTGACCGATGGCTCTTTTAACATCACTAATATCTTTTAGAACAGCCAAATGATTGCTGCTTTTTAAGCGGCCAATATTCATTACCATATCTATTTCTGTAGCCCCTTGTTCAATAGCATTCTTGGCTTCAAAAATCTTAGCTTCTGTAGACATTGCGCCTAGTGGAAAGCCAACTACAGTACATATTTTAACATCAGAATCACCTAATGCTTGATTGGCAATAGAAACATAGCAACTATTGACACAAACAGAGTAAAAATTGTATTTTAAAGCTTCTTCACAAAGTCTAAGAATTTCTGATTCTGTTGCTGATGCACTTAATAAGGTATGGTCTATATATCGATTTAATTCCATTTTTTTTGATTTGGGTTTTGGGTAAAAATTTGTAATAATAAAGCTCTACTTAGTAGAGGATTACTAACAAGTTTAAATTTTATCTTAAATTTCGTTGGAATAAATAGCTCGACAAAATTAAGTATTTATCCGTTAAAAAACATGATAAAAAGCGATAATTTATAATACCGTTCATCGAAAAAGGTATTTTACAAGTGTAAATTATTGCAATTTAAGCTGTTATTATTTCAGTTTTTTAGTAGAATATTAAACGCAGATAATATTAATTTATTGTTAGCCTAAAAGCCTATTGTGATATATAAATAGTTATAAAAAAGGTAATTCTTATAAGTAATAACCATTAAAGTGTGGCTAATTAGACTTTTGAGTTGAATACATAATAACGCTAAAAATAATGTAGAGTTTAAGTTGCGCTTTTTAGATTATTGAATGTCTAAATTAATACGTTCACAACATTTTGTTTTTGTTAGAACTTCTAAGTTTTATAGTTGTTGTTTTATTTCATTACCGCTGTTTCTCTATAAACTGCTTGTCTCAGTAAATTGATGACGCCTAATTCTCCAGCTAAGTGCTCTGCACCAACGCCAAAGAAAGTTGGTTGGTCATTAGCATACGCTTCAATTTTAGAAATCCAATTTTTGTTCCTTTGATGTAATAATTTATCTTAATGATTAGCCATAGAAGCATTATTTTCATCATTCATCATTTACCGATAGCATTGAAAATATCGCTATAGCTAAAATGGTATATTTTTATTCATTGTAATCATTTTCTATTTGATAGGTATTTGTATTGAGTTTGACTAATTACGTGCCATCCTAAAGTTTTAGTTGCTAAATATAATTGTAAATTGAAACTCAATTTACAAGTCGTCTGACTGATAAGTTTGTTACGAAAAAAAGCAACACTAACATTTTAGACGCGCTTTATTTACCCGACTTAAATGCTCTGTTGCTTCAACCAACCAATCCTTTTATTGATTATTCTAATCTACTCAGATTAGTTTTAAACTTACAAGGCTTCACTTACCAAATCATTTTGATTTCTGAAGACCAACTCGCCATCAAATTCATCTAATAAAATGATACTGTCAATAGTTACTTTTCCTGCTAATATTTCTTTACTCAAGGCGTTTAAAACCTCTTTTTGAATGACACGTTTTACAGGTCTTGCTCCATATTCTGGGTGATAGCCTTTGTTTGCTAGGTAACTTACAGCTTCTGGTGTGGCATCAAACGTAATGCCTTGTTTCGCCACCATTTTTGTGATTCCTTTGAGCTGTAAACCAACGATATCTACAATGTTTTCTTTAGATAAAGGTGTAAACATAATAGTGTCGTCTATTCGGTTTAAAAACTCAGGTCGTACACTTTGTTTTAATAATGCTAAGACATCTACTTTGGCAGATTCAATAGCTGAAGGAATATCTTTGGTAGCTTCAAAACGCTCTTGTATAATGTGACTTCCCATATTTGAAGTCATAATGATAATAGCATTTTTAAAATCGGCCACTCGTCCTTTGTTATCCGTTAAACGCCCTTCATCTAAGACTTGTAACAGAATATTGAACGTATCTGGATGCGCCTTTTCAATTTCATCTAATAGTACTACAGAATAAGGTTTTCTTCTCACAGCCTCTGTTAATTGACCACCTTCATCATAACCAACATAACCCGGAGGCGCACCTACCAATCTACTAACAGCATGACGCTCTTGGTATTCACTCATATCAATACGTGTCATGGCGTTTTCATCATCAAATAGATATTCTGCCAATGCTTTAGCGAGTTCTGTTTTACCAACACCGGTTGTTCCTAAAAACAGGAAGGTTCCAATTGGTTTTTCTGGATTTTGAAGTCCAGCTCTAGAACGACGTACGGCATCACTAACGGCTTCAATGGCTTCTTCTTGGCCAACGACTCGTTTGTGTAATTCGTCTTCAAGATGCAATAATTTTTCGCGATCACTTTGAAGCATTTTAGAGACAGGTATTCCGGTCCATTTAGCAACCACATCTGCAATGTCTTCATAAGTTACTTCCTCTTTTATTATGGCAGTATCTTGTTGCTCTGCTAATTGTTTTTGCGATTTTTCAAGTTCTTCAGTAGCTTCTTTTATTTTTCCATAACGAATTTCTGCAACCTTACCATAGTCGCCTTCACGTTCGGCACGCTCGGCTTCAAGTTTGTAGTTTTCAATGGCTTGTTTTATATTCTGAACGTTTTCAACAACTTCTTTTTCAGATTTCCATTTCGCATTCAATTCATTCCGCTCTTCTTTTAGATTGGCTAAATCGGCTTTTAGGCTTTTTAATTTAGTTTCATCTTGTTCTCTTTTAATAGCCTCATGTTCAATTTCTAGTTGCATAATTTTGCGGTCTAGCACATCTAACTCTTCTGGTTTAGAGTTGATTTCCATACGCAATTTAGAGGCCGCTTCATCCATTAAATCAATTGCTTTATCTGGAAGAAAACGGTTGGTTATGTAACGTTCCGATAATTCTACAGCACCAATAATAGCGTCGTCTTTGATTCTAACCTTATGGTGTGTTTCATATTTTTCTTTGATACCTCGCAGAATAGAAATTGCGCTTTCGGTATCGGGTTCATTAACGATAACTTTTTGAAAACGACGTTCTAAAGCTTTGTCTTGTTCAAAATATTTTTGATATTCATCTAGTGTGGTTGCCCCAATAGCTCTCAATTCGCCTCGTGCCAAAGCAGGTTTTAAGATGTTGGCTGCATCCATGGCACCTTGTCCACCACCAGCACCAACCAAGGTGTGAATCTCATCAATAAACAATACAATATCGCCATTACTTTCTGTAACTTCTTTGATGACTGATTTAAGACGCTCTTCAAATTCACCTTTATATTTAGCACCTGCAATAAGCGCACCCATATCTAAGGCAAAAATTTGCTTGTCTTTTAGGTTCTCTGGAATATCACCATCAATAATTCGGTGTGCTAAACCTTCGGCAATGGCTGTTTTACCTGTACCAGGTTCACCGACTAAAATAGGATTATTCTTAGTTCTACGCGATAAAATCTGAAGAATTCGACGTATTTCTTCATCACGACCAATTACAGGATCTAATTTTCCATCGCTTGCTAATTGATTTAAGTTTTTAGCATACTTACTTAGAGAATTATAGGTTTCTTCTTGACTTTGAGACGTGACGCGGTCGCCTTTTCGTAATTCTTCAATCGAAGCTTTTAATCCTTTTTCAGTTACACCTTGGTCTTTTAAGATTTGAGCGGTTTTACTTTTGGATTTGAAAATAGCTAAAATTAAATGCTCAATAGATACAAAATCATCATTCATCTTTTTGGCGATGATAGCGGCTTCATTGAGTGTTTTGCTGGCTTCACGAGAGAGCATAAGGTCACCTCCTGAAACTTTAGGAAAACTTTCGAGTTCTTTGTCTAATACTTGTTCAAGTAATGATACATTAACATTCAACTTTCTTAAAAGGAATGGTAGTACATTTTCATCAACATTAAAAAGGGCTTTAAAAATATGCTCATTTTCTATTTGCTGATGTCCAAAACCCTGAGCAAGCTGCTGCGCTTGCTGTATGGCTTCTTGCGATTTAATGGTATAATTATTAAAATTCATCTTATATTGCCTGTAAAAACAGGGCTCTTTTTTTATGTTCAACTTAATGTGTTCACTAGCATGTTATCTGATTAAAAGACTTAATATGAAAAATAGTTTTATTTTATATAATGTCTAGTGTCACACTTTTATTAATTTATTAGTGCATTTGTTTACCTTTAAACAATAATCTTACCAATTGAATTATTGCTGGTTTAAACGACAATATGACTGATTTTGTTAGTGATAGCGTGACGTTTTGTCTGTTTGTAAGCTTGTTGTTTTGTTTTCGACCACAATTTAAAATCCTATTATAATATGTTTAAAAAAATATTCGGTTCATCAGAATCAAAGCCTAAAAAAGAAGAAAAAATACTGCCTTGGCAAGCTTTGGTTGATGTTAATCAACTAGGTTCTATTACTGAAAAATCTCTAATAAAACCGCAGCTAATATTTAAGCATTCTACACGCTGTGGTATTAGTAGTATGGTGATGAAACAGTTTGTTTCGGCCTATGATTTAGAACTAAACGCTGATTTGTATTATTTAGATTTATTAGCTTATCGAGACGTGTCTGATGAAGTGGGGTATAAATTTCAGGTGATGCATCAGTCGCCACAACTGCTAATTATTAAAAATGGCGTGGTGGTAGCGCATGTTAGTCATGGTGGGATTAATGAAATTGATTTAAAACTGTATAATTAAAATTTAATAGTTTTAATGCCCTATAAAATAACAAAAGAAGATCTTAAGAAGCGAAAACACAGTACACTTATAGAAGGTGCAGATGATGCCTTTTTTAAATTTATAGCACAACAAGAAAAGGCAAATAATCCTATTTTAAGTGCCGACCATATTTTAAAATTAGAACGTAAAACTAAAAAAGGGATTAATTTTAATATTTATTTGTTTGGTGTATTGGCGGTGTTTTTTATCCTATTGGGCTGGTATAAATTTGCTTATACCAAACCTTTAATAGGTGTGAATTTATATACACAGTTTCCGTTAATATCTAATGGTGCTATAGAAATAGTAGGAGGTATAACGTTATTAATTGGCTGTGTCTATAGTTACAAAAAACGTAATGCTGTTTTAGAGCGTTTGGTAAAATCTAAACTTATAGAAGATTTAAAGCAATTTAAACGGGATGAACGTCTAAAACCAAAGCCTCAAAGTAAAAAACGCCGACGTTTTAAACAGTCTTATAAAGTTGGGAAAGGGAAGAAGAAATCTTAGGTTGTAGTTTAGTTTTATATAATAATTATATTTTCTAAACAGCTATCGACTGTGCTTAACCTAACAATTTTGTTGTAGTTTGAACGCCAATTTAATTGCGGTTACTCTAGTTGTTAAGCGTGTTTTGCCATTTTGAAGCTACTCAGAACTCTCATTGCAAATTTAAAACTATGAGATTCCGCTTCGTTCCTCATTCGTAATAACGACCAATAAAGTTCTTTTGACTATGTTCAAACCTGACATTAAGACTAAACTTCAACACAAGCTAACAATTAAATACTTTTAGAATATAAATGACTTCTTATTTTGAAATAAAAAAGCCGCAATCTCATAATGAGGTTGCGGCTTTTTAGCTTAAATACTATACATTATTTAATTGTACTTTATAATAATTTTTTTATTAAATACACTTGTATCTGTTTCTGCTTTTAAAATATAAGCACCTTCAGAAATATCTTTTACCGGAATGACGATTGTATTGCTCATTGGTAAGTTGGTTGCATTCCACGTAGCAACAGTTTGACCTAATAAATTAACTAGATGCAATTGCTTCACTTGAACCGTAGCTGGTGTTTGAACATATATCTCACTACTTTGGCTCAAAAACCTTACACGAACAAGCTTAAATTCATCGGCAATTGTAGATAGGGTTTCATCGTCTTGAAATGCAATATAGAATCGTTCACTATAATTACCGGCTTCTAAATTCATTTGGAAATTAACGTCATTGAACTGGGTGTAAGTCCCTTCTAAGGCATCGTAAATAAATACATCGATAGTAGTATCAAAATTTTCAAGGGCAGTTAATCCGATTTCAATATTACCTTGTTCACCAAGTACCATATCTAAAGGGTAGGTTTTAGTAATATCAAATTCTCCAACGCCTTGAATAATATAATTATTGTCTTCAATACGGAATGATAAATCACTTGGGAAGTAGTCTGCATTAAGTGCATCATAGCCATAATCTACACCATCTGTTGCTGCATTATCTGAGGTAAATCCTAATAGTAAGTGTCTTGTAGCTCCTTCGGGAGTATTGAAATTTAATCTAATGCGGCTAATTGCATCTGAATTTTCATCACTATTTGATTCTTGATTTTCATTGATATCACCCGACCTAAAAAATATTGACTCAGAGTCTTCAGTCTTAAATTTACGTTGGCTATTTTTAAAGGTAATTGTACCATCAACTGAATCGGCATTCACAAAGAAACCTTGTGCTACAGGGATATAGCGTTCTGGTATTTTAGATGCATCTCCTGAACCATCTATTTGCGAAGGTGTTACTTCATTTCCAGTAGCCGCAGTGCCACCAATATAATTATAATAAGAATACCGACCTTGGTAAGCTGATAAATTATGAGAGTTATTGCTTGGTGCCTGCTCCCAGAATATCACTTTGCCGTCTAATAAAGCATCTTCATTATCAGAAATAAACTGCTGAGCGTCAATGGCAGAAGGGTAGGGATTGCCTACAAGCGTCTCGTTATTAGCACTTATATCTCTAGTAATTATACCATTATTAGGCTGTCCTATAAACGTGTAATTTTGTTCAGAGGTTGCGGCGCCACTCCCTTTCATAGTAAATCCTAGACCTACAGGAATATTGTAGCTTTCATTAATAGAATTCCATTCTTCATAAGTACCATCAAAATTCGCATACGTATATAGCCAACGGCTGCTGATTGTAATTGGACTGGTTGCTACTAGAGGATCATGATCCGTATTCCAGTTTACTAGATTTGTACCGTCATATAATACCGACCCTAAAGCATAAGTTCTATTATCTGAAGTTCCTAAATTACTCACCGGACTTCCCCAATAATTATAATTATAAAGGTTAGTAGTTCCTTGTTGATCACGTTCTAATTTACCAATTCCAGTATAATCAACAATACTTCCTTCGGGTTGTATGAGTTGCGATTCGCCTTCTAAATCTAAGGTGCCATTAATTTTTAAGTATTTGGTAACGTTTAATTCTTGGTCATTGGTAATGGTGTAGGTATTGTTATCTACTACTAAACCAAGAAGGGTTGTCGCTCTGTTCCCAGACGTAATGTTATGTGATAATTTAACTATGTTCCAGTTAACACTATCTGTATTCGGTAACATTTGATCACTGTTATTAAGCCAAGTACTAGCGGTGTCCCATGTGCCATTGGTACTAGTCATATAAGGTAATGGTGCCGTTTCTGGTTGAGTAGTCATCATACTAACTAAACGGCCTTTAGTCGTTCCTTTATTTGGATTTAAATACCCTTCATTAATATCTGTTGTAGTCTGGTTCATTTGGTAATAACCGTCTAAATCTGTCCAATGAAGTCCTGTGATATCTAAACCAAGAACACTACCCGAAACCGAAGTTCCATTAGCTTCAATTTCTTGGTTCATCATTTCTTGAATTTGATCTGTACTTAAAGCCACGTTCCAGATGCGGAGTTCGTCTAGCCAGCCATTAAAATAATGAGTAGGTAAATTATTACTTCTTGCCATGGCACCTAAGCGCATGTTGGCAGAATTTGGTGTAGGTATTGCTACTGAGGAATTAGAAGTTTTACTTTTACCATCTTTATACAATGTATATGTGCCAGAATTGTAGGTTATTGCAATGTGATACCAACGTCCTGTAGTGATTGTAGATGATACAACATTAGTTTCATTATTGGCATTAAATGAAATTTCGCCATCTAATATACGAAGATCATAACCCGTTGAAAGGTTATCGGCGTCACGCTTAGATAGAATAGTTTGAATATTGGTGTTTTCTGCTTCAGATTTAACCCAAACTTCAATACTAAAACTGCCCGTAGTGCCCGTAGTTAAATCGTAATTATCACCAAAATTTATGCTGTTATCTAAACCGTTAAAGTCAATATTATTACCGCAGTCAGGAAAATCTACTGTTATGGTCGATGACCATTGTGCTTCAGGGCAACTTGTTTCGTCGTCTAATGTCCAAGTTATGTTGTAGCTTTCTCCACTTTCTCCAGTGAATGTTGAATTAAAAGCAGAACTATCAGAAAATGAAAAAGCACCTCCCGTAGTGGATGTTGCAGTCCAACTACCATCTAAATCATCATTAGCATCTAATTGAATGGTAGTTTCATCACAACTGCCACTCCCTACATCCGTATAATTTGCAAAAGCACCATCAGTGATAATAACATCTTGAGTTAATGTGGTAGAAGCACCATCTGCACTAGTGTAGGTCCATGTTAAAGTGGTTGTGGTAAGAATTGGTGAAGATTGACTAGGTACGCCATAAATAGGGTCACCAGTACATCCATCAATGCCTTCAGGTGCATCTCTATAATCAAAAGTATAATTACATTGTCTTTCTACCGTGCCAAAGGCTGCTAATTCTGCAGGAGTAAACGTAGGTGCAGGTGCGAGTATCTTTACATTTACAGTGCAGTTGGCCGTCGTACCATTAGAACTTGTAGCGGTTATCTCAATTGGGTATTCATTACTTACATTGGTACAATCAAAACTAGTAGTGCCATTAGTTATTGCAACAGTAGCAGTACCACAATTTATTTCAAATAGGTTCTCAATACCGCCTAAATCGGCTATAGTTAATGTTGTTGTACCAACACTAGAGTCTAAAACAAATTCAATATCGTCAGGACAAATTGCATAAGGAGGTTCTAAGCCGCCATCAGTAATAGTGTCCCAACCAGTACCATTAGTTCCATTATTATCTAAACTAGCTCTCGCATTTATAGCAGCTGTAGAGCAATAATAGCTATTACCACCATGGAAGTTTAAATTAACATAAAAATCGTCATATCTAATAGGAGAAAACGAATCCATTTGACTAGCCCATCCTATTAGTATACCTTCATAATTCTCAGTTGATATTGTAACGGCAGGAGAACTACCATCTACAGGTCCAAACATATTTTCTGCTGTAGTAATGTTAGTTATATCCCAATGCCCAATATCTGAATCAAAGCTTGTAGCACTTGCAAACATACTTTTTAAACTCATGCCTTTTAGGATAAAATCATAATCTTCATAAAAATATAAATTAGGAATACTCAAATCAGGAGCTTCTGAGGTGTTATATTGGTTTAGTACTAAATTAGTACATCCGGCAAAAGCCTTTTCCATAGAGGTCCATTGGTTAGTACCCCATTGGTTGATTTCAAGTATTTTTCTTCGGTCACGACTATTGTTAAAATAAATTCTATCGTAACTTCCAGTGATAGTAACCGTATAAATGCCATTTGTGGTATAGATATGTTCAGCATAACCGCCTAGTGCAACAGTATGTGTAGACGTAGTACCATCACCCCAATCTACGATGTATGGCCCACCAGTCATCGGTATTCTTATGGTACCTGTCGGTGACTCGGTACCGCCATTATAATTAGTAGTATCCCAAGTGGTAATAAACGCATCTTGCGCTGATAAGCTAACAGTAAAGGTTAATGCAATTAAAAATTGTATTAACAGAAGGCCACTTTTTTTCATGTTCATCATAGTTTATTGCAATACACAATATTCATTTGGTCCTAAGAGGTTTAGCGCTATATTCAATGGTTGTAATTAAAGTGTTATTTTCATAACTGTAGAGGGATGCCAAATATAGAACGATTAAACGACTTTTCAAAATAAATTCTCGACAAAACGACATAAATCTCCGATAAAGTGTTGTTTTACGGTTGCAAATAGCTACATTTAAGAAGATTGTATGGCGCTTTTATATTTATCAAATTGCTGTTAAATAAGTCTACTTAAAGGTATTGAAATTAGGTTAAATTATCAGCGGATTAAACCAATAACTACCCATCTTTAAATCATTATTAAACAAAGGTTTAACAGCGATTTAGTACTATTTATTTTTAGTCAAAATAAAAACCACGGTTTTCAAATCTTAGACTTGAACGAGGTTTCATTTTTTTCAAAAAACAATAGTGGTCTTACAATACATAAAAGCACAAAAATTTAAAAACAATTTAAATCAACACAAAAGGTCTCATGATTGCTAATAATTCTAAAGGGATGCACAAATATAAATTGAAATCAATAGAGTTGATTATAAATCCGTTAACTGGTAAAAATTCTCTATTAAAAGCTGTTGTTGTCAATCTTTATACAGGAGAAAGTGGAATGTCATTTTTATAGCGATTTTCTTTAAATATTACTCATTCTATAAAAAAGATGCGTTTGTTTTTTACAGACGTTAGTCGATGCAAAACGGTCTGTTAAATAAATAAGACTTTAAAATAGACTTTTTTAGAAACAAACAAGGATTGTTTTTCTACTAGACATAGGTTTCGACTGGGCTCTACCAGGCATTTATATAACACTTTAAAAGATAAATAAGGTAATTTACCAACTTGCCTTTTCTTGCTTAATTATCCTGCAAGTTTTTTTTAATTTTGTAGGTACAGCTTATCAACCAAAAAAACCTGCAAGACTTTGACTTCAACTACGCTCAGTCATCATATAATCTTGCAGGTCAATTTTATTTAAAACCAAAATATTAACGATAGCAGTCAGGCAGCTAAGGTTTTGTTATTTGATAAGCGCCTATCAAGTCTTTTAACTTAAGTTTTAAATCTTCTCCGGAGTCAAACACCATTTGTTCATTGCTTGGAAACGGGACTTGTCTTTGCTTTATAAGCGGTAAATCATCTTTATGTAAAGCTCGCTTGTCGCCTTTAAAGCTTGCAAATACGTTTTCAAACACATAACCGCTATCAATAGGAAAGCTATCCATAATTTGTTGTTTATATAAATCGGTATAAACAACATTAGCTACAACTTGTGCCGATTTGGTTTGTATAACTTCTAAAAGACGTGCTTTAACATTTATAATTTTATCAACCTTTATATCATTACCTAAACTATCTTTTCTTACGTTTCCGGCACGGTCTAATTGGTATTCCCAGCCATCAATAACTTCTTTTTCTCTTACAATTTCTCGTTCGCTAATACGTTCAGGAGAAATATTAATTTGCTTTAATTGCAATTGCATGGCGTAATCATAAGTAAGTGTTGTATCAATATCAGCGTGGTAGGTGGTCCAAAATTGATTTAATCCATAAGTATTAAAATCAACCAATTCAGCTTCTAACTCTTGTGGAATAATTTGCGCCGTTTGGTTTTCTACAGAAATATGCACATAATCCATACCTTTTAAATGGGCTTCGGTAATTAAGCTTCTGTTTTCTTCAAAATTCGGATTAATACGTTCTATATAACTAAAAATCTCATGCGCCTTTCTAGCATTTGCTTTGTTATTAGAGTCTAAAAGGGCTATACCTTCATTAATTAAATAGTCTGATGTTTTATATCTATAGTCTACCATTTCGGTACTATAGTCCTTAAATTCTAATTCTAAGGTTTTACCGTCAATTTCTAATGGCATTACACGCTTAATGGCGGTTTGTCGCGCTTCTAAATCAGCATAAATTTCATAAATGGTTTCATATTGTTCAGGGTTACCATCTTTTTTGAGGTGCTTGATGGTTTTTAAATCTTCTGCTAAAACTTTGTTGTAGGCTTCTTCTAATAAGACAATATAATCTTGCTTACGCTTTTTGTCTTTATTGTTTTCTAGTTTTTTTAAAGCTTCAGCAATAGCTTCATCGTAATTACCATGACTAATAGCAGTTTCCATTTGTTTTTTGGCACTACAAGATATGAGTACCGTGATAAGAACTGAGAGGAGTAGAATTTTTTTCATAATCTTGTGTTTAGTGGGTTATATTTTTTAGTGTTTCCAATTTTGATGCCAAAGTGTTTAGAGTTCAAATTTATGAATTTTTATGGATTGACATTTCAGATTCAATCAATCAAAAGTTTCATAAGAATTAAAACGGCGCTTTTCTATATTTTTGTTTCTTTGCAAATCAATAAAAAGGCGCATGTTTAATCCAGAAAATGGCTGTTTTCACCCTATAGAATTACACTCCGAAAACCGGCCGAAACAATTTACTTTTCCGTTTTATTATACACCACATCCGCTTTGTGTTAAAGCTGCCAATGCGGTAAAAACCTATTTAAGCAGTCAGACCGATTTTGAACATAATTTTGGACTCGACTCATCTAAAACAGGTTTGAAAATTGGAAAAATGTTTGGCGTAATGCTTGTTGAAACGCCTGAAAATCAATTGGGATTTATCGTGGCGTTTTCAGGGAAATTAGCCGAACGTAATTATTTAAGAGGGTTTGTACCACCTATTTATGACACCTTAAATAAAGACGGATTTTATAAAAAAAATGAAGCTTATTTAAATCAGTTAACTGCTGAAATTGATAGCTTAGAACAACAGCCAGAATTAGAGAAAGCCAGGCTAATGCTTAAACAAGCTAAGGCAAATCATATTGAAACCCTTGAAGCTTTTAAAACACATGCTAAAGCTGAAAAATTAAACAGGAAAAAGCGTAGGGCAGTGGCTGCTAAAGAATTATCACACCCCGAACAGGAAACCCTTTTTGAACTTTTGAAACAAGAAAGTATCCAATCTAATATAGATTTAAAATACTTAAAATTAGATCTTGAAACCGAAGTTGCAACAGCAGAACAACATTTAGAGGCATTGGTAAACCCTATAGAAAATTTAAAATTAGAACGAAAACAACGCTCTGCTGATTTACAAGCACGAATTCACGCTCAGTATCAATTTCTCAATGCCAAAGGTGAAACCAAAGATTTAATAGCTATTTTTAAATCCACAGATTTGGGTAAGCCTCCTGTAGCTGCGGGCGAATGTGCTGCGCCTAAATTATTTCAGTATGCTTATGAAAATCAATTAAAACCTATAGCGATGGCCGAGTTTTATTGGGGCATCTCACCAACAGCTGAAGTTAGAAAACACGGGCAATTTTATCCGTCTTGTCGTGGACGTTGCGAACCTATTTTGGGTCATATGATGCAGGGTTTAGATGTGGAACCTAATCCTATTGAAACCGCAGGTGTTTTTAATGGGGAATTAGAAATTATATATGAGGATGATTTTTTATTACTCGTAAACAAGCCGCCAGAATTTTTATCGGTTCCCGGAAAGACCATTAAAGACTCCGTTTTAACCCGTATGCAGACTTATTTACCTAATGCCACAGGCCCTTTATTATTACACCGTTTAGATATGTCTACCTCGGGTTTGTTGTTGGTTGCAAAAAATGAACGCACGCATAAAATGCTTCAAAAGCAATTTATAAATCGTACCATCAAAAAACGCTATGTGGCTTTGCTAGATGGTGTTTTAGAATCTAAAGCAGGTATCATTAATTTACCACTTCGGGTCGATTTAAATAACCGCCCAAGGCAGTTAGTCTGTGATAAACATGGTAAATCAGCGACTACAAATTATAAAGTGATTGCAGTTAAAGATTATAAAACCAGAATTCATTTTTATCCTATTTCTGGTCGTACACACCAGCTACGTGTTCACGCGGCCCATCATAAGGGCTTAAATCTGCCTATTGTTGGCGATGATTTATATGGTACACCTTCTAATCGATTACATTTGCATGCCGAAACTCTAGAGTTTGAACATCCTGTGAAACGTGAGTGGGTTCGGTTTAGTTGTGAGGCTGGGTTTTAGTCGCGGTGTTTAGTGGGTTAGTACATTAAGTTAATTGTTCAGAACAATTTCTCCGTGAATCTTTGTGCCTTATTAGTGGAGCTTTGTGTAATAATTTTCATAATCGCCATTCGCAGTGAGAGCAAAAAAAAGAAGATTAAAGCACTTAGCCCTAATCTTCTTTTCAATATATTATTTAGGTGGATACCTCAACCTATTTCTTCTTTTTCTTAGAATCAAAAACAGGTAATAATTTTGTTTTTACCTGTCCAAAACCAATACGAACATCATCATTTTCACAATAACCTCTCATAATAACCGTATCGTGGTCGTTAATGAATTTTCGTTCTGTGCCGTCTTTCATTTGCAAAGGTTTAGTTCCTTTCCAAGTCAATTCTAACATTGACCCATAAGCATCTGGTGTTGGTCCAGAAATTGTTCCACTTCCCATCATATCACCAGAATTCACAGGACAACCATTAACGGTGTGGTGGGCTAATTGCTGAGCCATATTCCAGTACATATATTTAAAGTTAGTCTTACTAACAATGGTTTCTTTAACGCCTTTTGGCTGAATGCCAACCTCTAGATTAATATCAAAACTCTTTTTGCCTTTGGTCTGAAGGTATTTAAGTGGTTTTGGACTCTGCTTTGGACTTTCAATTCTAAACGGTTCTAAAGCATCTAACGTTACAATCCAAGGTGACATAGACGAGGCAAAACTTTTTCCTAAGAACGGCCCAAGTGGTACGTATTCCCATTTTTGAATATCGCGTGCCGACCAATCATTAAATAAGACCAATCCGAAAATATATTCTTCAGTTTCTTCAATCGGAATAGGTTCGCCCAAATCATTAGCATCTGTAGTAATGAAGGCCATCTCCAATTCAAAATCTACTAATTTAGAAGGACCAAATACTGGTTGATCTGAATCTGCAGGTAATGTTTGTCCTTGTGGACGAAAAATAGGAATTTCCGAAGGAATAATAGAAGAACTTCGACCATGGTAGCCTACTGGCATATGTACCCAATTAGGCATTAAGGCATTGTCGGGGTCTCTAAACATCGTTCCTACATTAGTAGCGTGTTCTTTGCTGGCATAAAAATCGGTATAATCACCAACTTGTATTGGCAATTGCATTTCAATTTCATCTAAACGAAATAAAATGGTTTCCTTATGTGGAACGTTATTCTTTAAAGTCTCATTATCAGCATCAAAAATCTCGGCAATTCTATTTCTCACCAAACGCCATGTTTTTCTACCGTCTGCAATAAAATCATTTAAGGTGTCTTGTAAAAAAATATCATCTGTTAATGGGATGCCTTTAAAATAGCCTAATTGATGTAAAGCACCTAGGTCAATAGCAGTATCTCCAATTCTAGTTCCAATAGTTATGATATCATCTCGAGTTAAGAAAACACCAAAAGGAATGTTCTGAATAGGGAAATCTGAATTTTTACCGACATGTAACCAAGAAGTACGATCGGGATTGTTAGCGGATAATGGCATATATTATTGTTGATTAAATGTTCATTAAATTAATTCAAACCTACATAATTTTTGATATTTAAACTAATGTATTCACTATTTTTGTATCGATTTAACAAACACTTTTTATATGCAACGCGACGAACAAATATTTGAACTTATTAAAGCCGAAAAAGAACGCCAAACTGATGGTATAGAATTGATTGCCTCAGAAAATTTTGTGAGCAACCAAGTCTTGGAAGCTTCTGGTTCTGTGTTAACTAATAAATATGCGGAGGGTTATCCTGGTAAACGTTATTACGGTGGCTGTGAAGTAGTAGATGAAGTTGAAACTATTGCCATTGAACGTGCTAAAACTTTATTTGGTGCTGCTTATGCTAACGTACAACCCCACTCAGGGAGTCAGGCAAACACCGCTGTTTTTCATGCTTGTTTAAAACCTGGGGATACTATCTTAGGATTCGATTTATCTCATGGTGGACACTTAACGCATGGTTCTCCTGTTAATTTTTCTGGAAAATTATACCGCCCTACATTTTATGGTGTAAAGAAAGATACCGGACGTATTGATTACGATATGTTAGCAGATCAAGCGCAAAAAGAACAACCTAAACTGATTATTGCTGGTGCTTCTGCGTATTCTAGAGATATCGATTTTGCAAAATTTAGAGAGGTTGCAGATAGTGTAGGCGCTGTTTTATTAGCCGATATTTCACATCCTGCAGGTTTAATTGCTAAAGGAATATTAAATGACCCAATGCCGCATTGCCACGTGGTAACCACAACCACACACAAAACATTGCGTGGACCAAGAGGTGGTATGATTATGATGGGCGAAAATATTGATAATCCATTTGGAATCACTTTAAAGAGTGGTAAGCTTCGCAAAATGTCGGGCTTATTAGACTCTGGTGTATTTCCAGGAAACCAAGGTGGACCATTAGAACATATTATTGCTGCTAAAGCGATTGCGTTTGGTGAAGCATTAACCGATGACTTTATGCACTATATGTTACAAGTAAAACATAATGCCGATGCTATGGCAAAAGCTTTTGTTGCTAAAGATTACCATTTAATTTCTGGCGGAACGGATAACCATATGATGCTTATTGACCTTAGAAATAAAGATATTACGGGTAAAGATGCTGAAAATGCTTTAGTAAAAGCAGATATTACTGTGAATAAGAATATGGTGCCTTTTGATACAGAATCACCTTTTGTAACCTCTGGGATTAGAATAGGAACAGCTGCTATTACTACAAGAGGTTTAAAAGAAACAGATATGCCATACATTGTAGATTTAGTGGATGAAGTATTAACAAATCACGATAATGAAACCGTATTAGAAGGGGTTGCCGAAAAAGTAAACACGCTCATGGGCGGACGTCCTTTATTTAATGCTTAACATATAATTGACCTCAAAACCATTTAGGTCTTTATATATGATACAAAAAGCCTTTCAATTTATATTGAAAGGCTTTTTACTTTACATAAGTGTTATAGCTTAGCAAATAAATCTGTTAAGCTTTCAAAATCTCGCCGTTTGTAAGTTGTGTCGTCTCTATCATTAAGGTAATTAATCAAATCCTTTTTAGGTCCCGATGACCAAAAATTCCAAGTATCTATTAAGGTGTTGTGTTTTATAATAAAGATTCGGCCTACTAAATCCGTATCTGTGAGTTTGCTCGAGCTGTCGTAAACACGTGTTTCATCAGCATTGTCATAAACTAATCTATAAAGCCTATCATCGTCATTGATATTCACAAACTTTGTGACATCAGTAAGTATAGTATCACTATTAAATATACTAACGTCTTTAATTGTTGCGTTGGCTATAGCTTCATACTGATCATCACTTTTAAAAAGGGTAATTAATCTATTTTGAAATTGCTGATTAACGCTGATTTCCCCTGTTAAAACAGTACGATCTTTTAAAGTGATTTTACCTTCATAAACAGGGACCTTAGTATTTAGCTCAGTAATGCAGTCACAGCTACAACTGCTGTTAGCACTATTCAATAGTTGTAAACTTGCATTAATGAGCTCAAAATTTTGGGCTTTTGAACTTAAGGTGCTAATGACTAAAAGCAAAAAGAATAAGCAGGTGTGTAATTTTTTCGAAATCATGATGTTTAGAGATGTAAGCGTTGCTCATTTAATCCATCAACAATTATTCCAAAGACCGCGTTAATCTTCAAATTCAATACTCTGGTAAGCACCAGCATCTGTCGAAGCGGTTCTACTTACTCCTAAAAGATCCTCAGGTACTTGAGACGCAAACGTAGACAGACCAATACCTGCTGCACCAGAATTGTCGCCTATACGCATTTTGTTTTCAAAAGCATCTTCAAATTGTGGATTAAGATTAAATACGTTGTTTGCGTAATGTGTAGGGTCATCAAAATTATAATTACCGCTGCCTTCAAGACTAGAATCATCAAATCTTAATAAACAATTCGTAAATTTATAATTAAAAATATCGCCTTCACTTTCTAAAATAAACTCCGGATTATCATTACCATAGATAATACAGTTATTAAAATTAGCTTCAGTTAGGGCGTTAGTATAAACAACGTTGTTTTCATCAACCACATAATCATTAAGGAGTAGGGCAGGGTATTCTCTAAAACTACTGTTCCAATAATTAGCAATGGTACAATGGGTAAAATTGTATGTTCCACCGTAGGTACCTGCAAAAGCGGCTTGTCCGGAATTATTAATCACTAAATTCTCTGCAGTTATAGACGATCCAGTGGCTCTAATCCCAAAACTACTGGTATTGTAAATTTGCGAATTGCGTATGCTTAATTTAGCATTGGTTGCATCTTGGTTGCCTTCCGCAATAATTCCTATTGTCGCATTTTTTATAGTGGTATAATTAATACTGTTATTTTCACTGTCATTAAATAACCAGATGGTGCCCCATTGCCCCGGAATATCCGCATACAACGGCTCAAGTCGGTCACCTTCTAAAATCACTTCATTTTCCAAAAGTTCTTGGTCGTTACTTAATTCCCCATTAATTTGTAATGAGCCATTACTCGTTATTATAATACCAGAATCGGCATGAAAATGTACGCGTGCTCCAGCTTCCATCGTTAAGGTTTTTCCTGCGCCAACACCAGCATAACCATAAATAACATATGGTTTTTCATTGGTAAACGTCAATTCGTCATCACCAAGAAAACGGCCTTGTAATGTGGTTTCGTCTGGTGTACCATCGCCATCAACATCAAAGGTTAGGGTTTCTATTATATCGGTATCGTCATCTTTTTCAGGATAAATAAAAACAGCATCTTTAACTAAAGTCACCACATCAACATCTTGCTGTTCACTACCAGAATCAAATAAAATACGATCGGTATATAAGAATTGATTTTCTAAAGCGCCTAAGTCTGGTGAAGCGATATCAATAGTTGTTTCAATAAATATATATAAACTATCATTAGCTAATAATTCTACATCTTCAAAAAATTTACCAACTTGCCCTTCACCTTCTAATCCGGTAGAACCGTCTACATTCATTCTGTAAAGTGAGCTTTCTCCGTTTTCTAATTGTATGGTTGGGATAACGATATCGTCATCACTACGGTTATAAACTTTTAAGTTGTAAGTGCTAGAGCCAATGGTTGAAAAAACAGTATCTAAATAAATGGTGTCTTTGACAAATTCTAACTGACCTTGGCTAGGTGAAAATTCAAAATCTTCTCGGCAAGAACTCCAAAACATCAAGATTCCGAAACACAGTAAAAATGATAGCAATCGCTTCATAAAACGTAAATATAATTAAGGCTTTAAAAATATAACTTTTGAAGTTAGGATTTAGTATAGTTACGCTATAAATTATAAGATGCTAATTATTCCTTGTTAACATTAGCCTCACCATATTCCTCTAAAATAATCAAAAACAGCTGACTATTTAAGACCAATTCTTCAAGCAATTGCATTTTATTTTCTTCTTTAAGGAGTGTTAAAGGCATTTGTTTTGCTGCACAGAAGTCTAAAAACAGGTTTTTATGAGCTTCAGGAATATTTAAATCATCGGTTAACAGCCGACTATTAAAAAATGTACTGTTTTCAATAAGGTGGGTGAAGTTCTCGTAGGTAATGGTGCTTTCTTCAATAGTTTTTGGTTTTTTAGACTTAATTAGGTCAATAAGTTTTTTGGCGAGATACACAAAATCAACACCTTGATTACTGCCTAAAGGCGCATATTTTTCAGGATTATTTTTAATATCTGTCTGTATTAAATTTTGAAGATCAACGTTATAAGTTTCTTCATTAAAAACAAGTTCCTCGGGTTCTGCCATAACCTCAACTTCATCGAGTTCGTTAAGGATTTCCTTAAGTTCAAAAACTGCAGTACCTTCAAAATGAAACGCACTTAACACAACCTGTTGATTATGATAAAACAGTGAACCAAACGCAATGGTATCATTTACTTTGGCTTCTAAACTAAAATTGCCGTTGTCATTAGTTGCCGTTAATATATTTTGAGTTTTATTAAGGACTTTAATGTTTTTTAAAGTGCCTTTTGCATCATAGACCTTTCCATTTAAAGTTTGACTAAAATTGAGAAAAGGAAAGCACAGCAGAACGATTATTAATGTAAAAAAACGCATGGTTGGATTGATTGATGTGATAAAGGAACGTGTTTCAACTCAAAATAGACCGTACGTTAAAAAAACTTTAACCTAAATAAATGTTAATTAAGGGGTTGAGTTGAAGCTAAATCATCTGTGTGTTGAAGTTGTTAATTAATTAAAAACCTCACTAAACCTACTGTTAAACCTATCTTTATAAATGTTTTGTGCTTATAAATCTGATGCGATATAAAAAGGAATATAAGTGCTTAAAAAATAAATAGCATACATCTTATATTTTAACGTAATTTCGCGCCTCAAAATAAAGCACTAAATATGAAGCGCATCAACCAGTACAAAAAGTTATTTTCTGTAGAAGATTCCATAGATTTAAAAACTTTAAAAAAATCATACAGAAACCTAGTAAAAGAATGGCATCCCGATAAATTTCAGGATGGTGACGCCGGACAAGAAGAAGCGGAGTTAAAAAGTGTCGAAATCATTGATGGGTATCATTTTTTAGTGAGTATTGCACCAGAAACTAAGGCGGCAAACCTCGAAGAATACACGGCAACTATTACCGATTCTAGTATTGTTGACTTCCAACACAAAGGGCAGCTTTTAGAAATTACTTTTTTAGATGGCGCAACTTATGAGTATTTTGGTGTGCCTAAAGGTGTTTTTATTAAATTTATAAATTCAGATAAACAAATGCGTTTCGCTAGACGAAGCATTTTTAATTCGTATTTATATAGAAAGTCTAAAAAAGAACTTCAAGACGCCTAATCTTTTATTTACAAGTACTTATGAGCAACGACACAAACAAAGCATCTAAAGACATTTCTTCTGAAGAGATTGAGAACTGCATTTCTATTTTAGAACGTTTAGTTGCTGATACCGATCAAATTTTTGAGATTCCCAAGGCGCAACGTACCGCTTTAATTAAAGCTTCTGGCCAATTATCTCGTCCTAGTCGCGAAGAGTTTTCACGACGTAAAAAAGACGCCAAAAAAGCGGCCAAACGAAAGCAGGCTGCAAGAGATAAAAACGCCAGAAAAGAAACCGGTATCCGAAGTGCTAGAGAAGCTCATGTCTTTGTAGCACCTAAATTATTGGCCGAAGCCGACTTAAAAGCTAAAGAGCAACAGGAGCTAGAATCACCAAGAAACTGCTACGTTTGTAAAACCTTATTTACCAAACTGCACCATTTCTATGATACCATGTGTGAAGAATGTGGCGATTTTAACTATGCGAAACGGTTTCAAACAGCCGATGTAAAAGGCCAAGTGGCCGTAATTACAGGCTCAAGATTAAAAATTGGCTACCATATTACACTTATGCTATTGCGTGGTGGGGCTACGGTGATTGCAACCACACGTTTTCCTGTAGATTCGGCTTTGCGTTTTTCTCAAGAAGAAGACTTTACAGAATGGGGACATCGACTAAAAATCCATGGACTCGATTTAAGACATATCCCAAGTGTAGAAATCTTCTGTAACTTTATAGAACAACGCTATGAGAACCTTGACATCCTAATTAATAATGCAGCACAAACCGTAAGACGTCCTGCAGGTTTCTACAGCCATTTAATGCCTAATGAAGAACGACCAATTGAGGAATTACCAAAATATGCTCGCGATTTATTAAATGATCACGCCGAATGTTTGGTAGAGTTACAACAGTTAACGTCTGGGGCATCTCCTAATAAAAATATGCCAGTGACTTGGCATGGACCAGAACCTGGTATCGGTTTAAGAGCCTCTGCTAAATTATCGCAAATTCCTTATAGTTTCGATAATACTTTGGTGGCTCAAGAGGTTTTTCCAGAAGGCAAATTAGATGCTGATTTACAACAAGTCGATTTAAGAAAAACCAACAGCTGGCGACTAAAACTCGGTGAAATTGAAACCACCGAAATGATTGAAGTACAATTGGTAAACTCCGTAGCGCCTTTTGTTTTGTGTAACCGACTAGCTGAAGTAATGAAGAAGGAGAGCACAGGTAAAAAACACATTATCAATGTGTCAGCTATGGAAGGGAAGTTTCATTCCTTCTTTAAAGAAGACCGTCATCCCCATACCAACATGGCAAAAGCCGCCTTAAATATGTTAACGCATACGGCTGCAGGTAGTTTAGCCAAAGAAGGCATTTATATGAATGCTGTAGACACCGGTTGGGTGACTGATGAAGATCCTGCTGAACTTGCCAAACGCAAACAAGAATTACACGACTTTCAACCTCCATTAGATATTGTGGATGGTGCAGCACGTGTAATGGATCCGTTGTTTGATGGCATAAACACCGGGAAACACTGGTCGGGTAAATTCTTAAAAGATTACCGTCCTATTAGCTGGTAGTTCTAGCTAAAAACAAGACCAACATTAACAATATTACTATAGCTTATATCGGAAATATAAACGTCAGTTCGAGTGATTTTGAAGGATGAAAAATCGTATCGAGAACAATATGGTTATTAATAATTCTTATTCTCGATACAAATTTCACTCATTTTCAATCGTAAAATTTACTCGAATTGATGAATTTCATTGAAATAACAAATTACCTTTGCACTATAATTCAATTATTATGACAACATTTTCAGAACTCGGCGTTCACAAATCTTACATAAAGGGCTTAAAAGAACTTAATATTGTAAACCCAACCGAAATACAAGAAACAGTTATTCCTATCTTATTAGATTCTAAAACCGATTTAATAGGACTGGCACAAACCGGAACTGGTAAAACAGCAGCGTTTGGGTTGCCCGTTTTACACGCTATAAATCCTAACAATTCTGATATACAAGCGTTAATCATTGCGCCAACACGCGAATTGGTACAGCAAATACAAAAGCAATTGTTCCGATTTACAAAATACGTAGATCAGAAGATTTTTGCTGAAGGCGTATATGGTGGCGAAAAAATAGACAAGCAAATTAAAAACCTCTCTAGAACAACGCATATCATTGTGGCAACTCCCGGACGTTTACTCGATTTGGTAGAGCGTGGTACTATTGATATTTCAAAAGTAAAAACTCTAGTTCTAGATGAAGCTGACGAAATGCTAAGTATGGGCTTTAAAGAAGACCTAAATAAAATACTAAAATTCAACACTTCCAAAAGACAAACCTGGTTGTTTTCGGCAACTATGCCCGAGGAAATCAAAAGCATCATAAAGAATTACATGTCTAAAGATGCGGTTAGAGTAGAGGTGAACAAAAATGCTTTGGTTAACGAAAATATATCACACCATTATATCCAAACGAGCATTAAAGACAAAGTGAATATGATTATCCGAATCTTGGATAAGCGCCCAGAAGAACGCGGTATCATTTTTTGTAGAACTAAAGCAGGCACCAAAGCCTTAGCAGAACAATTACAAAAAGAAGGTTTTGCTGTTGGTGCTTTAGAAGGCGATATGCAACAAAAAGAACGCGATAAAGTAATGCGAGCGTTCAAAAATGAAAGCTTACAGGTCTTAATCTCTACAGATGTTTCTGCTAGAGGTATCGATGTTAATAATTTAGCCTTTGTCTTACATCATCAATTACCAGAACATTTAGATTACTACACGCACCGAAGCGGAAGAACAGCAAGAGCAGGGAAAACAGGCCAATCTATTGCCTTAATTATTCCTGGTGAAATGCAAAAAGTCCTAGAGACTCAAAAGGCGTTAGGCATTGTGTTTAGAGAAATCACCATGTAAATGGTAAGAATTCTTCAAACCTCATAGCAAGGCCTTTTCATATTTTAATACTATCTTGTGTTTTTATTAATTAACACCTAATTTTTACCAATGAAATCATTTTCAATAGAAGATATTAACGCCATTATTAACGGCACCATTATAGGCACAACTACAAATCAAATAACAGGCTTAGAACAAATTCAGAAAGCGACTGAAAATCAGGCGACCTTTATTGGGAGTCGAAAATTTGCGAAACTATGGAACGACTCTAAAGCCAGTTTAGCAATTGTAAATGATACTATTGATATTGAACCTGGTGACAACCGTGTGTTGATTAAAGTAAAGAATGCCGATTTAGCAATGGCTAAATTATTAGAGGCTTTTACACCTGAAGCACCGCATTTTGAAACGGCTATTCATCCGGCTGCTACCATTGATAAATCTGTTACTATAGGCGAAGGCTGTCGTGTTGGTGCGGGATCCTATATCGGTAAAAATGTGGTTTTAGGAGATCATGTTACAATTTATCCTAACGTCACCATTTTAGATGATACAACTATAGGAGCGCATACGACTATTTGGTCGGGCACTATCATTAGAGAACGTACTGAAGTCGGTAGCGGGTGTATTTTTCATAATAATGTAAGTATTGGCGCTGATGGCTTTGGATACCGCCCAAGTGATGACGGTAGAGGCTTAGTTAAGATTGCACACATTGGTAATGTAGTTATTGGAAATGGAGTAGAAATAGGGGCCAATTCTTGTGTGGATCGTGGTAAATTTAGTTCTACCATTATAGGTGATGGCTGTAAGATTGATAATCTGGTTCAAATAGCACATAACTGTGTGCTTGGCCGTTCTTGTATTATGGCTGGAAGCTCTGGCTTAGCAGGCTCAGTAACTCTAGGCGATGGTGTGGTTATTGGTGGTTCGGCGTCTATAAAAGATCATACAACCATTCATTCTGGTGCTACAGTAGGTGCAGGCTCTGGTGTTATGGGTGATGTTGCTGCCGGAAAAACAGTTTTAGGTTACCCAGCAGTTGACTCTAGAGAGATGTTAAAACAATGGGTGGCACTTCGTAAATTAGCACGCTAGTATATTGCTTATGCTTTTATAAAAAGTAAGAATATAGTTTCAATATAAAGGAGTTTAAAAAAGCTTTCATTTCGGTTAAACTTAGTTTGTTTTAAGTTAAATTGAAATAAAGCTTTTTGTATTTTAGATAAAGCTTAAGTATGCATATTATTATAACTATAAGTAGTGGAATATTAGGCTTACTTAAATAACAATGATACTTCAATTCTTATGAAACATAGATTACTTTCCCTAGTCACCGTCTTTTCAATCGCATTTTTTATTCATACCACACCAAGCAATGCTCAAGCCTTTATTGATGTAGAAACAGGCGCTTTATTTCCAGGTTATAATGATGTAAGGATACCTGGAGATGCGGGTACTTTGGTCTCATTAACTTCCGATTTAGATGTGAATTCTAGTGTCTTTTACAGAATTAGAGCAGGCTATACCATCAATTCTAAACATACCATTTCAGTGTTGTACGCGCCTTTAACGGTGAAACCATCAGGTTCGGTTAATTTTCCTATTGCGTTTGAAGGCGAATTATTTCCTGCAAACACATTACTCGATGCATCCTATAAATTCAACTCTTACCGTATAACGTACCGTTATGATTTTGTAAGAAACCCTAAGTTTCAATTTGGATTAGGATTAACAGGTAAAATTAGAGATGCTGAAATCGAACTCGTCAGTGATAACTTAAGCGCTAAAAAAGAGAATGTGGGCTTTGTACCGCTGATTAACTTTCGACTTCATTGGGCCTTTCATGAAAAAATCGGTCTGCTTTTTCAAGGTGATGCCTTAGCCGCAAAGCAAGGCAGAGCAGAAGATGTTATGTTAGCGGGGACCTACAAATTTTCTGACCAAGCCGTAATGCGTTTAGGCTACAGAATCTTAGAAGGTGGTGCCGATAATGATGAAGTTTATAACTTCTCCTTATTCCATTATGCCACTTTAGGTGTGTCTTATACGTTTAAATAATAATTGAAACGTCAAGTAGTGTTTAAGCTGATTTCTGTTCTACATTTTGCTTTAAATGTAATAATCCAGCAACCATACCATCTAACTCGTGTTCTAAAAACGTCGCATTTCTTTTACTAAAGCCTTTAATTGTATTACTATAGAGTTCTATACCTCCATGGGTTATACAAACACTGTAAGTGTCTTTTTCTGCATCCAAATGCACTGACGTTCTGTAATCGCTTGAGACTAATAACCAGTAACATAAACTATTAACCTGGTTAAACAAAGAGAATTTTGTTTCCATAATATTTAGATTTAATAGATAGAGGGACATCTGATTTACAAAGTTAAAACCTTTGTGATTGGGGGTCTAATTTGTAAGTTGTACGTCTATCTTTTATCGATTATACGTTTGTAAAGGTTTATAAATCGGACCATTAGCACGCCATGACGTGTTGTTATCTAAAGAATACCTTTTTAATCATTTTAATTATAATAGCGCAACTTATAACAGGCATTATTTAGGGCTGTTATAAGTTGCGCTGTGTTTATAGGATACCATTAGCCAATCATAATGGCTTTTGCATTAACAAATTCTTTCATTCCAAAACCACCGTGTTCTCTTCCAAATCCTGAATCTTTAACACCACCAAACGGCATATTAGGTTCGGCTAATCCAAATTTATTAATAAACACCATTCCGGTATCAAATTGTGTTTCAGCTAGTTCAATGGCATGTTGTTCGTTTGTAGAGAAGATACCACCACCAAGTCCAAATCGGCTATCATTTGCAATCGCCATAGCCTCGCTTTCATCTTTGGCTTTAATCAGTGCTGCTACAGGTCCAAAAAGCTCATCATCGTAAGCCGGTTGGCCTTTGGTTACCGATTCTAACACCGTTGCCGGATAATAGAAACCTTCGCCTTCAGGAATCTGACCACCGCACAATATCTTTGCGCCATGTGCAACGCTTTTTTCAACTTGTTCATGTAGTGTTTCTCGCAAATCTTCCCGTGCCATTGGGCCTAATTTAGAAGCATCATCTGTAGGGTCTCCTAATTTTAGCGCTTCCATAGCTTTAACAAAGCCTGCTTTAAATGCATCGTAAACGGCATCTACCACAATAAAGCGTTTGGCAGCAATACAAGTTTCTCCATTGTTATAGATACGTCCCATAACACATTTTTTTATGGCGAGTTCTAAATCGGCATCCTCAAGCACAATATAGGCATCGTTACTCCCTAATTCTAGAACCGATTTCTTTAGGGCTTTACCTGCTTTTTCTCCTATGGCTTCACCTACAACCGGACTTCCAGTTAAGGTAATCCCTCGGACATGCTTATGAGTAATGAGTTTGTCTGACTGCTCATGATTAATAACCATAACACTAAATAATCCTTCAGGTAATCCTGCAGACTTATAAATAGATTCTAATAATTTGGCGGTACCCGTTACATTAGAGGCGTGTTTTAACAACACACTGTTTCCTGCCATCAGATTAACAATACTATAGCGAATCACTTGATAAGCCGGATAATTCCATGGTTGAATCCCATAAATAATACCGATGGGTGCATAGCTAATAATACCTTTTCCTCCATTTTGTAATTCACGTTCTTCAGGCTTTAAAACTTCAGTTGCTTTTTCTGCGGAATAATCACAAATACCAGTGCAAAGGTCAATTTCTTGATGACTTTGTTTGAGTAGTTTACCCATTTCATCGGTCATTAATTGGGCGAGTTCCGTTTTATGCTTTTGAAGTGCTTTTCCTATTGCTTTGATAATTTGGCCACGTTCATCAAACGATTTTGTTTTCCATAATAAAAAGGCTTCATGAGATGTCTTAACAGTGGTTTCAACTTGCGCATCCGTCATATACTGATAGGAGGCCAATTCATTACCGTTGGCTGGGTTAATGGTTTTAAATGTATCTTGTTGTTTCGTTTCCATAAGTTATTTTTAAGACTCCAAATTGCAATATTTCACAGAACCTCATTAACGCGAATGTGATAATTATTGACCATATAAGAAAAGGGGCGTGGTGAGACGTAAAACTTGAGCTTAGTTTTCAATACCATTAAGATTATTATTAAATGTGACAATGATTAGATGCTGATCGTTATAATTTTAAACCTTGTCAGACTTAAGAATTAAGTTGCAAAACCTTAAAAAGAATAAACATGTTAAAACCAAGAGAGAAAACACCAGAATTAACAATAGATCTTATCAATGGTACCGAGTGGCGCTTAAGCAAACAAGACCCCGAAGCCTTTACCTTAGTTATTGTTTACAGAGGTTTACACTGTCCGGTATGTAAAAAATACTTAGAAGAATTACAGGGTAAATTATCAAAATTCGATGAGTTAGGGGTCAACGTCGTAGCTATAAGCAGCGATACCAAAGCAACAGCCGAGGAAACCTATAAGGAATGGGATATTGGTGATGTGCCTTTAGGTTATGAATTTCCAATAGAAGAAGCCAGAAAATGGGGCTTATACATTTCTAAAGGAATTAAAGATGAACCGGATACCTTTATAGAACCTGGTTTATTTGTTATACGTCCTAATCAAGAATTATACTGTGCATCTATTCAAACCATGCCATTTGCAAGACCTGGTTTAGATGATATTATTAATGCCATCAAATTTGTATTATCTAAAGATTATCCGGCTAGAGGAGAGGCATAATACAAGGCGTTAAGCACTAGTTAAAAGAAGATTAAGTATATATTAGGTATAAAACAACATCGTAGTCAATGAGCGAAACACAAAAATTCAATATTAAACAATTGCCCAAATTATTGGTGGCGGCGTTCAAATCATGGTTCGGAAGCGAGCCTTTTCAGCGCAGTGCCATCGTCGCTTATTATGCGGTGTTGTCACTACCTGCTTTAGTAATTATTATTTTAAAAGTAGTCGGTAGTGTTTGGGGCGAAGATATTGTTAGAGGTGAATTATTAAGTGAAATTTCGCAGACCATCGGGCCAGATGCTGCCGACGCAATCAGAACGATGATTGTCAACCAGAGTGGAAAAAACAACTCTGTATTTGCGGCTATCATTGGTATTGGAACTTTGCTCTATGGGTCTACAGGTGTGTTCTTTCAGTTACAATCGGCATTAGATTCTATCTGGGAACAAGAACCGTCTTATAAAAATGACGTGGTTGCCACGCTGATGAGTCGTGTAAAGAGTTTTGGATTTATTCTAATTCTAGGGTTTTTACTACTAACCAGTTTTGTACTAACCTCGTTACTGAGTACATTTAGCAAACAGCTCGACCGTATTTTACCAGAAAACCTGTTCGATTATTTATTTGTTTTCGATTTCTTAATTTCGGTAGGCTTTATCTATATCCTTTTTGCTACCATGTTCAAATATTTACCGTCTGCTAAAATCTCATGGAAATCCGTACGTACAGGCGCCGCCTTAACAACCTTTATGTTCTTAATAGGGAAGTACTTGCTTGCGTGGTATTTTAATACCATGGAACCAGGCTCCACCTATGGCGCAGCAGGCTCCATAATATTAATTATGCTCTGGGTGTCTTATACCAGTCTCATTCTTTTATATGGTGCGCATTTTACAAAACAATATGCAGATAAGTATGTCAAAGGCGACTATATAACAGGAGGGGAGTAGACGCTAATAAAATGGGGACAATTGATGTTGTTTCCTTCTTTTTGCTAATCCCTGTAAATCTCCTTAGTTAAAAAAGTAACTTCTCATCTCAAACGCCTATTTTTGCTGTCTTTTTCGAAGTATTTTATTTCATTACAATGGGGCATATTGGTGTCCATTATTCAATTAGTATGGCAAAATTAGATGAAAATGGATTAAGTAAAGGCGCTCGAACATTACTACTTGTGGGTGTCTTAATGGTGTCGGTTAATTTAAGACCGGCATTATCTAGTATTGGGCCGTTAATAGACATGATTCGTTTTGATGTAAAGTTATCGGATACTTTATTAGGTTTATTAACTACTTTACCGTTGCTTGCATTTGGTGTGGTATCTACCATAACGCCTTTATTTACCAAACGTTTTGGTATCGGAAACACGATTTTAGGATCTTTAATTTTATTAGCCTTAGGTATCAGTATTCGTTCTGTTGGTGGTGTTTTTAATTTGTACTTTGGAACCATTTTATTAGGAGTCGCAATTGCCTTTGGTAATGTGTTGATTCCAGCACTAATCAAGCGAAATTTCCCTGAAAGAGCAGGATTTGTAACGAGTTTATTTTCTGGTGTATTGTCTTTAGGTGCCGCTTTTGCAGCAGGACTAAGTGTGCCATTAGCGATAGAAATGGATCTCGGTTGGCGAGGATCATTAGCTGTATGGGCCATATTGGCCGTACTCGCTATTATGTTTTGGATTCCCAGTATAAAGAATATTAAACGCACCAAACCCAGTCGCAGTTTTAAAGTGGCTATGAAAAAACTTAGTGGTTCGCTACTAGTTTGGAAATTAGCTTTTTATATGGGACTGCAATCTGCGGCATTTTATGTCACTGTAGCTTGGTTACCAGCGATATTGTTAGATCGTGGTTATGACGCATCGTACGCAGGGTGGATGCTTTCCTTATCGCAAACGACTGGAATTATAGGCGCTATTTTAGTTCCTATATGGGCAGGTTACCGAAAAGATCAGCGTTTAGTTATTGCTGTTTTAGCTATTTTGGAAATCATAGCTCTTGCTGGATTAATGTTACCTGATATTGGATTGGTTGGACTTTGGATTGGTCTTTTAGGTGTGGCGCTTGGAGGAACTTTTGGTTTGGCTTTGTTATTAATTGTTTTACGATCTGAAGATTCGGAAACTGCAGCAGAACTTTCTGGGATTGTACAATCCATTGGCTATTTTATTGCAGCCGCAGGACCATTTTTAGTGGGTGTTATTTATGATGTAACTCGTATTTGGAATTATGCTTTAGTATTATTGATTGTATTTGCTGTAGCGAAATTGATTCTTGGTTTGGATGCTGGAAGAGACCGGAAAGTATAAAAGTATTTTTATTTCTAGTGTCGTCGTCTTAAGTATACATGGTTTGATATATTATGTGATGGGATTGTGGTTTTACAAAAAGTCTATTTTACATAATATAAATTATAGTACAATCACAACAATTAGCGTAATAGCGCTTTTGGGCGATATTTGACATAATTGCAGATATAACGACACGCTAGTGTTTTATATCGTTAGTAATTATGTCAAGCTAATTGTTGTATCATTTTGTAGCGTAATAATGTTTTTGTGTGAAATTTGACATAATTTATGTCAAGCTATTTGAATCTGTTATATAAAAAATAATTGGATTCTAAATGAATATTAAGTTTGTTCAATTCTATTTCTGATAAATCCTTATCATATTCCAGTTCAGGTAATTTTAGTTTTTTTATAAACCCGATATTTTTTTCAGCATAATCAGGAATTTTAAAGTAAAGAATATTGTCTTTAATAATTTTTTTAGTTCCTAAATAAAGACGTTCTCTTTTAACTATTCCATTCATAATTGAACAAATGTAATCTGAATGTTTTTCTCTGTACACAAAGATAATTGAGTGGTCAATTATTTTTAAATATAGGCATTCAATTCCATCGCCATAATCAGAGTGATTTGATTCTGGAATATAGTTGATATTTAAATTCCCTTTAAAACTTCTCAAAAGTGCATTTCCATAATCATCTTTTTGAAACCATACAATCAAATGGTCTTTGAAAACGATATCCTTTGAGAAAATACGAGTTTCATTCTTATAAACGCCACTAAATATTAAACAATTATCGTCTTCAGAATAAGTTGTAGTAACGCCTTCTTCAAGTAGTATATTCGTAATTGTTGTTATTAAATTCAAAGTTTATTTTTTATGTTTTACAACAACAATGTCGTAGCACGTTTTTAATTAATTATGATTTCAACATGCAATTCTTGATCATCTTCAAGTTTCGGTATCAGAGCGTGATATGTCAAATTAGGGGCTTCAGCTGTTTCATTTTGATTGAAAGTTACGATTAGGTTTTCGTTTTCAGTCTCACAATTTTTAATTAACTCATAATCAATAGAAGTATTCCCATTCGCAAGTCCTTTTTTTCCAATAATCAAATCGTAAATAGAAAAATCAATCGTTGGTTGGCAACTACCTGATACAAATTCTGCAAAATCAAGTTGGTTTTTAATAATCATAAAATCTTCAGATAATTCTATATCCATTTGATATTTGGTATCCGTACAGCCGTATGCAATCTCAAGACTTGTGGTGTTTATAACCGTATCCGTACAATCATCGTCATTACTACAACCCGAAAGTAATATAAACCCTAAAAATAGCAATAAGTGTAATGGTCCTAATTTCATAATATGTGTTTTTAAGTGATACCTTATAGATGCAGGAATTCCGAAAGGGTTGCGTCAAATAACAAAAAGTCAGTGTTTTATATGACTAGTAGTTATGTCGAGCTATCGGAGTTACAATTATTATTGTATATATCTTGACCATTACGCACAATTATCGTCTTTACTACAAGCTGAAAATAATTTATTTTTCTAATTCATAGCAGAATTTTCTAAACTGGAATAACATTATCTTCTCCAAACCATTCTTTAGCCTTTGCAATTACGGCATCACTTGGAGAATTGAAATAGATAGCTAATTTTTCTTTAGACCTTGTACAACAAACATAGAATAGTTTTTGAGTTCTTTCTAGTACAGATTCAGAACCTGCAACTAAAAAGAGGTTTTTAAAATTATAATTATTCCATCCTCCATTGTCTAAAATCACTAATACATTATCAAATTCCGCTCCTTTGGTTTTATGTTGAGTTGAAAACGGAGTAAAACCTTCTAAGTAAATAAATAATTTTTGGAATTCCTTATATTTTACATTCTTAACTCTGTTAAACAAATACTCCTTATCAATTATAAACCTTTCTAATTTATCATCAATTAAACAAACACGATTTTCATTAGCTTCATTTATTACTTCTTCAATAGTTTTTTCTCCAACATTAATTAATGATTCGATACTTGCTTTTAAGGCTCTTTTGTCTTCTATTCTTCGAATGCTAAATCTATAATCTGTAGCTCTTAGAAATTCATTATAACGTTTGTTAGAATAGAGAAAAATATTGGTTTCTATTTTAAACAAATGTCTAATTAAAGCATCCCTTTTTGAACCTTTTTTATTTTCATCATCTTCACTTTGTTTCTTGTCATCAAGTAATTGGTCTTTATCTACATATATCTTTGAGAAAACTTCCCAATTTTGATTTCTGGCGTTATCATATAATTCTGGATTATCATCAATAAACCGTCGCATACTATTTGTAGGGTTTACTCCTACTAAAAAATCTAAAACTTCTCCAAAAGTCATAGCCGTGAAATCTTCATCAATTCCATTATCTTTAATGTATTTGCGAACTTGATTTTTATATTTTAATATACCATCACTATTATAGATATTCATTAAGTTTCTAATTCCAGCTTTATCTGCAATTAGATTATGAGTTAAATTAAGTTCTTTTGTGTTTTTTGAATCACTAAAATCCCAACCAAGATGTTCTTTTACTGTTTGAATATTCTCAATATCAGAGTATAAAAATCGAATATCTCCAGCCTTTAAGGTGCCATCTTCATTCATATTTGGAGCATTTTTATCATCCGATTCAGTTTGTTCTAAATCATCTGTTCTAAGTCTATTAGCCAAATCAATAACTAGTTTTGGGTTTCTTCTATTTTGTTGTTTTTTAACTTCTCGAACCTTGTCATCTTCTGCGCCTTTATATGCATCTAAATTGCCAACAGTATTATCGTAAATACATTGCATTGTATCTCCAAAAAAGCCAATGATATTTTTTTTATTACTTAGTTTAAAATGCTCTAAAAAAATCTCTATTACTAATTTGCTAGTATCTTGATATTCATCTACAAAAATGAACTTAAATCTATCTTTTAGTATGTCATTTAGTTTTGGGTATGTTTTAAATAAGTGATTAGCCAATATCAATAATTCATCGTGAGATATTATGCCGTCTTGTAAGCGTAAATACTCTTTATATTGAATTTCTTTTTCCAATACATCAAAAAAATCATTTGGAACCGTATCTACATCTGCAATTTTAATTCTAGTAATTAAATCATTGTTCGCTAAATCTATGAGACTTTGTTTTAGTTCTTTTTGAAAATGCTTTATATTATCCCATAGGAAGTCGTGAATTGTAGTAACATTTAAGTTTTTATGATTTACTCTTTCTTCAATTTCTTTCACAGCTGCATTAGTATATGTCATACAAGCAACTTTTGAAGTAGGAAAATCTTCAATGCATTTTTTAATAACTTGAACTAAAGTATATGTTTTTCCACTACCAGCTCCACCGCTCAATAAGAAGTTATTGCCATTTCCAATATGGCTCATAATCTGTTGAAATTCATCGAGCACTTCTTCTTCTACTACTTCAACCATAATAATCCTTCTTTAATGTATAGAGGCATTTCCCAATTAGTAAATTCTTCGTCTGTATGGAATAAAATATCTAACGCAAAATGTGTTTTCTTTCTAACACATTCTTCTGCTAATTTATAAGAATCATTAGCTCCAACATCAAAAAAATCTCTATTCTTTAACCCTCTAAAATCATCTTTTTTAAGTGTAATAAATTCTCTATTAATTTGAATAAATGCATCTTCAAAGCTTCTCGCTGTAATATCATTTTCTTCTGTTTGATAAACAACACAAAGATTACCGTTGCTATCGGATTGCCAGGTTTCTTCATTTTTGGAAATTTTTTTATCATCAATCGTAAATCCTTTCAACTGATTTAGAGTAGCACTATTAAAAAATAGTTTTAGCGCATCATTAGAGTAGTTAGTTCCTACAGCAACTCTACATTTTTTTGTGTCATCACCAATTGTATCTAAATCAGTTATTATTAAAGATTTAACACCTATGAATTCAATGAATTTCTCAAAAATTTGTGAATATGCTCCAACCTCAATTATAGATATATTTTGAGAAGATAAAGGAAGTTTCGGGTCTTTCTGTGCCAAAGCTATAAAACGTCTTTCTTCCTCCTTATCTAGTTTTTTCATTAATGTAGGAATCAAAATTCTTTCTGTATCTCCTTCAATTAAAATAGCTTTGTCAGCGAAAAATATTTCAGCTCTGCTTATTGTTAAATACTGTTTCAAAAATTGATACTGTGGTGAATCAGTTTCGTACTCTTTTTTAAGGTCAATTAGGTTTTTGGCAATTACATTATTTTCATCTTCTTTTTTAAGATACTTTACATCATCAAAATTACTTTCAGAAACTATGTGTGAGGAATGAGTTGTTATTACTGTTTGCAGTTTTCTATTATCACCATCTTCTCTAACTATTCCTTGGTCAAGTAAAGATTTAATGTTTTTAATAAAAACATACTGCATTTGAGGATGTGTATGCGCTTCAGGCTCTTCAATAAATAACAAATTTATATCGGCAGGTCTTTCATCTTTACTCTTTTTGAATTCTTGTCTTAATATTTCAATTTGAAATATCATGCTAATCAAGTTCATATAACCCAAGCCATTATTATATTCAGGTAAAGTTGTGTCATTATGCTTGTACATAACTGTTGTATTTCCTGATAATAATTCTCTATGTTGTAAAGAAGATTCTATTTTAATGGTGGAATCATCACTTTTTATACCTCCAAATTTTCGAACTTTTTCAACAACATCTTCGAATAAAGTTTCATAAATTTCTGATAGCGTATAATCTGTTGATATTAGTTTGTCTTTAAATTGCTCTATTTTTTCGTTTTGCTCATCTGTTTTTTCTGTTGCATTATAAATTTCTGAAGTTTGACCTGATAGAGTTTTGTCATTCTCCTTATTTGTAACACTTCTTTTAGCACTAATGAATTTAAAACTTATAATATCTTTAGTTGATATTTTTTCAACATCTAAATCAATGAAGTTGTCTTCATTTTCAATTTCATCTACTCTATTGAATTCTATAGATTTTCGACTAGATTTAAAGAACTCCCCTTGATATACTTTTAAAAAATAAAATATATCTTTCTGTCTATAGTTTACTTCCTCAGCAAGTTTTACAACTTCTTTAGCTTGAAATTCAGTATACTTTTGTTTGATTCTCTCCAATGAATCGTATGTTAAATGATATTCAAAACCTAAAACAATAAACTTGTTTTCAGGGTCTAAGTCCATCATAACTCTGCTAAGGTTAGCTAAGTTGTCATCTTCATTATATTCTATAAAAAGCTTAAGCTTAATACCGACTGATTTATAATTCTCTTGGTTTGGAATATCTCCTTCAATTAAGGTTCTTAATTCATTTTTAAAATCAATATTAAAATCATCAAATTTAAACTTGCTTTTATCAGGACCATTCAGAAAATTATCAATTACAGTTAGTAATGAGGTTTTACCTGTATTGTTTTTTCCAATCACTAAAGACATTATTTCCTCTAAATCAATTGAAAACTGTTTTAAAAGTCTATAATTTTCAATTTTAATCTTTTTGATTTTCATAAATAAATAATTGTGTCTTATTATGATATTAGCTATAAGACGATGTTAAACTAGAGGTAATGTTTAGGAAAAGTTAATAACTCAAAAACTCTATCTCAAAGATATAAAATTTTAACAAGTAAAGGTTTACGGTATTCCGTAATGATTTGATTATTAATGAGAATATTACCATTTAATTCACATTCCACTACGCTCCTATCGTCGCTTCGTAAAAAGCGTGTTCCTTAAAATAGAAACCTTGTGAATAAAGCTCAAGTTACATTACGCAGAATATTATAGGACAATCACAACAATTAGCCTAATAGCGCTTTTCTTAACAGCAACAACAACCATTATTATGTAAAATAGAACTACCTCACCAAAACACACCTCACACCAGTAATAACAAGCGCTCAACCCCAATTCACTACCATACCAAATATAAGGTTCACCCGTAGCTAACCCGTGTCTTAGCCATACCATAGCCATGGCTAACCCAAGTCATTCACGTATCAAGCCCGTTTGATACTCAAATCAAAGCCATTAATAAAAGAAATTATAATCTAGAGCCACCACCTTAAATAACAGCGATACACTGCATAGCTTGTGGTATGGCGTAACAAGCATAGCCTTGGTCTTGCTGTTTTAAATAAGCAATGCCTAACCATACCGTTATAGCCACGTCGGTTAAAATGCCATTTATAGTGGGCGCTTGCCATTGTAGCTCAAGATCAGTAGCGGCGGCATCTATTGCTAATGCTAGACTTTGTACCGTGCCACCAAGGCTTTGTTGTTCGGGATGTGCTGCTGTGTAAGCCTGTAAACTTGGCTGCCATTGTAATTTAGAAACACAACTTATAGCTACCGTCAGTTGATAATGGCTCGCTTTTTTGGGAACACTATAATGTAAGTGTGCTGAGCTTTCTAAACACCTTATTGTAACTAAAGTCCGCTGTGTATTAGACGTCACTTTGGGGGTTGCCTGGTATAACTGCTCAAACGCTAAGTCCTTATTCAGTTGAAAGCCTATAAGCGCTGCCGGATTATTAAAAAGATGGGCCTCCCTTTCTCCTAATGCACCACTCCCCTTTTGAATAATTTTACGGCAACAACCGGTTAAACGGCTTGCCATATGCTGGTGTTTAAACTGTATAGCCTTGTCACCTAAACCTTTCCTCAAAGCTTTAGATAATTGTGATGCTGCTGCAAATTCTTGGTTATTACCTTTTACCTTGGCATAAGCCGGATCGTTAGCAATACGCTCGCGAGACGGCCCAACAGCTTTGCGCACAATGTATTGCCCATTCAGCTTGTAAAAGCATTGGCCATTTAAAGTACCTACGAGTTTTAAGATCCCCTTTTGTCTAGACATCTGGTGTTAAGTTGCTTAGCACCTACAAGTTAGTAAAAAAAAAGAGGGCAGCAAGAACCAAGAATCTAGAATTAAAAAAGGATAAGGAGTACTTGCTAGGTAATAAGGGGTATTAATCGTTTTTGCTTTTCAATTTTTGAATCGCCGCTTTTAAGTCTTCAAATTCGGTATAACCACTAGCAATAGTATACAATTGATCGTTATGCCTATAGATAATAGATGGAAATCCACGGACTCCCAATTCTCTACTTTTTATAAAATCGTTTTGGGTAGCCACTTTCATGCTCTCAGAACTAAATGTATCACTAAAGGTCTTAAAATCGATATCTAGTTTTTCGCAAATCACTTTATAAAAGTCTAATTGCTTAGGATCCTTAGATTCTACATAAAAATAATACTGTACCAGTTCATAAAACGTCAAAGTTTTATCTGGTGCTATTGTTCTAACGGTAATTACGGCTCTACAAGCGGGTTCGGTATCGTAATTAAAGTCGTCTTTTTTAAATATGGAAAAATTAAAAGGTTGACCAGATGTTTCATTAACCTGATGCCAATGGTGTTCTAAAAAACGCTTAAAAGATTTACTCCAGTCTTGACCTCCACCAGGTCGTAAGCCGCCCATAACGAGATTGAATTTTATGTGTTCTTGGGTCGCATAACGTTCTAAAGCGTTTATCTGTGGAGAAATTCCCCAACACCAGCTGCACATAGGGTCACCAATATAAAAGAGCTCTTCGTCATCGTTCCATTCAATATCCTTTTCTGTAGCTTCAAAATCTGGTATTTCACAAAGACCAGTGATCGGGTCGCATTGAACTAAGATTTGTTCTTCCTGACTTATGGTTTTCGAATTGTAACCAAAGGCTAATATTAGGGCAAAAAAATATCTCATTAAGGTTTAATTTATTTAATGTAAAAATACGAACTCTTTTAAACCTAGTATAATTTTAACTATAACCCGCTTATTCTGAACGTTTACTTAATTGCTCAAACTCAAAAATTAAAGCCAATTTATAAGCACTATCTCTAAAGCCAGCAAATCTTCCCGAACCACCAGAATGGCCATTAGAAAAGTCGGTTTGAAGTAACAATACGTTATCATCGGTTTTAGTAGCTCTTAATTTAGCGACCATTTTAGCAGGTTCCCAATACCCTACTCTAGTATCATTGAGCCCCGTGAAGAACAATAGATGAGGATAGTTTTGTGCTTTTACATTATCATAAGGACTATACGACTTAATATAATTATAGTCTTTTTTAATTTTAGGATTACCCCACTCTTCAAATTCACCCACAGTTAAGGGGAGTTTTTCATCTAACATAGTGTTAATGACATCTACAAACGGCACATCTAAAATAACGGTGTTAAATAGTTCTGGGCGTTCATTAACCACGGCTCCCATAAGTAAACCGCCAGCGCTTCCGCCTTGGGCTACAATACTACCTGGTTTGGCATAGTTTTCTGCAATAAGATAGTCGGCACAGGCTATAAAATCTGAAAAGGTGTTTTTCTTGTTAAACAGCTTGCCGTCTTCGTACCATTCATTTCCCATATCGTCACCACCTCTAATATGTGCAATGGCATACACATATCCGGCATTAACCAAATGGTACACTGTTGGGCCGTTCGGAATACTTTGTCCTGAGCCATAAGAACCGTAAGAGGTTAAATACACCTTATGATTATTATTTTTGTTGCTATTGTATTTATTTCTAATTAAGGTAAGCGGAATACGTTGGCCATCTTTAGCCGTCACCCATTTGCGTTCTACCACATATTTAAAATATGGTATGCCAAGGGGTTTGCTGTGTTGTTTAACCAGGCGTTTCTTTTTGGTGCCCATATGATACTTATACGTGGTTAGTGGCGTTTCAAAAGAACTGTAGCTGAATTGTAAGCTATCGGTTGCGAAATCTGGATTATAACCCAGGCTAATATTGTAAAAGTCTTCTTTTAGTTTAATAACATGACTCTTTTGTGTGGTTTGATTTATGATTTTAAGGCGCGATTGTGCGTCTTCTTTTTCATTAATAACAAGATAGTTGTCAAAGACCTGTAAACCTTGAATTAACACGCCTTTTTGATGTGGAATAATGTCGGTCCATTTGCCTTTAGACAAGTCTGCTACAGGAACAGTGGCAATTTTATAGTTGAGTGCGTTTTTATTAGTGACGATATAAAACAAATCTTGATAATGAGCCACGCCATATAAATGGTCTTTTTCTCGGGGTTGAATAACTTTAAAGTCCCCCATGGGATCAGCCGTTTTTAAATACCAGATTTCTGAAGACGTGCTGCTGCTAGCACTTAAGAATATATAATCTTTAGACTTTGATTTCTGAATACTAACACTAAACATGGGGTCTTTTTCTTCGTAGATAACGGCATCGGTTTTAGCATCAGTTCCTAAAACATGGCGCATAATTTTTGAAGCTCTATAGGTGCCTTTTTCAATGTCTACATACAAAAAGGTGTTGTTGTCTAACCAAGTCATACTACCGACACCAGTGATTGAATCGGTTAAAAAAGCGCGGTTGGTAAGGTCTTTTATTTTTAGAGTGTATTCATCCGTTCCGGTTGTGTTTTCGTAGACGGCTACGCGTTGGTTATCTGGACTCACAGCCCCTAAACTAGCCTTGTAATAATCTCTTTCTTTGGCTAGTTCATTAACGTTGAGTAGTTCTTCGGGTAGGGTATCATTAGCAATAGCTTTTCTATAGTAGATGGGATACTCATCCTCTTCGCTATAAGTAACATAATAGCTATAACCATTTCGTTCTACTGGTAACGAGCTGGTGTTTTTTTCAACCTTACTTACAAGTAGTTTATAGAGGTTCCGCTGTGCTTTTTTTAGTGGAATAGTATAGTTGTCAGTAAAGTTGTTTTCCTGACGGAGATAATCCATTACCGGTTCATTGTTCTTAGGTGCTTTGGTGTCTTTTAACCAAGCATAATTATCAGTATAGGTTTCCCCATGAATCTTGAAGCTATACGGTTCTATCTTAGCAATTGGTGCTGGCATAGTATCGTTTCGGAGGTGCTTATCTCTAAATTGTGTTTCAAGCGTTTTCTCAAATTCCATATCGCTCCTGATGATGGTATCTATGGTTGAAATGGGGTTTGTAGTGCTGTAGTTAGTCCAGAATTTGGTGTCGTAATCTAGGGGGTATTCATAAAGTTGATTAGACGAGGTATTGGCAAAATTATCGTCCTTAGAAAACTTCTTAACGTTTTCAGTCGTAATTGCTGTAGTTTTAAATTCTGAAATTGCCGAATAATAGGTTGTGGCTAAGCTGATGCTGTCTTTATAGATAAACTCATCCTCATGGCGAAGATTATCGATATAATACAGGTGGCCTTTTTTCTTAAAGCGGACATCTAGTTTAAAATCAAAATGCTTTACCTGGTTAAATTTATAGCCACAGAAGTATTCTTTGAGTTGATTAGGCACTACACACTCATAACGTACAATCGCTAAATCCGTTTGGTTGATATAAATTTTGCCTTTTAGTAGTTTGCGGTTGTTGGCTTTAAGCCATTGTCTTCGGTTTCTTGGGTTGGGTGATGCTAAATCGTCTAAGTCTGCTTTGGTGGTTTTAGTATGAAACTCTAATACGTATAACCAATTTCCGGTAGCGCTATCTAGTTCTTCTGAAACGGTATAGTCAAAGTCACGCGTGGCTTTTTTACCCAGAAAACTCTGTTGGTATTTTACTCTGTTTCTAGCAAACAAGCCTAAAGGACCTCCTTGAATGTTAGCGTTAAAATTGCGTTTACTTAAATTACTACTTGAACGTGAATTGATGATGTTTACCTGTTCGTCTTTTAAGGTTTGATGATGAAAATGAATACGGTGTAATGCATTATCACTAAAGCTAAATGTACCTACACTCATTGAAAAATCGTAAGGGCTTTGGTAATCTCTCCATTTGTATTTCTTTTTACGATAAGGTGCTTCGTAATACTCACCAACCGCATCGGTATATTTAATGTAGACACCATTTTCTTTCATGGTTTCACGATAATAGCCTGTTAACAGTATGGGATTACTAGTGTAATTATCGGGTATGTTTTTTATAGCTTTTCGTAATATAGATTTGGCACTTGGGAGTTTCTTTTGTTTTTCAACTAAAACTTCATCTAGTGAGACCGCCTCCGGTGTCATACCAAAGACGTGTTTATTTTTTGCTTTAAAATTGGTGACGCTTAAGTTTAAATCTTGAAAGCCTAAATAACTTAGCGTAATGGTGTAGGTGTCGAACTTTTTAGGAATAGTAATTTGAAATTTCCCATCGCCATCTGTAACGGTTCCTAAACCCACTTTATCTATTTTTAGGTAGGCATATGGTAATGGTGTACCGTCGGTTTTATCTACTATAGTTCCTGTAACAGTTTCTGGAAGCGTGTTGTTAGCTGGTTGATTTTGGTGTTGCGCTTGGGCGAAAGTCGCTATAATAAATAGCAAAAGTAAAAGCGGTTTTGATGTCATGATTGATGGATTGATGGATTGACCGTTAAGGTTTTGATACTGTAATAATAAGCGCTTAAAATTAACCTCGATTTATAAATAACATTTTTTTATGATAAAAAATGGCATTTGTTAGAGTTTGGTTGAAGATATATTGAGGTTGTTAGAGGCTGTTTTAGAGAGCTTTTTTTCTTTATAAAAAGAAAAAAGCTTTAAGAAACATCTTAAAGCTTTTAATAATTGAACTGCTATTAATCAACTATTTATCACAAAACGTATTATTAGGGGTCATAAATTTTGCGATATCTTCTTGAGATATATTAGGGTTTGCCCCTTCACTGCCAGCCACTAATGCCCCCGCAGCACAGGCATAATCTATGGCCTCTTGTGGACTATTTTTTTGGAGTAGTTTATTTATTAAGGTGGCTAAAAAGGAATCGCCAGCACCAACGGTATCTACAACTTTAATTTGGTAGCCTTTATTATAATAAAAGGTCTCGTTATAATATAAAATAGCACCATGGCCTCCTTTAGTAACACATATACTTGCGGTGTCCATTTGTTTAGCTATAAACTGTATATTCTCTTCTAGGCTTTCCGATTTGAAATGCATGCTTTCTGCAATTTCAAAAATCTCATCGTCATTAAATTTTATAAATTCGGCTGCATACATTAATTCATTTAAAACTTCTATGGTATAATGCGGGGCTCTTAAATTGATATCTAAGATTTTATACTTCGCCACTTCTAGTAGTTTATATAAGGTAGCCCGAGAGGTCATATCTCTAGCTACTAGGCTTCCAAATATAAAGGCATCGGCTTGCTGCGTTGTTTTTAAAGCCGTTTCTGTAACTTGAAGATTGTCCCAAGCACGATTGACATTAATGGTATAGGTTGCTGAGCCTGATTGGTCTAAAATCACATCGACTTCACCAGTTTCTAGTGTTGCATCAATTTGAATATTTTTTGTATTAACCCCATTGGCTTTAATAAAATCGGCAATTTCTTCCCCTTTGGGATCGTCACCAATTCGGGTAATTATAGACACGTTATTGCCTAGAGATTGCAAGCGTAACGCTACATTTAAAGGCGCTCCTCCTATTTTTTTGTGTGTAGGAAACACATCCCACAACACTTCACCAAAACACACTATATTTTTCATTTTAGATGTCATTTAAAACGTTACTATTCATGTCCTTTACGGATTTTTCAATACCATTTTGAACGATGTTTTGATACGCCGCAGTATAGGCTTCAACAAAGCTCGGTTGGTTTTTAAGTGTACCAAAAATGGTTTCAATCTCTAAGAAAGCAGTTGGATTATTTTGGGAAGCAATAGCTTTTTCGTTTAACTCCGATGCCATAGCATCTTTAATAATGAGTTGTGTACCAAATTCATTTTGCCCTAAGCTATATACCGCAAATGCCGCTACCATAAAAGCCGCATGATTAATAGCACCGTTTTGTTCGAGTTGTGCATAAACGGTTGGTAAAATAAAAATGGGAAATTTAGCCGAACTCTCCGAACAAATTCTTTCTATTTGGTCTTTGATATAGGTATTTCCGAAACGCTGAATCAAGGAGAACTTGTAATTTTTAAGGTTAACACCTTCTAAATTTCCTAGGGTTGGTGTCACTTCATTACCCATATAAATTCTTAAAAACGAACTGATATCGGCATTGCTAGCTGCTTCATCAATAGTAGAATACCCATATAAGGCTCCGAGAATTCCTAATACAGAGTGCCCAGCATTAAGTAAACTTAATTTCATTTTTTCATAAGGTACTACGTCTTTTACAAACTGCGCGCCCACGGTTTCCCAAGCGGGTCTACCTGCTATAAAATCATCTTCAATCACCCATTGTTTAAAGGGTTCACAAACTACTGGCCAAGCATCCTCAATACCCGAGGTTTGCTTTAAGGTTTCAATGTCTAATGCCGATGTTGCTGGTGTAATACGGTCCACCATTGCATTTGGAAAAGAGACGTTGCTTGCTATCCAGTCTAACAATTCAGGTTCTGCTTTAGTTACATAACTCTCTAGCATTCTTTTTGCCATGTGTCCATTACCTTGGATATTATCACAAGATTGAATGGTAATCCCTTTTAATCCGCGTTCTTTTCGGAGTTTCAAGGCTTGTGTTAAATAACCAAAAATGGTTTTTGGTGCATTAGGATGTTCTAAATCATGTTGAATTAAGGGGTTTTCAAAATCAAATGACTTAGTCGCTTCGTTGTAATTATAGCCGCCTTCTGTTATGGTTAAAGATATGATTTTAACCTCTGGGCTCGCCATTTTTTCTATAACCTTATTGGGGTTTTCGGGAGCATATAAATAGTCTGTAATAGCACCAATTACACGTTTGGTATGTGTACCATCTAATTCTTTAATAATTAAGGTATATAAACCATCTTGTTCCTTTAGGGTCTTATAGATTTTGGTGTCGAAATCTAATAAAGCCACCCCACAGATACCCCAATCGGTAATGGATTCATCTTGTAATAATTGGTCGGTGTAAAACGCTTCATGTGCACGGTGAAAGCCACCAATACCGACATGAACAATACCTGTTTTTAGCTGTCCTCTATTATAAGTAGGACAAGGGATTACTTTAGAAATTTCAGCTAAATTCTTTTGGTTAAGTTGGATTAAGTTTTTCATGATAATGCGATGTTTTTCGTTTTTCCGCGTTTGAGCGCCCAATACGCAGAGATAAAATATATTATGGTACAAATGAAGGCGTAATCATAGAATTGTTCTCTGTTTTGAATGTATAGCTCTTCGTTTGCGCTTCCAAATAAGACGATACAGCCGAGAACAACAGTAATGATTAAAGCCAATAAAGAGATGATATGCAATACTTTAGTAAGTAAGGATTTGTCCTTAACAGGAATAATATCCTTTTCTGCTTGTTGTTCTTGAAATTTTTGAATATTACTATTGCGTAATTTTTCTTTTGCTTCCGCTTCAGGATATTTGTTTTTCGCCCCATATCTTCCCGCTAAAACCGTATAAATAATAATGGTAAATACCCAAGTTGGTAAAAACAGATAGAAGAATGACATGACATCTAGTGCGTTTAGTCCAAAACCAAAAACAAGTCCAAGTGCCCAAGAGGCAACAGCAGGTGTGCTAAATGTTAATTGGCGGAAGTGTAACCAATATCTGGTATAGCCAATACGAGGGAATATTTGATGTTCTGCAAATACAATAGCACCTACAGGAACTACTAATAAGCCTGCATAAGTCAGTAAGGGCAGCATTTGAGAAAATACAAAAGGAAAACAAGCCACTATCATGGTAACTAAACCAACTATTATGGTTGTTTTTTTACGCGAATGGTTTGTGAATATGGCCTGTGCAGCTAAGCCCGCACGATACAAGTTCGCTACAGCAGTAGTCCAGCCTGCAACGATAACAATCACAAATCCCGACCAACCTAAAGCATAATAGGCCACGTCACCTGGATCAAGTTCTACGATAGATTTTCCAATGATTACCGCTGCACCAGCCCCCATAATTCCGGCAGAAATCCAAGCGACATAATGACCAAACATCATCCCTGTACTTGTGGCCAGTCCGTATGATTTCTTTTTCGCGAAGCGGAATAAAGCCATATCGATAAGTCCAAAGTGGGTGATCGTATTTGCCGCCCAAGCAAAACCAATCACTTCGGTAAGGCCAATTCCTGGTTCGCCATCACTGTTAATCCCTGTCCATATGGATTGGTTACCCAAGGCAATAAAATCACTCCATCCACTCGGGATGGTCTTTTCTAAAACCTCAATAGATAAAGCTGGTAATAATACAAAAGCCCCACAAGTAAACATGACGAATAGCCATGGTGCACAAATACCAGCAAACTCGGATACGGCTTTAAAACCATAAATGGCAATCGAAACCACAACAGATCCTACAATAAGTACAATAAGTACAAACCAAGGATTGGTAGGATGCCAATTTAATTGTGGTGGAATATTAAACGCAAACCGAACGGCTGTTGCGGACACTGTAATCATAGCTGCAGAAATGACTGTAAAAATGATGACATTAGCCCAGTTGTAGAGTTTGGTCATAGAATCGCCTGCAATTTTATTGAGGTAGGTATACAGACTTAAACGGGTGTCTACAGCTATGGGTGATGTTATTAAGGTCCAACTTATAACGGCTAATATGTTACCTATTAATAAGCCTAATAAGATATCTTTTGTAGTTGCTCCTAAAGCTACAAAAGTTGCTCCAATTACAAATTCAGTTGCAGCGACGTGTTCTGCAGCATATATACCAGCAAAGTGTGTCCAATTGTGTAGTTTATTTTTGGCTATTGGTAATTGTTCTACTTTGAGGTTTTGGAACTGTTGAAAATCATTGGATGTGTCCATATTATAATATATTGAAATTAGCAGTTAGTGTCTTTACTGATATTAAGAAATAGCAAAAATTGCAGTCCTTATTTTGTTTTAAAAAATTGTGATATCTAATTGTAGAACCGTTTTTTGCTTTTCGGGATTCCACATTGCCGTAACTTCTGCAGGGATTTTTAGCTTCCCTAAATTTATCTTGTCATTTAAACTAGCACCTACATTAATTATATTGCCTTGAGCTTCTGTATAAAATGTTTTATCTGTAATAAAAGACCACGCGCCACCGACAAAAAGCGCTAGTTTATAATCGTCTTTTTCCCAAACTTTACTTTTTATTTCAAAATAATGTGTCCAAGAGTTTTCTAATTCACCGTTGGCTTTAATTTCATAATCTCCTGAGCCTCCTCCTAGTATAGTTGCAAGATATAATGCTGTATTTTTAGAAACATTAAGGCCAAAATTTAAATCCACAAAATTGTACCCCTGATCTCTATCGTAACTCCAATAGCGTAATTTATCTCCTCGTTCTTCAACGCCTGTGAAATTATTATGTGAAACGGCTTCAACAAAGACATTATCTGAAATGCGATACTTGGCATAAATAGACACCTCTTGATAATTAGCACTGACATTGTCTCCTGTATTAATATTAACAACATCAATATTGGTTAAGCCAGCGCCTCCCCATAATCCTAATGTCAGTTTAGAATTACGTGAATTATACTCTAAACTTGTTGCGAAAATGGCGCCTGGATGCACAACAAATCCATGCCAAGTGTGCATGTTTTTGATATGAGCACTCATGCTAAATGGCTTATACTCATCTTGCGACTCTACTTCTTTTTCTTGAGCTGAGATTAAATTAACTCCAAAAAAGAATACACAACTTAGCATTAATAAAAATAAACTTCCCAATTTTTGAGTCGTGTTGTCTACTTTGTTTTTAACCGAAAAGGGTTTTGAATTTTTCATTTTACAAGATTCAAATCATTTAAAAACTACAAACGTCATTTTTACGTTTATTTTTCAAATGTATTATAAAAAAATCATAAAACACTATAAATCAAAAAAAATGTGTGTTAAATTATTTAATATCTATACTATATTGATATAATCATATATTAAAACCATATGTGTTTGGTGTTAATTATTAGTGTAAATATGACGTTTAATAAAAATTATACTATCTTAGATGCCATCAAAAATAAATTTCTATTTTTGGGTTAGAATTACATTATGGAGTCAGAAAAAATATTAAATATATCTGTAGATTGTGTTGTTTTTGGGTATGATACAAATACAAAATCTTTAAATGTGTTGTTGATAAAACGCTACTTAGCCTCAAAAACTACCAATGAGGTTTTGGTGGATGATTTTGTCTTAACAGGCTATCATGTCTATAAAACAGAGACTTTAGATGACACCGCGACTCGGGTATTAAAAGAATTAACCGGTTTAACAGGGCAATACAAAAAGCAGTTTAAAGCCTTTGGTGACCCTGATCGTCTATTGCATCCTAAAGATATTATTTGGATTGAAAATGCGGAATTCAATTTAAGAACCACAACCATAGCCTATTATTTTTTATTAAACACCGAGGATGTTGATTTAGAAACTAACAAAAATGACGCGCGATGGTTTCCTGTAAACAATTTACCAGAATTAGGGTTTGATCATGAACAAATTATATTAGAAGCCTACGAGGATTTAAAAGTGAAATGCTTATCGGAGCCTATTATATTTGAGTTGCTCCCCGACAAGTTTACCATAAATGAAGTGCAAGATGTATATCAGTCTATATTAGGCATTGAAATCGATAATCGAAACTTTAGAAGAAAGCTAATCAATAAAAAATACATTATTGCTCTTGATGAAAAGCAAGTAGGTGTGTCTAAAAAACCGGCACAGTTATATATGTTTAGTCGTGAGGTCTATGATAAAGTCTTTCAAAAAAATTATTTAATAAGTATTTAATGTTTGTTGATGTTATAAAAACAGCTACCTTCACTCTCGCCTATACCTTATAATATGACCAATCTTATCTCATCCATTACTGTTGTAGATCTAGACGGTATCGCTGTAGATTTAATGCAAACCTATAAGCACAAGATTCTATTGCTTATCATTTATAATAATGATTGTTTGGGTTGTACAGGGCGTGCTATCCCCTTAGCATATGAATTACAGCAGGCGTTTCCTAAAATACAAGTTGTAGGCATACATGCCGATTTTCCTGGGAGAGCAGCTACAAAGGCGAACATAAAAAGCATTTTTACTAGTGGTGAAATTCCGTTTCCTATTTATATCGATCAGCAACATCAGGTTTATGATCAATTTAAATCGGAAGGCACACCGCAATGGCTACTTATTTCTGAGCAGGGCGAACTTTTTCGGTCTATATTTGGTTCTCAAGCCAATGCCCAAAACCGTTTGTATTACGCTTTAGAAAGTTTGGTACAGCATTAGTTGTCTCATAACTCCTAAGGTCCGTTTAGCATTATTTATTATTCTCCTCTATCGATTTATGACTTAGCGTGCTATTCATCGAATATCCGACAAACGACAGGTAAATTACGTTCAAATTGTTATTTTTGATATACTTAACCTACAAATAACTTTATATGAAAACAAGAATTTTACTTTTAAATTTTGTTCTCTGCGCCTTATTATGTACTGCCCCTCATATGTTAGAAGCCCAGAACAATCCTATTAATCCCACTCAAGCCGCTACCGCTTTTAATGTTTTTACCGCTGGTGATGCCATAGCTGTAAAAACAGAATCTGAAGGTTCTTGGGCTGTTGGTGGTGATTTTACACTAGATGGCACCCTCAATATTTTTGGAGGTGTTAACCATTACAATGGCGATAATCAGCCAACCGCTTTAGTAGTCAACGGAAAGGTAAATTATGTCTCTGGCCGTTTACAAGTGCTAAATAACAACCATATTAAAATTGGCGATTTATCTACGAGCACTATTTTTGAATACGATATGAATAATGTGCTAAGTAATACTAGAATCACACCTACGGATGGTACTTATGACAGTACGCCTAGTATTACACTTACTACGTCTCAAAATACGACGTCAATTGCTGGTGATACCCAAATTGATTTTGAAGCTGCTTTTCAACAGTTTGAAACTATTTCAGATAATTTAAGCGCTTTAGACACCAATGTGTCTTGGACAGCAAACGAATTTAATCAAGGGAAACTATGGTTAGACTTGGTACCAAATACCACTAATGTTATTAACTTAACTGTAGCCGAATTTAATGGATTACAAGAAATTAAGTTTAATACTTTAGAGCCTTCTGAATCGACACCATTTATCATAAACATTACCGATGTTAGTGTGAGTCCCGATGAGATAACAATTAATAGTTGGCCAAATATTGTTGGAAGTCCTTTAAATTATGCACCATATATCTTGCATAATTTTTCAGCTGTTAGTTCTACAATTAATTATACAGGAGGTGCACAAATTTACGGTACTATTTACGCTCCGAAAGCACGATTTAATAATCGTAGTCACTTCAATATTGATGGACAGATTATATCTGCTATATTCGAACAAAATTCAGGTGAAGTTCACCCGTATATATTTGATACGGTTATTGATTTTCCTCCAGAAACACCTTCAGAAGAAATTTGCGACGGTATTGATAATGATGGCGATGGCTTAATAGATGAAGGTTTTGAAGATGTTGATGGTGATGGCGTTGCGGATTGTGTTGATAATTGTCCTGAAGTTTACAACCCTGACCAAACAGATGCAAACAACGATGGCGTTGGTGATGCTTGTGACGAACCTGAGCCTGAAGAAATTTGTGACGGTATCGATAATGATGGCGATGGTTTAATTGATGAAGGTTTTGAAGACCTTGATGGTGATGGTGTTGCCGATTGTATTGATAATTGTCCTGAAGTTTATAATCCTGACCAAACAGATGCAAACAACAATGGCGTTGGTGATGCTTGTGAGGAACTTGATCCTGAAGAAATTTGCGATGGTATCGATAATGATGGCGATGGTTTAATTGATGAAGGTTTTGAAGACCTTGATGGTGATGGTGTTGCCGATTGTATTGATAATTGTATTTATCATTATAATCCCGATCAATTAGATGCTGATGGCAATGGTATTGGTGATGTTTGTGATACTCCAGGAGGCGGAAGCGCTAGTTATAGAGGTGCTTTTAATGTAGATGCTTATCCTATTCCTTTTAAAGGCGTTGTTAACTTAGAGTATACATCAACGTCTGCAACAAACGCTACTATCGAAGTATTTGATGTTAGTGGACGTTTATTAAAACGTACACAAAATCCTATAACGAAAAACACAGAAGGCGGTGTTGTAGAACTAGACTTAAGTGATCATGATATAGAAAAACAAATCTTGTTTGTGCGCTTTACAACAAGTGAAGGTAGCGTTGTAAAACGAATCTTTTCTCATTAAATGAAGCGTTAACTTTAAAACATTACTTAATAAAAAAAGCGGTTATCTTATAAAGATAGCCGCTTTCTTATTTTAATGCTTTAGTGTTTTATAGCGCTAAAAAAACACGTTTATTCATCGTACATTTTATCAATAAGTGCTTTGTGTTTCTCTTGAATCACTTTTCGTTTGAGTTTTAAAGTTGCCGTAATTTCTCCAGTTTCAATGCTAAACTCTTTAGGTAATAAAGTGAATTTTTTAATTTTTTCAAATTTTGAAAACTCTTTCTGTAATTCTTCAAATCGCTTTTCAAAAAGATCTAAAATTTGATTATGGGTAATTAAATCTTCAACATCTTTAAAGCTAATTTTATACTCTTGAGCGTACTTCTTTAAATTATCAAAACTAGGAACAGCTAAGGCGGTCACATATTTTTGTTGGTCACCAATAACTGCAATTTGCTCTATAAATGAGTCTGTAATAAGGGCGTTTTCCAATTTCTGAGGCGCAATATATTTACCGCCCGAAGTTTTCATTAAATCTTTAATTCGATCCGTAATAATTAAGTTGCCTTTTTCGTCTATCTGACCGGCATCTCCTGTTTTAAACCATCCGTTTTCAAAGACAGCAGCGGTGGCTTCAGGTTTCTTATAATAACCTCTCATTACCCCAGGTCCTTTAACTAAGACCTCATTATTATCTCCTATTTTAATCTCAGTGCCTTCAATAGGTTTTCCGGCCGAATTAAATTCAAATTGAGTATCGCCAAAAAGGGTTGCAGTTGCTGTAGTTTCGGTTAACCCATAACCACATTTAATATTAAGCCCAAATGAATGAAAAAACGACACTAAATCTGCCGCTAAAGGTGCACCGCCACAAGGCATAAACTTTACACGTCCACCAAATACATCGCGTAATTTGCTCAATACTAGTTTATCGGCAATTATATACTTTAATTTTAAAGCTAGTGGTACTTTCTTTTCGAGTCGCTTGTGCTTGTTGTAATAATTATTACCGATGCCTAATGCCCAACTAGCGAGTTTCATTTTGGTAGGCGACGCTTCTTTTCTTTTATCTTGAATTGCAGCAAATATTTTTTCAAATATCCGAGGTACGGTACACATTACTGTGGGTTTAACCTCTTTAATGACATCCACAATTTTTTTAGGATCTTGATTAAAGTAGACCTCAATACCGTTTTTCAGACAAAAAAACACCCAACTGCGTTCGTAGATATGACTTAAGGGTAAAAAACTTAGTGATTTATCTTGATCTGTAAGGTCTAATTCAAAATCGTGCGCTGCTAAAGATCCCCCAAAATTATGATAATCTAACATGACGCCTTTAGGTTCACCTGTAGTTCCTGAGGTATAAATGATACTAGCGATGTCTTCAAGATCACATTCGTAATATCTTTTCTGAAGTTCTAGAGTAACTTGCTCAGAAGGTGTAAAAGCAACAAAATCTTCTAAATGAATAGAATTATCAGAAGGTTGAAGTTGAATTGTTTTAGTTAAGGCTACAATTAATTTTAAATGCTTAGAAGTTTCTAATAATTCGTAAGCTTTATCATATTCATTTTGATCACCAACAAAGAGGACACTAACTTCTGCATCATTAATGACATAAGCGACTTCTTGTTTTGAATTGGTGGCATAGATTGGTATCGTTACAGCTCTAATCCGCATTATAGCTGAATCTGCAATAATCCAATTCGGCATATTTTCTGAAAAAATAGCGACGTTTTGTTGTTCTGCTATCCCGTAATTTATGAGTGCTTTGGCCAATATCTCTATTCGAGATTCAAAATCTAACCACGTGATACCTTCCCATGTATTGCGTTCGTTATTTTTGTAATAGACCGCATTTTTAGTTGTAAAACGTTGGCTGTTTTCTTTTATTTCTTCTACTAAATGTTTGTAGTTCATTGCCTTATTATTGATTTTGTATTAATAAAGAACTCGTCTAAATTAATGGTGCTAAGTTACAATTATTTGTACGTTAATACTTATTTATTAACGGTGCTTTAGCATTATAATCGCAAAATATCGTTACTAGTTTTATTAACAATAAGCCTATTAATTGTTGATTAGGGTCTCATATATCGATTGACTTTGTGGAGTATATAAAATGAATTAGCCCGTTAGCAGAACGCTTTACCGTTCTTTTTTAATCCGTTCTATCACGTTTAAAATCTTCATTTAATAATTTTTCTTGCTGCTCTAATTCTTCTCGTGCTTTAAAAATATAATTGTCATTAATTTCGGGTTCAGCAGCTAAACGTATTAAACTTTCTTCATCGTATTTAATGAAGTTTTCTACTTGTTTTTTAAGTGTTGTTTTTTCAAAACCTATATGCGCTAAAACATCACTAGCTAAGGTTAATGAGGTTTCTAAAGTTTCGCGATAAATATGTTTAATGCCTAAATTGACTAACTTATAAGCATCATATCTGTTTCGTGCTCTTACCATTAATTCCACATGCGGGTATTTTTCCTTAACATTTTTAGTGATTTGATAGGTGGCATCAGGATTGTCAATCGCACAAATTAAAATTTTAGCATCTGCAATCCCAGCAGATTCTAATAAATCAATACGTGTTGCATCACCGTAGTAAACTTCAAAGCCCATTTTCCTTAGAAAATCCACGCGATTAGAATCATGGTCTAATATGGTTGTTTCTATATCGTGCGTTCTTAAAAAACGCCCTATGGTGTTTCCAAAATGTCCAAAACCTACAATAATGATTTTTTTAGCCTTTGTATCCTGATTCATGGGTCTTTTAACAGCTTCCTTTGTTCCGACTCTTGGAAGTAAAACCCGTTCATTGAGTAAGCCAACAATAGGTGTAACTGCCATAGATAATGCTGTTATAACCAACATAATATCTAATTGTTCTTGTTCTATAATATTAGACTGAAATGCAAAAGACAATACAATGAAGGCAAATTCTCCAATTTGTGATAAACTAAAGCTCAATATTAAATTTTGATCTATTTTTAATTTAAAAATAAGTCCTGTAATAAATAGCACTAAGGCTTTTAAGACGATTACAGCTATTAATATACCTCCAATTGTAAGTGGACTATTGGTGATTACAATAAAGTTAATGGAGGCACCAACAGCGATAAAAAACAGTCCTAACATCAGGTTTTTAAAAGGGTCTAAAGTGCTTTCTAACTCGTGCTTAAATTCGCTATTTGAAAGTACTACACCACCTAAAAACGCCCCTAAAGCCGGACTCAATCCTACATATTCCATTAAAAACGAAATACTAAAAACAATCAAAAATGCCGCTGCAATTAAAAGCTCTCTCACACCCGATTTGACGACTTTACGCAACATAGGAACAATTAAATACCGTCCTGCGATTATAATTAGCACTACAGATAGAATAATAGCCAAAGTTTGGAGTCCCATTGGCAGATTGTCTAATAGGTTAACATGATTGCCATTATGACCACTTTCTATTACAACGTCCGAACCGGCTAATAATGGAATTGCACCAATCATAAAGATGACTATAATATCTTGAAACAATAAAATAGAAAATGAAGAGGTCCCAGACGTTGTGGCCATTAAGCCTTTTTCTTTTATGGTTTGTAGTACAATAGCTGTAGATGAAAGCGCAACTGCCATTGAAATCACTAAGGCCACACTAGATTCGTAATTTAATGTTGTAAAAAGCAGATAAGACAATAGCATGGTAAGCGCTACTTGTATGCCACCCATTCCTAAGATGGTTTTACGCATGTTCCAGAAATTTTTAGGTTCAATTTCTAGACCGATTAGAAAGAGCATAATAACCACTCCAAATTCAGCAAAGTGCATAATATCCTGGCCTTCTTCACCAATAATACCCAAAACGTAAGGTCCAATTACAATACCAGCCAACAAGTACCCTAATACAGAACTCAATCCTAAGCGTTTGGCAATAGAAACGCAAATTACAGCTGCTGTAAGCAACACTATAGCTACAAAAAGTAAACTTCCAGTCATTGTATTAAACCTAATTCTATTAACGCTACCGTTCTCATTTTGAAGGTTTAGTCTTTTTTATATTTTACTTCATTCTTATAAAAGTAAAATAATTGACAGAATTACGGTGATTTTAAACAAAAAAAGAGTCTACTTTTTTAAGTAAACTCTTTCTTAGTCATTGTCGCTTAAGCTATCTATTTAGCATAAGCACCCGAAGAATACGTTAATTCATAACTATGTGTATAAATTTCGAATACAATGCCAAAAGGATCTTCTACATAACACATCTTAAAAGGTTTCTCGTTGGGATAATAAGACCTAATAGGCATACGTTGTTTGCCGCCATAAGCCACAATCTTCTCAATAAGCGCTTCAATATTTGGATCTTGAATGCTATAGTGAAATAATCCGGTGTTAAAAGGATTAAATTCAGGAGCTTCTTTAACGCCATGTGGAAATGAAAATAACTCAATACCTATACCATCCGATGTTGCTAAATGGGCAATTTCAAAAGTTTCCCAATCCTCACCAAATACATCAATACACATTTGACCAATTGCAGTTTCTGATTCTTTTTTTACGGTTGAAGGTTCCATAATAATATACCAGCCCATCACTTCAGAATAAAACTTTACAGCTTTATTAATATCTGGAACCGTTAGTCCGATATGTGAAAAGGATTTTGGATATGTTGTTTTCGTTGTCATAATTTTCAATTTAGAATACAAAATTAAATTATATTTGCTTATTAGGCAATAACTTACCAAAATGTCTTATAGTTACCTAAACGAGTAAAATACTGATTTTTAATATAATATAATTAAATTTTGACTACAGCTAATCATTGTCCACTACATTACACCATGAATTTAATTGGCACAAAATGGAAACCATTGATTTTATTTCATCTTTTAGACGGTGCATTGCGATCTGGTGTGTTACAGAAGAAAATTCCTGGGATTTCAAACAAGATGTTTACTCAAACCGTAAGAGAATTGGAAAAAGATGGTCTTTTAACACGAAAAGTATTTCCTGTTGTACCACCTCGAGTTGAATATCAACTTAGTAAACGCGGACAATCGCTTGAAGATATTTTAAGACGTTTGGATGCTTGGGGTTCTCAGGATGGAAAATAATAAGGCGCAATTACAAGTTAACACTTAAAATATACACCTCCTAATGATTAAAAAATCATAGCATAATGTAAAACTTGATATATTTAATTACTATTGTAAAATATCCCAGATTTAATATTAAATACTTATGCTTAAAATTTCAGTAAGACCGTCCTATTTAAAGCTCTTCTTGGTCGCTTTATTACTATTGGGATTTCAAAGCACGATAGCACAAAATAAAAAGCCCAAAGTTGCTTTAGTTTTAAGCGGTGGTGGTGCCAAGGGAGTTGCTCATATTCCAACACTTCAAGCGTTAGATTCGTTAGGTATTGTACCTGATTTGGTGGTTGGTAATAGTATGGGAAGTATTGTTGGTGGTTTGTATGCTATGGGCTACTCTGGCGATAGTATTGCCAGTATTGCTTTAAATGCAAAATGGGATGAACTTATTGGTGGTAATGTTTCTCTAAAATCGGTTAGTGTTGAAGAAAAAAGTGAATACAACAAGTATTTGATTAGCTTAGATTGGAAAGATGGGAAAATAGATACGGGATCATATTTGCTCAATGACCAAAATATAAGAGAGTTTATAACCACGCTCACCTACTCTACTTATGCTATTAATAATTTTGATGATTTAGCGATTCCTTTTAGAGCGATAGCAACAGATATTGTAAACGGTAAAGAAGTGATATTAGATAAAGGGTCGCTGTCTTTTGCTATGCGTGCCAGTATGTCTATCCCAGGTGCTTTTTCAGCAGTTCCTTATGGAAACACGCTTTTAGTAGATGGAGGTTTGCTTAATAATTTCCCTGTAGATGTGGCCAAGAAATGGGGCGCCGATATTATTATTGGAAGTGATGTTGGAAGTGGTATGGTTACTAAAGAAAAACTAAACAATATCAGTGCTTTGCTTTTTCAGGCTGGTATGATGGGGAGCAATTCAAAAACACCAGAAAATCGTAAACTCTGCAATATCTTAATTGACCACAGTGAACACTTGACTTTTACTACAGGCGATTTTTCAAGAATTAGTCCAATTTATGATGAAGGTAAAATAGCTCTAAAAGATAATATCGCCGCATTAACCGTATTGGCCGATAGTTTAAAACCCTATCAACAACGCGCACATCAATTGCCTGAGACAAAAGATGAATTTGTTTTAGACACTATTATCTATAATGGTATTAGTAAAGCAAATCTGTCACTTGTTAAAGCTAGAACAAATATTAAGACCAATCAAACCTACACACGAGAAGAAATTGTTGAAGGTATAAATAGAGCCATGGGAACCACGCTATTTAGTCAAATGACCTATACGCCTTCAATTAAAGGTGACACTTTAGGTCTGGAACTTCAAGGATTTGAAAAATCGAATCACCAAGTAAGAGGTTCACTTCATTATGATGGTAACAATGGTGCTGGCATCATTTTTAACTATACCGGAAGAAACATTTTAGGAAGTGCATCGCGTACGCTTGTTACTATTGACGTTGCCGAGCAGCCTAAATTTCGTTTGCAATACCAGCGAAATTTTAGTCATGATAGAAATTGGTGGTGGCGCTCTGAAGCTTTTGCTCAACAATTAAAACAAAAAGTATTTATTGGCGGCGAGAATGTAGATAATATGAAATACCGTTTTTTTGAGTTTGATAACCAATTTAATAGGAATTTAAGCGCTTTTAAAAGTTATGTAGGCATCGGTGTAAAATATGTGAATACAAACTTAAGACCTACAATAGACCCTGAATTCAATGAAAATGTATTTAGTTTAGAAAAGTACAATTTCAATGCGTTTAAGTTTTATATTCAGTATGTATATAATACCTTAAACCACGTGTTCTACCCTACTGAAGGAACGTTTATTCAAGCCGATATACGTCGGTCGTTGCATAACTCTATTGCTATTCAGTTTTCAGATGATAACATCGCTGATGTTGATGGATCAACCAATAACTTTACCAAATTAGGATTTAATTATGAAAGACGTCTTCGTCTAAAACCTAAAACTGTTGGTATTATTGGTTTTAATTCTTCTTTTATTATTGAAGATAATTTTAGAGACAATACTGTGGAATTATCAGAATATGGTGTAGGCGCAAATTACTTTCTTGGGGGGAATATTACCAATCCAAGAAAAGATAGTTATGTTTTTCCTGGTTTGAATGAAAATGAAGTCAACGCAAGTCAGTTTATGAGGTTAAATTTAGGTTTGCAAATGCAGGCCTTCCATAAGTTATATGTGACGCCTCATGTTGATATTGCCTCTGTTGGTTTTGGTAATATTGAATCTTACTTAGAAGAAGTACTTTCTTCGCAAGGTCATTGGTCCGACTCTAACGAGGCTAGTATTTTAGCTTCTGCAGGCGCTACGGTTTCATATAGTTCTATATTAGGGCCTGTTGATTTTGATATTTCTTGGGTTAATAATACCAACAAGGTGCGTTTTTTTATCGGTATAGGAATACATTTCAACCGTTCTAATTAAGACGTTCTTTGTAAATTTTAATATCGACTGAAATTTCAAAAAAAAACATAGCTAACATATTAATAACAAAACCGATATTGCCTCATCTAACTGTAGTTTTTTACCGTAAAGTTGATGCTATTATCATAAGCCAATGCATTAAATAGCTACTGATTAAACAATTTAAACATTATGAATTTCGTATAAATAAGCAATATTTATGTTAAGATTAGCAAAATAAAACTTTAAAACTATTATTATTGCAAATTGAAGTATAACCCCTTCATTAACTCTAAAAACAACAAATAACAATCTATTATGAAACAATCAATTATTATACTAACCGCTTTATTATTAAGCACAGCATCTTATGCACAATTTCAAATTTCGGCCAGTGGTGGTTATGCCATTGGAAGTGCAGGAATGAAAACCGGAGAAATAACTAATGCTACCGAAACAGAAAATGCTTATGGCAGTTATGGTGAAGGTTTTAACGGACAAATTAGAGGAACTTATTTCTTTAATGACACGTTTGGCGCTGATTTAAGTTTAGGTTATTTACACGGTTCTGACCAAACAGTAAGAGAGGTGAATATAGCTGATTTTAATGAAACGGAAGCAATTGCTAGAGCACGTGCTTTTGGTGCTGCCATCTCTTTGGTCTATAAATTTAATAATAACGTTTATGGACGTTTAGGGGCCTTAGTAAAATTAGGTGGTAAGACAGAAGCTGTAGTTAGTAGTAATGCTCTTTTTACTCCAGATGAATTATCGGAAAATCTTCTTCCTCAGGGCTCTAATTACGAAGTCGATTATGTAGAAGATTTTCATGGTCAATTTCCTTTAGGTTTTGTAGCTGCTATCGGTTATGAATATCCATTAAATGATAACTTTAGTGTTTTTGCTGAAGCTGAATATTACGGGATTAGCTTAAAGCGTAAAGATTCTGAAATTACAGAATTTAATATGGATGTTTTTTTACCAGATGGTACTCAAGTTGCTAATTATAATTTAGATAACTTACCTCCAGGATATAATAGAACAACAACTTATGTTGATGATATTTCTAACACTAACACAGATAGCTCTAAAGAATTAGCTGTAAAAGTACCTTATTCTTCATTCGGAATAAACTTCGGAATTACTTATAAGTTTAAGAAATCAAGTTCTGACAATATGTAAGTCAGATAAAAACTAGTTATAAAAAAACGAGGCTTTCATTTAGAAAGCCTCGTTTTTGTTTATGGTAGTAAAATTTTTATTTTGTTATTTGAGAAGTTTCATTTAATTCCGTCATAATTTCCGCAAATAACTCATAAGAACGGATTCTAGCATCAATATCATAGATATGCGTTACCGCAATTAATTCATCGGCCTTGGTTTGCGTTAAAAATTCTTTAACCTGAGCTTTTACAGTGGCTTTACTCCCAATAAAGGAATATTTCAACATTTGATGCACTTGCGGATTTCTCATAATATCCTTTAGATCCTCTGTCATTTCTGTGGGTGGTTGTACTTTTGCACGTCTACCTGTAAATATCCCGACAATCATTCGGATTAAAGAGGTGGCTAAACGCTCGGCTTCTTCATCGGTTTCGGCTATAATTATATTAACGCCAGCCATTACATAAGGTTGCTCTAAAACATTTGACGGTTTAAATTCTTTTCGATACGTATTTATAGCCTCCCATAAATGCGTGGTTGCAAAATGGCTAGCAAAAGCATAAGGGAGACCTTTGCTTGCTGCTAGATGTGCACTATCAGTACTAGATCCTAAAATATAAAGTGGTACTTCTACGCCTTCTGCAACAGTTGCACGGACTTGTGCATCTTCGTTATCTATAGAAAAGTATCGTTGAATTTTTTCTATTTCATTGGGGAACGAATGTGCTGCATGCATAAAGTCAGAACGAATGGCTTCTGCCGTTTCTCTATCGGTTCCTGGTGCTCTTCCTAAGCCTAAATCAATACGGTTAGGATACAATGCGCCTAATGTTCCAAACTGCTCAGCTACAATTAAAGGAGAATGGTTGGGTAACATAATGCCTCCTGAGCCAACATGAATCGTTGTTGTGCCCTGAGCAACATAACCAATTAAAACTGCTGTTGCACTACTAGCAATATTTTCAGCATTATGGTGTTCTGCTAACCAAAAACGCGTATAACCATAAGTTTCTGCATTTTGAGCTAATTTTAAAGCGTTATTATAAGTTTGTTTTAGCGAGTGATTTTCAGACACTAAAGCAAGGTCTAATATGGAATACACTGTAGGTTGGGTTTTCATAAATGCTATTATCTTTTTTGAAATTTGAGTCCAAGAAGAACACGATGCTTTAGTCGTATTTTTTCTATCGTTTTACAAAAATAATGACATTTATGGTTTAGAAATTTCTAATAACATTTATTTATGAATGAATTCTTGTTGTAAAAATTATAAGCCGTAAAATAAAAAGAGGCTTAGTCATTACAACTAAGCCCCTTTTCCATCAATCAATCTATCTAACAATCTAACTTTATTTTCTTTGTTACTCCATATCAATAATACCAACCACTTCGTAAGCTCTTGTGCCGTCTACTTGTACTTTTTCATATAAAACATTAGCGTATTCGTAGTAGGTTTGGTTATCGATAGTTACTTTTTCATAATCGTCTGGCAACTCATAAACTACGGTTCCAACTTCAGGCTCAACAACTTCATATCCGTTGTTATATGCTATATAAAATGTCCCATTTACGTTGTAATAATTATGATTATTAAAACGTATGTTTTTATAATTTTGAGGTAATACATTTATTCTGAATCCTACTTTAGGGGCAATCACAATGTAGCGACCTCTAGACTGTGTGTAAAATTTATTATCTGCGTAATAATAGTTTTGTCCGTTGTGTTTTATAACCGTTCTATTGGGTACCGATCTTACAGAAACCACTTTTTTTGTTGGTTTTTTATACGTAACTTTTGTACTAGAAATTCTCCTTGTCGTCGTGTTATTGCTAACTGCCGTAGTTCTTTTAGTAGTAGTTTTTGTTGTTGTTTTTTCTTTTGTATTTCGACTAGTTTGTGCAGGAACTTGGGCTACAAATGCCAATATAAAAGTTACAGCTGCTACATATGCTTTAAGAGATACTTTCATAATAATTAAAATTTAAAATAGATTAAACTTCGTTTTACATCAATACGTTACCATTGTATTGTTTTGATAGTATAAAGGTATCTGTAATTGTATCCTTAAAAAAAACAAATAGACCAGTGCTTGAATTGTATCTACAAACCAGGTGTTTTTGTAGATTTTAAGATATTGGATTTCATCAACTATGCTTATATATAAGAAAAAGGTATACCGTTTAAAGTATACCTTTTTTCTTTTAGACTAACTCAAAATTAATTATTTTAAAATATCAAGTAAACCAGTTAACTCGGTTAGGTTTAAACTTGAATTGTTATCTGCATCTAATACATTAAAGTTTTCTGATACAGACCCAATAGCTTCTGAAGTGCTAATTGCGTCATTATTATCTGTATCTAACAAATTAAATAATGTAGAGATTTGCTGAATAGTAGAATTAGAACTTAACGAGCTTAGTAAAGTTGTCGCTTCTGTAAGCGTTGATGTGTTAACATTTTTTACACTATTACAACTCAACATTGTAATAACTATAGCTAAGGATAGTACGATTTTTTTCATTTGATAAAGTTTAATTATTAATGTTGGTGCAAACGTACTATTAACCACCAATAACAGAAAAAACAATATACTAACCCTTAGTTTTTACCTCTTAAAACTGTAAATCTATAGATGAAATTAATTCTTAAATTAGGATAATGAGTTATTGTTAATGAACTCTAAGAATTTAGGTTTGTAGTGTTCTGATACTGTAATGCGCTGTTCATTAATAATAATTTGACTCCGCTCAACAACATCTATATTATTCAGTGCAACAATAAATGAACGGTGTACACGCATAAATTGTGTAGCTGGTAATTCTTCTTCTAATGATTTTAAGCTCATTAACGTAAGAATGGGTTTGGACTTGTCTTTTACCCAAATTTTTATATAGTCTTTTAAACCTTCAAAATATAGAACATCGGCAAGTTTAATACGCAATTGTTTGTATTCGGATTTTACAAAAAGGAATTCTTTTTCCTCCGATAAGATACTTTGACGTTTACCTTTTACTAATTCAAACCAGGTATTGGCTTTATTGGCCGCAGCTAAAAATTCAGCATAATCAAAGGGTTTTAAAAGGTAATCTAAAGCTTCCACTTTAAACCCTTCTAAGGCATAATGATCAAAAGCGGTAGTAAAAATAACACGGGTTTCTTTGGGTAGCATTTTTGAAAACTCAATGCCAGTTAAGTCGGGCATTTGAATATCCAAAAACAATAAATCTACAGGATTAGATTTTATGTATTCCATAGCTTCAATGGCACTACTACACTTCTTTTTAAAATCTAAAAACGGTGTTTTTTCAACATAACTTTCTACAAGATTAAGCGCCATTGGCTCATCATCTACAACCACACAACTTATTTTTATACTACTCATTTTATTTAGCTGGTTTCAATGTCTAAATGTACAGAAAAACGATCAGCTTTCAGCCGTGTTTTAAATTCATGTTTCTCCGGATATAATAATTCCAACCGTTTTACTAAATTCTGTAAACCGATACCAGACCCACTTTTATCTTCATTAAGTTTTGGGAAATTATCGTTTTCTATATTAAATGTTACCGTGTTATCATTACTGGTCATATCTATAGAAATTAAGCTTTCTTTACTAGCAGATACGCCATGTTTAAACGCATTTTCAATTAACGATATAAATAATAATGGTGCAATTTTTATACCTGTTTCTTTTACTGGAAAGCTATAATTAACCACCGTTTTATCTGAAACACGCAGTTTCATGAGGTCGATATATTTTTTCATAAAATCGATTTCTTTCGATAAAAGAATAGATTCTACATTGGTTTCGTACAACATATAACGCATTAGTTTACTTAAACTGTGAATCGATGTTTTTGCTTGATCTGGGGAAATATCGACCATGGCGTATATGTTATTCAACGAATTAAAAAAGAAATGCGGTTGCAATTGATAATGTAAATGCTGTAACTCAGACTGTAATTTAAAGTTTGTTGCTTCCTTTCGTTCTGCTTCTGTTCTTACCCAACGTTTTGTGGTTTTTACTGCAATCGAAAACAATAAAGGCGCCATATACATCAGTAGTTGTATATAAAGGAACATTTCAAAAGGTGGTCTTTTACTTTCCTCTTCAGAGCCTTTACTTATTAAATCTTGAAAATAAATAGTTTCTATAAATTCTTTTAAAAATATTGCACAACCAATCATGATTACATTGATTGTAATAAACAAAACCATTTTTTTAGAAAATAAAAATCGGTCGATAATGATAAAATAATTGCTGTAAAATATGATTGCTGAAAACACTAAAGGAATCCAGAAATGTGCAATTAATCTATACATATCTTGCTCCTGTCCGTAAGACAATAAATACGGCATGCTTAAAAGCATAAGCCACACGAGCAAATGAGAGAGGATTGTTATATTTTTATTTTTATGCATTTTACTATGTTTAATTTAATCCCATGTATTTGATTTGGATACAGCGTATTTTCCTGATCCTGTAAAGAATAATACTAAAGCTCCAAAAGCATATAAAAGAATGAGTTCAATTTCTAAACCTCCTGTTTTTGATAGCGCAAACATGTTTTCTGAATGTGCCAAAAATAAAGCAGTTACCATACCAAGAAAAAAAGTAATTGAAGCTAAACGTGTTCTTAACCCAATAATCATTAAAATTGGTGCTATTAACTCTGTTATATAGGCCCCATAAGCCATAAATTCCGGAAGCCCATTAGCGCTTAGCATCCCTTTAATACCATCGAGATGGCTAAGTTTAGCAACACCATGAAACAGCATTAATCCTGCTACAGTTATGCGTAATAGTAATAAACCTAAGTCGGTGTTCTTTTTCATAAAAATTTTATTTTATTTTCCGCGACACCGGAAATCTATTTTTGGTTTTACTTTTCCTATCAAAGGTAAATTTAATTATTCTATATTTTTAATGTAATAGATAGTTTGGACAATTTACTATACCAAAACGACGTTTATATCGATTGGAATTTAACCTTATTAACCAAAAAATGCCTTAAACTTAATTAAGGCATTTTACGTTCTGTTATTACTTTTTCCAACCTCCACCTAGTGCTCGGTATAATTGAATTACCGCTTGTAATTCTTGCTGTTTATCACTAATGCTATTTAATTGTGCTGATAGTAGGTTATTCTGTGACGTTAATACATCTGTATAATTTGTAGTTGATGTATATTCTAGAAGTGCTTGCGTAAACTCTACAGATTTTTCTAAAGCTACAATTTGATGTGATCTAGACGCTTGCTTTTCTTTAGCTTTTTGATAGCAAAATAAAGCATCTGATATTTTCCACCTGCCGATAACCAAGCAGATTTATAATCATAAAACGCTTGCTGTTGTAGAAGAATTGTACGCTCCTTACTCCTCATTTTATTGTACAAAGTGAAATGCGCCACACATGCCAATAAAGGTAGGGTTACCATGATTTGTTTTGAAGTGATTATATCTAAATTTGAACATGTGATGTTCTCTAGTAATCACCATTTTTTTATCTGTAAACGACTATGCTAAAAAAATGCACATTAGCCCTATTTATCTCACGGAATGTGTTAAAAAAGCAACAGGTAAAAGCGTGCAAAAAGTAATTATCGATTATAAAATATTATATGCCAAAACACGCTTACATCAAGCAGATAAAACAGTTGCTGATGTTGCTTATGCTTTAGATTTTAATGAAACGGCTAATTTTAATCAGTTTTTCAAACCAAATACAGGAATGACAGCTACATAATTTATCAATTAAAGAATAATCTATTCTACATTCCTAACCAAACGTACATAATTATAATACCGTTCTCCACCTTCTCCTGCGGGGCCATTTTCATGTTTAGTATCAAATCTCACAGCACCTGCGCCATGAAAATCTAATCCCATTGGATTAACAGCTCTACCAAAAGCGACATACCAAGCATAGTAATATGGTTTTCCTTTTTGAAATCTTGCCGAAGTACTCGTCCAGAAATAGGGATAATCTTTATCACCATTTTCATTCTTAATTTCAGAAATATTAAAAATAGGATGTATTGCAGCGCTGTTAAAATCGGAATCTTTTGCACCAGGTGCGTAATCATAATCTACAATACCTTGCAACTCCTTAACATTAGGCAAACGCCAATCGGTATAACCAGCTAAGTCTGATTCTTCAGCATATACTAAAGCATTTTTCCAATCGAACCCTTGTTGACTATCGTTTTTAGACCACATTAAACCAGTAGCTTTGTCTGTAATGGTTTGATCGTCGTTATCTACAAAATCATTTGTTCCGTAAATATTACCACGAACAGCTCGTACATGTTTTAACATCGGATTACCCGTTGGGCGCTCTCCATTTCCTGGCGGTGGTGGTCGATTGTCATCTTTTTGTTCTCCCTGTTGCCCTTGTGGGTTTTGATTTCCTGGAGGTGGACCTTTGCGGTCTCCTCTATCTTCAGGCTCCTCGCCAGGATAGGCTTTAATATGACCTGTGGCATGATTGACTCCAAAAGCAGCTGTGTATCTACCTTCTTCAGTATGACCAACGTATGGATTATCGGCCCAATATTGTTCGCTCTTATCGACATGTTCATTATTAACTAACGAAAAATAAGCGGTATCTAAGTACGGCCAACCTTCGCTAAAATCGCTAATAGAAAATAATTCTTTTAAGGTTGGCATTCTCCAATCATCATAGCCTCCTAATTCTAAATTTTCGACATAATCTTTTGCGCCTTGCCAATCAAAGCCTTCTGTGGTAGGCACTTCTTGCCACATTAATCCTGAATTTAAATCTGAAATTGTTCCGTCTTCATTTTTTTTAAAAGACATTTCATTTCCTTTTAAATACGTAGCATCTTGTCCGTAGAGAGAATCCCCAGGTTTTAAATCATTTAAAATCTCACCATCTTCTCCATAGGCTACAACTTGTCCTGTAGCTATTTGTGTATAATTACGTTCCGTAACTGCAACCGTACTAGCATTCGTTTTTTTGTCATTGCATGATGCCATTGAAATCAAAAGGAATACCAAAAATGCAGCTTTTAACATCGGTTTATTAATAAGCGTTTTCATTTTACAAAATATTAGAATTAAACTTTTTTTTTATTCGTAACGCAATGCTGTAATAGGATCTAAAGCCGATGCTTTTCGTGCAGGATACCATCCAAAAAAGATTCCCGTGACTGCACAAACGGCAAAGGAAACCACTATCGAATATAACGCAACACTTGTAGGCCAGTTTAGGAATTTCTCTATAAAGACCGTTGCGCCAAGGCCTAAGATGACACCAAGAAGTCCTCCTGTGATACTTATGAGAATAGCTTCAATCAAAAATTGCATTAAGATGTCTGAACCTTTTCCGCCAACCGCCATACGTAATCCTATTTCCTTGGTTCGTTCTTTTACCGAGACATACATAATATTCATAATTCCGATGCCACCAATTAATAATGAAATACTCGCCACTGCCACCAATAGAATAGTTAACATCTCACTAGTTGAACTAAATGTTGAAATTAACTCTTCCATAGAACGCACTGTAAAATCATCGTCTTCACTATCCATTAATTTGTGTTGCGTTCGCAGAATTTCAGTGACTTGAATTACAGCTTCTGGTGCATCATTCTCACTTACTGCAGATGCCATAACTTGATTTAAATAATCAATTGCTAAAATACGTTTCTGAACTGTCGTGTAAGGCGCAATGACAACATCATCTTGATCTTGACCAAATGTATTTTCACCTTTTTCTTCTAAAACACCAATCACTTTAAACGGAATATTATCGAAACGAATCATTTGACCTACTGGGTCTCGGCCATCTGGAAACACGTTATCTACTACGGTTTGACCAATTAATGCCACCTTAGAAGCCGATTGAACTTCAACATCGGTAAACATGCTTCCGCTTTGTAAATCGACAACCTTGATATTTAAGTAATCGGGATTAACACCATAAATTGTACTTGGCCAGTTATTAGAGCCATTAATAACTTGTCCGCCTCCATTTACAACAGGTGTTATATAGCTCAATAACGACGCTTCCGCTTTAATTTGATTATAATCATCTAGCGTTAATGTTTGTACATTACCACCACTTCCTCTAGCCGGGCCTCTATCGTCTGATCCCGGTCTTATAGTAATCATATTAGATCCCATCGCTGAAATGGTTGTTCTTATGCTTTCTTTAGAGCCTTCGCCAATAGCTAGCATAGCAATTACAGAGGCTACACCTATAATAATACCTAGCATGGTAAGTAAGGTTCTCGTTTTATTAAGAACAATAGCTTTAGTCGCAATTTTAAATAAATTAAATAGTCTCATCTGTTTATATTTATTGTTTTTTTAAGGTCATATGGAATGCCATAATTACATATAGGTTCATATTAGAGTCTATGATTGGCATTTCATAATTAATCGTCTTGTTTAGGTAACTGTGCCAGTTGTTCTGCTGCAGATAACACATTGTGGTTTTTGTAATCTTGCATAATCTCACCATCTTTTAATACAATTGTTCGGTTGCTAAACGTAGCAATATCGGGTTCGTGTGTTACGAAGGTGATGGTGATACCTTGTTTGTTTAATTCTTGAAACAACGCCATAATTTCGTAAGATGTTCTAGTATCTAAATTCCCAGTAGCTTCATCAGCGAGTATCATAACCGGATTATTTACCAATGATCTTGCAATAGCAACACGCTGTTGCTGTCCCCCTGAAAGTTGCGAAGGGGTGTGATGCAATCGTTCGCCTAATCCAACCATCTCTAAGGCTTTGACTGCTCGATCCCTTCGCTCTTCAGAAGTCACTTTGCTATTATATAATAAGGGTAATTCTACGTTTTCAATTGCCGATGTTCTGGCTAATAAATTATATGATTGAAAAATAAATCCAATTTTTTCATTTCTAATGGTCGCTAATTCATTTCTGCTTAGATCTTTTACTTTTAAGCCATCAATCTCATATAATCCTGAGGTTGGTTGATCTAAACATCCTAAAATATTTAACATGGTACTTTTACCTGATCCACTAGATCCCATTATGGTTACAAACTCTCCTTCATTAATGCTAAAAGAGATACCACGTAAGGCGTGAACGGTCTCCGTTCCCATAGTAAACTCACGCTTAAGGTCTTCTATTCTAATTATTTCTTTAGTCATGATTGCTTACTTTTTTTTAGCTCCTGGTCGTTGTGGCATAAATGGACTTTCGTTAGATCCTCCAGGACCTGCGGCTTCTGCTTTAGAAATGCCCTTTAAACTGTACACTAATTCATCACCTTCAGAAATGCCACTTAAAATTTGAACATTTACACCATCACTAGCACCTAAAGTCACTGTTTTTTCAGTAATACTTCTATCTTTTCCTAAGACCCAAAGTGTTTTACTATTTCCTGATGTACTTGTTGTTCCGTCTTGTAAATTATGATGCTCATTATAAGTTGCTAGCGTTTCAGCTTCAGGTTTAAAATTGATAGCTTTGGCTTCAGCTGTTAAGACATCATTTAATTCTAAAGTAAAAATTGAAATGGTTGCTGTTAGTCCGGGTTTTAGTTTTAAATCTTCATTATCTGCTTTAATTACAACTGTATAGGTCACTACATTTGAAGTAACCGTAGGGTCTAATCGTACTTGTGTTACGACACCATTAAAGGTTTCTCCGATATAAGCATCAACGGTGAATTCTACACGCTGTCCTTCTTTAACTTGCCCTATATCTGCTTCATCAACATCTGCTTCTACTTGCATTTGTTTTAAATCTTGGGCAATCGTAAATAAGGTTGGTGTGCTATAACTAGCCGCAACGGTTTGCCCCTCTTCTATAGCTCTAGAGAGTACAACACCATCTATAGGTGAATAAATATTAGCATAACCCAAATTAGTTCTAGCAGATTGTAAATCAGATAAACGTTGCGTTACGGTGCCTTTAGCGGTTTGGTAATTGTATGATGCATCGTCAAAATCTGATTTGCTAATGACTTGATTATCGTACAATGATTTTTGTCGCTCATAAATGGTTTGCGTGTAATTTCTTTGGCTTACGGCATTATCATAAGATGCTTGGGCTTGCGTAAGCGAGGCTTTAAGGTTTGTTTTATCTAACTCGGCGATAAGTTGTCCGGCTTTTACCTCACTGTTATAGTCTACATATATTTTCTCTACCACACCAGAAACTTGCGTTCCTACATCAACCTGATTAATAGGCTCAATGGTTCCTGTTGCTGTAACCATAGTAGTAACATTGGCATTTTTAGCAGCTACCGTTTTTGGTTCTATAATAATAGCATCATCGCCTCTTAAGAAGCTGAAGGCCACAATGGCTAGTCCGATTACGACCAAACTACCGATAATTATTTTCTTTTTATTTTTCATGATGGTTTGTATTTTATGATTATTTGAATGGCTCTAAGTGTCGCACTAATTCTTAATTACCAGATTAAAGTTTAATATCGTTTCCTTGGTAATATTGTAAGAGTTGGTGGTATAGCACATTGAGGTATTTTGCTTGTAAATAATTTTGTTGCGTGTTAGTGTATGTATTTTGACTAATTACTAAATCAGTTGTGCTTAGCGCTCCTAATTCATAGGTCTTTTGTGCCAGTTGATAAGATTGCTCTGCAGCAACCATTGAGGCCTCTGCCGCTATAACTTGTTCTTGAGCAGATACGGCATTTTGATATGCTGTTTCTACTCGTTTGTAGAGGTCTTTTTCAGTAGATTGTTTCTGAATTTGGGCTTTTTCTATATTAATTTGTGCCGATTGAACCGCTGCTTTGGTTTGATTTCTATTAAAAATTGGAATGTTTAACGATAAACCGAGTCGTTGATTAAAATTTATATCAAACTGGTCTGAAAAGGTATTGTCGTTAATACTTGTATAACCAGAACCCACACTACCAGATAACGTTAAGGTTGGTAAATAAGCTCCTTTAGCGATGTCTAATGCTTTTTCATTTACTTCAATATTAAGATCGCTCGCTTTTACTTCTGGTAAAATTCCCAGCGCCTTGTTGTAAATATCTAGTTTGTTTAATTCAAGATTTACCACATTCATGTTTTCAGAAATAGTTTCAATTTCTAAATTATCGGTAGGTGTTAATTCTAATAATTGTTTAAGTGTAATAATGTTTTGTTGATAGTCATTTTTAGCCGCGATAATATTGTATCGGTTTGTTGCAGCCTGACTTTGTGCTTCTGTGTAATCGCTTAACGCTATAGTACCAGCATCTAAACGCGCTTTTGCTCTAGCGACTTCATTTTCTGAAGCTTCAAAATTATTTTCAGCAACCGTTATGCTTTCCTTACTGTATAAAGTTTGTAAGTAGATTTCTAAAATATTTAAAATGATATTGTTTTTTTCAACGTCTTCTTGTAAAATGCTTTGGTCAAATAACAATTTGCTTTGCTTAATTTGATTGTTAATTTGGTTACCTTGAAACAGAGTCATAGAACTATTAATTCCCACATTAGTACTGTGGATTTGATCCGTTACATAGTCACTTGTTATAGGATCAATAGTATTCCCACTAGAAAAACTTTGCGATGCACTCCCAAATAAATTTGGTAATCGAGATGATTTTGTGGCGCTATAATCCACTTCTGCAAGTTCTTTATTTAAAGTTGCCTCTTTAACCGTAATGTTGTTTTCTATGGCATAGTTTATACAATCTTCTAAAGACCATATTTTTTGTGATGAAGTCGTTGTCTCTTCCTGAGCAAAACTAAGCTTTGCTAGAAGTAGAACTATGATGTATAGGTATGATTTCATTTTACCGTGTTTTTAATTAACACTTCAAAGATGAAACGATATGTTATGTTATTAAACTGTAATATATAGTTGTTGATCTTCTCTATACAAAACCCTTAATTGTATCGACGAGATTTTTATGAGTTTAGGATTTTGATATAATTTTTATCATGAATCAGGTTGTGTAAAGCTTCGTGTTTGGCGACTGTTTTACTAGCGTATTACCATTTAATTCCCTGTTGAAAAAACCATTTAAAAGCGTCATATAAACTATGCTGTTTTTTGCATTATCTGTATCTTTGTTTGAGGTGACCATCTTAAGGAATTTACGAAGCATAATATCACAAAAATGAAAAATTACAAACCCAAAAACAGGTTAACATCAAAAGCTTATATCGATGGGATTTTAGCGGAAGATCGTGTTATGTTGTCTCGAGCGATAACCATTATTGAAAGTAATTTGGAAAGTGATAAAATCTTAGCAAAAGAAATTGTTCAGGCCATATTACCAAATTCTGGAAATTCTATTCGTATTGGTATTACTGGTGTACCTGGTGTTGGTAAAAGTACATTTATTGAAGCCTTTGGTTTATACCTTGTAAAAGAAGGTCATAAAGTTGCTATTTTATCAATTGACCCTAGTAGTCAGCGTTCTAAAGGTAGTATTCTTGGTGACAAAACACGAATGGAAGAATTAGCAAACATAGATGAAGCCTATATTAGACCATCGTCTTCAGGAGACACCTTGGGTGGTGTTGCCAACAAAACAGGTGAAACTATGTTGCTTTGTGAAGCTGCAGGCTATGATGTTATTTTAATTGAAACCGTTGGTGTTGGTCAATCCGAAACCGCAGTACATGGCATGACGGATTTCTTCTTACTTTTAATGTTGTCTGGTGCTGGTGATGAATTACAAGGCATTAAAAAAGGCATCATGGAAATGGCCGATATGCTCGTTATTAATAAAGCAGATGGCGACAATGTTACACAGAGTAAGATTGCTAAGCGGCAATACCAAAATGCCTTACATATATTTCCGTTATCTGAATCCGGATGGAGTCCTGTGGTAAGCACTGCTTCCTCTACAAAAAACATCGGAATCTCTAATGTTTGGGAGCAAGTCTTAAAATACAAAGCTTTAGTTGATGAAAATGGCTATTTTGTAAAAAATAGAAATCACCAACAAATCAAATGGATGTACAATAACATTAATGAAGAGCTTAAGCATATGTTTTATGGTTCTAAACATATAAAAAGTGAACTTTCTCAATTAGAAAACGCTATTGTGTCTTCTGAAATTTCTCCTGTAAAAGCGGCACTTCAGATTATTGAAAAATTTAAAAATTCATTTTAAAAACAACTTACGCTAACCTTTGATAAATATGAACTATGGCCTTTGACAAATATTTTGATAAGCAGTTTGAATTACGCTATTTTGAAATGAATGAGTTAGGTTTAGCAACACCAGCAATTATGTTAGCCTTATTAGAAGAAACTGCAGCAGAACATTGTTATGCTATTGATTATAGTTTATTTGATTTGTTAAAAAAAAACATTGGTTGGGTTTTATTTTCTGGTGGATTACAAATGGACCGTTATCCCAATTACAAAGAAAAAATAACCGTTAGAACTTGGCTATCTAGTTATTCCACGATTAAAGGCTTTCGTGAAAATTTAATTTTAGACGAACACCAAAATATTATAGGCCGAGCTAAAGGCTTATGGGTGTTTTTTGATATCGAAAAGAGACGACCAACCCCTATTTTTACTGACATAAAAGAGAAATGGTCGCTTTTTAATGAAAGTTCAATTGAACTAAACATAAAGCAAAAAATTGAAGCCGTTGATCAGGCTGATTATATAGGACAATTTAAAGTAAACCGCTTTGATACCGACATGAATAAGCATGTTAATAATATTCGGTATTTGCAATGGGTTTTAGAGTCTATTCCTGAAGACATTATAAACACGCACTTTTTACATCTTATTGATGGCCGTTTTATTTCTGAAGCACAATTTGGAGATACAGTCATCTCTTTAACTAAGGAACTTGAAACTCCAAATAAATTTCATCATACCATAACAATTGAAGGTAGTGATAAAGTTTGTGCTACGGCTACAACGATATGGAAAAAGCATTAACCTGCAACTAAAAACAAAAGCCTAAATATTGAAATATTTAGGCTTTTCAATTGCTATATTCCTACATAGCAAAAGCCAGTTGTGCACAATCGAAAAGAATTTACACCCTAATTAAAAATTTAGTTTCTCCTGTACCCAAACTGATAGTATTTATATGCTTCGATTATTCTTTCTCTAAATATTTTTCCATAATGGTAATAGCTGATTCTGAAATCACTGTACCAGGACCAAAAATTGCGACCACTTTTCGTTCTAATAAAAAGTCATAATCTTGAGCAGGAATTACACCACCTGCAAACACCATAATATCTGGTCGACCTAATTTTTCTAATTCGCCTATTAATTGTGGAATTAAGGTTTTATGTCCCGCAGCTAAACTTGAAGCACCTACAAAATGCACATCATTTTCAATGGCTTGTTTAGCCACTTCCTCTGGTGTTTGAAATAAGGATCCCATATCCACATCAAAGCCTAAATCAGCAAAACTTGAAGCGACCACTTTTGCACCACGATCATGGCCATCTTGCCCCATTTTAGCAATCATTACTCTTGGTCTTCGTCCTTCAATTTCAGCAAATTTATCGGCTAATTTTTGAGCGCGTTCATAAGTGGTATCATTATTTACTTCACTACCATAAACACCGCTTATTAGTTTTGTTGCTGCTTTATGTCTACCGAAGTGCACTTCTAAAGCATCTGAAATTTCACCTAATGTAGCAAAATTCTCTGCAGCTTCTACAGCCAATTCTAATAAGTTACCTTGTTTACCGCCAGCACAATCTTCTAAGGCTTTTAGGTTTGCTGCAACAAGTTCAGAATCTCGTTCAGATTTCATCTTGTTTAAACGTGCAATTTGTGACTCTCTCACCACGGTATTATCAACCTCTAAAATTTCAATATTAGATTTTTCAGTGGTTTTGTACTTATTTACTCCAACTAAAATATCTTGTCCAGAATCTAATCGTGCTTGTTTACGTGCAGAAGCTTCTTCAATTCTTAATTTAGGAACGCCAGTTTCAATCGCTTTGGCCATACCACCAAGTTCTTCAACCTCTTCAATCAGTTTCCAAGCTTTTTTAGCAATTTCCTGTGTTAAATATTCCACATAATAAGAACCAGCCCAAGGATCTACTGACTTTGTCATTTGGGTTTCATCTTGAATAAAAATCTGTGTATTACGTGCAATTCTTGCTGAAAAATCGGTAGGTAAAGCAATAGCTTCATCTAAAGCATTAGTGTGTAACGATTGCGTGCCTCCTAATGTTGCTGCCATAGCTTCAACACAAGTACGCGCTACATTATTAAAAGGATCTTGCTCACTTAAACTCCAACCCGATGTCTGACTATGTGTACGTAAAGCCATCGATTTTGGATTCTTTGGATTGAATGATTTTATGATTTTTGCCCAAAGCATACGTGCAGCACGCATTTTAGCAATCTCCATAAAGTGATTCATACCCACAGCCCAAAAGAAGGATAAACGCGGCGCAAATTCATCAATTTTTAATCCCGATTTTAAACCGGTTCTAATATATTCCATGCCATCAGCTAAGGTGTATGCTAATTCAATATCTGCGGTTGCACCTGCTTCTTGCATGTGATAACCACTAATGGAAATGGAATTAAACTTAGGCATGTATTTAGTGGTGTAATCAAAAATATCACCAATGATTCTCATAGAAGGCAATGGAGGATAAATGTAAGTGTTACGCACCATAAATTCCTTTAAAATATCATTCTGAATTGTTCCGGAAAGTTTATCTAAAGGTACACCTTGTTTTTTAGCCGCAGCAATATAGAAAGCCATAATTGGCAATACAGCACCATTCATGGTCATAGATACCGACATTTTATCTAAGGGAATTTGATCGAACAAAATCTCCATGTCTAAAATAGAATCGATAGCCACACCTGCTTTACCAACATCACCTGTTACACGTGGATGATCCGAATCATAACCACGGTGTGTAGCTAAATCAAATGCTACGGATAGTCCTTTTTGACCTGCCGCTAAGTTTCTTCTGTAAAATGCATTGGACTCTTCTGCAGTTGAAAATCCGGCATATTGACGAATAGTCCAAGGACGCATAGCATACATGGCTGAGTATGGTCCTCTTAAAAAAGGCGGTATACCAGCTGTAAACTGTAAATGTTCTGCTTCTGAAATATCGTCTTTTGTAAAGTGTTTTTTAACAGGGATACCTTCGGGTGTATTCCAAACGTCTTGAGACTGCGCTTTAGTTTCAACTGTAGGTTTTACAGTTGCGTTTAATGTTATATCTGAAAAATCGGGTTTCATGTCGTTTTATTTAAAGATTTCATTAGTTATATAAATTGCAAAAGCACTTTATACTTCTAAAGATGTAAAGGTTTTTTGGATTTTTTCCTGAATAGCAGAAAGGGTTACAAGAACATCAGTTCTCATATTAACCACACCATCTAAACCAGCTTCAGTTAATTCTTCCATATTTTTAGGTGCTCCTGCTAATAACAATACTTTATCCTTATTAATTGCTCTAAATGTGTTTACAAAGTCGAGTGCAGTAGCATCATAATCGTCATCAGAACTACAAATAACTACAACATGAGCCTCTGATTTTGCACTTTCATAAGCAGCAACAGTAGCGTTTTCAAAGCTTTCTTCTTGGTGCACATCAAAACCACTAACGCCAATAAAATCGTAAGCAAATGCTGCTCGCGCTTTTCGCATAGTTAAATTACCATAACTCGCTAATTGCACAATAGGACGTATGTTAGTTTCTTCAACTAATGTTTCTGTTACCCGACGCATCGCTTCAATTTCTAAAGAAGCACGCCTTGGTGTCAGTACTTTTGGATTGGATGCATTGGAGTTAGATAATAAATTTTTATCTACTTTTTCCATGAGGTTCGGGTATTTATTAATCCCAACCATAGCTGTACGACGTTGACTTATTAATTTTAGTTTTTTAAGACGAATCTCAGCAATTTGTTGTTGAATCGTTTCGTTTTCAAAAGCCTTGTAAAATCCACCTTCTTGTTCAATAGTTTTAAATAACTCTAAAGCTTTTTCTGCAATTTTAGAACTGACTTCTTCAATATAATAAGAGCCATCAACAGGATTATTTACTTTTCCAAAATAAGATTCTTCTTTTAAAATCGTAGTGATATTTCCGGCGATACGACTTGAAAAATCAGAAGGGGTTTTAAATTCTTTGTCATAAGGGTCAATTAAAACTCCATTGACATTACCTAATATAGCAGCCATAGCTTCTGTTGTACAACGCAATAAATTAGTTTCTGCATCGGTTATAGATTTACTCCATATAGACGTTTTAGCCGTTATTACATTAGAAAAATCCGCAACTTCATATTTTGCAGCGACTTCAGTTAATAGATTGTTGAAGGCTCTAAATTTTCCGATTTCAACAAAATATTCTAAACCAATAGCTAGAAGAAAATTTAAATTATTAAAAATCTCTTGCGTGCTAATGTCCTTAACTCTTAGCTTTTCAACTAAAAAGACTAAAGCATTTAAAGTATAAGCAATCTCTTGCACTTGATTAGCTCCAGAATCTAAATATTCCGTTCCTGAAACTGTTAGTGCTTTAAAGTTAGGAAAATCAGCCGTTAATTTCACCAATTCTGCAGCGACCTCAATCTGTTGCTCATCAAAAGTGCCTGTAGTCACATAATTAGAAAATAAACCTGTGTCTAGGTAGCCTTTGAGGTGCTTTCCTTTAGCAAAAGCGACTAATTCCTTGGTAAAAACCGTTGCATCTGACTTTAATTTAAATGATACCGTTATAGTTTCTAAGTCGATATTTTTTAAAAGATCTGCTACAGCGACATGATTTTCTACTTGAAAAATGAGACCATTAATACCTTCTTCAATAGCTTTAAGAGCTAATGTATTACTCTCTACTGCAGAGGTAACTATAATACTTCTATAATTGACTAATGCTTGAGCGTTTTCGCCTGTATTTTTAAGCTGAGTGATATTATCTTCACTTGTATAGCTCGGTTGAATATCAATTCCACTTAAATTTTTCCATACGAGTTTTCTATCAAAATCAGCACCTTTTAAATCTACAGTCACGCGTTCCATCCACTGTTCTTTAGAAACTGGTGAGAATTCTGAAAAAAGAGGTTTGTTTTTATTATTCATAATCTTTCGTATTCTTAAAATTACTTTATCGTTAAACTACTTCCAAATCGTTCAAAAATAGCTTTATCTAATTCTTCTCTACTGTCTGGATGTGCGATATCTCGAAGTGATTCTGCACGTTCTCTTAAACTTTTACCAAACAATTCTGCAATACCATACTCTGTTGCAACATATCTTGCATGTGCTCTGGTAGTTACAACACCAGACCCGGGTTTTAACAAAGATACTATTTTTGAAACACCTTTTGAAGTCATCGATGGGATAGCGATAATTGGTTTTCCGCCTTTAGATAAAGCAGCACCACGCATAAAATCCATTTGACCACCAACACCAGAGAACATACGTGTTCCGATAGAATCCGCACAAACCTGACCTGTTAAATCAATTTCTATAGCAGAATTGATTGCCGTGACTTTTGGGTTTTGACGAATAATAGAGGTGTCATTTACATAGGCGATGTCATTCATTTCTATCTCTGGATTGTCATCCATAAAATCGTATAATCGACGTGTTCCCATGGCAAAACCTGAAATGATTTTAAACGGATTTACTTTTTTCTGAGAACCATTAACAATACCTTTTTCAACTAAATCTACAATACCTTCAGAAAACATTTCTGTATGAACCCCTAAATCTTTATGATTGGTTAAATAGGTTAATACGGCATTTGGAATACCACCAATTCCCATTTGAAGCGTTGCACCATCATCTATAATGCCGGCAATATGCTTACCAATAGCTTGCTCTTCTTTAGTAGGCGCAACAAATTTCATTTCGTGTATATCATCTTCGACTAAAACACAAGCATCAAATTTGTTTAAATGAACCAAACCATCACCAAAAGTTCTTGGCATCTTTGGATTGATTTGTGCAATCACTTTTTTACCCTGTTCAATACCAGAAATAACAATATCTACTGAAATTCCTAAGGAACAAAAACCATGTTTATCTGGTGGAGAAACGTTTACTAAAACGACATCTAAGTCCATATAGCCTTCACGAAATAAACTTGGAATATCGCTTAAAAAAATAGGAATATAATCTACGGTATTCCCCACCATTTTTCGAACATTTCCACCAATAAAAAACGCTTTGGTATGGAAGCTTTCTCGTAAGTCGGGATTGGCATAGCCACTTTCTCCTTCGGTATGTAGGTGCACGATTTCGACATTTCTTAATTCTGGTGCTCGCCCTACCATAGCTTTCACTAAGGTTTGTGGTGTAGCAGAACCTCCTTGGATGAGTACACGATCATTTGATTTTATGAGTTTAACAGCTTCATCTGCTGTCATTATATTTGGTATTTTCATGTGTTTAAAGTTTAAATTCTTCTTTCAATATTTTTAACTATTTATCCTAAGAAGCTCAGAATGATACCTGCTGCAATTGCAGAGCCTATAACACCTGAAACATTTGGTGCCATAGCATGCATTAATAAATAGTTAGTTTTATCTGATTTTAAGCCCTCTGAATGGACAACTCTCGCACTATCTGGCACGGCCGAAACACCTGCGGCTCCAATTAATGGATTTATTTTATTGTCGCCTTTTAAGAATAAATTCATAAACTTAGCGAACAATAACCCCCCACTAGTTGCAATAACAAAGGATATCGCACCAAGCCCGAAAATCAACATTGAATCTTTAGTGATAAATATATCGGCTTGTGTTGAGGCTCCAACGGTTACCCCTAATAAAATAGTGACGATATCGATTAGTTTTGTTCTTGCCGTTTCAGCTAAACGTTCTGTTCTTCCTGATTCTTTTAATAAGTTACCAAAGAATAACATTCCTAGTAATGGTAAGGCACTTGGTGAGATGAATAAGGTTAAAATTAAAGCAACCACAGGGAAAATCATTTTTTCCTTTTGCGTTACAGCTCTTGGTGGCTTCATTTTAATTTTTCTTTCTTTTTTAGAAATAAACAATCGCATTAAAGGCGGTTGAATTACAGGAACTAAAGCCATGTAAGAATACGCTGCAATAGCAATTGGGCCAATTAAATTTTTAACGGTTGTACCATCGGCGAGTACATTGATACCGTTAGCTAATTTAGACGATAAGAATATGGCTGTAGGACCATCGGCACCACCTATAATTCCAATCGCACCAGCTTCAGGAAGGTTAAACCCTAAATAAAGTGAGCCTAAAAATGTTGCAAATACACCAATTTGTGCTGCACCACCTAAAAGCATTAGTTTTGGATTGGCAATTAATGACGAAAAGTCGGTCATAGCTCCAATCCCTAAGAAAATTAACGGTGGATAAATCCCTTTGACGACTCCAAAATAGAGGTAATTTAAAACAGAACCCGTTTCGTAAATTCCGGTTTGGTTACCTGCTACAAATGGAATATTACCAATAATAACCCCCATACCGATTGGGATAAGTAATAAAGGCTCATAATCGAATTTTATACCTAAGTATATAAAGATGATACCAATAATAATCATAATAATGTGTCCTAATGTTGCATTGGCAAAACCCGTATAATCGTAAAATTTTGCTATACCATTAAGTGCACCATCGAGATTACTTTCGGTGTCTACTTGATCAACTTGTGTTGTTGTTACAGAACTATTGTCTGTTGTGTCTGTATTAGCGTTTAATCCCAATACAGGTCTAATAAAGACGAGTAAGGCTAAAACGCTAAATATTATTATTAATTTTTTCATTTTTTTCTTTTAGATAATGGTTAGTATGCTAATGAATGAGATTAGAGTGAAGCCCACTATTCTATTTCAATCATCACAGCATCTTGTAAAACCTGTTGTCCTACAGCTACTTTTACAGCTTTTACGACGCCGGGTTTTTCTGCCGTAATATTATTTTCCATTTTCATGGCTTCGAGAACTAATAATAAATCGTTCTCTTTAACCGTATCTCCAACTTTAACATTAAGAGAAAGGATAACACCTGGTATTGGCGCAGTAATTGTAGTTGTTTTGGCTGTTGAATTCACTTTTAAAGGAACAGCAGGTTGCTTTGAAGCTGAACGCACTAAAGTTGGTGTTTTAGAGGTTTTAACATCACCTTTTAATACGACTTCATAGGAAGAACCATTAACTTCTAAATTGATAATATTATCTTCGTGTGACTTTATATTAACCGTGTAACCGGTTTCGTTGACTTTGAATTTATAACTTTTCATGTGTATCTATTTGTTATTTTCGATGGACATTTACTATTTTTTGAATAAAGATTTCTTTTACTAAAAAATCTAAACCAGCCCATTTCATATATTTATAATCTATTTTGAGTACCGTAAATCTTAGAACTCCAAGGTGAATATGTTTTTTTAACTTGTTTTATGGTTAAAATGCCGCTTTCATGATCGTGCTGTTCCCCCATATACATATGAATGGATGCACCAATTACTGCAGCAACTTCTCCTGTAAAATCACTATTGTCTATCGCTTTAATTTCACTTATTTTTTTGTCTTTACCCTTTGTAATTATCTTATAGATATAAAGCATTAAAGGCAAGCCGTAATTAAAAAAAAGCGCTAGTATTACTAAGGCACTGAAAACAATTAATAATCCAGTAATTAATATAAAATAACCTTCACTAATAGGATCTGTATTTATAAGTGTATATATCATTATAATGGAATGTTTGAGTGTTTTTTTGGTGGATTAACATCTTTTTTATTTTGAAGTAACTCTAGAGCTCTTACAATTCTAAATCGCGTGTTTCTAGGCTCAATGACATCATCGATAAATCCATATTTTGCAGCTTGGTAAGGGTTTGCAAATTTATCGGTGTATTCATTTTCTTTTTTATGGATGTAATCTTCTTTTTCTGTGTCGTCTTCAATTTTTCTAATATTAGAACCTTCTAAAACTTCAACAGCACCTTTCGCTCCCATTACTGCAATTTCAGCTGTTGGCCAAGCGTAGTTTAGATCGCCTCGCAATTGTTTACAACTCATTACATCGTGTGCACCACCGTAAGATTTACGTAAGGTGATGGTTACTTTTGGTACGGTAGCTTCGCCGTAAGCAAATAATAATTTAGCCCCATGTAAAATGATTCCTCCGTATTCTTGACCAGTTCCAGGTAAGAAACCAGGGACATCTACTAATGTGACAATCGGAATATTAAAAGCATCACAGAATCGTACAAATCGCGCTGCTTTTCTAGAAGCATCAATATCTAAAACACCAGCATAATATTTTGGTTGATTAGCCACAATACCGACAGGTCGTCCATTAAATCTTGCAAAACCTACAGCGATGTTTCTAGCGTAGTTTCTATGCACTTCTGTAAACTCTCCATTATCTGCGAGAATTGAAATGACATCAACGATATCATAGGGTTGGTTAGGATTTTCAGGAATGATATCATTTAAGGCATCTTCTAAGCGGTCTATTGGGTCGTTACATTCAATGATAGGAGCTTCTTCTAAATTGTTAGAAGGCATATAGCTTAACACTTTGCGAATTAATAATAAGTTTTCTTCATCGTTAGCCGCTAAGAAATGTGAAACCCCAGATCGCGTAGAGTGAATTTTAGCACCACCAAGTTGATCGGCAGTAACCACTTCACCAGTAACAGATTTTACAACTTTAGGACCTGTAACAAACATATAACTTGTGTCCTCGGTCATAATCGTAAAGTCGGTTAATGCAGGTGAGTAAACAGCACCACCAGCACAAGGCCCTAGTATGGATGAAATTTGAGGAATAACACCCGAAGCCATAATATTACGTTGAAAAATTTCAGCATAACCCGCTAAAGATCTTACCCCTTCTTGAATACGTGCACCACCAGAATCATTAAGTCCTATTACAGGCGCACCTACTTTCATAGCCATATCCATAACTTTACAAATTTTTAAAGCGTAGGTTTCAGAAAGTGAGCCCCCAAAAACGGTAAAATCTTGAGCAAATAGATAAACGATTCTACCATCTATTGTTCCGTGTCCGGTTACAACACCATCAGAGAGGTAAACTTGTTTGTCTAAACCAAAAGATTTTGTTCTGTGGGTTACAAACATGTCAAACTCTTCAAAGCTATCGTCATCTAGAAGAATATCTATACGCTCGCGCGCTGTTAATTTACCTTTAGCATGTTGAGAATCTATACGTTTTTCACCACCTCCCAATTTTGCTTTAGCTCTTTTTTCAATGAGCTCATTGATTTTATCTTGATTTGCCATAATTATTACTTTGCTTATCGATATTAAATATTTAAATTATTTTGGTTTTGAACACAGTTCAGTTAGCACACCTAAAGTTGACTTTGGATGTAAAAAGCCTATTTCTAAGCCTTCTGCTCCTTTTCTAGATGTTTTATCAATTAATCTAACGCCTCTGTCTTCTGCTACTTTTAGAGCTTCTTTAGTATTATCTACAGCAAATGCTATATGATGAATGCCTTGTCCTTTTTTAGCAATAAACTTACCTATTGGGCCATCTGGTGAAGTGCTCTCTAACAATTCAATTTTTGTGTTACCTACCAAAAAAAAGGCTGTCTTCACTTTCTGATCGACAACCTCCTCTATAGAATAGCATTTCATTCCTAAAACCTGTTCATAGTACTTTATGGCTTCCTCTAAGTTTTCAACGGCAATACCTAAGTGCTCTATATGTGATATATTCATAATTAAAAATGTTTAATTTCTACAAATTTAGAAGATGTCTGTTTTTTATAACATGATAGAAATCATATTATAAGAAACAATAATTCCACATTTTTTTGTTTTGCTAAATAAAATGCTTATACGCAGGCGATATTTCTACTGTTACAGATAAAAACTACTTTATTAATCCTAGATGGAGAACAATATATAACTGAATGAAAATTAGATTTTTATATTGTAATTTAAATGTTCAAATATTATTTTGAAATTTAATATTAGCTTCCACTTGGTATCCTATTTGACACATTGATGAAACCATAATATAAAGCGTAATTTTTCTGAAATTAATAATAAAAACTTATTAGAATCTTTAAAAAGGAATTACTAACGCATATAAATTTGCTTTTACATAATACATGCTGAGTATAAATGCGTCTATAATATTAATTTAATTTTAGGCATAAAAAAATCCCGCTTTCGCAGGATTCTTAATTCAATATCTAAAGGCGTTTAATAATTAAGGTCGTTAAGATAATTGTTAATACTCTCCTTAGTTTCACCTGTACGTTTTTGGATACGACCGATTAGTTCATCTTCTTTACCTTCGGTGTAATCTAAATCATCGTCAGTGAGTTCGCCCCATTTTTGTTTAATTTTTCCTTTGGCAATATTCCAATTACCTTTTGCTTTATCTTGCCATGCTTCAGACATAATTTTTGAGTTTTAAATTGTTGTAATGTAAGCCACTATGACTAACTACAGTAAAATTACTTTATAATGCGTACAATAATTATCGCAATCCATTTAGAGATTGATTCAAATAAATAAGCCGTGTTAAAATAGTATTAAAAACATCTTTAAGATAGTTTATGACAAACCAATATTAAATCTTACCTTGAATTTTAAACCATATAAATTAGAAACCTAATGGACTCCAATTATAGCAAAAACATTGAAAAGGCTTATCACAAAATCAAAAATAGAAGCAACAAAGGGCTGGTAGCAAAATATATTCCAGAACTAGCTAATGTAGATCCTTCTAAGTTAGGTGTTCATATAACAATGATTGACGGTAGTAACTGTGGTGTTGGTAACAACCTTGAAAAATTCTCGATTCAAAGTATCGCTAAAGTATTATCGCTCACGATGGCCTATAATATCGTAGGTGAAAAAATATGGAACCGCATTGATGTTGAGCCTTCTGGTACTAAATTTGATTCTCTTTTATTATTGGAGACATATAAAGGTATCCCCAGAAATCCCTTTGTTAACTCTGGAGCTATAGTTATTTGCGATATACTAATAACGCATTTAGAGGATGCCAAAGAAGATTTTCTAGCCTTTGTAAGAGAGTTAAGTGATTTGCCTGATCTAAGCTATTCAGATACTATTGCCGACTCTGAAAAACAAACGGGCTTTAGAAATGTTGCGCTTTGTAATTTTATAAAGTCTTTTGGTAATATTGAAAATGATCCTGCTGAAGTATTAGATTTCTATTTCGATATGTGTTCCTTAGAGATGACCTGTCAACAACTTTCCCAAACCTTTGCATTTTTAGCAAATAATGGCCGTAAAATAACAGATGGCACCAAAATTATATCTAAAATGAAAGCGAAACGGATTAATGCCCTAATGTTAACCTGCGGCTTTTATGACGAATCTGGAGAGTTTGCTTTTAGAGTCGGTTTGCCTGGTAAAAGTGGTGTTGGTGGTGGTATTGTAGCTCTATATCCCGATAACTATACTATTGCTGTTTGGAGTCCTAAACTAAACCTACATGGCAACTCTCATAAAGGTATGGAATTACTTGAAGATGTAACGACTCACTCTGAACTTAGTATTTTTTAGATAATTACGAGTGTTTTTTTTTGTTTCCTTTCCTATTATAATTTCATTCTTATATAATTAGGTAGCATTGCTATACAAATTCTTAATTTATGTAGTTTTTTGTATTTGTTTATTACTCAATTTTAACCTTCCTCACTATTCTAAATATTTAATAAGTATAAACCTTTGTTAAAAAAAAAGAATGAACGTTCATTTTTAGTTATTTTTGTACAAGAATTATAAATCATCATGGCAAAACTTCAAAAAAGTATTGATAAGCGAAACGCTTTAGTAAAAGCAACTATTGATTTGGTTAACAACAATGGGTTTCATGCTACACCAATGAGCAAGATTGCAAAAATGGCGCAGGTATCTCCCGCAACGATTTATCTGTATTTTGAAAACAAACAAGATTTAGTCAACCAGACTTATATTGAAGTAAAAACAGAATATACAAATTATGCTTTTTCAACTTATGATGAGAGTATGTCTGTAGAAGTTGGTTTTGAACTTATTTGGAAACGTATAGCAGATTTTAAACTTAAAGAGTGCGAATACGCCATGTTTTTAGCGCAATGTGATAATACACCAATGATTGATGAACCCATTAGAATTGAAGGTATAAAACATTTACAGCCCCTACTCGACCTTTGGTCACGTGGTAAAAAAGAAGGTTTAATAAAACCGCTATCAGATTATATTTTGTATGCCTACGCTATTAATCCTTTATCTTTTTTAATGATTACGCAAAAAAGAGGCACATTTCAACTAAGTGAATCACATATCGAGGAAGCTTATCAAGCGGCTTGGGATAGCATAAAAGTCAATAAATAACATGAAAAAAACAGCCATCATATTAGGTGCTTCCGGATTGACGGGATTTCATATTCTTAAGTCCTTAATCCAAGATGAACGTTACGATACGATTAAGTTGTTTTCAAGGTCAAAAATTGAAGGCATAACCAGTCTAAAAGTAAAGCAATATATAGGTAACTTACTAGAATTAGAGCAATTTAAAGCCGATTTTATCGCTGATGAAGTGTATTGTAGTATAGGAACCACCAAAGCAAAAACACCAGATAAATCTACGTACAAAGCTATTGATTATGGAATTCCTGTCTCAGCAGCAAAACTAGCAAAGGCGAATAAGATAGATACGTTTCTTGTGGTTTCAGCAATGGGAGCTGATAAAAATAGTCGTGTATTTTATAATAGAACGAAAGGTGAAATGGAGCAAGACGTTCAAGAACAAAAAGTACCAAACACCTACATTTTTAGACCGTCTTTAATTGGAGGTGATCGCAACGAAAACCGGACATTGGAAAATATAGGATTGAAGCTATTTAAAATTATTCAACCCTTATTTATCGGCCCATTAAAGAAATATAAAATCGTCAATGCATCTGCAATAGCAAAAGTGATGATTTTTATAGCAAACACTAATACATATACTGAAGTTGTTATCACTTCAGACACTATAAATGCAATAAGTAAAAACAATTAGAAAACAAAAACACCTATGGAATTATTAGATAAATTAAATTGGCGTTACGCAGCTAAAGCAATGAATGGTGACACGGTACCTGAAGAAAAAGTGGCCCATATTTTAGAAGCTGCACGTTTGGCACCAACCTCTAGTGGATTACAACCATTTGAAATCATTGTCGTAAAAAATAATGAACTTAAAGAAAAAATAAAGCCTGTAGCTTGGAATCAATCGGTAATTACAGACTGTTCACATTTATTAGTATTTGCAGCATGGGACACTTATACCGAAGATCGTATTAATTATATGTTCGATTTAACAAATGATATTCGTGGATTTAAAAATGAAGGTTGGGAAAACTACCGTCAGATGTTATTGAGTTCTTATCCGCAAAAAGACGCTGAAGAGAACTTTAATCATGCTGCAAAACAAGCCTATATTGCTTTTTCACAAGCCTTATCAGCAGCAGCTTTTGAAGGCGTAGATGCCACACCAATTGAAGGTTTTGATCCTAATGCGGTAGATGAAATTCTTGGACTAAGGGAAAAAGGCTTAAGAAGTGCCGTCTTAATGCCAATTGGTTATAGAAAAGAAAATGAAGATTGGTTAGTAAATCTTGTTAAGGTGAGAAAACCTATGGAAGATTTAGTAACTGTAATAGATTAAAAACAAACAATTATGACAAAGACAATTTTATTAAAAAATAGACCCGAAGGAAAACCAACAACTAACGATTTTGAATTCGTTACCGACGATTCGGAATTAACAGTTAATAAAGGTGAACTCCTTTTAGAAACCGCTTACGTATCTGTAGATCCTTATTTAAGAGGACGCATGAGCGATGCTAAATCATACGTGCCACCATTTGAACTTAATAAAGCTATTCAATCTGGTGTTATTGCAAAAGTAATCAGTTCTAAAAACGACAATTTTAATGAAGGTGATTATGTTTCTGGGATGCTAGATTGGAAAACAAAACAAATTTCTAGTGGCGACGGTCTAAACAAAGTAGATCCGTCTAAAGCACCACTCAGTGCCTATTTAGGTATTTTAGGCATGACGGGACTAACCGCTTATTGTGGTTTAACTGAAATAGGGAAACCAAAAGAAGGCGAAACCTTAGTGGTATCTGGCGCAGCTGGTGCTGTTGGATCTGTAGTAGGGCAAATAGGAAAACTTTTAGGCTTAAAAGTCATTGGTATTGCTGGGACAGATGAAAAAATTGAATTACTTAAATCTAAATTCGGATTTGACGAAGGCATCAATTACAAGACTACAGACAACATGAAAGAAGCCATTGCTAAGGCAGCGCCTAACGGTGTCGATGTATATTTTGATAATGTTGGCGGTTCAATTTCAGATGCTGTGTTGATGAATATTAATCAATTTGCAAGAATTGTAGTTTGTGGTGCCATCTCTGTTTACAACAGCACAGAATTACCTAAAGGTCTCAGTGTTCAGCCATTATTGGTTAAAAACAGTGCTTTAATGCAAGGATTTATTGTCTCTAATTATTCAGATAAATTCCCAGAAGCAATAGATAAATTAGCAACTTGGTTAGGTGACGATAAACTCACATATTCTGAAACTATAGTTGAAGGTTTTAATAATTTACCACAAGCCTTTATCGACTTATTCGATGGAAAAAATAAAGGAAAAATGGTGGTTAAGATTTAAACCTCATTATTAAATCAATCTTAAATCTGTAATTTTAGGATTGTCACCATGAGTTAGGCTCAGGGTGTGTTTACAACAAATAAAAAAAAAGAAGATGAATAATTTTGAATTTATAAACCCTACCAAAATCATATTTGGTAAGGACACGATAGGAAAACTAGAAAATGAAATACCAAAAGATGCTAAAGTTCTCCTCCTTTATGGTGGCGGAAGCATAAAGAAAAATGGTATTTATGACCAAGTAAAAACAGCTTTATCAAACGTTGAGGTCATTGAGTTTGGTGGAATTCCTGCCAACCCCGAATACGCCAAATTATTAGAAGCGTTACATATAATTAAAGAGGAAAACATTACTTATTTACTTGCTGTTGGCGGCGGATCTGTAATTGATGGTACCAAATTTTTATCGGCTGCAGCATATTATGATGGCGATACACCTTGGGATATTTTAACGCAAAACATTAGAACTGAAAAAGGGATGCCATTTGGTACGGTTTTAACTTTACCAGCAACAGGCTCTGAAATGAACTCTGGCTCTGTAATTACAAGAGTAGAAACTAAAGAAAAATTAGCTATGGGAGGACCTGGTTTGTTTCCTCAGTTTTCAATTTTAGATCCGCAAGTCATTAGCTCTATTCCACAACGTCAATTAGCTAATGGGTTAACCGATGCGTTTACCCATGTTTTAGAGCAATATATGACTTATCCTATTGGAGCTTTGTTACAAGACCGCTTTGCAGAGAGCATTTTACAAACCTTAATTGAAGTCGCACCAAAAGTATTAAAAGATCCAACCGATTATAAAGCCGCTTCTAATTTTATGTGGTGTTGTACTATGGCATTAAATGGTTTAATACAAAAAGGGGTTCCTACAGATTGGGCTGTACACGCTATGGGCCATGAATTAACAGCCTTATTCGGTATCGATCACGCACGTACCTTAGCCATAATTGCTCCTAGTCATTACAAGTATAATTTTGAAACCAAAAAAGAGAAATTAGCACAGTATGCTGAGCGTGTATGGGGAATTACCGAAGGAAATATAAACGACAAAGCCTATGCTGCAATAGATAAAACAGAAGCCTTTTTTCATGACTTAGGGATTGATACTAAGCTTTCTGATTACACGAAGGATTACGAAGGTACAGCTGAAGAAATCTCCAAGCGTTTCAATGAACGTCAATGGATGGGATTAGGCGAACACCAAACTTTAACACCAGACCGTGTTGAGAAAATTGTAAAAATGGCTTATTAATTCTGAAAGCGTTTCAGAAGCCTTATAAAAACTTAAAAACAAACTATAATGAAAGTACTATTTGTTTTAACGTCTCACGATAAATTAGGAGACACAGGAAAAAAAACAGGATTTTGGGTTGAAGAATTCGCAAGCCCATATTACACTTTATTAGATAAGGGTGCTACGATTACAATCGCGACACCAAAAGGTGGTGCAGCGCCAATAGACCCAAGTAGCAACGGACCAGACGCGGCAACTGCAGCAACGGAGCGTTATTTTAAAGATGATGAAACCCAACAAAAAATTGCCAACACTAAGGTTTTAGCAGATATGAATCCAGATGATTTTGATGCTGTATTTTATCCTGGTGGTCATGGACCGTTATGGGATTTAACCAACGATGCAAATTCGGTTGCTTTAATCGAAAAATTTGACCGTCAAGAAAAACCAATCGCTTTTGTTTGTCATGCACCTGCCGTTTTAAAAGATGTTAAAAATGCAGATGGAACAGCTTTAGTTAAAGGCAAAAAAATAACCGGTTTTTCAAATTTAGAAGAAGCCGCTGTAGGTTTAACGGAAGTAGTACCCTTGTTACTAGAAGATATGCTTATCGAAAATGGTGCATTTTACTCTAACGCAGATAAATGGGCACCATATGTGGTTCAAGATGGGAATTTAATTTCAGGGCAAAACCCAGCATCATCTGAACTTGTAGCCAAAAAATTATTAGAAGCACTAAAATAATTACCCTGATTAATTAGTAGCGAAAAAGCCTGTATAACACAATGTTTGCAGGCTTTTATTTTTGTAAGCACATGCGTTATAAACAAATATTTAGTCATCACATTTAGCAGTAAATAAATTGTTTTCAGAGATAACAATATCTTTTAAAGGTTTTACTACAGGTCTTATTTTGTAAAATGGTTTTAAATCATTTTTATCAGGATATTCTCCATGGTGTGGAAAAAATTCATTCCCATATTCTAATACTTGAGGTAAGATTTCTGTATCTGTATACGATTTGGCAAAGTTTAAGGTTTCTTCATTTAAATCTTCATAATTTTCACCTTTTTTTAGGTTTGTATTTTCATCTAAAGACAGCACACCTTCATGGTATTTTGCAATAAATGAACCTGGACGAGAATATGTTTCTGGTAAGCCAATTAAGATAAAATCATTGTAATCTTCTTCAACTTTAAAACTGTAGATATTTACACTATCTGTTGAGATTTCTTTGTAATATTGCCTTTCTTTCGGAACACTTATATCTAAGGTTTTCAATTGCTCTTTTTGCTTATAATGGTAAGGATAGCTAAAACAATTTGCACCTTTATTAAATAAGGGAATAAAAGGTTCCTTATTAATAGCATTAAAACGGATGGCTATACCTTCTTGTTCATCCACACCTATATTAACATTCACAGAATCTTTATCTTCAGACTTAGTACGTCCAAAAAGCACATGTTTTTCTTCGGTATGATATGTGAATTCATAAATGTCTCCAGCTTTTAGCTTCCAAGTACCTTTTCTAGCGCCACCAAAATAAGCGACTACAAAGGTATGGTTAGGTAAAATAATAAACGTGGTGCCGCCTTCGGGATTACCGCTAGTTTGATAATATGAACCTGAAATCTGGTCATTCTGAGCATACAAACTTGAAGAAATAAGGGTTATAATTATAAATAAAACTTTCATTACACTGCATTTATGAAATAAAGGTATGTTGAATTTTCTCCATTAAGAAGTAGTTTAGGCATGTTTCAATAAAACTCAAGTAACCACTGCGATATTAGCACATACTTTATTAAACATTTGTATTTTTGCAGGCTTGTTATCATACTGTAAATTTTACTAAGAACATGGTTATACCTAAACTACATTATATCTCCGAAGGCAATACACCGGAAGAACATTTACAACACATACAGCGTGCTTGTACATCTGGAGTAGAATTAGTACAACTAAATTTACATAATATACAAGAAGACCAACTATTAGAAGTTGCCAAGTCAGCTAGAGAAATCACGTTTCATTTTCAAACCCGATTAGTCATTAGCGAAAATTATAAGGTAGCCAAAGCAGTAAAAGCCGAAGGTGTTCATCTAGAACAATCAGACCTCTGCCCTACTGTTGTAAGACCACATTTACACTCATGGCAAATGATTGGTAGCACGGCAAATACCTTGCAAGACTGTGAAGCACTAATCGCTAAAGAAGTCGATTATATCAATCTAGGTCCTTTTAGGTCTGAGCTCACAAATGAAGCGGCAAGTCCGGCTTTAGGGTTAAAAGGCTATACCGCAATTACAGATATTTTACATACTGAAACACCGCTTATTGGTTTTGGCGGTATTACCACTGATGATGTTAAAGCTATTTTAGAAACAGGCATTTCCGGATTAGCAGTATCAGAGGCTATCACCCAAAACTTTGATAGCATAAAGACATTTCAACATTTACTAAGCGCATCTGTAATTGCAGAGCAACGCCATACGTTTAAGTAATTCATACTTTTTCAACTAACACTAACTTTCAAATTTCAATTCGCGCTCTATGTGGATGTATTTAGGCTTATTAGCGGCACTTTTTTTAGGACTGCATAACTTATGTAAAAAACATGCTGTACAAGGAAATGAGGTCTTCCCTGTACTTTTAGGTACAGTTACAAGTGGTTTTTTGTTTATTGCCAGTTTCTATATATTATCACTGTACTATCCAGAATACGCTATAGCCAATGGTTATCATTTTCAAAAGCTGCCGTGGTCTACGCATGGTTATATTTTTATAAAATCGGCAATCATGGCAAGCTCTTGGATTTTAGCCTATCAAGCGCTAAAACACTTGCCCATTACAATAGTGACGCCAATACGTTCTGCTGGACCATTTTTTACCTTTATTGGTGCAATCTTAATTTATCAAGAGCGTCCAAATCCGTTGCAATGGATAGGCTTTTTTCTTATTATATTTTCAGTCATCTTGTATTCTAAAATCGGGAAAATAGAAGGCATTATTTTTAAACGTAACAAATGGATTTTTGCCATCATTGGCGCGACATTTTTAGGCGCTTCTAGCGGACTCTACGATAAATTCCTGATTCAAAATCTGAGTCTTAATCCACAAACCTTACAGTTTTGGTTTTGTTTGTATACCATATTAATTTTATTGGTGATATTAACCATCACGTGGTTTCCTCATGCCGAAAAACGTAAAGCATTTAAATTTAGATGGAGTATTATTGCCGTTGGTATATTACTTCAAGCAGCAGATTATTTCTATTTTAAAGCGCTTCAAGATCCCGAGGCGCTAATAATGTTATTATCTGCTATAAAACGTAGTCAAATACTAATCGCTGTAGTAGTTGGTGGACTTGTTTTTAAAGAGCAAAATAAGCGTAAAAAAATGGTGCCATTAATCGGGATAATGATTGGTGTAGGTTTAATTTTATATGCATAGAAAATAAACGGATTCAATTAATTAGACCAAACTAAACACATTTCAAACGGAACAAAAACAAATACAGTTAAAAACAATAAATTTCTTTAAAATTGGTCATCACATTCTGAAATGAGTATTTTTTTACTACTTAATTTGCGATTTTAAAAACCTTTTCCCCTTTTCAAAGGATTAATCAAAAAAATTTAACAATCGCAAGCATTGCGTACTTTTTTTAGGTAAAATACCTTATTTTGCAATTGTATTAGGTCGTTTTTCAACCTGTTTTTTACTCTAAACTTATTCTAATTATCCGTATGGCTTTAAAAATTGTAATATCGCACAAGACAACTTATAAGTATGACCGTAAAGTATCATTATCTCCTCATGTTTTTAGATTAAGGCCTGCACCACACTCAAGAACCCCTATTGAATCTTATTCAATTAAAATCACACCAGAAGATCAGTTTTTTAATTGGCAACAAGATCCTTTTGGTAATTATGTGGCACGTTTAGTATTTCCTGAAAAAACAGACGAACTATCGGTGGACGTTGAAATTATTGCCGATTTAAAAACCATCAATCCTTTTGATTTTTTTATTGAGGAATATGCCGAAGAGTTTCCTTTTAAATATACCGAAACGGTAAAAAAAGAACTTCAACCCTATTTAGAAATTACAGATAAAGGCCCACTCTTAGAAGATTTTTTAGAAACCTTAGATTACACACCAAGAAAAACCATCTATTTTCTAATTCATGTCAATCAGATGATTTATGAATACCTAAGCTACAATATCCGAATGGATCCTGGTGTTCAAACATGCGAAGAAACTTTAGAAACTAGAAAAGGATCCTGTAGAGATTACGCCTGGTTATTTGTGCAAACCTTAAGACATCTTGGCTTTGGTGCCCGATTTGTTTCTGGTTATTTAGTACAGTTAAAGTCCGACGAAAAATCATTAGATGGTCCTTCTGGCCCTGAAGAAGATTTTACTGATTTACACGCGTGGGCAGAAGTCTATTTACCAGGTGCTGGATGGATTGGCTTTGATGCCACATCAGGATTATTAGCTGGCGAAGGACATATACCACTCGCTTGTACGCCATCATTTGAAAGTGCAGCACCTGTCTCTGGTATGACCGATAAATGTGAAACAGAGTTCTTTTTTGAAAATTCTGTAAAACGAATTTTTGAATCGCCAAGAGTAACCAAACCCTATACCGAAGACCAATGGAAAGCCATTGATAAATTAGGGCAAAAAGTAGAACGACAACTACAAAAAAACGACGTTCGCTTAACTATGGGTGGCGAACCAACCTATATTTCAATTGACGATTTAGAATCCCCAGAATGGAATACAGACGCCGATGGGCCTCATAAACGGAAACTTGCTAAAGAATTATCTAAACGATTACACAAAGAATTTGGAAAAGGCGGTGTGTTACATCACGCACAAGGTAAATGGTATCCTGGTGAACCCTTGCCAAGATGGCAAATAGAAATTTGTTGGCGAAAAGACGGTCGACCTATTTGGTATAATAAAAAATATCTGGCCACCTATGCTGATGAATTTACGGTACCACCAAATACCGATAAATTATTTTTAGAAACCCTTACCAATTACCTTGGTATATCATCACAACATATTTTACCAGGATTTGAAGATGCCTTTTATTTTTTATGGGAACACGGTAATTTACCAATCGATATCGACCCAACAAAAGATAGAGATAATACCTTAGTAAAAAACAAATTAAAAGACATACTAGAAAGTGGTACCTCTACACCTGTGGGGTATTTGTTACCGTTAAATAATACAAAAGGAAAATGGTTTACATGCCAATGGACCTTTAGAAGACAACATTTATTCTTAACGCCTGGTAATTCTCCAATGGGATTACGATTACCTTTAAATTCCTTACAAGAAAAACCAGAACACGAAGTATTTCCGTCTTATGAGCCCGACTTATTTTCTAAAAAGAAACGTTTACCAAGTTTTAGAGATCATGTAAAAAAGCGACATAAAGCGTTTTTAGAAGACGGTTTAGAGGGAGACCAACCCAACTATTTTGTTAGAACTGCTATTTGTGCTGAAATAAGAGAAGGCAAATTATACTTGTTCTTACCGCCTTTAGATTCTGCTGAGAATTTCTTAGATTTAATTGCAGCTATAGAATTTACAGCCAAAGCATTAAAAGTTCCTGTAATTATGGAAGGGTATGATCCACCAAAGGACAACCGACTAGAATCGCTCAAAATAACACCAGATCCAGGCGTTATTGAAGTCAATGTGCACCCCGTAACCAATTGGAATGATTTAAGAGATAACACCTTAACTTTCTACGAACAAGCCAAACTCTCACGTTTAGGAACTGAAAAATTTATGCTAGACGGAAAGCACACAGGTACAGGTGGTGGAAATCACGTGACTTTAGGTGGTACGAGTCCAGCGGATAGTCCCCTACTGCGTAAACCAAGCTTACTGCGAAGTTTATTGACTTTTTGGCAACACCACCCAGGATTAAGTTATTTGTTTTCAGGATCTTTTGTTGGGCCTACAAGTCAAGCTCCAAGAATAGATGAAGCGCGGACCGATAGTTTATACGAGTTAGAAATTGCCTTTAGTCAAATTCCAAAAGATGGTGATGTGCCTTTTTGGCTAACCGATCGCTTATTTAGACATCTACTAACTGATTTAACAGGAAACACACATCGTGCTGAATTCTGTATCGATAAATTATATTCACCAGATTCTTCTACAGGGCGCTTAGGAATTTTAGAATTGCGTGGTTTTGATATGCCGCCACACCCTAAAATGAGCTTAGTACAAATGCTTCTGGTTAGAACGCTAGTTGCTTGGTTCTGGAAAAAACCCTACGAACATAAGCTTGTACGATGGGGAACAGAACTGCATGATAAGTTCTTAATAGAACATTATGTACGAGAAGATATCAAAGACATTGTAGCCCAATTAAATAAAGCAGGCTACAAGTTTGAAGAAGATTGGTTTAATCCTTTTTTCGAGTTTAGATTTCCGCTGCATGGTATGGTAGAAATAAATACAATTCATTTAGAATTACGTGCTGGTATTGAACCTTGGAATGTACTTGGTGAAGAAATGACAGGTGGCGGAACAGCAAGATATGTAGATTCGTCTTTAGAACGACTACAAGTCAAAGTTTCTAATTTTATAGGTGAACGTTTTGTGTTAACTTGCAACGGTGTAAAAGTTCAGTTAAAGAGCACAGGTGTAAAAGGTGAATATGTGGCGGGAATACGCTATAAGGCTTGGAATCCTTATTCGGCATTACACCCTACAATTTCAGAGGATACGCCTTTAGTTTTTGATATTGTTGATACTTGGAATAAACGCTCTATTGGTGGTTGTACCTATTTTGTTGCACATCCAGGAGGTCGTTCTTATGATGCTTATCCGGTAAATAGTTTTGAAGCAGAATCTCGAAGAATCAATCGTTTTTGGGAATTTGGACATACACAAGGCGAAATCAACCCTACAGATAACATTATTTTAGATACCGAGGTTCCAAGCAGAAGTGTGGAGAAAAAAAATAGCTCTAAACGCTTTTCGTATAAAGAATTGCCTGTAAATGCTGAATTTCCTTACACCTTAGATTTACGTAAAAAATAAAAAGCTTTCATCATCATTAAATGAAGACCAAAACAAAGACATTATTTGAAAATTATTTTTCAAAATCTAATCATTACGATGAATTACTCGATTCTAAAATGCGCATTAATGACAGTTGGAAACCATTGTCTAAAAACCTATTAGACATTGGTCCTGAAAACTTAGTCTTAAAACAAACGGAGCTGAACTGGCTTTTAGCAGAAAACGGCGTTACCTATAATGTCTACAACGACCCAAAAGGTTTAAACCGACCGTGGGATTTAAATGTGGTACCTTATGTAATTCATCAAAATGAATGGAATGATGTCGAAAAAGGCATACAACAACGTGCCGAGATTTTAAATCTTGTTTTAAAAGATTTATATGGCAAACGTACCTTACTTAAAAATGGGATTATTCCGCCAGAGGTAATTTATGCCCATAATGGTTTTCTGCGTGCATGTGATCAAATACAATACAAAAACGCAAAACAACTATCAATTTATGCTGCCGATTTAGCTAGAGGTCCTGATGGACGAATGTGGGTGGTTAATGATAGAACCCAAGCTCCTTCAGGTATGGGTTATGCTTTAGAAAATCGATTTTCAACAAGTAAAATAATCCCTGAATTATTTACAAATATCAATGTCGTTCAACCTTCAAGTTTCTTTAGTGATTTTAATAAGTTACTACAAAATGCAGCTTCAACAAATATTGAAAGTCCTACGGTTGTTATTTTAACACCCGGGCCACTTAATGAAACTTATTTTGAACATTCTTATCTGTCATCGTTTTTAGGCTATCCTTTAGTAAAAGGAAATGACTTAGTGGTAAGACATGGTAAAGTTTGGCTAAAATCTTTAAAAGGATTAAAGCAAATTGACGTTATTTTAAGACGGATAGATGACACGTTTATGGATCCTTTAGAATTACGAGAAGATTCTTATTTAGGTGTCGCTGGTTTATTAGAAGCGGTGAGATTACAAAATGTCACTATTGTAAACCCTATAGGAAGTGGTGTTTTAGAAAACCCTGCATTAATTCCTTTTATGGAAAATATTTGCAACTATTTTTTAAAAGAGGAACTCCTATTGCCTCAAATTGCATCCTGGTGGTGTGGCCAAGAAAAAGAACGAAAACATGTATTAGCTGACCTTTCATCTTTTGTTTTAAAACGTATTGACCGATCGAACAGAGAACACATTTATTTTTGTGAATTTTTAAATAAAAAAGAACTTGAAAACCTTAAAAAAGAGATTTTAGAATATCCCTATAAGTTTGTCGCTCAAGAAAAGATTTCATTTTCTACAGCGCCAAATTTCACAACAAAAAAACTAGAACCACGTAAAATTTCATGCCGCACATTTGCTATTGCTAAAAAAGATGGTTATAGCGTGATGCCCGGCGGTTTAGTTAGAGTTGCTCCAGAAAGGGAAGAATTATTTGTCTCTAACCAACGTGGTGGTACCAGCAAAGATTTTTGGGTGGTTAATGATATGCCACAGTCTAACTTACAAAATTACTCTTGGAACAAAACTAATGCTGCGACATCAATTGATATCAATGATGTACCAAGCAATACGGCAGAAAACTTATTTTGGTCTGGTAGGTATATTGGAAGAGCTCTTGTTACAGCACGTTATTTAAGAATGGTATTGAGTCAAATGACTCATGCGCAATACAACGATAGAAAACCAGAGTCTGAAAGTTTAAAAATACTTTTTCAATCTATCACAAAAATCACGGCTACGTTTCCTGGCTTTATGGCAGAAAGTGGCGACGCTCTTAAAAATCCACTCAACGAGATTAAAGATATCATCATAGACGCTAATAAAATGGGAAGTTTCGCTCAAGCGATGCAAAGTTTTCACAATTCCTATTACTCACTGAGAAACTTATGGTCTAGAGATATGTGGCGCGTTTTTGATGGTATTCAAAAACACATCAATAAATTAAAGAACGAAGAGTATTACACAGTTTACAAACTCACTAATTTTTTTGATAAAATAATAACCCGTTTAATTGCCTTTATGGCACTAACGGAACAAAGTATCTTGGTAAGGCAAGGACTACTCCTCTATTTTATTGGTCTACAAATAGAGATTAGCGCTATGAGTATTGAAAAATTCAGAGCCTTATTAATTGTAAACTATGATGAAGAATTAGAGTATGAAATTTTAGAATCTTTATTAAATAGCCATGAAAGTTTAAACATTTACAGGTACAGTTTTAACTCGTATTTGAGTGTAGAAAATGTGATAAATCTAATTATTTTAGATAAGGAATATTCAAGATCACTAACCTATCAATTACACCGATTAAAAAAGGATATCGATAAATTACCAGCAACAAATACAAACAAAGAATTAACGGTTTGTCAAGAAAAAATGAATGTCGTTATTTCTAAAATTGACAGTATTGACGTCAAAGATATGTTAGTCATAGACCCAGCATCTAATATGCGCAAAAACTTAGATAATTTATTATCGAATTTAAGTGATTTATTACACACAACATCCTTATCAATCTCTGATACTTATTTTAACCATTCTCAGCCACAAAAACAGTTGGTAAATAGAAACATTACAACTTAATATGATTTTTGACCTCTGGCACAAAACTAAATATTCTTACGACAATGGCGCTTCGTTTTGCCATAATATTACAACGATAAAACCTAAGACGTTTCCAGGACAAACACTCTTAGACTACAGTTTAGAAATTACGCCAACTCCTACAGATATTTCTGAACGCTTAGATTATTTTGGTAATTCTGTAACCCGTTTTTCAATACAGCAACATCACGAAGAGTTGATTGTGGTAGCTCGAAGCAAAGTTGCTAGAGATTATGAAGCACAGGTTAATGAGCGTGATTTTTTAAAGGCTCAAAAAGTAACGATAGCAGAAACGATAGCACATTTAAAAGCTACTGACTCAGAAAGTATTGATGTTAGACAATATGTAATGCCTTCGCCTTTAATTGCTAATAATAGTGAAGAAATTACAGCCTACGCAGCACTCTCATTTAAGCCCGAACGTTCATTTTATGATGCGACTTACGAATTGATGCAACGCATTTATACCGATTTCGATTTTGTACCAGGCTTTACAAATATAGCAACACCTTTAAAAGAAGTCATGTCTGCCAAAAAAGGGGTTTGTCAAGATTTTGCACAAATCGCCATTGCCTGTGTACGTGCTATGGGTTTACCTGCCAAATATGTAAGTGGATATATTGAAACAATACCGCCTAAAGGAAAAGAAAAATTAATAGGGACTGATGCATCACACGCTTGGTTTTCTGTTTTTATTCCTACCTATGGTTGGGTTGATTTTGACCCTACAAACAATCAGATTCCTAAAAATCAACATATAGTTGTAGCTCATGGAAGAGATTATTATGATGTACCACCTTTAAAAGGAGTGATTTATAGCATGGGCAATAATAAAATGGACGTTTCTGTCGATTTAAGACCGGCTAAATCACAATTTAATAACAAAGATTTACAAAGCCAATCACAATCTCAGCAATAGTAGTGCGTCTATTTTCTTTTTTGCAATAATAAGTTATGAATAAACTTCAATTTCTTAATTATAGCAGGAGAAATTACAAAGGGATACACATCCGGTATACCCATAGCTCTATTGATACTGTTTACCGCTAATGATAAAGGCACACACTTTTGTACAATAATATCAAAATTCAATTTGGTATAAGGATCAAAAGACACTTTAGTACGTAGCGCTTTAGTTTTAAATTTAGGATTTACATTAAGACGGAAAAAATAAGCGGTTTCTACCATATCCATAATATGTAAATAATGGGCCCAAGTTTCTGCCCAATCTTCCCAAGAATGAGCTGTTGCATAAGCGCTGATATAAGATTTTTGCCAATCTTTAGGGGCGCCTGTTTTGTAGTAATTTTGAAGTGCTTCAGAATAATTTTGAGATTCATCTCCAAAAATAGCTCTATATTCAGCAAGTGTATCAGGTTTATCTCTGACCAAACGTTCCCAAAAATAATGCCCAACTTCATGGCGTAAATGTCCCACTAAAGTTCTATAGGGCTCAGTCATTGCTTTTCTAGCCTGCTCTCTTAACACGGAGTTCCCTTCACGTATTAAAATTGTAATGACGCCATTAGCATGGCCTGTCATCAACTTAGGGTTGTTCTGTTTAGCAACAAAATCAAAACATAAACCCGTTTCATCTCTCAATTTACTTGGTAAAGGCAAGTTGAACTTTTGAAGTTGATAAATTAAACGGTGTTTAGCAACTTCGAGGTTTTGCCAATTTTCAAAATTATCTGAGGCTAAATTAGAGAGATTAGGTATCGTTCTATTTAATTGACAAGCACTACAATAATCTTCAGGGTTTTCCTTTTCAATCACCCAATTACAAACTTTATGTTCATAATTTTTACAATACTTATATTCAACATGCTCGCGATCCGAAATAAGCGTACTAATATTGGGTTCAAAAGTAAGCATCATACGATCACTTGCTCTGTAACCTGTTAAATGGCCACAATTATCGCAAGTATAGTTTTCAAAATATACAGAGGAATTGCAATTTCCACATTGAAATATTTTCATATTATTGTATTTGTGTCTGTTTTTGCTGTGTGTCTAACAACTAATTTAGAAACTAAAAATCCAATAGAAAGATTACAATTACTAACAATGAATTATACATGGTTTTGTAAAACTTTATTTTAGTTTTTCTAATGATTTTAAGATTATTTCTTTTAGTTTTTCTATTTCTAATGGACTGTTATCATACTCATAACTCTTAATCATTTTCCATTTTTTATTTTTATTATCAATAACAAATAAACTCATAAATCCTCTATTTATATCTCCGAAGTAACCATTAATAGATACAAAAATCGAATTTTTATATTTGTTTGTTAGAAGTTCAATTGGTGCTTTTTCAGCTTTATAACTTACTCCCCTTTCTAATGATGAATTGATAGTTCCATAATCCTTAAATAGAAATGGAATTTCAATATATTCAGCATTTGGAAACTCTGACATTAAGGTTTGGATTGTAAATGCTGTTAAGTTTTTCCTTTGGTAAGGATGTTCTATATATGAATAATTTGACTTTTCCTTTATTTCAATATATGGAGTAATTATGCTTAGACTATCCTTGTTGATGGAAAAATGCTTATTATTTAATTTCAGCGTATTTTTTTTAGTGGAACAAGACACCAATAAAATAAAAGTTAAGAGTAGTAATGTAATTTTTTTCATAATGTCGCACAACGTCTTTTTAATTACGCTCAAAATCAATTGTAGTACTAAGCTTCTGAGTAAACTTTACATTTTGATTTTAAACCCATAATTACAATTCTTCAAATCATTTTAGTTAAGATCATTTGAAACGACAAATGTAATCGATTTATCTATCACTTTTAAATAGAATATTGAAAGTAGATTAGGTTTTATCTCATATAAAACGAGGTGCGCATTTATGGAACATACTAAAAATCAAATATTAATTCATATGAGGTTCTATTGAAAAAAAGGATTCATAGATTGCTGAAGAAATATCATTAAGTTTTCCTTGAATATTATCTAAATACTCATGAAGCCCATTGGCTATAATATCATTAATATCTGTAAACTCCAACTGTGATTTTAAAGCACCTAGTTGTTTTTGAGCCAAATTGCTATAACCAAAAGAACTTCCACACAATCTTCCAATAGACTGCTCTGCTCTTATTAAACAATTGAGAATAGACCTTGGAAAATCGGTATCTAAAATTAAGAATTCTGCTATAGTCGTCGATGATAGTTTACCATATTTTTTCCTGTACATATCATAGGCACTCACTGATTTTAAGAGCGCCGTCCATTGTATTAAATCTAAAGACGAGCCTACCTGTTTTGCAGAGCCCAATAATAGATGATATTTAACATCTAAAACCCGAGAGGTTTTGTCAGCACGTTCTATAAATTGTCCTAATTTAGCAAAGTTCCAACCTTCATTTCGCGAAATGGTAGCATCATAAATTCCATATAATAATTGACAGCCATTTTTAATGTCACTAAAAAAACTTCGAACTTCATTATCTGAAAGGCGTTTTTTATTAGAGGTATTCTTAATTAAATAATATAAGGCATTAATTTGTTCCCAAACTTCTTTTGTAATTTCGGTTCTTATGGCACGTGCATTTTCTCTAGCATTACAGATACAGTTGTATATAGAGTTGGGATTTTCGACTTCAAAGGCCATAAAGTTAATTACAGTATTTTTTTCAGCTTTTTCATAAAGCGATTCGTACAATGCCCAATCTCCTGTAATGACGACTAAGGGTTTCCATTGTTGGGTCTCGTTGGGAGACATTTCTAATGATAAATTAAAATTCACATCCATAAAACGGGCATAATTTTCAGCACGTTCAAGATATCTATTCATCCAATATATTGTGTTTGCGACTCTTCCTAACATAATTTTATTTTAACTGTTTAATACCCAAGTATCTTTACTACCTCCTCCTTGAGAAGAATTAACAACTATAGATCCCTTTTCTAATGCCACGCGTGTTAAGGCACCTGGAATGATTTTTATGTCATCTCCGTAAAGCGCATATGGCCTTAAATCTACATGACGTCCCTCGATAGTATTGTCTGCAATAGTTGGTACACGCGATAAGTTAACCATGGGTTGGGCAATGTAATTTCTAGGATTCTTTTTAATTTTGGTGATGAACTCTTCTTGTTCTTTTTTAGTTGATTTAGGACCAATAAGCATCCCATAACCACCTGAGGCGTCGGTTTGTTTAACAACTAATTTATGAATGTTTTCAATGACATATTTACAATCGTCATTCTCATCACAGATATAGGTTTTTACATTAGGTAAAATCATATCCTCTCCTAAATAATACTTTATAATTCTTGGGATATAGGCATAAACAGCTTTATCATCTACAACACCTGTACCTGGTGCATTTACTAATACAACATTCCCTTTGAGATAAGCTCTAAATAAACCAGGTGTTCCCAATAAGGATTGTTTATTAAATACTTCTGGATCTATAAAATCATCGTCTACACGTCGGTAGATAACATCCACACGTTGCAAGCCATTAGTAGTAATCATGTACACGATGTCGTTTTTAACTACTAAATCGCGTCCTTCTACTAATTCAGCTCCCATTTGCTGTGCCAAATAGGAATGTTCAAAATAAGCTGAATTGTACGTTCCAGGTGTGAGAACTGCTACGGTTGGATTTTCTATATCAGAAAGTGACTCTAAAGTATCTCTTAAAATATGCGTGTAATTATAAACGGGCTTAACATCTAACTTCTCAAACAACTCAGGAAACGTGCGTTTTAAAATCTCTCTGTTTTCTAACATATAAGAAACACCGGAAGGACATCTTAAATTATCTTCAAGAACATAATACTGACCATCACCACCTTTAATTAAGTCAGAACCTGTAATATGACACCAGATATCTCTGGGAGGTTTAAAACCTTCTAACTCTTTTAAATAGGAGACGCTAGAAAAAATCATTTCCTTAGGAATAATCTTATCCTTTATCACCTTTTGGTCGTTGTAAATATCTTGAATAAATAGGTTTAAGGCTTTAATACGCTGTTGTAAGCCTTTTTCTAAATAATTCCATTCCTTATTATTAATAATTCTAGGAATAATATCTAAATGGAGAATCCGCTCTACACCTTGGTTGTCGTTGTAAACATTAAAAGTCATTCCTAACGAGAGCTGTGCTCTATCGGTAGCGTGTTGAAGCTGATTTAACTTCCTTAGACTCATTTTTTCAAGCCGTTCTAAAAACAGTTTATAATTGGGTCTTACAACATTGTTTTCATCGAACATTTCATCATAAAACCCCTTAGAATCATAAGCGGAGAAATCTAGTTTTGGCATAAGCGTTTAAAGTATCTAGTACAATTTTAAAAACGCCTTATAAATAAAAAACCAAGCTTTATAACTCAGATAACACTTACAGACGAATTGGATTAATAAAAAAAATAAAATGATAATCTATTACGAGTCATTGCATTCAAACAAAGTACGAAAAATATTTTTTAGATTCTAATCCCTCTATTAACTTTACGATTAAGACAATTTAACAGGAAAATTAATACTAAAATAAAAATTTAATATTCCTTAAACTGAGATATCTTAAATAACTATTTGGTGTTAAAAAAGCATATTCATCATTGTTTCATTGATGAAGTCTCCTAAAAGTAGCACTAAACGACATTATTTTTCATAAAAAACAAAGATTTTGTTAATCCCATACCGCATAAAAAAAGCATTACAAAAACGATAAGTTAAGTAATGCTCCTATTTTTTATGTAGTTTGATTTATTTTGAGGCAAACGGATAATCTGTATAGCCTTTTTTTCCTGTTGTGTAAAAGGTGTCCTCGTCCCAATCGGCTAATTCTAAGCCATTTTCAAAACGCTCTACTAAATCGGGATTAGAAATGTACAATTTTCCATAAGCAACTAAATCGGCATCACCATTAGCAAGAATTTTATTCCCTTTTTCTCGATCAAAACCACTATTAATCATTAAAGTGCCATTATACAACGGACGAAAATGCTTCGCTATGTCAGTCACTGCGAATGGCACCTCACTAACATCGGTAAACGGTTCTGATAAATGAACATAAGCTAAATTATAATCATTTAGTTTTTTAATTATATATTCAAACGTCGGAATCGTGTCTTCATCTACCGTAATTCCAAAGATACCATGCGCCGATGGATTAAAACGAACACCTACCTTTTCTTGAGGTATAACTTCTTTGATAGCATCTAAAACTTCAAAGAAAAAACGTGCCCTGTTTTCTATACGTCCACCATAATCATCTGTTCTATGATTAGAACAACCATTAAAAAACTGCTGAAATAAATAACCGTTAGACGAATGGATTTCTACACCATCAAATCCTGCTTCAACAGCATTAATAGCAGCATTCTGAAAATCTTTAACCGTTTGTTTAATATCTTCAATAGTCATTGCTTTTGGTGTCACCGTTTCCTTAAAACCAGAAGGTGTAAAAGATTGCGCTTTGGGATTGATTGCTGAAGCAGAAACTGGTAATGCACCATCATGAAAATCAGGATGTGAAATCCGACCCACATGCCATAGCTGAATAAAGATTTTACCGCCTTTATCGTGTACACGATTAGTAACCATTTTCCAGCCCTCTACCTGTGCTTTAGAGTGAATACCTGGGGTATTAATATAACCAACAGCTTGCTGAGATACTTGAGAGCCTTCGGTAATAATTAAGCCTGCTGAAGCACGCTGTTCGTAATATCTGCCCTGTAAGTCGTCGGTCGCTACTTTAGCTTTGTTATCAGCACGACTACGTGTCATAGGTGCCATTACAACACGATTATTTAAGCTAATATTTTTATGATATGGTGTTAATAAATGTTGTGTACTCATGTCTTTTAGTTTTTATATTAAAATTACAACTTTCCAACTGTATATACATTGATTTAGATCAATTAGCATAGGTTTAACGTTTAGATTACTTTCCTAAAACCATTAGTTTTTTTTAACAGTAGTAGAACTTCAGGTTTAAAAACACTCACAATAGTTTAATTAATTCATCAGTAGCATCAATCAAAGACAATTCTAATACAATCTCCTTTTTTATAGGTCTTATATTATATCTGGTTTTTAATCAAATTCACAAGAGTCAGTACAAATTTTAACATAATTAGCAATTCCTGAGTGAGCTGAATTTCACAATCATAATTTTTAGATTTATCCTTATAAAAACGTACGTTTTTACGATACATATAAGCACGATTCCTTAATTTTACAATTAACTGTAATCCTATTAGCTACTTTTTTAAAATGAAGCCATTCTCTTCTTATTTAAAACAAATTCCATGGTTTGCTTCATATAAATCCACAGTTTTAAGCAACCCTAATAGAATCTTAGCAATTAAAGGCGCTTTTGTAATTGGCGCACTTATCATAATTATGGTTAGCTTGGGTTATCCATTTTTTGCAGTTTCCTTAGGTTTGGGAGCACTTGCTGGTGCACTTTCGGAAACAGACGATCATCCCAAAGGGCGTTTAAAATCTATGGCATTAAAGGTGGTTAGTTTTGCTATTGCTAGTTTTTCTGTAGAATTATTACAACCCTACCCTATAATTTTAGGACTTGGTTTAGCCTTATCTGCTATTGTATTTATTTTAATTGGTGGTGTTAGCGAACGGTTTAGAGGTGTGACTTTTGGTGCCTTATTAGTTGGCATCTATACGATGGTAGGGACTCATATAAGTCCTAATTGGTACATACAACCTATTCTACTTACCTCAGGAGCTTTTATTTATGGCGCTTTTTCATATGTATTATTGCGGATTAAACCTTATAGTTTATTAGAAGAGCAAATTGCCAGAGGATTCTTTGCGCTTTCTTTATATTTAGATGAAAAATCAAAACTGTTCCCAAGTACTAAAGCTGAGGAAAAAGAGATCAGAACTAAATTAGCGCTATTAAATGTACAAACAGTTGAAGCCTTAGATCGTTGTAAAGAGGTTTTAAATAGCTACGGTGAATCCTTAAGAGACCAAACGCCATTAAAACCATACCTTTATTATTTTATGGTGTTACAAAGCCTACACGAGCGTGCGACATCGAGTCACGAACGCTATGATTTACTAAGTACCAATCCATCTAACAGCAATTTAATTGGTGGTATTCGTCAATTATTACACGAGCTATCTACCGCCACACATAGATTTGGAAAAAGCTTACTAACTGGAATACCATACAAACATCCAACGGCTGCAGATTGGCTTCTCGATGCCGTTTCAAATTCTGTAAAAAACAGTAAAATACCACCTTCACTTTCTATAAGGTTATTAATTAGAAATCTAACACAATCGCATAAAACGCTAAAAAACATCTATGCTAATTACGATATTATAGTATTACCAAAGCTAGAAAAAGATACGCGAAGTTATTTTGAACGATTTAAAATTCAACTTAACATAAATCACCCTAAGATGCGCTATGCGTTAAAGTTAAGCTTATCTTTTATTATTTCTTATACGGTATATAAATACTTTGAAATTGAAAAAGGCGAATGGATCATTCTCACTGTTTTGCTAGTCTTACAACCAAGCTATAGCGAAACAAGAAAATTCCTTTTTCAAAGAATTCTAGGGACATTGGTTGGGGTTGTTTTTGGCATTATCATCATTAAATTATTTACCTTCTACGGACAAATAGCATTGATGATTACTTCGGCTTATCTGTTTTTCATTTGGATGAAACGCAAATATTCAATCAGTGTTATCTTCGTTACCTTTTTTGTGATGTGTGCGTTTAACATCATAGCTAATGAAGGTGTTAATGTAATGGGGCCACGGTTATTAGACACCTTAATTGGTGCTTTGATATTATTTATAGTCGTCCGTTTTTTATGGCCCAATTGGCAATATAAAAAATTACCGAATTTATTAAGTGAAGCAATTTTAAAAAACACAGGCTACCTAAAAGTCATTTTATACGAATATGAAAACCCCGTAACCGACGATTTAGAGTACAGAATAGCCCGACGAGAAGCACACAGAGCAGACAATGCATTAGTTAAAGCTTGGCAAAACATGCAATTAGACCCACAGAAACATCAAAAGCTGAAAACTACAGCCTTTAGATTAACATACCTCAATCACGCTTTATTATCTTATTTATCTGCTCTTGCAGCACATAGAAACCAACACAATCAGCAACCTTTAAACCTGTTTAATTTTGAGACTCACATCTTAAAAACTCTAGATCATGCTTTCGATTGGTTAACGATTAAAAACAATAGTGAAATCAGTAATATTGAAGATGACTTAGAGGAAATTCGCCAATTACTCAATACCAAAAAAGAAGAGGAAATCCGAATAGAATATACGCTTTTATACAATATCACAGAAGTTACCCAACGGATACTAAAACAGGCTAAGCTATTTAAGTTAGCTGAAGGCAATAGTTAATCAGCACTAACATTGCAGTTATTAAACGCATCAAGGTTTTAAGGTTTTAAGTCAATCGTGACCTAAGGTATTTTTTAAATTTGAATGAATATTAAAAAACAACCTTTATGAAAAGCGAAGACAACAAGAAGTATAATCCAGAGATTACAAAAGAAGACAAAAATATTTTAGGTGACAAATCTGATAATCTAAGACAAGATAATGGCGATGATGAAATTCTTAAAAAGCGAGAAAATGAGCCCGATTTTGCTGCTGAAAATCTAGATATTCCAGGGGGACGTGGGGCAAGGCCAATAACTAACGACAGACATTCTGATGAAGAAAACCGTCACCATAGTTTAGGTAGTGACCATAATGAAAATCTAGAATTAGATATTGAAAATACAGATGATAAATAATTGTAGAAGCGCTGTTATAACAGCAATTAAATCAATATTTTACACATCCCTTTATGCTCATTTCTAAGAGATTATTGCAAAGAACACAAGCAATTCTTAAGAAATGAGCTAAAGGTTTTTTACAGCTAAACATTAAATAAATATTAAATTACCCTTGCCTATTTGTAGTAAAGGGCCATTATTCAGACCTTAGTAAAAAAATTGCAATGACTATATTTGTAGACATGGACGATGTCCTAGCAGACACCTACGGCAAACACATCGAACTCTATAACAAAGAACACCAACAAGCATTATCAATAGCTAATATCACGCAAGGAGAAGCTTGGGAGAATGTTCCGGATATCCATAGAGCAAGCATACTTCAACAAGCCTATGAACCCGGTTTTTTCAGAGAATTAAAACCTATTAAGGATGCTATTCAAGTGATGGAAGCACTATATGCTAAACATGAAGTTTATATCGCTACAGCAGCTACTCAATTTCCAAATTCCTTAAAAGAAAAAAGCGACTGGTTATCAGAACATATGCCTTTTATCAACTGGCAACACCAAATTATGTGTGGCCATAAGTTTATTTTAAACGGAGATTTATTAATAGATGACCGAATCTATAATTTAGAAAAATTTGAAGGTGATACGCTCTTGTTTAATTCACCTCATAATTCTAACGATTCTGGCTATACAAGAGTCGCAACTTGGTTAGAAATCGCAGAACGTTTACTTTAAAATAACAGTAAAAACTTTTAGAACAGCTATAGAACTGATCTGTAGCTCCTTCGGGTATGCTTCGGGTTAGCTATCGAAAATACTTAGGTTAAAAACTTCTAAGTGCGTAGCCATTTCATTATGAGCAATTAAGTGTCTAAAATCAATCATTTCCTTTTTTCTGATTCTTCCTCCAAATAAAATAAAAGATAATAATTAATAAAGGCAGCACAATAAATACAATCACATCAAATGCGCTAGTAAAATCAAGTGTACTATTACTCCCTGGATTAGGTGTACCGGTCGGAATTTGTAACATTAAAGGATAAAGGTTATTTAACATATTTATCTATTAAAAAGGTTCACCATCAATTTACAAAATTATAAGCATAACCCATTATAAAATAATCTTAAATATCAATAGCTAAATTTAGCCTTCTCGACGCAAAACTTCTAGAGGCGAACTTCTTAACACCGTTTGAATATTGCTCAACCCTATACCCATAACTAGTAAAGTAATTCCTGGTAAAAACACCAAAAACGGAATTAACGAGGGGACAAAAGGCTCTTTAAACACCAATAAGGCCAAACATAAACTACTAATTAACGCCAGCAAAATCCCGACTAAACTGCCCAATAACCCTAAAAACAAATATTCAAAAGCTGAAATTTTTAAAATCTGAGTGTTTTTTGCACCAAGTGTTCTTAACAATACACTTTCTTTAATCCGTTGGTATTTACTTGTGCGTACCGAACCGATTAACACAATAATACCTGTAACAATACTAAAGAATGCCATAAAATTAATCACCCAAGAGACCTTATCTAAAATATCCTCTACAAGTGTATAGACTTGTCTTAAATCAATAATAGAAACATTAGGGAATTCAGCAACCAAATGGCGCTGTAAAGCAGCAGAGCTAGCTTCATCTTTTACAGTAGTAGACACCACACTAAACTGCGGAGCTTGTTCTAACACTCCCTTAGGAAATAGAACTGTAAAATTAGGTTGCAATTGCCCCCAATCTACTTGTCGTATACTCCCAACAGTAGTTTCCATAAGCACGCCTTTCACATTAAACGTCACTTCATCGCCTACAGTTAATTTAGTATCTTCAGCAAGGTTATCTGAAAGCGAAATGATAATTGGACCACCTTTCTGTATGCTTGGTACCCACTCGCCTTCTATTATTTCTTCAGAATCTATTAACGCATTACGATACGTCGCTCTAAATTCATGGTTTAAAGTCCATCCACGTATTTCTCGTGTAGAATCTTGACGGATATCATTAACCAAGCGGTCTTTCATTTTATGCATACGCATGGTCACAATAGGAATATTATCTACAATAGGCAAACCTCTTGCTATAATACTTTTCTCAAGTGCTTCACGCTGTTCAGTTTGCACATCAAGAATAATTATATTAGCACTTTCGGCACCTTTGTCGATTTCAGTTTTAGCCAATAAAATATCTTTAGTAAAATACAAAGTGCTAATCAAAAATGTTCCTAAACCTATAGCGACCACTAAAACAACAGTTTGATTGTTGGGCCTAAATAAATTCAACAGACTTTGTCGTGCTGTAAATCCCCATCGTTTAGGAAAATAACGTCTAATTGCTTTAACACTTAGTATTGCAATACCTGCTAAGACCGCAAATGTTACGAGTGTAGCTGCCACAAAACCTAAAGCATACACCATATCATTTAGCAACCAAAACGAAAACAGCAGTAGAAATATCAAAATGGCAGCATACACCATAAGACGCACTTTTAAAGGTTCTTCAGAAGCTTGTTCGTCGACGCGCAACACTTCTAACGGGGAAACATACCACGTTCTAAGTAAGGGAAGCAGTGCAAATAAAACCGACATAAATAAGCCAAGAAAAACACCAATAAGCAAGGGTTGAACTGAAATTGAAATTTCTACTTTAAATGGTAGGAACTCCTGAAGTAAATAAGGAAATAGCGTTTGCAAACCAACCCCAATCAACGCCCCTATTAAACCGCCAACAATACCGATACCTGCAATTTGAATAAGAAAAATATAAAAACTTTGCCGCCTTGAAGCACCCATACATTTTAAAACTGCAATAGCTCTCAGTTTTTCTTTAATATAAATATGTACTGAACTCGCAATACCAACACAACCTAACAATAAAGCAATAAAAGCTGCTAAATTTAAAAACTTACCGACATTATTATAGCGTTTTCCTAAACGACGACTTGTACTGGTATGCGTGTCTAAATCGGCTTTTTCTTCTTCCAGCATAGGCTGAATAGCCTTTTCAAATTGTGTAAGATTTAACGTATCTGAAGTCTTATAAAAGAATTGATATTCCTTACGGCTTCCAAATTGCAAGAGTCCTGTTTGCTCTATAAATCGTTTCGGAATTACAATTGGAGGTGCCACTGATGTTGAAATCGCCGTACTACCAGGAATCGCTTTTAGCGCTCCAGCTATAGGTAATGTTAATGCGCCAATTTTAATAGAATCGCCTGGTTTCACATCAAATTGAAGCATTAAAGTCGCATCAACTAATGCTCCACCTGATGCCTGGTAATCAACTGAAGCTGAAGTAGGTTGTGTGTCAATTTTTCCATAAAATGGAAATCCACCTTCAAGCCCTCTCACTTTCACTAATTTAGTGCCCCCATTTTTAGGGAAAGCTATCATAGAGACAAAGTTTATCTCTGAAGCATTTGGCTGTAACGAGTCAATAATTACTTGCGCACGTTCAGTAGGTTCTTGTTTAGTATCAATGATAAAATCGGCCCCCATTAAGGCCTTAGACTGTAGTTGAATATTATCCTTAAGATTGGCACTAAATAGCTGAATTGATACAACGGCTGCAATACCTAATATAATAGAAGCCATAAATAATAACAAGCGTACACTGCTTGCTTTGGCATCGCGCCATGCCATTTTAAAGAGCCATTTTGTAGTATGATTCATAAAGTATTTTTGAGGGGATTCAAAGTACTTCCGTACGTTCGTTGGTTAAAATATGACCACCTTTTAGTCTTAGGATTTGCTGTGTTCGGTTAGCCAAATCTAAATCGTGCGTTATAATAACTAAAGTGGTACCCGCTTCTTTATTTAATTCAAATAAAAGCTGAATAACTTTCTCTCCCGTTTCTTCATCTAAGTTCCCCGTAGGTTCATCTGCAAATAAAATAGAAGGCGCATTAGCAAAGGCTCTAGCTAAAGCTACCCGCTGTTGTTCACCACCAGATAATTGCGACGGATAATGATCATAGCGTTTTCCTAAACCTACTTTTTCTAATAAAGCTTTACTAGTCGCAACAGCATTTTTGGCCCCTTGTAATTCTAAAGGAACACTTACGTTCTCAAGAGCTGTTAGCGTAGGTAATAGTTGAAAATTTTGAAAAATAAATCCGACTTCTTTATTTCGTAATTGTGCACGTTGGTCCTGATTTAATTCGTTTAAATCTTTACCACAAAGCTCAACTGTTCCAGAATTAGGTTCGTCTAAACCCGCACAAAGGCCTAATAAAGTGGTTTTTCCACTACCTGAAGGACCAACAATAGAAAAGGTTTGTCCTTTTTCTACATCAAACGAAATATCTTGTAATACCGTTAATTGTTTGTTACCGCTAGAATAAGTCTTTTCTAGACCACTTATCTTTAATATCTTTGGCATATTAATTTTTAATTTATAAGACACTTATGTCGAATATGTCGAAGGCTGAAAATAATCATTTGCATTTAATCTCACCAATTCTATCCGCTTCTAAACTCATAAAGTTTTGTTATTTTATAATGGCTTTCTTATTTGTAGCTTGTGGTAATAGTAATTCTGAAAAGAAAGCGACCGAAACACAAACAGAACAACAAGAAGCGACTTCAGAAGTTACTGAAACCACGACTAAAACTATTTTGTGTTTTGGTGATAGTATAACTGCAGGTTATGGCTTAGATGATAAAGAAGACGCTTATCCTGGTATTTTACAGCAAAAAATAGATTCTTTAGACTTAAATTATACCGTCGTTAACTCAGGAGTCAGTGGCGAAACAACCGCCGGTGGAAAAAGTAGAATTGACTGGATTTTAAATCAGAATATAGATATTTTCATATTAGAACTAGGCGCTAATGATGGTTTACGTGGGGTTAACCTTGTTGAAACGACCATTAACCTTCAGGCTATTATAGATGCCGTAAAAGCTAAAAGTCCAGAAACAACTATCATTCTTGCTGGTATGCAGTTACCACCGAATATGGGTCTAGATTACACTAGAGACTTCAAACAAATTTTCATGAATCTCGCTGAAAAGAACAATTTAGAATTCATTCCGTTTATTTTAGAGGATGTCGGCGGAATTGCTGAACTGAATCAAAGTGATGGCATTCACCCTACCGAAGAGGGTCATAAAATTGTGGCCAATACAGTATGGGAAACTTTGAAGCCTTTAGTAAAGTAGGAAGCTTGCTATTAGAATCTAGAGCTTAGACATAAATGCTAAATATACATAGACGACTTAAATTTTTAGGGTGTTATGATATACGTTATAATTTGAATTGTATTTTAGGTCTAAAACCTGTTTAAATATATTACAACCACCTACAAATTTTCAATTGGTTTTAAAATAGCACAAACTAAAGCTTATTTCTTTTCTTAATTACAGTAACCTACCTATTACATATTATCTGTATTAACACTTTTAATACACTCGTATTTAATTCGGCTATTATACATTTAATGAATAAAGTCAACATTAAAAGCTATAGCGCTAATTGAACTGTCTTAACGTTTTATATTAGGTGGTATATAAAGATAAACCCCAATAAAAACGAAAAAGATATGCAAACATTAAAATTTACATCAATCTTATTTGGCACGCTGTTATTATTTTCAGCTTGTAAAGATGACGATAATAATATTCAAAACCCTGTTAATAATTCCCCAGAAACTCAAGGTATTGGTTACGTTGAAACAGATGCATCACCTTCTAGTGTGTATGACGCTATTATCTCAACTTTAAATGCCAACGAAAACATTGGTATTATTGCTGAAGTTGATCATACTGCAAATGCTCAAAATACAGACTTATCATTAGATTTTACACGTACTGTATATTTTGGAAATCCTGCATTAGGAACGCCAGTTATGCAAAATAATATTGAAGCCGGATTAGATTTACCACAACGAATCACCGTATACATTGACGAAGATGGCGACACTGTGGTTAGTTACAATGCTGTAGATTACATAATTAACAGGCATAATTTAGGTGATGTTTCAACTACAGAAACAATTACTAATGCGCTTGCAAGTATTGTTAATTCAGCCACAGAAGAAGATGCCATATTAAATACAGCTAGCATACCACAAAGTAATGGTGTTATTTCGGTTGCCAGCGACAATGACTTCAACACAACATATAATTCAATAATAGAAACCTTAAATGGATTAGAACCTGTAAGTATAATTGCAGAATTAGACCATCAAGCAAACGCACAAAGTGTTTCAATGGAATTGATGCCGGCCAAATTAATCATTTTTGGAAACCCAGCTTTAGGAACACCTTTAATGTCCGAATCAAAAAGTACAGCTTTAGATTTACCACAAAAAATGCTGGTATATGAAGATAGCAACGGAGATGTTTATATCCTCTATAACGACCCTTTCTATATTGCCGAAAGACACGATGTTGATGATAATGATGAATCGCTTGAAATGATTTCTCAAGCCTTAGAAAACATATCAAATTCTGGTGCTACTGCTGAATAAAAAAAGATGTTTTACCAAATCCCTCAGTTTGGTAAGCATTATAAAAAAAGCTTATAAATATTTCATTTATAAGCTTTTTGCTTTTATACTATTCTGAGTTATATTCTACACTCAACATATCATTAAACAACATAAACCCTAACCTTCTTCTTTTTCAAGCGTACATTATTAAGTTTAGCTACTAAGTCTTCTGCAATATTTACTGGAACCGACACAAATGCACAATCTTGTTTCAATTCAATAATCCCCAATTGATCTTTGTTGATATGGCCTTGTTTAAAGAAGAGTCCAGCGATATCACCTTTCGATATTTTGTCTTTTCGACCACCAGAAATAAAAAGTGTTTCCCAATACGTTGGTTTTTTAGTGGCTTGTGTAGAAATATCAGCAACTTCGTTAACCTCCATAAATTCAGGAAGCAATTGGTCTTTCCATTTTAAAACATAAGCCGTTCCTTTGGCAGAAACTCGTGCCGTACGACCATTTCTATGAATAAATTCTTCTTTATGAATCGGTAATTCATAATGAATAATAAAGGCCATTTCAGGCACATCAATACCTCTAGCAGCCAAATCGGTGGCAATCAATAACGGATAAGTACCATTTCTGAACTTTATAAGCGCGCGTTCGCGGTCTTTTTGCTCCATGCCGCCATTAAAACACCCATGCGCAATACGATGTTTGCGAAGAAAATCACTAACTGTTTGGATGCTATCTTTTAAATTACAAAAAATAATCCCTTGTTGATTTCCTAAATGATTCAACAGTTCTAACAACGTGGTCAGTTTACTTTTATCTGGTGATATCACTAATTTAATGGCCAATTTTGACACTTTAGTCCCTAAATAATCGATAACCGTTGGTTGTTTCATACCAACAAAGTCAGGGATTTCAACACCTTGAGTTGCGGAAGTTAAAATACGTTTATTGAGTGCCGTTAAATCTTTGATAATGCCACGCATTTCATATTCAAAACCAACCTCTAAAGATTTGTCAAATTCATCTAAAACCAAGGTTTTAATGGAATCCATATTAACGCGTTCATTGGAAAAATGATCATCAATACGACCAGGTGTGCCTATTAAAATAGCTGGGGCATGTTTTAAATCAATCTTATCTTTAGAAACTGCTCTACCGCCATAAACGGCATTTACTTTGTAACCCGAACCCATAGACCGAATAACTTGCTCAATCTGAATTGCTAATTCACGAGAAGGTACTAAAATTAGAGCTTGAATAGCTTCACATTCAGGATCAAGACTATCAATTAATGGCAAAGCAAAGGCAAGCGTTTTTCCTGTTCCTGTTGGAGAAAGCAGAATTGTATTTTGAGTGTTCGGAATGGTTTGCAAAGCCTCTTCTTGCATAGGATTTAATGCCGAAATTTTTAGCTTTTCGAGAATTTCTGCTTGTGTTTTTACCGGTTCTTCCATCATTGTTTCGTTACTTATTTCTTTTTCTTCTTCTTTGGTTTTGAAGTTTCCGATTTTAGAGCATTACTTTGTGTTTTTGCTAAATAATTAGCGAGAATCTTATCGACTAGTTCTTCTTTTGTTAAGTGATGAAAAATGGTTTTAATTTTCGATTTAAAATCTTCGTCAACATCACGATTAGGCTTTGTTTTAAAAATTTTTCTTGCCCATAACAACGCATTATTCTCTTCGATACTTTGGGTGTCAGCCTTTTTTACTTCATTAAAAGTAATTCCTAATTCATCTTCAAAATCATCAATATCTATAACTTCTTCCTCTTGCAATACTGTTAAAGACAAACCCTTTGCTCCTGCTCTAGCTGTTCTACCACTTCGATGCACATAAGCTTCATAGGTATCAGGTAAATGGTAATTCACCACATAAGTAATATCCTTAACATCAATACCACGAGCTGCTAAATCGGTGGCCACCAAAATTGAAATATGACCTTCTTTAAATTGGCCCATAATACGGTCTCTGATGCCTTGAGATAAACTACCATGAAGCGCCCCAGAAGAGAATTTATTAATCGCTAAATTCTTAGCCAGTTTATTTACTGCCGCTTTCGTTTTACAGAAAATAATACCACGTTGCCCTTCTTTAGAATTCAAGAAATGCATTAGAACTTCTAATTTTTCAATTGGTTCTACGACCACAAATTGATGTTCGATACCTTGATGGCCAACCGTTGTCATATCTGCCTCCACCTGAACCACATGTTTAGACATATAGTTCTGCACCAGTTGTTTTATGGCGCCAGATAAGGTTGCTGTAAACAAAAAGGTACGTCTCGTTTTGGGAATTGCCTTAATAATAAGGTCTAAATCCGTTTTTAGAGCGCTTACCATTTCGTCAGCTTCATCTAAAACTAAGTATTTAAGCGCTTTAATATCTAGAGCACCACGATTTACTAAATCAACCAAACGCCCTGGTGTTGCCACGACAATATGTGTTGTTTCAGATAAACGTTCTATTTGTGGTTTTATGGGAATCCCACCAAAAGTTGCAGCGATAGAAATTTCAGGCTGGTATTTGGAAAATGCTAATAAATTTTGATGAATTTGTTGTCCTAACTCACGCGTAGGTGCTAAAATTATAGCTTGAACGTTTGTAGCTTCAGTATCGATTAATTGTAATAGTGGTAAACCGAAAGCCGCTGTTTTTCCGGTTCCTGTTTTAGCTAAAGCTACAACATCATCTTTTTGTTGCAAAATAACAGGAATAGCTTTTTGTTGAATATCTGTAGGGACTGAAATATTTAAATCAGCTAAACTCTTTAAGCTGTTTTCGTTAATTCCTAATGCGGAAAAATGCTTGGACATAAAAAATAATTTTTACAAAGGTAAGGATACTGTATTTGGTAAAGGGAAAATAAAATGCATTCCTAAATCGTGAGGCAACTCATACAGCTAATGTGTAGTTTACCTTAAATAGAAATGGAATTATAAAATAATAGTTTGATAAGTGGTATGGCGGAAAACTACAGCGTTATTGGTCTTAAAAGTTTTAACAGCAGTCTACAGCTATAGTGTATCGGGTTGTAATATGTAATACTGCTTATTTCTTTTTTATCACACGTACATTCGTTGCAATTGGTCCTTTATCACTTTTTTCAACATTAAAAGATACTTTGTTTTTATCTCTAATCTTATCGATAAGGTTAGTTGAATGTACAAAAATCTCTTGATCAGAGTCGTTGAGGATAATAAATCCGAAACCTTTTTTAGCATTAAAGAATTTTACAGTGCCTTCTTTGGTTTCACTTTCCTTAGTAGTGTTAAATAATTTATTTATAAAATTTTTAATCATTGGTTCTTTTTCTTATTAATGCCGGCAAAATAGCAACACGTCTATTATTTATGATACAAAAGTAAGATAAATAATGCACTTGCTCAAAGTGAAATTAAGAAGTTGTTTTATAGAATATTTTATTTTTAGGTATGAATGAATCTGTATATTTGTTTTAACTAATGATTAGCATCAATAATATTGGAACAAATAAAAGACCACTTAGACCAAATTGCTACGATTTCTCAGTCGGATTGGGAGTTCTTTATATCGAAATTACAACGTCGTGTTATAAAAAAGAAAGCTATTTTTGTGAAAGTTAATGAGATAGAGAATCATATTTCTTTTATAGAGTCTGGTGTGGTACGTTTATTTATTCCAAAAGATAATCCAGATAAAGAAATCACCTTCGGATTTAGTTTTAAAGACCAATTTGTAAGTGCTTATGATTCGTTTTTAACCCAAACACCTTCGGCTTATCAGTTACAAGCGCTAACAGAAACAACCATTTTAAGTATAACTTACAATGACTTACAAGATGTTTACAAAACTACTCAAATTGGAAATCTTATTGGTAGACTTACCGCAGAACGTCTTTTTTTATTAAAATCTAAGCGCGAACAGAACCTGTTAAATCTTACCGCAGAAGAACGCTATTTAAAATTATTTAAAGAGCGTCCCGAACTTTTAAAAGTAATTCCTTTAAAATATATCAGTTCTTATATTGGGATTACAGCACAGGCTTTGAGCAGAATTCGAAAACGTGTTTAATAATTTATAGATTAAATTAATCAGTAATATTAGCTTCGAGCTAAAAATTCCTTTGCACTTAAAACAGGAATTTTCGAATTTTTAAAGTCTTTTTTATTCCTTGTTATTATGACATCAATTTGATTCTCTAATGCAGAGTAATATTGAAGTCCATCTTCAAAATCAAGAAAATTGTCGTCACCCAATGCTAATTCCGTTATTTTATCATCTAAACTTAATACTTCTACAAGAACCTTAAACTTTCTTAATATTTCTCTTGCTTCTTTTGCCGTTTTTAATTTTGACAGAATATAGTTCGTATTTGCAAATGTTAACGATGAAATAGCTAAGACCAATTCTTTTTTATCTGCTCTAGAAAACAAATTTGCTGCTTCATCATAGAACTTTTCCCTTTTTGAAAGTAAATCTATGACGATATTTGTGTCAATTAATAACCTACTCATTTGTATTTTTCTATTAAATAATCTGAATAGGCTTCTTTTACGTCAAGATCTTTATCTAGTGATATTACACCACTTAAACTTTCTACTAAAGGTGTTATTTTCGTTGAATCTCTTTTTTGCTTAGTAAGTGTTGCTAAATAAGATTCTATTAGTTTAGACAAGCTGACATTATTAGATTTTGCATATTTTTTTGCCTTTTCTATAATTGTATTATCTAAACTTAATGTAAGTTTTTTGTCCATAACAACTTATTTTACGTACAAATTTAATAAATTATTACGTATTATTGATGGGTCGTCATTTTTTATTTGCAAATAAATCTAAACAAGATATATGTTTAAGTTGATGAAACAATAAGAAGAGTTTCAATTTAGACTTTAGCCCATTTAATTAATTTAGGTTCATTGTTTAGAGCTTATCCTCAATTTATCTTTGCACAAAAAAACTATGGTAATTGTCATTTTTGTTTTAGTGCTTTGGTATGGAGGGTTATTTTTTCAATCCTTCTTTTTGCACCGTTACGCTGCGCATCAAGTCTTTACGATGTCTAAAACAACGGAGCGCATCACCTTTATTCTCACATGGATTTTTCAAGGTTCTAGTTACTTAAGCGCCTATGGTTATGGCATCATGCACCGTATGCATCATGCGTATACTGATACAGAAAAAGACCCACACTCTCCGGCTTATGATGACAATATGTTTGCCATGATGTGGAAGACAAAAACCATCTATCAGGATATAAATCAACAACGTATTACAGTCGATTCTCGGTTCACTAAAAACGTCCCACAATGGAAAAGTTTTGACCGTTTTGCAAGTTCACGATTTTCACGCCTACTCTGGATGTCACTCTATGTGCTATTCTTTGCACTTTTTGTAACCGCTTGGTGGCAATGGTTATTATTACCAATTACATTTTTAATGGCGCCTATTCATGGGGTAATTATAAATTGGTTTGGTCATATTTACGGTTATGTGAATTTTAAAATGAAAAACACCAGTAAAAATATTTTTCGTTTCGATTTTTTAATGATGGGCGAAGGCTACCACAACAACCATCATAAATTTGCTAGCAGAGCTAACTTTGGCTATAAATGGTATGAAATTGATATCACTTATCTAATTATTAAAGTTTTAGATGCGCTTCATATTATTAAACTGAAACCCATTGCTATTAAAAAATAAGGCTACTTTTACTTTATTGTTATACCAAATATTATTGTTGTAATAATTGCTAAAAATGCCTTAGAATTAATGACAGAAAAGCAAATTGAAAGTGTAAAGCGAAAAATAGCCAAAATTAAAAAAGGGCTTGCTGCAGATAAGAAACACTGGGGAGGATTCCATCATGATAGTGGAGGTCTTCGGTATCTACCCCCTGAACTATATCTAAAAATTCAAGATTACACAGGCAGCTTAAGATACTTTAATTGGTTTAGTAAAAACTTTCCAGAGGACTCTGAACATCCCATTATATTATTTGAGTGGGCTGTTACATTGTACAAAACTAAACGTATCCAATTAGCTGAAAAGAAAATCAAACAAACCTTCTTCTCTAATACACTCCTATTAGATATGTTCTTAGGTAAAGCACCTTTGCTACTTAATAAGTCAGAACAAATAAAATGGGAACACGAACAACTGATAAAACATTTTAAATACTCAAAAAATCAAGTAGAATTAACTGATTTTACCCAATGGCTAGACTCCTTTATGAAAACGGAAAGTTTCCTTGAATTTGCAAATAAGCTTTTAAAATTAAACAGACAAATAGAGGAAGAACCTCTTGGAGAAATTCGTAGTGCATTAGTTGAAAGAAAGTATAAATTACTTGAACAAGTAAATTGAAGCGAGAAATACTACTTGTATACACTTTATTTCAAATTTTAAACGACGTTAAAAAACGAGATTCCCAATAAAAATTAAGTAACTTGTAAGTTCTAAAATAATTTTAGCAATTATATTACCATCTAGAACTCTTCAAAATTAAAAATGAATTACACTATTATTGATGTTGAAACCACAGGAAGCAGCAACCGAATTACAGAAATTTCGATTTTTAAGTATAACGGCAATACTATAATAGATGAATTTACAAGTCTTGTTAATCCGGAAAGTTTTATTCCTTCACATATAACGGCACTCACAGGAATCGATAATCATTTAGTTGCTGATGCTCCCGTATTTAAGGAAATCGCCGAGCAAGTTTTAAGCATTACTGAGGATACCATTTTTGTAGCTCACAATGTTAATTTTGATTTCAACGTTATTCAAGGCGAATTTAAACGCCTTGGTATTAATTTTAGTCGCAAGAAACTCTGTACAGTAAGACTATCGAGACGTTTATTACCTGGACATCGTTCTTATAGTTTAGGCAAATTATGTAAGGCTTTAGATATTAATTTAGTAGATCGCCACCGTGCTAGAGGTGATGCCGAAGCTACCGTTATCTTATTTAAAATATTACTTCAACAACCTGAAGCAGAAACTGTATTCACCGAATTTTTAAACAAGAATTCTAGAGAAGCCACCTTGCCTCCTAACCTTCCAAAAGCCGTATTTGAAGCACTACCCAACCAAGCAGGTATTTATTATTTTAAAGACAAAAAAGGTCAGATTATCTATATTGGTAAAGCGATCAATTTAAAGAAACGTGTTTTAAGTCATTTCTACAGTAAAGCCCAAAAGTCATTAGACATGGTACGTGAAACCGGTGATATTGATTTTGAAGTTTCTGGCAGTGAATTAGTGGCTTTATTAATGGAAGACGCAGCAATTAAACAGCATTTTCCTAAATATAATAAGGTTGCTAAGCGCAGCATTCAATCTTATGCTATTTTCTCATACCAAGACCGAAAAGGCATCTTACACTTAGCCAATAATAAAGGCCGCTTAGTTCCGCAACCACTTATCACATTTTTTGATATCAGAACGATGCGTGCTTATCTTCAAAACATCTGTTTACAATATAATTTATGTCCTAAATACTGTCATTTACAAGAAGCTGTTTCAGAATGTTCACATTATAATATAAAAAATTGTAAAGGCATTTGCAAAAATGTAGAAGCTATTGATGATTATAACAACAGGGTACTTGACGCAATTTCATATATGTCACATCAAAAAGATACAATTATAACAAAAGAAAAAGGCCGAAATGCCAATGAAGAAGCTTTTGTTATGATAAAAGATGGTGAATATCTAGGTTATGGTTTTATTGATAACCAAACACCTATAAATCATACCGATGATTTGAATGCTTTTCTAATTCCTCAGAAAGATAATGCTGATATTCAAAAGATTTTGAGACAGCATGTATTTAAGAACGACTTGTCTAAATCACCAGAAACATTTCAAAAGTCTAAAACAAAACAGACCTTAAAGCAAATTACTATTGACATCTAATTTAGTTGCTTTAAGTAACTTATAAAGTACTGTTAACGCTTACAATTAGGCTTTCCTAGATTTAATTAATAAAAAAAAATAAAATCATATAATTCAGATTTTATTAAGGTTATCTACTATTAATTTAAAAAAATTTTGTAATTTTTAATGTGTGAAACTTGCTGATTTTATAAGGTTTTAGTGATAAAATTCAATCTAAAACATGATAAAACTCATAACTTAAAATGACACAATCCTTAAATTTGCATTGCAATCTTTTACGAAGCATTTAATATCTAACAGTTCTTTAAAACATGAACAAAAAAGCAACAAACAAAGCCATTTACATCGCCACAACAGAACCAAATAGTGGTAAATCAATAATGTCCTTAGGGCTAATGCAACTATTGCTAGGTAAAGCAGCCAAGGTTGGTTATTTCAGACCTATTATAGACGATTTAAAAGCTGGAGAAACAGATAATCATATTAATACTATTATCAGTTATTTTAATCTCGATTTAAAATTTGAAGATGCTTACGCTTTTACAAGAAGTGAAGTTATTAAGAAAAAGAACGACGATAAAGACGATGAGATTATCAGTAAAACTATTGATAAGTATAAAGCCATTGAAGAACGTTTCGATTTTATATTAATTGAAGGCAGCAGTTTTGTTGGTGAAGGCACCATTATTGAGTTTGACATCAATATTTTAATTGCTAAAAACTTAGGTGTTCCAGCAATTATTTTAGCAAGTGGTATTGGTAAAACCAATAAAGATCTAGTTAGTAATCTACGCATGGCTTTTGACTCATTTAAAGACAAAGGTGTTGAAGTTTTATCTGTAATTGCTAATAAAGTAGAACCTCAAAACCGCGATGTCATCATTTCTGAATTAAATGCTAGTTTACCTTCTGATGTGATTACTAATGCTATTCCACTCAATCCTTTGTTGGCCAATCCATCTATTAAAGAAATAGTAGATGTTTTAGGTGCTGAAGTCCTATTTGGTGAAGCTTATATTAATAACCTAGCAGGTAATTATAGTGTTGGTGCTATGCAGCTTCCTAATTACCTTACGCATTTAAAAGAAAATTCTTTGGTGATTACACCTGGTGATAGAGCTGACATTCTTTTAGGTGCTTTACAAGCTAATGTTTCAGAGAATTACCCTTCTATTTCAGGTGTTGTATTAACGGGAGGACTAAAACCTGAACCGTCCATCATTCAACTTATCGAAGGACTTTCAGATATTGTTCCTATTATTTCTGCAAAAAGCGGCACATTCTCAGTAACCAATAGAATTGGAGCCATTAAATCTCAAATTTATGCAGAAAACACTCAAAAAATAAAAACCTCAATCAATGATTTTGAAACCTATGTTGAAGTAGATGCCCTTATGGAACGTCTAATCACCTTTAAAACCAAAGGTGTTACGCCAAGAATGTTTCAATATAACTTGCTAAAAAGAGCAAAATCAAACAAAAAGCATATTGTATTACCCGAAGGTTTAGATGAACGAATTTTAAGAGCAACAAAACAATTAATAGATATCGATGCTGTTGATATTACCTTACTCGGTGAGAAAAAAGAAATTGAAGCTAAATTAACGGCTTTAGATCTTGATTTAGATTTAAATCGTGTTAATGTTATAAATCCTGTGGAGTCAGAACATTTTGAATCCTATTCAAAAACCCTCTATGAACTCAGAAAACACAAAAACGTTAACCTGGCCATGGCGCAAGATTTAATGGGAGATGTGTCTTGCTTTGGTACCATGATGGTGCATAGTGGTGATGCTGATGGAATGGTTTCTGGGGCCGCTCACACTACACAACATACCATTTTACCAGCCTTACAGTTTATTAAAACAAAACCAGAAACTTCTATTGTTTCTTCAGTTTTCTTTATGTGCTTAGAGGATCGTGTCTCAGTTTATGGTGATTGTGCCATTAACCCTAACCCAAACTCAGAGCAATTAGCTGAAATAGCTATTTCTTCAGCATCAACAAGTATCGCTTTTGGTATTGAACCTAAAATTGCGATGCTCTCTTATTCTTCAGGGGCTTCTGGCGTTGGTGAGGATGTAGATCGCGTAAGAAAAGCGACTGAAATTATAAAATCAAAACGGCCAGACCTCAAGGTTGAAGGCCCTATTCAATATGATGCAGCCGTTGATATTAATGTGGGGAAATCAAAACTCCCTAATTCTGAAGTCGCAGGACAAGCTAATGTCTTTATTTTTCCAGATTTAAACACGGGGAACAACACCTATAAAGCCGTTCAACGAGAAACTAAAGCTCTAGCTATAGGTCCAATAATTCAGGGCTTAAATAAACCTGTTAATGATCTCAGCCGTGGTTGTACAACAGACGATATATTTAATACGGTGATTGTAACCGTTATCCAAGCCCAAGGAATTTAATTTTAAAGTTAAAACACATCACTATGAAGATATTAGTCATCAACTCAGGGAGTTCCTCTATCAAATTTCAACTCATACAAATGCCATCTGAAACATTAATTTGCAGCGGTTTAGTAGAACGTATTGGTCAAAAAGATGCGATTCTTAATTATAAAGCTGCTAATGCTGATATAAGAGAAACTCATTGCATTGAGAATCATAATCAGGGTTTAACTCATATTGCAAATTTGTTATTAGATGCTAAAAATGGTGTTATAAAAAATAAAAGAGAAATTGAAGTTGTAGGACATCGTGTGGTACATGGCGGAAATTCATTTTCTGATACGACTTTAATAACTGAAGAAGTAAAACAAAAAATAAAAGGCTATTCTGTTTTAGCACCATTGCACAATCCAAACAACTACGAAGGCATTAATGTAGCAGAAAAACTTTTCCCCGACGCCAAACAAGCAGCCATTTTTGATACGGCATTTTTTAGATCACTACCTCAAAAGGCTAAACGCTATGCTATTCCTGAAAAACTTTATAAAGAACATAAGATTCAAGTTTACGGATTTCATGGCACCAGTCATAAATATGTATCTGAAAAAGCGTTGGAATACTTAAAACTTAAAAAATCTAAAATAATTACCATTCACTTAGGTAATGGTTGTAGTATGACAGCTGTTGAAGACGGTAAAAGTATTGATCATAATTTAGGCTTTACACCTTCTAATGGTTTAATTATGGGAACCAGAAGTGGTGATATTGATCATGCGATTATATTTTATTTAGTGAATAGTTTAGGCTATGACTTAAACAAAGTAAATACCATTCTAAATAAAGAAAGTGGTATGCTAGGTTTAACAGGGTTTACCGATTTAAGAGATATTGAAGCTGAAGCAGCCCGAGGAAACGAAGATTGTAAATTAGCCTTAGCAATGAATGCTTATAAAATTAAAAAGTTTATAGGCGCTTATGCAGCAGCAATGAACGGCTTAGATGCTATTGTGTTTACCGCAGGTATTGGTGAAAACTCTAATGTTATTAGAAATCTCGTTTGTGAAGATATGGATTACTTCGGTATTGATATAGATTCGTCTAAAAATGAAATTAGAGGGAAAAACATACGAGAAATTAGCTCTGCTTATTCTAAAACAAAAGTTTTAGTTATTCCTACAAACGAAGAATTAGAGATTGCCAAACAATCTTACGAGCTCGTAAATTCATTTCATGATTTAAGCTTATCGGATTCTAATTGTTGAATTTCGTTAATGACACGTAACGGAATGTCTTTCTCGTTACCGTATAATTTAAGTTCTTTAATATCTGCAGGGAGGTTGAAACCTTCTTTTTCAAGTTGCTGTTTCACTTCCCTGATGATATTACCTCTTACAATAATGGCCGATTTTCTATAATCAAAAGTATTAACCCAAAAGAACACTTTTAGGTTAACTGTGCTAGCGGCAAGTTCATCTTCAAATGCAAAGTTCTCATGGTCTTCATCATGAACTATATAATTATTTTTATCTAAGATTGTTTGAATAATTTTTTTAGCTGCTTCAATATCATCTTCATAACCAATGCCTACTACAAAATCATTTCTAAAAAACCCATCAGCCGTATAGTTTTCAACCGGCTTTGTAAGCACATCACTATTGGGAACATAAATATCTTTCCCGTCAAAAGTCTTAATATGCATATATCTAAAATTCAATTCCTTAACCTTCCCAAATAAATCATTTACTTTAATAGTGTCATTAATATTAAAAGGGCGATTAAAAGCTAAAATAATACCTGCTAAAAAGTTCTTTCCTATATCTTGAAAAGCAAAACCTAACACAATTGCAGCGCCTCCAGCAGCGGTTAAAATACCTGTAGCTACACCACTTAAACCAGCAACTTGCAGTGCGATTAAAATTGCAATTAAGGTGAGAATTATTTTAATTGACTGTGCTAAAAATCGAGCCATTAACGGATCGTTAGCTTTTTTTAATATCCGTTTTCTATAAATATTGGTCACTAATTTAGCAATTAGTACACCCACAATGATGACCAATATACCCAAAGCAATCCTAGGTAAAACTTCTAAAAAAGTATTGTAGTAATTACCAACGGAGTTTATAACTGTTTCTGATGCGGTTTGCTGTAAGATTAACATGATAAGTTTAGCTTGATTAATTCTCTTTATTTAGAAAGACCAATAACTATATATTAATTTACACAGCTTAACGCAAAACCTATAAATAAGAACGTTTTTAAAAGTCATCTAAAAATTATAAATCAATTTATTTTTAAAAAACATAAAGCGATAATGATATAACTGCGGTATAATTATGAGAACGATAAAAGGGGTATAATTAAAAACAAAAAAACGTCCATAATACTATTAAGGACGTTTAATTATAGGGTTAGTGTATTTATGATTTAGCAGAATCTTCATCAGGTTTTAAAGTGATATTTCGTTCAGCAACAAAAATACCATCAACTGATTTTAATTTAAGAATTCGTGATGGATCTCCTTTTTTAGCCATACGCTTACGGCATGTTTTTGTTAATAATGGATCGTCATCAAATAGAAACGTTTCTAATTCATAGGCTTCTTTAGAAGATTCCTTAATAATTGGAAACATTTGTTGTAACTGGTTATAACGTCTATCACTACCTGGTACAAATGTATATAAGGTGTAACGTCCATCTGCATCAGTCTTTACCCAACTTCTGTGATGTACATAACGCTTATCATTAGTTTCTCTTAGGTCAAAATCACCATTTTCATCAGGCTGCTCCACATAAAGAATCACGTCTTTGGCTGGTGTTAAGCCATCACTTTCATATATAATTCCTGTAAGTTTAAGCTTATTGGCTTTAGACTCATAGTCAGGTATGGTATCAGAACTCATTAATTGAAGTGCTGCATAATCATAAATAGGAAGTGTTTCTTGAGCATTGATAAAATTCAATGTACCAAAAAGACAAATAAAACTGAAGAAATAGAATTGATTTTTCATAAATGTAGGTATTTGTGATAAACCAAAATTGGTGCTTAAAAATGGTAACACCTTAAAAATCACCTCTACGCATTATTTTTACGATAAACCGATAAAAGAAACATATATTTCCGATGAAATACTAACCATCAGACCGCTACGCATGGCTTTGTTTTAGTTTTGAGTGAATAACGTATCGAAATTAAATTAATAAAAATGCTGAACAAGAAGAATACTAAAGCATATGACAACTCAAGCTTACTTTTAAACCATATTAACTCGTATAACGCCTTAAAATCACCGTTTGATTTATGTGATTTTTATTAAAAAAATCATCCCATTAGCTTGATCTTCATCCTAAAAACACACACAGCACTTTGTCGATAAAATATGCATTTAATCAATTAAAAAGGTAGTTTATCCTTGAAATTGGTATTTCATATGTAATTTTTTTTACGAAAAAAGCCTAAATAAGTTGTTTTATACAATAAATTGCATAGATTTGTTGCATTAAGATTAATTTAAAAGCGTAAATATGAATACCAAATCTACTTTATTTTGTGCTATTTTTTTTCTAATGATAACTATGGGTTTTGCTCAAAAAGATAAGGATTATCAAAGTATCATTAGTGGTAAAGTAAATATTTCAAAATATCACAGTCGTGAAGAGCTCAAAAAAATGAAAAAAGGAGATTTACTCGTCCTTTATATAGAGCGTATTGAAGTTATTGTAAATATCTTACCAAATATTGCATTTGCTACAAAACCAGGTGTTACAATGGAATCCTTAGGAATTCCAGAAACAAAAGATAATAAAAAAGCTTTGGAAGATAATATTGACGCTTCTACATCTTATTTTGATAGTACCATTGAATTCCAAAAAAAGATATTACCATACTCAGATAGTATAGATTTAATTGCAGCAATTCTGTTTTATGAATCTACCCTAAAAGCTTTACATACTTACGAAGATTATAAAAGGGATTAACTAGTTTTTGATTACATGTTTTTCACCAACCTTGACCTCAAAATGTCAAGGTTTTTTTATACATTGTTTTTTATTACAAAAAACATCGATTAACAACTTAACGCATCTATTTACTCGTCAAAACGAATTTATTTGTAAGAAATTTACTATTATTTATATAATATTGTGTATTTCATCGATATTTCTTGTGTTTCGTAGGTAAAGTTCTTATGTTTGATATCAATAGTTGAAAAAAACCCTTACATAAATTATATAAAATCGCTTATTATGAAAAAAATTACTCTCACTTCACTTTTATTTCTTTTAGTGTTTGGTAATTTATTTGCCCAACAAGAAAAAGGAATTACTGGCTATAACAATTGGCTAGATTCATGGACCGACTTTACACCTAATAGAGCAAACTATGATGAGCCAACACAAATATTAACAGGTAACATCACAGAAAATATAACATTAACCAAAAGGAATACATATTTGCTTTTAGGTGATGTGTTTGTTACAGACAGCACCACACTCACTATTGAAGCAGGTACAGTTGTATTAGGTGATTATAAAACCAAAGGTTCTTTAACGATAAGCAATGGTTCAATGATTATTGCAGAAGGAAATCCTATGGACCCTATTATTTTTACTTCTAGTAATTCAGATAAAAAACCTGGTGATTGGGGTGGAATTTTTATTCTTGGAGATGCGCCTATTAATACTATAGGCAAAGTAGCATCTCTTAATTATGGATTAAACCCATCGTCTACAGAAAGTATCAGTTTTGGTGGAGAAAACGTTAATAGCAATTCTGGTATCATGACTTATACAAGAATAGAGTACGCCGGAAAAAACACAAGAAACTTTGGTTATTTCAGTGGACTTACACTTGCTGCAGTTGGACAAAAGACGACAATAAACAATGTTATGGTTAGTTATTGTCAAGGAAATTCTTTTGATATTCAAGGTGGTAAAGTTGACTTAACGAAAACCGTATCTTACCGATCAAATAAAAATGACTACAACTTTAACTTAGGCGCACAAACTAACATATCAAATGCTTTAGCTGTAAGATCTCCTTATGTCTCTAGTCCAGATGGCTCACGTTGTATGTCAATTAATTCTTATGATATAAAGGAAAATGCAGATAGTACTAAAAAGCAAACCTTTGTCAATGCCGAAAACTTAACCTTACTGAACGTCAGTAATGATTTAAAATCAGATATAAAAGTTGGTTTGGTTCAAGAAGCTATAGCTGTCGGACCAGACACTACGTTTCATATTCATAAAAGTGTGATTTCAGGTTTTAAACCTGCTGTATATTTTGATGATAGAATCAAAATTAACAATGAAAATTTAAATAAGATAAAATTTACACAAACTTATTTCAATAACTGTACAGGAAATATTTACATTAAAGGAAACACAAATAACGAAGATTTAGAGAGTTGGTATGGAAGTAGAGCTTTTGATAATGTCTATTCAAAAGGTCCTGATTCTGAAACTTTCATCGACTCTAATAATAGCCGTTCACCAGATTTTAGATTAAGAATAAATAAAATTATTGCTTCAAATGATTTATTAGATGAAGATTAATAACAATAAATACGTATTTCGTAATAAAAAGTAACAAACCCCAATATAGCGTATAGATAAAACTTTACAATCCCTAAACCTAATGCTTAAACCTACTACCCTAACTCAATTCATACTTGGATTATGCCTACTTGTCACATTTATATCAAATCGTGCCCAAGCGCAAATAGTTATTGGTACGCCAAATCTTGGGTTTAGTCAGGCTTGTGCAAGTGAATCATTTAACACCTATAGTACAACCTTTATTTTTTCACCAGAATCGGCTTTAAGTGCATCAAATCAATTTACAATAGAAATGTCTGATGCAGATGGCGACTTTACAAGCCCAACAATAATACATACAACTGCTTCAGGAGCAATTACAACATCACCTGCAACTATAGATTTTGCTATTCCAGAAACAACAGCTGGCGAAAATTACCGTATTCGAATTAAAACTAGTGCTCCTGTAGCCACGAGTTCTAAATCAGTACCATTTGCAGCGTATTATAAAATTCAAGATTCACCTTTTACCATAAACAATTTAGTTTCAACAGGTGCCTATTGCTCAGGTGGAAGTTATTTATTAAGTATTGATAATCCCGGAACCGGAACTAACGATTCACCACTACTCTACCCTAATCTTACTTTTAAGTGGTTTAAAGAAACCGGACCAACAACGTCTACGCATATTGCTGATGGACCAACATTATCTGTAGATACTGAAGGGACTTATTTTGTAAAAACCAATTACGGAACCTGTACGTCTAACTCTTTTTCTAACCGAGTTACCATAAGCGAAGCCGTTTCTGGTGAAGCTAACGCAACAATCTCATCTAGTTTAGGAAATCCATTTTGTCCAGAACAAGGCTACACCACCTTAAGTACTATAGGTGGCAATTCTTACCAATGGTTTAAAGATGGTAATTTAATTCCAGAGGCTACAGACCAAATGTATCAAACAGATTCCTCAGGTACGTATTCAGTACAAGTTGATTTAGGAGAATGTTCGGCATCAGGCTCTATAGAATTAGTTAGTGAATTATTTGAAAGTACTATTGATGTACCAGAAGTAAATCAGATGTTTTCAGGAGAATCACTAGTCGTAAATGTGACCTCAACAGCTCAAAACCCAGAATTTGTTTGGTATCTAAATGGTACAATTATTTCTGGTGCAACTGAAGCTTCTTTTGAAGCAACAGAATTTGGTGATTACGAAGTTGTAATTACAGAAACGACAGGGTGTTCTGCTTCAATAGCTTATTTATTTACAATTGAAGAAGCGCTAGATCTCTTTCCTGACGTTGAAAAAATTCCAAATATAATCAGTCCAAATGGCGATTTAATAAACGATACATGGATTTTACCATCAGCTTACGTTAGTGGTACTAATACCGAAGTAACAATAATGACCAACCGTGGTAAAGTGGTGTTAAAAACCAATGATTATCAAAACAATTGGCCAGAAAACAATTTAAACAGCACCAGCATTAATCAGGTGTTTTATTATATCATTACAACAAGCGATAACCAAACTAAAAAAGGAACTATTACAGTATTAAAATAATATGAAAGCACCGTTTTTACTTTTTATATTATGTTTCTGTTTTATACAGACATTCTACGCTCAAGAAGATGATGGCGTAGTTTCTCTTGATATACCAAGCCGAAATTCTTTAACCTTTAACCGATTTACTATTAACCCAACATTTAGTTTTGTTAGAGAACAAACAAAATATATTAGCTTTTATAACAAACGTGAATGGGTACAATTTGAAAATGCTCCACTAACCTATTTAGCAAGTTATTCGGGTAGATTTGGAGAAAATATTGGTGCAGGATTAGGTGTGTTTCAACAAAACTATGGAGTTTTAACAACCTTTGGAGGACTTCTTAATTTTGCTTACAACGCTCAAGTTGGTCGAGATAAAAACCTAACCTTCGGAATTAATATTGGTGCTTACAAAAGCGGTGTTAATACTGCAAACGTAGTCACTAACTTTGATGATCCTTCGCTGCAAAATGTACCAGAGAATTTTTTACTAACTATTAATCCTGGTATTAATTACGGTACAGAGTTTTTAGATTTTGGATTATCAATAAACAATTTAGCCCTTTATAATTTTACATCTTCAGCACTCATAGAAGATGATCCTCAGCAAAGCATTGAAGCACACTTAATGTATACAGGCTACATGAGTAGTAGAGGATTTTTTGATAATAGTAAGTTTACAAGTTTAATCCGATCAGAATTTCAAAAGGACGAAACGATTATTTCTGGTGTTGTGATGGTAACCGTTCCTAAAGGAATATGGGCACAAGCAGGATATAATACACTTTATGGCGCTTCAGGGGGTGTTGGAATAAATATTACCACACAAATTGCTATTGAATATAATTATGAAAAAGCATTGGGTGATATAGATGTCTTTGGATCAGCACATGAAATTACCCTAGCCTACCGATTCAAAAATAATAACTATTATTATTATAGCCGTGAAGATGAAGTAAGTAGCATCCTTTCTAATGGAAATAAGAGACGTCGTGTTTCTAAAACTTCAAAATCTAAAGTAGCCGCTACGAATACATCTAATAAATCAAAAATAGATACACAAGCAGCTACTCAAGCCAAATTAGCCGCTGAGCAAAAGGCAAAAGCTGAAGCTGACGAACAAGCTAAAATTTTAGAAGCCGAACAAAAAGCGCAGCAAGAAGCTGAAGCACAAAAAGCACAAGAATTAGCTGAAGTACAAGCGGAACTAGATAAAATTGAAGCAGATAAAAAAGCAGAAGAAATAGCTGCAACCCGAGCAAGAATTCAAGCAGAACAAGAAGCCAAAGCACAACAGTTAGCAGAACAAAAAGCCAAAGAAGAAACCGAAGCAAAAGCATTACAATTAGCAGAACAGAAAGCTAAAGAGGAAGCCGAAGCAAAAGCATTACAATTAGCAGAACAGAAAGCCAAAGAAGAAGCTGAAGCAAAAGCATTACAATTAGCAGAGCAGAAAGCTAAAGAAGAGGCTGAAGCTAAAGCATTGCAATTAGCAGAACAGAAAGCTAAAGAAGAGGCGGAAGCTAAAGCATTGCAATTAGCAGAACAGAAAGCCAAAGAAGAAGCCGAAGCAAAAGCATTACAGTTAACAGAACAAAAAGCCAAAGAGGAAGCCGAAGCAAAAGCATTACAATTAGCAGAACAAAAAGCTAAAGAAGAAACCGAAGCACAAGCTAAGCTACTTGCAGATCAAAAGGCGAAGGAAGAAGCCGAAGCACAAGCTAAACTACTTGCAGAACAAAAGGCGAAGGAAGATGCTATTGCAAACCCTAAAGATGAATTGGCTAAATCAATGCTACATATCACTAAGGTTACCGAAGACTCAAAAGTACTTCAAGGTCAACTGTTTAAACAATTCAAAGAAATTGTTGATATAAAAAATCAGGATCTCAAAGACCTCAAAAAAGAAAATAATTTAAGTAATCAAGGTATTACAGTACAACCAAAACCGTTTAAAAGTGTAACTGCAGAAAACAATAAGCTTAATGGTATAATAGCAGATTTAGAAGAAGTAACCCTATCACAAAATGAAAAAATTGATGAATTAACACAACTCTATGAAGAAAGAGCTTCTAATAAAGAATATGCGTTAGATGAAATCACTTTATTTTATAAAAATGAAATAAAAAGATTAAAATCAGAACAATTGAAATTCAATAATTTAAAAAATGAACTAGTAGCTGAACTTGAAGCTATTAAAACGGCTATAGAAATTGAAAGAAGAAAACGTATTAAACGTGCGGCTTATAACAGTGAAGAGGATAGATACAGCCATGATAGAGCCGTATTAAAAAATATAATACAAACAACTAAATTAAGCGAAACACCTCTTAAAGCTGAAGATTTTGATTTTGGAGAAACCCTCGGAAACAATATTAAAATTTTAAAGAATATCGATAAAGTTAAAAGTGGCTATTATTTAATCATTGCTGTACATAGTGATACGGAAAGAAGAAATGAATTTGTAACCAAAATGGTTGCTTCTGGTAGATCGGATGTAGATTTTTTCCATGATGTAAGCACCAGTAAATATTACATATTCTATGATAAATTCGATGATATCGGAAGTGCGAATAAAGCCTTAGAATCAAAAGGAAACAGACCATATAATGGAAAAATGTCAATCGTAAAAATTGAAAATTAATAAGAGTTAAGCCACCCATCGTTTTCGTCTCTGCCCCGAGGAATAAAATGATGACTTAAATTAAATAACATGAAAAAACCTACTTTTTCTAGAATAGCAATGCTTGCCCTAGTACTCATTATTGGTCAGCTAGCATTTGCCCAAAATTATGAACCCTTTACACCGAGGTTTAATGAAGATTTAAAAGGAGACATTGTGCTCATTGGTAACAATATATTGGGACCAAATAATGACGCTTTTAATAATGATTCTCAATATAATCACCTAGTCAATATGCAATATATTGACATTGACGGTGACCCTTCAACATTTAGTTCTTCCAGTGCAGATTTGACTATTGATAATCCAAATTGTTACCAGATTATTTATGCCGGACTCTATTGGGGAGCGGTTAATCCAGGTGATGAACCTATTACAAACGTAAAATTTAAAGGTCCAATTGGGGGCTATAACGATATAGAAGGCACTATAATTTATGATGCAGAAAGTAGTTCTGTTGATGGTGGCGATAGTTTTTCTTATGCCTGTTTTGCAGATGTTACATCTATTGTTACAAGTTATGGATCGGGTGTTGACTTAGGAACTTATACGGTTGCAAATGTATCTTCTGGAGAAGGTAGAACAGCATCATACAGTCCTTATAATGGTACAGGGGAATCTGCCGGTTGGTCTTTATTTATTGTTTATGAAGACCCTACATTACCAGGAAAATCAATTACTAGTTTTGATGGCTTTAGTTCAATTAGTGTTCCTGGAGGTAATCCAGCATTAGATATTCCAGTTGATGGCTTTAGAACTATTCCTGCACCGGCACCAGTAAGAGCTAATTTTGCTTTTGCTACACTAGAAGGTGATAGTCCAATTTTAGGAGATCGTTTAAAACTTAATGGTGTTAGTCTATCTACTGCCGATCGTCAGGTTTCAAATTTCTTTAATAGTTCAGTTACCCAATTAGATGCAACACCTGTAAATGATAGAGTGCCAAACAGTACTAATACTTTAGGATTTGATACAGGCGTTATCGCTATTCCAAATCCTGGTAACTCAGTGATTGCAAATGATGCCACCTCTGGTGTGATTAGGTTGGAAACTAGTGGCGACACCTTTTTTCCTTACTTTTTTGCTTTTGCCGTAGAAATTATAGAACCTCATATAGTATTAACCAAAATTGTGGAAGATGATGCCGGAAATGATATTGGCGACCAAAACGTAGGACTTGGGTCGTCTTTAAATTATGTGATTGGGTTTCAAAATACAGGAAATGATAATGCTACTAATTTTCAAATTAGAGATGTCCTTCCTATTAATATTATTTTTAATTACCCAGAAGATTTAGTACTGCCTCCTGGTGTTACGGTCTCTAGTTATGATCCAGACACAAGAGAGATTATTTTTGCTATAGAAGATGCTTTAGTTGAAGAAGAAGATCCTGTATATGAAATTCGTATAGAAGTTCAGGTGGTAGATGCTTGTAATTTACTTGTAGATGCTTGTTCTAACATTATAAGTAATCAAGCTTTTGCCTCTTACAATGGGTTTTATAACCCTAATTTTAATATTACAGACGATCCAAGTTTAAGTGGTAATACAGGCTGTTTAATTTCACCTAGAGCGACTAACTTCTTGGCCGATTTAGATTGTACTTTTATTGAAGAAATTGTGTTATGTGGCGATAGTGTAGAACTAACTGCTGCAGATGGCTACTCCTCTTATGAATGGTCTACAAGCCCTTCTGGAACACCGGTCATAGCAAACACACAAACAATAACAGTAAGCGATACTGGAACTTACTATTCTTATAATATTGCGGATGCGCCTTGTCAATCTATTACTCAAGCTTTTGAAGTGGAGCTTTTTGGTTCTAATACTACCAATCCTGTGATTCCTTATGCAGATGAAGTGGTTACTTGTCCTAACGATGGAAAATTATTACCAAATATATTCTTATGTGGTGCAGATGATTCAAGATTAATTGAAACTAATATTTCTAATTCTACCGCTGTTATTTGGGAACAACTAGACGAATCTAGTTGTGATGCTGTTACAGATACAGATTGTGCCAATGAAAGCACCTCTTGTACTTGGAATGAAGTTGGTAGTGGATCTAGCTTTTTAGCAGATACCTCGGGTCAATATCGCATTACTATTAATTACCCTGGTGGGTGTTTTCTTCAGTTTTATTTTAATGTCTATGAAAACGTATTAAACCCAACGGTTAATGCTACAGACATCATTTGTGAAACTAACGGAAGTATAACCGTAAACGGTGTACCATCTGGTTATGAATTTAGTATTGATGGTACAAATTTTCAAAATAGTAATGTTTTCACTATAGATACAGCTGATTTTTATACCATCTATGTGAGACAAATTGGTGTAGAAACAAATCCATGTGTATTTACAGTTCCTGATGTGCAAATTAGAGATCGCGACTTTAGTGGTACTATAACGGTATCACAACCACTTTGTCATGGTGATAAAGGAAGCATTCATTTAGCAGCTAATGATATTGACCCTCAATATTCATTCACGCTTCACCAATCTGGGAGTTTAATAAATAGTGTTGGTCCTATTATGGATAACAGCCATACATTTCAAAATCTTAATCCGGGAACCTATACAGCAACCATAGAGTCTGAAAACGGCTGTACTTTTACAGAAGATATAACTATAGTAGAACCGCCTATATTAACTGCAACTGTAGCATTAACTAATCCATTAAATTGTACAGAAGGAGAAATAACAGTGTATCCTGTAGGTGGAACAGCACCTTACTTCTACTTTGTAAATGGTGAAACAGAGTTTCAAACTGTTCCAGAAATACCAGTATCTGAAGCTGGGACTTATGATATTACAGTTACAGATTCTAATAACTGTACTACCGATGTTACAATTACGATTGAGGCTATTGAAGAACCAGAGTTTACTGTAAGCACCATAGATATTACATGTGTAGACTCTAGTAATGCTGGAATACTTACTGTTAATGTTTCAAACGCTAATGGAAATAGTATAATGTATAGTATTGATGGAGGTGTTACCTATGTTAGTTCTAATGTGTTTTACGGTTTAACAGCAGGAGATTATGAAGTTCAGTTGCAATATACTTCAGGGTCTGAAGCTTGTGAAACAACCCCTCAAACTGTAACAATAAATTCAGCGTCTACAATAGTAGGAACAGTTGAATTAACAACACCTTTAACATGTTCATCTCTAGGAGAAATTACAGTTACAAGTGCTACAGGAGGAGATGCACCATACAGCTATAGTATTGATGGTATTAACTATCAAACTGATACCGTATTTGATAACTTAACTCCAGGAGATTACACTGTTTTTATTATAGATTCTAGTGGTTGTGGTACTGCTTCAGAAGAAATCACAATAGAAGGTCTTAACCCTCCAACAAATTTAGAGTTTGACAACCTACCTGTTACCTGTCCTACAAATACTACAACAGTTTCTATTGTGGGAACCACTGGAGGGGTTGGAACTTTAGAATATCAAATTACAGCACCTGCTTCAGCTGCAACTTCGTATCAAACATCAACTGATTTTTCAGGATTAGAACCTGGAACGTATACGTTTCAAGTTAAAGATGAAAACGATTGTGTCTACAGTGAATCTCACACTATAGACCCTATCTCTACACCTACTCTAGCTGTTGTATTAACCGAAGGTTTAGATTGTTCAGCAACACCAGAGGCGCTTATAACAGGAACCATTTCTGGTTCAGCACCATACACCTATGCCGTTTCTATTGATGGCGCTGCTTATACGTCTTTAGGAGCAACAGGGTCACCTTTTACATACACAACAACAATTGCGGGTGACTATCAGTTTCAAATTACAGATGCTAATGGTTGTACTGCAGAATCAGTAGTTACTGTAAATCCGTTATCATTACCGGCTTTAAGTTTAGTAACACAAACAGAACCTATATTATGTCATGGTGATACTAACGGTGCCATAGATGTGACTATTGACACAACAACAGGAACACCACCTTTTGTAATCAATATCAACAATGACACTACAGGAACAGATTTTGGAACGCAAACTTCAGGTTTACCAGCAGGTACATATACTGTAACCGTTACAGATTCTAAGTCTTGTACTGCTACTGAAGTGGTCACCATAGATCAACCAGATGACATTAATATAGATTACGAAGCCATTGATATTACATGTAATGATGTCACAGGTATTTCGCAAGGTTCAATAATAATAAATGCTGTAACAGGAGGAACAGCACCTTATAATTATTTTGTTACAGGAACTAATGGTTATGAAAACTCTGAGCTTAATGCAACAGGATCTACATCGGTTAGTTTTGATGTTGTAGATTTTGGATTGTACCAAATAAATGTTGTCGATGCTAATGGCTGTTCAATTCTTGTTCAAGATGTATTGGTCGCTTCGCCTCCAACAGATTTAGATATTAATATTACTGCAGCTGTGGATTGTACAACTGGTGGAGTTGCTGAAGTAAGTATTGGGTCAACTTTAACTAGTGCCGGACCTTTCTTCTTTAGTATATATGAAGGGCCAGGTTTTGAATATCCTACAGGAACTTGGTTAGCTGAAGATTCTCCAGGAAGTGAATCTGCTACATTTACAGGTTTAATTCCTGGTGTACTTTATACATTTATTGTTTATGATCAATCTACAAATTGTAGCTATTATGAACCTTCAACACTTCCTATTCCAACAAATTCAACCTTAACGGCAAGTGCTGTTAGTGCTAATAATATTACGTGTACAGGAAGTGCAGACGGAAACGTTTCCTTTACTATAAACAGTAACTATGGAAGCGCAGTTAGTGTAGACTATGAAATTTTCGATGCTTTAAGTTTAAACACCACAGGCATATCAGGTTCAGGGTCTGTACCAGCAAATGGTTCGTTAGATGTTGTAGACTTAGGGCCACTACCATTTGGAAATTACTTTGTTTCTATTACAGAAACTTCAGGTCCAAATGCAGGCTGTGGTGTGGTTACAATTCCATTTAATATTACAGAATCTGCTTTCCCATTAGAATTAGCAGTTTCTATTGATCAGATTGCAAATTGTGAAGCTAACTCAGGAATTATAAGTGCTATTGGCTCTAACGGAACACCACCTTACCAATATCAAATTACAACAACAGCTACTGCCCCATTGGCTACAGATGCTGCTTGGAATGCTTCAAGTACATTTAATCTTGATGCTGGTAGCTATTATGTGCATGTCATTGACGCTTACAATTGTGTTGTAACGAGTCCTGTTCAAGTATTAGACATGGAGCCAACACCTGTTATTTCAGCAGATGTTAACAATCAGTGTACCGTGAATGAAGGGGAATACGAAATCGATGTTACATTAGACACTGCAGGAATACCACCTTACACGGTGAGTATTAATGGAGGTGCTTTTCAAACACAAACGTTTCCTTTTACGCTTTCAAACTTATACTCAGGAACTCAAACCATAGCAATTCAAGATGTTAATGGCTGTGGAAATACAGTGTCTATAGATGTTGTACCTCCAATAGCTATAACACCAGAAGTAACCGCTTTACCGTCATGTAACAACGATGATGGAGAAATTACCATTACAGGATCTGGTGGTTCTGGGTCTTATGCCTATAGTATTTTACCAAATCCTGCTTCAATTAGTTTAAGCGGAACGGTATTTACAGGTGTACCTTCTGGAGCGTATACAATTACGATTACAGATACGGTAACCTCTTGTACAGAAGAAGTGTCTATTACAGTTTCAGAAGCTATATTACCAACATTTACTGTCACGCCAAATGAAGTGACTTGTTTTGGGGATAACTCAGGATCATTCGATATTAATATTGCAAATTACACAGGAGCATATACTTATGAAGTAATAGATAACTCTGGAACTTCAGTAACAGGAATTGTAAACGCTAATACAGCAACCAATCCTCAAACGGTTACCGGTATGGAAGCTGGAACTTTTTCAGTCGTCATTACAGAAACCGATATTCCGTTTTGTTCTGCGACGGCTAATGTGATTATTGAATCGCCATTAGATGCAATGACGCTTAATGTATCTGAAACTTCTAACGTCACTTGTAACGATAACGAAGGAACAATTTCAGCTATTGCAACAGGAGGCTGGGGTGATTATGAATATGAATTAACAGGTGATGCAACTATTGCTTATTCAACTAACGGTACCTTTTCAGGACTTTCAGCGGGTAATTATACCGTTAACGTTAGAGATGCTGGTGGTTGTGTTGTTTCTGAAATAATTACTCTAGAAACACCAGATCCAATCACTGCAACCTTTACACCAAGTACAACTACTTTATCGTGTTTTGGTGATCAAGATGCAAGTATCACTATTACCAATGTTACTGGCGGACAAGGTTCAAACTATACCTATACTTTAAATACGGTTTTACCAACTCCAAGTGTATCTGGTCCACAAACCTCAAATGTCTTTGAAAATTTAGGTCCAGGAACCTATTTTGTAAGAATTACTGACGGATTTGATTGTGAATTTACTTCTGTAAATATCGAGATTACTGAACCAACACCTGTTGAAGCTAGTTTAGTAAGAGCAAGCACACAGACGTGTTTAACTGAATCAACATTAACCTTAAGTGCAACAGGAGGAACAGGTACTTACACCTATAGTGAAAACCCTTCAATGACTCCTGTTATAGGAACGTTTACTAACGATGTTACTTTTACAGTGCCAGATGGAACATATTCATATTATGTAGCAGATGCTAATGGTTGTCTTACTAATATTTCTAACGAAATTACAGTAGATCCATTACCAACTCTAGAAGTGACTTTAGAAGCCTCTAACTTAACCATCAATTGTGCTGGAGATAATAATGGTTCTATTGTGGCTACGGCTATTGGTGGACTAGGTAATTACACGTACACTTTACAAGATAATTTAGGCAATCCTATTACAGCAATTCAAGATACACCGGGTTATTTTACAGAACTTTTAGCAGGTGATTATATTGTTTATGTTGAAAGTGGTGATTGTACTGCAACCTCGGCACCTATTAGTATTACTGAACCAGATGATCCAATTGATGCTGAATTAACTATTAATAACGTGAGTTGTGCTGGAAGTAATAACGGTAGTGTTGAAATTACAGCTACAGGAGGAACAGGCGTTATTAAATATGCCATTTCACCTCAGCTAAATCAATTTTTCAATAACAATACATTCGAGAATTTAGCCCCTGGAAACTATGATATCATTGTACAAGATGAATTGGGTTGTTACCTCACTTTTAACTTCGATATTACAGAGCCACAACCCGTAATATTAAGTATTGTTCCCGATTCATTTTATCCTGAAGTATGTGCAGGTGATGTAAACGGTGAATTTAGTATTGATATTTCTGGTGGCTCATTGCCATACAGTGTTAGCCTAGATGATTACGAAGGCGTTTACACTACAGGACACGCGACACAAACTGAATTCGACTTTACAAATTTAGAAGGTGGTGATCACATTGTTTATGTAAGAGATGCCGAAGGTTGTGAGTCGGAATGGAATATCACTTTCCCAGAATCCGTAACTATCTTACCAGAAGTCATCATCGAATCTATTTGTGAAGATAATCAGCAAGGAAATAGTGTAACGGTTACTGTTGATGCCTCAAATGATGATCTTTCGCAATTCGATTACTCATTAAATGGTGGTGCATACCAAACGAGTAATGTCTTTTACAACATTCCAACAGGTACCAATCATTATATAGATGTGAGACATACCAATGGTTGTATTCAAACTACCGACTACTTCACTATTGGAGAGACGGCACCTGTAATGCTTACACTTTCTGAAGGTGACCTCAACGAATTTATTGCGCACCCTACCGGTGGTACAGGTGATTACGAATTTACTCTTAATGGTGAAACCTATGGCGACACAAGGTCTTACATTATTGATGAATCTGGAATGTATACGGTTACCGTAATGGACAGCAGTGGTTGTTATGCAACAGCACAAATAGAATTAGATTTCGAAGACATCTGTATTCCTAATTGGTTTACACCAAATGGGGATAACGAGTATGATACTTGGGCACCAGGTTGTACTGATAACTATCCAAACCTAACCTTCGATATTTTTGACCGCTACGGCCGAAAAGTAGCTACATACCGTGTTGGTGAAGCTTGGGATGGTAAGTATAACGACAAAGATTTACCAATGGGAGATTATTGGTTTGTGGTTCAAACTAACGACTCTGAAAACGACAAAGAATTTGTTGGACATTTTACACTTTATAGATAAAAGCTAAGCACATTAAAAAGATAACATCATGAAAAAATTCTCTCTCTATATCCTTTTACTGGTCTTTGCTCATAGTTTTGGCCAAGAGTTAAACTTACCCGTTTTTACGCAATATTTGGCAGACAACAATTTTGTAATTTCACCAACCTATGCTGGTATTGGCGATAATGTAAAAATAAGAGCCAATGGATTAACCCAATGGGTTGGTATTAAAAATGCACCCGATAACCAGTCGCTTTATGCAGATATTAGATTAGGAAATCGTTCGGGAGTTGGAATAACTGCGTACAATGATAGAAATGGAAACACCATACAAAAAGGCGCTAAAGTTTCGTTTGCGCATCATTTAACTTTAGATTATAAGTCTAAACAGTTTTTATCTTTTGGTTTATCGTACAACTTTAATAGCTTTAAAATTGATATTAATAACTTTAATACCACTTATGATATTCCTATAGTCGACCCTAGTATTACTGATGATCGCTCGGTATCTAATAATAATTTTGATGCGGGTATTTTATACCGTTGGAAAGCATTTTACCTCAGTTTTAATGCTAACAATATTATGAAAAAAGACCTTGATGCCTATACAGGTATTGAACCTAACTTACTTCTGAATTATCAAATTTATACAGGATTAGTGATTAAGAGTAAACAGAATAAAGATGTAGAATTAGAACCATCAATGTTTTATCAAATGTTTGCTAGTGATAAACGATCAACTACAGATATAAGTTTTAAATACCGAAAATTTAACCGTAAAGGGGATTATTATTTTTTAGGTGGTTCTTATCGTTTTTTGAATGATCAGTTTCTTAAACCTTTAAATATTGGTCCAATGGGTGGCATAACCTTCAATAAATTCTTTTTTGCTTATTCCTACCAAATTACCACGAATGATTTATCTGGTTTTAACTCTGGTACACATATGGTAACTATTGGGTTAGATTTTTTACAAGGTATTAGTAATTGTGCCTGTACAAAAGGAACGAGTCAGAGTTATTATAGATAGAGAAAATAGAAGGTTGCTTATTTTTACAGCTAAGTAATTATTATAAGGAATTCCACTTTTTCACACGTTTTAAAAGCTGTAATTAGTATTATTAATAGAACATAATATTGTTTGAAAGATTCTTTTTTTCTTAAAATATTGTACTTAATGAATCTTTGTAGGCTTAATTTTTTCAATCTAATACAAACAACAACCAGAATATAGAGTTAAAATACTGAGCACCTTAACTCTAGATTTCAACTTTTATCGAAATAATAGATTACCCAATGGCAAAAAATGTTACATTTATAATTGCTATTAATACCTATTATGCTCTATGAGTACACATAAATCGAAAAACAACTTTTATAATTTAGTCTTAAACTTTAAATCTAAAGGGCTAAAATTTAAAATTACTTTAGCAATTATCACCTCTATTTTGCTATTTAGTGCGGTGCCTTATTTTTATGGGCCAGGTCTAACTACGGCTCAACCCATGGGAGCTTACTTAAATGGTAAGTTTTTACCATTATCTACGGCAACTGCAGAACCTTATCGAATAGCTTATCCAGGTTTAAGTTTTTTTTACCCTATAACGTTTAACGAAATCCCAAGTCGTAATAAAATTATTATAGGACAGCTAGATGGTCAAATTTTTTCTTTTGATATTGATCAATACGAAGAAACGGGTGTCAAAGATTTATTATTAGATTTGTCTGGAGACGTTGGCTTGGTTTCCGATGGTGGTTTTTTAGGTTTAACCATTCATCCAGATTTTGATGCCGCTACAAATCCTAAAAATTATATTTACGTTTATTACGCAACAAAGAATGCAGCTGGAGAAAACTCTCCCCCTTTTGGTCAATTTACAACTCAAAATTGTTCTCACTTTGAATATGAGGGTAATTTTTTAATGTTAGAACGTTTTGAGGTAGGTTCAAACGCCATGACTATTAACCCAAATAGTCGTACTATTATTATGAAAAACCGAATGTACGGTACGGGTCACCGAGGAGGTGGACTTGAATTTGGTGATGATGGATTTCTTTATTTAAGTATCGGTGATCAAACCTCATGGAGTAAAGCACAAGATATTACAAATGATATCGATGGTGGTGTAATTAGAATTGATGTAGATAAAGATTCAACCAAAAGTCACGCACCGATAAGAAAAAAACCTACTGATGGTTTTGCAGATGAAATCACGGGTGAAGAATACTGGATACCAAACGATAACCCTTTCTTAAGTCCTGATGGATCTAATTTTGAAGAGTATTATAGTGTAGGACTTAGAAATCCACACCGTATGACCAAAGACGCAACTACAGGTACTTTTTATATTGGGGATGTGGGCTTAGATTCTAATGAAGAAATCAATGTTCTAAATAGTGGTGGGAAAAATTTTGGATGGCCTTTATGGGAAGGTAATGACGCAGGACCCGGTTGTGTTCCTCAACTTTTAGATAACATGGCACACGAAGCGCCATTAGTAGCTTTTCCTGCAACAGAAGCAAATTCAATTACAGGTGGTTTTGTCTACAGAGGAACTGAAATGCCTGAATATATAGGGAAATATATATGTGCCGATTTTGGTGATGGTGATGAAATGTGGTCTGTAAATACAACGACAGGTGCTTATGAATTAATAGGTAACTTTACACCTGGTGGTATTATATCCTTTGGTCAAGATAGTGCAAACGAAATATATTTACTGCCTGAGGGAAACAATACTCCTATTTATAAAATGAAATCAGCTTCAGCAGATTATAGCTTATTTCCTCAAACCCTCTCAGCGACTAATATATTCACAGACATGACAACTTTAGAAGTTGCCAATGGTATTGTACCTTATGATTTAGTAGAATCGTTTTGGTCAGATGGCGCTTTAAAAAGACGATGGATGGCCATACCTAATGATGGGACTCATAATTCGGATGCAGAACAAATTGAATATTCTGAAAATGGCGATTGGATTTTCCCTATTGGCTCTGTTTTAATTAAACACTTTGATCTTCCTGTAGACGATACGGATTCAAGTATTACTAAAAAAATCGAAACCCGACTTTCTATTATGGGAAGTGATGGTAATTTTTATTATTTAACCTACAATTGGAATGAAGCGCAAACGGATGCAGTATTGCAAGAAGTAGGATTAGATGAGCCTGTAACTATTGCGACCGAAGGCGGAGGCACACGGACTCAAACCTGGCATTTTCCTTCTAATACCGATTGTAAAACCTGCCATAACAATGTAGTTTCAGGAGCGCTTGGTCTTAAAGCACGTTATCTAAACTCAGATTATGATTATACGGAAAACGGCACTACCACTACAGCTAATCAACTAGTTACACTCAGTCATTTAGGTATATTAGATGAAACTATTGTAGATACCGACACGCCCAACATTCTTACCTCTAAGTCTATTTATGATACCAACGCAACACTAGATGAAAAAGCACGATCTTATTTAGATTTAAATTGTGCCTACTGCCATAGACCAGAAACAGGAAATAGAGCTAATTTTGATTTGCGCTTATTTAATAGCCTCGAAGCCACCAATATATTAAATGCAGGTATATTAAGTCCTTTAGGTAACTATGCTGATGAAAAGATCATATATCCTGGAGATTCATTACGGTCTATTCTTTACCATAGAATGAACAGTATAGACCCTACGGTAATGATGCCAACCTTATCTAAAAATGTTATCGATCAAGATGCGGTAGATTTAATTGGCCTATGGATTGATCAATTAGAAGCACCTACCGATACCATAAACACCGCAGATGCAAGTATCAATTTGGCTTTATTGCCTTCCGCAAATGTAGAGGGATCAGTCAACGACGGAAGAGGCGAACCTACAGATATTTTATATGACCCTAGAATTAATGAATATTATCATCAAACTCCTTTTAATGAATACGGTGTAGATTTAAATCACAATTTGGGCCCAATAGATATAAATAATGCTTTTAAATGGCAAGTATCATGGCCAATTGCAAAAAAAATCAATTATATAACCTTTGGAGGTGTTTATCCAAATCAAGCTCAACCTAATACAAATTGGAAGATAAGTTACCGATTAAATGATACATGGATAATGCATGAAGAAGGCCAAGGTGGCTGGATTAATGCAGGAATTTATGAATGGGGGAGTAAATTTCAAACACCAATAACAGCTGATGCTATAAAACTTGAAGCTTTTAGTGACGGCGTAAATGATGTTGTAAGTATTCATTTAAGAGGACGTGGTGGAGAATCTACCTATAGTAGTAGTTATGATGATTCTGACACCAACCCTAAAGCAACACTTATACAGTATTTACCTTTCCCAACGGAATGTGATTTTGAGTCAGTCACCGCAGGAGGACAAACAGCATGTAGCGAAATCGATACGACTTATAGTCAAGACATTACTATAACTTATCATAATGCACCTTCAAATGGCGATTTAATTGTCAATGGGCAAGCTTTTGCTGTAACATCTAGTCCACAAACGGTCACACTTACAGGATTGCTTTCTGATGGCGAATCGAAAGATGTTGAGGTGTCTTTTTCAAATGAAACATCTTGTTCTATAATTATTGAAGACTTATTTACAGCACCTGTAAATTGTACCGCATGTAGATTTGAAAGTATAACATCAGGGGCACAATCGGCTTGCAACGAGCTAAATGGCACCTATACCCAAGAAATTTCGGTAACCTATGTCAACGAACCTGAAAGTGGAAATTTAATGGTGAATGGGCAAGCATTTCCTATTAGTGGTAGCCCACAAACAGTGCTTTTAACTGGTTTAGCCTCTAATGGTTTGGATCAAAATGTAGTAGTATCATTCTCAGAAGAGAATGCATGTACGTTAACTGTAAATAATCTCTATACAGCACCTGCTAATTGTAATGCTGGTGCCCCTGATAATAGCCCTGATACTAGTATAAATTTAGGTTTACTTAGTGATGCTATTTTAAGTGGTTCTGTAACCAATGGTAGAGGTGCGCCTTTAGATATACTTTATGATCCTGCACTAAATAATTATCGTAATGTCACTAATTATAATGAGTATGGAGTTGCTTATAATTATAATCTTGGCACCCCTACCGTTGATGAAGGCATGAAATGGCAAGTGAATTGGAACAATGCAAAATATATAAATTATATAACTTTTGGCGGTACTTACTCTAATCAACCGCAGGTTAATACGATGTGGCGGATTAGCTACCATCATAACGATACATGGACCATTTTAGAAGAAGGCCAAGGTGGATGGATTGATAGCGGTATTTACGAATGGGGAGGCAGTGATCAACAACCTTTTGTTGCAGATGCACTGCGTGTACAACTTTATAGTGACGGTAGTAATTCAGTAATACATATTCACCTTAGAGGTCGAGGAGGTACTTCAAATAGATCAGAAGGACACGACCAGTCTACGACACCTAAGGCGACGCTAATTCAATATATCCCTTTAGATAATACTTGTGGTGCTAACCTTACTAACGATGCCCTATTATACTGCAATGATACATGGAAAGATAATATTTCACCTGATGGAACTACCGGTACTAAAGATATGTTTATAGGTAATGGAATTTACACAGTTGATGCAGATGAAGCAATAGTAGTTGATAATTTAATAGTCTATACCGATGCGGTAATTGTCATAAAAGAAGGGGGCAGTATTACTGTTAATGGTGATTTAACTAATTATGGAAAAATACAATTAGAATCGATTTCTACTAAATATTCTAGTTTAATTGTCGAAGGATCAAGTACAGGTAATGTGGTTTATAAACGCCATATTAATGCCTATAATGGCGTTACAGGAAACGATTTAGTTTCCGCTCCATTATCAGGACAAAGCTTTGGAGATTTTGAAAATGATAATCCCAATATATTAGAAAATCCCAATAATAATGATCAAAAAGCATTTGCGCCCTTTGATGAACCTAATGGTGTGTATGTAAATTATGCAATTACTACGGATAGTGATACAACTATAGAAAATGGTATTGGTTTTAGAGCTGCAAGAGATAGTATAGAAGATGGTGTTAGTGGTACAACTTTTACTTTTACTGGACAAGTAGAAACAGGTGATGTATCAATTCCTATAACAGAGACAGCAGGCTCTTCTTTTAGAGGTTGGAATTTAATAGGGAACCCCTACCCGTCTTATATAGATTTCTCTGAATTTTTTGAAGAGAACAAAGACCAATTAAATAGTAATGGTGCTTATCAAGCTATCTATGGCTACAATAATAATGCAACCAACAAATGGACTATATACAACAGTTTAAACACAAGTGAATTAATCGCTCCTGGTCAAGGTTTCTTTATTAAATCTAAATCTGGTGGTGGTACTATAGAATTTCTATCAGATATAAGAACTTATGGTACTAGTGATGATTTTATAGTCGGTAGAAATTCTAGTACTAACGACAATGAAGGCTATATTAAACTTCAGATTACTAATCAGGATTCAGAAAGTTATGATACTGCAATTCATTTTAATGAAAATGCGAGTTTAGGTTTAGATGCTGGTTATGATGCAGCTATGTTTGGCGGAAATTCAACTGAATTTTGTATTAATTCTTATTTAGTAAATGATAACTTAGGTGACCCTATTGCCATTCAAGCTCTTGGTACAGACGACTTAGTTAGCACAATTGTTCCTTTAGGGATTAATGCAGAACAGGGACAAGTTATCACTGTGAGTCTTTCGGAATTTACATTGCCAATAACAACTAAAGTTTATTTAGAAGACAATATTACAAACACTTTTACTTTACTAAACGAAAACGACTATTCGTTTACAGCTTTAAATTCTATTTCAGGTGATGGTCGCTTCTATCTTAGATTCGAAAATGAAACCCTTAATGTCTCCAATCAAGATTTTAATACCTTAAAGATTACTACAAATCAAAATGATAAAACTATTGAGATTACAGGGCAATTAAACCAAGAAACCTTATTTAAACTCTACGATATTCATGGTCGTGTAATTTTAACTCAAAATTTAGAAGTGAACACTACACAGCAAACCATAGCTGTTAGCCATTTGAATACAGGAATTTATATCGTTGAATTAAATTCTGTGTCAGGAGAACGGCGTATTCAAAAACTAGTTATTAATTAATAAATAAAAACCACAGGGACTTCACTTGTGGTTTTTTATTTAATCATCAGCAACTCCTAATAAATTATTACTTTACTATATTAAAATACGCTCCCATCAAAATTTTAATAGCGATATAAAAACTATTAAGAATTTCTCGACTCGTAAACAATCTATTTTGCATTCAACTATGTAATACGTTAATGCTTCACTTATTTAAGTTAAGTTAAACTGATACTAATCTGTAATTTTATCACAGACAAAAAAATAGAATTATGGAAATATTATTTGAATATCATGATGTAGCATCAAGTGATGCTTTAGAATCGCACGCCAAGGAGAAATTAGATAACTTATTTAAACGCTATGACTTTGTGATTAGAGCAGACGTTTTTTTTAAAACCGACAATACCACGAGTGACGACACAGGAAAAAAATGTGGAATAAGACTAAGTGCGCCTGGACCTCGATTATTTGCAGAGTCTTCAAAAGATAGTTTTTACAATGCCACATCCGAAACTGTAAACGAATTATTGAAGCAATTAGAAAAGCGAAAAGATAAACTTAAAACCTATTAAATTATGGGAGTAATTAGCAGAAAAAATAATCAAATTAATTGTGTTTACGCAAGCAATACCGATTTTGGAAAACAACTCGAAGGCTATTTAAAAGCCTCTGATAAAGATATACTAATGATTAATATCACCGAAACCATGCCTACGCCCACACAATGGCAAGAGTTGTCGCGGGAGCTTAATAAACCTATTGAGGAATTACTAGACTTATCTCAAGTAGAAAACATTGAGAAAAGTTCAGACTTTGATGCTAATGATTATGTAACCGTATTAGAAAATAATCCTAAAGCTCTTAAAGGAGCCATAATCATTAATGGATCAAAAACTGAACATATATCTACGGTAACTAAAGTCTTAAATTATTTCAATGTAGATAGTGCAGGTATTGAAAAAAACATGCATTCTGAAAAACCAGATATTGATAAATCTACAGAGAACAATAACTTTATCTAAATTATGCCTACTTTTATTCTGTTATGGATAAAAGTACCGTATTACGTTATAAAGGGTATGGCAACACACCCTCATTATTTAAGCCACATGACTTATCAGGATTTGAATTTTTTGAAATCAATTCAAGTTCTGATTTTTTATATGATAATACAGAATTTGTTAATCAGCGCTTAGGTAAATTAGTTGAAGAATTTGTGTTTTATGACCTAAAACGTGATTCTTCAGTAACTTGGGTTGCAGAAAATTTACAGATTCAAAACGAACGACGTACTATTGGTGAGCTAGATGCACTATATTATTTAAACAAGCAACTTATTCATCTCGAAATCGTTTACAAATTCTATCTATACGATACTTTAGAAACCTATAATACACCACTCGCCTATTGGATTGGCCCCAACCGAAAAGATACGCTGCTCTATAAATTAGAAAAATTAAAAAACAAACAATTTCCACTTCTTTATAAAACAAAAACGCAACAACAACTCGCTAATTATAATCTGAATATTGAAGCTTTTACACAGCAAACCTGTTTTAAAGCGCAATTATACTTACCTTATAAAAACACAATGAGTTCAATTGCGCCACTGAACGAAAATTGTATTAGTGGTTTCTATATTTCGTTTCAAGATATGTCTATTTTTGAACATTTAGAATTTTACATTCCTGAAAAGTTAGACTGGCTCATTGAACCTCATATCCAGGTCGAATGGCACAGCTATAATTCAGCAAAAAAATTAATTAAGACACATATTAAAGCCAACCGCTCTCCTTTAGTTTGGTTAAAATATAATAATTCAAAATTTGATAAATGTTTTATTACCTTTTGGTAACCGCTATGAAAACACATCATTATTATAAAATATACAAACCCTACGGTTATTTAAGCCAGTTTATCAACCATCAGAATAAAAGACGCAACAAAAAACTTTTAAATGAATTGCATGAATTTGAAACTAAGGTTATGGCCGTTGGACGATTAGATGAAAAATCTGAAGGTCTATTATTGTTGACCACTGATGGGAAGTTTAGTAACCATATTACCAGTTCTCATATAGAAAAAGAATACCATGTGATGGTTGATGGCATTATAACACCAGCGCTTATTTCTGAATTAATAAATGGTGTTGAAATTTCCGTTGCAGGAAAACCTTATATAACAAAACCTTGTAAAGCTGAGATTTTAACTGATACATCACATATTATTGAACGATTTGTACGCGACAAAAGACATGGTGTAACCTCATGGCTCTCTATAACACTGACGGAAGGAAAATTTAGGCAAGTTCGAAAAATGACTGCTAAGCTAGGGTTACCAACCTTAAGATTAGTACGAGTAAGAATTGGAGATTACAAATTGGAAGACATGCAACCCTCAGATGTTAAAGAAATTAGTTACTAGAGGCGGTTTTAGATTTTTCATCCTCAGCAGTTTTTTCTTGAATTACAACCTTTTCATTTTGAAATATAATAGTAGCTTTTACACCGGTTAATAAATTCCATTCTTTTGAAGAAATAACATTTCCCTTATCATCATATACAACAAATTCTGCTGTATTAGGACCAGAATCCCCTTGGTTAAGCGCTACGATATCAACCACATTTCTGCCATCAGCCAAATCGACTTCTACACGTCTGTAACTACCTGTAAGCAGCAAATCGTGTTTAACAACAACATCATTGATTAAAATACGAACCCGGTCACCATCTGGATATTGATGATCTCTACAAACTATATTTACAAACTTTGTATCTACACGATGTTCACCTAAAAACTGATCAGACATGGTTCTTACATAACCACCTTTTACGGCTTCTTTTTTCCAACGCTTTTCAAAAATTTCACCCGGACTTTTAAGACCATCATTTTCAATCATAGAAAATGGCTTTTTAGTCTCTCTAATGACAAATTTGTCTTCTTTATTTTCTGTGTTTCCACCAGATTTATCTTCCTCCTTTTCAAGAATTGGAGCAACTTTAATTTTTACTAAAGCAGAATCTTTTTCCGTTTCTGATTTTTCAGCAGGAATACGAATAGACTTCTTTTCCTTATCTGTAACTTGGGCAAAAACCATGCTGCTGCACAAAATGCAGAACAGAAATACGAAGTGTTTAAAGGTTTTCACGTTGATAAAAAATAATTTTAATATTCAAGTTATTAGTTAATAAAAACTAATCTTATTTCAAAATAAAGACATAAATATAGAAATCATTACAAAAAAAAGTTAAAACTTACCGTTAAAGCTAATCCTTAACTTTCTGTTATACTCTTCAAAAAGCCAATCTTTATAATTTTGAGTGCTATTCATAATGCAATAACAGTATTGCTTTATTCTAAAAGCGATTTCATCTTGTAGGTCTTTAATTAGTTCTCTTGCTTCAAAAACATCTTCACTGTTATCTATGCACATTTGAGAATGCTGCGCTATTGAACGTTCAATTACAGTAAAAGATTTTTTTCCTGAATTGACGACCTCTTTATATTCTGCTTTAATATCAAAGTTTAAGGTATACGATTTTTTGAATTTTACTTTTAATGAATCTGGCATTGTGTAAACAAAATCACGCTCAAGCAATTCATCATCAATAATGTTTTCGAGATAAAGGTCGGGGTATTTAAAAATATGTTGCCAATCTACAGGTTGATTCCAAGGGCCAAATCGGGCTTCATTATTACCTAAATCAATGACTTGAAATGTGTTTTGGTCTTTATAAATACGGCTTCCTCTACCAATCATCTGAAAATATAAAGTTAAAGATCGTGTAGCCCTATTCAAAATAATAGACTCTACAGAAGGTTCATCAAAACCAGTCGTTAGAATACTAACCGAAGACAACACCGCATCTGGCGTATTTTTAAACCATTTTAAAATATCTTTCCGCTCTTGCTTACTCGCTGTATTATCTAAATGTGCAACATTATAACCCGCTTTCTTAAATGTATAATAAACTTCTTTAGACGTGTAAATCCCGTTATTAAAAATCAGTGTTTTTTTACCTTTTGCCATTTCCTCATAAGCAAATAATAGCTTAGACTGCATTGTAGAATTGGTGTATAAAGCCTCGGAAGACTTTACAGTATAATCACCATTAATTCCAATTTTAAGCGAGGTTAATCCCACATCGTAATTAGAAACTTCGGCGTTGGCTAAAAACCCATTCTTTATTAAAGTAGAAATATCATCTCCAACAATAAGCTTGTTGTAGTTGTCTTTCATTGGTAGTTTTATATTACTACTTAAAGGTGTCGCTGTTACTCCTAGGATAAAGCAATTTTCGAAAAATTTAAATAGTTTTCTAAAGGAATTATAATGGGCTTCATCAATAATAACTAAGCCTATATTTTTAAGCTCAAAATCATTATCAGATAACCGATTATTTAAGGTTTCTACCATCGCCACAAAACATTGATATTCGTCTTGGTCGGTTAGGGTTTTCACCTTACTATTAATCACTTTGTTCTTAACGTTAAATCCTGATAATACGTTAGAAGTTTGCTTACAAAGCTCAATTCTATGGGTAAGTATCACTACTTTTTTTTGGTGTTGCTCAGCATAGCGTCTCACAATCTCCGAAAAAATAACCGTTTTTCCGCCACCAGTAGGCAATTGATATAAAAGGTTAAAATCATCAGCCTCATCTCGCATTACATCAAAAATGCGATTAAGGTCTTTGATTTGGTAATCATAGAGACTTTTTTCTGTTGCATTTTGTGGAATGGTTTCGGTTTCTGAAGACATAAAATAAATTTAGTACTTGATTAATTTTGCAAAAATAGCACATTATAAGGGTTTTAGAATGGATTGTTAACAAGAATTAACAACATTGGTACTGTTGTTGTGATTGCTAGATTATTAACATTTAAATCTTATATATTATGAAATCATTTAGAAGACATTCTGCAACGGTCAATGCAGGATCAATGGCAGATATTGCCTTTTTGTTACTCATTTTCTTTTTAGTAACCACTACCATTTCTGCAGACAAAGGTATTTTACGACAACTACCCGCAGTTTGTGACACTGAAGACTGTACTGCGGAAATTCCAGAACGAAATTTATTACAAATTTCAATGAATGAAAACCAACAAATTATGATTAAGAATGAACTGGTAGAATTCGCAGAAGTCGCTTATATAGTTGAAAATTTTATCGATAATAACGGTATTAGCAAATGTGATTATTGTGAAGGTGAACAATCTACTAAATCATCGGATCATCCCAAAGACGCTGTAATTTCTTTAAGCCATGATGCATTTACTTCCTATGAATCTTATATAGCTTTACAAGACGAAATCACAAAAGCTTATTACAACCTTAGAATACATTATGCTAAACGTGTTTTTGATAAAATACCTAGCGAATTATCTAAACAAGAACGTATTGAAGTACAAAAAGCCTATCCTTTTAAAGTTTCAGAAATTATGGTGAAACGCAATTTTAATTGAATCATTTTTAGGTAAGCAGTATGAAATATTCACTTTCTTTTTGCCCCATTTTTTTGCTTTTTTAACATCATTGCCCATATAGATATCTATGCGTTTTCGCCAACGACGATTCATCTTGTCTTTAACGGTAAACAAACTATCGAAACCTTGAATTTTAACTTGGGTATTGTGTACTAAACCCGAATCTAACAAATCTCGTGAAACCGCAATATATCTTAAACCTGGTTTTAAGCTATCTCCAAAAGCTGTAATGTTGGGATTAGAATTGGTTTGGTAAGCTAAAGAATTATAAGCCGTAGCAACAACATCTATTGTACGTTTGTTACACGTATTGTCTGTTTTACTTTTGCAATTATAGACGCTTATAATACAAAATAGTATAATGTACCAACTTACTCTCATAGGTATAAATATACATTGATTATAATTAATTAGCGAAAAAACAAAAAAGTCAGTTTCTGATTAAAGAAACTGACTTTAATTATGTTATTAATTTTATTTATAAATTAATTCTTAATCAATTTTTGTGTCATTGAACTAGTGCCAGTCGTCACTTTTACAAAGTAAATACCCGTTTGATATTGCGACATATTTACAGTACTTAAACTATTAGCGTTTAAATGCCCTTTAGTAATTTCTTGACCCAATGTATTGTAAATTTGATACTTTACATCTTCATTGAAATTCGTTAATTCAATTTGTAATTGATTCTCTACTGGATTTGGATAAATTTTAATAGCGTTATCTAAATTAAAATCAGCAGTACTTAAAGCTTGTTCAACAGAAAATGTAACAGATTCAGAACTCGAAAAATCGCCTCCAGAAATAATTTCATTACCATTTTCATCTTCTAAACTGTAGCTACCACTACCATAATCACAGCAAATACCATCACCATAGTCATCAAAAATTGTGAATGTATAACATTCACCAAAATCAGTTATAGTAATTGTTTCTTCATAGTTTGAATTGCCACTATAAACGAATGCTGGTCCATCACTAATTACGGTTCCTGAACTATTGGTAAGTTCCCATGTTGTTTCATCGCCATAAGTATCTGTTGCAATATTTAAAACCAAAGACGATGTTTCATAAGTCGTAGCAACTTCATAGATTATACCAAAAGTATCGTTAGAAGTATTTTCATCTGTGGTGCCATTAGGGTTAGTAACACTAGCAATAAAAGAATGACTTCCAGAACTCAGATCGGTATAAGTTGGTGTTGCAACTACTAGACTTTCTCCTGTTGCAATATTACCTGTCCAATTAAGTTCTACAGGTACTTCTGAGTCAATGTAGTAAGTTATTGTAGCAGAAGTTAATGCTGTAGTACCCGAATTAGTAAGTGTAACTTCAGTTGTAAAATCTTCGCCACATAATATCGTACTTTCTGAACTTGCAGCAATGTTAGCATCATTATTATAGGTTTCAGAAGCAGGGTATGCCTCCAAAACTTCAATTCCAGAATCCGATGGATCTAACCAGTCTTTAAGACGTGTTGAAGCTGTAGTTCCATAATCCCATGCTACACCAAAGCGCCCATAGATATCATAGCCTCCATTGTCAACCGTACCAGAACATGCTGCAGTTCCTGCAGTAAGCATACCTATTAAATGACCTGTCTCATTAAATAAACCAGATCCTGATGATCCACCTTCGGTAACCCCCAATTCCCAGTCATTAATTCTCCACATTTGTGCAGTAGAATTTCCATTAAAATTTGTGGTAAATCTAATTGCTCCTTCGTCATTTCTAGAAACTTTCTGAATGTCTCCACTTGGATGATGAAATCCAAAACTTATAGCTGGTACATCTGTTGTAGATTTGTTCCAACCAGCCCAAACTAAATCGTAATTATTTTCAAAGAAACTAGAATCTGTGATTTCTACTAATTCCATATCAGATTTTGAACTGCTTGCACGTACGGTAGCTCCACTAACAGTTTGATTATACGTACCGTTTGTACTATTTGTAGTTGTACCACAAGACGGGTTTGGACTTCTCCAATTAAATCTAAATGCCCATGTACCTTCTCCTCCAGCACAATGATTGGCAGTTAACATATATGGTGTACCATCATTATTGGTATTATTAATTAATGTGCCAGAACACCAATCTGTACCCCCCGCTAAAATTAAGGCACCTGAAGTTTTTATATTATCCTTAACTGTATTTAAGCCATAAGGGTCTGGTGAAGGAGTAATATCGCAATCTACATCATAATTACAATCCCCAGACTGTCCTAAAGACTTTTCATAAGTTTTTACAGTACGGTAACCGTGTACCACGGAACCCACTGTAATTTTTGCTTCTCCAACAACATTTGCTGGTTGGTAGTATTCAATATAAGCAACGTTACCTTCTACTAACCAAGTTCCTAAAACTTCTTCAGTATTGTTATTTTTAAATGTAAAAGGTCTTAATAAATCTGTTTTTTCTTTATTATACACATAAAGTTTTGCACCTTCAGGAATTTTAAATACATCAAACATAAAGTTTAATGATTGTGCTCCGTTAGAATAATATGCCATTCGCCATATGCGATCACCGTTTTTTAAAGTCGTCCACTCTCCCACTTCATTAAAATTATGATCTACATATAAATCATGTCCAAACCGCCAAGGAATAGATTTATCTTGATCATTTATTTTATCTTCTTCTTGTAATGTTTTTAAATCAAAAGAAGGCAGTTCAAAAGGTGTTAAAGGTTTAATTGTAGTATTCTCCCAACTTGGCGGTTTAACGTCATCTGGAATCACTTGTGCAAATGCAACAACACCTACAAAAAATAATGTAATAAGTAATTTAAATCTCATATTTTATATTTTTGGTTATTAATTAGTTTCAACATAAATTAGTTTCAACATAGTATATCAATTCAAATAAAACTATTAATAACTTGAGTTTAAAATTTAATATACTTAAACTTAACTTTTATCTACGTAACACTATTTTTAATCTACCAAAAAATATTAATTAATAGGATAATAGTTGTTTTAAAACGGACTCAAAGCGTCCTTTAGCTAAATATTGATTTTCTAACTGACTATTAAAAGGTATTGGTGTTTCCATACTAGCTACACGCTTTACAGGGGCATCTAAATATTCAAAGCACTCTTCCATAAGCATAGCCGAAAGATCACTAGCTATACCTCCAAACAACGAATCTTCTTGTAAAATAATAGCGCGTCCTGTTTTTTTAACAGAATTAATAATTGCTTCTTTATCTAAGGGTTGTAAGGTTCTTAAATCAATTAAATCGGCTGAAATATTAGGATTTTTTTCTAAGGTTTCTAAAGCCCAATGTACACCAGCACCATATGTAATAATGGTCACTGCTTCACCTTCTTTTAAAAAGCTTGCTTTTCCAAACGGAACTGTAAAATAATCCGTTGGTACTTCTTGACGAATCCTTCTATACAAAGCCTTGTGCTCAAAGAATAATACAGGATTTGGATCATTAATTGCAGTAGCTAACAAACCTTTAGCATCATACGGAAAAGCCGGATATACCACTTTTAAACCTGGTGTTTTAGTAAACCATGCTTCATTAGTTTGCGAATGAAAAGGGCCTGCAGCAACACCTGCTCCACAAGGCATTCTAAGAACAATATCAGCTTCTTGTTGCCATCTGTAGTAGGATTTTGCTAAATAATTAACAACGGGATTAAAACCTGAAGTCACAAAATCGGCAAATTGCATTTCTACAACCGATTTTATTCCTGAAATAGATAATCCCATGGCCGTTTCTACAATTGCTGACTCGCAAATAGGTGTATTTCTAACGCGGTCTTTTCCAAAGGCTTCAACAAACCCTTCTGTAATTTTAAAAACACCACCATATTCTGCTATATCTTGCCCCATAATAACAAGATTTTCATGCTTTTCCATGGATTGTTTTAAACCTTCAGAAATAGCATCTACCAATCTTAACTCTTTAGTTTCTTCATTACAAATAAACGCCTTATAATCAAATGGTTTATAAACATCAATTAATTCATTAGTTTCGTTGGGAATTATATCTGCTTCTGCATTCGCAGATGCTAAAGCAGTATCAATTTCAGACTTAATTTCAGAGGTATAATTTTTATCCGTTTCAACACTCAAAATCTTTTTACTAAGTAAGTAACTTCTAAAATTTTCTATAGGATCTTTAGCTTCCCACGCCTCTATCAATTCTTTAGGTACATATTTTGTTCCACTAGCCTCCTCATGCCCACGACGTCGGAAGGTTTTAAATTCAATTAAAATTGGTCGTGGTCGTTTTCTAATACTTTCGGCTAATTTTTGAACCTTAGTATAGGTTTCAATAATGTTGTTACCATCTAGAATAAAAGATTCAATACCATAACCTTTGCCTCTATCTGCAATATGTTTACAATGGTATTGCTCATTGGTTGGGGTAGAAAGTCCGTAACCATTATTCTCAATACAAAATATAACTGGTAATTGCCACACAGAAGCCACGTTTAAAGCTTCGTGAAAATCACCTTCACTCGTTCCTCCTTCACCAGAAAAAACGGCTGTTATTTTTCCATTATTTTTTAAACGATTAGCTAAAGCTATACCATCTGCAACGCCTAACTGTGGTCCCAAATGAGAAATCATACCTATGATGTTAAACTCTTGTGTACCGAAGTGAAATGAGCGATCTCTACCTTTTGTAAATCCGCTTGCTTTACCCTGCCATTGACAAAACAAACGATGCAAAGGAATCTCACGGGTTGTAAATACACCGAGGTTTCTGTGCATTGGCAATATATATTCGCTAGGCTTTAAAGCCATAGTTACACCAACAGAAATTGCTTCTTGCCCAATGCCAGAAAACCATTTTGAAATTTTCCCTTGACGTAATAATATGAGCATCTTCTCTTCTATCAATCGAGGTTTTAGCATATTGTAATAAAGCCTAAGTAACTCTATATCTCTTAAATTTCTTTTGTCGAAGGCAATATTACTTTTTGTAATTGTTGGCATATAATTTTATTTCAGTAATGTCTCAAATGTAAATAAAATTGATTCAATAATCCATTATCGACTTCTATTTATCAATAATTTCAATCTGTTTTTTTCGCACTATTATCGTTACATTTGTATATTCACAAAAATTTAAACAACAACCCAATGGATAGAATACCTAGCGTAGACTTAAAGGATTTCATTTCAGATGATCCCAAACGCAAACAAAAGTTTATAGAAGATATAGGAAAAGCATATGAAGACATCGGTTTCGTGGCCCTAAAAGGTCATTTTTTAGATGATACATTGGTAGACAATTTATATGAAGAAGTAAAGAATTTCTTCAACTTACCTATAGAGACTAAAGAAAATTACGAAATCCCTGGTATTGGAGGTCAACGTGGTTATGTGTCCTTTGGTAAAGAAAGTGCTAAAGGAAAAAAAGAAGGTGATTTAAAAGAGTTTTGGCATTTTGGACAGTATGTAGAAGATGATGAGAAACGCCGAAAAGAATACCCTGAAAATGTTGAGGTAAAAGAACTCGAGGATTTTAATAAGGTGGGCAAACAAACCTACCAAATGCTCGAAAAAACTGCAAAATATGTATTGCGTGCCTTGGCTCTATATCTTAATTTAGAAGAGACTTATTTTGATAAATACATCCATAACGGAAATTCTATATTACGGCCAATTCATTACCCTCCAATTACAAAAGAACCTAAAAATGCCGTTAGAGCTGCAGCACATGGCGACATTAATTTAATTACTTTACTAATGGGAGCGCAAGGCCGAGGTTTGCAAGTACAACGTAATGATGGCGAATGGATTGATGCCATTGCAGAACCAGATGAACTGATGATTAATGTTGGGGATATGTTATCACGACACTCCAATAACAAATTGAAATCTACCATCCATCGCGTTATAAATCCACCAAGAGAACTTTGGGGAACATCGCGCTACTCGATGCCCTTTTTTATGCATCCTATTAGCGAAATGAAATTAGATGTTTTAGAAAGTTGTATCGATGAGGATAACCCAAAACAATTTGAAGACATTACTGCTGGCGAATTTCTAAATGAGCGTTTAATAGAATTAGGACTGATTAAAAAGTAGTTATCAGTATTCAGTAGCAGTGTTCTTCTAGCGACTGCAACTGTAAACTGATACTGTAAACTGATACTAAGATGGATTTACAAGACCAACTAAAAAACCTATTCCCAGATCACACACCCGAAGCTACAGAAGATACTGAAGCATCTAAAGATAATCTATGGTTACAAGATGACCCCATAATTTGTAAGTACGAAAAACGAAAAGGGAAACCAATTACGATTCTCGAAGGTTATACGGGGGCTACTGAAGATTTTAAAAAATTAGCTAAAGATCTAAAAACCAAATTAAGCGTTGGAGGAAGTTTTAAAGACGATAAAATTATTATTCAAGGGGATTATCGCGATAAAATCATGACAATTCTAAAAGAAAAAGGATTTAACGTTAAGCGTGTAGGTGGTTAATTATGGAAAAAAAATGTTTACATATTACTAATGGTAATGCACTTACTGACTATTTAATTGAATTAGATTTTAAAGACGATATCCTCACTTGGCAAGAAATGTTGTGTGAAGGTCCAACCATTCCTAAAATAGATTCTGATGAGTTTTTTGACCTTAGGGTCGATTTTTTAAGAGCGCATTACAATATTGAAGTTGATCAAAAAGATCTAAAAAAGGAACTTTCAAAATTAGATGATACTGCAGATTATTCTGAAATCAATCTATGGTTTGAATACGATTTATATTGTCATATCAATTTATTAGGTGTCATTAATTTGTTACACCAAAAAGAAATAAACAAACCATTATATCTTATCTGTAGTGGGCGTGTTAAAGGCGAAAAAAGCTTAAAAGGTTTAGCTGAGTTAAATTCAGCGCAACTTAAATCTCATTATAAGAATAAAGTATTACTCACTAAGAAAGATATTGATTTCGCGATTGCTTTATGGCGAACGTATTGTGGTAAAGATCATAATATTTTTAAACCTTATATCGTTGAAGAGTCTAACTTTAAATACATGAGTAATTGTCTTAAGGCACACTTAGAACGTTTTCCTTTTCAAAAAAGTGGGTTAGGAAATATTGAGTTTAATATTTTAACCATTATAAAAGAAAACACCATAAAATCTGAAAATCACCTTTTGGGTTATTGCCTAAATTATCAGGGGTATTATGGCTATGGCGATATGCAACTAAAACTTAGAATTAAAGAATTAGCGCTATTTTACACCGTTTCTGAAGACGGTATTACCCTAAACAGAAAAGGACACCTTGCCCTTTTAAAACAACATAACTTTGCTTTAGAAGTCAATAATAACATGACTTACGGCGGTGTAAACCGATTGGCTTATCAATTTAGTGAAGAACAAAACAAACTTGTTAAAACCATAACTTATGGCGATTAAAGATTCAGAATTAATATTAAATCCAGATGGCAGTGTTTACCATCTCAACCTAAAGCCCGAAAATATTTCGGATACTATTATATTTGTTGGCGACCAAGATCGTGTTGAAAAAATCACAAAACATTTTGACAGTGTAGAATTTAGCACTCAAAAACGGGAGTTTAAAACACAAACGGGTTATTATCAAGATAAAAGACTTACTGTTATTTCTACCGGAATCGGCCCAGATAACATTGATATCGTTTTAAACGAACTCGATGCTTTAGTCAATATTGATTTAGAAACTCGCAAACCCAAAGAAAACTTATCGAGTTTAAATATTATTAGAATTGGAACCTCTGGCTCTTTACAACACGATATTCCTGTTGATGCATTTTTAATAAGCACACATGGTCTAGACATTAATGGAATGCTACATTTCTATCAAACAGAAGGCATTTGTAATCCTGAAGTTGAAGATGCTTTTATTAAGCATACTGAATGGGATAAGAATAAAGCGCGTCCGATTATTATTGATAATAGTAAATATCTTGAAAAATATTTTGAAGGAGACAAAATTTTTAAAGGTATGACAGGAACTGCTGGTGGTTTTTACGGACCACAAGGCCGCGTGCTACGCTTACCTTTACACGATGCAGGCCTAAATGAAAAGTTAGACAACTTTAGCTACAAAGATTTTAGAATAACAAATTTTGAAATGGAAACTTCAGTTATTTACGGGCTTTCAAAATTGTTAGGACACGAAGCTATATCTCTCAATGCTATTATAGCCAATAGAGCAAATGGTGATTTTAGTAAAGACCCTAAAAAAGTTGTAGAAAGATTAATTACCTATGCTTTAGAACGTATTGTGAATATTTGATAAAAAGGTAATTTCTAAAAAAATAAAGATTAATAAAAAGATCCCCACTTTCGTGGGCATTAATATGAAAACAGTAAATATAGGAGGCGTACCAGAGCACTTTAACTTAGCCTGGTATTTAACACTAAAAAATGGCGAGTATAAAGATAAAGGTATTAACCTCAGATGGCACGACTACTATGGCGGAACAGGCGAAATGAACAAAGCATTACGCTCTGGAAAAATTGACATGGCTGTTATTTTAACGGAAGGAGTTGTAAAAGATATTATTGATGGTAATCCTTCTAAAATAGTACAAACCTTTGTAGAAACACCTCTAATTTGGGGAATTCATGTAGCGTCAGACTCAAAATTCGAAACTATTGAAGACATCAAAGGTCAAAGAGCTGCGATAAGCAGGTACGGATCTGGCTCACACCTTATGGCTTATATTAATGCTAAAAATAACAATTGGGATTTAAAAAATGACCTTAATTTTGAAGTGATTGATAACCTCGATGGTGCAATTAGAGGCCTAACCGAAGATAAGGCTGATTATTTTATGTGGGAAAAATTCACCACTAAGCCTATTGTAGACGAAGGTGTTTTTAGACGTATTGGCAACTGTCCTTCACCTTGGCCTTGTTTTGTAATTGCTGTTCGAAATGAATTTATTGAAAACAACGAAGACCATTTAAAAATTATTTTAGAAGTTATAAATCAAACGACTTCAGATTTCAAATCGATACCTAGTATAGATAAAACCATTTCAAATCGCTACGAACAAACGCTAGAAGATGTACAAGAGTGGTTATCGCTTACCGAGTGGTCTCAAGATGTTATGGACAAAGAGACAATAGAAAATGTACAAAAACAACTTTTTGATTTGGATATAATTTCTAAAAAAGTAGAATATTCAGACTTAATTCATAAATTATAAGTTATTCTACATTAGAATAAATCAGAGAACTAATACCTTATAAAAGAGGTAGTTTAAATTTAAAAGTTAATATTTTTAGTATATTAGCAGGGATTAAATAGATAACTTTCTAGTTAATATTTTTTTAATTACATTTGTTTAACATTAACTTAACAATCATTAACACCTACAGATTATATGATTATTACAATTGCTCTGATTTTATCCTTCTTAGTGGCTTTAAACTTTTTATTATTGATTTTTAGTTGCAATAAAACCTCTAAGAAAGTTACACGGAGAGTTTCTCCTTCTATACAGACCAATAAACCACCAAAAACTATAGATTCCAATCAATTGGAGTCTCAGCAACTCGCTCCAACTGGGAGTTAGTTTCACTAAAATGCTTGTTACCAAACCAATACCCTCTATTGGCACTTAGTGGTGACGGGTGACCACTTTCTAATACAATATGCTTACTAGTATCTATTAATTTCTTTTTCTTTTTAGCAAATCCGCCCCAAAGTAGAAAAACCACATTCTTTTTCTCTGAACTTATCGTTTTGATTACAGCGTCTGTAAATTGCTCCCAACCTTTCTTCTGATGACTACCGGCTTGATGTGCTCTAACCGTTAATGTCGCATTCAAAAGCAATACACCTTGGTTTGCCCATGGCGTTAAATCTCCACTTTTTGGATAAGGAATTCCTAAATCTTGCTCAAGTTCTTTAAAAATATTAACCAGTGAAGGTGGATGTTTTACACCATCATTAACAGAAAAACTCAAACCGTTAGCCTGACCAACATCATGATAAGGATCTTGACCAATAATCACGACTTTTACAGTTTCAAATTTACAATGATTAAAGGCGTTAAAAATTTCTGAACCTTTCGGAAAACATAAATTATTAAAATATTCTTCCTTTACAAAAGCCATCAAATCTTTAAAATACGGTTGATCAAATTCTGTATTAAGCTGTTTATTCCAGCTTTCATCTATATTTATAGTCATATAAAAAAACAAATTAAAATCTATAAGTCTTATCTTTGACGGCAAATATTTCAAAATGAAAAAACTTAAGTTCCCTTCTGCACAAACCATATTATTTATCATTGCAGGTTTAGTCACCCTTTTAACTTGGTTTATTCCAGCCGGAAAGTATGATACTTTAAGTTATAATGCCTCAACAGACAAATTTACACGTTTAAGTCTAGATGAAGAAATCACTTTACCAGCTTCTCAAGCAACCCTCGAGGATTTAAATATTAAAATTCCCATAGATAAATTTACCAATGGTGACATCTATAAACCTATAAATATTCCTGAAACCTATAAAAAATTAGACGCGCAGCCCCAAAGTTTTTATGACTTTATAAAATCACCTATAAAAGGAATTATTGAAGCTGCAGATATTATTTTCTTGGTTTTAATTATTGGAGGTTTAATAGGTATACTCAATAAATCTGGTGCTTTTGATGCGGCTATTGGCCAACTAGCAACCCTATTAAAAGGCAGAGAATCGCTACTTATTGTTTTTGTAACAACTTTAGTGGCAATAGGCGGAACAACCTTTGGCTTTGCCGAAGAAACCATCGCCTTCTTCCCTATTTTAATTCCGGTGTTTTTAGCGGCTAAATACGATGCCATTGTTGGTGTGGCTTGTATTTTCTTAGGTTCTGCTATTGGTACGATGTGTTCAACCATTAATCCTTTTTCTACCATTATAGCTAGTGATGCTGCAGGTATTAATTGGACAACCGGTTTATATGGTCGAATTTTTATGTTGGCTTTGTGTTTAACCATAACCATTATTTACATTATACGCTATGCCAAGCGCGTTAAAAAAGACCCAACCAAATCTATAATTTACGACCAGCGAGAAGAAATTGCTGAATTATTCACTTTAAAAGACAGTTCAAATATTCAATTTAATTGGCGATTAAAATTAGCCTTATTTGTATTCACGTGCTGTTTTATTATTATGATTATTGGTGTTTCGCTTTTAGACTGGTGGTTTGTAGAAATGACTACCGTCTTTTTAGTTGGTGCGATACTTATTGGATTTATTATTCAGATTAGTGAAACTGATTTTATTGAAACCTTTGTAAAAGGTGCAAGCGATTTATTAGGTGTCGCTTTAATTATCGGAATTGCAAGAGGGGTTACCGTTTTAATGACCGATGGTTTAATTAGTGATACCTTATTATATTACGCCAGTGATATGACAACAGGTATGAATAAAGGCATTTTCACGAGTGTAATGACCATGATTTATTCGGGCTTATCATTTTTTATTCCAAGTTCTTCAGGAATGGCCGTTTTAACCATGCCCATAATGGCGCCTTTAGCAGATACGGTGGGTATTGGTCGCGAAATTGTAGTCAACACGTATCAATACGGATTGGGCTTATTTTACCTTATAAACCCTACAGGTTTAATCTTAGCCTCACTTGCCGTTGCCAAGATTAACTTTAGTAAATGGCTAAAATTTATTTTTCCGCTATTCATTATACTCATCTTAGTCACTTTGGTCGTATTAGCAGTGTCTTCATACTTATAATATTGCATAATATGCTAAATTTGCAATTCTAAAAATTAAAACTATTACATGATAAACATTCATGAAAAAACCTTAAAAGACCTTGAGTTTTTTACAGTTTTAGATCAAGTTAGCAAGCATACACTTACCGCTTTAGGAAAAGAAGCGGTTTTGGCTATTCTTCCATTTAAAGCGGAAGAATCATTAAAACGCGAGCTTATTTACGTTAATGAATATTTATCGTCTTTTGATAATGAAAACAGAATTCCTAATCATGGTTTTGATGCTATTGATAAAGAATTAAAATTATTAAAAATAGAAAACACCTTTCTCGAAGTTTCTAGTTTACAGAAGCTGGTGAGTATGTCTTTGACAGTCAATTCAATTTTAAAATTTTTAAAGAAGTTTCATGAGTATTATCCGCAACTGCAACAATTCAGTCAAGATATTGAAATAAACACCGCACTTATAGAACAAGTTGATGCTGTGGTAGACCGTTTTGGTGATATTAAAGATAATGCCTCGCCTCTACTTTCAAATTTACGCAAGTCTATAAACCTACTCAAAGGTAAAATTAACAGCAGTTTTTCTTCGGCTTTAAACACTTATAACAATCTCGATTATTTAGATGATATTAGAGAGTCTGTTGTAGATAATAAACGTGTGCTTGCTGTAAAAGCCATGTATCGCAGAAAAGTGAGAGGTGCTATTATGGGCGGCAGTAAAACGGGAAGTATTGTTTATATTGAACCTGAAACCACGCTTCAACACACCCGAGAACTCAACAATTTAGAATACGAAGAAAAGGAAGAAGTCATTAAAATTCTAAAGGAGTTAACGGATTTTATTCGTTTGTTCTTACCACTGCTTCACAAATATCAAGCGTTTTTAACACAATTAGATGTCGTTTCTGCTAAAGCAAAATATGCCCAAAGTATGAATGCTATTCTACCAGAGTTTTCTAAAGAACGTAGTATGTATTTACGTGATGCTTATCACCCACTACTCTATTTAACTAATAAGGAGAATGGCAAAAAAACATTTCCACAAACTATAGATTTAGAAAAAGACAGCAGAATTATAGTCATTTCGGGGCCTAATGCAGGGGGGAAAAGTATCACCTTAAAAACCGTGGGCTTATTGCAAGTGATGTTACAAAGCGGTATGCTAATCCCAGTACACGAACGTAGTTATGTCTGCTTATTTGATAGAATTCTAAGTGACATTGGTGATAATCAATCTATAGAAAATCATCTGAGCACCTATAGTTATCGCTTAAAACAGATGAATTATTTCTTGAAAAAGTGTAATAATAAAACGCTTTTCTTAATTGATGAATTTGGAACCGGAAGTGACCCAGAATTGGGAGGCGCTTTAGCGGAAACCTTTTTAGAAGTTTTTTACGAACGTGAAGCCTTCGGTATTATAACCACACACTATTCCAATTTAAAATTATTGGCCAACGAGTTACCTCATATTAAAAATGCTAATATGCTTTTTAATGAGCGAACTTTAGAACCAATGTATAAATTGGTGGTCGGACAAGCAGGAAGTTCATTTACCTTTGAGGTGGCACAAAAAAATGGAATTCCCTATAGCCTAATCAATAAATCGAAAAAGAAAATTGAACGTGGTAAAGTGCGGTTTGATGCTACAATTGCTAAACTTCAAAAGGAACGCAGCAAGCTAGAACGCACGGAGCGCTCATTAAAGGAAAATGAGAAAAAGAAATCATCTGAAGCCGATAAGCTCGAAGAAGTTAACGCTAAAGTTCAAAAGAAACTTGAAAGTTTTCAAGAGTTATATGATTCTAACCAACGCTTAATTTACTTAGGACAAAAGGTGAATGATATTTCTGAAAAATATTTTGAAAACAAGAAAAAGAAAGAGTTAATGGGCGAATTGTTCCGATTGGTTCAAATTGAAAACTCTAAGCGCAAAAAACTAACCGCCAAACAAAAGCGCGCCGAAAAACACAAAGAAAGACAAGTAAAAGCAGAAGCTGAGAAAAAAGTTGAAGTTATCCGTAAAAAGAAGAAAGCGGCCAAGAAAAAAGAGGTTAAAGTAGAGAAACCAAAACCTATTTTAAGAGTTGGTGATCGTGTAAGATTGCAAGATGGTAGAGCTATTGGCAGTATAGATTCTATTGAAAAAGGAAAAGCCAACGTTAACTATGGTATGTTTACGACTAATGTAAGTCTAGATCAACTTGAACTAGTGGAAGCTATGAAAAAATAAATTATAAATTGATTTGTAGTTCTATTAATAAAAATTGATTTATATTATTACAACATTGAAATTTGTATGATAGATATCCCAAATAACAAACAACTTATTCTTTTTGATGGCGTATGCAATCTCTGCAATTCTAGTGTGTTGTATGTCATAAAGCGCGATAAAAAAGATAAATTCTTATTTGCGCCATTACAAAGTGAGATTGGGAAAACAATCATTCAAAAATTTAATATTAATACAGAAGAAACCGATTCTATTTTACTTTATAACTCTAAAAACGATACACTAACTTACAAGTCTACGGCTGCACTTCTAATAGCTAAGCAGCTTAATTTCCCTGTGAATCTTATGCGTATGTTTTTAATTATTCCTGCTTTTATTAGAAATTGGGTTTACAACTACATTGCTAAAAACCGTTACCAGTGGTATGGTAAAAAAGAAGCCTGTATGATTCCTACACAAGAATTAAAATCTAAGTTTTTAGCATAAAAAAAGCCTTTTCAGAATGAATGAAAAGGGCTTTTATAATTAACAATTTATACCAAATAAAATTCATTTGGTATGACTTAAAACTAATTTAACCTAACAAAAAAATTAAATTTTTCAATTTGTCATTGAGGGTAATAACAAATTGATTAATAACACATACTTTTTGTTAATATAAATATAAAACCGAGTTTAAATACTCAAAAAAATATTCGACATAAGCACCTAAATTGATGATATAAACATTAATCATGTCAATAATATCTATTAATGACATCCTGTAAAATTTGTCTAGCTAAGTGAAATACGCCTTACACGACTTATAACGCACCCGTTACTCATTCTTCCTATCTATAACTTCACAATTCTCCTAGATTTGAATACAAACAAAATTCAAACATGATGGTAACACAACTAAACGCTTTCAAAATTGTTCTTTTATTCTTCGCTGTATTAGGCTTACAATTTCTAAATGCTCAACAGTCAAGCAAAATTACAGATGTAACTGTGTATCTTGATGGTGCAGAAATTAACAGAAGTGCTTCAATAAAACTCACCTCAGGAACATCTAAAATTACCTTAAACGATTTATCACCTTATATTGAAGAAAGTAGCATTCAAATTTCAGGATTAGAAGATGCTTCAATCTTATCCATTAATTATGGAATAAATTACCTATCAAAGCAAAAACAAAGTAATTCCATAACAGCTTTACAAAACGAATTAAAAACGCTTGAAGGTAAAATTCAATATCAATACCATTTAATTGCCGGATACAATGAAGAATTAAGTCTTATTCAAAGCAACAAACACTTAGGAAATGAAACTACCGTGGTTAGTTTAGAACAGCTAAAATCTTTTGCTTCCTACTACAGAACCCGAATTACAGCATTAAAAGTAGCCATAAGCGCGTCTAATTTAGAAATTAAAAACCATCAAGAAACACAAACCGCTATCAACAAACAATTGGTTGAATTAAATGTTGAAGACAAAACACAAACAGGTGGAATCACACTGAAATTAAATAGTGATACCGACACGTCTTTAGACTTAAAAATCACCTATAATATTAAAAATGCAGGCTGGTTTCCTATCTATGATTTAAAAGCTGATAAAATCAACAATCCTATAAATTTAGAATATAAAGCTCATGTATATCAGAATTCTGGTTGTGATTGGTCCGACATAAATCTTGTACTTTCCACGAGTGACCCTAACACTAATAACGAAAAACCAACGGTAAACCCTAAATATCTAAATTTTATAAATCCATATAGCAATCACCAAACACAACGTGCTACCAGACGTTATAATTACAAACATAATCCGTTGGTACAAACGGTTTCTGGTGTAGTGAGGTCATCTTCTGATGGTTTACCATTACCTGCAGTTAGTGTTATTGAAAAAGGAACCTCCAATGGTGTTCAAACAGATTTTTATGGCCGTTACAGGTTAACGACAACAACTGGTAGCGCGCTTGTATATTCTCATGTTGGTATGAAAGCCGAAGAATTACCAATCCATTCTAGTATTATGAATCTAACCTTGGATGAAGATGTTCAATTAGATGAAGTTGTGGTAGTAGGTTATAATAAAGAGCGCAGTTCAAGTGTTGTAAGTGCAGAAAGCATCCAACATATGATGGATGAAGATTTTGATGAAGAACCTTATATTGAAGAGCAATATACAGCAACTGGAAACACCATTGAAGAAGGCATCACCAACACTAGTTTTAAAATCGAAAAAAAACACAGTATCCCTTCTGATGGTGACATTACGGTTATTGAAGTCGATAAATTTAGTTTACCAGCAACCTACGATTATTTTACAGCACCAATTTTAAATGAAAATATATTTCTAACTGCAAAAATTGGTAATTGGGAGCAGTACAACTTATTACCTGCAGAAGCCAATGTGTATTTTGAAGGTAGTTATTCCGGAAAAACCAACATCAATCCAAGTGCTACAACAGATAGTTTAACGGTTTCACTTGGTGTAGACCCTAATATTATAGTGAAACGTACGCAATTAGACGATTTTAAAAAGACAACTTTTATTGGCAATAATAGGCTTGTAAATAAAGCTTATGAAATAGAAATAAAGAACAACAAACAAGCCGATATTAATTTAACCATCTTAGACCGTATTCCAATAAGTCAAAATAAAAGCATAAAAATAGATGATATAGAAACAGGCAATTCAATGTATAATGAAGAAAAAGGTATTTTAAAATGGACGATAAATTTAGAGTCTGGAAAAACAGAGACAATGAAACACTCGTATACTTTAAAATTTCCAAAAGGTAAACGCGTTAACCTATAATTAATTTATAGCCTCAAAGCGAAATAGTTTCAACAAAACCCTAACTTCTGTTAGTTGGGAATGTGTTTTGTTCTTGTAAACGGATTTGTCTAACCCGCTTATAAGTATCAGTAATACGGATAGAAATACTAATTTCGTTTTGAGGTTTTTTATTCATTATTATAAGTGATTACCACAATAATGATATTCATAAAAAAACTTATGTAGCAACAAAAGGTTTAAACCGTTTTAAACAAACGTTTAAGATATAACAACATGTTTTGCTCTGTAATATCAAAATCACCATCAGCAAAGAATATGGCTTTGATATCTTCAAGCAACAAGTCAATATCATCTTTAGTGTAATTATGTTGCTCTAGACTTGTCATTATTTTTTTAAGTCCCTGATAATCATTATCAAGATTAAATTCCTCATGAATCTCTTGAAATGTATCCACATCTACTTTAGAGATAATTAAGTTACGTTCTGCCACAGACTCTTTAAAATCGGCATTTGCAGCAAAAAGCAAAATGTAAGCGACGAGTTCGTCTTTTGTCCAGTCAATTGTTTTCATTTGTTCAATCAGTTAAGCTTCCATATTCTGTCCATGAACCATCATAGACTATTAAATTTTTATAATTACAAAGTGTGGCTGCCAAAGCTAAAATACAAGCGGTAATGCCAGAGCCACAACTAAAAACCAAAGTTTTGTTATCTCCTACTAATTTATTAAAGATTATTGATATGTCATTAATGGGCTTCAATGTATTACCATTAAAGAGCGTTGTAAAAGGTAAGTTTTTAGAATTCGGAATAGTGCCACGTCTAAGCCCAGCTCTTGGTTCATCTACTAAACATTTAAATCGCGATTCTGAGCGAGCGTCTAGTATTAAAGTGTTTGGTTGTGTTGAAAATAGATTCACACCTTCAAAATTCACCATTAATTCTGAATTATAATTTACCCTAATGTTACCTTTTGAATAAGTTTCAGCATAATAATTTTCAACCCCATAACCTTGTGCCTTCCATTCTGGTAAACCGCCATCTAAAACAGCTACATTATCAAAGCCAAAAACTCTAAATAACCACCAAGCTCTTGCGCTCGAGTAAATGCCTTTATCATCGTAAACAACTATAACTGAATCCTGATTGATGCCCAAATTTTGAGCTTCAGCCTGAAATTGTTCTTGAGAAGGTAATGTACTTGGAAATGGCGCCGAAGTATCACTAAACTTCAGCTTAATGTCGAAAAATCTAGCCTTCGGAATTCTATGTGATCTTGAAGAAATAACCTTATTAATCGTCGCATCCAACACTATTAAGTTGGAAGCATTTTGGTTTGAATTGAGCCAATCCACAGAAACCAAAGGTGAATTAAGTTGCAAGGTTTTCATTATTAAACACTCATTATATTATGAATCAAGGTCAAAAGTTTCCGTTGGATCATGTTCTTCATAAGTTAATAAATCTTCACCATCAGCAATAATTGAACAGACTGTAGCATCTCCAGTAACATTAACCACAGTTCTAAACATATCTAATATACGGTCTACAGGGAAAATTATCGCAATCCAAGCCGGATTCAATCCTACAGAACTCAATACAATAATCAACATTACTAAACCAGCACTCGGAATAGCCGCTGAACCAATAGAAGCCAAAGTAGCCGTTAAAACAACCGTGACTTGTTGCCCCAAAGTTAAGTCTATCATATGTAATTGTGCTAAAAATATCACTGCTACTGCTTGATACATGCTGGTACCATCCATATTAACCGTAGCGCCTATGGGAAGTACAAAACTGCTTATTTTTTTATCAACGCCTAAATTCTCTTCAACACATTCCATAGTTACAGGCAATGTCGCTGCACTACTAGATGTTGAAAATGCTAAGGTTTGCGCAGGACTCATAGATTTAAAAAAGCCTTTATAAGGAATTTGCTTTACAAATAGTTTCAAAATCATTGGGTAAATCACAAAAATCATTAAAAGTAAGCCCGCTAAAACCGTTAAAGAATACCAACTTAAACCTTTAAATATTTCGACAACTTTACCTATATCGTCACCAGCCATTTTACTAACCACACCAGCTAACAACGCAAAGACAAAGAAAGGGGCGCCTTGCATTACAATATCTACCATTTTTAGAAAAACTTCATTAACACCATTGACTAAATTTAAAACGGGCAGTGATTTTTCTGAAGGGATAAATAACAAGCACATTCCAAAGAAAATAGCAAAAAATATAATTTGTAGCATTAAGCCATTATCTGATAAGGAATGGAAAAAATTACTTGGAACAATATCTACCAAAGGTTGTAAAGGTGAGCTTTCTTTACGGTCTTTAACCGTTTCCATTTTATCTGCAACGGCAGCTTCTTTTAATTGACTTTTTGATAATTCTGAAATTTCCTGAGCGCGTTCAAAAAAATCTGGATCTTGAAGATAATTAATCCCATCTTTAATCTCATAACCTTCACTATCAGCCCATATTTCATAGCTAATACGGTTATCAATTCGGCTTTGTTCATCTATGAGTTCCCCTGGTTTTATCACATTCACTAAGAGCAATCCGAGTGCAATCGCCATAATGGTGGTGAGTAAATAAATCCCCAAGGTCTTACCTCCCATTCGTCCCAAACTCTTAGGGTCACCAATATTAGCCACACCGCCAATGATAGAAAATAAAACTAACGGAACTGCAATGAGCTTTAATAAGTTAATGAAAATAGTACCAAAAGGATCGATCCAGTTAATAGTGAATTGACTCCAACCTAATGAGCTTGACATTAAAGCCCATATAATTCCGAGTACCATTCCTATTATAATTTTCCAATGTAGTGCTAGTTTTTTCATACGTTATATTCCTGTTTAGAGTAGGAGTCTCATATTTAAATATCTTTTTATCTTAATAGCGTTTCTTCAAAAAATAAGTACTTGGGTTTTAGAAAACACATTTCGTTCTCACAGAAATTAATTACCACTCGCGAGATTCTTGTCTACGCAAAAGTATATTGTCCGCTATTACCAAAGCAGCCATAGCTTCAACAATTGGCACCGCTCTTGGCACTACACAAGGATCGTGACGGCCTTTACCTTGCATTTCTACAAGTTCACCCAAACTATTTAAGGCTTCTTGTTTTTGTATTACGGTTGCGACAGGTTTAAAAGCGACTCTAAAGTAAATATCCATACCATTTGAAATTCCGCCTTGTATACCACCAGATAAATTAGATTTAGTGCTACCATCTTCATTAAATAAATCGTTATGCGCACTTCCAGTCATTTTAGCACCACAAAAACCACTTCCATATTCAAAGCCTTTTACAGCATTAATGGATAGCATCGCTTTTCCAAGTTCGGCATGAAGCTTATCAAATACAGGTTCGCCCAAACCAACAGGTACATTTTGAATTACACAAGTTATCGTACCTCCAATAGTATCTCCTTGTTTTTTAATGGCTTCAACTTTAGCAATCATCTTTTCTGCTGAAGCGTCATCAGGACAACGAATCACATTCGATTCAATCTTACTAAAGTCTAAATCTTGATAAGGCTTATCTATAAAAATCTCACCAACCGAAGATGTAAAGGCATTGATTTTAATATTGGCTAGCATTTGTTTTGCAATAGCACCTGCAACAACCCGAGACGCTGTTTCACGCGCAGAACTACGTCCACCTCCTCTATAGTCTCTTACACCATATTTTTTATCGTAGGTATAATCGGCATGACTTGGACGATATACATCCTTTATGTGTGAGTAGTCTTTAGATTTCTGATTGGTATTATGAATCACGAAACCAACTGGTGTTCCTGTGGTTACACCTTCAAAAATACCTGAATAAAATTCAACCGTATCAGGCTCTTTACGCTGGGTAACAATTTTTGATTGTCCTGGTTTTCTACGATTTAATTCGTTTTGAATTGCTTCTAAATCAAGGGTTAATCCCGCAGGACAACCGTCAATAATACCACCTATAGCCTTTCCGTGAGATTCGCCAAATGTGGTTAGTTTAAATAATTTTCCAAAGGAATTTCCTGCCATTGCTATATTTTATGCCACTAATGTAATTGTATTATTATAAAAATAAAAGTCCCTAACCGTATTTCCTACCTTCGCTACACGTATTACTTCTAGAAGTTCATAATATTTAGGTAATGTATTAATAACAATTTACTCATAGTTAGTTAATTGTAGGGTAACTGAACTCTTAAATATATTAAAGTTATTTGTAATATTAATTTAACTATTGTGAAAATAAAACGAAAAGTAGAAATAGCTGTTATTTCTGATGTTCACCTTGGAACATATGGGTGTCATGCTAAACAATTGTTAACCTACTTGAATAGTATTGAGCCTAAAAAATTAATTCTTAATGGTGATATTATTGATATTTGGCAATTTAAAAAACGTTACTTTCCTAAATCCCACCTTAGTGTTATTAAAAAAATAATGGATTTTGCAGCCAATGGCACCGAAGTGGTTTATATCACCGGAAATCATGATGAAATGCTACGAAAATTCACAGATACTGAAATTGGAAATGTTTCAATAGTTAATAAATTAGTCTTAGATATTGATGGCAAAAGAGCCTGGTTTTTTCATGGTGATGTTTTTGATATTTCTATTCAAAACGCAAAATGGTTAGCCAAACTTGGCGGTTGGGGTTATGATATTTTGATTCTTATCAATCGCGCTATTAACTGGTTTTCAGACAAATTAGGTAAGGAACGTTATTCCTTATCTAAAAAAATAAAAAATAGCGTTAAAGGGGCTATTAAATACATTAATGATTTTGAAACTGTAGCGACAGACTTAGCGATAGAAAATGGATATGATTATGTTATTTGTGGTCATATTCATCAACCTAAGATGCTTGTAAAAAAGAACAAACGTGGTGAAACGACCTATTTGAATTCTGGCGACTGGATTGAAAATTTTACAGCTTTAGAGTATCAGTTTAAACGTTGGAAAATCTATAATTACAACGAAGATAAGCTATCAGCCTTCTACGCCGATGAAGAGCTAAAAGACATGGAGCTTAAAGATTTAATTGCCGCTATCACTATTGTTGAGCAACCAAAAAAATCAAAAAAGAAAGATTAAAGTAAGGCTTCCTTAAGTATTGTAATTGGATGCTTAGCCAGGCGCCCTGTTCCATCTTTTATCTGATGCCTACAACTTGTTCCATTTGCAGCAATTATTGTGTTTTCTGACGCTTTTCTTACCGAAGGAAATAACGTTTGCTCTCCTATTTGCATACTCACTTTATAATGTTCCTTTTCATAACCGAAACTTCCTGCCATACCACAGCAACCACTAGGAATAATGGTAACATTATAGTTTTTTGGCAAATTTAAAACATCAAAACTTGTTTTCTGATTCGATAAAGCTTTTTGATGACAGTGTCCATGAAATTTAATCGTTTTAGCTTCTTGTGTAAACTGTTCTGAAGTTATATGTCGTAATTCAATTTCTTGCTGAATAAACTCTTCAATAATATAAGTATGTTTTGCAATGGATTTTGCCGCCTCCTTATCATCCGCTAATTTTAAATATTCATCTCTAAACGTTAAAATCGCAGAAGGCTCTATACCAATTAATGGTGTGTTTTCTGAAACTAAAGTTTTAAATTTAGACACATTATTATTAGCCATTTTTTTAGCGTTTTTCACTAAACCTTTAGACAACATAGCGCGTCCCGATTCTGAATGTGAAATAACACTTACTTTATAATTTAAAGCTTTTAAAAGCGCAAGGGCATCGACACCAACTTCGGTGTCTAAATAATTGGTAAATTCATCAACAAACAGACACACTTCTTTAACATAACTACTTGTAATAGTCTCTTTTTTAGATGTTTTAAATTCTTTATATAAACTTTTACTTGAAATTAAAGGCAAGCTTCGTTCTTTAGCTATACCACCAACAACTTTTATAATTGAACTTGTAAAACGATTGGTAAAAATAAAATTGGTGACACCAGGAACTAGACTTGCATAGCTATTAATTGTATTGTTAAAAGCAAAAAGTTTTGTACGCATAGGCACACCATTTACTTTCTGATATTGGTATTGAAATTCGGCTTTTAAACTCGCTATATCCACACTACTTGGACATTCACTTTTACAAGCTTTACAACTCAAACATAAATCGAAAACCTCTTTTAATTCTTCATGATTAAAACGATTGGCTTTTTCCGAATGCGTCAAAAATTCTCGCAATGTATTGGCGCGTCCTCTTGTAGTATCTTTTTCGTTTCTTGTGGCTCTAAAACTTGGACACATCACACCTCCAAATTCAGGGAGTTTTCTACAATCACCAGAACCATTACATTTTTCTGCTGCTCTTAAAATCCCTTGGGATTCTGAAAAATCAAGTAAAGTTTCAATTTCTGGTTCTTTTCGGTTTGTTTCATAACGTAAATTTTTATCCATCGGATAAGCTTCTACAATTTTTCCAGGATTAAAAATATTATCGGCATCAAAAGCTGTTTTAATGCGTTTTATAATCGCATAATTCGCTTCGCCAATCATCAACGGTATAAACTCTGCGCGTACAATACCATCACCATGTTCTCCAGACATGGACCCTTTGTATTTTTTTACCAATTTGGCAACGTCAGTCGTTATTTTTCGAAATAAAACAACATCCTCTTTCTGTTTCAAATCTAGAATCGGTCGTAAATGCAATTCCCCTGCTCCAGCATGCGCATAGTACACTGCATTTTGATTATAGGACTTCATCAGTGCTGTAAATTCTGAAATATAAGCATCTAAATCGTCCACAGCCACTGCTGTATCTTCAATACATGCCACTGCTTTTTTATCGCCTATAAGATTTCCCAATAAACCCAAACCAGCTTTTCGGAGTTCTATAGCTTTTCCTATGGCTTCACCTTTTAAAATCGCGGCTGCATAAGATAAATCTAGCACCTTAACTGCGCTTAAAAATTCATCAATAGCTAACTTTAATTGTTCTGGCGTTTCTGCTTTAAGCTCGCACATTAAAATGGCAGCCGGTTCTCCTTCTACAAATTCTCTATTTTCTTGCTGCGTTTTATTGTGTTTGGTAAGATTAAGAATGGTGTCATCCATCATCTCACAGGTATGCAGGTTGTATTGCATCACTGTTGCTACAGACTTTAGACAATTAGCTATGCTTTTATAATGCAACGCTATAATTGCACTTTCTTTTGGTGGCAACACATCTAATTGTAAGGTTATTTCTGTTGTAAATGCTAGGGTTCCTTCACTTCCAGATAGCAATTGACACATGTTAAAATCGACTGTTGAATCCATAAAAACAGAAGATTTTATAAGTTCATCAATCGCATAACCGGTATTTCTTCGGTGGATTTCGGGTTTTGGAAAGTGATTTTTTATTTGCTGCTGAACCGTTTCAGATTGTAATTCCTTATATATCGTTTTATAAATATGCCCTTCAAGAGTTTCTAATTTTAATTTTTCTTGAAATGCTTCAACCGATACATTTGAAAATTCAGCGTCACTCCCATCACTCAAAATCGTCTTCAAGCTTAAGACCTTGTCTCGGGTGACGCCATATTGAATTGATGTGGTTCCTGAGGAATTATTACCCACCATGCCGCCTATCATGCATCGATTAGATGTCGAGGTATTAGGTCCAAAAAATAAGCCGAAGGGCTCTAAGTAATTATTTAATTCATCTCTAACCACACCTGGCTGAACAGTCACCGTTTGAGCTGTTTCATCAATTTTTAAAATACGGGTAAAATATTTTGAAACATCCACCACAATACCATCGCCTACACACTGTCCCGCTAAAGATGTCCCTGCAGTTCTCGGAATTAAAGAGGTATGATTAGCCTTAGCAAAGGCGATTAAAAGTTTTATATCATTCTCATTTTTAGGTAAGGCAACTGCTAATGGCAACTTCCTATAAACCGAAGCATCAGTGGCATAAAGTTTTCGCATTAAATCATCGGCATGTAAATCGCCTTCTAATTTTCGCTTTAAAGGGTCTAGATTAATAAGATTTGTATTTTGCATTAGCGTCAATAATCGATGGAAACGAGTTATAAATTTGTCTTAAAATTAAGCCAAATCACTCAATTTTACTATAATTTTGGCGTTAAGATTAATAGCAATATTAAATTGCTAAAACTAAAAATTTTAAACTCAGATTATTATGAAGAAATTATTTTTATTAGGTTTATTTGCAATTGGTTTTACTAGTTTATCTAGTGCTCAAGAAATAGCAGATAATGCTATTGGACTAAGACTAGGGGGAAATGACGGATTTGGTACTGAAGTATCTTACCAGCGTGCACTAGGTGGTAATAACAGATTAGAAGCTGATTTAGGATGGAGATCTGGAGACAACTACGATGGATTTAAACTTGCTGGAATATACCAATGGGTTTGGAATATTGAAGATGGTTTTAACTGGTACGCAGGTGCTGGTGGTGGATTAGGGTCTTACAGCTATGACAATGATTATGGTAATGATTACGATGATACTTTTGTTTTTATTGCTGGTGATGTTGGTATTGAATACAGTTTTGATATTCCATTAATGTTATCCTTAGATTTTAGACCTGAAATAGGCTTTGGAGATTACAACGACGATTTAGACCTTGATATCGCCTTAGGTATAAGATACCAATTCTAAACGGCGACAATGTATATTTTAAAAAACCACCTTTAACGAGGTGGTTTTTTTGTTACTTTTATTAATCCTATGAAACAACTTGCCATTATCGGAATGGGTCCCAGAGGACTTTATGCTTTAGAGCAGTTACTTTTAGAACTCAGCTACACAAATTATCGCGTAAAAATAAGCGTATTTGATGCTTCGGATTGTGGTGGCTCTGGTAATGTTTGGGAAACTACACAGCCCGATTCTAATTGGATTAATATCACAGAACGAGCTTTAAGCGATATTAAGGAACGGCCGCAAATTGTTTATGATAATTATACGCTCCAAGCTTTTCCGTCCTATCACCATTGGTGTCAATTTAACAAGTCTCCTAACGAACCCGATACTTTTCCACCTAGAAACAAAGTCGGGAAATACCTTTTTGAACGCTACAATTCAATTGTTCAAACATTTGATAACTCCACTCTTATGAGCTTTCATAAGTATAAGATTGAAGACTTAAATTTAAAAAACAACCAATTAGAAACAGTTGGTCATTCCCAAATCTGGACGAGTGATACGGTCTTACTGACTATAGGTCATCAACCGACAGAACTATCTAAACAGTTGAAGCAATGGCAATCGCATACTACATTACACCAGTCAATTTCACTTTATACAACAGCCTATCCTATTGACCAGCTCAACACCATAAAAAATGAAAGTGCTATTAATATTGGAATTAGAGGTTTCGGTTTAGCCATGATTGATGTGATGCGCTATCTCACAATTAATAATTACGGCAATTTTAAACTTATTAATCCTGCCACTTTTGAAACGCAATATTATAAAGTTAAGGACCAAAAATTGAAACTAGTTCCTTTTTCTTTAGACGGTTTGCCATTGGTGCCAAAACCACTAAACGCAACTATTGACCAATGGTATCAACCAACAGCGAGTGAGTTAGAGATGTTTAAGTCAGAAATTGAAGCCGTTGCTCAAACCGCTTCAAATCCAGATTCTATTGCCTTTTTAATTCAGCCCATGGCTAAAATTATTGCACGTGTTTTTTTAGAGTTAAAACATAAAAGTGTTTCTCATAACCTTAATCTATCCGAATTAAAAACGGTTATTCTAAATTGGTTAAATGACAACAACTATTCACATCCTTTAATTCAAGATTATAACATTGGCACTTATAAGCTCATTCAAAATTATATTGAGATGGCTTTAGGAAAGCGGCCAATTTCATTAGATTATTGTGTTGGTCAGGTGTGGCGACTTTGCCAACCGAGTTTGTACAAAGCTTTTTCTCACGCTAAAGTAAATAATGACATTATTGAGCGTGTGATAGCCTTAGACGAACGTAGTAAACGCTATTCTTATGGCCCACCAATTGAAAGCATGCAACAAGTGTTGGCCTTAGTTGATGCTGGTATTTTAACTTTAGATTTTGTGAGTAACCCAGAAATAAACTTAGTTTCTGAAGGCTGGCAATTTAAAAATTCTAAAAATCAATCCATAACCAATCCCGTGATGATTAATAGTGTTTTGGATGCGCCAAAATTGCTTAAAGTCAAAGCTCCATTGATAAAAAACTTGCTTCAGAATGATTTCATTCAACCAATTCATTCCAAATTAGGCATTGAAACCTCACCTGATGGTTTTGTAAACACACCTAAAAATAAAGCTGATGTTCCTATTGCAGTCTTAGGACGTTTAGCCAAAGGCAGTGTTATTGGTGTTGATGCTATTTTAGAATGTTTTGGACCCCGCATTGAAGCTTGGGCAAAAGCTTATGTACAACGACTAAGCTCTAATTAGGTTGTTTTTCGCTTAGGTATTTCCAATAGCGTTTTGGCACATGTCTTATATGAAGTTTCATGTTTTTGCGCGATTCAATATTAGTCGACTTAAAATAGTCTTGCCATAATTTTTGAAACTCGAATTCTTGAGCGGAGAAAAAAGCAGCATCTGTTTTTGTAAAATCGAAATGCTCAGGAAAATCCATTTGCATCACTTCTACCTTTTCTAAATTGTAAAACAAACCGTATTTTCGTTTCAAATCATAAATCACCCATTTTTGATCCGCATAACGTCTTTTAAAATGCTTGTCAATTAGTGGTAACACATTAAAATCGGGCGCAATACTTGCAAAATAAATAGTATCTTTAGTGAGTCGGAAGCGTACAAAAGCTTCCATTCGGTGTTTCTCACGACCAACGGATTTAGCGATTTGAGCTATTTTTAAAATAGACGGATGTGAGTAATCCTTACCCATATTCTTCGTCTTCGAAAAGGCATATTGTAAATAACCTAACAGCAAATCCTCTACGCCTATTTGTTCACTTAAAAACGCATAATAGAGTTGGTAACAGCCTTGAGAAGCTAATTTAGTTTTAATCCCGTTCCACACTCGGTTGGCTTTTACCTCATCGGTAATAATGATTTCATTTTCTGAAAACAAACCTTGCTGAGCTGTAAATTCATTTTGAATTCTTACCGTTTTCAATTTATGTTCAAAGACATAAAAAACAGCAGATAAAAAACCATCAAAGGTACCATCGTAAATTAAATTCTTAGCCGTCACTTACCCGAATAAATTTAATTGATTACTTAATGTTTTCTGATATTTACTTGTTGAATTCTGAAGTATAAAACCTTTAATTTTTTCAGGCGTTAAATCGCGTTTTTCAAACTGATTACTTTCACAAACCATAAAATACTGGGCTCTATTTAAAGCCACACCAATTTTTTTGAGATGTTCCCAATTCAATCTTCTAAAACGTCTGGCATTAATAATTTTATATACCGATTTCATTCCTAAACCAGGAATTCTAGCAAGCATACGCTGGTCTGCCGTGTTAACATCCACCGGAAACTCATGAAGGTTTCGCAAAGCCCAACTCAGTTTAGGGTCTACATCTAAATCTAGGTTCTGATGTTGTTCATTTAATATTTCACTAACATCAAAACCGTAAAAGCGCATTAACCAATCGGTTTGATACAGTCGGTTTTCGCGCAGCATAGGCACGGCACTTCCTATTTGAGGCAAGCGATTATCATAACTTATAGGTACATAACCCGAGTAATACACGCGTTTTAAATTGTAACTTTTATAAAAATAATTTGAGGTTTGCATGATCTGAAAATCGTTCTCACCACTTGCTCCGATAATCATTTGTGTGCTTTGGCCTGCTGGTGCAAATTTTGGAGTGTGTTTAATAAGTTTCTTTTCAGCTTTATACTGAATGATTTCATTTTTCACCTTAACCATTGGTTTTATAAAATCTTCACGCTTTTTATCTGGTGCTAGTTTTTTAAGCCCTGCTTCTGTTGGAATTTCAATATTAACACTCAATCGGTCGGCGTAAAGTCCGGCTTCACGCATCAATTCATCGGAAGCCCCAGGAATTGATTTGAGATGAATATACCCATTAAAATTCTCTTCCTGTCGTAATTTTTTAGCCACAGCAACTAAGCGTTCCATGGTGTAATCGGCACTTTTAAAAATACCAGAACTTAGAAAAAGCCCTTCGATATAATTTCTGCGATAGAAATTAATGGTCAAATCCACTACTTCTTGCACCTTAAATGCGGCACGTTTAACATCGTTACTTTTTCGAGTAACACAATATGCACAGTCAAAAATACAGTGGTTGGTGAGTAGAATTTTAAGCAATGATACACAGCGACCATCTTCGGTGTACGAATGGCAAATACCCATACCTGTAGCATCACCTAATCCTTTGTTAGTGTTGGCGCGCTTGCTTCCGCTAGAAGAACACGACACATCATACTTGGCGGCATCGGCAAGTATTTTTAATTTTTCTTGAATACGGTTAAAAGACAAATAGTTTCCTCCTTAAATTATAGCCTACAAAAATACTACATACAAAAGCATTTGATTGCTACTTTTTGTAGCTATAAAGATTTATAACGATTTTTAACTTTTTTGAATGGGTTAAAATTTTCACTAAACCTTGTAATGATTGCACCCAACAACATTTATATTTAAGGCTATATGAGAACATTAATTGTTTTAATCCTAATAATCACTAACCAACACATGAGTGCACAGCACATTATTCCTGAATCTATAAAAGGAAACGTTAATACAGCCCTAAGCTATTATCCACAACTAAAAGATATCAATTTAGAATTTCGGTTTAAGAAAAACATTAAAAAATCGACAATGCAGGCACGACCTACTTTTGGAAGTTTTTTAAAAAGCAGGAAAAATAGGGCTTATGTGATTTTAATTAGTGAAAAATTTCAAATTGCCGATAAGGAATTTTCTACACGTCATATTCCTGATGCTATTTTTATTGGATGGATTGGTCATGAATTAGGCCATGTGATGGATTACCAAAACCGTAGTAAACTGAACTTAGTTTGGTTTGGACTTAAATACTTATTGTCGCAAAGTCATATTGTTGAGGCTGAACGTGCAGCAGATGCGTTTGCCGTAAATCACGGCATGGAAGATTATATTTTGAAGACTAAAAATTTCATTTTAAATCACGCTGATATTACACAGGCTTATAAAGACCGTATAAAAAAGTATTATTTATCCCCTGAAGAGATTATGCATTTGGTGGAAGAACGCGATGGGATTGAGTGATGGTTGGAAGTTGGAAGTTGGAAGTTGGAAGTTGGAAGTTGGAAGTTGGAAAATTGTATGATTGATTCATCAAGTGAAACTTAATATTATTCTATTTGAAACTTTTTATTAACACTACTTTAGCAATAACTTAGTTCAAAACATTTTTAATTTACTGTATATTAAATTATTAAATTTTGTTTTTGCTGATTGTTAATGGGAGAATACTATTGTTTCAGTTTGGTTTTGCTTGTACACTTTTTGTACAGCCTCTTATACACCCCTAAGCGCTTCGCTAAGTACTTTCAAACAAAAATATTTTGTTTCTCGGTAATCCTCAAGGGGACAATTCTAGAAAAATTAAATTATGATGATAATTTTGGTTTGAAAATTACTTTTTAAGCATTAATAAAACTTTCCCAATCGGCAAATTTATCTTCTCCCATGACACGTTCCATTTTCACTTGGCCGCCTTTTTTCTTGTTTCTTTCATTCCAGTCATGAAAACGTTCTGGTGCAATCACCTTGACCTTAACTCCTTTTAAGGCTTTACTTCGTGCTACTTTATAATTTTTATTTGCTGTTTTTAAAGCCTCGTCTAAAGCTTGGGCTATTTTTTCCTCATCAGGGTTTTGTAAATCGGCTCCCAAATACCAATAATGATAAAATTCACCATCATCGCCGCGTTTAGCACATATGGTGTATTCTGGAATTTTGGTATCAAACTCCGCTTCAAGTTCGCGCATTGCTGCATCCATTTTATTAACAGACAACTGAGATCCAACGGTATTTAAGAAAAATTTTGTACGGCCTGTTATCTTAATTTCAGCACGTTTAATATCTGTAAATTCAATAGTATCCCCTATTAAATAACGCCACGCTCCACTCACAGTGCTAATGATTAAAACATAATCTTGATTTAGCTTTACTTGATCTAAGGTTAGAGCAGGCGCTTCATTTTTAAGCGAACCGTCTTCATTAATATAGTCGGGTTTAAAAGGTACGAATTCAAAATAAATTCCATTATCCGTATTTAATTGCATGGCATCCGTTTCGGGGCGTACTTGTGTGGCAATATAGCCTTCGGAAGCCAAATAGGTATCAATCACCGTAACGGGTTTTCCGAGTAAAGCCTTAAAACTTTTTTCATAAGGACCAAAGGCAACACCACCCGAGGTGTACACTTGCAAATTGGGCCAAATCTCGTGGATATTATTTAAGTTATGATATTCAATTACTTTTTGAAGCATCAATTCTATCCACGATGGAATGCCGCTTAAAGCTCCAATGTCCCAATCTTTAGCACGTTCTGCAATACGTTCTACACGTTCATCCCAATCATCGATTTGCGAAATTTCATCACCAGGTTTATAATATCCTCTAAACCAAATTGGAATATTACTAGCACTTATGCCACTTATTTCACCTTCCAAGTGATTGTTGTTTTCTTCCAATTCCGTGGAACTACCTAGCATCATGATTTCTTTTTCGAAAAAATCAGCAGGAAGCTCAAAATTTTTCAAAGCAAACACCTGTTTAATTCCAGCGTTTTTAATCGCATCTATCATTTCGTTAGTCACAGGAATCCGTTTACTAGATTTGCCTGTAGTTCCAGAGCTCAATGCAAAATACGTAGGGTTTCCTGGCCAAGTTAAATTAGTTTCACCATTATGTAGTTTACTCCACCACTCCGCATTAATTTTATTATAATCAAAGTAAGGCACACTTTTGGTGAAGCTACTCTGAATATTAGAGGTTTCAAGAATACTTTCAAAATCGTAATACTTACCAAACTTGGTGTTTTTGGCAGTTTCTAATAGTTCTTTTAAGACTTTTTCTTGAGCTTCTTCGTGAATTATTTCTGACGAAAACGTGTCTTTCAATTCAATTACCCCCTTAATGATGTTTCCTAATATGGCCATTTTTTTATTTGAAATTTAAATTTATTACGCTGCAATTTTTCGACAAGCCTCTGCACATGCTCTACAAGTTTTTGCACATTGTTTGCAGTGGTCATGCTCATGTTCTTCACAATGGTCTGCGCAATAGTCACAAATCTCCGCACATAATAAAGCGTATTGTTTAACGTAAGCACTTTCGGCAGTCATCATTTTTATAAGTACATCGCAAGCATTTACACATTGAACACAACAATCAGGACAATCGTTATGACTTTCCTTTCCTGCCATTTCGGTAATGCAATTTTTACAATCTGTAATACATTGTTGGTTAATTTCAATTATTGATTTATACGTATCATTCATAATTTATTTTTTTTCAGAATTAATTTTCACTAAGATCTTTAAAAAGGTCATTATAAGATGCTTCAATACCTAAAAGAATTGATCCATTTGAAAAACTTCAATTAGAGTAATCAAAATTTTATATGAGCTAACGACTTCATTAAAATAAAAGCATATTGATGTGTCTATAAATTCAAAAATTTAAACTCTTAAAAGATGAAAGATTGGTTTCAATATTCAACAGAAGGATTTCTCGCTATTACACTAACAACCATTGGTATTTATTGTGCTTTAATAATTTTTACCCGTATTATCGGAAAGCGTAGTTTTTCTAAAATGTCTAGTTTCGATTTCGCTATGACCGTTGCTATAGGTTCTATATTGGCAACCGTTATCATTTCAAAATCAGCATCACTACAAAACGGTATTATGGCATTAGCGGTTGTCTATGCATTACAATTGGTCATTGCAAAAGCTAGAAAATGGCAACCTATAAGGAATTTAGTGGATAACAAGCCTACGTTACTTATGAAAAACGGTAAAATTATAGAAGGTAGTTTAGAAAAATGCAAGGTTACAGAATCGGATTTAAAAGCTAAACTCCGTGAAGCTAACGTGATTCAATTATCGGAAGTTAAAGCCGTTGTTTTTGAGTCTACAGGCGATATTTCGGTTTTGCATGGTGCTGATGATAAATCTATAGATGATTGGCTTATGGATTTTTAAACAAAGCTTATTTTTTTGTTTAAATTTGTGCTTCAAAAATTGACGATTAACAACTATAAAACCCCTGATTTTTCAGGCAATATCTATGAAAGACACAGCTTTAACATCTACACACGAAGCCCTTGGTGCAAAAATGGTTCCCTTTGCTGGTTATAACATGCCCGTACAATATGAAGGCGTAAATGCAGAACACGAAACGGTTAGAAAAGCGGTTGGTGTTTTTGATGTTTCGCATATGGGCGAATTTTTAATTGAAGGTCCTCATGCCTTAACTTTAATACAAAGTGTATCTAGTAATGACGCTTCTAAATTAGAGATTGGTAAAGCGCAGTACACCTGTTTACCAAATGATGATGGTGGTATTGTTGATGATTTAATTATATACAAATTAAAAGAAACGACTTATTTATTGGTTGTTAATGCCAGTAATATTGAAAAGGATTGGAATTGGATTGCATCTAAAAATGATGTTGGTGCCGAAATGCGCAATTTAAGTGAGGACTATTCCTTATTAGCCATTCAAGGTCCAAAAGCCATTGAAGCCATGCAGTCTGTAACGAGTCATGATTTATCAGCTATTAAATTCTATAATTTTGTAGTTGGTGATTTTGCAGGTGTAGATAATGTTATCATTTCAGCTACTGGTTATACTGGTAGTGGCGGTTTTGAAATCTACTGTAAGAATTCTGAAGTGAAACAAATATGGGATAACGTATTTAAAGCCGGTGCTGATTATGGAATTAAGCCTATTGGTTTAGCAGCAAGAGACACCTTGCGTTTAGAGATGGGCTATTGTTTATATGGCAACGATATTGATGATACCACCTCTCCTATTGAAGCTGGTTTGGGATGGGTTTGTAAATTCACTAAAGATTTCACTAATAGCGAAGCTCTAAAAGCTGAAAAAGTACGTAAGCCCGACAATAAACTAGTGGCTTTTAAACTTGAAGAGCGTGGCATTCCTCGTCATGATTATGCTATTGTTGATGAAAACGGAAATACAATTGGCCGTGTGACTTCAGGAACCATGAGTCCGAGTTTAGGTATTGGTATTGGCATGGGTTATGTGCCTACAGCATTTTCTAAAGTAGATTCAAAAATATTTATTCAGGTGCGTAAAAAAGCCATTCCTGCAACGGTTGTAAAACCACCTTTTTACAAAGGGTAAACGCTAAGCATGAAGTCTGATAAATGACGGAGGATACAGAAGCTCATAAACATCGCATACTTATACTAGGCGCTAGTGGTTATATTGGAAACGCAATATACAAAGAACTAGCGCCTTATTTTAAGACTTTTGGTACCTATCGCCAACCTACAAAAGCATTTGAAGCTAATAAGCAATTTATTCATTACGATGTTGAAATCGATGATGTCTATGAAATTTTAGAAGCCTGCAAACCTACAATTATTATTTCTGCACTCCGTGGTGATTTTAATGCTCAGGTTATTGCACATCAGCATATTGTAGAATACATCATTGGTTCTGGCAGTAAGCTTTTCTTTTTATCTTCTGCCAACGTTTTTGATGCCTACAGTAAATATCCAAGTTACGAGTTAGACAAAACGCTAAGTCATAGTGTTTATGGGCATTTTAAAATTAAGATTGAAAACTTACTCTTACGTCTCCCTAAACACCAAGTCGCTATTATTAGACTTCCTATGGTATTTGGTGCTGGTTCGCCTAGAATTCAAGAATTAAAATCAGCCATTGCAGCAAAAGAAGCCGTTGAAGTCTTTCCGAATTTAATAATGAATGTTGCGCTCGATAAAAAAGTAACGCAGCAGATACATTATATGATTAACCGGAATAAATATGGTGTGTTTCACTTAGGAAGCACCGATTTGGTTCATCATGATGAATTTATAAACGACGTCTTAGCGCTTATTACCAAGAAAAAGATTGTGATAAAACAAGTCTTTACCTCAAATGAAGACCGTTATTTAGCTGTGTTACCTAAATTTAATTCTTTAGCTAATCACCTTCAAATTACGAGTGATAAAATTTTAGAAGAGCTTTCTAAATAAGTTAAATCTCTGTTTTGAAAAAATAACAAGGTTTCAACGCGTCTTTTTTCAAATTATATTATTTTTATTAAAAATTAGAACTTATGAAATTAGACGACGAAACTATAGAAAAGAAATTATTACATTTTCCGGATTGGGATTATTTTGAAAATGCGATTCATGCGGAATTTGAATTCGATAATTTTAAAGATTGTTTTAGTGCCATGAGCCGAATAGCTTTTGAATGTGAAGCCCAAAACCATCACCCAAATTGGAGTAACACCTATAATGTTTTAAAAATATCATTGTCTACTCACGATGCGGATGGTGTTACCGATAAGGATTTTAAATTGGCTGAAGCTATTGAAGCGATTGTTGAAGTCGAAGAATAAATGATTGGTGATTGGTGATTGGTGATTGGTGATTGGTGATTGGTGATTGGTGAAAATTACAAACTGAATGTTGATTAGCAACGCTTAATACCTAATAATTTTTATTAATTGCTTTGTGCTTATTTGCTTAATGATTTTTTTTCACACTAAGACGACAAGGCGCAAAGACGATGGTTGTGATAATCCATAGTTTTATTTATAAATTTCACTTCCTGCTTTAACCTTTTTAAAGATATTATATTCATAAATAGAGTCAATCTTATTTCTACAATTTCAATATTTTCTTAAATTTGCTTTTGCCTAACATTAGGCACTTTATATACTTAATAATTTATAACTTTTTTTACTATGGGAAGAGCTTTCGAATTTAGAAAAGCAAGAAAAATGAAACGTTGGTCAGCAATGAGTAAAGCCTTTACACGTATTGGCAAGGACATTGTAATTGCAGTAAAAGAAGGTGGCCCGGATCCCGATAGTAATTCGCGTTTAAGAGCTGTTATTCAGAATGCGAAGGCGGTAAACATGCCTAAAGATAACGTAGAGCGTGCTATTAAGCGTGCTTCTGATAAGAGTCAGGGTGATTATAAAGAAGTGCTTTTTGAAGGTTACGCCCAGCATGGTATTGCAGTGCTTATTGAAACTGCAACAGATAATAACACCCGTACGGTTGCCAATGTACGTTCTTATTTTAATAAAACAGATGGCAGCTTAGGAACATCTGGTTCGGTTGTTTTTATGTTTGATCATACCTGTAATTTTAAAATTAAGGGTGATGATTTAGACTTAGAAGAATTAGAGCTAGAACTGATAGATTCTGGTGTCGATGAAATCTTTGAAGACACTGACGAAGATGAAGATGGTACAGAACACACCAGTGTGTTGATTTATGCACCATTTGAGAGTTTTGGAAGTATTCAATCGTATTTAGAAGAACATAAAATTGAAATAATTTCGTCTGGTTTTGAGCGTATTCCACAGGTGACAAAAAAACTAAGTCCAGAGCAAGCTGAAGATGTTGAAAAACTGCTAGAGAAATTAGAAGAAGATGATGATGTGCAAAATGTATATCACACCATGGAGGAAAGTGGTGAGTAAGCCTGTTATTTCAAAAAATATTTTTGCATAACGTTATTAAAACTCATAAATACATCCTGTTTTTTTTGAGTTATTCAAATATTTAGTTTAACTTAACTATCTATTAATCAACACTAAAACACATAAAACTCCTTAATTTTAAGATATTTGTGTGTTTACAAGTGTTTTAATTATGATATTAATATGGCTATTACTCTCCTCCCTTTACAACACAATAACATTAATATTATTGGAATTAAATTCGTTTTTAATTCAAAACTAAAAGCACACCTTAAGGCTTATAATGCTGTTAAATGGTCTAATACACATCGCATATATTATGTTCCGGATAATGCAACTCACAGGAGAGGCATTTATAATTATTTAAAAGAAAAAGGGTATAATATAGATTCTACTGCCTTAAGACAACCCGTTAATAAAGCCAATAAAAAGTCTAAAAAAATACTTAAAAGTTCTCAAATAGAAATTTTCAAGAATTTAGCCCAAGACAAGCAATCATTGATAAGAGAATGTGTGGGTTACTTAAAAAGCAAACGTTTAAGTGAGAGCACAATTTCAACTTATGGTCATTTTATACTTCGATTTGTAGATTTTACTAAAGATATTCCAAAATCTGAGTGGAACAAAAGAACACTCGAATTATTTTTAGAGAAAGTTATAGCTCGTGAAAATTATAGTATTAGCAGTCATAGACAATGTATAAGTGCTCTCAAGTATTTTACTGCTTTTTGCAATATCGACGATTTTGATTCACAGGATATTCAACGACCAAAAAAGAGCAAATATTTACCAGTTGTCTTATCTAAAGAAGAGATTATAGATTTATTGCAGGTTACAAAAAACTTAAAACATCGTGCCATAATAGGCCTAATATATTCCAGTGGCCTAAGGATAGGAGAATTATTAAGTTTACGTATAAGAGATATTGATTTGGATCGCAATCAATTATTTATAAAACAAAGCAAAGGGCGTAAAGACCGAACCGTCGTTCTCAGTGAAGTTTTAAAACCCCTACTCTATAATTATATAAACACGTATCAACCAAAATTTTATTTTGTTGAAGGTCAGCAAGGCAATGCATATAGTGCAAGTTCTGTCCGTAGTTTTTTAAAGAAATCGTGTGAACTAGCGGGTATTACTAAGCAGGTCACACCTCATACCTTACGTCATAGTTTTGCGACACATATGTTAGAAAATGGTGTTGATTTACGCTATATTCAAATTCTTTTAGGACATAGTAAACCGGAAACAACAATGATATATACACATGTAGCACAACATAGTTTAATGGAGATAAAGAGTCCGTTAGATGTAACGGTTGGCAATTTAGCTAAACAGGATAATAACAATCAAAAACTGCTGTTATCCCGAAAATTTCAGTGATAATTAACTATATTTGAATTGATATAACCAGTTGTGCGTCATTTAAGAAAAATCGTACTAAAATTGAAAATTCAGGAAAAAATAATGAAAAAAACACGAGAAATAACTGACTGGATTGAAAACAATTCAACTGAAATAATTGAAAATATTGACCAAGAAAGTGTCGATGTTTATAATTTTCTAAAAACTGAATTTAGGAAATCGAATATTAATGAGAATTACTTATTTCAATTTGTTTTTAGGAGTTTTTACCGAATTGACAACGCTGGACTTACGCCTGAATTTAAAAAAGAGTATTTTAAAATATTAGAACAAAATCGGAACGAAAAACAATTTGACTTTGAAAAAGTGTTACGGAGACTTTACTCGTTTCCGAACAGAAAAGGACAAAACACATTGCAGTTTTCATTTGCAACAAAGATGTTTAATACAATTGACGATATAATGCCGATTTACGACAGCGAAGTTGCTAAAATGTTTTCTATGTCAAGACCATATCAATCGGAATTTGAAATTAAATTGGATAAGTATTTAGACCAACTTGACAAAATTCAAAATGGTTACGAGCAAATAATTAACCAAAATCTTTTACCAGAAACAATTGGACTTTTTGACCATGTTTTTAAAGATAATAAGTTGTCCGAAATGAAAAAATTGGATTTTATATTCTGGTCTGCTGGAAAAATAAAAACAAAATTTACGAAAAAAGGAGATGATGGATTTCACACGATTGAGGAATTAGACGAAATTGACCGAAAAATAAAAACGAACGCACAACACCGTGTATAATTAATTGCTTGGTTCTAGCCTACTTGCGAAAATTCCTGCGGAATTTTCACAGGTTCGTAAATGTTTATTAACTTAGTTGCTTAACCACGCAACTAACCATACACAATCACGTTGGCAATAATTTGAAAAAATCCGTTTACATATCGAACTTTCTGCTTTTTCTATTGGCTTTTTCTTGTGGACAAAATTCTTCTGAAAAAGAACTAAACGGGAATTGGCGTGCAATCGAAAGCGAATTTAGCACTTGGCATTTTTTTCCTGACAGTTTAGTTTTGAAATTTCCAGGCGAATCTGATGAAAAGACAAATTGGAGTGCCAATAAATCTCAAATTGAATTTGAACTTCCTAATCTTTATTGGGAATTATCTGAAACACCAGAAGATTCAATTAATAGGATTTTAATTAATTACGAACTTTCTGAAAATAGAGATAGTCTTTTTGGAACTTTAAGAAACAATTGGGGCGTACATAAATTCGGTTTACTAAGAACAAAAAGCTATATTGAATATCTGAAAAAAAAGTTTGCTGTTGAATTTACATTACCAAAAGATAGCTCTGGAATATATTTAGGTCAAATGTATCATTCAACAATTGGCAGCAAGAAACTACACCCTAATTATGGACTAAAAATCTTTATGGGAAGTTCAAATAACAAAATTATCGCTAGAACAGAGCTTTCTGAAAATCTAAATAATTTGGAGTTTGACATTAAGAATTTTAAAGATAGTATTAGACCTTTAGGGGAAGAATTCGCTGGAGAAAACGAAATGTACTCAGAAGAACGATTCCATTTGCGAATTTTTGCTGACAAGAGTATTCCAGATTCAATAGTCACCAATAAATTGAAGATTACTATAAATCAAAAAAAATCGGAAGATAACAAACATTATACTGACACATTACCTATTAGGATTTATAGAATATTAAAAACTAAAGGAATTGACCCTCGAAATATAAAAGGAAAAGAAATAAAAACTATTGCCAACACCGTGTATAATTAATTGCTTTGTTCTTGCCTACTTGCGAAAATTCCTGCGGAATTTTCACGGGTTCGTAAAAGTTTACTAATTTAGTTGCTTAACCACGCAACTAACCATACACAAACACGTTGTACGTAAGCTGCCAAAGACACTCAGATAAGGAAAATATTGAATGAATTACACTCAAATTTATACAACACGAAAACTTGAAAAAACCATTCAGAAATCGATTGTTGAGAAAAACGAAATCGAAAATAAAATTTTAGGCGAATGGGTTGCGACCATTTTTTATATGGACAGAAAAAAATGTTGGTTAATTATAAATAAACTTACTAAATATTTGCTAATTCTTCCTGACATAAAAGCATCCGAATTGAATGATATTACGAAACTATTTACCGAAACTCTTCATTCACAACTTAAAAACGACGGAATTGCAATTGATTACGGAACTTTAAGTGAAATAATTGGAGAAATAAAACTGTGCGAAACAAATAATGATAGAAGTGCCAACAGCTCTCTGAATAATTGTATGTATAGTATTGAAGATTGGAAAATTGACTATGGCAGTTTTGAAAATTTACCATTTCGAAAAATTAATAGTGGATTGAATAGCTCACCAAACCAAATGATGAATTGGAAATACCCTAAAGAAGTAATGAACGAAACAATAAAAGCCTACGTACAACACCGTGTATAATTAATTGCTTTTTTAGTCTTACTTACGAAAATTCCTTCGGAATTTTCTCTGGCAAGTAAAAGTTTGCTAAATTAGCTACCGAACCACGCAACTAACCATACACAAGACCGTTGTAAAACATTATGAAAAAAACTCTGATAATATTAATAATAGTACTGACTTCAAATTTAGCTGAAGCACAGTTTGTAAAAGAAAAATCAATAAATGCTCAAATTGGATATGGTGTTAGTTTTCCATATAATAGTATTGACGATGTTGCTGATGATGGTTTTTTTGCACAAGGAGAATTAGTATTAAAAGTCACTTCTTGGTTTGAATTAAGGCCTTACGCTGGTTTTATTTTGACAAATTCTGACGGAAAAGATTTAAATGACAATCCTACTAATGAAATAGCAGAATCAAAAGCATTTTTGCTTGGTGGGAAAGCAAGAGTTCGTGCGCCAATTCCTTGGGTTGCACCATATGTTGAAATTGGAATAGGAACCTCAATTGGAAAATTTGAAACATTAACAGCATTTGACAATATCGATAAAGGTGGTATAATTTATCATATACCTTTCGCAATTGGACTCGAATTAGGAAAAAATAATAATGTTGATTTAGGGTTTACTTATTATTTTCAACCATCAGTTCAACAATTCGTTGGAGCATTTGCAGTCGGAATTACATTTCCGCTGAATAATAAAAAATAACGTTTTACAACAACGTTTATAATTAATTGCTCTGTTCTTCCTTACTTGCGAAAATTCCTGCGGAATTTTCACGGGTTCGTAAAAGTTTGCTAAATTAGTTGCTTAACCACGCAACTAATCATACACAAACACGTTGTACACAATTTTGAAATAACCTATTCTATTATGAATTTTTTATAGAAATTAAATTGTATCTTTGAATTGCTTTACTCGGAAGCAATTCACTCATCAAAGAAAAGTTGTATCAACACCGTTTACTTACGAACATATTTTAATCGAATATATTCTCGCTTTTTGAGAATGGTTGATGAGTGACATTTTATCTTGCGAATACAAATATATTTTAAGATGAAAAAAAATGTTAATAAACATAACGTAGATTATGTAAAAAGACTCGCTAAAAAACTTAAAAAAGAACAAAATATTTCTCACCACGAAGCTTTAAATCTTACTGTTGAAAAATTTGGATTCAATAATTGGAAACATTTCCTTAACGAAAACAAAGAATCTATTGAAACCAAAAAACATAATCCGTATGACAAATTATCTATAGTAGATATAAATAAATTAATTGGTTTATGCCATAATGGATTTTCAAACGGAAATGAGAAAATTGATTCTTCGACTTTCTCTGAAATCCAAAAAATAGAAAAAATAAGGGCTGAAATCAAAAAATATTTTACTAAAACGAAATCTTTTAATTTAAAAAGAAGTTCTTACGGTTTAAAGCATGAACTTGAAAGACATTTAGGAAACTATGTTACTAATGGTGAGTTAATTTATGCTATGTATCTAGAAGGCTATAAAATAAAACGTTGCGATATTAACTGCTATTTCAACATAAGTTCTGTTGGCTTGAAAAACTTAACGATTTCTAACAAATTATTAGAATCATTTAAAGTATCATGGGAATATGAGCTGGAAGATTACTTGAAGTTTAGAAAAAGATTGAAAAAATTTAAAAGAAACAAATACCATTTTGACTTAATAATTAGTCTTTTATTTCAAAACGATATTCCTAAAAAGAATGTTTATGGAGTAATTGGTGCTGAAATAGGTGAGACTTCTGAAACTATTAAACAGTGGTTTACTATTGAAAATGATGAATCAATTCCAGAAGAGAAACTAATAGCTTTATCTAAAATATTTAATTTTAAACCTGAAAAATTAAAAAACTTCTGAAATTAAATATAAAAAAAGTACATTAGAAATTTTAATACACCAAAATAAAACTGTGTACAACACCGGCTAAAATTAATACGGGTTTTGGTTCTTGCTCAAAGTTTTGTGTATATTTACTAAGTCGCCAAATCCTTTTTGATTTGGCTTTAGAATAAGAAAAATAAAACCAAAAAAAAGGCTTCGGCTTAGTCCGTGTTCGAAAAGGCTCTGCTCCTTTTCTTCCCGTACTAATCCTAGCCAAAACCGTTAACTGTAATAACGCAGCGCAATCAAATTCGGAATTTTCAGCAAAAAAAATCAAGTTACTTAAGCCGAATAAAATGCAAAAATCTCACTCGAATTCTGAATTTTAAAAGATTAGATTGATAAACATAACGCACGAATTTCTCACTCGAAATCTGAATGAAAATACATTGGAATTTTAGCTCGTTTGATTAATTGGAATTGGAATCTTACTCAATCGGAATTCTCACTCAAATCCGAATTGAAAACTGTTGAAATTCACTCAGTCGGAATTTTAGCAAGTTTGTAAAAGCCGAACTTAGAGGAAATCGAGCATCGCTCGATTTTTTTTTCTAAATTAGAGGTTTAATAATTAAAATTAATTCAGAATCATCGGAATATAAATATTGTGGAATATCAAGAAATCGAAAACACTCAAATAAATAAAAACCAAGTAATTACTACAGTTAACACCGTGTATAATTAATTGCTTTATAGAGCTTACGTACGAAAATCCTCTCGGATTTTCTATTCGGTAAATATTTAGTAACTTAGTTGCCAAACCACGCAACTAACTCATACACAAACACGTTGTGGTTAATTTGACAGACCAATGAAAATAAGACTAATTTTAATATTTCTACTTACCATTTTCCAAACTTCTTGGGCTCAAGATTGTGATTTTGTAATACGGAATTTGTCGAATATTCTAAATGGAAAATCGGAACTTATTGACAAATCGGAATATGATAAAGTTGTTAGAATTTCAGAAAAATTTATTGATTTTAAGCCAATATCTGAAATTGAACTGACCAAAAAATATCCTGAAATTTTCAAACTTAAAGACTCTTGCTATACATTTCCAGCAAATGCTAATAATGGAATTGGAATAAAAACACCTGAATTAAAAGCCTGTAAATATTTATTAAAAGAAAAAGGATATTCAAATTACGAATTTAAGGGAACTTATTGCGGAAACGCATTAATTGAAATTACTGAATTTGAGGGTTGGGGATTTTTATCAGTTGACTTGAAAAACGGACTGACTTGTTTTACAATGGGAAAACCTTTGACTTCAGATGGAGAAACAGCCATTTCTCACTCAAACTATTATGGAGAAGAGGAAATTGCATTAACGGATTTAAAAACGAAAGAACAGTACGTTATTGGAATTCAAGGTTGGAGAACGATTGAATCTAAAGTTTCAAATAATAGTTACTATTTAAAACTTGAATCTGAATTTCAAACAAGTTGCGAAAAGGAAATAAAATATTTGAAAGTGGAAATAAAAAACTAACCACAACACCGTGTATAATTAATTGCTTTATTGAGCCTACTTGCGAATATTCCTGCGGAATATTCACGGGTTCGTAAATGTTTGCTAACTTAGTTGCCAAACCACGCAACTAACCATACACAAACACGTTGGGCGTAATAAAAAACAAATCGATTGCAAGAGAAAAGATTAGCATTAATAATTGGGATTTCAAAATATGAAAATGCAAATTCACTAAAGAATCCTGTAAATGACGCCAATTCTATGGCTATCGTTCTAGAAAAATTAGGGTTTGATGTAATTACACTAAAGGATTCAAATTATAAGGACTTCAAAATTGCTATAAATGAATTTGGAGATAAACTAAATGACTATGAGGTAGGAATGTTCTATTTTGCTGGACACGGAATTCAAGTAAAAGGATTAAACTATTTAATTCCATCTGATGCCAACCCGAAAAGTGAGAATCAGGTAGAATATGACTGTATAAATGCAAATTTGATTCTTTCATTAATGGAAGATGCGAGCAACTCAATTAATCTTGTTGTCCTTGATGCGTGTCGAAACAATCCTTTTGAAAGGTCATGGGAAAGGTCACCTACAAATCAAGGTCTATCATATATGAGCGCTCCATATGGAACATTAATTGCTTACTCCACAGCTCCAAACAAAACTGCTTCTGATGGAGAAGGGCAAAATGGACTATACACTTCTGAATTACTTGATGAGATTATTGCACCAGATATGACAATTATTAAAGTACTTCAGAATGTTAGACAGTCAGTAATTAAGATAACAAAGGGAAATCAAGTTCCTTGGGAATCTACTTCTCTAATAAATGATTTTGTTTTTAATGACAACCATTATTTCTCTTTAAGTACATTCTGTAAGAAGTTGATTTATAGCAATCGTGATATTGTATTTAATCAATTAAAACTTGAAATTTGGGATACGAACAGAATTGTGCACAGCGGAATCCCTCTCAATAAAATGGATGCTGAAGAAGGTGTAATTGAGGTATACTATAAAAATGGAGTAAATTATTTTGATTTATTCAAAGAAATCGAAGTAAAGATAATGCGCAATGGAGAGAGGATTTATCATTTGTTTACAACAAGTAGAGACTACGAAAGAATCACCCTAATTTCAAAAGAACTGTATAAAACACTTGGAGGGGGAATATTCGATGACACACGTCACTCTTCTTTTAGAGAAATAGATAAAATTAAGAAACTTGCAAAAGGTAGAACCAAAAAAGCTGAGGAGGAACTAATTACCATTTGGTATTTCAAAAATGTAACGTTTACCTTAAAATACCTTATTCAACCCAAAATGCGATTATTGATGTTCTCCGTAAATATTACACCTGAGAAAAAAGTAATAGAAAAAAACATACTTGAAGCATTAAATAATGATTTCGTTTCTTTAATTGAGTCTTCGGTAAAGGTTAATACAGAACAACAGGATTCCGGGTTTTTAGAGGACTACCATATCACGTTAGATAAACCTGAGTTTAACTTTTTTGACAATGCTATAATCAAAGTATTCTCTGATAATTCTAATTTTCATAAATCAAGTAACCTGACCCTATCAAGATTAGATGGAAGTTTAGATATAAAAATGTTGAGCCTAATGATTTCTGAAATTACTATGATTTATGGATTGGATAACTCTGGAGAAGGATATTTAACAGGAGACGAGATTGAACTAATTAAAGAAAACAGATATTGGTCAGGAAGAAAGTGGGATTTAAATATTCAACATCAGTTATATGACTCGGAAAGTCAAGGAGAAGAAATGATGTATGCAATTTATATTGATTACATATATCCTGAAAATGAAATAGAGTTGACAATTCTTAGATATAAGTCATTATTGACTATTAGTTAAGAAAAATTACTACGCCCAACAAGGTGTATAAAACATAGCTAATAAGTGCCAAACCAAAGGTGGTGCTTATTTACAAAGACCGCCAAATTTTTAAATTTGGCTTTTAAGATTGATAAGTTAAAATCAAAATATAAAAATTTGGCTCAGTGTTAAACCCAAAATGTAGTATCTTTTTACACGCTACGTTTCATACACAATACCGTTGTAAAACATTTGAAGAAAATTTTGAAAATATCGTTCATAATTCTAACAATAGGCTGGTTTGCTTTTATTGGGTTCGGATTTGTTGTTGCTAATTTCTTCGGAGAAACGCGTGAGGATTTAGCTTTTAACGAAACTAATTACTCGTGCGAATTAAAAAATGGAAAATATAAAGTGGTTTATGACAAAGAATTTTCTCAATATCCAAAATGGGAATTTGAACTAAATGGAAAAAATGTAACTAAAATAAACTCTGATATAAAACGTAAATACGAATTTGAAAAAATTGGAGCAAATAGTTTTCGACTTAATTCATTGGAAAAGAAAACTGACTCGCTGACAGAAATTCAAAAAGCTTTGATTTCTCAAGGAAAATCTTATTACGAGATAACTGATTGCAAAAAAGACACTTTTGAATTTACTATGCGTGTGAATTTACACGTAATTTCAAATTCTGGAAAGTTTATCAAAGTAGAATAACGAAAAAACAGGATTTTAAATCTGTGAAAAAATTAAATCACAAACGTTGCGGAAATGGAATTAAAAAATTGAGTTTAAAAAAAAATAAACTAAGAAAAAAAACGTTTTACAACACCGTGTATAATTAATTGCTAGGTTCTTGCCTACTTGCGAAAATTCCTGCGGAATTTTCACGGGTTTGTTAAAGTTTACTAACTTAGTTGCTTAACCACGCAACTAACCATACACAAAACCGTTGTGCATAATTTGAGAAAACTCACGAATTGAATAAAATAATAGGAATTATATTGACAATTTTACTTCTGATTTC
>NZ_JABFDG010000005.1 GCF_013403955.1 Winogradskyella vidalii | reverse complement strand
TCTGTGACATCAAAAACCAAATGGCTAATGTCTATTCCAAAATATTTAATATCTTTATTCATAAGAAATGTTTTTTTCAAAGGACAATCTACGCGAGTTTCAACGACTTAAAATCGAGGTCTTAAAGCCTCATAGAACTGTACGAAATCTGTGTAGAAAAGAGAGGGGATTTTCAATGTTGACGAGATCTGAAGTCTCTGCGTATATAATAACCTTACTCCTCTCTTTTGTGCTTTCTAATTTATAAATCTTAATTTAGTGTTTTTATTTAATTGCTAACTTAAGCCGTATATAATTTATTGCTAGTTCCAGCTTACTTACGAAAATCCTCGCGGATTTTCTATTCGGTTTGTATTTGCTAAATTAGTTGCTAAAACACGCAACTAACCATACACAAACACGTTACCTGCAATATGAAAATCAGAATCTATAACAAAAAATGGAAGCCAAAAAAATATTAATAATAATTGGTGTAATATTACTCATCGTAATTGGGGGTTTTTATTTCTACTTGCGCGCACTTGGTTCAATGTGGGTGGTTAACACGCCTGATAAAAGTCCTTATTTCATAACCACTAAACCAATAGTTGTGAATAATATACTTTTGCCAAAAGAAACAAAAATAACGTATAAGAAACGTTACTTTTGGGAAAAGTATGAACAAAAAAAACCACTCAACGAGAAGGATATTACAAGTATTTCTTTAAAAGAAGGAAAAACAATAGATTGGGCAGGAGTACCAATAACTTCTATTCATAAATTTTTTAATTCAGAAATGAAAGGGTTTTCTGTTTATGCCGATTTCGATAAGTTGAATAGTAATAAGAAAACACAATTCTCTAATCTATGGTTAAGTTGTAATAATGATTTGGGAATAACTGTAAAAAACACAAATGATTGGTCTTTTAACAAAAATAATATTTTGGATATAGAATCTTGTGGTGTAAATAATCAAAGGTATTTTAAGGAAGATAAAAATCAACAAAGGTTTTTAGATGAATTATATAGTCAACTAATGAAAGTAAAAGATTAATGCAAAAATACTGACAGGCAACACCGTCTATAATTTATTGCTGGCTTCTTGCCTATTTACAAAAATCCTCGCGGATTTTATATTCGGTTTTTATTTGCTAAATTAGTTGCTTAAACACGCCACTAATCATACACAAAACCGTTATGTATGCTTAGTTCATTAAACACTGCTAAACATTTAAATAAGAACTTTTAATAATTTTAAAAATAGAAAAGGCTTTACAAAGCGATATCTAATTAACTTCGTTTCTCATGACTTTTAGCCCCTAAAAAAGAGGTTTAACCTGCTGAATTTATGGGATAAGACTTATGAAAGTGATGATATAACGAGTTGTGCATAATACCGAAACGCCTTGAAATGAAAATAAAATCTTTCTCAACCATATTTGGATTACTCTTCTCGATAATTGGAATTATTGTTGGAATTTGGATTGCATATACGACAACAAATAAAGATTATAATTATTTCTATATCTACTCTGGAATTTCTGGATTTGTAACTGCAAAATTAATCGCGAAATATCTTATTGAGAAAAAGAAAAGATTTAACCACACGAATTATATAATTGCTGCAATAGTAACTGGATTAATTTCTCATTGGTTGTGTTGGTATATCATAACTTTGGAACTGAACTTCCGATATTGGATTTTAGGAGAACATTTCTTCTCTCAACCGATTGACCCATTACTTGGAATTTTTGGAGTATTTGTGTTTTGCTTATGGAGTTGGATTTTTGTTGGTTGGGCTACGATTTTAGGCGGAATTTTAAGTATTTATGCGACTAAATGGATTTATGAAAAGAATAAAAGTACTATGCACAACAACGTGTAAAATTAATTGCTAGTTCTAGCCTACTTACGAATATTCCTGCGGAATATTCTATTCGGTTTTTATTTGCTAAATTAGTTATTTAAACACGCAACTAATCTTACACAAACACATTGTATGCAATTTAAGAAAAACCAGAACTGAAATGAACATTTGGAAACCAATAACCGAAAAAGAACTCTACTCTGAAATTTGGAAAACGGAATCTGAATTAGAAGAAAAGTATCTGAATTTTTGGAATTTAATAAACATAAGTCCTGAAAAATGGAGTGAACCGACTTTCGGAAATGAAGGTGGCGGATTTTGGGTTGTTGCAATTTGCGGACGAAAAATAATTTGGTATAATGATATTGAGGAAGGATTTAATATTTCGGACTATACTGAATACGGAAAAATAAACGGGTATTATTGCAATCAAGATGAATTGAATATTGCGGTTTTAAGACTATTTGAATTAATAAATTTTGGTGGAGAAATTATCGGACAAGCTGGACCACCAATAAAATTATAAAAACTGCATACAACACTGTATAAAAATAATTGCTATTTTAGTGCTTAACCAAAGGTCGTTGCAGTTTTGTTACGTCTGATTTTCCTACGGAAAATCCTCGCACACAAAACCGCAACTATTCTTATACATAAACGCCGTATGCAACCTAAGAAAAATAATTTGTAACATTTTGACATTCCTTGTATCTAAATGAAAAATAAAAGGAAACAAAATGAAAAAATCACTAACAGTATTCGTATTTATAGTAGCTACATTTGTAGTTAATTCTCAAACAATTTATTCAAAAGCATTTGGTAATCCAAATGATACCCCGCTAATCTACCTTCACGGTGGGCCAGGATATAATTCTGTGGGTTTTGAATCAACAACAGCTCAGAAACTTTCAGAAAATGGCTTTTATGTCATTACTTACGACAGACGTGGCGAAGGAAGGTCGCCAGATAAAAATGCAAAATTCACTTTTAATGAAACTTTTGATGATATAAATTTAATTTACGATAAATTCAATTTAAAATCAGCAACACTAATAGGACATAGTTTCGGTGGTGTAATTGCAACCTTATATGCAGAAAAGCATCCAAATAAAACTAAATCTATTATTCTCGTCTCAGCACCGCTTTCCATGCAAGAAACACTTTCAACCATATTAAAAACATCAAAATCAATTTACACGAGCAATAATGATTCAGTTAATCTTAACTACATAAATATATTAGAAAAAATGGATAAAAGCGCTATAGAGTACAGTTCATACTGTTTTAGTCACGCTATGCAAAACGGATTTTATTATCCAAAAGCGCCAACACAAGAAGCTTTAACTATTTATAAAAAATTTAAAACAGATAGCTTGCTTATAAAATATAGTTCACAAATGACCTATGAAGCGCCAAGAGGGTTTTGGGAAAATGAAAACTATACGACGTTAGATTTAAACAAAAATCTAAAACAAATCGTGAGGAATGGCACACCTGTTTTTGGTCTTTATGGTAAAGATGATGGTCTCTTTTCAAAGAGTCAAGTAAAAAACATTGAAAATGTAGTTGGGGAAAATAATTTAGTTTATTTAAACCACTGTTCGCATAACCTCTTTATTGACCAACAAACTAAATTTATCAACGCATTAATAAAATGGACTGAATAATGAATTTTGAAACTATTTATAAAACACACTGGCAAAAAGTTTTTAGGCTATGTATGGGTTATGTAAATGATACTGATAGAGCAAAAGATTTGGCTCAAGAAACATTTATTAAAGTTTGGCAACAATTACCCAAGTTTAGAAACGAAGCTTCTATTGGAACTTGGATATTTAGGATTGCATCTAATACCTGCTTACGGCAGATTCAAAAAGATAACAAAATGCCTAAGTCTGAATTACCATTAGAGATTAAGGATGATATCTTAGAAACAAACATAGAGAAGGATACACAGTTTTTATATCAATGTATTTCGGAACTAAAAGAAGTAGAACGGATCATCATATCATTGGAACTAGAAGATATGAATCAAAAAGAAATAGCTCAAATTGTTGGTCTGTCTGAAGGCAACGTTAGAGTTAAAATTCACAGAATAAAAGAAAAATTAACACAAAAATTCAAGAAAAATGGAAACTAATATAGATTTAAAAAAAATATGGAATCAACAAAAGATAGAAACTCCAAAAGTAGAAATTCTTTATGCTAAGGCAAATAAACTAAAAAGTAGAAGCTTTTTACAACTAATAATAGTCAACATCACACTCTTACTAACCATCACTTTTATTGGCTTCATTTGGTATTATTATCAACCTGAATTAGTAACGACTAAGATTGGTATTATATTAACTATTTTAGCTGTGATTATTTTTTTGCTACCGTACAATAAGCAATTTTCTTTACTTTCTAAAACTAAAACAGAACCTAATAGCAAGGAATACCTCCAACAACTTATAAAATTAAAAGAAAAACAAACATTTCAACAAACAACAATGTTAAGTACTTATTTTATAATTCTTTCTTTAGGAATTGGGCTATATCTTTTTGAATATGTTTCTAAAATGACTATCACTTGGGGAATAATCACCTATGTTATTACCATACTTTGGATTGCGATAAATTGGTTTTATTTAAGACCTAAAATAATTACAAAACAGAACGCAAAACTTAATAAACTATTAGTTGAATTTGAGAGATTGAATAATCAAATGATTGAATAAAAGACAGCACTTAACACTATATATAGCCAATTGGGCGATTAGTGCTTAACCAAAAGGTTGTTGTCTATTTGCAAAGTCGCCAAATCTTTTGATTTAGTATTAAAAGAGAAAAATTAAAACAAAATAAAAAGATTTGGCTTGTTGCTAAACGGAAAGTAATTGCTTTTTTCTGTCCAACTTGCCATATCTTTAACGCCACCACACATGAAAAAAAATGGCATAATAATTGAAACAGTAAAGAAAACCTTATTTATGAGCAAGTTAAAATTACCTATAATACTTACTTTTTTATTAATTGTTTTTACTGCATGCAGTAAGGATGATGATACTTCAAATGAAATTTACACCATTGAAGATTTAGATTTACTACACAACAATAGCTCTAAGATTTGGGAATTAGAAGCTTACTATCAGAATTATAATAATTGGTTAAGTGATCAAAATGATTGTTTAATTGATGATATCTACATTTTTAAAACAGATAATGAAGTAGAAGTAATTAGTGGAAATGAAAACTGTTATTATGGAGATTCAGAAATAGCCGAAGCAAGCTATACTTTTTATGAAGAAGAAGGGAGCGTTTGGTTGACTATGACACGGGGAGAAATCACAGATGAAATTTTCAGTAGTACGTTTTTTACATTAAAATTAATCGAGTTAGAGGAAGATAGAATGGTGTTTTCTAGTGGGAATAAAAAAGATTATAAAACAGCTTTAATTTTCGTAAGTAACTAAAAAACGTGTGGCAACACCGTGTAGAATTAATGGCTTGGCTCTTCCCTACTTACCAATAACCAAACCACCAATAGGCATCATTTTGACTCAAGGCATCAAAATTAGAATTCTTGTTTGATGAAAGAAAAATTAAAAGAACATATTGAAAATTTAATACCGCTTACAGATGAGGAGTTCTCACTTATTCTATCACATGTCTCATTCGAAAAATATAAAAAAAATGATTGTATTATTCAAGAAGGAGAAGATGTAAAGAATTGTTATTTAGTTATTAATGGACTTCTAAAATTAGTTTACGATGACAAAAACGGAAAACAACACATTGTATCATTTGCAATGGAAGATTGGTGGGAAAGTGACTTTTCAGCTTATTTCTCACAAACCAAAGCTAAAATGTCTTTGCAGTGCATAGAAGACACTACAGTATATTCCTTAAGTTTTAAAAATCATCAAAAACTATCGACTGAATTACCCAAAATGAAACAATTCTTTCTAGAGAAATCTAACTCAGGACATAGTGCTTCACAAAATAGAATTTTATCTTTTTTAACATCAAATGCTAAAGAAAGGTATGAACAACTTCTTAAACAATATCCTTTATTATTTCAACGAGTTCCCAAAACGCTTTTAGCCTCTTATTTAGGTGTTTCGCGCGAGACACTTAGTCGACTTTCCTCTTAATATTTAAGCTTCTTTTATAATTGTGATGTATGTCACGCTCGATTAATACTATTATTCAAATATTTGTAGTGTAAAAACAAAATTGCAATTATGAGAAATAAAATATTAGCAATGATAGTATTAACTACGGTGTCAACATTAGCACAAAATAAAAAAGAAGAACAAATGGAAAAACGAATAATTAACCCGTGGGAATGGCAAAATGAAAGAAGTTATGTACAAGCCGTTGAAGTTACAAAGCCAGAAGGCACGCTCTATATTTCTGGGCAAACAGCCATAGATGATGATGGAAAATCAAGCACTTCCAATATGAAAGCCCAATTAATTCAAGCTATAGAAAATTTGGAAAGCGTTATAAAGGAAGCTGGATATGAATGTGAAAATATTGTGAGATTAAATATTTATACAACTTCATCTGAAGAGCTTTTTTCGTGTTTTGATGTTTTCCAAAATTGGGTAACTGAGCATAACATAAAACAGGCAAGCACTGTACTAGAAGTAAAAAGCCTCTTTGAAACTTTAAAAGTAGAATTAGAAGCTACAGTAGTAAAATAGTATTTATTTAAGGTATTCAAAAGTTAAAAAATGAATGCCTAACACCGTAAAAATTAATGGCTAGTCCTCGCCTACTTACCAAAATCCTCGCAAATTTTCTATCTGGTATTTAGTTATTAAATTAGGTGCTTAAACACGCCATTAATCTTATACAATCACGTTGACGGTAATGATACACGGTACGACAAAACATTAATAAGAAAAATAACAGACCTTACATTAGCCTATAGGCATTACGGTTTACCGTAAATTTTATAGCATAAAAAGTTTTAACTTAGCACATGATTTATAGAGCTATACGTATAACTACGTATAGCTATATCAATAAATAGAATTAACTTCGTTACTCCTACTATTTAAGATAGTAAACTTTAGTTATATCCTGCTAAATTTATGGGATATCGCTTATAAAAGTTATGATATAACGAGTTATCTCTCATTAAAAACCAACACTTTAGATTGAATAAAATTTATGACCGAAGAAGAAATAAAAGCCAAAATAATATTACCATACATTCATGACTTGGGTTTTGATATTTCGGAAATTTTTTTGGAAGATTCTTTTTCAATTAGGCTAGGTAAGAAAAAACACCTAACTGGAAGATTTGACATCCTTTGTAAAAGACACAATAAAAATCTATTTGTAATTGAGCTTAAAAACGATTCTATTCCAATTACGCAGGATGACATAGAACAGGGTATTTCTTACGCAAGATTATTAATGGATGATATTGCCCCTTTTACAATAATTTCCAACGGAGAAACAACAAGAATTTTTGATTCTATTTCAAGGCAGGAATTATCAGGCACTAAAATTTCCGACCAGTCTTCTTTTTGGAAAAATGGTTATTCTCTCTCAACTGAACAAGATTTAAGAATTAGGTATGAGGCACTTAAGAATTTTATTTCTTTATCGCCAGACAATTTAAAAACCTTTTGTGAAACTCAAGTATACGACAGAATGGGACAGATTATTGGAAGTTTCGATAGTCCTTATTCCAAATTTGTTAAAAAACTGTATGTTAAACGAGAAGAACTACAAGTTGCTTTTGAAGATTTTATAAAATCCAATAAGTCCATATTTGGGTTAATTGGTGCGGCAGGCGTAGGTAAAACTAATGCAATATGTTCATTGACGCTTCAAAAGTTAGAAAATGCATTTGTTTTATTTTATAATGCTGCCATAGTCACATCACCTTTAGAATGCATATCACAAGATTTGAATATTGCGTTTTCAAGTAAAACAGAGACTGACGTTGTACTTAAAAAACTAGATGAAATAGGTAGATTTTCCAACAAAGATGTTCTAATATTTATTGATGCTATAGATGAATCCACTAATCCAAATATTGCTCACGAATTAAGCGAAATAGCTTTAGTTGCAAAAAATTTAGATAAGGTTAAAATTATCGTTAGTTGCAAATCAAATATTTGGAATAACATTTTAAAAATCAACGGAAAACCAACACACCTTTATGACGAGATAAATAAATCTCAAAACAGCATTAGTAGTTTAGACAATAATCCAGGGTTTCTTTTAACTGATTTTACAGATGACGAATTGGAAAACATCATACCCATTTACCAAACTGAGTTTGGCTTTAAAGGAGAAATTTCAAAATCATTGTTACTTGAATTAAGAAATGGATTTTTTTTAAAAATTTTTAGTGAAGTTTATAGTGGCAAACATGTGCCAAAAAAAATAAATGACAGAGAATTAATAAAAAAATATCTAAAACAATCTTTAGAAGAGACAAGTATTGGTTTCTTATCAGGGATTAGAACACTCTCTGCAATTGGAAATATTATTCTTAATCATGAATATACATCTTGGCAATCTTTTCATGATGAGGGTATAGATATAAACCATGTTCTGAAAAAATTAAATTTTTCTCTTGATGAAAATATCCCTGAAGATTTATTTACTAGGAACATACTTATCAAATCTAACAATGAAGAATTATATAATATCTCTTTCTATTATTCAAAAATACGAGATTACATAATTTGTTTTCATAGTTATGAATTGGACAAACTTAATGATGTCGAATTCTATAGCGTACTTACTGATTTTTATGAAAACTACATAGGTAAAAGTGCATTGGATTTTTATATTGAAAATGCTAATACTTCTCACTTAAATACATTAATTCAATTCAAAAAGGAGAAAGCACAAAGCTATGTTATAGGTTATGACTCTTACCTTGAACATAACTTCAAAGTATTTAAAGAAAAATTTGACCCCAAAACGAATGGAGATATTGGAATTGTACTTCCAAAAGACCTTATTAAAAAAGATGGTTATTCTCTTATCCCAATCAAATCTAAATCAGGAAATAAAATTACCTACCATGATTTAGGTGACCCTTTTGGCGGAAAATATGAAGACAACATACTTTTGCAAATGGGAGTGCAAACTGTCTACGGAAGTAATACTTCGTTGTTTGTTAAAAACCAACCAAAAATTATAAAACAAAACGTTTACAAACAATTAAAAGAGATAGTTGAAAAAGGTAAGTTAAATGCTTATAATTCAAACACACTACTCATAGAACAAGTTTCAGTAATTCTCTATTTCTATAACAAAAAACTTGATTATAATATGTCTATTGAAGAATACTATCTACCTAGATTCAAAAGTATTTATCCTATAGATTTAAATGACTTAAAGAAAAGAATAAATAAATTTAAACTTACCGAATTTTATAGGAGGCAACGTGTAGAAAGACATCTGATTAAAGAAACTGTCGAAAAAGCATTAAAAGAAAAAGTTGAAATTCCAAAGTTCAGAACGATTGGTGATGTTCCACCATTTGAAGAATTGAGCAAATTTATAGACATATTGATGGAAAATGGCCATAGCGAAATTAAAGACCATTATTTACCGTTACCAGATAAGTCTATACCTGAAGCTAAAGCTTTTTATGAAGAAAACAGAAAAGATAACTGGAATCAAATTAGAAGTTTTCAGTATAGTGAATCACAATCCAAAATTTATATTTCAGAATTCTTCAAAAAGTTAGAAATATGCTATAAGGAATTTGTCGAGTATTGCTTTCCAACAATGATAAACGAATTCACATTTTACAATACAATTCCCCATAAATATATTTTTTATACAAAAGATTCAGATATTCGAGGATTCGCTTATTGCTCTTCTAAAAATAACGAGTTCGAAATTTCTTTTAAAGACTTCATTAGTATGCAAGATGCCTTTGATAATGATGGCATTGAAAGCTTTAGAGGTTTTTCTCTGGACTCAATATTGCGAGTGAATGATTATGCTCGTTATCCAGTCAAAACCGTTGACAGAATCAACACATCGGACGTTGATGAATACTGTGTAATTAGAAATTGGATTTATAAATTCCTAGAAAGTGATATGAGAAAATTATTTAAAGAAAATCAAGATTAATATAGATAAAAATAACGAGAGATAACAATGTATATAATTTATTGCTAATTCTAGCTTACTTACGAAAATCCTCGCGGATTTTCTATTTGGTTTTTATTTGCTAAATTACGTGCTAAACCACGCAACAAACCATATACAAAAACGTTACCAAAAATAAAAAAAAAGATGAGACTGATAATTATTTTACTAATAATGAGTGTATTTAATTCACACTCACAAAATGAAAATCAAAAAATAAAATCAGGTGTTTATGAATGGAAAAGTAATTTTAAATCTAATTATCCTAATTACGAACTGAATTTTGAAATAAAAAAAGGAAAAAACAAATCTTTAGGAGTATTTAAAGGCAAAAGTCAAATTTCGTATTACTACATGGAATTTAATTCTGATAAAGAGAAAGACAAAAACAGAAATGTAACTGGAGAAATTTTCGGGTTTTCAGACGGCGAAAATCTTTATTTACCATCTGAATTTTGTGAAGATTGTGATTTTCAAGATAAAATGTACTTCAAAGCGAATTTCATAGGAGAAAAATATATCTATTATGATTTTTTCTATCCTAGAAATGATATAATTAATCCAAATACTAATCTTGGCACAAATGGGAGTGATGAAACTATGGTAGTTTCATTAAAAAACAATAAGAGATTTTTGTTGTCGAAAAAATTCATAAAGAAAGAGTTGAAAAAACATACAGAGTTGTATGAAGCATATAAAAAAGAAAAGAGAAAAAATCTTGTTCTGAAAAAATATTTAGAGTTGTTAGATAAAAAAAGTTTATAAAATTACTTTTGGTAACACCGTGCATAATTAATTGCTTGGTCACTGCCGACTTACGAACATTCCTACGGAATATTCTATCTGTGATTTATTTTCTAAATTAGTTGCTTAACCACGCAACTAACCATATACAAACACGTTGTAAATAATTTAAAACAAAATAATATGAAAAAATTTAACCTACTAATTGGAATTTTTATTTATGTAATTACGTTGAGTTGTTCTTCAGATGATTCGAATGAACAATCTGAAAATGCAACAATTTTTGGAGAATGGAAATTGACATCTAAACTAATCGATGGAAGTACAATTCAACTTGGTGATTGTGAGCAAGGCGAAGGTGTTATCTTTTTAGAAAATCTTATCGCTAATTTTATAATCGTTGATGAAATCGGAACCGAGCCTGATATTACTCAAGACGGATTTGAAAATTGTGATTTCAGATATGCCACTTATGACTTTGTCCTTGACCAAAATGATGAAACTCTTTATAGAATTGTAGAAGGAGAAGGTAATATGGAAGGAGTCGATGACTCAATAACGACCTTCGAGATTGAAGTTTTGACTTCTCAAAATTTACGAATTAAAAGTATTGCTCAAAGTAATACTGGTAGCATAGAAGATGTCGAAATGAATAGTGTAGATATCCCAACAAATGAACAGTTTACTTTGATTTACACACGATAAAAAACTATTTACAACAACGTGTATAATTCATTGCTAGTTATAGCTTACTTACGAAAGTCCTCGCGGACTTTCTATCTGTGATTTATTTGCTAACTTTAGTGCTTAAACCACGCAACCAATCTTATACAAACACTTTGTAAATAATTTAACTCGGCAATAAACTTTAGAAAATGAAAAACACAATTTTGACCCTAACTTTTGCTTTAGCAACTTTGACTTTTTGCAATGCTCAACAAATTGAAATAGAAAAAGTATTTGGCGGATACAAATACACCCAAAACGGAAAACTAATGAAAATGAAAGATTTGGTAAAAACAATGGAGTCAAATCAGAAAGCTTTTGATTTAATTAAAAAAGCTCAATCGAATAATACCATAGCTTCAATTATTGGAGGTGCTGGTGGATTTTTAGTTGGTTGGCCGATTGGAACTGCTATTGGAGGTGGAGATGCAAATTGGACTTTAGCTGGAATTGGAGCTGGATTAATTGCAATTGGAATTCCGATTTCTTCAGGTGTCAATAAGAATGCTAAAAAAGCTGTTGAATTATATAATTCCTCTTTGAATTCTACATCATACTATGAATTTAAGCCTGAATTTAAAATTATAGCGAAAGGAAACGGAATTGGATTATCAATGAATTTTTAAAAAAAACTATTTACAACACCGTATAAAATTAATTGCTGGTTTTAGCCAGTTTACGAAAGTCCTCGCAGATTTTCTATTCGGTTTTTATTTGCTAAATTAAGTGCTTAACCACGCAACAAACCATATACAACAACGTCCGCAGCAAATTAACAAAACCCAAACTATAAAGAATGAGAGTAACGACATTTCCAGATTGGACTTTTGATTTTGACGAAACCCGAATGGGTTGGTATAATATAAATGCGACTCGAATTACAGGAAATTTAATCGGAATTGAAGGAACTGATGAATATAGTGGACTTGAAAGAATTATAGCTGACATTGTTGACTTTGAACTAACACAAAACCGAACTTATTCATACTGGAACAATATATTTGCGGAAATATTCAAATCAAACGGAATAATATTTCACAATAACTTGGAATTAAAAAACCCAAATGAACATTTCAAAAGTTGGGTTATAAAATTATATAATGTTGAACTATATTTTAAAAGCTCTGAACCTGAAATTAGGCTGATTAAAAATGAGAAACGATTGTACTCAAAAAAATGGTCTAAATTTAACGGAACTGAATTTTATAAATTAATAAATGAAATAAAAACCAGCTGCCAACAACATATATAATCCATTGCTAGTTCTCCCCTACTTACATAAATTCTATCAGATTTTCTATTCGGTTTTTATTTTGCTAAATTAGGTGCTTAAACCCGCCACTAATCACACACAAAACTGTTGTGCAACATTTGAAAAAAAAATCGAGAATGGAATTAGAATATCTGAATAGCATTAAAAAGCAGTTTGAGTATTACAAATCTGTAGGAGAAAAAACATTCGCGCAACTTGATGAAAAAGATTTTTTTTGGCAGTTTAACGAAGAATCAAATTCTATCGCGATAATAGTGAATCATCTTTCAGGAAATATGAAATCACGTTGGACTGATTTCCTTACTTCTGACGGCGAAAAAGAATGGCGGCATCGTGATTTGGAATTTGAATCAGTAATTAAAACAAAAGAACAATTATTCTTAAAATGGAATGACGGTTGGAAATGCTTATTTGACGCCTTGAACTCGATAAATAAAGAGAATTTTGATACGGAAATATTTATTAGAAATCAATCTCATTCAATTATAGAGGCTATAAATCGACAATTTGCTCATTATGTATATCATATAGGACAAATCGTTTATGTCGGGCGAATGATTAAAGGAAATGAATGGAAAAGTTTGACAATCCCAAAAGGAAATTCATCGGATTTTAATAAAGCCAAATTCTCGAAAGGAAAACACGGAGGACATTTTTCAGATGATATAAAATAACGGCTAAAAAACGCTGCACAGCACCGTATAAAATTAATGGCTAGCTCTCCCCTACTTGCATAAATTCTATCAGATTTTCTATTCGGTTTTTATTTTGCTAAATTAGGTGCTTTATCACGCCGCACTCCAACGCAGCGCACAGACGGAAGTGAATCATACTCAAAACCGTTGGCAACAAACCCCACAATGAACCATGAAAAAAAACTTCTTTGAAAATATATACAAGCATCCTAACATTAAAAAAGAGGATTACCAATCAATTATAAAAGCACACACAAAAGTTGAGTTTCTTAAAAATGAAACCATACTTAAAGAAGGTAAAATAAGTAACGAATATTATTTAATTAAAAAAGGATTGTTTCGCGCGTATGTTATCGATTATAAGGGCAACGAAATTACAACTGACTTTTTTGGTCCCAACGATATTTTAATAGAAGTTGCTTCGTTATTTCTTCGTATCCCTTCCAAAGAAACCATTCAGGCGTTAACAGATTGTGAAGTCTATAAAATTAATTTCAATGCTTTTCAAAACCTGTATAGTACCATAGATGGTTTTACAGAATGGGGTCGTACTTGGATGTCACACCAACTTTTTACAGCAAAAAACCGTGCCGTTACGATGCATACACAAAGTGCTTCACAAAGGTATTTGGAACTGTTAAATGCAAAACCACAAATTATAAAAGAAGTCCCCCTAAAATACATTGCTACCTATTTAGGCATTACCGACACCTCTTTAAGTAGAATAAGAAAAGAAGTGTTGCACCAAAATCAGAACTTGCCATAGGGCAAGTTTTTATTGCTTAACTTTTTTCACTTTTGTAAAACCAAAAATTAAAACAATAAAAGATGAAAAAATTTAATCCTGTAGTGTGGTTCGAAATCTATGTAAACGATATGGATAGAGCGACAACGTTTTACGAAACTGTTTTGCAAATCAAATTTGAAGAGATGAGCGATACTTCTAACGAAATGATGCAAATGAAAGGTTTTCCAAGCGATATGGAAAATTATGGGGCAGCTGGTGCTTTGGTGAAAATGGAAGCAATACAACCTTCGGCCAATGGAAGCCTTGTTTATTTTGGTTGTGAAGATTGTAAAGTGTTAGAAAATAGAGCCGTTGAAAATGGTGCCGAAACAATCCAATCAAAAATGGCCATTGGAGAACACGGTTTTATTTCCATCATCAAGGATACCGAAGGGAATTCTATAGGCTTTCACTCACTGAATTAAATAGATAAAGTAAGAAGGTATAGTGCATATCAACAAAATCAAAGCACCAATTTCAACAATATATCAAACACTAATTTCAGTAAATAGATTAGGAAACGTTGGGGCAAAAAAGCTTAAAATGAAACCAGAAGTTGGTTTTACCAATGAATTTGATTTTGATGAAGGATATATTACAAAGTTCAAAATAACCGAACTAAAAGAAAGCCATAAGATTGTATAGATGGTGTAATTACAATTGCGCAATGTTCTTATGGCGATTGAAGAACCATTGCGACAACTAAAACAACATTTAAAATCAAAATGATGAAACAACAAATCACCACGTTTCTAACATTTCAAAAAAACAACGCTGAAGAAGCGATGAATTTTTATATCGATTTGTTCAATAATTCAAAAGTGATAGAATTACAGCGCTACGAAAAAGATGAGCCAGGGAAAGAAGGAAATCCTATCCCACGGAAAAGAGGGTGCCGTTAATGGATGGATAAAAATGGAAAACGGAAAGCAATATGCGTTTTCAGATTTTTATGTCTTTCAAAGTGCAAAGGGCGAAAAAATAAAAGCAATAACTTCATACGGCATTAAATTATAAATATGAAAACCATTTTTAATAACAATACAAGAGCGCAGTTGATTAGCCGAATCGAGAAACTTAACAATGAAAGCGAAAGGCAATGGGGTAAAATGAATGTTATCCAAATGCTAAAACACAATACGTATTGGAATGGATGGATACTTGGGACAGAACATCATACTTACAAACAAGCTTTTATAGGTAAAATATTCGGTAAAATAGCGCTGAAAAGAATGATAAAAGATGACAAACCATTTGCCAAAAACATTCCTACTTCAGACCAATTTAAACCACAAGCCAAAGTGGGCGATTTAGAGTCGGAAAAATTGAATTGGATTGATATGCTACGTAATTATAAAAATTATAATAACCCATATTTTATCCACGACTTTTTTGGTAAAATGACCAAAGAACAAATTGGAATTTTGGTTTATAAACATACAGATCATCATTTAAAGCAGTTTGGTGTTTAGACGAGTTGTGTATACATCAATTATAATCTGTCTTATATGTAACTTATAACAAACTAAATAGATCTTTAAAACCTTAAAATAAGACCTAATAGAGAATGAATTAAAATTATTTATTCTAATTTAATTAAAGTTATATATAGCAATCATAAAATTAATATAAGTGAAAGATTTAAAACCTAAAACAATTGATGAGTTTATAGACAATTCACCAAAAGAAGCACAAGAGGTAATGATCAAACTCAAAAATTGAATTGAAGCTACAGAACCTAAAGCTGAAGGTGGCATAAGTTGGAATGTGCCGATATACAAATACAACGGCATTCTTGCAGGTTTTTCCTTGGCTAAAAAACACGTGAGTTTTGGTATCGATTCTTTAACTGTAGAAATGCGTGAAATTTTGGAAGAAAAAGGATATAAAACAGGGAAAAGTACAGTCCAAATTAAGTTTAACCAAAAAGCACCTGTAACAGAATTAAAACAACTGATTAAAGAACAATTGATAATTAACAATAAATAAAACCAGCTGCCAACAATGGCTAAAAGTAATTGCTGGTCTTCCCTACTTCTAAAAATCCTCACAGACTTTCTATCGGTGTTTTGGTTACTAACTAAGTTGCTTAACCACACCACACCCGAGCGCAGCCAACAGACTAAGTAAACCATACACAGAACCGTTGGTAATAATTAAACAATAAGATTGTAAAATAGGTGTTCTAAATATTTTTATTATATTTGCATCGCACACGATTTAATCTTTTACGATATGAATAACAAAACATCTATTTTTCAAAACATAGCTAGAGTAATTTTAGGAGGACTAATGCTTTTAGCAGGTGTCGGACATTTAACTTTTCAAAGACAAGAATTTTTAGCACAAGTACCTCGGTGGTTACCAGACAATGCGCTATTCATGGATTTTATAGTACTCGCTTCTGGTATTGTGGAAATTTCATTAGGATTGGCAATGGTTTTCCTAACTAAACACAAAATAAAAGCAGGTATCGCTTTAGCCCTATTTTATGTGTTAATCTTTCCTGGTAATATATCACAATACACTAATGGCATTAGTGCCTTTGGCTTAGATACAGATCAAAAAAGATTTATTCGATTGTTCTTTCAACCTCTTTTAATTTTATGGGCCTTATGGTCTACAGGAGCATTCGCTTATCTTAAAAATAAAATAAAAAAATAATTATGAGTAATTCTTGCGAACAGTTACAGCTTAACAATCAATTGTGTTTTCCATTGTATGCGGCCTCTCGGTTAACTACAAAAATGTATACGCCACACTTAAAACCCTTAGATATTACCTATCCACAGTATCTGGTACTATTGGCTTTGTGGCAGTACAAGCAAATGTCTGTAAAAGATATTGGTGCTCGTTTATTTTTAGAGTCCAATACACTTACGCCATTATTAAAGCGCTTAGAACAAAAAGAACTTATTCATAGAGTTCGATCTAAAACAGATGAACGCACGGTTATGGTGTCTTTAAGTACCAAAGGAGATAAATTAAAAGAGCAAGCAGCTGAAATCCCTGAAAAAATCCTAAGTGCTTTTACAACTGAAGATTTTGATGAATCGGAACTAATTTCATTCAGAAATAATCTAGTTAAGTTATTACATATAATACAAGATAAAACGAGTAATAATAAATAAAAGATAAAAATTATGAAACAGTTATTTGAAACCTCAGCAACAACAACAGGAGGAAGAAACGGTCATGTAAAAAGTTCAGATGGTGTTATAGAATTTGATTTAAAAATGCCAATACAAATGGGTGGAGAAGGTGGAAAATACACTAATCCAGAACAATTATTTGCCGCAGGTTATTCAGCTTGTTTTGATAGTGCTTTGCAAATGGTTGCTGGCGCAGAAAAAATTGCAATAGAATCGGCTACTACAGCTAACATAGGTTTAGCAATGCAAAACCCATCTTCATACGGTTTAACAGCAGTTATAGATGTAGAAGTTAAAGGTGTAGAAAAAGATAAAGCACAAGAATTGTTAGAAAAAGCACACGCAGTATGTCCGTATTCTGTAGCCTTGAAAGGAAACGTGGACGTTAAAATAAATTTAAAATAAGCTATTTTAAACACTGCAAATAAATAAAAGTGGTTTGAGTTTTAATTCAAACCACTTTATTATTTAATAAGAGTTTAGCATAACTAACTTTACTAAAAATCACTTTATTATTTAAATTTGTTTAAAATGAAAACGCAGCTATTTTAAAATGATAAATATATCAGAACATATAAATAATAAGTATGATTATTTTAACCTTACGGCTAAAGAAATATCTATTTTAGAGCAACATTTAACCACATGTGTCTTTAAACGAAATGACCTTTTTCTGAAAGAAGGAAGTCCGTGTAAAAAAATCGGCTTAATTTTAAAAGGGACAGCGTATTCCTATATAATAGATGATAATGGCGAAGAAGTTATAAAACACTTCTTCTACCCTAACAATCAAGATATCCTTTTTAATTATGAGAGCTATTTACAAAATGAAAACTCTAATTTAAATATTAAATTTCAGGAAGAATCATTTGTAAGTTTCTTTTATATCCACGATATCATAAACCTTTACACAGAGTATCCTCGGTTTCTTCATTTAGAAATGCTACTTATTAAACAGCAATTTCAATATGCCTTGCAAAGAAGCAAGATACTACAACTTGGTTCCGCTGAAGAAAAAATAAAATTACTACAAAAGTTTAAGCCTAAAGCTTTTGAATTATTTCCATATTCGCATATTGCTTCCTATTTAGGAATTCATAGAAACACATTTAGACGTGTTTTTTCAAAACAACAATAAACCCTCATTTTTTTATACCAAAATAGCATCCATCTTATAGGTACAACCATAGTTAAATATGATGTTAATCAATAAAGATCTTGCGGATTCAAATATTTAATAATAAAAAGTATTGCCCATCGCCCTGCGCATAAAAATGTAATTTTTAAAACACAACCAATCCCATAAAACCTATTTGCACCATATGGTGCGTTATTTACTTTGAACGCTATTATACTTTTGTATTAGAGTTATTCACTCAATTATGTACAAGTAGTTAAAATAGCATATTATGGACACAAATAATAAAAAAGTAAACACAGAACTCTTAAACGAAATACTAAGTAATAGAAAAGCAGATGTATCTGACGTATTAAGAATTTATGACCAATTAGAACCTGTAAGCTTAGATTTTATGACCGGTCGTTGGAAAGGTTATGAAATTAAAACAGGCCATTCTTTAGATGGTATGTTAGTCCCTTCTGGCTGGTACGGAAAAGTATTTAAATCTCCCGAAGAAGTACACCCGTTAGTGTTCTTTGCAAAGAATAAAACGCAATTATATGCTGTAAACCCTAAGAAACTTTCTATGGATGTAAAAGTTCCTAGCAATATTATAGGTAGTTTAATGTCATTAGCAAAACCATTTTTACAAACAAACAAGTCTGGTGCTCGGCTAAGAATGATTGAATATAGAGGAAAAGCAACGGCAACAATGCAATATGATGATAAACCTATTAATGATCATTTTATAAAAATTAATGAGAATACCGTATTGGGGCTTATGGATAAAAAAGGGGATTCTCCCAATTTCCCTTATGCTTTTGTATTAGAAAGAGATAACGACTCTAACTACAATATAAAATTCTAAGCCTATGAAATTCAAAGATAAAATAGTACTGATTTCTGGAGGAGCAAGTGGAATAGGACAATTACACGCCACAAAACTAGCTACAGAAGAAGGTGCTATAATTGCCATTTTAGATGTAAATAAAAAAGGATTAGAAGAAACAGCTTCCAGATCTAAAAACATACACCCCTACTATTGCGATGTAACAAATATTGAATTAGTACGAGAAGTAATTAGCAAAGTAATTGCCAATTTAGGACCTATAGACCGTTTATTTAATTGCGCTGGGATTATGCCAGCAGGTTTGTTGAAAGACTTATCCGCAGAACATATCAACAAGTTAATGCTAATCAACTACAGTGGAATGGTTAATATATGCCAAACTGTAGTGCCTCAAATGTTAAAAAGAAACAGTGGCGATGTCATTATTTACGGTTCTACGGCAGGGATGTTGATTACTCCCAAATTTGGTGCCTATGGTGCTACAAAAAGCGCTAATAATTTTTATACCAAAGTATTAATTGAAGAAAACAAAAAATCTAAGGTTAGAATATTATTGGTTTGTCCGCCGGCTGTAAATACACCGCTCTTAAAACAAGCAGAAGAAACGGATCAACCCGATATGTTCAATAGTACTTTCTTCAAAAAATATATGACCACTTCTCCTGAAGCTGTTGTAAATGCGGTTGAAAAAAGCATTAAAAAAGGAAAAAAAATCTGCTACCCAGGTGCTGCCGGTATAATGGCGTTTTTAAATAGATTTATGTAAACATCAATAATTAAACATAAGAATAATAAGCACTTAGGTGCATAATTAATAATTTTAAAAAATATAATCATGAAAAAACAATTTTTTATACCAAATGAAATAACATCAAATTTTGATAGACCAGATTATTCATTCCCAGATTCTGAAACCTATGCCATAGCTTTTAAAACGGATAAAGCTGCTCTTGAAGGGTTTTTACCTGAAGGATTGAGTTTTGTACCAGGTTACGAAGATGTTGTATTACTAAGAATTAATAAGTTTGAATGTACAGAGAAAAAAATTAGACCTTATTGGGAGTCTGTTATATCTGTTCCTGCTTCTATAGAAGTAAATGGAGACACTGTAATTGGTGAATATGCTGCGCAGTTATACTTAGGTTCTATTGATCCAGAAAGCACCATATCACCTATTTTAAGTGGTCAAGTATTATACGGATACCCAAAAAGAGAAGCTCTATTTTCTGTAGATGGCGAATTTGGAACAAGTGATGTTAGTGTTATAAAAAAACGTCACGGAAAAACATTATGCGATGTAGACTTTAAAACTTGGACATCTGAAACACCAGCTAATCTTGGATCTGCGGTACCTCAAGGCCCATTATTAGTTTGTAAAGCCATTCCTAATGTTAGAGGAAATGGTTGGGATGTTTTAGAGATTAATACACCCGGTATGGTTGATGGTTCTTTAAAAATGAAGGAAATGAGACCTCTTGAAGGAAAAATTAATGGAGATATACGTTTAGATACGGGTCGTACTTTACCAGTAAAAGAAATACTTGAGTCTTATTATTTGAAATATGACTGGATACTAACTTGGGGAACTACATTACATAATTTTCTTAAATAGTAAACCTACTAAAATTATCATATGAAAATACAAGATAAAGTAATTTGGATTACTGGCGGATGCTCTGGTATGGGGTTAGCTAGTATGGAATTATTCCTTAGTAAAGGAGCAAAAGTAATGGTTACCGATATTAATGAGGAAAAAGGAAAAACCCTCACATATGAATACGGGGCAAATGTTATATTTTATAAAGCAGATATGACCAAAACCGACGAATTGCAAGCCGCCGTAAATGGTGTCATGAGCAAATGGGGAAGACTAGATGTACTTTTAGCCTGTGCAGGAGGTGGAGGACTTACGTGGGCTTTACCAATGGCGCCAACTCCAGAAAGCGTTCAATCTGGCGGGTCATTTAATTGGCAGTACACTAACGAAGGACCGGGGTCTTTAGAAGCCTTTGTTAAAGACATAAACATTAATTTAATTGGTAATTTTGACGCTGGTAGATTAGCAGCTTTCGAAATGATGAAGAATAAACCTAATGAGAAAGGAGAACGCGGTGCTATTATCTTTATATCATCAATATCAGCAAATAAAAGACATTCTCCAGGATTTAACTGTGGTTATGCTTCTAGTAAAGCAGGTTTGTTAGGCTTAACTAAAGAAATGTCTGTGAATTTTGCACCAGGCGGCATACGAGTTAACTCCATACTACCGGGATTTTTTGACACCAAAATTGTAGAAGAAATTAAAGGTATTGCTGGAGCTCAGTGGCAGGAAGCTGCAATTTTCCCTAAAGAACCAGGAGATCCAAAATGCGTAGCTACAATGGCAACTGAAATCGTAGAAAACTACTTTGTGAATAACGCTACCATAGAAGTTACAGCAGGATTTACAGCAACAGCAAGCTATCAATAATTATAAAAAAAAGTAATCCAATAAGTAAGATGGTATTAAGACAGCAGTTAAAACAGTCAAATTTGTAGATTAAAATCATATAACATGATATATATAATTGGTGTATTAACACGCTTGTTTTTATCATCCTCTATTGTATTTGGTCAAGCTTTGGTTAAGCTTATTCAATGGCTCAAAAGATGGCAAAAACCAGAGCCAATAATGGTAAAAAAGTAAGCGCTATTGCATATATGCTATGCCATCGATATCTGTTAAACCAATCCTAAAAGTAAAAACCAATGCTTTTATAGCATGTTCTAACTATTAATTTAAAAACCACCTAGCAAAAGCCTGGTGGTTTTTAGCGTTTTATAGGGTTTTGTTTGTTATAACTCAAGCATTACGGTTTACCGTAAATTATCTAGAACAGAAACTTTTAACTTAGCCATGATTTAGAGACATATACGTACAACTACGTATAGCTATATTCATAAATATAATTAACTTTAACACGCCTAATTTTTAGGACAAGTAACTTTTGTTATATCCCGCTAAATTTATAGGATATCACTTATAAAAGTTATGATATAACGAGTTGTGTGCAATTTGAGCGGTTCACAACAAAAATTAATAATTAAAAACAAAACAAATGAAAAAAATGTTTATGCTGTTCCTTTTAATTGGAACTTTATTCTCTTGTTCTTCAGACGACTCTGAATCAGAAACAACTACAACAACTGGAGGAACAACAACTGGCGGAACGACAGCCACTGTAAATTTAACTGTAATAAATAGCTCAAATGATGCGCAATCTGGCTATATTGTAATGATTTTTAATGAAGAAGTGCAAGAAAATCAGCCATTACCTGAAATTTTATTTCAAGAAACTAGTAATTCTGAAGGAAAAGTTAGTTTTGATTTAGAAGATTATGTAATGCAAAATGGTAGTGGACCATATTACTTTGAAGCTTTTTTAACGGTTTCAAATGGTTTTTCTTTAGAAAGTATTACTCATCCTTCTTTAACAGTTGAATCAGGTCAAGTTCGTACAACCTCAATATTAGTAAACTAAATTAAATCGTGAATCGCTCAATCACAACGAACAAAAACTGCACACAACAACGTGTATAATTAATTGCTAGGTTCTTCCCTACTTGCGAATATTCCTGCGGAATATTCACGGGTTCGTAAATGTTTACTAATTTAGTTGCTAAACCAACGGTGCACAACACCGTTAAATAATAGAGCACCAGGTGGAACAATTGCATAGTAGAACAAAGCAAACTACATTAAAATAAAAATAGTGTCACTTTAGAAAAAAAAAAATTAAACCTTTCACAAGTTATATTTACTTATGAAAGGTTTTTATTTGAAAAATTTTATTAGTGATAAATAGTTTCGCTAATTTACTTTTTAATCAACAATACATTTACACGAAAATTTAAAATCAGAATTAGGGCTACCAAAACTAACATTTTCAGAACCACTATTAAGTACTATTGTAGACCCATCTGAAGCCCACCAATAACCAATCCCTCCCATATTACCTGATGAGCCACTTGGTGGTGGATAAGTAGTCCAATTTCCTCCCGGAAGACCATTAAATCCACTTTCATTGGTAGCACCAACATTAGGCGTATTCCATAAATCTGTAGATTTCATTTTTCCTCCAGCAATATCGATTCCTCCTAAGGCATCAAAAAGAGATTGCCATTCAGTAGAACTAGGTAAATGAGAGCCTGGAGGGCAAGCACTAGTAGCTGCTGCATAATCATAAAGTTTCCCATAAGTCTCACAGTTTTCATCATTATTATCGTAACACATACTATTATAACTGTCATAATTCATATTATCAACAAACCAACAATCACCTCCAATTTGTACGGTTTGATAGACTTTTCCATCTCTAGTATCAGTAAATACAGTACACGCTCCAACAGAAATCATCTCTATTTCATTTCCATTTATAAAATCATTTTCAAAATCAGGCTCAATTTCTATTATTGATTCTGACTCTCCCATCAACAAATTCAAATTTATTTTTCCTTCTGAATTAGTTTCCTTAACACCAAAATCACCTACCAATTCAGCGTCACCTTCCAATAAATTCACATTAAAGGGTAAATTTTCTGCAGAAACCCACTCATTAACATTTAAAAATTCACTTGTAGTAAGTCCTCTATCAATATCATATTTCTCAACTAACTCCTTAAATTCTCTTGTATATGGAAATTCACTCTCTGGAGTACCAGTAAAACTCATCATATCTGTATTACCAATTTCCTGTAAATAACCAAAAGACACGCCATTATCAAAATATCTATTTTCTAGTACCAAAATGTTTGACCCTCTATAATCTCTCGTCATAAAAATTAATTCGGAAATATCTAATGCATCATTTAATAACCCTAATGATATACCTATTAAAAATTTAAAAAATTTCTTAACTACAGTTCCTGTTGTACACTGATTTACACTGTTAAAAAACTGAAGACCTGTACTCTTAAGATGTTGTAACATATCATCATTTGTAGGCACCTCATTTGTAATTAGCATATTTGTTACAAACGTAAATTGTTGCGCATAAAAACTTGCAATTGCTTCATGACACTCATTTGAACCGGCAGTAGTTTTCAAACCAGATGTTAAAACAAGACCTACTGAAGTAGCTGCATATTGTCTTTTAAATCTATTTTCAAGCATAGTATTTAGCTCTTCATTATACGAAAATCCATTAGACAATAACACCTCATAATTTCCATCTTCTGAAAGGTTAAAACTCTGTACAGGATCACTTAGAGGAGTAGAAAATTGATCTGAAATCCAATTAGCTATAGATTGAGTATTAAATTCTAAATTTTTTGTCTTAAGTAATTCTGGTCCAAAAACGATTTCATCCGTTTCTAAATTTTTTATGGTCATACCTAAAGTAGAAAATAGAGGCACTTCTTCTACCCATTCAATAGTTCCATCTCTCTTGTAATCAAACTGAAACTGAGCTACTACGTCATTCGCTCCACGTCCAGTAATACTTGTTATACTACTTTGCGAGAGTTCTCGTAAAAAATCAATAAAATCAGGGTTTTCTAAAACAGGTAAGCCTGCATTTAAATTTTCTAAAACCACCGTTTTCATTTGGTCATAGCTATCATGAGAAGTCAATAAATTTCTTAAATCTTGATGCTCCCATCCCCTTATTGCTATATTAGGATATAGCATCGCGAAAAATAATATTATATCATCAGTAGTGACTTTATTAGTTGCTAATGTATGCGGAAAATACCCATAAAGTAATGTTTCATTTTTAACAAAAAGCACGGGCAAATCTTCGATGCCATTATCCTGATAAGGATTTTGAAAAGTTCCATCCGCTTCTATTTCTATATCATTTGAAGCTGATAAGGCATTTACATCACTGTAGTCAAAACCATTTAATCCTTCAATTTCAATTTCAATATTTTCTGGCGGAGCTTCAATTTGAATATTTTCATCTTTATCACAGCCTAAATATAATATCACAAATAATCCTAAAATAATTTTTTTCATAATTTATAATGCATTGATTAATAACAATCCAAATCTATATAATAACCATAAGGGATAAAATACCCGCTATTGGGTATTTTTACAATAAAGTTCTAATGTATTAGTGTATGTTCTATGAAAGACTTATTAAGGTGGATAAATAAAGCTATATTTTTAATTAAGAAAAAAAACTAACAAAATGCTAATACATAAATTTTTTAAGTTGAGAATACTTATCAATTTTAAATAACTATATACATATCATATCTTGCTAGTTCTAGCCTACTTACAAAAGTCCTCGCAAATTTTCTATTCGGTTTTTATTTGCTAAATTACGTGCCTAACCACGCCACACCCGAGCGCAGCGAACAGACGAAGTAAACCATACACAAACACGTTGGGCATAATTAAAACGAACATTGAGAAAGAAAATAATATTTATTGGAATTATAATTTTAGGGGGGTATCTTTTGTTTAAAATTTTAGGGATTATTCTTTTTAAAACTAATGAAAACAGACCAATAGAATTAATTGAATTTAAACCAACTGAAAGTCTTAAAGTTCAAACTTCTAAACCCGTTTTTTACTATTCAGAAAGAGAATTGTTTTTCTCAAAAAATGGAGATTTAAATTTGGAAAAACCTATTTTCAAAGGTGCTGTAGGAGAACGATTTTATGACAACTATGTTTTTGTATCACCAAACTCAAATTTTATAGCCTTTAAAAGTGAAAATCAAATTATAATTATTGACAATAACGGAAAAGAAATAAAAAGCATACATCCAATTCAAAATCATATTTTAGACAATGATAATGCTTTTTGGGAATCTGAATTTCAATGGAGTAAAAATTCAGAAAACTTATTTCTTATGAAACATAATGAACTAAAAGAAGCAACGCTTTATTCGTTATCGGTAAACACTAAAGAATTAGTCCAAATGTGTAACCTGAAAGAGCAAGCAGTACATTTTTATATAAGTCCGAATCAAAAACAATTGTTTTATTCAACTTATGACAATAAAGGGGATAGATTATTTAAGAAATATGATTTAGTTAATGAAAAAGTTACTGATACAATTAATAGGACAAAAGATTGGAAATTAATAACTCAAGACTCAATTTTTATTAATTTCAAAGCAAACGTTAAAAGCAAAAAATTGAACAAATATATTGGTCAAAGTAAAAATGATACTCTTTGCAATATATATTTAACCGAAAACGGCTCAGAAAAACTAATCTTCAAGGTAAAATGCGGATTTGATGCATTCAAAGGCAGAAAATTAGGAGCTTTAGAACATAACAAGAATATTTTTTTACCAAACAACAGATATTTTTTAACAGAATTATATTCTAAAAATAAGAATGGAACTATCATAATTGACACCAAAACATTGGAATACAAATTTTATAAAAAAGAAGTTAAAGCTTACTTTTCAAATACAAGAACAAACTTTGATAAAGTACTATTTACTTGGGGAGAGTTTATTGCTGACTAAAAATAACTATGCCAACACCGTATAAAATTAATTGCTACTTCTCGTCTGCTTACCAACCCCAATAGCAATCAAGACGCAAATTTGCTATACCGTCGATATCTGCTAAACCAATCTTAAAAGTAAAAAACCAATGCTTTTATAGCATGTTCTAACTATTAATTTAAAAACCGCCTAGCAAAAGCCTGGTGGTTTTTGGCGTTTTATAAGGTTTTGGTTGTTATAACTTAAGCATTACGGTTTACCGTAAATGATCAAGAACAGAAACTTTTAACTTAGCCATGATTTAGAGACATATACGTACAACTACGTATAGCTATATTCATAAATATAATTAACTTTAACACGCCTACTTTTTAGGACAAGTAACTTTTGTTATATCCCGCTAAATTTATGGGATATCACTTATAAAAGTTATGATATAACGAGTTGGCAACAAGCAAAAACCAATCAAGAACTACATAATCATTTATTTCTAAAAACAATGAGCAATCATAAAACAAACTATCTTTTAATTATCTCAATTTTAGTTTTATCGTGCACAAATAAAGTAGAAAAAAAGCTCAATAATCTTAATGAAGAAAATAATGTAGAAATCGTTACTCAAAAAATACACTTGAATATTTCTAATATTCCTAAAATTCAGCATCGTGTAAAAATCGGGATGAATGGAACCAGAACTGATAAAAGTCCAGCCTTTACCTATAAAACATTTAACAATACAACTGTCAATGAAATTGAATATGATAAAAGAGATTCAGCCTTAGTCAGAGAATTTGATCTAGATACCATCTTTTTGAAACTCAGATATAATCCGGGGAAATCAATAACGTATATTCTGAGAAGAGGAGACTCAGCTTATATAGATTACGTAGATGAGAAACCAATTCTAAATTTAAAAAATAGAGTTTTAAAGAAAAATGACTTGGAATTAATTCTACAAACAGCTGAATTTGATAGTGCAAATGATCCTATGAACGGAATATTTAACCCTTTCAAACTTGATAGAAAGAAGAGAATAGATAAAATGAATGAAAGTTATGATAAAGTGCTATTTACTATTGATTCTTTTTGCGATAATGATTTAATTTCCAATGCGGAATATTCTTATTTTCAAAAAAAATATACCTATAAGAAAGCTGCTAACCGAAGTGAATTTGATATTGATCAATTTAAAAACGAAGATCTACATATCAAAGCATACAAAGATTATTTGAGGAAATTCGTCTTTGAAAACTTAAAGGTTAAAACGGTATCTCTGGGAAATGGAATGGCAAGAAATTTTCTTGAAAGTTTTGATTTTGTTTATTCAAAAGATTATTTCTCGAAGAAAAATAAAAAAATTCTTCTAAAGGAAGCTTTAAAAAATATTAAAATAGATCATCCGAAATCGACATTTGATGATAGGTTGGTAAAATACAACCTATTATTTCCAGATGACAAATTTAAAGATGATGAAAACGACACATCATCAATTTTAGGGCTTGTTAAAGATGTTCAATTGACTTCTTACAATATGACAACCACTACTTTAGGTCAAATATTAAACCAAAATAAAGGTAAAATTGTTTTTATTGATTTTTGGGCAAGTTGGTGTGCCCCTTGTATAGATGCATTTTCATCATATGAATATCTTAAAAAAACGTACAGTCAGGAAGAAATAGTTTTTGTTTTTATTTCAGTTGATACCTATGAAAGTAAATGGGTGACAGCATCAGACAATAATAAACTAACCAATAGCTATTTGGCAACAAATTATCCTGAAGCAAAGTTTTACCAAGAATCAAACATTAGAAGTTTCCCTAGATATTTGCTATTCAATCAAGAAGGTGAATTGACAAAAAGCAAAGCGCCTGCACCAGATGGGGATTTACTAAAGGCTTTTTTAGACGAATTATTGATAAAATAATGTGGTTTAATGAACAATAAGAAAATAACAAATGTAAGAACAACAATTAAACATCAATTAATTATTAATTAGAAGCTGATAACTTTATAAGTTGAAAATAATGCCAGTTGCCAACAACGTATATAACTCATAGCTAAGTAGTTGCTAAATCAAAGTTAAGGCATATTTGGAAGTCGCCAAATTTTTAAATTTGACGATTTCTAATAAAAAAATAAAAGTGAAATTTAAAAATCTGGCTTGTGCTCAACCGAAAAATAATCGCTAATTTGCACGCTACGAGCCATATACAAGACCGTTAGGCAACATCTGAAGAAACCAATGAAATATTTAAGAGACTCATTTATTAAATTTAAAAAAGATGCCCTTTCAAAGGCTTTTTACGACTCGTTAAAATATTTGATTTTTTCGGTTTTACTTGTAATTGTTCTAAAATATATTCCTGTAGTAAAAGAGTGGCTTAAAATAGAATTCAATTTAACAATATGGTCAATTTTATTAATTTCATTATTACTTGTTATAGCGAGTTTTTTACTTTCTATTTACCTGTTTAATAGGAAACTAAAAGCAATACAATCTGAAAATCAAATAGATAACTTGACAGGTCTAAAGAATCATAAAGCACTTGAATTAGAACTTGTAAGAATAGAAAAAGTAAGAAACACAAAAGAAGAACCTATTTCCTTAATTCTAATTGACGTTGACGATTTTAAAAAATTCAATGAAGAAAACAGTTATAAAATAGCTGATAATATTTTATCAAAACTAGGAAACTTATTAAAGAAAGATGGTCGTATAACAGACGAAACTTTTAGATACTTTATGAGAGGAGACGAGTTTTTAATTATAGCAAAAAAAACTACTATTTCGAATGCTCAACTTGCTTCTGAACGTAAGAGAAAATTAATAGAAGATTCAACATTCAAAGTTGACAAAGACAGCTTTAACCTTACTGTTTCTTGTGGAGTAACCGAATTTAACATTGGGGAAACAAGAGAAGTAGTTTTTGAAAGGTTAAATCAAGCCTTGCAAAAAGCAAAAAAGAAAACAGGAAAAAACAACACCAAAATTATTATTTGATTGTATGGCAAAATTTACAGAAGACCAATTAATAAGCTACACTAAACCACCTAGTAAAACTGAAGAAACTAAACTTAAAAATTCAGAATCTAGTGTTAGAGATGCAATAAGCTCAAATGAAAAATTAAAGAAAAAATCAACTGAAACGTTCGGTCAAGGTTCTTACGCCAATAAGACTAACGTAAGACTTAATAGCGATATTGATATAAATGTTTGTTATACAGGTGGCTTCTTTTATACTCTACCAAAAGAAAAAACAAAAGAGGAACTTGGTCTTACAAATCCAGCTACATACACTTATACGGAATTTAAAGATGACGTAGAACAAGCTTTAGTCGATAAATTTGGAAGGTCTGATGTAAAACGTAATGACAAGTGTATTACAATCGTTGCTAGTTCTACAAGAATTGAAACAGATGTTGTCCCAACTTGGGAGTATCGTAGATTTAAAAATAACGGGAGTTATACAACTGGCACTAAATTTAGAACAGACAAAAGCAAATGGATAGAGAATTTTCCAAAACAACATATTGCAAATGGTATAGACAAAAATTCTAAAACTTCAAGAAGATTTAAAAGACTTACTAGACTACATCGAAAGTTGCGTTATAAAATGATAGATGATGGAGAAAATGTAAGCGATAACATTACTTCTTTTCTTTTAGAGTGTTTGGTTTGGAATACCCCAAATAGAATTATGAACGATTATGATACTTGGGAGAAAAGACTTAAAGAATCAATAAATTACATTTATCAGAACACTAAAGAACAAGTCGACTGCAAAGAATGGGGAGAGGTTTCAGAATTGTTCTATCTTTTCCATTCTGAAAGAAAATGGTCTTATTCAGATGTAAATAATTATATGCAAGAATTATGGAATTATCTAGAATACTAAAACTCAAAATATGATAAAATATAATATTAGAATTTATGCTTTTACAATAATAGGTTTAGCTTTCATTGTTTATGGAATCATATTTTTAATTACTCAAAATCTAGATAGTATTAATTTCACAAAAGCTTTAAGCCATATATCTACTGCTATTTCTGTAAATATTATACTTTGGTTAATATTTATAAAATGGTTGTGGAAATGCAAAATATTTTATCCTTGGTTAGTGCCATTTCCAAACTTATCCGGAGAATGGGAAGGAACATTATTATCAAACTATAAAAACAAAAGCCTTGACCCAATACCAACTGAAGTAAAAATCGAACAGAATTTTTTCAATATTCAGATTAGCATTAAAACAGGAGAAAGTACTAGTTATAGTACGGGAGCATCTTTCGATATAGATACGGAAAGAGGTCTTCAAAGACTATTTTATTCTTATCAAAATACACCTAAACGAAGTGTAAGAGAAAGAAGTGAAATACATTACGGAACAACTTTATTGAGTTTTGACGGTTTCAAAATTTCTGAAATGGACGGAGAATATTGGACATCAAGAGAAACTACAGGGGAAATCGAACTGAAGAGAAAAAACGTTACTAAACAACGTATATAGCTAATAGATAGTTAGTTGCTTAATCGAAGTTAAGGTGTATTTGCGAAGTCGCCAATTTTTTATTTTTGTATATTTAGAACATTAAAAGATAAATATAAAAAATAAAAATTTGGCTCGTGTACAATCCGAAAGTTTAGCGTCTATTTATACGCTACGTTTCATATACAAGACCGTCCCAAACAATTCCATAAAACTTAGCGCTATTCAATAACGTAACGCAACAAACTAAAACACCTCCACTACCCCAATCTTCCTACAAACATTTCAAAACCGTAATCCCCACACTATCTTTAGCATTTAAAACATACAAAAATCCGTAGTAGTAATACCAAACTCAAACAAAAACGAACGAAAATTTGACGTTAATGGGGAACTTGGAGGAATGAGACACAAAGCAAAAGCCTGGTGGTTTTTGGCGTTTTATAGGGTTTTGGTTGTTATAACTTAAGCATTACGGTTTACCGTAAATTATCTAGAACAGAAACTTTTAACTTAGCCATGATTTAGAGACATATACGTACAACTACGTATAGCTATATTCATAAATATAATTAACTTTAACACGCCTAATTTTTAGGACAAGTAACTTTTGTTATATCCCGCTAAATTTATAGGATATCACTTATAAAAGTTATGATATAACGAGTTGGCATTCATTGCTAGAAAGGAAGATGGATAAAGAGTAAATATTCAAAACAGAAATTGGATTTTACATTAAATCAAAATGATATAAGATATGAGAATACACAAAGACACATATCATGCAATAGTACAAAGCGTTATAAATGAGTATGACGAGCGTATAAAGACGACAATTGAAGTCATTGCACCAATGAATTATTTCAGAAGTAATATGTATGCTAATGTTATGGATATTACCAAAGACTTAATGTATAAGAGAGAGTATATCTACGACAGATATGACTATCCTGTACACACAATGAGTTATATAACAGGTGTTCATAACAAAATCATAAAAAGACTCTGTGATTATACTTATGATAAATGTTATGCCTACCGAAGCAACAAAGTTGACTGTGAAACAGAAGTGAAAACGATGTTTGATGTATCAGAACCTTTGGAAGATCAGCATGGGATAACAAGAAATGGAATCTTCATACCTGCAACTTTCGTAATAGGAAAATTTCACTATCCAAAAATCAATAAAAAGCGTGAAGATTATACTTGGAAAGAACAAGCAATGTCAGATGCGATTGACGCTTTAGAAGAAGATGAAGATAGAGGTAATATAGATATACCATATTTAGGTTTGCCTGACGATGAACAAGATATTGGACATTGGAATTTAGATTAACAAAATTAACACGAAAAAACAACGAAATGCCAACACCGTGTATAATTAATTGCTTTGTTCTAGCCTACTTGCGAAAATTCCTGCGGAATTTTCACGGGTTCATAAAAGTTTGCTAACTTAGTTGCTTAACCACGCAACTAACCATACACAAACACGTTGCTAGCATAAAAAAGAAATTAGGCTCTATTCATAAACTAAAACACCTCCACTACCCCAATCTTCCTACAAACATTTCAAAACCGCAATCCCAACACTATCTTTAGCATTTAAAACATACAAAGCCCCATCAACCTCCTGGTAAAACCGTACACCAAGCACACATAGCGCAGTACCCAAACCATTGGGCAACGTATCAGGCGTTAAAACCAAAGTAGACCCCGTATAAGACCGCTCTAAAACCAAAGGAGGAGCCAAATGCAAGGCATAATTTAAATGGTTAAAATCAAAATCCAAAACCCCATACGTCAGCGCCATATGGGTAGCACCATCCGCAAAGCCTACCTGCGCTATGTTAAAATCAGAAATGGTCAACGTATAATCACTGTTAGAAATACCAAACTCAAAAGGTAAAACCTGCCCTACCTTGCAAGCCGGTGTATAACTAAACTGCTCTAATAATTGCAGCCCTTGCGCCTGCCCTAGCCCTTCAGCAACAACACGTTTACCGCGTTTGTTGATCGTATCTAAAGCCTTAATACGCGTAAACAAGCCCATCAAACGACTATGAAAATGCGAAAAAGTATACCCCCTATAAAACGGAGTCAATGCCAATCTAAACGCTTTATTCACTGCAGAACAATGCCCAAACTCATCAGCATTTTCGCGTACGCGCTGCATGCTAGCCTTGTTCTTTATCGCTTTTTTAGTAAAACCACCACCCGCTTTGCGTGCAATCGGTTTGCCATTCAAATAATAAAAATTAATACCATTTAAGGTCCCTACTAAAGGAATAATTCCAGTCTGCTTTGCCATACCACCAAAATTTAAGTTAAACACCTACAATACAGCAATATACAAAAAATTATAATACAGGTTATAGCGTGGTTATAGCATACTTATAATAAGCTTAAAACAACCTTATAGCATGTCTGAAGCCAACTTAGACCAAAGCAAACAACTTATAGTAATAAAAAATCGATTTATTGACTTAAGTCAAATAATCTGACTTTAGACAGTATTAGTTTTGCCTATCAATAATAAAAACAAAAATGGTACTTACAGAAATAGAGACGTTAACAACATTTAATAAAGACAGTCAACAACGCTTAGAAAAAGCCCTAATACACCTACAAAACGGAAATGGAATAGTCCTTATGGATGATGAAGACAGAGAAAATGAAGGAGATTTAATATTCTCTGCTCATACCATGACGAATAACCAAATGGCACTCATGATTAGAAAATGCAGTGGTATCGTTTGTCTTTGCTTACCGAATAAAAAAGCAGATGCGTTAGAACTACCTTATATGGTCAAAGAAAACACCAGCAGTTACCAAACCCCTTTTACCATTTCAATTGAAGCAAAGGAAGGCGTTACCACAGGGGTTTCTGCTAAAGACAGGCTAACAACTATTAAAGCAGCTTGTAAAGAAAATGCGACAAGCAACGATTTAGCAAAACCCGGTCATATCTTTCCTTTAAGAGCAAAAAACAATGGTGTTTTTGAAAGACAAGGTCATACGGAAGGCAGCGTCGATTTAATGAAATTAGCAGGCTTACAACCAGAAGCTGTACTGTGTGAATTAATGAACGATGATGGAACAATGGCAAAAATGGACACCATTTTAGACTTTGCAGATGAGCATAATTTAATAGTACTATCTATACAAGATATTATGCATTATCGTAAATTTGTAAGAGACTACAAATAGATGACAGACACTATAGAACTCACTAATTTCATAAAAAAGAATATAAATATTGATGATGAAGATTTAAAAATCGTGTTGTCTTATTTTAAAACAATTAAAAAAAAGAAAAACGACATTTTGCTGTCCCATGGAAAGAATAGTCAGGTGAGTTATTTCGTAAAAAAAGGCTGTTTAAGGCTTTTTTACATCAATGAAGAAGGAAAAGACGTCACACGTTACATCGCCTTCGAAAATCAATTTGCTACAGAACTGGTGAGTTTCATTACCAATGAACCGGCACAAGAAACAATTCAGGTGATTGAAAACAGTGAACTTCTATACATCACTCACGATGATTTTAGACATCTTATGACCATTGTTCCTAAATGGAAAGATTTTTATAGCATCTATTTAGAAAAAGCTTATGTCAATAATGCGAAAAGATTAATCTCTTTTACGACACTAGATGCAGCAGAAAGATACAAGCAATTATTCAAGATAAACCCAAACATTGTGAAGCGTTTACCAAACAAAATTGTAGCCTCTTATATCAATATATCACACGAAACTTTAAGTAGAATCAAGTCTAAAATTTGACACTAAAATTTATAAAACATGAAATACGCCGTATTACTCCCATTATTCTTACTACAAATGATTGTTCATGCACAATCGGCTGATACCCTTACCAGCATTGAAAAAGCGGATGACAAGTTGTTACTAACCATCGTTCTTAAACACGATCAAAGTATGAATTTAAATGAGATTGAAAAGATAAAAACCGATCAAGCATTTTATGAAAATTTCCCATCAGAAGGTGTATCAGTTGTGGATTGGTATGTGGTAATGGGAATTGGTCAGATGGTAGTATTAGAACTTCCTGCTTCCAAATTAAGAACGGTGAATGTGGCGCTTGAGAAAACGGCTTGGAAAGCTTTTAAAACAGAATTTTATACCACGTACAATTTGTATCCTATTATTGAACATAAATTGAAAAATAAGTCAAAAGTAACGCTAGATACAACACCCAGTTCTGAAAAAGAAGATGACAAGTTGTTATTAACCGTCGTTCTTAAACATGATCAAAGTATGACTTTAAATGAGATTGAAAAAATAAGAACAGATCAAGGCTTTTATGAAAATCTCCCTCCAGAAGGGACTTCTGTAGTGAATTGGTTTGTAGTTATGGGACTTGGTCAAGTGGTAGTGTTAGAACTTCCTGCCTCTAAATTATCCGCTGTGAATTTAGCAATTGAAAGAACGGCATGGAAGGCTTTTACAACAGAAATTTATCCAACGTACAACCTATATCCTATCATAGAAAATAAATTAAAGAATAAATCAAAGGTAGAATACTAGAATTTCAGAGACCATTAACGATCAAAAAAATAAAATCATTGAATAATCGACAGCACGCCATAAATGCAATCGAGAAAACCATTTATAATTTGCTAGCAACGGTTACAGCCATTGAATCAGCGTTAAAGAACAATGGCTATTCACATGAATTAGGATTAGAAACAGCTCAAATATTAAAACACTTCTAACTCGACTAATGACACCATCACATCACCACTATGCCATTGAAGACACCACGCAAGCACCACAAGCGCATTGGCTACCTAAACTTCTTAACGGCGACTATAAATTACCAGGCTTAGAAGGCAAAAAAGGGCTGCTGTTTTCCAATACCGTTTTAGAAAACTATATCGAAGAAGAAGAAAAACATGATAATTTTAAGTTAACCTCCGGACTAAACCGAAGCATTAGAACATTATCTTCAGGGGAGCAGAAAAAAGCATTGCTGTCGCATCTACTCCAACACAACCCAGATTTTATAGTCCTAAACAATCCTTATGAAACCTTAGATAAAGCATCGGTAGCAGAATTAAAACAGCAATTAATAGCCTTGTCTAAAAACATACCAATCGTCTTTATTTTCAACAGACAAGATGATTTATTACCAATAATCACCCATATCCTTACATTTCAAAAAGCCAAGCTTAAAGCTGTAACCCCCATAAAAGACTATAGCTTTAATAACATGGAGTTCGTTTTTAATAAAGACATCCCACCCGCAATAACAACCTACACCAATATTCCAGAAGTACTCGTTGAGCTCAATAATGTCAATGTGACTTATGAAGAACGTCCCATTCTAAAAGACATCAACTGGACGATCAAAAAAAAGGAGTTTTGGCATTTAATAGGGCCTAATGGCTCTGGTAAAACCACCTTACTAGCTATGATTTATGGGAACAACCCCAAAGGTTACGGCCAAGACCTCTACCTCTTTGGTAAGAAAAAAGGCGGCGGTGAAAGTGTTTGGGATATCAAACAAAAGATAGGCTATATCAGCCCTGCAATGTTAGAATTATTTAAACGAAGCCATACCGTAGAGCACATGATTATCTCGGGCTTTTTTGATAGTGTTGGCCTATACCAAACACCATCAACCCTACAAATACAAACGGCTGCGCAGTGGATGGAGGTCCTCAATTTAACGAAAGAAAAGAACACCTCTTTTCTTAAGTTAGCACCAGCAACCCAACGTTTAATATTAATCGCAAGAGCAATGATTAAACATCCGCCTTTATTAATCCTAGACGAACCCTTAATTAATGTTGATGATGAAGGTAGAGCGCTTATTTCGGCTTTAATAAATAAAATCGCCAAGGAAAGTGACACCAGTATATTGTTTGTAGCACATCGTGATGAGGCTAACATCCACCCTGATTTCACCTATGAATTGCACCCCTCGCCTCAGGGTTCCACAGGTGTCCAGAAATAATATCTAACCCAATGCAGCAACACCATTTACAATGCTCTAGACTATTATTACGATTCTAAAACCGAAACAATCGCCGTAAATCCTTTGTCTTTCGCATAATCTAAAGCTGTTTGACCTTCATTATCTTTTACGGCCTTATCCGCATGATGCTCTAAAAGGAGTTCTACAATGGCTAATTTATTATACTGTGTTGCAAAGCTTAAAGCGGTTGTACCGTTATTATTTACAGCGTTTACATCCGCGCCATGAGCTATTAAAGTATTTGCTAATGCTGTATTTCCTTTAAAACTAACGCCTATCAATGGAGTATTTCCCGAAGCATCCTTTTCATTAACATCGGCCTTATTTTGAATTAAAACGTCCGTTATCATTTCATTATCAAAATAAGTAGCTAAAATTAGCGGCGTAAAACCACGTGCATCCTTTTCACTTAATAGTTGAGGACATATATTTAAGAGCGCTTTTATTCTGTCAATATCATTCAAACGAATAGCCTCAAAAAAAATATCTTTATCTTTTTTCATATTCTATGATTTAATAAAAAAGGAATGCACGTTAATAGTCCATTCCTTTTTCAAAAGATTAGTGTTTATAATTATTAAATATCAAATCGACCTAAATTCATCACTTTAGACCAAGCAGCAACGAAATCGGTTACAAATCGCGCTTTACTATCATCTTGTGCATATAATTCTGAATAGGCACGTAAAATAGAATTAGAACCAAATACTAAATCTACACGAGTTGCCGTAAATTTTACTTCACCGGTATGACGGTTTTGAATGTCATAGGTACCATTGTCCTTAGATTTCCATTCGTAAATCATATCCGTAAGGTTAACAAAGAAATCATTAGTTAAAGCCCCTTCATTTTCTGTAAATACACCGTGTTTAGTACCACCATAATTGGTGCCCATAACACGCATACCTCCTACTAAAACAGTCATTTCTGCTGCCGTTAACCCCAATAATTGAGTTTTATCTAGTAGCATTTCTTCTGGACTCACCACATATTCTTGTTTCTGGTAGTTTCTATAACCATCTGCTAAAGGCTCTAAAGATTCAAAAGATTCCACATCAGTCATATCTTGTGTTGCATCGCCTCGTCCTGGAGCAAAAGGTACATTTACAGACATACCTGCATTTTTAATGGCTTTTTCTACACCAACATTTCCAGCTAATACAATTACATCTGCAACACTAATTCCGAATTCAGTTGCAATTGGCTCTAAAACCGCTAGTACTTTTTCTAATTGAGCAGGCTCATTACCTTCCCATTTATTTTGAGGTTCTAAACGAATACGCGCGCCATTAGTTCCGCCTCTAAAATCTGACCCTCTATAGGTTCTAGCACTATCCCAAGCCGTAGAAACCAATTCTGATATACTTAAATCTGTACTTGAAATCTTAGCCTTAACAGCCTCTACATCATAATCATAGTTTCCTTTCGGAATTGGGTCTTGCCAAATTAAATCTTCCTGAGGTACATCTGGTCCAAACCAACGGTCTTTTGGTCCCATATCACGGTGTGTTAATTTAAACCAAGCACGTGCAAAAGCATCTGAAAACGCATCAAAATCATTCATGAACTTCAATGAAATCTCTCTGTAAATAGGGTCCATTTTCATAGCCATATCAGCATCGGTCATCATTGGGTTAAGCTTTGTTGTTAGATCCTCAACATCTACAGGCTTATCGTCTTCTTTAATACTTACAGGTTCCCATTGATCAGCTCCCGCAGGACTTTTTACAGATTCCCATTCGTGATTAAATAACATTTCAAAGAAACCATTATCCCATTTTGTAGGATGTGTAGTCCAAGCCCCCTCTAAACCACTAGTCACCGTATATCTACCTTTACCAGATTTTGTTGGGTTAGACCAACCTAAACCTTGCGCATCTACATCGGCACTCTCTGGATCAGGACCTAAAATACTAGCATCGCCATTACCGTGTGTTTTACCAACCGTATGACCACCTGCCGTTAACGCCACCGTTTCTTCATCATTCATCGCCATACGTTTAAACGTCTCACGAACTTGTAAAGCTGTTTTTAAGGGGTCTTGCTTACCATTAACACCTTCTGGATTCACGTAAATTAAACCCATTTGTACGGCAGCCAATGGATTTTCCATCGTATCTGGACGATCAACATTGTCATAACGCTCATCACTTGGAGCTAACCATTCTTTTTCGGCACCCCAATACACATCTTTTTCTGGATGCCAAATATCTTGACGGCCAAAGGCAAAACCATAGGTTTTTAAGCCCATGCTTTCATAAGCTATAGTTCCAGCAAGAATAATTAAATCGGCCCAACTTACTTTATTGCCATATTTCTTCTTAATAGGCCACAATAAACGTCTCGCTTTATCTAAACTCACATTATCTGGCCAAGAATTTAAAGGTGCAAAACGTTGATTACCGGTGCCACCACCACCACGTCCATCAGCTAATCTGTAAGATCCAGCAGCATGCCATGCCATTCTAATCATCAATCCTCCATAATGTCCCCAATCTGCAGGCCACCAATCTTGAGAATCAGTCATAAAATCATGTAAATCTTGTTTTAACGCGGCTATATCTAATTTTTTTAGTTCTTCTTGATAATCAAAATCTGCTCCTAGAGGGTTAGTTTTGGTGTCATGTTGATGTAAAATATCTAGATTTAGGGTGTTTGGCCACCAATCGGTTACTGACTTTTCAGTGGTAGTGATAGCACCTTGCATAAAAGGACATTTACCTGTACCTGATCCGCCATGTGGATTTAATTCTTCGTTTTCCTTATGTATTGAATCCGCAGAATTATTAGTTGAATTTTCCATATATTATAATTTGTTAGTGATTTTCTTTGGTAAAAGTATAATATAATGAAATCCTAATAGAAGATATGATATTTTATTATCTAATATTTCAATAGTCAAAAACTATTACTTAATACAAACTCATAGTTATAATAAATAAAATTGTGAATTATTTAGAAAAAATATCAATAAATTTTCGTAACTTTTCTTAAAAATTAAAACCTATTAATTATGAGCACTACAGAATATACAAAAGTTTATTATGGTAATTTTATTTTAGTTACACGTATTAAAGAAGAATTACAATACGCAGGAATTGTTCCTATTATTAAGGATGAAGGCGAATCGCAGCGCCTAGCTGGTTATGGTTCTATGAACCAAGGTTTTCAAGAGGTTTGGGTTCATAATGATGAGTTAGAAAAAGCTATGGTCGTAGTAAATCTTACAAAGTCGCAAATGGAAAAGACCTCTTAGTTTTTATGAGTTTACAAGTATAATTTAGTGTTAGTCTTAAGTTTTTTTTAAAATAAAATCTTAAGACTTTTCATTTGAAATCTATGCATTGGAAAGCAAAATTCAACCAATATCGCTAAATAATTAAAACCACAAATAAAATCACCCTAAAATCTTAACCAACAACTCCTTAAGCAAGTCGCCTTGAGGTACTGCATTAGCACCAACCCCTTTACTTTTAACATCAAATTCTCGTAATACACCAATAATGTAACTGACCTTTTTCATGGGGTAATTTCTAGCAGCTTCAATATATTCATTCACAAAATAAGGGTTGACCTTTAAAGCTGAAGCTACACTTCTAGGGTTTTTATCAGTCATACCATGAAGCTGTAATAACTGCGAAAAGAAACCAAACATTAAAGCAACAGTTACAACGAGAGGATTATCCTTAGGATTCTCACCAAAATACTTCGCAATCTGATGTGCTTTAAGTGCATTACGCTGACCAACAGCTTTTCGGAGTTCAAAATTATTATAATCTTTACTAATACCTATGTTAGCTTCGATATGTTCTGGTGTAATCTGCGTTCCTTCTGGTAATACAATTTTAAGTTTATTGAGTTCATTATCAATTTTACCTAAATCAGTTCCTAAAAACTCCACTAACATCTGTGCCGCTTTAGGGGAAATATCATAATTCTGCCCCGCTAAAACACGTCTAATCCAATCAGAAACTTGGTTTTCGTATAGCTTTTTACTTTCAAAAACAACACCGACCTTTTTAATCGCTTTGTATAACGCTTTACGTTTATCTAGTTTTTTATATTTATAATTTATAACCAGAACTGTTGTGGGTTGCGGCTGAGCTGCATAGGATGCTAATTTCTCAATAGTCCGACTTAAATCCTGAGCTTCTTTTACAATAACCACTTGACGTTCTGCCATCATTGGGTAGCGCTTAGCATTACTCACAATATCATCTATGGTTATATCCCTTCCGTAAAGTGCCATTTGATTAAACCCCTTTTCAGCTTCATCGAGCACATTATCCTCAATATAATCTGATACCTTATCAATATAATAAGCTTCCTCACCCATTAAAAAATAAATAGGCTTAAGGTCTCCCCTTTTTATTGCAGCTACTAATTGTTTTACGTCGTCCAAAGTTTAAAAAATTCCAAGTTTAAGAGTTGTAACCTCCAAATCGCTAGCTACACTACTGATGTATACTTACAGATTTTGAGATATAATCATTGTGATTTTAATATTCTACTTTAACTTTGAAAAAAATCGATTATACACTAGTGCAAGAACTCAATTTTCCAAAGTTTGAATACCGTTTCAAAAGTACTGAAAATAAAATTTCTATTTTTGATGTCATTCGGAAAAAATTCATCATTCTTCAACCCGAAGAATGGGTAAGACAACATTGTGTTCATTACTTAATTACTCATAAAAAATTCCCAAAATCACTTATTAATGTCGAAAAAGAGCTGACCATTAACGGCTTAAAAAAACGCTATGACATTGTGATTTTTAATCCTGATGGAAGTATTCATTTAATTGTAGAATGCAAATCGCACCACATAAAAATAGACCAAACGACTTTTGATCAAATTGCGCGTTATAATTTAGTTTTAAATGCCACCTTTTTAATGGTTACTAATGGTTTAAATCATTATTATTGTGAAATGGATATGGACAATGAACGTTATTCGTTTCTAAAAACTATTCCAGATTATAAACCTCAATAAATGCTTAAAACAAAAGATCTTGCGATAGTTATCTTAAACTGGAATGGTAAAGATTTACTAGAACAATTTTTACCATCTGTTCTCACTTATTCTGATGATGCTGTAATTTATTTGGCTGACAATGCTTCTACAGACAATTCTGTTGCTTTTGTTGCTAAACATTTTCCTTCTGTAAAAATTATTAAAAACACCAGTAATGGTGGCTATGCCAAAGGCTACAATGACGCTTTAAAATCAGTAAACGAACCACTACTTTGTTTATTGAATAGCGATATTGAAGTGACAGAAAACTGGCTTCAACCTATTATTTCAGAATTTAATACCAATGCAGATACTGCCATTATTCAACCTAAGATTCTAGATTATAAAAATAAAACCCATTTTGAATATGCTGGTGCAGCTGGTGGCTTTTTAGATAAGTATGGTTACCCTTATTGCAGAGGACGTTTATTTGATACTATTGAAAAAGACAAAGGACAATACAACACTACAGAAACAATCTTTTGGGCTTCTGGCGCTTGTCTCTTTATTAGAAACACCGTTTTTAAAACTTTAAATGGTTTTGACGCCTCTTATTTTGCACATATGGAAGAAATAGATTTGTGTTGGCGTGCTTTTAATAAGAACTACATTACAAAATATGTAGGTTCATCAACCATCTATCATGTTGGTGGCGCTACTTTAAATAGTGCAAACCCTAAAAAAACCTATTTAAATTTTAGAAATAGCTTAGCCACATTATTTAAAAACACAGATGCTAATTTGGCTGGTAGAGTTATAACTAGGATGCTGCTAGACGGTATTGCTGCTGCTCGATTTTTACTCCAACTAAAGTTAGCATTTTTCTTTGCTATTTTTAAAGCACACTTAGTATTTTACCGCAATTTACCACGACTTTTAAAGCAAAGAAAGCACTTACCAAAGCGCTCAGGCTATTACAAAATAAACAGTATTGTCTGGTATTATTTTATAAAAAAGAATAAAACCTTTTAATTTAATTAAAACTGTTAAAATTTATGTTAATCGTTGTCAACTCCTCTATTCTTTTCCATAATTTTGTTTAGCTTATATAAACTATTTAAACTAAATTGGAATTATGAAAAAATTAATGTTATTGAGTGTGTTTTCTCTGCTATTTATGGCATCGTGTGTCTCTAAAAAAGAGCATGTTGCACTTCAAGAAAGATATCAAGAAAGTCAAGATTTATTAAATACGGCGACCGTTAAATTAAATAGCTGTCTATCAGATGTTGCTGCTGCTAATGCAAGAGTAGAAACAATGAAAGATCAATTGGCTGATTTACGTAAGTCTAACCAGGATTTAATTGATACAAAAGGTGATTTAACGATTTTAACTAAAAAAGGTTCTGAAAACCTTGAAAAATCATTAGAAAGCTTAAAAGAGCGCGATTTAAAAATTACAAGATTACAAGACGCTTTAACTAAAAAAGATAGTGTAACACTTGCTATTGTTACTAGCCTTAAGAAAGCCGTAGGTATCAACGATCCAGACATTGAAATTAATGTAGAAAAAGGTGTGGTATTTATCTCTATTGCTGATAAATTATTATTCCAAAGTGGAAGTTATAACGTCACCTCTAGAGCTAAAGAAGTTTTAGGAAAAGTAGCTAAAGTTATTAATAGCAAACCTGATTTTGAAGCTATGGTTGAATCGCATACAGATAACGTACCTTACAGCAGACCTCCATTAGTAGATAACTGGGATTTAAGTGTAAAACGTGCCACTTCTGTTGTAAGAGTTTTAGAAAGCTTAGATGTTAACCCACAACAACTTATTGCTGCTGGTCGTAGCCACTATGTACCGTTAGTAGAAAACGATACTGCTGAAAACAAAGCGACAAACAGACGTACACGTATTGTTGTAATGCCAAAAATTGATCAGTTCTACGATATGGTTGAAACTGAAATGAAAAAATTATCTGAAGAGGAATAATCTTCAAAGATATTTAGACATAATAAAAACCCAATGCAAAATGCATTGGGTTTTCTTATTTATTATAAACCATTAGTTATACTTTACACTATAACTTACGGCGTTTCTTTTCCTTTTTCAATAAGGTTAGCTCTCTACTAGTTTGTCCTGCAACAGATGTATTCTCTTCTGCTCTTCGTATTAAGTAAGGCATAACATCTTTTACCGGACCAAAAGGGATATACTTAGCAACATTGTAACCCTGGGCAGCCAAATTAAAGCTAATATGATCACTCATCCCATATAATTGACCAAACCACACGTTATTATCTACTTTCGAAATTTTAAGCGCCTCCATAAGCTCCATTGCCAAATAGCAACTCGCTTCGTTATGCGTCCCGATAAATACAGATATCTCGTCTAAATGATTGAGAATGTAATTTAGCGCCTCATTAAAATTATCATCAGTAGCTTTTTTATTTTCACATATTGGCGAATCATAACCTTTTTCTAAGGCTCTCTCACGCTCTTTTTCCATATAAGCCCCACGAACAATTTTCATACCTATTTTAAAGCCAGCCGCTTTAGCACGTTGGTGCAAATCTTTTAAGTAATCAAAACGATCCCAACGGTATAATTGCAAGGTATTGTAAACTATGGTTACCTCTTTATTATAACGGCGCATCATCTCTTCAACCAAATCATCAGCAGCAACTTGCATCCAGCTTTCTTCGGCATCAACAAGTACTTCCACATCTTTTTCTTTGGCCAATTTACAAACCGCATCAAAACGCCCTACAATACGTTCCCACTCAGCTGTTTCATCTGCCGTAAAAGCCTTCCCTTCTGTTTTCTTCTGATAGAGCTCAAAACGCCCAAATCCTGATGGTTTAAAAACAACAATAGGCATGGCTTCGCGATCATCACAAAAATGAATGATTTTAATGATCTTTTCCATAGCACTATCAAATTGATTCTCTACATCTTTACCTTCCACAGAATAATCTAAAACAGAACTTACACCTTCCGTGTATAATTTATCAATAACAGGTAAAGAATCCTCTTCACTAACACCGCCACAAAAGTGATCAAAAACCGTAGCACGAATTAACCCTTCAACGGGTAGATTGGCTTTTAGCGCAAAATTAGTTGCAACCGTACCAATCCGTACCAAAGGCGCTGAAGAAATCATTTTAAACAAAAAATAAGCACGATCTAATTCCGTATTAGATTTAAGCGTAAACGCTGTTGCTGTATTTTCAAAAAGAGAGTGATTTATCATTAGCAAAATATATAAACACAAATATATTTATTATATGTTTTACTTTTTTCTGAAAAAGGAAGTATTTTCACACCATTAAACTATATCATTTATAATGAATTCTATTGCAACAAAAAATAGTACTGTATATTTTAATTCTGAAGTATACACAGCACTAAACAGTTATATAAAAAAGGCCAAACCTTCTATAATTTTTATTCTTGTAGATACCAATACACATGATTATTGCTTACCAAAATTTATGGAGCGTCTAGAATCTTCTGATATCACTGTAGAAGTTATGGAAATGCCTAATGGCGAAGAACATAAAACGATAGATATCTGTACAGGGGTTTGGGAAGCCTTATCAGAACATAATGCCGATCGCCATAGCTTATTAATTAATCTCGGTGGTGGTGTTGTTACCGATTTAGGTGGTTTTGTAGCCAGTACTTATATGCGAGGAATTACTTATATTAATATCCCAACATCCTTATTAGCTATGGTAGATGCATCAGTTGGTGGTAAAACAGGCGTTGATTTAGGTGTATTAAAAAACCAAATCGGTGTGATTAATGAAGGGGAAATGGTTGCTATAGACACTAGTTTTTTAGACACTTTACCACAAAATGAAATGGTTTCTGGTTTTGCTGAAATGCTGAAACACGGCTTAATATACGACGAGACTTATTGGAATACTTTAACACACTTAGAAAAACTAAGCATCTCTGATTTAGATCAATTAATCTATGATTCTGTTGTTATAAAAAACAAAGTAGTGACTTCTGACCCAAAAGAACAAGGTCTGAGAAAAATATTGAATTTCGGTCATACTTTAGGTCATGCCATTGAAAGTTACTTCTTAGAAAATGCTGACAAAACACCTTTACTTCATGGCGAGGCTGTAGCTATTGGAATGCTTTTAGAAACGTATTTATCGACAAAAGTATGTGGATTAAGTACTGAAGATTTAGAATTAATTTCAACAGGAATATTAAAAACATTCTCTAAGGTTGACATCACCAAAAACGACCAAAACCATATTATAGATTTATTAAAATACGATAAGAAAAACAGCCATGGCATTGTAAAATTTGTATTACTTGAAGCTATAGGCAAACCTAAAATAGACTGTGTGGTTAGCAACGAACTAATTTCAGAGGCTTTTGAACACTACGCCAACTAAAGATAGCGTTCCTTTATAATTTGGGCATGATGATGATCATGTCCAACAATTATAAAGCCAATAGCCCTAACTGAAATAGGAAATCCACTTGCCTCACCTATTTGCAATAAGGCTTCAGAACTAAAACTACTAAACAACGTTATTGTAGCTTCTCTAACAGATTTATACTCCTCTACAAGACTCGTAAAGGTTCTATGATTAGCACTAGCAGCCTCTACGTAGTCATTATGCTCAAAGCCTGGTAAGGCCGTACCGTCAAAGCGCGCTATTCGTAAGGCGCGATATGCAAAGATTCGCTCAGTATCAATAACATGAAGCAAAACATCTTTTACCGTCCACTTACCTTCTGCATAAGAAAAATCATGCTTTGCCTTAGGGATACCTGAGTAAAAAGATACAACAACGTCTAAATTCTTCTTTAAACTTTCAACAACAGAAATACCAGAATTAACTTTATCGATATACGTTTGATAATAACTATTGTATTCACTTTTGCTTATAAGACTTTCGTTCATAAATGTAGGATTATAAAAAAAGCCCTAAGTATTAATTATACAAGGGCTTTCTATATAGTTTTCTAACTATTGATTACAACTCATTAAAAATGGTATGCATCAAACGTTTTTTATCATTTAAACTTTCTTCTAAAGAAATCATTGTTTCAGTTCTATAGACACCATCAATATCATCTAACATAAAAATAATCTCCTTAGCATGCATAGTATCTTTAGCTCTTATCTTACAAAAGATATTAAACTTACCTGTAGTGATATGCGCGACAGTCACATAAGGAATATGCGTAATACGCTCTAAAACAAACTTAGTTTGCGAGGTATTTTGAAGAAAAACACCTACATAAGCTATAAATGTATAATCTAACTTTTGGTAATTTAATGTCAGGGACGATCCCATTATAATACCAGCTTCTTCCATTTTTTTCACACGCACATGAACAGTTCCTGCAGAAATCAACAATTTCTTTGCGATATCTGTAAAAGGGATTCGTGTATTATCGATGAGCATGTCGAGGATTTGGTGATCAACCTCATCTAATTTAAATTTTGCCATAATCTTATTATCTTTAAAGTAAATGCAAAAATAGAACATTTACATTAGGAATTATGTATTTTAATTGAATTATTTCAAGGTTTCAGCAAGATTCTTTCATTTTTTAGCATTACGAAATCGATTTCGACGCCTATATTTAGGTCGGAATTTTCTTTCTTAGCTAAAATTTGACCTTCAGCATCAATTTCTCGATGCCCATATTTCTGATTTAATTTTGAAATTGCAGCAATTTTAGGAATAAATTCTACCTCATTTCCCACTAAAATTTCTTCAAATTGAATTCCGACATCTGTGAGATCCGATTCAGATTCCTTTAATTTAACATTTCGTAAAATAATATCATAAAAACATTTAGAGTTCTCTGGTATCGTAAAATAAGCATCATAACCACTATTATCGACTCCCAAAGCAATAGCATCAAGCCCTTTTAAGATAGCTATAAACATAAAACGTCGCACTTCTTCCCTACTATAGTCATTAGAATAATGACCCGCCTCATACAATAAGGTCGGTACACCAAAATTTTGAAATGTATCACCTACGCAGTTTAAGTTAAAACCATCATCATAGCGCCCTACAGCTCCAGGAATTTCATTTTGCACCAAATCATTAATTGCAGCAATAATTGCCATTGCAGACTTTCTATTAGCCGTTAACGAGCGGCTTTCATCTTGTGCAGGTGATAAAAAAGAAAGTGTCGCTACAGCATTAGTTTCCCCTGCGCTAAAAATAGTTCGTTGCCCATGAAGATTAAAGCAATAATCAGGCTCAAAGTCATTATAAGCTTGTCTCAGAACTTTACTTTCTGGCTGCGACAAATCTTGAGCGTCTCTATTTAAATCGACTTTATTCGCATTAATACGCGTATAGCGTTCAGCACCATCTGGATTTAAAATAGGAATAACCAATAAAGTACATTGCTCTAAAATGTGTTTTATGATATCATTTTCACCTTCAAAGAGATTAAAACAATCAAAAAGTGCTTTAGTCGATGTTGATTCATTGCCATGCATCTGCGACCATATTAATACTTTTTTAAGACCGTGACCAAATTTAAAACTATAAATAGGACGACCTTCAACAGAATGTCCAAGTGTTGAAATTCTAGTTTTAGAAAACGCATCAAAACACTTTTCTATGTGAGAATTGGTAATATAACGACCTTGCAAATCTGAAGCTTTATCAGAAGAAAATACGCTGTTTAAAAGTTCTATATTCATACCACTTAATTTAATGTTACAAATGTAACAATTTACTTTTTTACATTTGTAAACAAGTAAAAGCTCACACTTTGTTACAAACGTAAACAACAAATAAAAAACATATGGTTACAACACCATCAGTTTACAAAGACAATTCAAACACTTTAAAAAATAACCAACAAAATATTATAAATCAGTTATTTAAAAATATTATCTAAACTAATTGTTTATGTGTATTTGTAATGTTAGGTGATTTATATTCATAGTCTCAATACTATTTATTACATTTGTAACACCTAATGTTCAACCCTATAGTTTACAATGATAAACACCACCGAATTCACAACAAGACTCCAAAAAGTTATTGATTACTACAACGAAACAGCTTCTAGTTTTGCAGAAAAAGTCGGTGTGCAACGCTCAAGTATTTCACATGTTTTAAGTGGCCGTAATAAACCAAGTTTAGACTTTGTAATGAAGGTACTTCACACCTATCCTGAAGTAGAATTATATTGGTTGATGAATGGCAAGGGAAATTTTCCTCGAGATCATAAAATTTCAGAATCTCCAAATTCAAACCAAACAGAAACAAAAACAAAACCACAAGTTTCAAATCCTGTTCCTACAACTAAAACCGAATCAAATTCTGAAATTGATAAAATTGTTATTTTTTACAAAGACGGTACTTTTAAAAGTTATAACCCTTAATATTAATTACACGATTGATTACCTTTGTAAAAAGACTAAAATGAAGCTAATTTCCGCACTATTAACTTTAACACTATTATCGAGTTGTTATTCAATTGAACGCGACTGTACAGATTTTAAAACAGGAACTTTTGAGTTTACCTACACTATAGACGGAAAAGAACAAACTAGCAAGTTTAAAAGAACTGAAGATTACAATATTGATTACCATGAAGCAACGGCTGACACCTCTTCTATACGCTGGATTAATGATTGTGAATTTATACTTAAGAAACTTCACCCTACTAGCAATTCAGAAAAAGACGCTATTCACATGAAAATTCTATCAACTACTAAAGATAGTTATACCTTTGAATATAAGCTCGCAGTTAAGCGTCCCAACAAACCCTTAAATGTTGAAAAAGGTACAGCTGTAAAAATTGACTAGCTATTCTATTAATAGCACCATCTTTATTTAGCGGCACAGAATTCAGTACAGCATTATTTATTTTAACCCAATTTTAAAATTCGCGTTATAATGCTTTTATTTAGTGACTTAAACAGTAAAAGCTAATGAGGAATAAAAATCAAATCACCTATAATTTTAAATTACCTAAAGCTATAGAACGTTTATTTTAATCCGCTTAACTAAAATCACATTACTTATTTGGCTACCGGAAATTGGATTCACTATATTTCAAGAATATTAATATTGTTTTCAAACCAACTCAGTTCTTAAAACATTTATTTAATGCTTTTTAACTCCATAGAATATCTTGTTTTTTTACCCTTAGTCTTTATCGGGTATTGGATACTAAAAGATAGCTATAAAAAGCAAAATATTTTATTACTTATCTCTAGTTATGTTTTTTACGGTTGGTGGGATTATCGTTTTCTATCACTTATAATTTTTAGCTCATTTCTAGATTATTATGTAGGCCAAAAGATTGAAGATGCTATTAGTGAAAAACACAAAAAAACTGGCTATTAGCTAGTCTTTGCTCTAACCTAGGTCTGCTCGGTATTTTTAAGTACTATAACTTCTTTGCAGATTCCTTTGCCAGTACGATGTCTTCGATAGGTTGGCAAGTCAATGACTTGACCTTAAATATAATTCTACCTGTTGGCATTAGTTTTTACACCTTTCAAACTTTGAGTTACAGCATAGACATCTACAGGAACCAAATAAAAGCAAGTAGAGATATTGTTGGTTTTTTTACGTTTGTTAGTTTGTTTCCTCAGTTAGTAGCAGGACCAATTGAACGTGCCTCTAATTTAATGCCTCAAATTGAAAAAAAACGAAACCTCAATACAACACTATTAAAAACAGATGTTTTTCAAATCTTTATTGGTTTATTTAGAAAAGTAGATATAGCAGACAACTTAGGCGTTTACGTAGATTCTGTCTACGGGAATTATGAAATACACAACAGCACAACACTTTTGATAGCTACTATTTTTTATGCTTTTCAGATTTATTTTGATTTTTCTGGCTATTCAGACATTGCAATTGGTAGCGCAAAGCTCTTTGGATTTAATTTTAATAGGAATTTTAATTTTCCATATTTCTCAAAAACGTTAACTGAATTTTGGCGGCGATGGCACATGTCACTTTCCTTCTGGTTGCGAGACTACCTATACATCTCCCTAGGCGGAAATAGAAAAGGCATTGTTATCACCTATCGCAACCTATTATTAACAATGCTTATCGGCGGTCTTTGGCATGGTAGCTCATGGAACTTTGTTATATGGGGAGGAATTCATGGTTTATTTTTAAGTTTGGAAAAATACACATTTTCAACTTTTAAAATTAAAACCTTCAATAACCTAGGATATATATACACTTTTATAGTAGTACTTATTGCTTGGGTATTCTTTAGAGCCCCAAACTTCCATTCCGCATCAACAATTTTAACTGAAATTTTCAGCTTTAATTATGATTCTTTGTTTATCGGAAACATCAACACTTTTATAAATGCCCTTTTCCTCCTTGCAATAGGCATCTTAATAGACTTAAAAATATTTAGATCTAATACAACACTAGAAGAATATGGTGTTCGATTTAGTATTTTAAAGCTTTCGATAATTGTATCTGTTATTATTTTAATACTATGCTTATTCTACTCAACAGCTGAAAACTTTATTTATTTCCAATTTTAGAATATGAATCTAGAAACTCTAAAGAAACTCTTAAAAATCACTAGCCTCATACTATTAATTAGTTATGGAATAGACAAGTTAGCATTCTTTAGCTTAAATAAAGTAGTGATAAAGTAATGACAGGCCAAGCTATTGGCAAATTAAATCACTTCTTGGCTTTGAAAGATAATACCGATTTTCTGGTGTTTGGAAATTCAAGGGCAAATAGACATATCAATGTTGACTTATTTAGTAAAAACAGCTTCAATATGGGTGTAGATTGTGTAGACATTGCATACAATAGCACTCTAATTAACACCTTACCTGAAACTAAAAAACAACTCATTTTAGTTCATATAGACACTAAGAATTTCTTTGACATTAACTATGATGGCGCTGATATTAGAGGGTTAAAAACCAAGTACCAAAGAGACAACAAAATTACAAAGGCACTTCATAAATCTAAACAATTATCTGTTTTTCAGAGGTTTTATTACAGCATAAATTACAACGGAAGCGCTATCGGTATTATTAAAAATTATTTTAAACCAAGCTATAACTACAAAGCCTACAATGGATACGATCCTATTCCCGTCAATGAATCTAACAAAGAAACGAGAGATTTAACTCTATCTAAATCTATACACATTAACACAGAATGCACAGATAACCATACTATAAACCCTATAGCTCTAGACTATTTAAAAACAATTAAAAACTTCGTTGAAAAATCACCTGACAAAACATTTTTATTTGTCACTTCTCCTATGTACAATGATAATTGTAACACTGACAACATAAAACTCAGTAATTTAATGCAAGAATTAGGACTAAATTATTGGGATTTCACAAATTTATATAAAAACACTAATAACAATTCCTATTGGAAAGACGCTACACACATGTCTAAAAAAGGTGTAGAAGCTTTTTCTAAGCATTTATTAGAAAAGTTCAAAACTTCTAATATTTAAAAAAGCGAGCCTTGACCATCACCACTCAACTCGGTATCATCTTTATCCCTTTCAGATGAAGTATCAGTATTAGATGATGCACTATCTTGAGATGGAGTATCAACAGTTTCCTCATCAACAACTTCTAACTCATCAGCATGCACTTCATCTGGTGCTTCGTAAGGTAACGATTCTAGCAAACTTACTTGATTTATTTTATCTCTAGTTAATTGATTTCCTTGTGCTGTAATCCCCTTTACCGAAATAAATTCTTCAAGATTAACCTCCATGTTTGGCTTACGGTCCTTACCTCTTTCTTTAGTGAATTCCACTTCTGCCATTGGCCTCCAATCTGTAGAAACAATTTCTAATTGCGAGTCAGGATGATCCGATATAAAATCATCCTCTTTACCCTCCTGCTCTATTAAGAAACGCTTTACATAGTAACGTTCTTTTTCACCATCATAATAAATTGCTGATAATGGTTTTTTAGGAATCCATTTTTCTAAAATAATCATGTCATCTTCAAAATGCGCTGTCAATTCTGGAATAATAGTTTTTACACGCCCAGATTGACTCACAACAAGCAAACGGTCTTCACCTCTAAACTCACCTATTAAATCACCTCTACCATCAACATTTAATCGTCTCACCGTATCATCAAACCATATTTTACGAGGCTTCAACGTAGAAACCCCTTTTTCTTTCAGCTCTACACGTTTTATCGCATATTTAGTAACAGTATTTCCTTTTGAAGTCCGACCTTTAATTAAGATATCTGCAAAGTCTAGATCCCATTTCAATTTTTTAATACTACCTACATTACGCAACATGATAGTTACTACCTCTGCTTCTCCATTAGGATTAGCTGAAAAATACCATAACGAAGACCCTTTTGTACCGTTAGTTAAATCGTATTCACGATCCCTAGTCATACTCGTAACCGCAAAACGCTTAACATACGAAGGCCCTTTTTTACCATCACGATAAATCATGTTATAAATAGTTCGTTTGTCTTTCTTTTTGAAAACTGCAACGTGAATAATATTTTTACCTATGAACGTTTTTGTATCTACTTTAGTGACCATCATTTTGCCTTCGTTAGTAAAGCAAATAATATCATCAATATCACTACAGTCTCCTACATACTCATCACGTCTTAACGAAGTCCCAATAAAACCTTCCTCCCTATTAACATAAAGTTTTGTATTTCTAATGACAACTTTTGTAGCATCTACATCATCAAAAATTCTAATCTCTGTTTTGCGCTCTTTTCCTTCACCGTATTCTTTTTTCAAACGTTCAAAATACGCTATCGCATAGTCAATTAGATTAGCTAAGTGATGTTTTACTTCAGCTATCTGATCTTCTAAAGCATCTATTTTTTGTTGTGCTTTATCAATATCAAACTTAGAAATACGCTTAATTCTAATTTCAGTTAAGCGGGTAATATCTTCAACGGTAATCTTACGCTTTAAGTGTTGTATGTGAGGCTGAAGCCCTTTATCAATCGCACTAATTACACCATCCCAAGTCTCTTCTTCTTCAATATCACGGTAAATTCTATTTTCAATAAAAATACGCTCTAAGGATGCAAAATGCCACTGTTCTTCATACTCCCCAAGTTTTATTTCTAGTTCGTTTTTGAGAAGCTGAACCGTATTATCAGTTGAACGACGAAGCATTTCTGTGACTCCCACAAAATAAGGCTTGTTATCTTCAATAACACAACCTAAAGGTGATATAGAGGTTTCGCAATTGGTAAAAGCATACAAAGCATCAATCGTTTTGTCGGGTGATAATCCTGAAGGTAAATGAATTAATATTTCAACATCTGCAGCGGTATTATCTTCAATTTTTTTAATCTTAATTTTCCCTTTATCATTAGCCTTCAGTATAGAATCTATGAGTGAAGATGTTGTTGTTCCGTAAGGGATTTCTGTAATAACTAAAGTATTTTTATCACGCTGGGAAATTTGAGCACGTACTCTAACTTTCCCTCCTCGCATACCATCGTTATAATTAGTAAAATCAGCAACACCAGCTGTAGGAAAATCTGGTAAAAGCGTAAAACGCTTCCCATTTAAGTGCTTTACAGAAGCTTCAATCAGCTCTATAAAATTATGAGGCAAAATTTTTGTCGATAAACCCACCGCAATACCTTCGCCTCCTTGTGCCAAAAGCAAAGGAAACATTACGGGCAAATTAATAGGCTCTTTTCGTCTGCCGTCATACGATGCTTGCCATTCGGTAATTTTAGGATTATAAACAACATCTAATGCAAATTTAGAAAGTCGCGCTTCAATATAACGTGATGCTGCTGCACGGTCACCTGTTAAAATATTCCCCCAGTTTCCTTGAGTATCAATCAGTAAATCTTTCTGACCAATTTGCACCATCGCATCAGCAATACTCGCATCACCATGAGGGTGATATTGCATGGTGTGACCAACAATATTTGCTACTTTATTGTAGCGACCGTCATCTAAATCCTTCATGGAGTGCATTATACGGCGTTGCACAGGCTTAAAACCATCCTCAATTGCAGGTACAGCACGTTCTAAGATTACATAAGAGGCATAATCTAAAAACCACTCTTTGTACATTCCGGTAACCTTAGTTATGGTTTCGTGGTTACCGCTCTCTTCATTTAATAACTCTTCATGTTCTTCTGCCATTTATCCTTCTTTATGCATTTTGTTTTCTTTTATAATCTTCCTCAATGACTGCTTTAAGTATTTGATTTTTTTACGTTTTAACAACGTAATATTAAAGCGTTCCTTTAATATCTTTCCATTGCTTTGGGTCGAATAAATAATCAAACTTTTATAAAAGAAATAATTGATAATCCTAAAACCTGCCAACTTATCTTTAGCGATTTCCACTTTATTTTCTCGATAATTAAAAATATCATTAAGTATTAAGCCACTATTAGTGATAATAATTTGAGCACCATCGCTATCGTATTCAAAAAAACGAGCTATAAAGTGCACAATTACTACAGCTACAAGTAAACCTATAAAGACATACAAAGAACTGCCTTCAAATAAATGATAAGATTTAAAAACGGTAGCTAAAAAAACAGCAATGACTACCAATAGAAAATAGATAGAAACAATGATGTTTTTTACTTTTCTGTTATCAGTTCTCATATAGCTTCCTCAACAACATCAAGTTCAACTTTAAGATTGTCAATAATAAATTCTTGTCGTGTTGGTGTATTTTTCCCCATGTAGAACGACAATAATTCTTCTATAGACATCTCTTTATCTAACATAACAGGATCTAAACGAATATCTTCACCAATGAAATGCACAAATTCATCTGGCGAAATTTCACCCAAACCTTTAAATCGAGTGATTTCTGGTTTTGGCTTTAATTTTTCCATCGCATCACGACGTTCGTCTTCGGAATAACAATAAATGGTTTCCTTTTTATTTCGAACCCTAAATAAAGGGGTTTGTAAAATATATAAATGTCCATCTTTAATCACTTCAGGAAAAAACTGTAGAAAAAACGTAATCAATAACAAACGAATGTGCATCCCATCAACATCGGCATCTGTTGCAATTACCACATTATTGTAACGTAAATCCTCAAGAGATTCTTCAATATTTAATGCAGCTTGGAGCAAGTTGAACTCCTCATTTTCGTAAACAATTTTTTTACTTAAACCGTAACTATTTAAAGGCTTTCCTTTTAAACTAAAAACAGCTTGCGTATTTACATCTCGTGATTTAGTGATACTACCCGAAGCCGAATCTCCCTCTGTAATAAACAGGGTGGTTTCTAAATAACGTTCATTTTTTGTATCTCCAAAATGCACACGGCAATCGCGCAATTTTTTATTGTGTAGACTGGCTTTTTTTGCACGGTCTTTAGCTAGCTTTCGAATACCTGATAATTCTTTGCGCTCACGTTCTGCCTGAAGGATTTTACGTTGGATTTTTTCAGCAGTATCTGGATTTTTATGTAAAAAATTATCTAAATAGGTTTTTACAAAATCGTTAATATAAGTTCTTACTGTTGGCAAATCACCCCCCATATCTGTAGAACCTAGTTTTGTTTTTGTTTGACTTTCAAAAACAGGCTCCATCACTTTTATGGCAATAGCAGACACCACCGACTTTCTAATATCGGATGCATCATAACTTTTTCCATAAAACTCCCTAATGGTTTTAACTAAAGCCTCTCTATAGGCTGCTAGATGTGTTCCACCCTGGGTTGTATTTTGTCCATTTACAAACGAATGGTATTCTTCACTGTATTGAGTTTTACTATGTGTAAGTGCCACTTCAATATCATCACCTTTTAAGTGAATAATTGGATAGAGTAAATCCGTTTCATTAATAGTTTCGGACAATAAATCCTTTAAACCATTTTCACTAAAATATTTTTCACCATTAAAAACTATGGTTAATCCAGGATTTAGATACACATAGTTTTTAAGCATTTTTACGATATACTCGTTTCTATACTTATATTTTTTAAAAATAATCTCATCAGGAATAAAGCTTACTTTGGTTCCTTTTCTGCGACTGGTTTCTTCTAAGAGCTCTTGATTGGTAAGATTCCCTTGCTCAAATTCAGCAGAGGCTGATTTATTATCTCTTGTAGATTCCACTCTAAAATAAGACGATAATGCATTTACCGCTTTGGTACCTACTCCATTTAAACCTACCGATTTCTTAAAGGCTTTAGAATCGTACTTACCTCCTGTATTCATCTTAGAGACAACATCTACAACTTTACCAAGAGGAATTCCACGACCATAATCTCTAACAATAACACGCTCGCCTTGCACTGAAATTTCAATGGTCTTACCAGCGCCCATCACATACTCATCAATAGAGTTATCTAGAACTTCCTTGAGAAGAATATAAATACCATCATCTGGAGAAGACCCATCACCTAATTTTCCGATATACATACCCGGTCGCATTCGGATATGTTCTTTCCAATCGAGTGAGCGTATGTTATCTTCGGTATAGTTAGTCTGTTCTGACATAGAAATTCTGGAAACATTAAGATGAAAGGCTAATATAAGACTATCGCCTTAAAAAATGAAATAAGGCCTAGGTAAAGTAATTAACAACTTATAAGAAAATGAAGCTGAACTTAAAATTGAGGTTGAAATTGACTCTTAATAACTGAAACCTGACACGAATTCAACAAATTCTAACTAAATTAGAGACAAAATATTCTTAATTAAACTCAATCTAAATGAAACCGTCATTTCAATGACCAAGGACATGGTAATCTACCTATTGCTCGTTATCGCTTATACCAGATAATTCTTCCGCTTTTTGATTTAAAAGTATTTTCCTAGTCATCAAAAGATTCGTCTGGTAACGTTTTAAAAACAAGTGATTCACTTATTTTACGAAAGTTCCAAAAGGCGATTGAAAATAAAACTTATCAATCATTAATGCTTTGTCGTTTTATATCTGAAATACATGCTCATGCTTAAACGATATAAAAGCACCTGAAACCATTTCATCTACAAAATAAGTCGGACTATTAAATTCAGTGATTTTTGACGTGAGATTGTGTTTAATTCCGAAATGTTTGGCTTCCCAAGTCACTGACTCCCCTAATTCTGTAAAGCCTGAAGTTTTACCTGCAATGCTTTTTTGTTAGTATGCTCTAGACTTTGCTGATAAAAATCAATATAGCGAGCCAAATCGAAACAGGTTTTTAAGTCTGCGTTGATTGAAGTTTTGATTTCTGGGGTTGCATTTGATGTGATTTAGTTCATCTTAGAAACTAACCTTAAAACAAAGCATTGACGAGTAATCGAATAAACTTGTAAAAGAGGTTTCAACTGCACTCAACCAGACAAACAGATTAAACACAACAAGCTATAAACCGTTACACATTAAACAAGAAATGCATCACATCGCCATCCTTAACAATGTAATTCTTCCCTTCAACGCGCATTTTTCCTGCTTCTTTTACTTTGGCTTCACTTCCAAACTGTACATAATCATCGTAAGCAATAACTTCAGCTCTAATAAATCCTTTTTCAAAATCGGTATGAATCACACCTGCTGCCTGCGGGCCTGTTGCTCCAACATTAACCGTCCAAGCTCTCACTTCTTTAACACCTGCCGTAAAATAGGTTTGTTGATTTAACAACTTGTATGCAGAACGAATTAATTTTGCAGAACCTGGCTCTTCTAAACCTATATCTGCTAAAAACATTTGACGCTCTTCGTAGTCATCTAACTCGTTAATATCAGCTTCTGTTCCAACAGCTAAAACTAAGACTTCAGCATTTTCATCTTTAACCGCTTCACGTACTTTATCTACATAGGCATTACCTGTATTTGCAGCGCCTTCATCTACATTACACACATACATAACAGGCTTATCGGTAATAAACTGAGATGGCTGTACAAACTCTTCGTAATCTTCCTCAGAAAATTCTAAAGCTCTAACTGAAACTCCTGCCTCTAAGTTTTCTTTAATTTTTAAAAGAATAGCTTCTTCTTTTTGTGCGTCTTTATTCCCTGTTTTTGCAGCACGCTTAACTTTATCTAGTTTTTTATCTACAGTTTCTAAATCTTTTAACTGTAATTCCATATCAATAGTTTCCTTGTCTCTAATAGGATCTACAGAACCATCAACATGCACTATATTTTCATTATCAAAACAACGTAACACATGCAAAATTGCATCCGTTTCTCTAATATTAGCTAAGAATTGATTTCCTAAACCTTCACCTTTAGAAGCGCCTTTTACTAAACCTGCAATATCTACAATCTCAACTGTTGCTGGTAAAACACGCTCCGGATTCACCAATTCTTCTAACTTTTCTAATCTAGGGTCTGGTACATTTACCACACCAATATTAGGTTCTATAGTACAAAACGGAAAGTTGGCACTTTGCGCTTTAGCGTTAGACAAACAATTAAATAACGTTGACTTTCCTACGTTTGGTAATCCTACGATTCCTGCTTTCATCGAAAATATATTTTCATTCCCGTGAAAACGGGAATCTTATTAATAAAACACTTTATTTCTCAAAACCACTTCTTTCAATTAAAAAGCATGTGTATGAGAAATTTTGCGACTGCAAATGTAAGTTATTTGTGTAATAGTTTGAATTATATTTTTTGAAATCAATACCAGATATTAAAAATTCAGAATATGTCATTCCAAGGCACGAGGAATACCATCAACTTAATCCATTATAAGCATACTAATTCTTACATGTGTTCGAAATGACCCCTTCTAAAACTCAGAATTTCAAAGAATGATTGCGACTATATATTTTCATCAGGCGTAATCCAATCGGCATTTCTTACAAAAAACACATATTGCGCGTAATCTGTGGTGGAAGTCCCTTCTAAAATATCCAAACCATCCCAAATAGTGATGAGCTTCTTAACCTTAGTTCCTCGGGTAGAATTTAAGTACGGTGAATCTTTAGCGTCTAATTTTAATAAGCTTATAGAATTTGGTTCCGTTACACATTTATAATCCGCTATACCTTGAATATACATGAACAATCGATTATCTTGCGAATACTTAAATCGTGTAAAGTCCTGACCTTTATCTTGCATGAATTTTGGCAATGCCCTACTATCTACCGTTAATTTAGAATCTACATATAAGGCATTCATGCTTACCATTTTATTATAATATGGCATCGTAGTATCATTTTTTATTTTCCCTGCTAACCTATAATCATAGGCTTGTAAAGTGTGCGCAAATCCAAAACCACCATAAATATTTTCGTCTTTCCAATGGTTTTGTGTGTAATATCTTTTGAAATTCTGATACATGAATTGATCTCTAGACCTTATGTTCTTATGGTTAGCTAAATTAAATTGAATGTTTTTAAGAAGGTTAGTATCCTCTATTGTTAGCTTTGATTCTTCTGACGCTATGATGGTATTTAACTCCTGCTCTGACCAAGTTATTAATTCTTCAGCATCTGTTGGAATTGTTGATTGATATGCTACTGGTAATTTCTCATTTAGTAATTGTCTTAAAAGATTGAAATCTGAAATTTTATCGATAGCCACAAGCTGAAATTTAGACACTTCCGGAAGTGTGGCATAGTATGCTCGCATTTTCACCCATTTGTTTCGGTATTGCTCGGAGATGCTTCCGATATAAACTACCCATTCTTTAAGAATATCTTTTAATTCATGTTCATCTGAGCCTTCTAAATACTTCTGAAGATAATAGCCTTGGGCAATATCCATCTCCGCTAAGTAAATGTCTATGTTTACTTTCTCGTTAAGTTGCGTGAACATGGCATAATCAATTCGTGGTGATGATGCTACTTCGTGAACCTCTCCTACAAAAAAGAGTTTGTTATTATAAAAGTCATCATCTAAGGAATTAAATTGAAGCGTATCTGCCATTTCTACAACTTCAGTATGGTCTTTTAAATAGTTAACATATTTGCGCGAAGAACAGCTCGTTAATACTATGATTAAAATTGTAAAGCTTAAGATTTTGAAATTTTTCATTGGTGTTGTTTTTAATGTTCCCTACAAATAGAACGCATAAAAACCACTAAAAAAAAAGAGTGTGATGAACCTGAGGATTTTGTGTCGAAATTGAAACTTCAGGGCTAATCTTGAAGGTCTTGGGACGAATTTGAAAGCCGTTTAGACAAGGCTGCATAGTACTTCTGGGAAATTGGAATGCTATCTTCGACATGAGAAATTTTCATGAAACGCTTTCTAGCATTTCCTTCTACAGCTGTTAAAAAATCTAAATTCACTAAATACGAACGGTGAACTTGCCATGCATTTGGTAATTGTTTTATAATGTTAGAAAGTGTACTTCTAAACATTTTTTGTTGCACCCCATCTTTTGTGAGATAAAAGACTTCAACATAATTTTGTTGGGATTGCGCATAGATAAAATCCGACTCTAAAATAGTGAGGGTTTCAGATTTACTTTCGCCTTGAATCGTAATGCTTTTTTCTACTACGATATTCTTTTTATCTTGAAGTGGCACTTCAATTACGCCATACTTTGAACGCAGATACAACCACAAAGGCACAATAATTGGTGTAAACGGCAATCCGAACGTTCCAATAAAGCCCCAGATATAAGATGTGTTTAAAGTAGAAGCTCCACTAACCACATAAAAGTGATAGAAAAAACAACATACAAATATTAAGAATAACGTAACGAGTATATAAAGGAATTCATTTAGCACAAACCAACGCTTCACTTGCCGCTTATATACATAATTTTCAAATGGGTGAACTACGAGAATAGGCAGAACAATACAAATTGCATACCCTGCTAACCTTAGGTGTTTATAAGAAAAACTATTACTGGTATCAAAAGGCTCTAAAGTAATAAGTAATAATGGGAGAATTACACCAACCAATAAAGCGATCCACAAAGTGTGTTTCCATGTTTCAGTGTAAGCAATGGTTTTGTTAAATGCTATCATCTGCACTTTCTCGATAGGTTTATTTGCAGTAAAAATAACAAAACCAAACTAAGGATAAAAAATTCGAAATAATAAGGCTAATATTCTAACCTTCTACTATGTTTTTAAACGTTGGAGCCCCTTCTACAATACTACCGATGCCTTTTTTGTTCACTTTAAAAGTCACATCTTTTGTCGTCGTAAAAAGTAACACGGATAGAAATGAAGTTTTTATGTGCTGCTTTATAATAGGTAATGCAGCTTCTAAGCTCATCTCCTCCGCTATATCTTCAACCTCTTTGGGTCTAAAACTGTATTTTAGTATTACTCTAAAATCATCTTCAGCATAGATGGGTCTTAGAAAAATATTCTTTAGCTCAGGTTTCCCTATGGTTTTAGCCATAGTTAATTTAGCAAAAGTACCTTCATCAATACTTACTTTTACCTGTTCCCAAAATTCTATAAATACATCTTGATACGTCATACATTTAAAACTATATACTATCAGCAGCTTATTATTGGCGGTCTAAAAGTTTTTGAGACACTTTGTAAGTGGCACCGTAAACTAATCCGGATTGGCGTTTCTTAAAATCAGATAAGGCTTGCGTATACCATTTTGGGTCGGTGGCTTTCTTTTTTGATTTTTCGTGATTAGAAATACCAAAAACCTCCGAATCTAAACGGGCTTCGATAGTATAAATGCTTAGCCCAAAGTGTTCTGCACGTTCCAAAACGGTTGCAAAATCTGTTTCTGAAAAATAATGTGTCGCTTCAGATTCAAAGTTATCATTAACATTGTCTAAACCGGTAAATATATGTTGTTCTAAAAATTCTGATTGTTCCATAGTGGTGTTAGTTCTTATTAAATCACTCGATTTTGAATAATATCATCAAGCAAAGTGCAAAGTTAGTTCTTCCTTTCGGTAATTTAGTCTTCAGGAAGATAAATATCAAAGGTTGCTCCTTTACCAAATTCACTTGTAGCCACAATATAGCCCTCGTGATTTTCTATAATTCGTTTTACTATAGCCAAACCAATACCAGTACCAGAATAGTCTTCTTTACTATGCAAGCGCTGGAAGACTTCAAATATTTTTTCGTTATACTCTTGTTCAAAGCCAATACCATTATCAGAAAAACGGATATGGCAATAGGTACGGTTGTTTTTTAATGCCGGAATTCCTGTTTTCTTTCCTTTTAATATGTCACATGAAATTTTAATGACAGGAGTTGTTCCCTCTTTCGTAAATTTAATTGAATTACTTACGAGATTTAAAATCACCTGTTGAAATTGAATCGTTATAATACGAACATCACAAATGTTTTCGAGTTCGAAAATAACTTCTTTGGCTTCTAATTCTTCACTTAAGGTTTCTTTGGTATCGTCTATGATGTCTTGTAGATTGTAAATTTCAAAGGTGTTCTCTTGAACGTTAGTTCTTGAATACGCAATTAAATCTTGAATTAAATTTTGCATTCGAAATGCAGAGGTTTGCATTCGAGAAAAATAATTCTTAGCACTATCTGACAATCTATCTAACTCTTTTTCTTTGATTCGCGAAGCAAAGGTTTGAATTTTACGAAGCGGTTCTTGCAAATCGTGACTAGAAATATAGACAAAGGATTGTAACTCTTTATTCATTTTTTCGAGATCCAAATTCTTATTTTCTAACTCAGTGGTTCTGCGTTTCACCATATTTTCGAGCTTAGCTGTAAATACTTTTTGTTCTTGAATATCAGTACTACTTCCTACCCATCGTTTAATAACACCATTAACATCTCTTTGAGGCGTAGCTCTACTTAACTGCCAACGGTACTCACCATTATGCTTACGGAATCGATGTTCAAATAAAAAATCTTGACCTGTTTTTATGGATTCTGTCCATACCTTAATATTTTCTTCGGTATCGTCTGGATGTATGATTTGCAACCATCCATCTTTTATCATTTGTTCGAAGGTTAAGCCCGAAAAGTCAAATACAGACTGATTCCAATAATTAAGACTCCCGTCTGGATCAGATGTCCAAATAAACTGAGGCATAGAATCGGCTAGCAATCGGAATTTTTCTTCACGCTCTAATAATTGTTGGTGAAAGTTGCGTTCTTCCGTAATATCTCTTACGGTACCTAACATCCTTACGGGTTCGTCATTTTCATCATAATACACTTTCCCTTTAACATCTTTCCAATGTAAGGATTGGTCATCCCAAATGGTTCTAATTTGATAATGCAATACCCCTACTTTATAAGCTCTTTCAAAAGCATTAGCTCTAATTTGAAGGTCGTCTGGATGCACATTAGAAATTAATTTTTCTTGAGTTAAAATATTGGTATTTGAAAACCCTAAAATATCATAGCATCGGTCTGATGCTTCCATCTCTTGGGTTTTAAGGTTTAAATCCCAAATACCAAGATCACTGGCTTCAATAATAAGCTTTAATTTCTCTTCGTTTTCCTCAATAATGTGTTTCGCTTTTACTGTTGCTGTTACCTCTGTAGCTACAACCATAATACCAGTAATAGTATTGTTTTCCTTTAATGGTTGATACACAAAATTGAAATAACTTTCTTCAATTTTACCTTGGCGGATTAATTTTATAGGAAATTCGTAACCATAGAATGCACGTCCTGTTTTATATATATCTTTAACAATAGGCGCTATAACGTCTTTAACTTCGGGTAAGATATCAAACAGCGGTTTTCCAACAAATTCCTTTCTAGTTTTGTCTACGATGTGCAAATAGTTTTCATTTGCCATCTCTATGATATTCTCAGAACCTCTAACAATTACAATACCTAGTGGCGCTTGCATTACAGAATCTCGAAAACGTTTTTCACTTTCTTCTACTTTTTGTGTCGCTTGGTGAAGTTCGGTGACTTCGGCAGCTATATTCATTACAGCATAGGTTTCCCCTAATTCATTTAATAGAGGCATAAAGCTATAATTGTAGTAATAGGAATTTAAGTCGCCATCTTTTACAATATCAACTTTTTGGTCTTTAGCATGGTATGGTTTACCTGTTCGTAAAACCTTACGTATTTGATCATATATTTTTTGATTTTCAAATTCTGGTAAAATATCTTCATATAACAGACCTACAACGTCATTTCCTTTTCCCCAGGCATCTATCATTGACTTATTGGCCAAGGTAATTTTTATTTCTTCTCCTTCATAAACACCAATCGGAAAAGGTGCACTTTCTACTAAAACGCGTATGCTTTGCTCACTTTTTTCAATTTTTTTCCGAGCTTCTACTTGGGTTGTAACATCGTTTGCAATGATCATGATTCCATTAATATTTCCTTTAGAGTCATACAACGGCTCATAAGAAAAATTAACATAAAGGGTTTCTAAATTTCCATTCCTTAGAAGTTGAACAGCGTGTTCTGAAGTAGAAAAACTTTTACCTGTATTTACTACACCGTCCATCAATTCTCTAATGCCTTGCGTATTGAGTTCTGGCATGGTTTCAAAGATGGGATAATTAAGCATCTCATCTTCTGTTCTTCCCCATAATTCTAGGGCATATTTATTAGCTATTTCAATTCTATAGTCGGCCCCTTTTAGAATAGCAATTGCTATAGGTGCCTGAAGAATCATTAATCTTAAATTACGCTCACTTTCCTCTATTTTCTTCCTTGCTAATACACGATCGGTAACATCCTCTACGGTACCTGTTAATCGGTAAGCAATTTTATCATCGTTAAACCAAGCTTTTCCTTTAGCATGTACTATTGTTTCTTTTTTTGTGAGCTCATTAATAATGGTGTATTCGACATCAAAATGGCCGCCAGAAGCATAATCTAAAACAGCCAAAATAGCATTAGACACACGATTTCTATCCTTTTTTGAGATAATATTTAAGGCCTCTGAAAGTTCTATTTGTTCTTTTTGAGCCAAACCAAACCATTCTTTCAACCTCGTATTACACGAAAATTTATTAGTTAGTGGGTTGTAATCATAGGTGGCTAATTGAGCGGCTTCAATTACAAAGTGGAGTTCATTTTTACTATTCTCTAAATCATCCTCAACTTTCTTTTTATTGCTGGTTTCTATAGCAGTAATTAAAACACCACCTATTTCACCAGATTCTAATTGTATAGGACTAAATGCAAAATCGAAATAACAGTTTTCAACAGTACCATTTCGGTTTAAGGGCAACATAAAATTAGGTAAATTAACCGCTTCACCATCCATTGCGCTATTATAAGTAGAACCTATATCATCCCAAACTTCAGAAAAAGTCTCTTTAAAACTGCCTCCCAAAGCTAGTGGATGTTTATTGGCACCTAAAATAGAAGTATAAGTATCATTGTAAATTTGAGTTAACTCTTTTCCCCAACAAATACACATGCCAAAAGAATTATTCAATAGTACATTGACTGTTGTTTTCAATGGTTGTGGCCAACCTTTAGGGGTACCAAGAGGCGAATTACTCCAATCTTTAGACCTAATGAGTTGCCCCATTTCTCCACCGCCTTGTAAAAATTTATGCTTTTCGGGTTTTATAATCATGTAAAAATTAAGGTTGTATTATAAAATTTTCTTTAGAACGTTGTTCTAAATTGGTAGAAGAAAATAATGCAATCGCCTTTTCAACGACTTTTTTGATATTGGCAAATTCACCCGGTTTTTGGATATAATGATGCGCTCCCAAATCATATAACTGATCAACTACAGTTTTATCTAATGATGTAGAATAAATTATAATTGGTATATTCTTTAATGTATCTATAGCCTTTATTTCTTCCAAACATTGTAGTCCTGATTTTTTTGGCATATTAAGATCAAGAAAAATTAAATTGGGATAGTTGACGGGTTCGGATGATAAATAATTCATTAGCGCTACGCCGTCATTTAATACAGAAAGTGTTATTCTGCCAATTTCATCAATAGCCTCTTGAAAAAAATCGCAATCGTCAATATCGTCATCTGCGATTAAAAGGTGAAGTTTAGTATTTTTCATTTAGTAAAATTGTGTATAGGTTTAGGATAAACACAAAATGTTATAGTATATATTTTTTTAGCGCAAAAGCAAACATTCAACTATAAATATAAGCATTAATTTTTATTCGTCTTTTTCTTTTATTAAAATGACATTTATTTCAAAATAACGCCTAGGACAAGTCGTTTAATTACCATGAATTCTAGAGGGCTAAAAATCAATAAAACTCATTTTAAATTATAAATAAAGCAAAAAAAAATCCCAAGCCAAAGACTCAGGATTTCTATATGTTTTTGTCATACTAAAAGCCTATCCATTAGGGTGCATAAACTTCTGTTTACCTAATAACTCTTCTTCTGTCTCTACGTGATCTTCATCAGGCACACAGCAATCTACAGGGCAAACCGCAGCGCATTGTGGTTCTTCATGGAAGCCCATACACTCAGTACATTTATCTGGCGAAATATAATAAACTTCGTCACTTATAGGTTCTTGTGTCTCCTCAGCATCAACTTCTTTACCATTAGGAAGTACTAATTTCCCTTCTAAACTTGTACCGTCTGCATAACGCCAATCGTCTGCACCTTCATAAATAGCTGTATTTGGACATTCTGGCTCACAAGCTCCACAATTAATACATTCGTCTGTGATTATAATTGCCATAGTATTTTTATTTTTTAAATTATAATTTGAAATGAACCCTATTTGATTTCTGAAAAATACAATTTATCAAAATCAAACCTTTTCTTGCTCATTTGCTTTACGTAATTTTGCAATGGCAAAAATAAAGCCAAAACATCGTATAACCAAACACATCATGGATTTACAACAAAGAATTAACGCATTTATAAAATTAGGCGAATTTTTAAATCAATTTCAACAAATTGACAGCATAAAAAATGACACCGTTGAAGCTAATGATTTGTTTTTCGATGGCTTTAAACACCAGCTAAAATTAGCCGAAGAATCTAATGGATGGTTTACAAAAAAGAACATCGCTTTTTCATTGCGCAATTGGGCCGATGCCTTAACAAAAAGCAACATTAATCGATGGTTAAGCAACTATAACATCGCCGTTAAAACACCAAATACCGTTGCCATTATTATGGCAGGAAACATTCCTTTAGTTGGGTTTCACGATTTTCTATGTGTTTTGATTTCTGGTCATAATGTATTAGTTAAGCAATCGTCTAACGATAAACATCTGCTGCCGTTTTTGGCTAAATACTTAGAAGTTGTAGAACCTGATTTTAAAGGTAAAATAACGTTTACCGAAGAAAAGCTAGAAAATTTTGATGCTGTTATTGCCACCGGAAGCGATAACACTGCACGTTATTTTGAATACTACTTTAAAAACAAGCCTTCAATTATTAGAAAAAACAGAAATTCAGTGGCTGTATTAACCGGTAATGAAACCAAAGCTCAATTGGAAGCGTTATCTGATGACATCTTTAGATATTATGGCTTAGGTTGTAGAAATGTATCTAAACTATTTGTTCCTAAAGCTTATAATTTTGAAGCCTTTTTTAATGCCGTTTATAAGTGGCACGAAATTATACACGAATCTAAATATGCTAACAATTACGATTACAATAAAGCGGTATATTTAATGAGTGAATTCAATATGCTAGAAAATGGATTTCTAATGATTAAAGAAGACCAAAGCTACGCCTCGCCTATTGCCACCTTATTTTATGAATACTATGATAACAGTGATGAGTTGCAACTAAAATTAGAGGCAGAATCGGATAAAATTCAATGTATTGTTACCGACGGTATTAAAGACACTGAAGTAGAATTTGGCAAAACTCAACACCCAAAACTATGGAATTATGCAGACAATGTGGATACTGTTGATTTCTTGTTAAAAACATAGTTCAAAAATTATCATTTTCGTAACATCTTTTAACCAATTAATTAGCACCTTTGTAGCTGTTTAAAAAAAATCTAATAAGATTTCCGATTTTATTAAACGCATTGTTTAAGGACGGAAATGAAAACAAAATCTTCATGATAAAACATAATTTTAGTGCAGGACCAAGTGTATTACCAAAATCAGTAATGGAAAAAGCTTCAAAGGCTGTTTTAGACTTTGACAACGGCTTATCAATTCTAGAAATTTCACACCGTAGCAAATCTTTTGTAGATGTTATGGAAAATGCACGTTCACTAGCTTTAGAATTATTAGGCTTAGAAGGTAAAGGTTATAAAGCTTTATTTCTTCAAGGTGGCGCAAGTACGCAATTTTTAATGGTTGCTCTTAATTTATTAGAAAAAAGAGCGGGTTACTTAAACTCAGGAACTTGGGCAGACAAAGCTATTAAAGAAGCTAAGATTTACGATGATATATACGAAGTAGCCTCTTCTAAAAGTGCGAATTACAATTACATACCAAAAGGCTATGATATCCCTGAGGATTACGATTATTTTCACTTTACAACAAACAATACCATTTTTGGAACACAAATGAAGAGCTTTCCAAAATCACCAATCCCAATGGTATGTGATATGAGTAGTGATATTTTTTCACGTCAATTAGATTATTCGCAATTCGATTTAATCTATGCTGGCGCACAAAAAAATATGGGTCCAGCAGGAACAACATTGGTAATTGTTAAAGAAGATATTTTAGGAAAAGTGTCTCGTAAAATTCCTTCTATGATGGATTACAAAGTACACATCGGTAAAAGCAGTATGTTTAATACACCTCCTGTATTTGCAGTTTACACCTCGATGTTAACCTTACAATGGTTAAAGGATTTAGGTGGTGTTAAAGCTATTGAAGAAGAAAACGATAAAAAAGCACGTTTAATTTATTCTGAAATCGACCTTAACCCACTTTTTAAAGGTTTTGCAGTAAAAGAAGATCGTTCTAACATGAATGCAACGTTTACTTTAGAGAATGAAAACCTAAAAGAAACGTTTGATACCATGTGTGCTGAAGCAGGAATCAGTGGTATTAATGGTCATAGAAGTGTTGGTGGTTATAGAGCATCAATGTATAATGCTTTATCTTTAGATAGCGTTAAAGCGTTAGTTGAAGTCATGAGCGAGTTAGAAAGCAAAGCTTAAAGTGAGCGACAATACAAATAGGAATCGCACCACAAAATAATTATAACAAAATTTAATATTTCCGTTTTTACGGAAATAAAAAACAAGTTTTTCAATGAAAGTATTAGCAAACGACGGCGTTTCTCAAAGTGGAATTACAGCCTTAGAAGCTGCTGGTTATGAAGTTATCACAACCACAGTAGCACAAGAGCAATTAGAAAACTACATCAATGAGAAAAATATTGATGTTCTTTTAGTACGAAGTGCAACAACAGTTAGAAAAAATATTATAGATAATTGCCCTAGCCTTAAAATTATTGGTCGTGGTGGTGTTGGTATGGATAATATCGATGTCGATTACGCTCGTAGTAAAGGCTTAAAAGTTATTAATACACCTGCAGCTTCATCGCATTCCGTGGCAGAATTAGTATTTGGTCATTTTTATGGTTTAGCACGTTTTTTACATAATTCTAATCGTGATATGCCATTAGAAGGTGATGCTAAATTCAAAGTCTTAAAAAAATCATACGCTAAAGGTACCGAGCTTAAAGGTAAAACTTTAGGTGTTCTTGGTTTTGGACGTATTGGTCAGGCAACGGCTAAAGTAGCTATTGGCGCAGGAATGAAAGTCGTAGCTTTTGATCCATTCTTAGAAAAAGCAAATTTAGAATTGGACTTTTTTGATGGTCAAAAAGTGAATTTTGAAATCGAAACCATTTCAAAAGAAGACGTTTTAAAACAAGCCGATTTCTTAACCCTACACGTTCCTGCCCAAAAGGATTATGTGATTGGTGAAGAAGAATTCAATCAAATGAAAGATGGTGTAATCATTGCCAATGCTGCTCGAGGTGGTGTTGTTAACGAAGTTGCCTTGGTCAATGCAATTAAAAGTGGAAAAGTGTCTAGAGCAGCTTTAGATGTTTTTGAAAAAGAACCACAACCAGAGATTCAATTATTAATGAATCCTGCATTATCATTAACGCCACATACTGGTGCTGCAACCAACGAAGCTCAAGATAGAATTGGTACAGAACTAGCAGAACAAATTATTACAATTCTTGGTTAACATAATTATGTGACCATATCAAATAAAATGAGTCCTACTATATGTAGGACTTTTTTTGTACCTTAAAACATTCAAATTATTAACCTTAATTATATATAAAAATGGCAGGAATATTAGATTTATTAAATAGCGATTTAGGAAAAACCATTATCAGTGGTGTATCTGGATCAACAGGAACAGATGAGAGTAAAACAAGTAGTGTATTAACTATGGCATTACCTGTACTTACTAAAGCAATGGAGCGTAACGCTTCTACAACTGAAGGTGCAGAAGGGCTTATGGGAGCACTTAGTGGAGGCAAACATGATGGTAGCATTTTAGATAACCTAGGTGGTTTATTTGGTGGTGGTGTTGATGAATCGGTAAAAAATGATGGCGATAAAATCCTTAGTCATGTTTTAGGGAGCAAACAAGAAGGTGTACAACAAGTTATCGGACAAAAAGCAGGTTTAGATGCTAGTTCTGTTCAGAATATCTTAAAAGTAGCTGCGCCTATTTTAATGGGGGTTTTAGGAAAGCAAGCGAGCCAAAATAATGTGAGCTCTTCAAATGATATTAGTGGTCTTTTAGGAGGTTTACTTGGTGGTAGCGATGCTGCTAATGAACAAAATTTCTTAGAAAAAATATTAGATGCTGATGGTGACGGTAGTGTTATTGATGATGTTGCAGGCATGGTTTTAGGTGGCAACAAAAGCGAAGGTGGCATTGGGAATGTTTTAGGTGGTTTATTCGGGAAATAAAACATTTATACTTCTATAATAATTTACAAAGCAGTTCTTAAGAGCTGCTTTTTGTGTTATGTACTTTTCCTTTCTCTAATAATAACTTTACGCATTCAAAAGACCTTTTTACAAGTTTTAGGTTGAAAAAGCACTATTTATAGTCGTGCTTTGTAGTGTTAATTCAAGATAAAAACTAAAAAAGCATTAACATTTTTAATATCTTTAATACGTATAAAACGAATTTGTTCAAATATTTATCATTTAAAAATCTAACAACATCGAGAACAAAATCGGATTATGAAAAACACAAAACCCAGATGAAAAAGATTATTCCCTTTATTATTATTCTTATTTTAATTGCCAGTTGTAAATCATACAACACCAATCAAACTATAAATAATGAAAACGAAAACAGCTTAATACAGAGTGATACGGTTTCTATAAGTAGTGCTGAAAATGATTATGAAATCATTATTATAGAGCCTGGTTTTAATGCCTGGCTTGCTGGAACCGCGAGACCAGAAGGCTATTATACACAAGAGTGGTTAGAAACCCGAAACGAAGTATTAGTACAGGCTTGGAATCAAAGAAATTTGCAACCGATGTCTTATGACCCCGATTTATATGAGCTACGTATTGATTACGACACACGTACGGACTACGGTTACGAGATTAACTATAAGCTATATAATTACTTTGTTTACTTTCAAATAAAATACAAACAACGCCTCTCTTCTTTTACGCCCAGAATTTAGTCTGTAAATACATCATAATTTATTAGTTTTGCTACACGAAATTCGTGCTATGGAAAAATTTAAAAAACATTGGGAGATTCAACACAATTGGCAGTTGTTATTTCCCTTTTTTGGTCTAATTATTTTGGGCTATTCTGCTTTTAAAATTTCTAACGCCATTGTTAAAGATTATAATTTTGTCTTCAAAATAATTATCGCTTCAGGGCTCTTTTTCCTATTATTGAAATTAACACTCTTCATATTTAAAAAATTAGAAAAGAAATGGATTCTCGATTATAAATGGGAAATGATTCGTGTATTTATGGTGTTTGCGTTTACAGGTACTTCCTCATTATATATTGGAAGACCTATTATGATACTCATGGGAATTACTAAAGAAAACTTAAACCCTATTCTTTACTGGTTTTTATTTATTACTATTGGACTCGTTTTCTACCAAATACTCCTCGTGACGTTTGGATGGCTTTTTGGTCAGTTTAAGTTCTTCTGGGAATTTGAAAAGAAAATGTTGGGTCGATTTGGATTAAAACGCTTCTTAAATTAAAAAAAGAACATGTTAAGCTATTTTAAAATTGAAAAATAGCGGTTCTAATCCATTACAAATACTCTACGTATTCCAAATTAATAAATCATTATTTATGAGTCGAATTCTAGTCATAGTACTAAGCCTTTTTTGCGCCAATAGTTATGCACAAAATGTTATAAAAGGTATAGTTTTAGAGCAATCAACACAAACTCCAATTCCTTATGCTACGGTATATGCCCCAGAAATAGAAACTGGTACCGTAACCGACGAAAAAGGCGAATTTACCCTAGAATTATCAAAAGGTACACATAAGCTAATATTTTCATATATAGGATTTCAAACCCAATCCTTAAACATTTCGGTGCCGACGGATAACTATATATCTATTGAGCTTCTTAAATCTGCCATGGAAATGGAAGAAGTTATCATTTCTACACCTTTTCACAAATTACAAAGTGACAATGTGATGAAGGTAGAACAGAAAAAAATAAAAGACTTAAAAGCCTCAGGAGCCTTAACATTAGCCGAAGGTATAACTACAATTGCTGGTGTGGAAAGTGTGAGTACTGGCAACAGTATTGGTAAACCTGTTATTAGAGGGTTGAGCTCTAATCGGGTGTTGGTTTATACACAAGGCGTACGTTTAGAAAATCAACAATATGGAGACGAACACGGTCTTGGAATAAATGATGCAGGAATAGAAAGTGTTGAGGTTATAAAAGGTCCCGCTTCCCTACTCTATGGCAGCGACGCTCTAGGCGGTGTTTTATATCTTAATCCCGAACGATTTGCTGGCATGGATCAATCTGCTACAGATGCTTCTATCAATTATTTTAGCAACACCAAAGGTTATAATACCAATGCAGGTTACAAAACTTCTAGCAATGGCTTCAAATTTTTGTTTAGAGGTAGTTTAACCGAGCATTCAGATTACGAAACAGCAGATTATCGCGTAACCAACACACGCTATAGGGAACAAGATTTTAAAGCTGGATTGGGTTATCAGGCTTCAAAATTTAAAACCGAATTGAGATACAATATAAATAGTTCAAAATTAGGATTGACTGAAGGTATTGGAATCCAATCTACAGACAGAACCCCTCTACAGCCTTACCAACAAATAGACAACCATATATTTAGTTCAAAATCAACGGTGTTTTTTGATGATTCTAGTCTAGATATTACCTTAGGCTACATCTATAATAACCGAAAAGAGTTTGAGGACCACGACCATAGTCATGATGCAGGTGATGATGATGATGATGACCACGATCACGACCATGATGATGAGCATGATGACTTTGATGACCATGATGATGAACATGAAGACGAATTAGAACACCTAGATGCTGCCTTAAACATGAAGCTAGCCACTTTTAATTACGATATAAAATACAATCTTCCAACTTTGGGGAAATTTGAGACTATTGTGGGTGTGCAAGGTATGCATCAAACCAATGCAAATTATGGCGAAGAAATACTTATCCCTGATGCTACGACTAATGATTTTGGTGTTTTAGCAACTTCACACGTACATTTTGAAACTATAGATATCCAATTAGGAGCACGATACGATTTCAGGTCTATTGCTATTGAAAATAATACCGATAAAACCTTCAATTCCTTTAATGGAGCTTTAGGGTTTAAAACTGATATTTTTAAAAACTTTACAACTCGATTAAATTTTGCAACAGGTTTTAGAGCACCAAATTTAGCGGAATTAGCATCTGATGGTTCACACGAAGGGACAAACCGTTATGAAATTGGTGATATTAACCTAACCAACGAACAGAACTTTCAAATTGATTTAGCTTTAGAATACAAAAATGAACATATAGAGCTTTTTGCGAATGCGTTTTATAATAAAGTCAACGATTATATTTTCTTAAATCCGAATGGTGACTTCATAAATGACGACCCTGTATTTTTATACGAACAAGAAAATGCTTCTTTATATGGTGGCGAATTTGGCTTGCATTTGCATCCGCACCCTATACATTGGTTACACCTGGAAAGCAGTTTTGAAACTGTAACAGGACAATTGGATAACGACGATTATTTACCTTTAATTCCTGCAAATTCATTAACAAATACGCTTAGGGTAGAATTTGATACAAAAGCCATTAAACAAATTAATGCGTTTACAACTTTACGTTCTACATTTGCACAAAATAACGTGAATACTTTTGAAACAACTTCAGAAGCTTATAATTTACTAAGCGTTGGTATTGGCGGCACTTTTAACGTATTTAATAATGATATGAATGTATCCGTATCGGCAACTAATTTATTGAACACCAAATACATCCACCATTTATCACGATTAAAAACGGATGGTATTTTAAATATGGGACGCAATGTAAATGTTGGTGTTACTTATACGTTATAACCATTTAAATCTCTTCTACTGGTTTATCCGAGCTAAAAACATAAGTGTACAACCACATAAGTGTAAATGTTGGTATAACGTCAAAGCCAGGTAATGCTTCTTCTACCAAAGAAATAACACCTGCAACCTTACCGGGTTTACCAAGGTATAATTTGGTCATTAGCCATGCTGAAACAGGCGCCCAAACAATATCGGAAAATTCGCCGACACCAGGAATTATAAAAGAGACAAGACCTAAGGCATCAAAAAGAAGCCCTAATCCTAATTTTTTGTATTTATTCATTTCGTTTTAGATAATTTCAGTTGAATTTTTAAGTACTGTAAGTGAATAATGCAGCGTTTTATAAATATACTTTCTGAAGCATTCTTATTTTTAACACGTTAAAAAATCAATATTATTATAAAATTAAAAGCAATTATTATTCCAAATAAATATCAACTGCCATTTTCGGCATAATACAATGTAATTTAGAGTTAAAGAATAAAAAGGTTTAAAATTTCATCTTTCCTATTTTAAGGATTATAGTTTAAAGACCATAAATCTGTAGTTTAAAATTGTAGATTAATGCATTAAGTATTACTTTCACAGCGTATGAGTAAAACAGTTATTTCCGCAAAGCAAATTAAGAAAGCCTATAAAAACCTACAAGTTTTAAAAGGCGTTGATTTAACCATTTTAGAAGGCGAAATCATCTCTATTGTTGGTGCTTCTGGCGCAGGTAAAACCACATTGCTTCAGATTTTAGGAACTTTAGATAAACCCGATTATAAATCGGATACTGAATTGGTAATTAACGACCAATCTATAAAAACACTCAACGATAAAGGCTTAGCTAAATTTAGAAATAAGAACATTGGTTTTATATTTCAATTTCATCAATTATTACCTGAATTCACAGCCTTAGAAAATGTTTGCATTCCAGCATTTATAAATCATACACCTAAAGCTGATGCTGAAAAACGTGCTATTGAACTATTAGATTATTTAGGTTTAAAAGAGCGAATTCACCACAAACCAAATAGCATGTCTGGTGGCGAACAGCAACGTGTGGCAGTTGCAAGAGCATTAATTAATAATCCGAATATCATCTTTGCAGATGAACCGTCTGGAAACTTAGACAGTGCTTCTGCTGACCAATTACACAAGTTATTCTTTAAATTAAGAGATGAATTCAATCAAACTTTTGTGGTTGTAACACACAACGAAGAACTAGCTGACATGGCTGACCGAAAATTAACTATGGTTGATGGAAAAATTGTAGGTTAAAAACTGATATTTCTTAGCTTTTTTGCAACATGCGCAAAGTAAAACCACCTATAATTAAAATTGCCACACCAATAATTCCCCAAAGCCAATAACTGTTTTCAAACAATGGTTTTACGGTAACTTTTTTAGGTTTTGAAATCAATTCTTCCGTTCCTACTTTTAAAGCTTTTAAATGCTCCGGAACCTTAGTTTCAAATTTAGTTATATCGTAATTAGGTAATCTTGCAGAAGATTTGCCGTAAACCAGACTATAATCCGCTTTCTCAGTAAAACGTCCTATCATTTGAAATTGATGGCCTTTTACCAAAACATTAGAAACCGTTAAGGCTTGATTATCTTCATTATATATTGTTAACCTTAAGTGTTTAGCAATAATATCTCGAAACTTAAAATGATTGGGTTCTAAAGAATTTAAAGTACCACTTGTTATGGTTTTGTAGTCGTAAATCAAACCGTTTTCAGTTTTTGTACTATCTCTACGGTATTCAATTTTTATAGGCCTGTAATAATCAAACGTATTGCTGATATCTATATTTAAATGACTCAAGGCTACAGCTTGTTCTAATTCTAAATCAATTGTTGTGGTTTTAAGCTGTTTGTCGTCTTCCGTTGTCAACTTTTTAACTGAAAAATCAACAGCGCTTCCCTCTATAATTTCTTGTTGATAAAGCTGAGCAGAGACTAACTCAGGCTGCTCATTATGCTTTATAAAAAGCCTATAAAAACGGTATTTAGTTTCAGAAAATTGAAGTGTTGTAAATTTAAAATTTGTCGATGTATTCTTAATAGCTAATATTCTATAATCATTAAGTATTGTGAACCATTCGTTTTGATTTTGACTGCCTTGTAAATCAACTTTCCAGTCAAAATTCTGTGTTTCAAAATTCAATTTAATTTGATTGATGGTAGCTTCAGAATGCAACTGAAACGTATAATAATAGCCTTCATTACTTTTCGTTTTATTTATAATTTTAAAAGGAACAGTCTTATTACTTATTTTATCTGACAAAATCTTAAGAAAATAAGGCGCTTCAATAGTATCCTTTTTATGGGTAATTCCATAAATTCTTATATCTGAAAAACTCGGGTTTAAATTTCCAAATACAGCTTCTGGCAAAATAATTTGATGCCATTCATCGCTAACATTGTTAAGTGTTCTCTTATAATTGTAAGTTTCTAATTGTGCAAAACAAACAAGTGAAAAACCAATAAAAAAAACCGTAAATAGCTTAGTCGTTATTCTCATCTGTAATTTGGTTTTTGTATTTATTATATAAAAATGAAATAATTAAAAGTAATATACCAAGTGATACAAACACAATAGTTTTAGAAATGGTATTGAGATGCACAATATCGTAAAAGAATAATTTTACTAAGGTAATACCAAAGAAAACCATACCGCCAATTCGTAAATACGGTTTGTTCTTCCAGATGCCAAAAGCAATTAAAATAAAAGCATAAATCCCCCAGAGAATGCTTAGGCCTAGTTTGTACATAGCATCATAACCAAACATATCCATCCAATGAATAAGTTCGCTACTTAACACCCAAATAATTGAAAGGTGTAATAAAATATCATAAGCAATTCTATAACCTTTGGCGATACCTTCACGTTTAATAAATTTATAACAGGTCAATAAAGCTAAGGCTAAAAAGATAAAAGACACATAGCGAATCCATAAATAGAAACTGTCTACCGCAAAATATTCTGAAGGCATTAAATAGCTTTCTCTTAATCCACTTATAGCATAGAGGCCTAATGATAAGAATGTTAAAATAGTAATAACCGTTAAGCCTAATGCTATTTTTTCTAATATTTTATTCTTGATCAATTTTAGATTCACAAAAGCTAACACAGCCATAAACAGTAATGAATAATTGACAATCCAAATGGTTTTAAAATCCTTTAAATCATAGTTATAAACGGTATCATTATAACTTCCTTCGTAAGTAACATTGATTGTCGATCCATAATATAATTGATCCCAATAGAATTCGATTTCCAACCTAAAAGCATAGTAAGTACTAAACAAAAATACTGCAGGAATAGCAAAAGCACATAATTTATACCAAGTTGAATCGGGTTTAAATGCTGAAATATAGTTGTCTTTTCTAGAGAGCCAAACTATAAAACCAAAAGCTGCAATAAATAAAAGTGAGCTTAAAAAATGGATGTTAAAAACAGACGTCATTTTGGGATCTATATCAAAACCATAATATAAATCATAGGCATATGACCAATCTTGTAAAATACTTAGAAAAGCTAATAACATCAAGGGGTATGATAGTTTTTCGTAAATTGAAATCCCTTTTGTTCTCCCTAACCAAAATAATAATGCAGCTTCAGTAACCCATAATAGAGTGACCCAATTGCCATTAAGCTGCACAGGAACCGTAATAGTAATAAACAACAACACCATAGCAGAAGCTAGATAAAACAACTTTTTATCGCCTAATTTCATCTTGTAGAATAACACACTAACTATAAAATGTATCAGTGCATTGCCTAAAGTAAAGAGTCCTAATAATTGTGATCCTGTTTCACTATCGCTTAAAATTGCATAACCTAAACCATAAAAGATAAAAGAATTTAAAAGTAGGAGTATAACATCTCCCGAATTAAACATTTCTTTTTTCAATAGCTTGTAAGCGATAAATGTGATATAAAATATGAGAAAGAATACGGTGAGGAAAATTAAAGCTAATCCGTAATCTGCTCTAAAACTATAATCGAAAATATACCAAGATGCAAAAATGAGCCACGTAAATATAAAGGCAGAATAATAAAGTGATTTCCAATATTTTTTGAAAGAAATAATTAAAATTCCACTATTAATTAATGCCATGTAAGTAAACAAGACCTCCGCTTGCCCAGAACCATCACTCAACAAAAACGGTATTGCATATGCGCCAACCAATCCTATATGCGCAATTACTTGTCGGTTATAACTAATGGCAGCAACGACTGCAAATATTGTAAAAACAACCATTAAAGCAAATGTGGGAATCGGCGGAATTAAATCATAAAAACTATAAGCAAAAAAGGTGATAAAGTACAAAATCACTATAGATCCACTCACCAAAACAGCACTGTAAGATTCGTATTTTTGTTTTAATTTAATTCCAAAACCTAGCAAGCCAATCGCTGTAAAATATCCTAAAACGATTCGGGTTAATGGACTTATTAAATCATTTTCTATGGAATATTTAGCGCCTATGCCCACACCAATTATGGTAATTAAAATTCCTATTTTGTTAAGAATGTTTTCGCCTATAAATTTCTCTAAACTCGATTTTGACTTTGGAGCTTCAGATGATGTTATAGGTTTTTCAACCGTAGAAAATTCGTCTTGATAATTGGATTCTAAAACAGGTTCTGGTTTAGTATCTGTTACTTTTTCTGTTTCAGTTTCGGCTTCAAATTCAGCGTCTACATTAACGGCTTCAGGTTTAACTTCTAATTCTGGTTTTAAACTAGTTTTAACTTCAACGTCTAATTCAGATTTAGTTTCAAGCGTATTACCAGATTGTAAACGGTATAATTCTTCCTTAAGACTATTTATTTCAGAAGAAAACTCGGCCTGCTTTTCAAAAAGTAGTTCTAATTTATCAATTAATTTATTGATAAGCTCTTGACTATGTGCCATATATTGTTGATTTGGTTGTCTTTTCGATTAAGAGTGACATAGCTAAAATAGTTTTTATTATGAAGAAACTTCAATTTTGCGCTTTTAAGTTATTTTTTTCAAGCTTGTTTAAACTTTTTTAATCTCAATAATTAACAACATTAGTCCCTAAAAACGAATGTCCGTTTGTTTTTAATTTTAAGTTCGCTCTTATTTAGAACTTTTAATATTTATATTAAAAAAGTAGTTAATACTTAGACCAAAATCTAAATCTACTATTTCAAAATCTTTATCTTTGTAAGGTACCAAAAACAATAATTTTTATGATTTTCATTGATAACGAAGGCCACAACAATCCTAAACTAAACTTAGCGTTAGAAGAATACATCTTAAGACATTTTGATGCCTCTACGGATTATTTATTGTTTTACATTAATGCGCCATCGATAATCATTGGTCGTAACCAAAATACCTTAGAAGAAATTAACCAAGAATATATTGAAGCTAATCATATTGAAGTTGTAAGACGGGTTTCTGGTGGTGGTGCTGTTTACCACGATTTAGGCAACTTAAACTTTAGTTTTATTACCAATCATGATGGCAAAAGCATTAGTAATTTTAAAAAGTTTACGGCTCCAGTAATTCGTGTGTTGAATGATATGGGGGTTTCTGCTGAATTAAAAGGCCGTAATGACATCTTAGTTAAGGATCAAAAGATTTCTGGTACAGCTCAATTTTCAACCGGAAAACGCATGATTAGTCACGGAACCTTGTTATTCGATACCGATATGAGTGAAGTGGTTAAAGCGCTTCAGGTAAAAATGAGTAAAATACAATCTAAAGGTCATAAATCTGTTAGAAGTCGTGTTGCTAATATCAGCGAGTTTTTAAATGCACCTATGGCTATGGAAGACTTTAAAAAACAACTGCTCACAGGTTTATATGAAGCTAGCGAACCGTTTGAAACTTATAAATTAACAGAATCAGAATGGAAAGCTGTTCACGATTTAAAAGCCGAAAAATATGACTTATGGGATTGGAATTATGGACGCTCACCGAAGTTTAATATTCAACGTAATAAGCGTTTTCCTGTAGGTGAAATTGACCTGCGTATTTTTGTTGAAAAAGGCCGTATTTCAGAATTTAAAGTCTTTGGAGATTTTTTTGGAAGACAACCGGTTTCAGACCTTGAAAACCTGCTTATTGGTGTCCCTTATGATAAACTTGAAATCACTAAAAAATTAGAAGACGTTTCTATTCAAGATTATTTTGGAACTATAGAAAAATCTGATTTTTTAGACTTGGTTTATGGGAATGATTAAAGATTTAACTCTCGTGCTGATACCAAATAATATAGCAATTTAAACATTTTTATAACACATATAAGTACACCATAAAGAAGTGACAAATGGCACCACCTAATACAAATAAGTGCCATATTACATGGTTATATGGAATTTTCTGAACGGCATAAAAAATAATACCAACGGTATAAGACAATCCACCTGCAAACAACCACAATATCCCTTGTGGGCCTAGTGCTTCTGAAACATTTGAAAAATCAAATACAATAAGCCAGCCCATAACTAAGTATAGTAAGGTTGAAAAAACTTCGAACCTCCCTGTAAAAAAGAGTTTTAAAATCACACCAAAAGCGGCAATTCCCCAAACGGTCCAAAATAAAGTCCAGCCAAAACTATCGGGTAGTAAAATTAATAACACTGGTGTATAAGTCCCAGCTATGAGAAGGTAAATGCTAATATGATCGACAATTCTAAAATAGTATTTGCGCTTCTCCCCTTCTACCGCATGGTAAAATGTGGAAGCTAAAAACAAAATGATTATGGAAATCCCATAAACCATAACACTAAATAAATGCCAAGGTTTAAGCGTATCGGCTTTTAGAATAAGTAAAACTAGGGCAGCGATTCCTAAAAGTGCTCCAAAACCATGTGTCCAGGCATTAAGTTGTTCTTCGAGTTTCGTTTGAATGCGCATCGTTAAATTTTATTCTTTTGATATCTTAATTTGGATTTAGACCATTTGTTCACACAATCATAAAAATCAATATCAAAAGCGGCATCTTGATGTTTTAAACGCTCACTTTGAAATGCCCGTTGTAAAATATCTTCAATCAAATAATCTTCTTCTACCTCTATTGGTACAAATTCGCGTTTTAATGAAATATCAAACAATCCAGCTGTGCTATTAAACCAAAAGGCACGCCAACCACTTCGCAGTTCTTTAATTAAATCAAAAGCTGTTTTTCCGGTTTGTCGGTGAATCAGTTTTACTAATATCTGACCTTCGGTTTTGGTTAGTTTCTTTAATTCGGCAGAAAATTCATCTTCAATATAATTCTGAATAATCTTAGCATAACGCTTTTTATCTCGTTTACGTTCTAAACCATCTAAGCGTTCTTGTAGCGCTTCTAAACGTTCGGCAGCCAGCTTTGCATAAGGATACACTTTTAAGGTTTTTCGTCTTAAAATAATGTAACGGACTCTGGCTTCACGATTTTCGAACCTTAAATTAGGTAATACTAAAACCTCCTTCAATTCTACTGAAGTTACAGGAACAGAATCCCCTTCAATAATCATATAATGCGTATCTGTAGAATCTTGTTTTACAGGATTGTCTTGCGCATTTAATACGACTGAAAAAAATAATGCGATGTAGGTTAAATATTTCATTACATTTTTTAGTACCAAAACCGTTCCAAATATAAAGGATTACAGTAAATTCAAAATTAATAATAATTAAGTCTATAACCCTAAATTCTTATTAATATTATGGGGTAATTTGAATTTCTTTTAGAAACATGATTTCCGATAAAATAACTAGTCCCTTTAAGGACTTTCTATCGGTAAAATATTGAAACACTGCATTAACGCAATACCTTTAGGTATAACATATGGCGTACCTAAAGGCACGCTTCACAGTTATATCTCTTGTTTTTACCGATGTTCTGTCCCTAACAGGACAAACTTTATCAACTCACCAAAACAATAAAAACCCTTTCTGGTTTATGAACTTACAAAATCTATATAAATCAATAATTCTTGATTTATATTCAAACAAATTAAAAAAGTAGCAATTCGTCCCGTTAGGGACTTTATACCGGTAAAACAATGAATCGCTAGGTTAACATTGTGCCTTTAGGTACAACATTCGGCCTACCTCAAAACAAAAAGACCTTTCAAATGATAACATCTGAAAGGTCTTTTAATATTTAATCTTGAATCTACTTATAACTTCTGACGGTTATCCCCAGAATTTCTATCAATTAATATATTATAAGGGTCTACACCGACTTCCGTTGGTTTTTCATCTACAATAATCGAAACTTTATTATCAATCACTGTAATGTTGTGTTTCTTTAAGTATAGTTGTTTCTCTTTCATTTTTCCATCAACTTCATGTTCAGTGAATACGCCAATATCTATATAATCTTGAAGCGGTAAGGATAAAATGGGTTTTTCTTTTCCTTCCGGCAAATAAGAAATTGAATCCCTTCCTTCTTCAGAAAATAATTGTTTGCCACGTTCGTCATTTCTGTATTTACTCACTTCAAATTCAATATCAACTTGGTATTTACCATTATCCAATTCGGTAGATGACACTGTCTTTATTTTATTATCGTATAAGGTTATGGTTTCAAACATATCTGTTATTACATACTGCAAACTATCTGGTGTTGCCGCTTTTAAATGGTTGACCATATCAATAGATGTGGTATACGGTGGTTCTTGAAATTTCACTTTTTCAACATAAGTTTTTAAAGCGTTATTGAGCACATCTTCTCCGATATAATCACTTAAGGCATAAAATACCAATGAGCCTTTTTGATAATGAATATAGCCTTGACCGTCGTTGTACATCAGCGGTTTTTCTCGTTTGCGTTCAAAAGTTCTTCTAAATAAATAATCGTCTAAAGACTTTTTCAAAAACTTACGCATTTGCGTTTTTCCAAGTTCTTTTTCTAGCACTTTTAAAGACACATATTCCGATAAACTTTCAGATAACATCGTTGCCCCCAAAACATCGGCACCTATAACTTGATGTGCCCACCATTGATGTGCAACTTCATGCACTGTAATCGCATACATATAATTTAAACCAGCCTCGTCCTCATCATCTTCGTCATCTACGACAGCGATAAATCCTACATCACCAGAAAACGGAATGGTATTAGGAAATGATTGGGCAAAACCACCACTTGGGAATTCAATAATACGTAATTGTTTGTGCTGGTACGGACTAAAATTCTCTGTATTATATTCCAAAGAAGCTTTCATACCATCCATCATGCTTTCCAAATTGTATTCATGCCCTTCATGGTAATAAATTTCGAGATTTACATCCTTCCATTTATCTTTCTTTACTTTGTATTCTGCGGAATTAAAAGCGTAAAAATTCAAGATTTTACTATCCATTTTATAATGGAAATAACGTCTTCCATCGGCTTCCCATTCTTTTTGAAGATAACCAGGTGCAATGGCTATTTGGTCCTTACTAGTGCTTACTGTAGCTTCAAAATCTATCCAATCACTATCTTTTGAAATGTAGGTATTTCCTAAAGCGGTGGAATCTGAAGGCAATGGTTTTAACGCATTGGGTGGTAAACCGTATTTTTCACGGGTTTTATCATCTGTAAGTTCGCCGCCATTGTAACCAAAACTAGGAAACAATTGCATATTATTAATAAATGTTCCGTTCTCGATAATCGGGGAATTAGATACAAATAACGTATTAGGTTTGTTCTTAACCGTAAAATCTAAGGTCATTGAATCTCCTGGCATTAAGGGCTGTTTTAACCTATAAATATCAAAATTGTAGAGTGTATCCTCTTTTACTAATGTATTTTCACGATTAAATTTAAATGTACTTGGATAATCATTATGATTTAAGAAAATGCTATCAATGGCTTTATCGGTTTTGTTAATCATGGCATATTCACCCGATGCTTCAAAATCACGACTATCAATAAACAAATCTAAATTCACTTTTACAGCCACAATACGTGGTTGCGCATAGTTTTCGTATTGTTTATAGGTCTTTTCCCATTCAACAGTCAGTTCTTCAACTTCTTTTGAAGAGTAACGGTCGTTATTAATATTGGTGCCATGATAAATGGTATAGCCCATGGTTAAAAATCCAGCTAGCAATACTATAAATGCTGTAGCTACTGGTGTTGTAAAACGCGCTTTAGCAATAGCAATTCGCTCTTTAAAAGAATGTGGTAAACCACGTACCCAGAATAAAGCCGCTACAAGCATAAGCACTAAACCACCAAGAACCCAATAAAATTTATAGGTTAAATATCGAGCTAGTGAATCGCCATAACCATTCATATCATTATAACTAAATCCAGAGCCTTCATTATATTTAAATATAGCTTGTTCTACACCTGCCAAACTTAAAAATGGAATACCAATAACAATAACTAACAATACAAACAGACCTAAATATGGATTTCTAATTAAGGTTTGAATCATTAAGGCTAAGAAGGCCCAAATGACATAATTAATCAGTTTTAAGCCGAATAACTCTTTGATGTATAAGCCTATTTCAATATCAAAATAACCTTTATAAAGTTGAAATAAAATACCAGCTACCATCACTACAGATAGTAATAATATTTGCATTTTAACGATAGCGATAAATTTAGATAAAAACAGTGACCAATTAGGAATTGGTGTCACATCTTCCAAGCCATTAATGTTTGCTATTTTACTGCGATTAACTAGCATTCCTGCATACAAAAAGGTACAGATATTAATGGCAAATACAAATGCACTACCACCACGAAGCATTAACCATGTTCTTGGATACGATGCTGTTCCTGTACTTCCTACATCTGCTAAGGCGACTAACACAATAATAAGTCCCACTAAGACAATACTTATAAATGGCCAACTTTTTACGATGTATTTAAACTCTACATTCGAAATTTTCCAAGTCGCTTTTAAGTTCTGAATAAACGAATAATCCTTAGTAACCTTTGGCAAATTGATTTTAGTAATGCCTCCAAAATTGCGTTTTGTAGACCGTTCCCCTTTTTTCTTTTTGAAAAATGAAAACGACAAGGCATTTTGACTGAACTTAAAGAATTTAAAGACCATTCCAAATACTAAACTCGCTACACCTAACCATATTAATCGGTTATATAAAATAACTTCCTTAATAGGTATATGCATTTCATTTTGCTCATAAACCGTCCAATAACGTGTATAATAATCAGAAGCCGATGACCCAAAAGGATCCATCAAGGCTGCTAAATATCGACTATCTGGATCAGACAATAAACTATCGGTTACCCCTTGTACAAATAAGAGTAAAATAACTGTTATAAATCCGGCTGCAATGTTTCGTGTAAACGTCACAACAGCAAAAACAATGGCGCCAAACAATAAAATATTAGGTAAAATAAAGAGCCAATAGGCATTAAAATACGATTGAATATCAAAGTCAATGATTAAATCTGAATTTGTCCCAGGCAATCTAAAACCAATAAACATGCCTATACCAATCGTTAATACAATAAGCGTAACAACAACAATAGCACTGAAAAATTTAGCAAATAAATAATTGGCTTTGGTAAAGGGATAGGAATATAAAATGGAATGCATTTCACTTTTAAAATCCCTATTGATAGAAGCGCCTATAATTGAAGGAAACAGAAAGAAAATTAAAATAGTTAATCCGTTAAACAGGTTGTTTATACCTATTGGTGAATTTACAATTCGGGCAGAACTTGTGGTCGCTGTAATACTATCGAAAATACCAGCCGTTGTTGCAGCCATAAATAACGATAACATAAAGAAAATAGCCATATAAATATAAGTTGCTGGTCGTTTTAACCAGTACTTTAATTCATAAGAAAATATTGTAGAAAACATAGATGTACTTTTATAGAGGTTAAAAATTATAGAGCACTAACAGGTTCGTCTTGTTTGAGTGCTATAAAATAAACATCATCGAGCTGTGGTTCTACAGATTTAAAGGCTTCACTAGGTTGTGCTTCACTATACACACGGATATTTAATGAGTTATCTTCGTTATAGTTAGACGATAATATATTGTATTGCGCTTCATGCGCTTCTAAATCATCTCTATCAATAACTTTAGTCCAAATCTGGCCTTGCAATTCCATTCTGGCCTGTGTTGGCGTGGCTTGCTTTAAAATACGACCACCATTTAAAATCGCCATATCGTTACAAAGTTCTTTAACATCTTCAACTATATGCGTTGAAAAAATCACGGTACAATTAGTACCCACTTCGCGCAATACATTTAAAAAACGATGACGTTCAGCAGGGTCTAATCCTGCGGTAGGTTCATCGACGATAATTAATTTTGGATTATTCAATAATAACTGTGCAATACCGAAACGCTGTTTCATACCACCAGAATAGCCAGCCACATGCTTCTTACGCACATCATATAAATTGGTAATATCTAACACTTCTTTTACAATGGCTTGGCGTTCAGATTTTGAACTAATGCCTTTTAAAGTCGCAAAATAATCTAATAAAGCTTCAGCAGACATTTTCGGATACACCCCAAAAGATTGTGGTAAATAACCCAATACTTTTCTCAGTGCCATTTTATCCTCTAACACATTAATATCACCAAACATTATAGATCCCGAATCTGGACTTTGCAAAGTCGCGATGGTTCGCATTAAAGAAGATTTTCCAGCTCCATTTGGTCCTAAAAGTCCAAACATTCCTGTTCCTATTTCAAGATTAAGGTTGTCAGTTGCTTTAACACCATTTTTATATGTTTTAGTAAGATCTTTAATTACGAGTTTCATCAGTTAGTATTTAGTTATGAATATTACTGTATAAGTATAAAAATAGTTGAAATTGTTACAAAAAAAATTCAAAAACTATTAAAGCTAAAGAATTCGTTTTATTTTTAAGCAAAATTTAAATTATGTCAGACGAACAATTACTGAATAAAGAGTCTATGGACTTTTTAGAAAAATACTTAAATAACGCATCTCCAACAGGTTACGAATGGGAAGGCCAAAAAATATGGATGGATTATCTAAAGCCTTATGTCGATGAGTTTATCACAGATACCTATGGTTCAGCTGTTGCGGTAATAAACCCTGATGCAAAATACAAAGTTGTTATTGAAGGGCATGCTGATGAGATTTCGTGGTATGTTAACTATATTTCCGATAACGGTTTATTATATGTGGTTAGAAATGGCGGTAGTGACCATCAAATTGCACCGAGTAAGGTTGTAAATATTCACACCAAAAACGGTATTGTTAAAGGTGTTTTTGGTTGGCCAGCCATTCATACCAGAAATAAGAGCAAGGAACAAGCCCCAAAACCCGATAATATCTGTATTGATATCGGTGCAAAAGATAAAGAAGAAGTAGAAAAAATGGGCGTTCACGTTGGTTGTGTTATCACTTACCCTGATGAATTTCATATTCTAAATGGTGACAAGTTTGTGTGTCGCGCCTTAGACAACAGAATGGGCGGTTTTATGATTGCTGAAGTAGCGCGTCTATTGAAAGAAAACAAGAAGGAATTACCATTCGGACTTTATATCACCAACTCTGTACAAGAAGAAATTGGTTTACGTGGTGCTGAAATGATTACACAAACCATAAAGCCGAATGTGGCGATTGTAACCGATGTAACGCATGATACAACAACGCCAATGATAGAGCAGAAAACTCAAGGTTATGCCGAAATTGGAAAAGGTCCTGTGGTTGCTTATGCACCTGCTGTACAACAAAAATTACGCGATTTAATTATAGATACTGCAGAAGAAAAAGACATTCCTTTTCAACGTGCTGCACTCTCTAGAGCTACCGGAACAGATACAGATGCTTTTGCCTATAGCAACGGCGGTGTGGCTTCTGCCCTAATCTCTTTACCTTTACGTTATATGCACACCACTGTAGAAATGGTTCATAAAGACGATGTGGAAAATGTGATTAAATTAATTTATGAAACCTTAATGAAGATCGAAGACGGCGAAACGTTTAGTTACTTCAAATAACAATTTCAGACCTACTAGGTTTTTAAAACTTAGTAGGTCTCTTTAATTTATGGACGAAATTATAGACATCGTTGACAAAAACGGCCAACCAACCGGAACAACGGCTTTAAAATCTGAAGCACATGCTAAAGGATTGTACCATAATACCATTCACCTTTGGTTGTATACTTCTCAAGGAGACATTCTACTCCAACAGCGTTCACACAAAAAAATCATTTTTCCACTCCTATGGGATGTTTCCGCTGCAGGCCATATTGATGCTGGAGAAACATTTACAGAAGCTGCTCTAAGAGAAACTAGAGAAGAGTTAGGCTTGACTTTAGTCTCAGAAAATCTTACTAAAATTGGCACATTTCTACATGAAACTAGTTATGCAGAGGGCAAAATTCAAGATAATGAATTTCATCAAGTCTTTATAGCTGAATTGACGGTCGACTTAAAAGATTTAATTATTCAGGAAAGCGAAGTCGAAGCTGTAAAACTAGTGTCGTTTGAAGAGTTTGAACGCTTATTAAAAGACAGTGAAAGCAATCATCATTTTGTGGCTAGTAATCGTGATTATTATAAGTTTGTATTAAAAACAATTAAAGAAAAACAACATTGATAAACCTAATCCTTTTGGCTGTTGCGCCTGTATTTGCCATTCTTCTCTATGTATATGCACAAGACAAATACGAAAAAGAGCCCAAACGTTTATTAATCTACAGTTTTCTATTTGGAGCTATTGTTAGTGTCACTATAGTCTTTATTTTATATTTTTTTACAGGACGATTAATTCCATTAACCGATCGTTTAAGTGTTTGGCAGCAGTTTATACAAGCCTTTGTGGTTGTTGCTTTAGCTGAAGAATTTAGTAAATATATCATCGTAAAATATTATGCACAACCAAAAAAAGCATTCAATGAACCTTACGATGGAATCATTTATGCCGTCATGGTTTCAATGGGATTTGCCTGTACTGAAAACATTATGTATGTATTAGAAAGTGGTTATCAAACCGCAATTTTAAGAGCATTTACAGCGGTGCCGGCGCATGCGACTTTTGGAATCCTCATGGGCTATTTTATGGGAAAAGCTAAATTCTCTAACAATAGAGTCTTGCTTAACTTAGCAGGATTGAGTTTAGCTATTTTGTTTCATGGCACCTATGACTTCTTCTTATTTATTCATTTTATACCTGGTATATCAATTGGTGCTTTTATATCACTAATTATAGGAATTATACTTTCCAAAAAAGCGATTAAAGCTCACCAAAACGATTCTCACTTTAAAACAAAATAAAATTAACACCAAGCCTATTTTGCTTCTAAACTCCTATTGGTATTTAAAACATATTCATGCAAATTATCAACTAATCATTCGGACTTAGAAAGAATATCTGTTCGTAATGCTAATTTTTTAGTACTATAAAAAGAAAGGGAACGTTACTACCTTTTTCACTTCTGTCGCTATTTTTATTTTATTTAACCCATTCACTTCACAGACCAAAAACACTAACTAACAATCAATTATAGAAATATAGAGAACTTATACTTTAAATTAGTTTAAATTATAGTAATAAGCGTTTGTCAACACTATTGTCTACACACAATATAGGCTAATCCCAACTTAACCTGCTAAATTTGAAAACGACTTACCAAACTGTTATTCCATTTAACAAACTAAAACTAACTAATTATGAGCTTAAATCTCACCAAAAAATATGCATTCGTTTTTATAATTTGTTGCTTAGTATTTAATTTTTCATATACTTATGCACAGGTAGACTCGTCCCAATTTAAAAAGTTTGTTGGCTTCAAATATTCTAATACTTTTAAATTAATTTCCGAATATCAAGATTTAAGACATAAAAAAATTAGCAATCAAAATACTACCCCCATCTACACCAATACAGTTAGAAATAAGTCTTTGGGCATTAAACCTGAACTTATTACCCATAAACGTACTACAAACCAATATGACTACCATTCATTTAGTTATAGCGGTATAAACATTCCTAGTGCAAGCATAACCGACTCTGATGGTAACACGTATATAACAGGGGGGAGTTCTAATGACAACAGTCCTGAAGGTAATGTGGTTACAATTAAAGTAAATAATTTAGGAGAAGAAGTATGGGAATCGAGAAAGTTAGGCACAAGATACGCCGTTGAAAGTGGGATTGCTATTACTGATGATGTAAATGGAAACCCAATTTCTACAGGAATGCACTGGAATGGAGATAATATGGATGTAGTAATAATAAAATATGCAGCAGAAACTGGTGACGTTATTTGGCAATCTATCTACGATGGAGAAGGTGAAGGTATAGATATTCCTACAGCAATTACATCAGATAATGATGGTAATACCTATATAGCGGGTATAACCTATGATAATAATACTATGACATATCTAACACTTAAATATAATAGTTCTGGTACTTTATTATGGGCAGTAAAAGATAACAACTTAGTTTCAGAATCATGGAATGAGCCTCAGGCTATTGTAGTCGATTCCGATGCCAATATTATTGTAACGGGCTACGCCGTAAATTCAGAATATTGGTTGGGATATTACACTATAAAGTATAATTCTGAAGGCGAAAAACAATGGAGTCATGTACATAATTATATATCAGAGCTTAATGAAAACAAAAATTCAATAGCAAATGATATCGCTTTAGATAACAACCAAAATATTTATATCACAGGTACATTTGACACAAGTACACTAAATAGCCAAATTGGAACAATAAAATATGCACCAGACGGTACTCAAGAATGGGTAAAAGACTATAAATATGAAACTGACGGCACAGAAGGACACCAGATTGAAGTTGTAGAAAACTCTACAATTTACGTGGGTGGTACTCATAACGGAAGCTATACAGATGACGGAATTGTATTATTATCCTATAATTTAGAAGGAATTCAAAACTGGGCGCAGAAAACTGATGATTTATTGAACAACAGCGGCTCCTTTTTACTAATTGACACTAATAATTTACCCGTAATTAGTAGTAAGGGCTATGATGAGTTTTCTAATACCGCAATAAAATCTTATCGTTATGAAGCCAATGGGACACTAGTTGATGAAACAAACTATTCTTTATCATTTTCTTCCAATGAATCCATTAAAAATTATGTTGGGTTTGGTTTAGACAACTCAGATAATCAATTCCTTATTTGCGACTCTTATCTAACATCTGAAGGAAACGTTTTTCAATATACAAAACTTCCTCTTGCTACTGAAGCAACACCAGAATGGACTGAAAACTATACTAATAACGGCGCTGGATCTTCTAGTATGTTGTATGCCACTACTGCAGAAAATAATGTGTATATTACTTCAACATTTGGCTCTATCGTCGATGATGTCTATATCTCCAACAAATCTTTAACAAAATACAATGAAACAGGAGAAGTAGAATGGTCTAAGACCTATAATACAATCGACGACACTCTTGGCAGTTTTTTTGGAATAGCTTCAAAAATTGATTCTTCAGGAAACATCATAGTCTATTTAATAGCAGATACCTATAGTTTAGAACCTGAACCTTCACGAATTATCAAGTATGACACAGCAGGGAATCTAATTTGGCAAACGGATTTTTACTTCAATACTCCACAAATGTATACCTTATTTCTTGACCATAATGACGATATTTATATCTCTGGTAGCGCCAAAGAGAATGCCGCAGATTATACATCTAAATTTATAACAACTAAAATCTCTAGCACAGGGAATGAATTATGGACTCAATATACAGGTTCAAATAATTCTGAAGATAACGTTTTTAGTATAAGTGCAGGCAAAGTAAATTCTCAAGGTAATATCGTACTTGTTGGATCTGTTGGAAGCTCAAGTATGATGTCTCAAAATACTCATTTGGCATTACTAAGTTACAGTAGTGATGGCGAATTAATAGATTTAAATACGCTTCAAATAGATCAAAACAATAGCTCAGGTATAAATTTGCTTATAGATGATAATGATACTATATATGTAAATGGTGTACAACAGAATCAGATAACTTATAAAGAGGAGTCTTTATTAGTAAAGTTCGATAGCAATTTACAACACCAATGGACTGCTAACCATTCAGAAATTGATAGACAAGTGCGTTCTTATAAGTTGCATCAAAATTCCTTAGGAAATATCGTTATGTCTTGTTATAGTAATTCCCCCCAAGATAATAAAGTCATTTTAGTTAATTATAATACTGAGGGTAATGAGTTATGGACCTACAATACTGAAGTAAACAATTACTATGTAGATTTCTATATCGATAACGATGATAAAATTTATCTATATAACCAATTTGCAACCAATCATTTACCATATCGTTTATTTCACGGCTTTGGATCTTTAACCTCAGGGATTTTAAATGTTATTGACGAAAATGGAATTGAAATTGAAGCGCAATCAAAAATTGGTCCGGAACTTTCAGTTTTTTTTCCAAGTGTATTAATTCCATTACAAAATGGAACGTTATTAGCAGGTGGAACCCTTAGTCATGAATTATCCTATTTTGAAGGTTTATATTTTTTTGAAACAACACACCAACCCTTAAGTATAAGTCAACCAAATACAGCTCAATCTAACAATAATTGGTTAGGACAAAATTATCCTAATCCAGCAAGCACAACCACAACAATTCCTTTCTTTTTAAGAGAAGGAGGACAAGTCTCCGTAAAATTCTTTGATTTAACAGGAAAAAAAGTATTAGAACTTAGTGATGATACTAACTTGCCTACCGGTCATAATCAAATCAATATAAATATAACTAATTTAACTCCAGGCGTCTATTTTTATCAATTAGAATCTGGAGATTACCTACAATCAAAAAAAATTATTATTGAATAAAACTAAATGCTTGATTAATTCCCTTTTTTATATATTCCTGTATTGATTCATTTTGATACAGGAATATTATTTATATTTTTAATACTAAAACAACTATTGTGAAGTCTAATAAAATAAAAATTCTTAATGGTGTAATTATAGTATTATTCTCAATAATGTTATTTACAAATTGTACCACTTCTGAGCAAGAAACGGTCCCCTTAAAGCGCGTAAAAAAAACGACACTCAACCATAAACAACCAGACACCACCTACAAAAACTTACAAAATTTAAAGCATCTAAGTATTGATTCGCTTAACCAATTGGCTATAGCATATTGGAGAGACAATGATTATCAAAATTCTTTAGAAATAATAAATAATGCTTATCATCAATTACAATTAGCCCCAGATCATAAACAACTGGCTAAAGTACTCAACACACTTGGCTTAATCTATTGGCGATTAGGAAACAATGACGATGCATTAGACAGTTATTCAGAATCAGCTAAAATAGCAGAAAAATACAGCCAGCATAGACTTCTAGGTCTCACCCACACAAACCGAGGCTTAATTTTTAAAGAACAAGCTTTATATCAAAAGGCTATCCTCCATAACAATAAAGCTATACAACTATTTCAACACTATAATTTATATAAAGAACTTGGAATAGCGCTTAATAATCAAGGTCAGATATTTAAGAAACAAAAGAAATATAAAATCGCTGAAAATTACTATTTAAAAGCATTAGAGAATTATAAAAAAGTGAGTTATAAAGACGGGGAATCTGCTACATATTATAATCTAGCAGATGTTTACTTGCACCAAGGAGCAGTTGATGAAGCCCTAAAAGCATCTCAAAATAGTCTAAAATTTGCTTTAGCAATAAATCGTAAAATACGTATAAGTGAAGCATATAGTAAAATATCTGAATCATATGAACGGTTAGGCAACCTAGAGCAAGCCTTTAAATATCATAAGCTCTACAGTTTACAAAATGATACAATTTCACAGGTTAATCAGTCTAAAATTTTAGCTCAATACCAAACAAAAATGGGCGTAGAACTAAAAAATCTTCAAATACAGAATCTTCAAAATGAACAAAAATTAGCAAAAAACAAGTTATGGTTTTTAGCAATCGGTATAGGAATACTAGTATTAATTGGATTCTTTTTGTCTAGTCGATACTTAACTAAAATAAATTATAACAAAAAAAGACTAGAAATAGAGCTTGAAGCTTCAAAAAAAATATTGAATGTAAAAGAATTAGAATTAAAAACTTACATCATTGATTTATCAAAAAAAAATGAGCTTATAAATAAACTTCAAGCCAAAGCTAACAGTTACACATTGACAACCAAAAATGACAATGAAGTTGCTCAATTAAAAGAACAAAAAATATTAACCAGTGAAGACTGGAACACTTTTAAAAACAAGTTTAATTCTATCTATCCAGGTTTTAATAATAGAATTATGAACCTTAAAGTACCATTAACCGAAGCAGAAATTAGGTTTTTAGTATTATTCCATTTAAACCTCACAAGCAAACAAATGTCTAATACTTTAGGAATATCACCTCAGAGTGTACGTGCATGCAAAATGCGTCTCAAAAAGAAACTTAAGAAATACCATGTTTATTCTATTGAAGAAATTATTACGCCTCTAATTCGATAAGTTTTTAGAGTTTATATGACAAAACACCCTAATAATTTCATATTTTGCAACTTAATTAGTAAAAAATCATCAATAACATAATCAATACTGTTTTATGTATAAAATTAAAGTCAACGCTTCCCATACTTTTGAAGTCACAAAAGAAAGTGTAGAATCACTAGATGCTATAACAACAACTCCCAATCATTATCACATTCTTCAAGACAATACCACTATTAAAGCCGAAGTTTTAGATACTGATTTCAACAAGAAATTATATACTATAAAAGTTAACAACAATACGTTTGAAGTTAACATTTATGATAAACTCGATCAACAAATTGAAGCCTTAGGTTTTGAAATTGGCGCTGCTAAGCAAGTCAATAATATAAAAGCACCAATGCCTGGATTAATTTTAGAAATTAATGTTGAAGTCGGACAAGAAGTTAAAGAAAATGATGTGATTTTAATTTTGGAAGCCATGAAAATGGAAAACGTCATTCATTCACCTCGTGAAGGAATTATTAAATCCATTAAGGTCAATGAGCGTGAAACCGTTGATAAAAACACGCTTTTAATTGAATTTGAAGACTGATATAACCAGCGCTCTCAGACTCTAAAACTCTGAGAATCTATAGAATTCAACTTCACTAGTAAAACGTAAAACAAAAGTTCCGTGTATATTAGGAACGAAAAATTAATATTTTTCATGAAAAAACTACTAATAGCCAACAGAGGAGAAATTGCCATTAGAATAATGGAAACGGCAAAAAAAATGGGGATTAAAACCGTTGCTATATTTTCTGAAGCAGACCGTAATGCACCTCACGTTAAGTATGCTGACCAAGCGGTTTGTGTTGGTCCTGCTCCTTCAAATGAATCGTACTTAAAAGGCAATAAAATCATAGAAATTTCTAAAGCACTCCATGTTGATGCAATTCATCCTGGCTATGGTTTTCTAAGTGAAAATGCAGACTTTGCGGAATTGTGCGAAGCCAATAATATTATTTTTATTGGTCCTCGCTCTAAAGCCATCAAGTTAATGGGCAACAAATTAGCAGCTAAAGAAACCATAATGGGCTATGATATTCCTATGGTTCCCGGTACTGATGAAGCGATTACTGATATTCCGAAAGCTAAAAAAATAGCCAACGAAATTGGTTTTCCTATTCTTATAAAAGCTGCCGCTGGTGGCGGTGGAAAAGGCATGCGTATTGTTGAAAATGAAGCCGAGTTTGAAGCACAAATGAACAGAGCTATCAGTGAAGCCACATCGTCTTTTGGTGATGGTTCCGTGTTTATTGAAAAATATGTGGCCTCTCCACGACATATCGAAATTCAGGTTATGGCGGATATGCATGGTCATATCATTCACCTTTTTGAGCGCGAATGTTCCATTCAACGTCGTCATCAAAAAATAATTGAAGAAGCACCTTCAGCTGTTTTAACGCCAGAATTAAGAGAAAAAATGGGTCAAGCGGCAATCAATGTAGCACGATCTTGTGATTATGTAGGTGCTGGAACTGTAGAATTCCTTCTAGATGAAAATTTTAATTTCTATTTCTTAGAAATGAATACCAGACTTCAAGTAGAACATCCGGTTACCGAATGGATTTCAGGTGTAGATTTAGTAGAACTGCAAATAAAAGTAGCCCGAGGAGAAGCATTAACAATCAATCAAGACGATTTAAAAATTAATGGTCACGCTATAGAACTTCGTGTTTATGCAGAAGATACGATGAATGACTTTTTGCCAAGCGTAGGAAAATTAGAAGTTTACAAACTCCCTGAAGGCAAACATATTAGAGTCGATAATGGTTATGAAGAAGGCATGGATATTCCAATTTACTATGATCCAATGCTATCTAAACTCATCACCTATGGAAAAACAAGAGAAGAAGCGATTGCCTTAATGGTTACAGCCATTAATAATTACGAAATTAAAGGCGTACAAAGCACCTTACCCTTTGGTCGTTTTGTTTGCCAACACGATGCCTTCAGAAGTGGCGATTTTGATACGCATTTTGTAAAAAATTACTACTCGTTTAGCTTATTAAAGGAACAACGCCAATTAGAAGCTGAAATCGCAGCAAAAATTGCATTAAAACATTTCTTGGAAGAACAAAAAAATTTACGCGTACCTAGTTAGTCAAAATATTCAGTCTCAGTATTCTAAATTTTGGCAAAACTAATAACGAAACAATAAACAACATAACATATATAGCTTTGTGCCATAGTGCCTTCGCTAGAAAACAACATCGCATGGACAAAAACATAAAAACCCTTAATGAGAAATTAGCTTTAGCTAAATTAGGTGGTGGACAAACCCGAATAGACAAACAACACGAAAAGAAAAAACTAACCGCAAGAGAGCGTGTCACTTATTTATTAGATGAAGGTTCTTTTGAAGAAATTGGTGCTTTAGTTACCCACAGAACTAAAGATTTTGGCATGGAAAACCAACAGTTTTATGGCGATGGTGTGGTTACTGGTTACGGAACTGTTAATGGTAAACTGATTTATGTCTTTGCTCAAGATTTTACTGTTTTTGGGGGTTCACTATCAGAAACACATGCCGAAAAAATCTGTAAAATTATGGATATGGCTGTAAATGTTGGTGCTCCAATTATTGGACTAAACGATTCTGGTGGTGCACGAATTCAAGAAGGCGTACGTTCTTTAGCTGGTTATGCCGACATTTTTTATAAAAATGTAAATGCTTCAGGTGTTATTCCACAAATTTCTGCAATTATGGGGCCTTGTGCTGGTGGCGCTGTATACTCGCCTGCAATGACCGATTTCACATTGATGGTTCAAGATACTAGTTATATGTTTGTAACGGGACCTAATGTTGTAAAAACGGTGACTAATGAATCCGTTACAAGTGAAGAACTCGGTGGTGCAAGTGTACACTCTTCAAAATCTGGTGTAGCTCATAAAACCGCAGCAAATGATGTGGAATGTCTAGAAGATATTAAAAAATTATTGAGCTATTTACCTCAAAGTAATAAAGAAAAAGCAGACGATATTCCATTTGAACTTAAAGATGAAGTTAGAGACAATTTAACGTCAATAGTTCCTGATAATCCTAACAAACCTTACGATATGCATCAGGTAATTTCAGGGGTTATTGATGAAGATTCTTTTTATGAAATCCATAAAGATTACGCTGAAAATATCATTGTAGGTTTTGCACGTTTAGGAGGAAAAAGTATCGGAATCGTTGCCAATCAACCCATGTTTTTAGCCGGTGTTTTAGATGTAGCGAGTTCTAAAAAAGCGGCCCGATTTGTACGTTTCTGCGATTGCTTTAATATCCCACTGTTAGTATTAGAAGATGTTCCAGGATTTTTACCAGGCACAGACCAAGAATGGAATGGAATTATTGTTAACGGTGCCAAACTACTCTATGCGTTTAGTGAAGCAACAGTGCCAAGAATTACAGTAATTACGCGTAAAGCTTATGGTGGTGCTTACGATGTTATGAATTCGAAACACATCGGAGCCGATATGAATTTTGCATGGCCTAATGCCGAAATCGCTGTGATGGGTGCCAAAGGTGCTGCTGAAATTATCTTTAAACGTGAAATTTCTAAGGCCGATGATCAAGATGCTAAATTAAAAGAAAAAGAAGCTGAATACGCCAAGTTATTCGCTAATCCTTATAGCGCAGCCAACCGTGGTTTTATAGATGATGTTATTTTACCTCATGATACAAGACGTAAATTGATAAAAGCCTTTAGTATGCTTGAAAACAAAGCGATTACTAAGCCTGATCGTAAACATGGAAATATTCCGCTTTAAATAATTGTTAAGGCGTTTTATAGGTTAAACATTAAGCTTACTTTTGCGCCATGCAAAATCAAAAAAGGTCTCAGTTCGAATTTGTGGTGCTAATGGCAGGCCTAATGTCTATTGTCGCCCTTTCTATTGATGCTGTTCTACCTGCATTGCCAGAAATAGGTGAGTATTTAAACAGCATTAGTGAAACTGAAAACCAAAAACTAATTACAGCTATTTTTTTAGGCTTAGGTTTTGGTCAATTAATTTTTGGACCACTTTCAGACAGTTTAGGACGTAAACCAATGGTTTATGTTGGGTTTTGTGTATTTGTGATTGCTTCAATTATATGCATGACAACCAAAAATTTTGAAATGATGCTTTTTGGACGTGTTCTACAAGGTGTAGGTTTATCTTCGTCTAGAACCATGAGTATAGCTATCGTTAGAGATTCTTATGACGGTGATCATATGGCAAAAATTCTATCTGTTGTCACCATGACCTTTATTTTAGTGCCCATAATTGCACCAATGTTAGGCCAGTTTTTATTGAATCACTTTGGGTGGCAATCTATTTTTACGGTCAATTTAATATTTGGATTACTCATCATCATCTGGTTTTGGAAACGCCAACCCGAAACACTTCATAAAGAATACCAGCGCACTTTTAGACTCTCCATTTTTAAAACAGGAACAATTACTTTTTTTAGAATAAAGTCTGCTGTGATTTACACCTTACTGTCTGGTTTGGTAACTGGTTCGTTTATGGTTTATTTAAGTACCTCTCAGCAAATTTTTCAGGTGCAGTATAATTTAGGCGACTTATTCCCTTATATTTTTGCTAGTTTAGCAACCACTATTGGCTTAGCAACATTTTTGAACAGCGCTATTGTAATGCGTTTTGGCATGTGGAATTTGGTTAACATTGCCTTACTCGTTTTTGTTATTAATTCTTTTGTTTTCGTGGTTCTTTTTTGGTCTGGTGTCAATCCACCTTTAGGTGTGTTAGTCTTCTTTTTAATACTGCAATTTGCAAGTATAGCGTTCCTATTTGGTAATTATAGAGCATTAGCTATGCAACCCATGGGACATATCGCCGGAATCGGTTCTGCGCTTAATGGGTTCCTATCTACAGTAATGGCGGTACCTATTGCTAATTTTATTGGCAGTTTTATAAAAACATCAGTATTACCCCTATTTATTGGCTTCTTTGTAACTGGCCTTATTGGTTTGGTTTTATTCTATAGTGTAAAAAAACCAGTGAGAGTAAAAGCTTAGACTTTAAAATCATTGCTTTCACTCTCCTGGTTATATTTATTTCATGATATGTATTACCGTGACTACTTCAATATTACTTTTTGTGTTTTATTCTGTGTATTATTATTCAATTCTACAACATAAACACCTACACTCAAACCGCTCACATCAATGGTTTGAGAACTACTAGATGTATTTAAATATGTTGAAATTACGGTGCGCCCTTGTAAATCATAAATCTTAGCCATTGTTGTGTCTGTTAACTGACCTGCAACTACAATTGTTTTATCAGCTTCTTTTGTGTAAATAGTTAAAGCATCTAAAGTATTTACATTTGTAGATAATGTACTATTACTTAAACGTAAATAAAAACGGCCTGTACCATTTAAGCTCGTATTTGGTGTGAAGGTATAATCACTAGAATTTAATAATGTTGTAGTGTTAGTAACTGTATCATCTAAATACACTTCTACAGTATTTGGTAATGTAGACTGTGAAATGGTAAATGAAATTTGCTCACCTTGATTAGCATTCACACCAAGTGGAATAGTAACCTCACTTAAATTTGAAATATTTAAAGATTGAAGTGCAAAATTAACGTCTTCATTATCTTCTACTAAATGAGAGTAAATTGCAAATGTAGGAGTTGCTCCAAATACTTTAGCATCATAACCAGGGTCTAAACCTAAGCTAGAATCATCATTAAAGTAGAAACTTGTTCGGTAAGCAGTAGAACCTACAAGGTCTAATTTAAAATTATAACTGATAGATGACGATCTGCCTTCTATATAATCATCAGAACCAACAAGCGTTCTCATATCTGTAGTACTAGACGATCCATTATTAAAAACTACATTATCCGTTGCGTTTTTAGCTGCAACTAAAAACCCTTGACCAGGTGCAATATTTAATGTTTCAGTTGTAGCAGCATTTATAATCGTAAAATTACCGGTTGTAGGTTCACTTCCTGTATAAACGCCACTATTATAACCATAAATGGCTACAGCATCCTCGTCTAAAACGGCTGTGTTAGCCGTTAAAAATTCAGAAGAACTAAGATAACTTGGATAAGGGTTACCCACTAAATTCCATTGATTTCCACCAACAGGACTGCTAATAGGAGCACTCACATTACCTGTAACAACATCGCCAGTAAAAGTTAATTTTTGGTCGCTAGTTGTAGTTGCTGCTCTATACCCTTTTCCTGCTTCTAAAGCTGTGGTCGCATTTACGTCAAAATTTTCATAAGCCGTAACACCAGAAGTGTTATTATAAGGGCCAAAAGCATATACGGATCCATTTGTTGCAAGTTTAGTGGCGTTAGTTGGTGAACCAAAATCAATAAAAGCATCAAATGTAAGTCCCCCTGTAGGTGTTAGGGGTGCTGTTATTAAGTCGTTCCCACCACCTGCGCTTGTACCTACAATATTTACATGACGGTCGTAGTTTATTGTACCTGAAATAGTACCATTTAAAATTAAACTTGAATAACTATTAGATTCAGATGTTAAATTTACAGCGTCGGTAACCGTTAGAGTAGCTCCAGAGTCAATAATTAAACTTGCTCCTGCTTCTACCAATACTGATTTTACATTTGCATCTGCGCTAAGAACTGCGTCAGTGCCTGATTTTATAATCAACCCATAACACGTATCTGTAGCACTTGGCGCAGCTGAGACTGCAGAACCTTTAAAGTAATCCGTACCATCCCAAACAATATCAGAAATGAAACTTAATGTAAAATAATCACCATCAGCAAATGAAACACCTGTTGCTGTTGCTGTATTTCCTGAAACTGTTAAATTATAAGCTGTTGGTGTAGCAAAAGCATCATTATTTGCTACTACGAGTTGTAAACCTTGGCAGCCTTCTGTAGCTGCAGTAATAGCTGTAATATCTAATTCTACTGTTACTGTACCTAAATCACCAACCTTACTTACACGCCATTTTGAAGTTAACTCTTGTGAATTATTGGTTGTATTAAATGCAAAACCATATGCTGGCTCTTTAGTATCTTCTCCCCAAAATAAAAAATCTCCATCTGATAAAGCTGAAGGTGTATGTATACGTACAATGCCGGTTCCTCTTGAATCTGAATGGTTAGTCCCGTCTGATGCTTGACCAATTCCTGCTACATAGTGATCAAAATCTCCATTACCAGTATTATCTTGTACATAAAAATCTTTAGAACCGTCTAAAGCTGCACCATATTTAGCTGATAAATAATTTTCAACAATCGTAGTTTCTGCTAAATTAAGTGACGTTGTATATAAAATAACCTCTGCTATATCTCCAAAAAAACTCGTGGTTGCTTGTCTACCAATACCAAAATCACTAAAACTACTTAAAGTCCCATCATACCCAAGTGTTTTAGAAACGGTTGCATTTACATATTGAGTTATGTCAGTACCATTGTACTCTTGCGTAATAACATAAGGCGTATTACCAACTAATTTTGTTCCTCTTTCAAAAGTATTTACAGTCCCATCGGATTGTATTCCTCTTCCCCACAAATTTCCATCAGTAGCCCACATTCCAATAGTTTTATGTGATATCGCATCTGAAAATGCGGTTCCAGATGGTCCTGCTTGTATAATTCCTCTTGTGTTACTATCAAAAGATGTTGATTGCAGAACAACAAATAAACTTACTTCACCATTGTGCGCTGTACCTGTTGCTAAGATTCTATCATCAGTACCATCAAAATTTAAAGCTGAATAGCCATTTATAGCGTTTAATTTTAGTTTAGGTCTAAGGCCTGAATTAGCTTGCGAAGCATTGTTCCCTTCACCTGAAGCATCATTCCATTGTTGTATAGATGAGTTATTAGTACCTAAAGTGATACCAGCATCCGTATACGTGTTATTGTCGACTTTTAACCATATCTCATTACTAGTTGTTACTCCTCCAGGTCCTGATTGAGAGAAACATAACGTTGAAAATAACAAAGAAAGGGCTGTGTAAATTTTTGCTTTTGTTTTCAAAATTTTAAATTATATAAATTAATTAATCGGTAAAACTACAAAAAAACACTATAAATGGTAAAAAAAATACGCTTAAATGCAATTTCTATGTAAGAAAAATTAAATTACACGATTTAGCCATACTTCTATACTCTAAACAAGACGAGTATATCCCACTAAGGGCTGGTTTAATTTCATACCATAAGAAAGCCGAAACGATAATAGCTTAAAATGGTCTAAAAAATTTCCAAACCACCTTTACCTTTTCTTATGACTTCTGGTGGTTCTACAGATAAGTCAATAATTGTCGAAGCTTCATTATCGCCATAACCACCATCGATTACCAAATCGACTAAATTATCCCATTTTTCTAAGATTAATTCGGGATCTGTAGTGTATTCTAGTACATCATCTTCATCTCTTATAGACGTAGAAACAATAGGATTTCCTAAAGCTTCTACAATAGCTAATGAAATCGAGTTATCAGGCACTCTTATCCCAACCGTTTTTCGTTTTTTAAACGGATTAGGTAAGCTTTTAGATCCTGGTAAGATAAACGTATAAGGACCTGGCAAAGCACGTTTTAATATTTTAAACGTTGTGGTATCTATCTGTTTAACGTAATCACTCAGGTTACTTAAATCTTTACAAACAAAAGAAAAATTAGACTTTTCGAGCTTCACCCCTTTTATAAGTGCAATGCGTTCTAAAGCCTTCATGTTAGTAATATCACAGCCCAGTCCATAAACCGTATCAGTGGGATAAATTACCAAACCGCCGCTTTTTAAGACCTTAACGACTTTCTGAATTTCTTTTGGATTTGGGTTTTCAGGATATATTTTAATAAATTCAGCCATAATAACTACCTTTCATGTACGTTTATACAAAGTAACTATATTTTTTAATATATGAAACATCTAAAATTAGTATTCATCACATTATTTTCAACTTTAGTATTTGTATCGTGTAGTTCAGACGATACAGATAGTACTCCTACAGTTACGTTGAATCCATTAGAGGCATATGAAGAACTAAATATTCCTTACGGTGAAGCTACTGATCAAGTTTTCGACTTGTATTTACCTCCTAACAGAACTGATGAAACAAAGACCATTATTTTAGTTCATGGTGGTGGATGGACTTCTGGAGACAAAGTAGATATGAATGAATTTAAAACATTTATTATTGAACAAATGAGCGATTATGCTGTAGTCAATATCAATTACCGATTGGCAGATGAAACGCATTTACCCTATCCGATGCAAATTGAAGATATTTCTAGTGTTGTTGATTTTTTAAATACCAATAAAGATTACTATACCATTTCTGACAACATAGGTTTTTTAGGTGCCAGTGCAGGAGCCCATTTAGCCTTATTATGGAGTTATGCATTTGACAATAACAACCAAGTAGATATGGTCTGTAGCTTTGTTGGACCTACAAACTTTACTGATCCAGCCTATATAGAAAGCACCAACCCACTACTCCAATTACTCATTAGCACACTAGGAATAGACATTAATGACGACGCTTTTTTAGAGGAAATAAGTCCTTATCATAATGCGACTACAGCCGCTCCACCAACCATTTTATTTTACGGTGGACAAGACCCATTAGTGCCAACCTCTCAAGGAACAGCAATGCGCGACAAATTAGAAGAATTAAACGTAACACATGAGTTTACATTATATCCTGAAGAAGGCCACGGTTGGGAAGGCCTTAATTTAATAGATTCTACTCTAAAATTAAAAACCTTTATTGAAAACCACCTTTAGACTTATTTTGTTCTTAAAACTTCAAGCTTAGCAAAACGCAATAATAACTTTTTAGTATCGCCATTCTGAAATTTGATTTCAGCTTTTGCATCACCACCTGCACCTTCTAGCTTAAGTACTTCACCTCTACCAAAACGTTGGTGATTTACTGTTTTACCAACAGCTAGTTTAGAATCAATTAATTCTGAACCACTATGTTCTACTTTTTTTACTTTCTTTAATTTTTTAGGTGTACTAATTTGAAATTTCTCAGGTTTCATTTTGGCTTCTTTTTTCTGAATTTTAGCCGTTTTAGGTTTCGCAAAACGGACTCTATTAGGTTCTACATCTCCAAAAATTGAAGCGTCTAACATGGGGTTAAAACGTTCTTTTAAAGGCGTTGTGATATTCACAAACTCATCGTCAATTTCTTCAATAAATCGACTTGGTTCGGCATCTATTAATTTACCCCATCGATATCGCGACAAAGTATAAGTTAAATACGCTTGTTTTTCTGCTCTAGTTAAAGCCACATAAAATAAGCGTCGTTCTTCTTCGAGTTCACTTCGCGTATTCATACTCATGGCACTAGGAAACAAATCTTCTTCCATCCCAACAATAAATACATGTCCAAACTCTAAACCTTTAGCTAAGTGAATAGTCATTAATGCCACATGGTCTGGGTCACCTTTGTCGGCATCTAAATCGGTTGCTAAAGCCACATCTTCTAAAAATTCGGCTAAAGAATCACCAGCATCAGCCAATTCCATTTGTCCTTCAACAAAATCTTTAATACCATTGAGTAATTCTTGAACGTTATCTAGCTTTGTAACACCTTCTGGGGTTCCATCTTTGCCTAACTCTCTAATTAATCCACTGGTTTTAGTGACATGCTCTGATAAATCGAAGGCATTAGCCGTTTGGTTCATTACTTTGTAACTTTCAATTAAGGTTACAAAATCGCGCAGCTTATTTTTTGTTCCATTATTAATATTAATAGAAATTGTATCGATATCTTTTATAATATCATAAATCGTTTTTCCTGAAGCATTTGCCGCTACAATTAAACGGTCAATCGTTGTTTGACCAATACCTCGTGCAGGATAATTAATGACACGTTTTAAGGCTTCCTCGTCTGCAGAATTTAAAATAAGACGCAAATAAGCCGTGACATCTTTTATTTCTTTACGTTGGTAAAATGATAAACCGCCATAAATTCTATAAGAAATATTACGTTTTCTCAAGGCATCTTCAATTGCTCTAGATTGGGCGTTGGTACGATATAAAACTGCAAAATCACTATTTTGAAGTTGCTCGTTCATTTTAGTTTCCCAAATAGTACTTGCTACATAACGCCCTTCATCACCATCGGTCATTGCTCTATGTACAATCACTTTTTCGCCAACATCATTAGCTGTCCAAACAATTTTATCGAGTTTTGTTTTATTATGCTCTATAACTGAATTTGCGGCTCCTACAATATTTTTTGTGGAACGGTAATTCTGTTCAAGTCGGTACATCTTTACATTATCGTAATCTTTCTGAAAATTTAAGATGTTATTAATATTTGCTCCACGGAAAGCATAGATACTTTGCGCATCATCACCTACCACACAAATATTCTGAAAACGATCGGCTAATGCACGAACAATTAAATATTGTGAATGGTTGGTATCTTGGTACTCATCAACTAAAATATAACGGAATTTATCCTGGTATTGCGCTAACACATTAGGAAAACGCGTTAACAGTTCATTAGTTCTTAATAGTAAATCATCAAAATCCATGCAACCCGCTTTAAAACAACGGTCTACATATTCTTTATAAATCTCACCCATTTTTGGTCGCCTTGCCATGGCATCGGCTTCCATAAGTTCTGGATTTTTAAAATAGGCTTTTACAGTAACGAGACTGTTTTTATAAGACGAAATCCGACTATAAACCTGTTTTGTTTTATAGATATCTTTATCGAGTCCCATTTCTTTAATAATGGCACCCATTAATTTTTGTGAATCTTGTGTATCGTAAATCGTAAAATTACTTGGAAAGCCTAAATGATGCCCTTCAAAACGTAGAATTTTAGCAAATACTGAGTGAAAGGTTCCCATCCAAAGGTTCTTAGCTTCACCATCGCCAACAATTTCAGCAATTCTGCCTTTCATTTCTTTGGCGGCCTTGTTGGTAAAGGTCAATGCCAAAATATTAAAGGAATCAACCCCTTTACTCATTAGGTTTGCGATACGGTAGGTGAGCACACGTGTTTTACCAGAACCTGCTCCAGCAATGATAATCATTGGTCCTTCGACCTGAATTGTAGGTTCTAATTGTGCGTCGTTAAGTTGACTGAGATACTTTTCCAAGCTAATTTTTTTTGAAGCTGTGAAGTTACGGATACTGTTATAGTTTTCCGAATTGAAATGAAAATTTTTATAAACAACCTTTCTTTTTGGTGTGATTTGTGATATGTAGTTTGTAATTAAAACATAAAAATTCACACTTTTATACTTTACACAAAACAACCGCTTCGCCTCTACTTATCTCCATCACCAGTCATAACCGATAATAAACCGTCTTTTATGTGTAACCACACAAAATTAAACACCGATTTGGTGACATCGCGTTCTACATTTTCAGCTTCACCATAGCGGTAATTTTTTTTATCTTCTTCACTGTCTTTTGAAACGAACAGATTAGCTAAACCCGACAAAAATTTATTTTTTTCTTCCCCATTTTTTTTCAAGATAGAAATTTCAAAATCATCATATTTCATTTTAAGGTCAATACGTCCAGATATTGGGGTAGCACTAATATTAAAATACGTTTGTTTTAACTCGCCATTAAGATCAACGTTAAGATTAGGCTGGGTAAATTGATTCATTTGCTGTGCTTTTAACGTGCCTAAATCGGCTTTAAACACAAATTGATCGGTAGTATCAGCAACCTTAAAACTCCAATCGACTTCTAATGCTGAATTCTCCATAAAGGTCGTTTTTACATTAATCGCCATTTTTTCATCTCCATAATTATTTCCAAAATTGCTAATCGTGGCATTCATAGCCGTAAACGCTATGCGACCTGCTGGTTTGTCTGCATTTACTTTTTCTAAATATGCTATTTGTCCTTCAAAAATTTCAACGGAATTTAATCCAAGTTCAAATCCTAAATTCCTAAGCATGGTGCCGTATAATAATTTGTAAGAGGTATCATCTGCAACTAGTTTATCTCTATAAATTTCTGCATCAGGTGAATTCAATAGCACATTTTTAGACTTAAAATAAAACTGTTCAGCTTTATTGAATCCAAAATCCATATCTGAAAGTCGCAATTCTTTTATTTTAAGATTAAAATGATCACGTTCCTTTTTAAGCCTCGCAGAATATTCTGGCCTAGAATATTTTGTTTGTAGTTTGAAATCTTTAAATGTAGCTTGATGCTTAGTCACCTCCATAGAATCTACCACGAGATCATCATATTCATTTGTTGCCCATTTTAAATTTTCGGCATATAGGGCAAAATCGTTATACCCAATTTTTTTATTTAATGCTTTAGCTTTGGGGTCGATTTGAAACTCTTCAACTTCAAAATTAAACTTAGGGACACTTAAAATTAAGGAATCGGTATCATAGTTTGTGATTAAAATATCTGCTTGATTAATCGTGATTTTTTCAGCATAAACTATTTGTTTTATTTTATCTAAAAAACTACTTTGGTAATCGTCGTTCTTCACCACGGAATTATGCTTGTATTTTGCCACTAACTCATTAACAACAAGGGCTTCAATGGCTATTTTATCATTAAAAATAAAATCCCAATACCCAACATCATTAATTTCTATTGCCTTGAGTTTGGCGTCTAATATGATTTTGTTGGTCGTTTCGCCTGTTACAGTAATAGTAGGAGACAATAGTTTTATATTACCTCGCCATACAGCGGCATCGACTTCGGCGTAATCTATTTTAACCGATTCTGGTAAGTCATCGATTGTTGTTTTTATTTTTTGTTCTATAAAATAATTTGCTACAAAAGTTAGTATTGCTATAAATACTATTATAACCACTATAATTATTCCAATTTTTTTATGTCTTTGCTTCATCGTTTTGTTTTCAAAATCTTTAAAATAAGCTAACTTTACAACTTCGTTTGAAATTACCTAAACGGTTGTAAACGTCTTAACGAATAACATATTAATCTTAACCCAAAAAATTACGCTTAATGGATATTGATCAAATTCTAGAACTCCTTTCTAACATTGCTCCTGCACTTCTTGTTGGGGCTATTGCTTTCTATTTCTTTAAACAGCATATTGAAAATGAAAATAATAGAAGACGATTTTTACTACAGAAAGATTTACAAAAAGAAAGCTTTCCGTTACGTTTACAAGCTTATGAACGCATGACGTTATTTTTAGAGCGGATTTCACCATCAAAATTACTGACAAGAGTTAACCCAACATCATCTCAAAAAGACGATTACGAAGCTTTACTCATAGCCACTATTGAGCAGGAATTTGAGCATAACTTATCGCAGCAGATTTATGTTAGCGACCAGTGTTGGTCTATTACTCAAGCTGCAAAAAATGCAACCATTCAGCTGATAAGAAAAGCAACACAGCAAGAACAAACAGATACAGCTAATAAGCTTAGAGAAGTGGTATTAACTGAACTCATGGATAAGCCTGCGCCTAGTAATGCTGCACTTGCGTTTATTAAACAAGAAGTTAGTGAAATGTGGTAAATGGAAGTTAGAAGTTAGAAGTTAGAAGTTAGAAGTTAGAAAATAATTCGCAGATACCAAAAACGAAAAATTTAAAAGTTTATTTACTAACAACTAAAACTTCGCCTAATGCACCATAAATTTCTTTAGAGTTTCTTCGTAAATATTTTCATACATAGGCACGATAGTGTGTAGGTCAAATTTTTGAGATTGCGCTTTTGCATTGGCTTTAAACTTATCTAAAGTTGTTTTATCAGATAGGATTTTTACGGCATTTGCAGACATATCTTTAATTGCATTAACGTCACTTAAATAACCCGAATAACCATCCTCGTTAACTTCTGGTAGTCCACCTGTGTTCGTAGATATTACAGGCACGCCACTTGCCATAGCTTCAAGCGCTGCTAGACCAAAACTTTCGGTTTGCGATGGTAATAAGAATAAATCACTAAAACATAATATACGATCTATTTCATTACTATTACCTAGAAAAACAACACGTTCTGCGATACCTAAATCTTCAGCTAATCTTTCCGCCGCTTCTTTTTCTGGACCTTCGCCAACCATCATTAATTTTGCTGGTAGTTCTTTTTGAATGTTATAAAATACCTTAACAACATCTGGAATACGCTTTACATCTCTAAAATTACTAATATGTGTTATGATACGTTCATCTTCATTAGCCATCATACCACGTTGGCAATCTGTAAAATCATGTGAATGTTTTTCTAAATCAATAAAATTAGGCACTACATGGATGTTCTTCTTAATATTAAACAAACGCAAAGTATCCTGTTTTAAACTGTCGGAAACTGAGGTCACGGCATCCGATTTATTAATACTAAAGGTTACGGCTGGTTTATAAAACGGGTGACTTCCAACTAAAGTAATATCTGTACCGTGCAAGGTAGTAACTATAGGGACACGAATGCCTTCTTCTTTAAGCATTTGCTGAGCCATATAAGCTGCATAAGCATGAGGAATAGCGTAATGCACATGCAACAATTCAATATCGTGCAACTTAACCATATCTACAAGTTTACTCGATAAGGCTAACTCGTAAGGCTGGTAAAGAAACAAAGGATATTCTGGAACATGAACTTCGTGAAAGTGTACATTTTTACTCAACAATTCTAATCGTACAGGTTGGCTATAGGTTATAAAATGAATTTCGTGTCCACGTTTTGATAGCTCTAAGCCTAATTCCGTAGCCACTACGCCACTCCCACCAAATGTTGGGTAACAAACTATTCCTATTTTCATGTATTTATAAGTTATAAGTATCTAATATTTAAAAGTGCTTTAAGATAATTGCTCGATTATAGTCGTAATTTCCAAGAAGTCCTTTCTAATTAATTATTATAAGTTTTTTTTAAGTTATAACTGTCTAGATTTTTAAGTACTTAGAGTTAACTAATTTTCTAAATTTCATGTTTAAACTAAAGTCTTTACATGATTATTCTATCACTTGTTTTTTATTAAACTACTTTCAACTTTAGTCAATTATCGCTTCATAGATTAAACGTTGAATTTCAGTTCTAATATTTTCTCTTAACAGTAAATTTTTCCCTGCCTCTGGGTACGTTCTATTTGCTAAAAAGACGTAAACGATTTCTTCATCAGGATCTGCCCAAGCGTAAGTCCCCGTAAATCCAGAATGCCCAAAACTTTTCATAGATAAACAACCACAAGTTGGTCCTTCTTCTCCTAATTGTGGTTTATCAAACCCCACACCTCGCCTATTATTGTTGCCACAATAGTAACAGTAATTAAATTTATCTACCGTTTCATTACTTAGGTAACGCTTGCCTCCGTAAAAACCTTTCTGTAAGTACATTTGCATTATTTTAGCGACATCGTTAGCATTACTAAAAATACCAGCGTGTCCTCCTACACCGTCTTGCATTGCGGCCCCCATATCGTGCACATATCCATGCACTTTTTGAAAACGGTAATAATTATCTATTTCTGTTGGTACAATATCTTTTAAGCTGAATTTTTTACGAGGATTATACGTTGTATAATTTGTACCTAAAGGCTTATAAAAACGGTCTTCGGCAATTTCGCTTAATGGTTTATCGTAAAACCCTTCTAAATAATCTTTAAGAATATAATATGGTAAATCACTATAACGGTAACGTAAACTTGAAAGCAAATCGGTATCCCTAATCACTTTCTGGATAGAATCTTTATAATCATCGCGCATAAAAAGTGTATTTGTAACTTCAACGGTAAACCCTTCTGTGCGTGTTTTTCTATAATATTTAGGATCCGGCTTATTGGTCACCGTATCTAAAGTCGCATAGTAAAAAGGTACCCAAGGTTTTAGTCGAGCATAATGCGATAACATTCTTTTTAAAGTAACATTCTTTTTATTAGAATTTTTATATTCTGGAATTAAATCCCCCAAATTATCATTGAGTGAAATTGAACCTTTTTCTTCGAGTTCCATTAAAATAGGAAGTGTCGCTAATATTTTTGTTAAAGAAGCAACATCATAAACATCATCAAAATCAACTTTATTTTTCTTCTCATAAGTGTGATAACCAAAATTTTTGTTGTAAATAACCTTTCCTCTTCGGGCTACCAACAATTGAATTCCAGGTGTCATTTTACCGTGTATAGCATAATTAGCAAGAGAATCAATTCGACTTAATAATTGAGAATCCATACCCACACGTTCTGGTAAGCCATAACTTAAACTTAGTAATGGGTTGTATTCTTCTCCTGTACCTACTGGGAAAAATTCCCCTGCACTGACAGGTAATTTTCCTTTTGCTGGGATGGCTCCAAAAATAAGCTGTGCTGATTTTTCTTGTGCAATTTTACTGTTTTGATAACTCATTACCACGCCTTCAATATTATCTACCGACAATAAATCATTAAGTGCATAAGGTCTGGCAAATACATCTAAAATAACCGTATTGGTTCTAGCAATTTCGTACAACCAAGCCATTTCTCTTTGTGAAAAACTATAGCTCTTCCAAGGATTGGCGTTAGACTTATGGAAGCCCACAACCACCGTATTATAATTTTGAAGTTTCTCTATTAAACCATCGAGCTTATCGGCTTTAATTTCGTGGACTTCTGTATATTTTCTTAATTCATCTAAAAATACAGATCCATTATCTTCACCAAGGGCTACATAAGCAATTTTCTTAGTTTCTAAATCTCGAAGTGGCAACAGTGTATTATCATTCTTAACCACTGTAATTGCATTCTCCATAAGTTCTTCATACAGTAAATCATCTTCTAATCGGTTTAAATCCTTTTGTAAATTGTAGATGCCAATTGGTGAATAATTATGGAGTCCGACTTTATATTTAGCCATCAAAATTTTCTTTACCGAATGTGCCAAACGTGATTCGGTTATAGTCCCATTGTTATAAGCTTCAACAAATTTAGCTATACCTTTTTCTGGGTCTTCAGACATAAGCATGACGTCATTACCAGCTAAAAAGGCCATTAAATCAATTTCGCCACCTTTAATTACACTTTTTGCCTGTGAACCATCAACTCCTTTAGACACATAATCTGCAGCGCCTTTCATGGTTAGAGCATCTGTAAAAATTAAGCCATTAAAACCCAGTTGTTCTTTTAAAATATCGGTAACAATATGTTTAGATAAGGACGAAGGAAAATCGCGACGTGTCTCTAAACTCGGCACGTTTAAATGGGCTACCATAACACTTGCTAAACCTTCTTTTATCAGTTTTTTATAAGGGTATAATTCAATTGAATCGATACGTTTTGCACTAAAATTAATCGTTGGTAATTTTAAATGTGAATCTTCTTCGGTATCACCATGACCAGGAAAATGTTTCGCATTCGCTAATGTTCCTGCGCTTTGCATCCCTTTCATAAATGCCAAACCTTTATCAGTCACATTATCTCTATCTTCTCCAAAAGAACGGTTACCAATAATTGGATTTTTAGGATTGGTGTTAATGTCTACGGCCGGTGCAAAATTAAAATGCACACCAAGACGTTTAGAATGTTCTCCAATTTGACGTCCGGTTTGTTCGACTAACTTGTTATCAGTAATCGCACCAAGCGTCATATTCCATGGAAAGGCATAAGTAGAATCTAAGCGCATGCTTAAGCCCCATTCAGCATCCATTCCTATTAACAATGGCACTTTAGAAGCCGCCTGCAATTCGTTATTCAATTTTGCTTGTCTAACAGGGCCACCATTAGAATAAATTAAACCACCAATATGCTGACCTGTAATAAGTTTAGCAATTTTTGTTTCATGTGCTTTTCCTTTATTAGAAAACACCTGAACCATAAATAATTGCCCAATTTTTTCTTCTAAAGACATAGCGTTATATAGTCCGTCTACCCACTGTTGTTGTTGGATGGAATCTTGCGTTTGAAGCGGCTTTTCAGCATAATTTTGTGAAAAACTAAACTGAAAGTAGCAAGAAATAAAAATAAAGGTAAGGTAACGCATTAGTAATCTTTTTTCGTTTGTTAGTTGATAACGAATAATGTGCCAAATTAGCATATTTAAGAGGAAGTAAAAAGACTTTAAGATAGATTTTAGATAAAGGAAAATTACTTTAGGCTAAACCACTTAAGCTTTGATTGAATTATATTAGGCTGAGTTTTATTGAAAAAATTATCAATATTATTGCACTAAATCAATTTGTCGGTCGTGATAACCTAACAAATACAAAACACCATCTAAACCAATACTAGAAATAGAGCTTTGTGCGCTGTCTTTTACTTTAGGTTTGGCGTGAAACGCAATCCCTAATCCGGCAAGATTTAACATTTGCAAATCATTTGCACCATCACCAACAGCAATGGTTTGGCTAATATCGATGTGCATATTATCGGCTAGCTGTTGTAAATATTCTGCTTTTTTAGCGCCATCTACAATATCTCCAAGATAACCACCTGTTAAGACCCCATCTTTAATTTCTAATTGATTAGCGTAGACATAATCAATATCTAATTTTTCTTGTAAATAGCGACCAAAATAAGTAAAGCCACCAGACAAAATAGCGGTTTTAAATCCGTAATAATGTAAGGTATCAATTAATCGTTTAGCACCTTTGGTGATTGGTAGTCGCTCTGCAACTTCTTGTAAAACGGTTTCATTTAAGCCTTTTAAAAGTTTCATACGTCTTTTAAAACTTTCGTTAAAATCAATTTCGCCTTGCATGGCAGATTCTGTAATGGCTTTTACTTCAGCGCCCACACCTGCTAATTCAGCTAATTCATCTATAACTTCGGTTTGAATTAAAGTAGAATCCATATCAAAACAAACCAAACGCCTGTTACGTCTAAAGATATTATCTTCTTGAAATGCAATATCAGCATCTAATTCTCTTGAAATTTCCATGAACTTCTGAGTAAAGTCCGTTTTATCTCCTATTTGACCTCTTATAGACAGTTGAATAGACGCTCTTGGATATTCTTCTTTTTTAACCAAAGAAACACGACCGGTCAATCGTTTTATTGAATCGATATTTAGGTTTTTCTCTGAAATTATTTTAGTGACTTCAGAAATTTGTTCTGCGGCCAATTTTTCTCCTAAAATTGTTATGATGTAACGGTCTTTACCTTGGAGGCTCACCCATTTCTCATAGTTTTCTAAAGATATCGGCTTAAACTTAGCTTTTATACCTAGTTCATAAGCCTTAAACAACAAATCTTTAAGTACTGCAGATGATTTTTTACCCGACTTAATTTCGAACATGATTCCTAAGGACAAAGTATCATGAATATTTGCTTGTCCTATATCTAAAACTTTAGCACCATATTCTGCTAAAACACCTGTTAAACTTGAGGTTAATCCAGGTCTATCTTGTCCTGAAATTTTTAATAAAAAAATATCTGTTGCCAATTGAAAAGGTTTGTCGTTAATAATTTAGATTGTTTGTTACTGTAAAAGTCTCAATTCTAATTGAAACATGAAAGTTTTATTTTATAAATCGGTTATGCCAACTTTCACTTGCAGGGACTTCCCAATTTTCATTAAATTCTGCAATATTTGTAACAAGATTATTAAAAACAATCGTGTTTTTAGACACCGCTTTTTGTTGTGCCATTTTTTTGAAATCTAGTAAGGGTTTATAAGCAATGAATTCGCCTTGTTTATAAGACACATTCATTTTATCCATTAAATCCACATTGTATTGTTGTTCTAATTGTTGAATAAAATTTACAGAAGCATCAATTGAACAACCTGTTGCGCTATTTAAACTTTGGTCCATTGCAATTACTATAAAACGTTTATAAACCAACTTATAACCCGCTTTTAAATCTTTTCCGTGAGCTGTCCATGCTTCTATAAATGTATCTAATTGTGTTTTAAGCTGCGCTAATTCTTCATCTGAAAATGAACGATTAGCTTGGTAAATCCAAACTCTAGATTCTTCTGGTAAGGTATTAAAATCGACTAGCATATGTATTATTTTTATTTCATTCGTATTTAATATAAAGACAAAAGACTGCTTCGCGTTTTAAATTTAGAAAAAAGACTAAATTCTAACCATCTGACAAAAAGATGTCATTCTAAGAAGCTTTGTTTTATGATTAAATCAAAAATTCAAAACAAAAGTACAATATTACATCCAATCCTTATCTTGAGATTCGACCTTAAATAACAAGTAATTATAAATCTTTAAGGCCTCCTCGTCATTAATATAGGGAATGGTGACTGATTTAGAAGCTGTTGAAATAACTACAGATGAAATGTTCATTCGCTTTTGAAAAATGGTATGTTTTAATCTTACCGCCTGTATTTTATGAATTTCGAGAATATTAGTCGTGGTATCAATTACGCCACTACCAATCGTTACAAAGTTTTCTGAAATTTTATAATAGGCCTTCTTATAAGCATAATAAACATATAGAACGGCAAATGGAATAAAAATGACATTAATCCATAACATAACTAGCCCAAAAAAACCTACCGACAAACCATTAATTATAAGCCCAAATAACAACATTTCAAAAATAGAAATTCGCATAAAGTACGGTCTGGGTTTTCCTTGTTCACTGTCTTCATTATAATACGTTAATAATTTATCAATCAAATAATTAAGCTGTTCTTTTTCTAAAGCAACAATTTTAAAATTCTTTTGCTGCTTTGCATTTACCATCGCTTGTTTTACCGATAAACTATGTAAATTGAAATAGCGTTTTACACGATTGGTTTTTATTACCAAATTCTGAATGCGGCTTGGTGTTAAACTCAAGGACACTTTATTAAACAATCCTTTATTGATTTCTACTGTTTTTTGATGCTCTACAACTTCGAGATTAAAGTTGATGATAAACGTTTTAACGACTGAAAACAGAAATGAAACTATTACCACCCCAATTACAATGATAACATTGGTGATGATTAGGTTTAGAATCGTAGTTTCATCTAAATTTTCATAGCCTTCTAGATGCTGTTCTAATTCTAATTCCTCTATAAATTCTTTAGATTCACTATATAATCCAAAAGCAAAGGTGACGATTAACAGAAAACTTTTAAAATGATTTTGGGATACCCCTTCTAAAAACAGGCGTTTTGGTGTTACTCTAAAAAACACATTAGGTTGTTCTAGGGCTTCGTTTTCTGTTATGATTTCATCCGTTTCAACAGTATCTTTCGTAAACAGTTTCTTTTTTAGCAATAACGCTGTGGGTTTATCTAAAGCACTGATTTCAATTTCAGATTTCTTATCCCCTGCCGTTTCAATTTTTACAGAAACCACATTTATAATTTGCTGCAAAAAGTTTTGCTTGAGATAAACATTCTGAATTTTAGACTTTGGAATTATAGTATTGTCTTTATTTATGATGCCAGTTGCTAAATGAAAATCGTCTTTACTAAGATGAAATTTAAAATTGAGATATTTTAAAATGGCAATAATCAAAATTATAACTAAGACGCCTATCAATCCTAATAAAAGCATCATTGGTGTAACACCGGCTAAAGATTTTTGTCTTAAAATTGAAACACCAAAGGCAATTAAAAGCACAAAAAACTTTTTAAAAAATTTAAGGGCATTAAATGCAAAAATAATAATGATGCCTTTAGACGATTGTCTTATGGGGTGTGAGAAATCAGTGCGTGCCATTAACCTTGCTGCTAATAATTTCTTTAATTTCCTTGGCTTCAAGATAAGGAAGACCTTTAATGCTTAGGTCGCTACCAGCTTCACCTGCAGTATAAATATTGAGCGTGGCTAAGTCTAAATAACGCGCTAACCAACTTCTAGATTCTTCAACATGTTGAATTCTAGACATCGGAACAGTAATTATTGAATGTATAATTAAGCCTTTAGAATAAATAACATCATGCTCTCGTACGGCATATTTTCGTTTTTTGAAAGCTAAATAACCGATAACAAAATTTAAAATACAGAATACTGAGACAGCGGAGAGTATATACCATAAGTTGAATTGAACTGCTTCATTCTTTTCCATAAAATATCGACCTCCAAACACTAATACAATTAATCCGGCATATAAGGCCAGTTTATTGAGGGCAATAATTTTAAAATAAGATTTTGCAATGGGCTTTAAATTAACTGCTTCCACTTTAGGAAGGCTTTCGATTTCTATTTGAAGATTGGTGAAGTTCATTTAGTTATGACAAATTGTTATAAGAAGCTATAATACAAATTTTAATACTTATAACGCATCGTTTTGATGCTTTATAAAAGGTAATAACTTATACCAAAATTGTAAATTGATTGCAGCAATTATTTACTGAGTTTAGGTTTTCTTCTTCGTGATTTTATGTCTAAAAACAAAACTCATCACTAAGCCAAAAATTGAACCACCAATTAGAGCTTCTAAAATCGCAAAAGAATTGTTCTCAAAATAATTAAGGACAGCTATTGTTAATGCAAAAAATAAGCCACTAACAAAGCCCGATAAAATTCGTTTTTTTAAAGGTAATTTATCAATTTGAGTTTCATTTGACATGGCTTCGATTTATTAGGCATCAGCAATTAATTCCGCAATATCTAAAACCTTGATTTCGGCTTCTTTCTCTTTAAATTTTACGCCATCGGTCATCATGGTATTACAGTACGGACAACCAGTAGCAATAATTTCGGGCTGGGTTTCTAAAGCGTCTTCAGTTCTTAATTCATTAACTTCTTTATCCCCTGGTTCAGCATCTTTAAACATCTGTGCACCTCCAGCACCACAACACAAACCTGTTCTCTTGTGGCGTTTCATTTCAACTAAAGTCGCATTGGTTTTTTTAAGCACATCACGCGGTGCATCGTACACGCCATTACCTCTTCCTAAATAACATGGGTCGTGAAATGTAATACGTTTGCCTTTATACGTATTACCTTCTAAAGTTAAACGCCCCGAACTGATAAGTTCTTTTATGAATTGGGTATGGTGAATAACGTCATAATTCCCCCCTAGACTAGGATATTCATTTTTTAAACAATTAAAAGAATGCGGGTCGCATGTTACAATGCGTTTTATTTCGTAAGCGTTGAGTACTTCGATATTCATCACGGCTTGCATTTGAAATAAAAATTCATTTCCGGCACGTTTTGCAACATCTCCTGTATTACTTTCCTCAGTTCCTAAAACAGCAAAATTGACATTTGCTTTGTTTAGAATTTTAACAAAAGCTCTCGTAATTTTCTTTGCTCTATCATCATAACTTCCAGCAGAACCCACCCAAAATAAAATTTCTGGTTGTTTGCCTTCTGCCATCATTTCTGCCATGGTTGGCACTATTAATTCTTCACTCATAATTTTTCTGTCTTAAAATTAAAACCCTTCAATACAATGAGAGGATTCAATAAAATTAAAAGCAATTAGCTATGCTTAAAAAATGTACTCCACTTATAACTCACTAACATTCCAAAAGAAAATGCTAAACTAAATCCAAATAAAAAACTCACTAATCCTCCTGAATTAAATGTATCCATCAAATAATAAAGACTCAGCGCTAAAAAAGCGCCTAAAACCCCTAATATTAATCTCATTTTAGGATTTAAACGTTTTAGTAAATTACTCATCTTTCCAATTTAAACGATCCATTTGGTTATAAGGCCAAGGTGCACCATTATTTTCTATGTTAGTCATCATGGTATTTAGCTCCATTGGTGCTGCACTTTGCTCCATAACTAAATAACGGCGCATTTCCATAATGATTGATAATGGGTCTATACTCACTGGACAGGCTTCTACACAAGCATTACATGTGGTACATGCCCATAGTTCTTCGTTAGTAATATAATCGCCTAAAAGTTGTTTACCATCATCCTTGAATTCCCCTTTATTGGCATCGATATTTTTCCCGACTTCCTCTAATCGATCTCGTGTATCCATCATAATCTTACGAGGCGATAATTTTTTTCCGGTAAGATTGGCAGGACACTCACTTGTACAACGTCCACATTCGGTACAGGTGTAAGCATTAAGCAATTGTGTTTGGCTCAAGTCCATTACATCACTCGCGCCAAACTTAGCCGGAACGTCATCTTCTGCGCCTTCTGGTGGTGCTGCAAACGGATCAGCATCTGGATCCATCATAAGCTTCACTTCTGCGGTAACCGCATCAAGATTATTGAATTTTCCTTTGGGCACCACTTTACCTAAATATACATTTGGGAAGGCTAATAAAATATGTAAATGCTTAGAGAAATATAAGTAGTTTAAAAACGCTAAGATACCAACAATGTGCAACCACCAAGCTGTTCGTTCTATGATTACTATAGTATTTTCAGAAAGGCCATTAAACCAAGGCGCCATGTATTGTGAAATAACATTTCCTGCACCCAAATCTTGAAAGGTTGTTCCTGTAGCTTCAATGATATGAACAGAATCTGTTGCATTCATCACTAAGAACAGAACCATTAATACGACTTCAAAATAAAGAATAATATTACCATCGCTTTTAGGCCAGCCTTTCATTTCATTAGCCATGAAACGTCTTAATTTAATGACATTTCTACGTATCCAAAACACAATTACGGACACTAAAACAAAAAGAGCTAATACTTCAAAAGAACCGATTAAAAAACCATAAACAGATTCTGGTAAAATTGAGAGACCGACACGATGTGTTCCGAATATACCATCTATAATAATTTCTAAAACTTCAATGTTAATAATGATAAAACCTACATAAACAATAACATGTAGAAAACCAGAAACGGGTCGTCTTACCATTTTACTTTGCCCTAATGCGATACGCATCACATTTTGCCAACGCTCAGACTTGTGGTCACTAGCATCAACTTTGTGACCTAACTTAATATTACGTATTAACTTTTGAACATTTTTTGCAAAATAACCAATACCTGCGATTAAAATTATAGCAAAAATGATATTTGGTAAATAATCCATACTCTGAAGTATCTAGTTGTTATTAATCTGCTCTTGTGTAGGCTCCTCGTAAGGAATCTCTCTTTTAGACAAAATACGTCTATATCTTGCGGGGTGAAGTTTTATATCTAAAAGTAATAATTGTAGTTCTTTTGATGCATTTTCTAAATTATCATAAAGCGCATCGTCTTTTAACAATTTACCCATTGATCCTTCACCTGCTTCTAATCCTGATGCTAACTGGTTAAGTTTTAATATGGTTTCATCTAAATTTTTAACCGTGTTACCTAGGTTGGCTTCATTTAAATTTTCGATTAAAATAGCTAATTCTGAACTTGTTTTGTCAAAATTCTCTAATACAGATGTAATTTTTTCATCATTTGCTCTAATGAGTTCATTAGCAGAAAAAGCGACGCTTTTAAAGGTCTTTAATGTGGCATTTAGCTCTGCTATAGTTTGTTTTAGACCATCTTCTGAATCATCAACCACCATAGTGTTTAAACTATTCACTAAGGTATCTGCCGATCTAAGTGTAGTTCCTAAATCTTTACTTATACCAGAAAAATCATCTCCTAATGAGTTAATGATGCCTTCTTTTACCTCAGATTGGATAAAATCACCTGATTCAGCAATAATACCATCTTCTGCATCTACAATAGCTAAGGCATTACCTCCCATTAATCCGGTTTGGTACAATCTAACGGTACTGTTTTTGGAAAATTTTAATTGAGGTGTCACAGAAAACTCGACAATGGTTTTACCAGAATCAAAATCGTATCTTATATCCTCTACTTTGCCTATTCTATTTCCTTTTATTGTGACTGGAGACGATGGACTCAATCCATTATAATTAAATTCCGTATAGTAGGTATTAGAAGTTGTAAATAAATTTTCTCCTCTTAAATAGGTGAATAAAAACACAAAAAGGGCAATACCAGATAAGACTAATATTGCTGTTTTAATTTCTCTTGAGATTTTCAATGGGCTTGACTTTGATTTTAAACAAAATTAGTAATAAATATATTAATAATTTTTATATAAACTCATCTGTTTTTTTCTTTAACTTTTAAATCCCCTAATTCCTACTAGAATAAGGCATTTAAAGCAATATCATAAAATCAACTTTGATTTACGTAGAGCGTTTTATTCCATTTTTAATAAAAATAAACACCTATTTAATTAGGAGAAGATTCTAATGCTTCAGTAACCGAAATCTTTTTACCATCTTTAAAAGCGACGATAAAAGCACCTGAATAGCCTTTTAATTTTGCAGTATTCTGAAGTGTTTTTATTTGGTTGTAATCCGAAGTATTTCCGCAATAGTATTTATAGATGTCACCAGCTTTTTCACTGGAAATATCATTAAGACCATTAAAATTATAAGGTTTGGCTTCTAAAAGTCTCGAACCTGCTGAAATTTGTACTTTAAAGGTCACGCCCTCAACAACTCTTGGGGCTTCTTCCTCCTCTACCATAGAATCTGGATCAACCAAAAGAATGTGACTGCCGACATTCTGATCGAGTTCTTCTTTAAAGTCTAGAACAGCACGTTTAATTGCATCTGCCATTTTAGATTGTCCGGCTGCTGAGTTAAGATATTTTCCTTCTTGGTTATTGGTTAGAAACCCAACTTCAACCAAAACACTTGGCATGTAGGTATTTCTAATTACTAATAGACTCGCTTGCTTTAAGCCTCTACTTTTTCGTTTGGCTTTATTAATAAAATTATCTTCAATTTTTCGGGCTAAAACAACACTTTGCTCAACATATACCTCTTGCTCAATACCAATAGCAATAGAAGATTCTGGTGAGCTTGGATCAAAACCGGCATAATTTTCTTCGTAATTATCCTCTAGAAAAATAACTTCGTTTTCTTTCTTTGCGACATCAAAATTACGTCCCGTATTTTTTTCACCTAATACAAAAGTTTCAGTTCCACTCGCTTGTGAGCTGTGCGCATTACAATGAATAGATACAAATAAATCTGCATCTGCTCTATTGGCAATATTTGCGCGCTCATGCAGAGCTACAAAAACATCTGTTTTACGTGTATAAATAACCTTTATATCTGGGTTTTTCTCTAGTTCGCGACCTACTTCTAAGGTAATTTTTAATGCAATATGTTTTTCTTTATGACCATTACCTAAATTTCCTGGGTCGTCACCTCCATGTCCAGCATCTAATACCACCACAAACTTTTCTTCTTGCGCCTGCAAGCTTGCATTAGATGTTAAAGAAGTTATAAATATGAACAGTAAGAATACTAATAAAGTTTTTTGCTTCGTTTGCATATAATAATTTAACGGTTTATAAATTCGGTTTATTATACATTTGCCATTGTAAAACAGTATTTTTCTTTTCTAATTTTAATAAATTAATCACAAAAAATTACTGTACTTTTGGCGTTTCAAAAACCGAGCCATACTTTTACAAAAATACATTTAAAAGCGTTGCATACAAAAAGCTTATACATACTTTTTACCTTGAGTTTTACAGTGTTTATCAACACTTTTAACTTTGCGCAAGAATTACCTAAAAAGGACATTTCAATTCCTGCTGAACAACGTAAAGACTCCACTAAAATCGCGATAGACTCTATTGTTAAACCTCAAAACCTTAAGGAAATAGACTCCACAAAGAAAGATTCTACGAAGAAAGAAGGTCTCTTAGCAGCTACTGTAAAATATACAGCATCGGATTATGTTTCTTTAAATCAACGCTTAAAAAAAATATACCTCTATAACGAAGCTGAAGTCTTATACCAAGATATGGAAATTAAGGCCGGTGTTATTGAGATAGACTACAGTAAAAATTTAGTTTATGCTGGTCGATTAAAAGACTCTACGGGTTACTCACAACGCCCTGTTTTTACACAAGGTGCCAATGTTATTGAGCCCGATTCTATTGTGTTTAATACCGAAACAAAAAAAGCTCTAGTCTTTAACTCTAGAACAGAGCAACAAGGTTTTAAAGTCTATTCTCCTATCACAAAAAAAGAGAATGATTCGGTTTATTTTATGAAAAAAGGACGATTTACAACCGCTGAAGACGAAGAAGATCCCGAATATCAATTTGTCACTAGTAAAATGAAACTCGTTCCCAATAAAAAAGTAATTGTTGGGCCAACCTACATGGAAATATATGGTGTACCAACGCCTATTGCATTGCCTTTCGCATTTTTCCCGATGACTAATAAGCAAACCTCTGGTATTATTTTTCCATCTTTTGGAGAAGATAGTAACAGAGGTTACAACATACAAAATGGAGGTTATTATTTTGCTATTAACGACCATTTAGATTTAGCCGTCCTTGGTGATTATTACACCAATGGTAGTTATGGTTTACGAATAGAAAACAACTACGCCGTTAGGTATAAATATAATGGTAACGTAAGTTTTAGGTACGAAAATTTATTAAATGAAGAACGCGGTTTCCCCGATTTCAGCCAAAGCACCGTTTATAACATAAGGTGGTCACACAGCCAGGACAGTAAAGCAAGCCCTAATTCTCGTTTTTCTGCCTCTGTTAACTTAGGTAGTAGTACGTATTATCAAGAATCTATAAACCAGCTAAATCAATCCAACTTCTTAAATAATACACTAGCATCATCGGTTTCCTATTCAAAGACATTTTCAGGTGAACCACAAGTAAATTTGAGTTTATCAGCGACTCATAGTCAAAATACAAATACAGGAGATATTAATCTAACACTACCTACTTTACAAGCTTCTATGGGACGGGTCTATCCTTTTGCACCCAAAACAGGAACTAAAAAAGGAATCATTCACAACATTAATTTTCAAGTAACTTCAAAAGGAGAATACAGAATTGCAACTAATGACACTTTATTTGGCAAAAGCGAAATGTTTGATGATGCCTTAACGGGAATGCAACACAGCATACCAATTACAACAAACTTTAAAGTATTTGATTATTTTAGTGTTAGTGCCAATGCTAATTTTCAAGAAAACTGGACACTTAAAACTGTTAATAAGTACTACGACCAAGCTACAGATGATGTCATTTCAATTGATCAAAATGGTTTTGATCGTTTTGCAACCTATAATGTTGGTGCTAGTATTGGAACATCAATTTATGGAATGTATAATTTTGAAGAAAAAGGCGAAAACAAGAAAATAAAAGCAATTCGCCATGTTATGCGACCTTCTTTAAGTTATAGTATTAGCCCGGCTTTTAATCAGTATTATGAAACCTATGATGTTATTGATGCCGACGGAACAACATCCGATCAAGTAGACTACACGCGTTTTGAAAATTCAATATATGGTAGTCCTGGCAATAACTATTCTAGTAGTGTAGGTATTTCTCTAGGGAATAACCTTGAAGCCAAAGTAAGAGCTAAAGATTCTACAAAAACAGAACCTGAAAAAGTTTTTATATTAAATAACCTTAACTTTTCAACTGCTTATGACATTGCTGCAGATTCCTTAAGATGGAGTCCTGTAAGAGTTAGTGGTGGTACTCAAATTCTAGATAGCAAGATGAGTATTAATTTTGGTATGACGCTTAATCCCTACGCATTGGACAGTAATAATAGTGTGGTTAATACTTTTAATATTAATAATGGAGGAAGCTTATTTAGATTAACTTCAGCAAATATAAATTTAAGCTACTCCTTATCTAACGATAGCTTTTCTGGTAAAAAACCGGAAGAAGACAGTGCTGCGGCCCAAGAATCGGCACGTTCTGGAGGGCGAACCGATGGCCTTTTTGGAAAATCCGAAGATTTTGCTGACCAGCGACTTGGCGATCGAGATAAAAATGAAGAAAAGGACGATGAAGAAACCAATGAATTCTATAATTATAAAATGCCATGGAATTTAAAATTGGCCTATTCTGCTAATTACTCCAATACACAGCGTCAAAATGAAATCTCTTCAAATTCCTTAATGTTTTCAGGTGATGTAGACTTGTCTCCTCGTTGGAGTGTTGGTGCGTCATCGGGTTACGATTTTTTAAATAACGGCTTTACCTATACACAACTTCGTTTTGAACGTGATTTGCTCAGTTGGCGTATGAATTTCACTTGGATTCCTTTCAGTGATCGTACCTCTTGGAATTTCTTTATAGGTATAAGTTCTAACCTACTTAAGGATTTAAAATACGATCAGCGTAAAAGACCAGACCAACAGCTTGGTAACTAATTTAAGCTAAATCTGTAATTTTTCCATCTCCATACCTTAAGAAATAACATATAGACATATAACGATTTCTTTAGTCCGCTTCCCTCCTTACCTCCATAAAACAATACCAAAATCTCAAACTTTTCAAGCTAATTTATCAATAAAATTATCTTAAATTTGAAATACTGTTTAACCTTGATGAGATTAAAAATTAAGAAAGAAGTTTTATGAAAAAAATAATCAACACCCCCAAAGCACCAGCTCCAATAGGTCCTTACAACCAAGCTATTTTAACAGGAAATACCCTATACACTTCTGGACAAATTGCATTAGACCCAGAAACTATGGAATTAGTTTTAGATGACATTTCAACCGAAACCAAACAGGTTATGGAAAACATGAAAGCGGTTTTAGAAGCTGCAGATATGACCTTTGAAAATGTAATTAAATCGTCAATTTTCATTAGTGATATAAACAACTTTAAAGAAATCAACGAGGTTTATGGTAAATACTTCAATGAAGCTACAGCACCAGCAAGGGAAACCGTTGAAGTGGCTAACTTACCCAAATTTGTAAATGTTGAAATTAGTATGATTGCAATTAAGTAATTCACTTATTATACGGCACCATAATTATAATACTCATGTCGTCTATTTTATTTACACTTAAACTATTAATTATGACTTAATTATGGAATAACAATACCTTGCACTTACATAATAAGGGTCTTAAATCTTAAAAGAATTCAACTTGTTATAGCTCATATAAACCACAACATTTCAGATTATTAAAATTAATAAAGTTCATTTATGAATGATACACCATCGCTAAACGTTTCGACAATGCTTCCTATTGATGCCGCAAAAGAAATTTATGAGTTAGCAAATTCTCATAGAAAAGAAACAGAAGATTTAAGGAGGCTTGCGCCTGCAGTTGAAGAAAAATTAAGAACAAGTGGCTTATTTAGATTAGGCTTACCTAAATTTTTAGGCGGATGGGAAGATAATCCCGTAGAGGTTTTAAAAGTTTATGAATTATTAAGTAGTGCAGAAGCTTCTGTTGCATGGAGTGTTTGGAATAATCACTTGGCTTGTACTTTTGGTCGGTATTTAGACAAAGAAAGTATGAAAGAAATCTATAAAAATTCTTCTCATATTTATGCCAATTCGGCACGACCTGAAGGTTTCGCTGAAATTGTTGATGGTGGTTATAAAGTCTCTGGGAGATGGACATTAGTTTCGGGTTGCGAATTATCAGACTGGTTTGTTTTACGATGCCTTGTAACTGGTGGCGACTTGCCTAAAACACTTGGTCCTGGTGCTAAATTAAAATTATTTTACATTCCTAAATCCGCTGTGAAAGTTATTGATACTTGGAGCGTAGGCGGACTTAAAGGTACCGGAAGTCATGATATAGAAGTAGAAGAAACTTTTGTAGAAGAAAAATATGCTATTGCTTTTGATAGCCCTGTATATGTTAATAATGCTTATAATAGATTACCAATTGGTTGCTTAAATGCAGCAGGTTGCGCCTCTATAGCCTTAGGATTACTTAAATCTGCAACAGACGAATTAATAAAAATTTGCCTAGAACGTGTTACACCGGGTAAAAATCTAGATATCCGTGATCGTCCAACCGTTCAAACTGCTATTGCTAAAAGTAAAACGACTTTAGAATCTAAGCGCGAGCAATTACACCGTACCATTTCAACCTTATGGAATGAAGCTCTAAACGAAAATACTTATACAGATATTCAATTAGCTGACGTTTGGGCTGCGTCTATCGAAGCTGCTACAGCTGCAAGAGCTATGGTTACTGAAATTTATGCAGTGACAGGTACAGCTTCATTATATACCAAGTATAAAATTGAAAGAGTTCATAGAGATATTCATGCCGTTCTACAACATGGTATTGTACAACCACACTGGATGAATCAAGCAGGTATGGCCTACGTAGGAATAAAGCCTACTGGTGCAATGTTTAGAGTGTAAGAGCACCTTTTATATTTGTCAATACAACCTAAAGAAGCTAATACTTCTTTACTTTTGGGTTCGAAAAAAATTAAATAAATCCTACTCCTATAACGAAGGTTTATTTTAAAAATGCTATTAAAAGATTATATAAATGATTGAAGTAATTAAGGATAAAAAGACATGGAGTGAACTATTGGCAAAAGTTGAAAATTCAGACTTTTATCATAGTTATGACTATCATGAGCTTTCTAAAAATGCTGATGAATCTCCAGTTCTTATAAAATATACAGATGGAATCACCACACTTATATTACCTTTACTAATAAGAGATATTGAAAATTCAATTTTTAAAGATGCAACTTCTGTGTATGGATATGCTGGGCTTTTAGCTTTGCATTTAGATAATCAATTTGAAAAAGAAAATTTTCATAATGAATTTAAAACCTTTTGTTATGAAAATAAAATTGTTTCAGTATTCTCTAGACTTCACCCCTTTATCGATTACCAAGAAAAGCTTCACGAAGGCTTAGGTACAATTACAGCATTGAGTAAAGTAGTTTACAAAGATTTAAGTGAATCACTAGAAGAACAGCGTGCAAAATATAATCGACGATTAAAAACCTATTTAAATAAATCTCGAAAACTCTGTACCGTTATAGAAGGTAATATCGATGAGCACCTGGAGTCATTCATTCATTTGTACACAGAAAATATGAAACGTGTTGATGCAGATGATAGTTACTTTTTTGATAACGATTATTTCTATAAATTATTAAGCAGTGAAGACATTGACTCCAAGTTATTACTCTGTAAGTATAACGAAACACAAGACATTATTGCAGGTGCCATTTTTATAAAAACAGGCAACATTGTACAGTACCACTTATCTGGTTTAGATGAAGACTATTTTGAACTCAATCCAATAAAATTAATTATTGACGAAAAACGAATTCAATCGACTAATGAAGGCTATAAATATTTTAACCTTGGTGGCGGAAGAGGTAGTAAAGAAGATTCTTTATTCAGATTTAAAAGTAGTTTCTCTAAAGACTTTAAAACTTTTAAAATTTGGAAGTATATTGTTGATGAAAACACCTATGTTTCTCTAACGGAAAATCATTTAGGAACATCCATAGAAAACGACGATTTAAGCTCTGGCTACTTCCCTGCTTATCGTGCTCCAATAAAGGCTTGCAGTCCTTAATTTTATTACTTAAGTCCAAACTTTAACATTGAATAAAATATTCAGTGTCATAAATTTGTAGTCAAAAACATTACTATTGAAACTAAAAACATCAGAACTTAAAGATTTTTTAGACGAAAAAGTCAACCTCTATAATAATCCCAAATTCATTGAGAGCGACCCAATTCAGATTCCGCATCAATTTTCAAAAAAAGAGGACATTGAAATTGCTGGTTTTTTAGCCGCAACTATTGCCTGGGGAAACCGAAAAAGTATTATTAAGAATGCCAATCAAATGATGGCCTTACTAGACCACTCCCCTTTTGAATTTATCACACAACATAAAGCATCTGATTTAGAAAAACTAAGTCCTTTTGTACATCGCACGTTTAATGGTAAGGATTTTATGCAGTTTATTGAAAGCTTACAGCATATTTATAAAAACCATAATGGTTTAGAAGCTGTATTTTTAAAGCATGCAGAAAAAGACTCCCTTCAGCAAAGCATTCATCACCTTAAAAAAGTATTTTTTGAAATCCCACATTTGGAGCGGACTCAAAAACACGTGAGTGATCCATTTAAAAATTCTGCAGCAAAACGAATTAACATGTATCTACGCTGGATGATAAGAAATGATAACAATGGGGTTGATTTTGGAATATGGGAAACTTTGTCGCCTTCGCAATTAAGCTGTCCTTTGGATGTCCATTCTGGTAACGTAGCACGTAAATTAGGCTTATTAAAACGAAAACAGAATGATGGTAAAGCTTTAGCCGAATTAGACAAGGCATTACGAAAATTAGATGCTAACGATCCTGTAAAGTATGATTTTGCATTATTTGGTTTAGGCGTTTTTGAAGACTTCTAAATGCATTTTTAAAACCAACCACACTTAACGTTAGGATGGTTTAAGAATTCTACTATAAACAATTGTTGATAAAACATTACAAGACATACGCATTCTCGAACCTTCTTTTTTGAAAGAACTTGTATTTTTGAACCCTACCAAATTCACTCCAAAAATGCATATAGAACAGGATATAAAATTAGGTTTTAAGGATGTTATGATTCGTCCAAAACGCTCCACATTAAAAAGTAGATCTCAAGTCTCATTAGAACGTAACTTCACTTTTTTAAATAGTACAGCAACGTGGACAGGTGTTCCTATAATGGCAGCCAATATGGATGCCGTTGGTACTTTTGAAATGGCATTAACTTTAGCGCAACACCAACTTTTTACAGCCATACATAAGCATTACACAGCAGCACAATGGCGCACCTTTTTAAATACGGCGCCTAAAGATATTACAGATTATATTGCCATAAGTACGGGCACAGGAAAGGAAGATGCTAAAAAATTAAAAACGGTTTTTAAAAGTCACCCTGAATTAAAATTTATTTGCATTGATGTAGCCAATGGGTACTCAGAACATTTTGTAGAGTTTTTACAACAAACCCGTAAAGCGTATCCGAATAAAGTTATTATTGCTGGTAATGTTGTCACAGGAGAAATGGTGGAACAATTATTACTCTCTGGTGCCGATATTGTAAAAGTAGGCATTGGTCCTGGGAGTGTTTGTACCACACGTATTAAAACTGGTGTTGGTTACCCGCAATTATCGGCGATTATCGAATGTGCAGATGCAGCTCATGGCATAGGCGGACAAATTATAAGTGATGGTGGCTGTACTACACCTGGCGATATTGCCAAAGCTTTCGGTGCTGGAGCAGATTTTGTAATGCTTGGTGGTATGCTTTCAGGTCATACAGAAAGTGGTGGTGAACTAATAATTAAAAATGGAGAACAATACAAACAATTTTATGGTATGAGTTCTGCAACTGCAATGGATAAATATGCTGGTGGCGTTGCAGAATATAGAGCTAGTGAAGGTAAAACCGTAGAAGTTCCTTATAAAGGGGATGTTAAAGAAACCATTCTAGATATCTTAGGCGGTTTACGAAGTACTTGTACTTACGTTGGTGCAGCGCGCTTAAAAGAATTAACAAAACGTACCACTTTTATTCGTGTGGCCGAGCAAGAGAATCAGGTTTATAATGGCTAAAGTGTATTAGTTATAAAACTAATATGCGCCTCATCTACTTTGTATTTAGGAGTGATTATAGCATTCTAAATTCAGGTGTCATTTTAGTATCTTTGACCTTTTTAAATAAAATACATCCAATATGAAATTCAATCTCCTTTTACTTCTCTGTATTAGTTTTACTTTTAGTTTCTCTCAAGATTTAAAAATTCCTGTAGATACAACTCATGTTACCAATCACTCGGTGACCATAAAAGGGAAGCAAATTAACTATAAAGCCGAAACAGGATTTCAACCCGTTTGGGATAATAATGGTAAAATGATTGCATCACTTTATTATACCTACTATAAACGAACAAATGACCCTAAAGGTAATGACAGACCAATTGTCTATTCCTTTAATGGCGGACCAGGTTCTGCATCGCTTTGGATGCATATTGCTTATACAGGGCCAAAAGTTTTAAATATTGATGACGAAGGTTATCCTGTTCAATCTTATGGTGTAAAAGACAATCCTAATTCAATTTTAGATGTGGCCGATATTGTGTTTATAAATCCTGTAAATACTGGGTACTCTAAAAAAGTAGCCGACAAAGATGGTAAAATGCCAGATAATAAATTATTCTTTGGTATTAATGCTGATATTAAATACCTCGCGAGTTGGATGAATACCTTCACCACAAGAAAAAACCGTTGGCAATCGCCTAAATATATTATTGGTGAAAGCTATGGGGGCACACGTGTTATGGGCTTATCCTTAGAGCTTCAAAATAGCCAATGGATGTATCTAAATGGTGTCATTATGGTGTCGCCTGCAGATTATAAAGTATTACGTACTGGAGGGCCTTTAGCTTCAAGTTTAAATTTACCTTATTACACAGCCGCTGCGTGGTATCACAAAATGTTACCGCCTGTTCTTCAAAATAAAGATTTATTAGACATTTTACCCGAAGTTGAAGATTTTGCTATTAATGCTGTGATGCCAGCTATTGCTAAAGGCGGTTTTATCTCTGAAGAAGAAAAGAATGTCATAGCGAAACAAATGAGTCACTATTCAGGTTTATCTGAAAAAGCGATTTTACAACACAATTTAGATGTCCCAACACGTTTTTTCTGGAAAGAATTACTTCGCGATAAAACCGGAGAAACTATTGGTCGCTTAGACTCTAGATATCTTGGTATAGATAAGGTGGAAGCTGGTACAAGTCCAGATTATAGTGCAGAACTAACGTCTTGGCTTCACTCCTTTACACCTGCAATTAACTATTATATTCAAAATGAATTAGGCTTTAAAACCGATGTAAAATATAATGTCTTTGGAAATACAGGTCGTTGGGATAATAGCAACGACAATACACGCGATGATTTACGTCAGGCTATGGCCCAAAACCCTTATTTAAAAGTTTTTACACAATCGGGTTATTACGACGGCGCTACTACTTATTTCGCTGCAAAGTATTCGCAATGGCAAGTAGATCCTAGTGGAAAAATGAAAGATCGTTTTTCTTTTAAAGGTTACCGAAGTGGCCACATGATGTATTTACGAAACGAAGACTTAATTAAAGCCAATGACGATTTACGTGAGTTTATTGAGAATTCACTCTCAAAAGGAAAATCTGCTAAATATTAACTTCCTATTCACATCAATATATAATCCCTACGTGATTAATTTACGTATATTTTTTTAAACCTAATTGATTTAAACCTTATGAAAAGCCCCAAATTTTCTACTAATGAAGCAGAGCGTTTACAAGCTGTAAAATCCTATAACATAATAGACACCTTACCCGAAAACGATTATGATAATCTAACAGAGTTAGCAGCGACTATATGTAATGCTCCGATTTCGCTTATCACCGTTTTAGATAAAACTCGTAATTTTTTTAAATCGCATTACGGTGTTTCTTTTAATGAAACGCCAAGGGATGTTTCTTTTTGTGGCCATACCATATTAAACGACGATATATTTATAGTGGAAGACGTTAGTAAGGATGATCGTTTTTTTGATAATCCTTTAGCACTAGAGCATAATATTGCTTTCTATGCTGGTGTGCCTTTAATTAATAAAAACGGATTTAAATTAGGTACTATTTGTATTTATGATTTTAAACCTAGAACATTGAGTATTTCTGAAATAAAAGCAATGAAAACACTAGGTCAGCAAGTTGTGAATTTGTTTGAATTGAAAAAAAAGAATGACAATCTAAATGCTGTAACAGACGAGCTTCAGCAACGTAACCACCAGTTAAAATCATTTGCTAGCTTGGTGTCACACGATTTAAAATCACCATTGTCCAATATTATATCCCTAACAGATTTATTAAAACAAGAAAACCAAAATAACTTATCTAAAGACTCATTACAATACCTAGAATATATAGAAGATTCTACAACCATACTTAAAGATTATATTGATGGTATTTTAAAGTATTACAGTGCTAATGAGCTTTTAGAATCCGCAAAAGAAGATATTACACTTAGTGAAATAGCAGATGATATTAAGCAAATTCTAATTGCTGATAATGATCAACTTTTATTTGATGATGCTAAAATTAAAAGCGTAAATAAAGCCGCTTTATCTCAAATTTTAATCAATTTGGTAGACAATGCACTTAAGTATAATAACAAAAGTGAACGCATTGTAGAAATTACATATCAATTGCTTCCTAACCATCATAAATTTAGTGTTAAAGATAATGGGATAGGAATTCCTTTAGATCAACAAGAGGAGATTTTTGAAATTTTCAAAACCATTCAAAATGATTTTGCAAAATCTAATACAGGAATTGGATTAAGTACTGTTAAAATATTAGTTGAAAAACTTAATGGTGTTATTTCAGTAGTTTCAGAAATTGAAAAAGGAAGCACATTTAGTTTTACTATAGAGCACTAAATATTAAAAAAAAAGCTGATAAACTATTTAGGTTTATCAGCTTTTTTTTAAGGTTTTCTATACCTTATCCTTTTAACCAAGCCGCTCTCAAAGCTTTTTGAGCTTCCGTAGCATTGTCATTCTCTACAATAGATTCAGCATCCGCATAGGCTTTAGTTAATGTTGTTTCAATTTTAATCAACTTGCCATCACGTTCTATTTCCATAGTAATATCTTGACCTTCTTGCCATTCAAACATAGATCCAATAACCTGATTAGCATTAATCAAGGTTAATTCTGTTTCATTAACTTTTTTAATAACATCGCCTGCTTGAATACCTTGCGCCTTCCAAAACGAGTTTTCTAAAGCCATTGGCGAAAAGAAAATAGTACCATTTTCTTGGTTGCCATCAAAAATTATGTTTTGCCCACCAGCAAAAATATAGTTAGTTTCAGCTTGCGCTTGGCCTATGGTTAAACCTACCATTTCAAAAAACTCATTATAATTAATTGGTAAGTCTCCTTCAACATGGGTTCTTAAAAATTCACCAACACTTGGGTAGGTCATTGCTGTAATCTCTGCAATAAGCTTATCATCTTCAAAAGGCTTTTCTTTTCCGTATTTTGCAGAAAGCTCCTTCATTAATGATAACATACTTCGATTACCATCACTTTCTTTTCGCATTAAAATATCTATACACATACCAATCAATGCACCTTTCATGTACACATTATAATATTGCGAAGCGTAAGGTTCTTTTAGAACATTTTCACTCATGATTGTAAAACTCATAGCATCATCCATACGTTGCGTAGAAACATCAATTTTAGTCTTCATCGTATTGTAAAAAGTAGCTTCATCCGATAGACCTTCATACACTTGAAAATGCTGTGCAAAATATTCCGTTACCCCTTCATACATCCACAAATGCTTAGAGAATGTTGGTTGGTTATAATCAAAATAGTGAACATCCTCAGAATGTACAGATAAAGGCGTTACGATATGAAAAAACTCATGTGAAATGACATCGATAATTGAACTTTGAAGCCCTTCTAAACTATCATCTTCACCAAAAACTGCCACTGTAGACGTATGGTGTTCTAAAGCCCCATAACCTTTCGGGTCATTTTCGCCACCTCGAGATAAATACAAATAAATATCGTAACGTGGTGTTGTATTTACATCGCCTAAATAGTTTTTCTGTGCTTCCATCATTTTATAGATGGTTTCTTTTAGATCTGCAGCATTATGCTTTTTTGTTGGCGAATACAGGCTTAAAACAATTTTAATATCACCTACCATAAATTCTTCAACATCTAAATCGCCATACATCATAGGATTATCTGTAATGTCAAAATATCGCTGTGCAAAATAACTTGTTGTTACAGTTTTGCCATCTTCGCTAGTTGTTGTTCCTTTATCTTCTAAAGCAGATGTTCTTATAAAATCTGTTGGTGCCGTAACATCTAAGGCGTATTGGTTATTCTTTAACGAATCGAAATACCCAATAAATCCATGTAGGTTTAGTACAAAATTATCTGCTTCAATGTTGGTTCCTGATGGTGAAAACGGGTCTTCGCCACCAATACCTCCTGTTGTTTCAACATCAAAAGTATCGTTAACATAATACTGAAGTTTATCTAGTTTTAAAGCCTCTGTAATAGTCCAAGTATTAGCATCAGTCTTAGTAGCCGTTAGCTCATTACCGTCGTAATCTAAAGCTTTAAAATCATCAACATATTTACCAAAATCACTTACAGCATAAGTCCCTTGTACCACTCTAGGCAACCTATAGGTAACCGTTTCTGCCGTAAATCGACCAGGATCAATCGTTACTGGTACTCTATCATTATTTACTGCGGTTAAATCTAAAGCCGTTTCAATAGGATTGCTTGTGGCCAAATCATCAACGTTTAATTTTGTGGATCCACATCCCACTAAAACAACACCTAAGCCAAGCATGGCTAAATAATTCTTCATAATTAAATTTGTATTTTTTTACTAGACGGACAAAACTACAACCTGTTACTATTAAAAACCTAAAGGTTTTGTTAAATTCGCAACATGTCAAACGCCTTAATTAGCATTTTAATTCCTTTTAAAAACACAGAAGCCTATATTGGTGAGTGTGTTGACTCTATTATTAACCAATCCTATTCCAATTGGGAAGCTATTTTTATTGATGATAATTCTAACGATGGCTCCTACGCTATTATTGAAAGCTACACACATGAAGACTCTAGAATACAACTCTATAAAAATGATGCAAATGGAATTATTAATGCCTTAAAAACAGCATACAAATACAGTTCGGGACACTATATTACAAGAATGGATAGTGATGATTTAATGACGGTTATCCGACTAGAAACCATGTTAAATAATCTTGAAAAACATGGTAAAAAACACCTTGCTTTAGGCCTTGTAAACTATTTTAGAGCCGATGGCTTAAGTGACGGTTTTGCACGTTATGAGCGTTGGTTAAACGGATTAACTATTAACGGAAATAACTATACCGAAATCTATAAAGAATGTGTAATCCCTTCCCCTTGTTGGATGCTTCATCGTGATGATTTTGAAGCCTGTAATGGGTTTAATTCAAATACTTATCCTGAAGACTACGATTTAGCTTTCCGATTCTATAAAGCGGATTATAAGTGTATCCCTTGCGATAAGGTACTACTACACTGGCGCGATTACAGCACTAGAACATCTAGAACTCACGAACATTATGCAGAGAATTCATTTTTGGACCTTAAAGTGGACTATTTTTTAGAATTGAATTATGATGCGTCCAGACCTTTAGCTGTTTGGGGTGCTGGACATAAGGGTAAAACTTTAGCCAAAATATTATTGAAAAGAAACATCCCGTTTTGCTGGATTTGCGACAACCCTAAAAAAATAGGTAAACATATTTACGACCAGGAACTATTTAATTTTGATTTTCTAGCTGAACTTCAAAACCCACAAAGCATTGTAACTGTAGCCAATACAAAAGCACAAGAAGAAATCTCGCAATATTTTGAAACTAACCATATGAAACCCATGATTGATTATTTCTTTTTCTGTTAAATTTCTCAGAAGCTAAACGAGGTTATCTCTTATGATTATTTATATTTGAAGCATTAAGACCTATCAGGTCTAATAAAACTTATAATAACAAATGCAGTTTAAAAATCCCGAATTACTTTACGCTCTATTTTTGCTGGTAATTCCCATACTTATACATTTATTTCAGCTACGCCGTTTTCAAAAAGTTGAATTCACCAATGTTAAGTTTTTAAAATCTGTAAAACTACAAACACGCAAAAGTTCTCAGCTCAAAAAATGGCTAACTCTGTTAACACGAATGTTGCTTTTAGCCTGTATTATTATAGCTTTTGCACAGCCTTTTATTCCGAATACAGACGACTTTAATGACACTCAAGAAACGGTAATATATTTAGATAACTCGTTTAGTATGCAAGCTAATGGTAGTAATGGTAGTTTGTTAAATGAGGCTATTCAAGACATCATAACTACCTTACCCGAAGATGAACCACTAAGTTTATACACTAACAATAAAACCTATAGAAACACTACCGTAAAAGCCATAAGGAATGAATTAATTCAATTAGATTATTCTCCAACGCAACTCAATTACGATGCTGCTTACTTAAAAGGAAAACAATTATTTACTAATCAAGGTGCTGCGACTCAGAATTTGGTTTTGGTATCCGATTTTCAACAAAAAGAAACCCCTTTAAACTTTGAAACCGACAGTACAGTTCAGCTTAAATTGGTACAACCAAAATCAAATTTAGCCACTAATATTAGTATCGATAGTGTCTTTGTTTCTAATACAACTTCTGAAACTCTAGACCTTAATGTTAAATTATCTAACGCCGCTGAACCTGTAGATAATGTTACCATTTCCTTATTTAACAACGATGTATTGCTCACCAAAAGTGCTGTAACCATTGATAAAACAGCCGAAACCACCTTTACAATTGCCAATAATAAAGCGATTAATGGAAAATTAATGATTGATGATACCGGATTACAATTTGATAATACCTTTTATTTTAATATCAACTCGAAACCAAAAATTAAAGTCTTAACCATTAATGAAACTGTAGACGATTCGTTCTTAAAACGGATATACACTGAGGATGAATTCGATTATAAAAGTTTTAAACTAAATACGCTTAATTTTAATTTAATTCCAGAGCAAAACTTGATTGTATTAAATGAATTAGATGTCATTTCAAATGCTTTAAAGACAGCATTAATTGCCTTTAAAAACGACGGTGGAAAATTACTAATTATTCCTTCTAACACTATTGATATAAACGCGTATAACCAAACCCTAAGAGACTTAAACCTCAATCTTATTAAGCGCAAGAACGCTAACGAAAAACGCATTACGAGTATTAACTACGAGCATCCGCTTTTAACCAATGCTTTTTACACCAAAGTAACTAACTTTCAATATCCTAAAGTTGACAACTCTTACCGTTTTGATTCTAATTCAAATACTGTTTTAGCTTATGAAGATGGCACCCCATTTTTAGTTGGTAATACAACGAGCTATGCATTTTCTTCGGCATTAAATAAGGACAATTCAAACTTTAAAAATTCACAATTAATAATTCCGGTATTGTATAATATGGGTTTACAGAGTTTAAAGCTTTCAAAATTATATTATACCATTGGGCAACCCAATTCTATAGCCATACAAACCTCCATTGGCCAAGATGATATTTTAACTTTGAATGACAAGGACAACGCAGTGATTCCACTTCAGAAAACCTATAGTAAATCTGTGGTCATAGAAACTGATGATTTTCCTAATTCCGCGGGAATCCTTAATGTTAAAAATAAAGCGCAAGTCCTACAAAATTTAAGTTTTAATTACAGCAGAGCAGAAAGCAATCTAAAATATTATGATTTAAATGCTTTAGCCAACACTAATATAGAATCGCGCTTGGCAACAACCATTAATAATATAAAAAGTAGTACAAATATTAATGCGCTATGGAAATGGTTTGCTATTTTTGCATTAGCATTTTTACTAATAGAAATGTTACTTCTAAAATATCTTAAATGAACGCACTCATAAAATCTGCAACCATCGTTGATTCTAAAAGTGATTTTCACAATGAAACGGTTGATATTTTAATCGAAAAAGGTCATATTTCCAAGATTTCTAAACGCATTGCCAACCCTAACAATTACCAAGAAATAAAATTAGAGAATTTACATGTTTCTCAAGGTTGGTTTGACAGCAGTGTATCTTTTGGAGAACCTGGTTATGAAGAACGAGAAACAATACCTAACGGCTTAAAAACGGCTGCATACTCTGGTTTTACTTCTGTAGCATTAAATGCGAATTCTAATCCTGTAATTGATAGCTATGCCGATATAACTTTTGTAAAATCTAAAGCTAATAACCATGCCGTAAGCCTTTACCCTATTGGTGCCTTAACGCAATTGAGCGAAAGTGAAGATTTAGCCGAATTATTTGATATGTCTAATGCAGGTGCTGTTGCTTTTTACGATTATCAAAAGCCTATTTCTAACCCTAATTTGATGAAAATTGCGTTGCAATACGCTAGTAATTTTAACGGTTTAGTATGCTCTTTTCCTCAAGAATCTAGAATTTCTGGTCTTGGTGTGGCTAATGAACATATTAACAGTACAAAACTAGGATTAAAAGGAAATCCGGCTTTAGCTGAAGAATTACAAGTTGCTCGAGATTTATTTTTGTTAGAATACACCGAAGGAAAACTTCATATCCCAACAATTTCAACTGCAAAATCCGTGGAATTGATTAGAGCTGCCAAAGCAAAAAAACTAAATGTAACTTGTAGTGTGGCGATTCATAATTTGATGTTTACCGATGCCGTGTTACCCGAATTTGATACCAATTATAAAGTACTTCCACCTTTAAGAATACAATCTGATTGCGATGCTTTAATTGAGGGCTTAAAAGATGGGACTATTGATATGGTCACTTCGGATCATAACCCAATTGATATTGAACATAAAAAAATAGAGTTCGATTATGCTAAGTATGGCACTATTGGTTTAGAATCTGCATTTGGGGCATTACAAAACAACTTTACAACTAAGAAAACCATTAGTCTTTTAACCCAGGGGAAATCTAGATTTGGAGTAAAAGAATCTACTATTAACGAAGGTGAAATGGCAGATTTAACCTTATTTAATCCCGACGCTACTTATGAGTTTAGCACATCTCATATCACATCCCGCTCAAAAAACAGTATGTTTTTAGGTTCAAAACTAAAAGGTAAAACTTATGGTATCATTGCCAACGACAAAATGCTAATAAAGTAAATATAATTTCATGAATCAGAATACGATAGACGAAGGTAAAACGCTTGGTTTAGTGGCTTACTTAACCTTATTTGGTACATTAATCGCGTTTTTTATGAATCAAGATAAACGCAATCCGTTTACAACTTTTCATATTAGACAAGGTTTAGGTTTGGGCCTAGCTTATATCATTTTGGGATTTGTTGTCAGCAGTTTTGATAGTTTTATGATAAGTATGTCTTTCTGGGTGTTTTTTTCTGTATTATATATCTACGGAATCATAGGAGCGCTAACAGGAAAACTTAATAAAGTACCATTGTTAGGTGATTTTTTTCAAACTATATTTAAATCTATAGGCTAATAATTATGTCGAAACTTCATTATATAACGAGACCTTCTTCTTTAAAAGAAAATGCACCATTATTAATAATGTGTCATGGTTATGGCAGTGATGAAAATGATTTGTTTTCTTTTGCTTCTGAATTGCCAGAGGAATTATTCATCATTTCAGTACGAGCACCTTACCCAATGCAGCCTTATGGGAATGCTTGGTATGCTATTAATTTTGAAGCTGACAAAGGAAAATGGAATGACAATGTTCAAGCTAAACAATCCGTAGAATTAATTTCTGAATTTATTGATTATGCTTGCGACACGTATGCCGTTGATTCTAAAAATGTGACGCTTTTAGGTTTTAGCCAAGGCTCTATTTTAAGTTATGCTGTAGCATTGACCTACCCTGAAAAAGTAAAAAATATTATAGCTTTAAGTGGTTATATCAGCGAAGACATTTTACCAGATACTATTGATAAAAAGGCCGTTGAACACCTCAATTTCTTTTGCTCTCATGGTTCGGTTGATCAAGTCATTCCTGTAGAATGGGCACAAAAAACACCTAAATTTCTAGAGAATTTGGCTATTAAACATGTGTATTCAGAATATCCTGTTGGACATGGCGTAGCCCCTCAAAATTTCTTTGATTTAAAAGAATGGCTCAATAAGCATTTGTAATTTTAGAAGTCTTACTACTTTTAGAAGTCACTAAAGTATAGTATAAAAACCCGTAATATCGTTTAATTAACTTTTGGATACAATAAGTGATCGATTAATTCGTATTTAAGATTATTGTTCTCATCGATGGTGTATTTAACGAGAATTTCTCCCCAAAATAAACCATCTGTAAAGTTTGCTATCATCCATCTGTGATTGATAACGCGAACTTTATTAATTAATAATTTAGAACCTGTAGTCGATACATAAGGTACAATTGGATGATCCTCGCCTTCATAATCATTCATATTATATAAACCATCGATTACTAACGGAATCAATTCTTCAGTATCATAACCTTGGGCTTCAAAATAAGTTAAGGCATCCTCATTACCTTCGATATTAAAATAATTTAATTCAAAATTTTGATCTTGTAAAGTTTTTATTGTTTTTTCTCGTTCTTCAACCTTGTTCTTCACTTTAACAATATCAGTTTCATACTTATCCATGATATTTTTTGAGCTTACATACTGAAAAAGGAGTAATAACACTGAAAAAATAAATAAATACATTAAAATCTTGCTCTTCATATCTATAAGGTAATTTGTAAGTTATCGTAAGCTAAAAAAACGTTTTTTGGTAATTGCTTTTGAACATCATCATGAAACCCCAACAAATGGCCAATATGAGTTAAATAAGCGCGTTTAGGATTCACTTTTTTTATAAACTCTAAGGCTTCTTCTAAGTTAAAATGAGAAATATGTCGTTCAATACGCAAGGCATTCACAACTAAAACATCTAAGTCTTTAAGTTTTTCAATTTCCTTGTCTGCTACTTTTTTCATGTCTGTTAAATACGCAAAATTATGAAATCTATAACCAAAAACTTGTAGTTTATAATGTAAGCCATCAATAGGAACAACCTTGAGATTACCAGCTAAAAAAGGCTCGTTTTTCACTTCTGTTTTTGTAACATTTGGAACGCCAGGGTATTTCTTTCCTGTTGTAAAAATATAATCGAAACGTTTTTCTAAAGATTTAAAAACTCGTTGGTGAGCATATAACGGAATATCCCCTTGTTTAAAGAAGAATGGCCTAATATCATCTAATCCCATAGTGTGATCGGCATGCTCGTGAGTAAAAATAATACCATCAATTTTAGTCACATTAGCTCTAAGCATTTGTTGCCTAAAATCAGGACCACAATCGATTACAAAAGTATAGTTCTCCCACTCTACTAATACAGATACACGTAAGCGTTTATCCTTAGGATTCTCACTTAAACATACAGGGTGATCACTTCCAATAATTGGAATACCTTGTGATGTACCTGTGCCTAAAAATTTAATTTTCAATGCTTTAGTTTTTAAGTATTTGACCTTGAATTATTATACTCTCAAAAAAGCGCCCTTTTTTTCTTTCAATTTAATGGTAAAGAAAAAAAACACCTTATTATATTATGATAATTTCAATTCAAAAAGTGCCACTACAAAAATAAACTTATTTTTTTGTTTGCAATAGTAAAACAGTACCTTTGCTTTAAAGCAAATAAACCCAAATCCTATGAAGGACATAACGTATACAGGCGATTCTGATTTTGAAAATATTCCATCATTAAAAGATAAAGCCTTACGTATAAATCTTAATGCTGATATCTATGGTACCTTTTCTGAAATTGGTGCAGGACAAGAAACTGTTCGTCAATTTTTTAGAGCAGGAGGTGCATCTGGAACCATTGCTAAAGCTATGTCTGCTTACGATAAAGATTTTAGTGATGCTATTTATGGCATTGAAGATGATAAACGTTATGTTACTGAAGCCCGACTCCGTAAGATGTTAAATCACGAAGTGAATTTAATGGAGAAACGTATTACTAGAGAAAAGCATCCTAATAAAATATTTTTCTCTTATGCCAATACGGTTGCGACCATAGATTTTGCTAAAAAATTTAAGGGCCATGGTTGGGTAGGTATTAAATATCAAGCTGCACCAAATCAAGAATATAACGAAATTGTACTTCACATTCGTTTTAAAGAAAATGATGCACGTTTACAGCAAGAAACATTAGGTAAATTAGGTACAAATTTAATTTACGGAGCCTTTTACAAATACAACCAACCTCGTAAACTATTACGTTATTTATACGATCATTTAGATAAAGATCAATTAGAAATTGATACAATTAACTTTTCAGGACCTGTTTTTGAAGATGTTGATAATCGTTTAATGAGTTTACAACTGGTTAAAAACGGAATGACAGATGCCGTAATGTTTGCACCTGATGGTAATAATGTTTTACCGGCTCGTGTACTTTATAAGAAGAATATCTTAACCCTTAGAGGTAGCTTTAGACCCGTAACTAAAGTGAATATGGATATGTTTGAGCGTTCTTACGAAATGTTCATTAAAGAAAATAAGGTTGAAAAGGAAAAAACACAAGTAATATTTGAAATTACGTTATCTAACCTAAGAGCTGAAGGTAAGATTGATGAGCAAGATTTTATGGATCGTGCTAAACTCTTATGTTCCTTAGGACAAACGGTACTGATATCTAACTTCCAAGAATATTACAGATTAGTAGAGTACTTCTCTCAATATTCTAGAAATAGAATGGGATTAGCCATGGGTGTCAATAACCTCGTTGATATTTTTGATGAGAAATATTACCGTCATTTAAGCGGTGGTATTTTAGAAGCTTTCGGAAAATTATTTTATAAGGATTTACGTGTTTATTTATATCCTATGATGAACGAAGATGGAACTATAACCACTAGCGAAAACGTTAAAGTACATCCACGAATGAAAGAACTTTTCAAATTCTTTAAGTATAATGGCAAGGTTGTAGACATTACAGATTACGATACCTCTAACCTATCTGTCTTCTCGAGAACGGTCCTTAAAATGATTTCAAATAATGAAACCGATTGGGAAAAAATGTTACCAGAAGGCGTTTCTAAACTTATTAAAGAGAAAAGCTTATTTGGTTATGAATCTGAAGAAGTCTTACACAAGTAACAAACTCAAAATAATATAAAAAAAAGCGACCTTTAAAAACATCATTTAAAGGTCGCTTTTTCTTTTACTAAAAAGAAGGACTATTGTTCCGTTAATATCTGATCGGTATGTGCTTTCGTTTTCACCTTAGTGATGACATCTTCTAATATACCATTCTCATCAATTACAAAAGTGCTTCTATGAATCCCTTCATATTCTTTACCCATAAATTTCTTAGGTCCCCAAACGCCAAAGGCTTCAATAACAGCTTTATCTTCGTCGGCTAATAATGGATATTGAAATCCGTATTTCGTTTTAAAATTAGTTTGTCTTTTAGCACTATCTGCACTCACGCCTAAAATTTCGTAACCTTTAGCTTTAAAACGCTCGTAATTATCATTTAAGTTGCAAGCTTCTGCTGTGCAACCTGGTGTGCTCGCTTTTGGATAAAAGAAAACCACTAATTTTTTGCCTTTATAATCCGATAAAGAAATGGTGTTTCCTTGTTCGTCTAATGCTGAAAAATCTGGTGCCTTATCGCCTACTTTTAAGTGTGTCATAATTGTGTAAATTTGTATATCGTATCGAATCGTAAAAATACAAAATGACTAAGCAAGAAAAAGTAAATTTCGTTATAAATACATTATATAAGTTATATCCTGAAATTCCAATACCATTAGATCACAAAGACCCTTACACCTTGTTAATTGCTGTTTTAATGTCCGCACAAAGCACAGACGTACGTGTGAATCAAATTACCCCTTTGTTGTTTGAGCGTGCAGATAATCCTTATGATATGATTAAACTGAGTGTAGAGGAAATTCGGGAGATTATTAAGCCCGTTGGTTTATCGCCTATGAAAAGTAAAGGTATTTATGGCTTATCTCAGATTTTAATTGACAAACATAATGGTGAAGTGCCAAGAACTTATGAAGCTTTAGAAGAATTACCTGCAGTTGGTCATAAAACAGCTGCTGTTGTTTTGTCGCAAGCCTTTGGTATTCCAGCATTTCCCGTAGACACCCACATTCATCGTTTAATGTATCGTTGGAATTTAACCAACGGTAAAAATGTAGTACAAACAGAAAAAGATGCCAAACGCTTATTCCCTGAAGAACTTTGGAATGATCTCCACCTTCAAATTATTTGGTACGGACGTCAATATTCGCCTGCTCGTGGCTGGGATTTAGAAAAAGATATCATCACAAAAACTATTGGTAGAAAATCGGTTTTAGAAGCTTATTATAAAAAGAAGAAATAAGCGCAGTTGTCTTGGTATAATTATTGATACTGTTTTTCTAAACCATCAATCCATGAAAAAACTTATCTTAATCGCTATTATAACGACGTTATCGTCTTGTATCCCTGTTAAAATTGCGCCTAAATTTAAAAATCAAGATTATAAAATTATTCAAGCTAAGAAGTTTCAAAAAGATATGCCAAGAGAAACATCTTTTATCTTTAAAGACCCCAAAGAAGCCAATGAATTCTATAATTATATTAACAAGAAATTCAGATTAAATCATGTCGATGTTGGTGTCAACGTGCCTTTTCAAATTAAAGGTCAAACGCTTTATTTATCGTATTATGAAGCTAACAGAGAGGACCAAACATTTAATCTACCTTTAGTGGTAACCGATGAAGTATTAGAAAAAAAAGCCGGCTTAAAAGTATTTGAAAACAATTATACAAGTAGAAAAGGTCACTGGTATATTGTTTTAACCATTTTTGATGAAGACATTAATAATTGCCTAAGCGATAAGCATCCTTTAAAAGACGAAACAACAGCGTATTTAAAAACATTAAAAGAAGAATACCTTACGACCCAAAATTACGAGGAACTTCTTTTTACAAAAAAATCCTAATGTAAATACATTAGGATGTTAATACAATAATATCATTATTAAATTAATTTAAAAGTGCTTCAAACTTCAATTTATTATACTTTAAAACACGCAAAGCTTTAGAGTAATTTAAGAGGAAATTTACCGTTTCATCTTTAGGTAAAAGATTTTCATTTTTTGGGGAAGCCTTAGGGTAGATTTTTGCCATTTCAATAATTTTAAAGTTTATATATAGCAAAAACGTAACTAAATTTCTTTTATTGCATCAATTTGTTAAAACAATGTTATTTTGTTCTATTACCTTACGCATATTAATGAGTGCATAGCGCATTCTTCCTAAAGCAGTATTAATACTCACGCCTGTTCGCTCTGAAATTTCCTTAAAACTCATATCCTGGTACATACGCATTACCAATACCTGTTTTTGGTCCTCAGGTAACTCTTCAATAATACGTCTAACATCAGATTCTACTTGATCTTTTATGATTGCCTTTTCTGCATTTAAGCTAGAGTCACTCAATACCGAAAAAATACTAAATTCACCAGCATTATCAAATTTTGGCATTCGTTTATTTTTTCTGAAGTAATCAATCACCAAATTATGAGCGATACGCATTACCCACGGTAAAAATTTACCTTCTTCATTATATTTTCCACGTTTTAAAGTTCGAATAACTTTAATAAAAGTATCTTGAAAAACATCTTCGGTAACATCTCGGTCATAAACCTTAGAGTAAATAAAACTATAAATTTTTTGCTTGTGCCTTTCTATAAGTATTGAAAGTGCATTTTCATTTCCATCTAAGTAGTTGCTAACCAACTCGGCGTCTTGGATAAGTTCTTTTTTCATAATAATTACTTTAAGCCTAGTAGTTGCCTACTAAGTTTGGGGTTAAAAGCTGTTTTTTAAAGTAATCTTATGCTATAAGCAGTGGTTTTAGAGAATGATTTAGTTTCAAATATAACAACAATCATTCCGAATAAACAAAAAATAACTGCTAAATTTTACGCCTTATCGGATAAAAAACAACTTTAATAGATTAATATTCTCATATAATAGACCAATTTGCTGTGATATTATAAATACATTGACATTTTTAAATGATTAGTTAATTGATGTGTGACTGAATAAATATATCCTACAATAACTATGGCTGCTCTTACTTTTAAAATTTAGTCTTAATTCTATTTGTGTTAATATTCAACATAGTTTAATCTTTAAAGGCTATATAGTATCTTTGCAAACTTAGATACAGAATAGAACCTATGAATAGTACCGTTTTAGACGTTAATCCAAAAGAAAACATCATTATTAAAGGAGCAAAGCTCCACAATCTCAAAAATATTGATGTTGTAATTCCTAGAAACAAATTAGTTGTCATTACGGGATTATCTGGTTCTGGAAAATCGAGTTTAGCCTTCGATACGCTTTATGCCGAAGGACAACGACGTTATGTAGAAAGTTTAAGCAGTTATGCGCGCCAGTTTTTAGGGCGATTAAATAAACCACAAGTCGATTACATTAAAGGTATTGCGCCTGCAATTGCTATAGAGCAAAAGGTAAATTCTACAAATCCAAGATCAACCGTAGGTACAACAACGGAAATTTACGACTATCTAAAATTATTATTTGCACGTATAGGTAAAACCTACTCCCCTATTTCTGGAAATGAAGTAAAAAAACACACCGTATCTGACGTTATTAATTTTATTTCAAAATTCGAAGAACGATCTAAATTACTACTTCTAGCACCTATTATTTTAGAAGAAGGCAGAACGATTGAAAACAAACTTCAAACATTACAGCAACAAGGTTATGCACGTATTAAAGTTAACAAGGAGGTCGTGAGAATTGATGATGCTTTAAATTCTGAAATTAAGCCCAATCAAGAATTATTTTTGGTGGTCGATAGAATTATCTTTAAAAACGATGAAGATTTTCTTAACCGCTTAGCTGATGCTGTAGGCACCGCTTTTTATGAAGGTATTGGTACTTGCGTTGTAGAATCACTCTCCGATAAAAAACAAACCGTATTTAATAATAAGTTTGAAATAGATGGCATGTCGTTTCTAGAACCAAACGCGCATTTATTCAGTTTTAATAATCCTTATGGCGCTTGTCCTAAATGTGAAGGTTATGGTGATGTAATTGGTATTGATAATGATCTAGTAATTCCAAATACCGCATTATCGGTTTATGAAAACGCTATTTTTCCTTGGCGCGGTGAAAGTATGAGCTGGTATAAAGACCAATTGGTTAATAACTCACATCATTTTGATTTTCCTATTCATAAACCTTATTTTCAATTAAGTGATGCTAATAAAGCATTAATATGGAAGGGTAATAAATACTTTGAAGGTTTAAACGACTTTTTTGCAGAGTTAGAATCTAAAGCCTATAAAATTCAGAATAGAGTTATGTTATCGCGTTACCGTGGTAAAACAAAATGTAGTGCTTGCCATGGAAAACGCCTACGCGAAGAGGCTAATTATGTCAAAGTAAATAAGGCAACTATTACCGATTTAGTCGATTTACCAATTGATGAGTTAATTGTGTTTTTTAATCAACTTGAATTAAGTGACAGTGATGCTAAAATCGCCAAACGACTTTTAACGGAAATCAACACACGACTTCAATTTTTATCTAATGTAGGTTTAAGCTACTTAACTTTAAACCGAAAATCGAACTCACTCTCTGGTGGCGAAAGTCAAAGAATTAATTTGGCAACCTCATTAGGTAGTAGCTTAGTAGGTTCTATGTATATTTTAGATGAGCCTAGTATTGGTTTACATCCAAAAGATACTGAACGCCTTATAGAAGTTTTAAAATCATTGCGTGATTTAGGCAATACGGTAATTGTTGTTGAACACGATGAAGACATCATGAAGGCTGCCGATGCCATTATTGATATCGGCCCAGAAGCCGGAACATTAGGAGGAGAAGTTATGGCTGTAGGAAGCTTTAAGGATATCCTTGAAGCAGATACCCTAACCGCTAAATACCTAAATGGTCAACTAGAAATTGAAGTTCCTAAAAAACGAAGAACATCTAAATATGGTGTTGATATTATTGGTGCCCGAGAAAATAATTTACAAAATATCGATGTTAGTATCCCTTTAGAAATGCTAACCGTTATTACAGGGGTTTCAGGAAGTGGTAAAAGTACTTTGGTTAAAAAGATTCTCTTTCCTGCGATACAAAAACAACTCACAGGATTTAGCGATAAAATTGGTCAGGTTTCAGAAATCAAAGGCAATTACAGTAATATAGAACATGTAGAGTTTGTTGATCAAAATCCAATTGGTCGCTCGTCGCGTTCTAATCCGGTAACTTATATTAAAGCATACGATGATATTAGAGCCTTATTCGCCTCTCAAAAATTAAGTAATATTAGAAATTATGCCGCCAAACATTTTAGTTTTAACGTAGATGGTGGACGTTGTGAAACTTGTAAAGGTGAAGGTGAAGTAACCATTGAAATGCAATTTATGGCTGATGTACACCTCACCTGTGATACATGTGGAGGCAAACGCTTTAAAAAAGAAGTTTTAGAGGTTAAGTTTGAAGATAAATCTATTGATGACGTCTTAAATCTTACAATTGATGATGCTATTGATTTCTTTGAAACCCACAAACAAACCAAAATTAAAAACAAACTCCAACCTTTACAAGATGTAGGTTTAGGGTATGTTACTTTAGGACAGTCCTCTTCTACCCTTTCTGGTGGTGAAGCACAACGTATTAAGTTGGCCACATTTTTAGGCAAAGGTAGTAAGCGTGACCATGCCCTTTTTATATTTGATGAACCCACAACCGGACTTCATTTTCACGATATACAAAAACTATTAAAATCATTTAATGCTTTAATTAACAAAGGCCATTCAATTGTAGTGATTGAGCATAATATAGATCTTATAAAATGTGCTGATTATATCATTGATTTAGGTCCTGAAGGTGGAAAACACGGCGGGCAACTTGTTGCTTCTGGTACACCTGAAGAAATTGTTAAAAACAAAAAATCGGTAACAGGAAAATATTTAAAAGATAAATTATAAGATGGAGTTACCTAAAGGGTTTCATAAAGAAGCTATTGAAACTAAAGAAAATTGGACTAACACCAACGACACAATAAAATCTAAAGTTTCAACTTCACCCTTAAAATCTGGTGGTTCAAGTTTTAAAACAAATGTTCTTATTGAGGCATCAAAATCTAAACTCCTTTATAAACCTTCAATTGGCGTGGCACTGTTTAGTTTTATCTTTTTAGCTGTCGGGTTAGGTATAATTTTTATTAGTATTAATCCGCTATTTAACCATAGTTTTGAAAGAAATTCAATTGAATGGTTTTTTATTCTTTTTGGACTAATTTTCGCAAGCGCTGGTGGATTAATGTTTTATTTATTTTATATGCCACGTGTTTTCGATAAGCAATTAGGCGTTTATTACAAAGCTTATCAAGTAGACATTCACAAAATAAAAAAGGATACTGCAAAAAAATACATACCACTAAAATCTATCGTCGCTATTCAAATTATAGGTGAACATATAAAAAGTGGTAAAAGCGCTTACAAAAGTTTTGAACTCAATTTAGTATTAAATGATGCGTCACGCAAAAATGTGATTGATCATGGCAATTTAAAATCTATTATCGTTGATGCCGAAATATTGAGTGAATTTTTAAATATTCCTATTTGGCATGCAGGTTCTACAAATGATTAATAGAATAAAAAAGCGATAAAACCTATAAAGACTATTGCTGTTGGTATAATTATCGATAAGAAGGTAAATGTTGCTATTCCATTTTTTAAGAAGCTTAAAATCCAACCTTGATTATAGAATTTTTTCAATGCTATAAAAAGATACAAATTGGTAGATAGCGCTATTAACCAATCTATATAATCTGGTACATCCCAAATTAAATTAATCCCAAAAATTAAACTTAACACCATAAATAAGTATGAGAAATAGTATAAACTAAATACTAAATGATGCGAATATCTTCCTCTTAAAAAAAATAATAACTTTAATATTAAAGCAAATATGGGAAGCAAAAAGAACAAGGCAATCGGTATAGCATCATAAAAAGTTTTAAGTATATCACCTCCATCTCTAGCTTTATAAAACTTTAAAAGTTGAGAATACAGTTTTGTCATAAACCAACCTGGATTTTCATCAACTCCCATCCTCTTATAAATTTCTTTATCACTGGCATTAGCTTCAATTAAAGAATCTATTTCTTTTTCATTAAACCCAAAATCTACCTTTGGTTTGAGTAGATTATCTTGCTTAACAATAGAGTCAATTTGACTATCCGTCATCCCAGTATATTTCTTGTTTTTTTCTAATACGTCACGTATAGTTGCTTTTTCAATAGAATCTCTAGATTGTGTGGCTGCATCTATTTTTTTTGAATCAATGGTGTCTGGAACTACAGTATAATTTGATTTTAATGTTTTTCTTAATTCATTATTAACCATGTCACGTTGATTACTGGCTGTAAAAGAAAATAACGCAAAGAACAAAATAGTAACAAACAAATACATCTGAGCAGGATGCATATATAATGAACGCTTGCCTTTAATAAATTCTTTGGCTAGAAAACCTGGCTTAAACATTAATGGAATGAAACTCTTAAAAATTCGAGCGTCAACCGAAAAGTAATTATTAATAGTGTTATAGAATAAAACACCAAGGGTTAATTCATCATTTACTTTCTGGCCACAATGCGGACAGAATTTAAATTGAGTATCAAAAGGTTGCTCACAATTTTTACAATTCACTTGGTTGTTGCTCATAGTTAGGTGTTAGTCGGGATTAAAAGTAGTCAATTTTATTTCATATTATATAAATATTAGAAGCCTGAATTTATAAATTGTTACAAGTTGTAATGTATAACAATAATTAAAGTACTGATTACAAGATTGTTATTTTTTTGGCACGTTGTTTGTTTTATACTAAACGAGTTTAATTTTAAAACCCAATTATTATGAAACAGATACTATACATACTTGCAGCATTTGTCGCGATGAGCACTACTGCATTCGGAAACACTAGCACAACTACAGAAGCAGAAGCTTCAATTAATAACTATGCGAGAGGTTATGGTAATTCTTTCATATTTAATGAAGCTGGGATTGAGTTTTCAGTTTTTGCAGATGGTCAATTTGATTTTTATATACCAAATTATGGACCAGATGTAAACGTAAACATTAATTCTCCTGGTTTTTCGTTAAGTTTTAACACGGGTTACAACTACAATCCTTACGTACAGTATGATAGTTATGGTGCTATAATTCAAATCGAAAATACGCCTATTTATTATGATTATTATGGACGTGTAAACCAAATAGGTAATATTCTTATTAACTATAATAGCTTTGGTAGAATCAGCCAAGTTGGAGGACTAAATGTATATTATAGAAATAACGTATTTTATAGATATGATGGATTTATAAATATTTATAACAGAAGTTATGTGTACAGACCATGGCACCGTTTTTATGCGGCACCTCATGCAAACTATGCTATAGTTCATGTAAACCCATACAGACAATATTATACTCCTGTAAGACATATTTATTATAGACCTTATACTAATAATGTGAGACATTATAATATTGGAAGACGCGATAATGGTTATGCAGTTAGAAGAAGTACTACCACAACAAGACGTACTACTAGCTATGCACAAACCCCAAGAAACAGTGCGGAACGAAGTATCAGAACTCGTGCCACTCGAAACAATGCTACAATAGCTAGCACTAGGTCTACACGAACTACTACGACGACCACGACAAGAACAAGCACTAGTCGCGCATCAAATAACGCAGCAACACCAACGCGTACTACAACAAGAGTTTCAACACCAAGTACTAGTAGGACCAACAATACCGTAATTTCGCGTTCTACAACTAGGGTGAGTACACCATCAAGAACAGTAAGAAGTAGCAATACAACGGCTACGAGAAATAATAATTCTAATGTGACCCGAACAACTAATGCTGTGTCTAATAGAAGTACAACAAGAAGTTCTTCGGTAAGACAGCCAACTGCGACGTCTTCTAGAGCTAGTAGAACTTCGACTTCGCAAAACGCAAGACAAAGAAGTACCGCTGTACAAAGTAACAGAAGTTCATCGTCTGTATCAAGCAGATCTAGCGCTAGTAGAGCGAACAACCAAAGCTCTACAAGTTCTAATACAAGACGATCAAGAGGATAAAAGTTTTTTTATGGTTGGTTGGATGTCCCGTATGTTGTGTGCCTCAAAGCACAATACGGGACATTCTTATTTTAGAAGGTCAGAAATATCTCTTTCTACTTCAATTTTAAATACTTTTTTATCTGACTAGAAATATCTTCAGATACTTGTAGCTTATAAATCAGAACAACATAGATGACACCGATTAATCCAGATTTTAAAATAATATTCACAATGGGATGAAAAGGAAATTCCCAAAAATAAAATACAAATAGTAAAGCACTTAATACACCAACAATTTTTACTGAAGCCTTAGAAAAGGGTAGCATATTAAATTTTCGTTTTACAAATATAATTTTGATGGTATTGTAAATAAAAACAGCTAAAAACGTAGCAAAGGCAGAACCTTCAATACCGTAAACAGGAATAAAAAGAGCATTCAGAACTATAGCCATAATAGCCAACAGAACCCCGAAAAATAAAACCATTCTATAATAATCACTATTAAATAAAATTGCATTGTTATTTCCTAAACTATTATCATACAACTTAGCCAAACTCACGATTAATACCACAAAAAGCCCACCTGTAAATTCCTCGGGAAGAATTTCATAAAGTTGATTTATATTCAAAATAATAAGCAAAAAAATAAATCCACTGACCACCAATAACGTCACAGAACTTCGTTTATAAAGGTCTTCTAAAGCAACTTTATCATTTTCATTTAAATATTTAGCTGTCAATGGTAACATAATTTGATGCATCGCCCTTTGTGGAACAGCAATAACAGTCGCGATAAAAATTGCTACACTGTAATAGGCCACTTGTTCAATATCGGGTAACATAAGGCCAATCATAAATTTATCAATATCGAGAATGAGCATTGCTACAGAGCCTGCAATAATCATAAGGCCTGCATATTTTAAAATCGAAAATTGATTCTCTAATTTTTGAAATTTCAACTTTGGGAATCGTACGGAAAACGCGTAGAGTTTCATAATCAACATACGTAAGACATAGACCACAACTAATGCAATAATAAACTGGTCTACCGTTAACATCTCAAAATACACAGCAAAAAGTAAAATCATAATACAAACACGATGGAAAATCTCTTTCATTAGATTCCCAAAAACGGTCTGCATTTGTACCTTAGTCCACGCGAAAAATATTTCAAAATATGCCATTGCAACTGCCAGAACAAGGATATGCCAAACGTAGTTTTCTACAATATCATTTTCGTTAGACAACCAATTTACAAGACTATCATATGCAAAATAGCCTACAAATACAGTAGGTATTATAAACAGAAATGGTAAAAATAACATCAAGCTTAAAAAACTATTAATACTATTTTTCGATTTAAATGTAGAGTAAAATTTTACTATAGCATTGTGAACACCAAAGGCCATAAAAGGCATCATAATATTAGCTGCAGATAGTAAGAAGGCGACTAAACCATAGTATTGGTCCGTTAAAAAATTAGTATAGAGAAATAGGGTATTAATAGCACCAAGGCCAAAACCAAAATAGGTGGTAACAGTGTTTTTAAATGATTGGTTTAATACGATTCCCATAGCGAAGCAAAATACAATTATAAAACATCAAATTTCAAAATGTAGTAAGGAAATTACGTTCCTTAATCTGCAAGGTCTTGGTGACCTTGTAGGTTTTGTTTCTAAATAAAATAATAATTAGATATAAGCCCTATATGGTTTCAACTTCGCTCAGCCACTGATTTAATCTTGTAGTAAATTCAATCCGTTTTATTACGATTGCATGTGCTTAATTAATTTCGCCAATTTCTCTGTCAAGGCTTTTCTACTATACGGCTGCAAACCAATAGCGTTTACTTTTAAATCGTTATTTTGAAACGCTTCAAAATAGCTTAAAAGTTGCGATTTTAATTCCGCTTTCTGTTGATAGTTAAAATAACATCCTGTATTCGTAGATGTTATAATTCGTTCTACATCAGCATCTTTTGGACCTAAAGCTAAAATGGGAGTTTCTGAAATTAAATACTCAAAAACTTTACCTGCAATTATGGCTTTGGTGTCTTCAGAATCTATTTCAATAAGCAATAATAATTGCGATTTCATTTGAAATTGTATCGCTTTATCATGACTTACATAGCCCACAACATCTACATGATTTTTTAATCCATTGTGATGAATAGAGTCTATAACATCGTCACTAACTACACCTATGAGTTGTAGTTTAAAAACATCAGAAAACGCTTTATTTTCTTGAATTAACTCAGATAGTACTTCCCATAAAACAACAGGGTTTCTTTCTGACAATAAAGACCCAATATGCGATAAGGTAAACTGTTTGTCCTTGCCTTCTACCCTAACGTTATGCGTATCGTAACCATTTGTAATTACAGTGATGGGTTGCTGTGTTTTAGTCTGAAATTCGTTTTTAGTATGATGACTTGTAACTATTATTTCATCTGCAGAATTTAAAACAGCTTGTTCTAATTCTAAATGTTTTGCTTTTGAAGCTGCTGTTAGTTTTAAGTCTTTGTGATAGCCAATAGTTGTCCAAGGATCTCTAAAATCGGCTAACCATTTTACACCACACCTGGCTTTTAATTGTAAACCAATGAGATGCAAACTGTGTGGTGGACCTGTGGTAATAATGGTTTCAATTTGATGTTCTTTTATATAATCCAATAAGAACTCAACCGATGGTTTTATCCAATTTTTTCGTGCATCAGGAATAAAATAATTGCCTCTAATGTAAAGCATCGCTTTCTCAATCAGCGATTGTTTTTTAGCTTTTGGAATAACGCCAGAACTTATCTTTTTAGATTTTCCTTTTGAAAATACACTCGCCAATCCATAAGGTTCTCGGATTGGCTGTTTTAATAAGGTTAGTTGTTCCGGTATTTCATTAACCAAACTTTCATCTCTAATAGGATAGTTTGGGTTTTCAGGGCAATACACAATAGGTTCAACGCCAAATTCAGGTAAGTACTTCACGAATTTCAACCAACGTTGCACGCCTGGACCGCCTGCTGGTGGCCAATAATAAGTTATTATGAGTGTTTTTGTTTTGCTCATTTCTGTCATTCCTGCGAAAACAGGAATCTACTTGTTATTTGTAGATTATGGATTCCTGTTAAAACAGGAATAACAATCAGTCGTCCTTCTTTTTAAAAGTATAGAAAACACCTAATAGTAGCAAAATTCCCAAAATAGCCGAACTCGCCAAAGCAATTTTACTTCCGGTTTCTACAACTTGTGGTTCAAACTTAAATTCAATCGTATGATTTCCTTTTGGTAATTCTAATGCTCTCAATACATAATTCACTCTAAAATGAGGCACCAATTCATTATCTATATAGGCATTCCAACCATGATTATAATAAATTTCTGAGAAGACCGCTAAACCATCATTGCTGTTATGAGATTCGTATTTTAAATAATTGGGTTGAAATTCCTTTAACTGAATCGTGGCCGTAGAATCAACTTGATAATTTGTTTTTAAATTATGAGTCGTTTGAAATTCATTATCTAAAACGGCAGTAGTTTTTGTGTTTAGACTATCTAATGCCATTATTTCCTCATTGGCATTAGCAACAACGTTTAACTGAGACACAAACCATGCATTACCATTAGCATCTGTATTAGTGTAAGGAAAAACGGTATTTTGTTCTTCTGCAATGATATATTTAGTGTTAAGCATATTGAGCACATTCATGTTGTTTTTGTACACATGAAAATCTAACAACTCATTCACACGGCCTAATTTAGCGGCACTATACCCCATTAAAGAATTATGAAAATAAGCCGCTTTTGCTGGTTTCTGTTGCCCTTCTGAAGACATATCCATGACTCTAAAATGGCCTTTATCTTTTAAGATTTCTCTGTCGGCTTGATTCGGCTGGTAGGGTTTATCAACTTTTACAGCTGAAATAAAATTATCATTATTAACATATTTTTTATCTACAACAACCAAATCGAAAAGTATCAATACTGCAAAAACAACCACCACTATATTTTCTGATATCTTCTTCTTTAAGAATAGAAAAATCGTTCCTGCTGAAAGTAAAACTAATATTAGAGTTCTTAGTGTGTCTGCTGTCATTAAAGATTTACGGTCTTCAATTATTGCATCAATAAATGGTTGTCCATAAGCTTCAATATATTGGTCATCTCTAAGGCCTTCAAAATCGAATAATGTAGATTTAAAGAGTAAAAATAGTAGCGCTAAACCTCCTGTGATTCCTACCGTATATTTTAGAGCTTTTAACTTCTCTTCATCCTTCTGAAAGTCATTAAACAAACGTACCAAAGCAAAAACACCTAATACCGGAACACATAATTCTAATAATACTTGAATAGAACTTACCGCTCTAAACTTATCGTATAATGGAATAAAGTCAATGAAGAAATTCGTAATAGGATTACTATCTGGTTGAGGGTTTTCAACAAAAAACCAATTTTTACCTAATGATAATACCCATGACAACAATGTTCCACCAACGAGCCACCATTTCAATCGACCTTTAACTAAAAACAAGCCTAATACAAATAGAAAAATGATTACAGCGCCAACATAAGCTGGTGCTTCAACAATAGGTTGGTCACCCCAATACATTGGTGCATTTCGTGAAGCATTTAAAGCATCAATTGGCGAAGCTCCTAAATTGATATAAGCTTTATAGGTTTCAGAATCTTTACCAACATCTTCATAGTTGCCTCCTCCCATAAACTTCGGAATATAAAGGTTGAAGGTTTCTAAAAGACCGTAACTATATTCTGTTATATAATCTCTACTTAAGCCAGAGGTCACCTCTTTTGGTGAGCCATCGGTATTTATAGTTAACTCACTTTTGCCACGTGTACTCTCCTTTACATATTCTTGTGTCGCCATTAAACTTGTGGCGTTTAAACCAATTGCAATTATAGCCGCAACAACTAATAAACCTACAGATTTAAAAAAATGAGGCCATACTTTTTTCTTGTAGGCATCAACGAGATAGGCCAACCCTAATACTAAAATTAAGAGGAATAGATAATAACTCATTTGCGGATGATTGGCAACAAGTTGCAAGCCAGCCGCAACAGCCGTTAACAAAAATCCGCAAATATATTTTTTTCTAAATGTGAGCACAATTCCCGCCAAAACCATTGGCATGTAAGCAATGGCATGTGCTTTAGAGTTATGACCAACCCCAAGAATAATAATGAGATAGGTGGAAAATCCAAACGCTAATGCGCCTAAAGCTGCGAGTTTAAAATCGACTTTTAAAGACAGTAATAAAATATAAAATCCAATAAAATATAAGAAAAGATAATCTGCAGGCCGCGGTAAAAAACGTAAGGTTAAATCGAGTTGCTTTATGTAATTGTGTGGATATTTTGCCCCCAACTGATAGGTTGGCATACCGCCAAATGCACTATTGGTCCAATACGTTTCTTCACCTGTAGTTTCAGCAAATTCTTTTTGCTGTTCTGCCATACCAATGTAATGCATAATATCACTTTGGTTGATTTTCTTGCCTTCTAAAACAGGACTAAAATAGGCTAATGACAAAACCACAAACCCTATTAAAACTAAGAGATGTGGTAGTAAACGTTTAATGGAAAATGACATGAAAATACTTTAAGTTGAATGATTCTGAAAAGTAGTTATTTTTTTTGAGACATTATGTTTTATGGCCTTTCATATAGCATAAAAAGAAGAAGAAATCTATTCGTCAATTTCTTCGTAATCGATATATTCTCCTACTTTCTCATTAGAAGATTTGTTTTTATTGGGCATTTTATCAATAACCGTTTCTCCTTCTTTCTCTTTTTGTTGCTGTCTTTGTTGATTCTGATTGGGAAAACCTCCAAATTGTTCCCCAAATTTTTCTTCTGCTTTTTTAGCAACAAACCGCATTAATAAAGGGGCAAAAAGACGTGATAAAATCTTAAAGCCAAAGTAAATTAATAAAATAATTAAAATTGTTCTCAGTAATCCCATGATAAACATAATATAATCACCAAAAATACAATTATACACATTTATAATCCGTTATTATTCCTTAAAAAAACTATAAAATATCTATATTTGAATTTGAACTTTTCTCTATTGATTAAATATAACCCCTAATAAAACCTGAAAAGTTCGTTAAACCGATACCTAATGCAAATACTCAAATCCACACTTGTTTTACTTATTTTAATTTCCTTTAATTTTGCTTCTGCTCAGTATACTGAAGTGATCAACTCTAACCGTCCAGGCGTTTCAAAAAGTGCGTTCTCCGTAGGAACAGGTGTTGTACAGTTTGAAGCAGGTGCGTTCTCTGTTAAAGAAGAACATGCACTCGCCAATTATGATGTTTCAGGTTTTGGACTCGATTTTGGCTTACGTTACGGCTTATTTTTTGAGCAATTAGAATTATCTCTAGACGGTATTTATCAAAATGATACCCAAACACTAAACACCAACGGAGCTATTCCAGATGATATAAAACGCTCTAATTTTAAAAACTTTACTTTAGGTGCTAAATATTTAATTTACGACCCCTATAAAAATGCAGGTGATGAAAAACCAAATCTATATAGTTACCATGCGAACAACAAATTTAGCTGGAAATCATTAATACCAGCAGTTTCACTTTACGCAGGTGCAAATTTAGATACCGATGATAATCCTTATACTGCTACAGGTATTCAAGGTTTTAGTCCTAAAGTCATGGTTGCCACACAAAACAACTTTAATGGTGGTTGGGTTTTTGTGATGAATCTAATAATGGATAGAATTGGTACTGATCAGACTGATTTTCAATATGTACTTACGCTTACCCATTCCTTTACACCACAGTGGGTAATATTTGGAGAAACCCAAGGTATAAAAAGTGATTTTTATGCAGATAACATTTTTAGATTTGGAGGTGCTTATCTCTGGACTAAAGATTTTCAATTAGACGCAAATATTGCTTTTAATACAAAAGATACGCCTTCTATATTTAATATTGCTTTTGGCGCTTCATACCGCTTAGATTTTCATAAAGACAAAAAAATTGATAATGGAAATTCGGCTAAAGATCAAGGCAAACGCAAAGCTAGAAGAAATAAGAATAAAAAAGCAACGGAATTTGAGTCTTAAATTATAGATTTGCGCACTGTATGATAACAATTAAAGAAGCCAAGTCTAAAAAAGACTTAAAAGCGTTTGTCCAATTTCCTTTTAAATTATATAAAGGATCTGAATATTGGGTTCCTCCAATAATAAAACAAGAATTAGAAACTTTTAACAAGGACAAAAATCCTATTTTTAACGATGCAGAGGCTCGTTTTTTCTTAGCGTATAAGTCAGGAGAAATTGTAGGTAGAATTGCAGCGATTATCAATTGGTTAGAAGTTGACAAAAAAGGCATTAAAAAAATGCGCTTTGGCTGGTTTGATTTTATTGATGACCTAGCAGTTAGTTCCGCGTTGTTTGATACGATTGAAAACATCGGAAGAGAAAATCAACTCAGTTATGCAGAGGGTCCGGTTGGATTCTCTAACCTCGATAAAGTTGGTGTTATGACCGAAGGTTATGATCACTTAGCAACAATGATTACTTGGTACAATCATCCTTATTACGTTAATCACTATAAAAGTCGTGGTTATCAAATTGAAAAGGAATATGCCGAAAGCAGCTTTCCATTTGAAAACGTAAAGCCCGAATTCTTTAAAAAAGCACAAGAACTCATCAAACGTCGCTACAGCATTAGAGCTTTAAAGTTTACAAAGACCGAAGAGGTAATGCCATATGTTGATCGCATGTTTGACTTATTTAATGAAAGCTACGCTTCGCTATCTTCCTTTGTTGAAATTACTGATATTCAAAAAGAATATTTTAAAAAGAAATTCATAAGTTTTATCAACCCAGAATACATCAAATTTGTTGTTGACAAAGACAATAAACTTATAGGCTTTGCTATTGTAATGCCAAGATTTGCTGAAGCATTGCAAAAGGCGAATGGAAAATTATTTCCCTTAGGATTTACGCATATTCTCAAAGCAAAACGCAACAGCAAGGAAGTTATTTTTTACTTAATTGGTATTCTTCCTGAATATCAAAACAAGGGCATTCATGCTGTAATATTTAACGAGTACTATGAAACCTTTAAAGCAAAAGGCATAGAAAGATGTTATAGAACTCCTGAGCTTGAAGATAATTTAGCCATAAAGCAAATCTGGAAACACTTTGACCCTATTGTTTATGCCAGACGTAAAACTTTCGTTAAGGATTTGTAACAACAGTATTATTTACCCAGTTTAACAAACAAAAAAAACGATTATCATTATAAAATATGATAATCGTTTTTTTGTATTGAGAATGAAAGAAAATTATTCTCCCATTTCAGCAATTAAAGCTGCCGACATTCTTTTGTAGGTACCGTTTACTAAACGATCTCTAATAGCATCAAAAGCATCTAGAGTTTCTTTTACATCCTCTAAATTATGGGTCGCCGTCGGAATCATTCTAAGTAAAATTAGTCCTTTTGGTATCACAGGATAAACAACAATTGAACAAAAGATACCGTAATTCTCACGTAAATCCCTTACTAAAGCCATGGCTTCTGGGATACTTCCTTTTAAATATACAGGTGTTACACAACTTTGTGTGGTCCCAATATCAAAGCCACGCTCTTTTAAACCTGATTGTAAAGCATTTACTACAGTCCAAAGGTTCTGCTTTAACTCTGGCATTGTACGCAACATATCTAAACGTTTTAATGCCCCAACAACAAGTTGCATTTGTAACGATTTAGCAAACATCTGTGAACGTAAGTTATATTTTAAATAATCTATAATCTCTTTATCTGCTGCTATAAATGCCCCTGTACTTGCCATAGACTTAGCAAAAGTTGCAAAATAAACATCTATATCATCTTGAACACCTTGCTCCTCACCTGCTCCAGCACCTGTAGCTCCTAAAGTACCAAAACCGTGTGCATCATCAACGAAAAATCTAAAGTTGTATTTTTCCTTAAGTGCCACAATTTCTTTTAAACGTCCTTGCTCACCACGCATTCCAAACACACCTTCAGAAATTACAAGAATTCCTCCACCAGTTTGCTCGGCCATTTTTGTAGCACGTTCAAGGTTTTTTTCTAAACTTTCAATATCGTTATGCTTATAGGTAAAACGTTTTCCCATATGTAAACGCACACCATCAATAATACAAGCATGTGAATCTACATCATATACAATAATGTCATCTTTGGCTACTAAAGCATCTATAGTAGATACCATACCTTGATACCCAAAGTTTAATAAATAAGCGGCTTCTTTTTTAACAAAAGCTGCTAATTCATTTTGTAATTGTTCGTGTAAATCTGTATGACCAGACATCATACGTGCTCCCATAGGGTAAGCAGAACCATAAGCGGCAGCTGCTTCTGCATCAACTTTTCTTACTTCTGGATGATTTGCCAAGCCTAAATAATCATTGATACTCCATGTGACTACATCTTTGCCTTGAAATTTCATCCTATTAGAAATCTGACCTTCAAGTTTTGGAAAAACAAAATAACCTTCTGCCTGAGCGGCCCATTTTCCTAGCGGTCCCTTATCTCTATAAATCTTTTCAAATAAATCCTTCATGCGCGTTCTTTGCTATTAATCGCTTTTCTATGTGTTAAGCCCATAGACAAACTTTTAATAATTGTTAATTCAATCTAGTTAGTATGTGCAAAACTAGGTAATAATCTTATGACCTCATAATAACTATTAACCAAGTTTTAAATGAAAAAACCCATCACAAGTTATGTATGATAGGTATTACATTATGTTTTGTGTATTATTTTATATGTTCAATAGTAGCTTGTACTTCCGTTTTACTGTCAAAAAAGCCTTGATCTTCCATCCATTTATCGTTATAAACTTTACTCATATAACGTGACCCATGATCAGGAAAAATAACAACAATTTTGTCTGAAGACTTAAACTCGCCTTCTTCTTGTAATTGTTTTATAGCTTGCATAGCAGCACCACTTGTATAACCAACAAAAAGTCCTTCTGTATTAGAAATTTCTCTTGCAGTATGTGCACTTTCTTCATCTGTAACTTTTACAAATTTGTCTATAGCATCAAAATCTGTGGCTGAAGGAATTAAATTTTTCCCTAAACCTTCAATTCGGTATGGATAAATCTCTTTATCATCAAACTCACGTGTTTCATGGTATTTTTGTAATACGGATCCGTAAGCATCTACACCAATCACTTTAACGTTTGAGTTTTGCTCTTTTAAATATTTAGAAATTCCTGAAATTGTACCTCCAGTACCACTACAAGCAATTAAGTGTGTGATTTCTCCACTGGTTTGCTCCCAAATCTCTGGTCCTGTGGTATTATAATGTGCATCAATATTTAATTGATTGAAATATTGATTAATATAAATAGATCCTTTATTTTCTTCGTGTAAGCGTTTTGCAACTTCATAATACGAACGAGGGTCATCTGCTTTAACGTGTGCAGGGCAAACATAAACTTTTGCTCCCATTGACTTTAGCATGTCTATTTTATCTGGTGAAGACTTAGAACTTACAGCCAAAATACATTCGTACCCTTTTATGATGCTCACCATTGCAATACTAAAACCTGTATTACCAGATGTTGTTTCTATAATAGTGTCACCAGGCGTTAAAATACCTTGACGCTCTGCTTCTTCTATTATATGTAATGCAATTCTGTCTTTTGAAGAATGACCAGGATTAAACGCTTCAACCTTTGCGTAAAATTCGCCATCAAAATCAGCAGCCATTCTGTTTAATTTGATAAGTGGTGTATTTCCTATTAGTTGAAGTACATTATCAAATACATTCTTGTTTTGCTTCATAAAAAATATTTTTCAGTAACCTATTAAAATTATTAGACACCTAAAACCTCGCAAAAGTAACATTTTTTTTTGAATTAGCTAGAGATTCCTTCCAAATCAAACAGAAATGCGAACTCTTCAGCGTCTTCTTTTAAGCTTTCAAAACGGCCAGAAGCTCCCCCATGACCAGCATCCATATTCGTCTTTAAATAAAGTTTATTAGCGTCTGTTTTTAATGCTCTTAGTTTGGCTATCCATTTTGCAGGTTCCCAATACTGAACTTGCGAATCGTGAAGCCCGGTGGTTATTAGCATATTAGGATAGGCTTTTTCTTCTACATTATCGTAAGGGGAATAAGACTTTATATAATCGTAATACAATTTATCATTTGGGTTTCCCCATTCGTCATATTCTCCTGTTGTTAGCGGAATTGAATCGTCTAACATAGTGGTTATAACATCTACAAACGGAACCGCTGCAATAACGCCATTATATAATTCGGGTGCTGCATTAACTATGGCTCCCATTAATAAACCTCCTGCACTACCCCCCATAGCATACAAATGTTGCGATGAGGTATAACGTTCTTTTATTAAATGTACCGAACAGGCTATATAATCTGAAAAGGTATTTTTTTTATGTAATAGTTTTCCGTCTTCATACCACTCGCGCCCCAAATATTCACCGCCTCTTATATGTGTAATAACGTAGATAAATCCACGGTCTAATAAACTTAAGCGAATGGTTGAAAAATAAGGATCTACCGTAGAGCCATAACTCCCATAAGCATATTGTAATAACGGATTGGTACCATCTTTTTTGATTCCTTTTTTGTACACCAAAGACATTGGGATTTTTGTACCATCATCTGCTGTTGCCCAAATACGTTCGGATATGTAGTTATCTTTATCAAAATTCTTATCTAAAACTTCTTGCTCTTTTAAAACTATTTTAGTTTTAGTACGCATATTAAAATCAATTACCGATGTTGGTGTGGTAAGTGCGTTATAACCATAACGCAATATTTCGGTGTCAAATTCTACATTAATACTGGTATAACACGTGTACGTTTCATTATCAAAAGGCAAATAGTAATCTTCGCTGCCGTCCCAACGCATTACCCTAATCTCATTTAAGCCATTTTTTCGTTCACTAACAACTAAATAGTCTTTAAATATATCGATACCCTCTATTAAAACATCATTTCTATGCGCAATAACTTCTTTCCAGTTGTCTATAGCTGTTTCTGTTTCAAGCGTTTTCATTAACTTAAAATTAGTCGCCTTATCTTTATTAGTAAGGATATAAAAATACTTGTCGTAATGCGAAATACTATATTCTAAACCTCTAATTCTTGGCTGAAACACTTTAAATTGGCCTTCAGGATTATTAGCATCTAATATATGATATTCATTAGTTAGGGTACTGTAACAGGCAATGATGATATATTTTCTAGATTTAGATTTATAAACCGCAACGCCAAAGGTATCATCACCTTCTTCAAACACAAGTTCATCTTCGGTATTGTCGCTTAATCGATGTTTATAAATTTGATAAGCTCTTAAAGTAACATCATCCTTTTTGGTATAAAACAGAGAGGCATTATCATTAGCCCAACTTGACGATCCTGTTGTATTTAAAACCCGATCTAAAGCTACTTGGTTAGTTTCTAAATTTTTGACGTGAATGGTATAATTACGTCGTCCTGTAGTGTCAATACCATAAGAAACCAATTTATTATCTGGACTAATACTAATCCCTGACAATTTGAAATAACTTTCACCTTTAGCCATTTCATTACAATCAAAAAGCAATTCTTCAGGTTGATCTAAAGCCTCTTTTTTACGGGTATAAATGGGGTAATCCTTTCCTTTTTCGAACCGTGTAATGTACCAATACCCGTTATATTTATAAGGTACTGATGAATCATCTTCTTTGATTCTTGCTTTCATTTCTTCAAATAAATCCTTCTGAAAAGCTTTTGTATGCGCCATTTCAGTATCACAATAACTATTTTCAGCATTGAGGTAGTCGATAACTTCGGGATGTTCTCGGTCTTTCATCCAGAAATAATTATCAATTCTAACATCGCCATGTATTTCTAATTGATGTGGTATTTTTTTGGCTATCGGTGGATTTATAGGCAAATTTTTTGTCATTTTATGCTGTATTTACTTGCAGTGAACCCGTTTTAACAGTTCAGCAACTTTCCCCTAAAAACGGGGTTCTCAGTTTTATTTGTTTTATGAAAATTTTTAGTCTAAAAAGTGTTGCAATTTAGTAATTTTGTGGCTTAATAATTTAAAACTGATAAATATGTTTGGAGATATGATGGGAATGATGGGCAAATTAAAAGAAGCTCAGAAAAAAGTTGAAGACACTAAAGAGCGCTTACATACCGTATTAATTGACGAAGTAAGTAACGATAATAAACTTAAAGTAACCATCACAGCTAATAGAACGATTAAATCTATCGATATTGATGACGAGCTACTTAAAGATAAAGATATGCTTGAAGATTATTTAATCCTTACTTTGAATAAAGCCATAGAAAAAGCGACTAACGTACATGAAGCTGAAGTTGCTGCTGTTGCTAAAGAAGGGATGCCAAATATTCCTGGTATGGATATGTTTAAATAAAAACGTATTTACTTCATTTACATTTAGTTAGATTGGATTTTGCAATTTCCCTTAAGAGGTACACATTAATATTACAACAATATTAAAACCTCTTAAGGATTTCTATAAGCTGCTCATGCATTTGTGCTGTATAATCTAAATGTGTTACCATACGTAATTTATGGCTTCCCATGCCTATAATGTGAATCTGCTTTTCTTTCAATTTATTTAGAAATTCAGCTTCATCTACCGCATCATTCAACTCAAAAATAACGATGTTGGTTTCAATAGGTTCTACTTTTTTAATGGTGTTTAAACTTGCTAACACCGCTCCTATTTCTTTCGCTCTTTGATGGTCTTCTGCTAAGCGTTCAATATTATGATCTAAAGCATATAAACCAGCTGCTGCTAAATATCCAACTTGGCGCATATTGCCTCCAAACAACTTTCTTAAGCTAAGCGATTGCTTCATTATATCCTCATTACCAATTAACACCGAACCAACAGGACATCCCAACCCTTTGCTTAAGCACACTGAAATGGTATCAAAGGCCTGTCCGTATTGCTGAGTGGTTTCATTTTTGGCTACCATTGCATTCCAGAGACGTGCACCATCTAAATGAAACCCCAAATTATTGGTCTTACAAACCTCTTTTATCTTTTCAATTTCACCAAAATCCCAACAAGCGCCTCCTCCTTTATTCGTTGTGTTTTCAACTTCAACCAAACTTGTTTGACTATAATAATATTCCGAAGGACTAATCGCTTCTTTCACTTGTGCTGCGGTAAACATACCGCGATGCCCGTCTAGAAGTTTGCAAGATGCACCACTATGAAACGCCACTCCTCCAACTTCATAATTATAAATGTGCGCGTATTTATCACAAATCACCTGTTCACCAGGATTGGTATGTAATTTAATTGCCACTTGATTAGCCATACTACCCGAAGGAAAAAACAAAGCCTTCTGCTTACCAAATAGTTTTGCCAAACGTTCTTCTAAAGTATTTACGGTTGGGTCTTCTCTAAACACATCGTCACCAACTTGTGCCGATAACATGGCATCTAACATAGCTTTAGATGGCTTGGTTACGGTATCACTTCTTAAATCTATTATCATATGATTTTCCCGAGAAAGCGGGAATCTTATTTTTTTGACACGATTTTCACGAATCAACATTAGTTTTTACTTCAAATTAAGATTTGGGCAAATTAGTAATATTTAAATATCACGCTTCAAATTTTAAAACATAAAACTACACAAATTCCAAAAAACCGACTCAAAATTATGGCACTTTAAATGCACACCATATATTTGTAAAAATTAAATATTTATGATTACATCAGATCAAATAAAAGATCTTAATTCCCGTCTAGACGTACTTAGACAATATCTTTGACTTAGATGCCAAGCTCATAGAAATCGCAAACGAAGAAGAGCAAACTTTCGACCCTAATTTCTGGAATGACTCTAAAGCAGCCGAATTGGTTATGAAATCCATTCGAGAGAAAAAAAGCTGGGTCAATGATTTTAACGATGCCAAATCCCTTTATGAAGACTTAGAAGTTATCTATGAATTCTACAAAGAAGACGAAGCGCCAATGGAAAATGTTGAAGCACGCTATGAAGCCGCTGTCAATGCCATTGAAAAGTTAGAGTTTAAAAACATGCTCTCCGAAGAAGGCGATAGTTTAAGTGCCGTTTTACAAATTACAGCTGGTGCTGGTGGCACAGAATCTTGCGATTGGGCAAGTATGTTAATGCGTATGTATTTAATGTTTGCTGAAAAGAGTGGTTATAAAGTTAAAGAACTGAATCTTCAAGATGGTGATGTTGCTGGTATTAAAACCGTGACTTTAGAAATTGAAGGCGATTTTGCTTTTGGCTGGCTTAAAGGTGAAAATGGCGTCCATCGTTTAGTACGTATTTCTCCCTTTGACAGTAATGCTAAACGCCACACTAGTTTTGCTTCGGTATATGTTTATCCATTGGTAGATGATAGTATTGAAATAGCAATAAACCCTTCGGATATTGAGATTACTACTGCACGATCTAGTGGCGCAGGTGGCCAAAATGTTAATAAAGTAGAAACTAAAGTTCAGTTGTTACACAAACCTACCGGCATTCAAATTCAGTGTTCAGAAACACGTTCGCAACACGACAACCGCACAAGAGCCATGCAAATGTTAAAGTCTCAGTTGTATGAAATTGAACTTCAAAAGCAAATGGCACAACGTGATGATATTGAAGCAGGAAAAATGAAAATTGAATGGGGAAGTCAAATCAGAAATTATGTGATGCATCCTTATAAGTTAGTTAAAGATGTACGTTCGGCGCACGAAACTGGAAATGTAGATGCGGTGATGGATGGCGATATAGAACCCTTTTTAAAAGCCTATTTAATGATGATGGGACAGAAAGAAGATACGATTTAGAAGTTAGAAGTTAGAAGTTAGAAGTTAGAAGTTAGAAGTTAGAAGTTAGAAGTTAGAAGAAAATTAGGCATAGTGATTGCGATAAAAAAAGCATAACAACAATTTCCCCAAATTTTCAAGATAGATTTCACGGGGAAAAATTAAGCACCAGTAAATTCAGCATATAATGATAAAAATATACCACAATCCTAGATGTTCAAAATCGAGACAAGGGCTTGCTATTTTAGAAGCCTCTGGAAAAACGTTTGAAACCGTAAAATATCTTGAGGATAAATTATCAGCCTCAGAACTTGAAGTCATAATTTCAAAATTAGGTATTAAACCTTTAGATCTCGTACGAAAAAATGAAGCAATTTGGAAATCGGATTTTAAAGGAAAAACGCTTTCGGATAAAGAAATCATTGCAGCAATGGTTTCAAATCCTAAATTAATAGAACGCCCTATTGTTGTTAATGATAGCAAAGCCGTTATAGGCAGACCATCAGAATTAATCTCAGAAATTATATAACATAAAAAAATAATCACATGAAAAAGATAATTTTAATCGTTTTCGCTCTGTTTTTAGGACTAAATATTCATGCACAGCGAAGGCAAACCAACATGAATCGTATTCCACAAACTAATTCCGAACCTACGGAGGAAGAAATCTTAAAACGGGAACGAGAAATGGAAGAACGCAAAGAAGAATATGTTGATAATTTCTTAACCACTTTAGAAGGCGATGAGTTTCAAAAACACATTATTAAACAAAATATAATGAGTTTTTTTGATGAAAAAATAGCCGTTCTAGAAACAAGGTTTGAACATCAACTCGAAAGACAACAAGCCATTAAACATTTAGAAGACACCCATTTTAATGATTTAAAAGAGCTTATCTCTGAAGATGATATGTCTAAAATTGACGACATGATTAAAGGCAAATTTGACGAAAAAGAAGTCGTTAAAAAGAGGAAAGAAAAACGTAAAAATAAAAAGCGAAATAAAGACTAAAACCTCTCATTAGCCCCAAAAACTTTATGCTTTTTTAACAAATTGCTTTAACAAAAGATTAACCAATTTGAGCTAAACTAAAGGTATTTTTGCATCACTAACAAACTATAAACTAACCCTTAATTTATTGTGATGAAATTACCCGCTATTACAACGCTTTTATTATTAATCTTTTGCCTTTCTTTTTCTCATGCTCAAAACGACGTAAAAATAAAAGGTACTGTTTTAGAAGAAGACACTAATATTCCTCTTGAATATGCTACAGTAGTTGTTAAAACTAAAGAAAATGATAGAGTTGTTACTGGTGGCGTTACAGATACCAAAGGAAATTTTGAAGTAGAAGTTCCCGCAGGAGCTTATATGATATCCGTGGAATATATTTCTTACACCACGAAGCACTTCCCTGAACAAAAAATCTCAAAAGACACTAATTTAGGCGTTATCAATCTAGCCTTAGATGTTTCCACTTTAAATGAAGTTATGGTCGTTGCAGAACGTACCACAGTAGAAATAAAATTAGATAAAAAAGTATATAACATCGGGCAAGATTTAACCACTGCAGGCGGAACCGTTAGTGATGCTTTAAACAATGTACCTTCTGTTGCTGTAGATGTAGAAGGCGCTATAAGCTTAAGAGGAAACGAAAATGTACGTATACTAATTAACGGTAAACCTTCTGCAATGGCAGGTTTTGGTGATAGTAATGTATTAAGTCAGTTACCTGCAGAAGCTATTGAACGTGTAGAGGTAATCACCTCTCCATCTGCAAGGTACGATGCAGAAGGTACGGCTGGAATTTTAAATATTATACTAAGACAAAAAGAAACATTAGGCTTCAACGGTTCTATTAATTTAACGGCTGGTAATCCAGATAACGTTGGTTTATCTGCTGCATTAAACTACCGAACAGAAAAGTACAATTTATTTTCAAATTTTGGATGGCGCTATTTTGATGCTCCAAGAACTAGCTATAGTGATGTCACTTATTTTGATAGAATTGAAGAAGGCCAAACCATCACCCCTGAATATCGTAGAATTGTAGAGGATCAGGAAGTAGAACGCTTAAATCGAAATTACAACGCTAATATTGGTATGGAGTATTTTATTGACGAGTCTTCTTCTATAACGGGTAGTTTATTTTATAGACTTGGTAGTGATGCAGACATTTCATTAAACTCTAGTGAACGCTTTAATAACAATACCATTGTTGAAGAAACCCTTAGAAGAGAAAAAGAAACCGAAGAAGACAATAGTTATCAAATTGCATTGAATTACGTTAAGCGTTTTTCAGATGATAGCGATCATAAATTAACAGTTGATTTTCAATATGAAAATGATAACGAAGAAGGCTTTACCAATCTAAATGAAGATTATCTTTTCAGCGACCAAACCAATCCAGAGCCATTTCAAAGAGAACAAGAATTTACAACAGAGGATAAAAAAGAATTTTTATTTCAGGCAGATTATGTTTTACCTTTAGGTGAAAATGCTAGATTTGAAGCAGGATATAGAGGAAATTTTGAGAATGAAATTACTGATTACCGCTTAGATCAAGAAAACTTAGATAACGGTAATTTAGAAGTTAATGATGATGTTAGTAATATTTTCGATTATGATGAAAATGTCAACGCACTTTACAGTCAATACGGCACTAAATTTGGTGAGTTTTCCTTTTTATTAGGATTGAGATTAGAGCATACACAGCTTAAAGGAAGTATCGCTTCAGAGTTTACAGAAGAAGCGTTTAATGCAGATTTTGACAAGAATTACCTCGGACTTTTCCCAACCGTAAACCTAATATACAACATAAACGGTTCTGAATCTGACAGCGAAGAAAGTATTACCGTTGGTTTTAATAGAAGAATAAATCGTCCTCGTGGTTGGTATATTAATCCATTCCCAAGCCGATCTAGTAGAACTAGTATATTTCAAGGAAACCCTGATTTAGATCCAGCTTACTCTAGTACATTTGATTTAGGGTATTTAAAACGTTGGGATAAATTTACATTAACTACCTCTGTATATTACCAACATGAAACTGATTCTTTTGAGCGTGTTGAGGAAAATACAGGACTACAAACTTCTGATGGCATAGACATTATTAGAACCATACCAATTAACCTTTCAACAAATAAACGTACGGGTGCAGAATTAGGTTTTTTATACACCCCAAATAAATGGTTACGACTAAATTCAAGTTTTAATTTCTTTCAGTTTGATACTGAAGGAGAATTTAACGATATAGATTATAGTGCTAAAAATACAAGTTGGTTTGCACGATTTAGCTCAAAAATATCATTACCATGGGAAATAGATTGGCAAACTAACGCTTCTTATAGAGGAGCTGTACAAGATGCTCAGTCTGACACAGACGGTGTATTATCTATTGATTTAGCCTTCAGTAAGGAGGTTAAAATAAAAAACAATAGCCTTACCGTTTCTGCAAATGTTAGAGACTTACTGAACTCTAGAAAACGTCAATCTACAACCACTACAGAATTTTTTGAACGCTATTCTGAATTCCAATGGAGACAACGTCAAGTAAACCTATCATTAATTTACAGGTTTAATCAGCAACTAAGTAAACGTGAAAATTCTAGACGTGGTAGTGACAATGGCGGCGGAGATGACATGGAGTTTGAAGGCTAAACCTAGTCGAACTCAATGCGGTTTTAATAAGAATCACATAAATACTTTTTAATCATATAAGATGTGATTGGCTTGAGTGTTTTACCAGTTTCGGGATGTAATCCTAAAGCTGTAAAACACTCAATTTTTTTTGCCTTGTTTTTACCATACCAAACCTTTACACTTCCATTTTCGTTAAAATATTTCGTATCACAATTGGCGTTTATTTTATAAAAATATTTTATTCGCTCTTCTTTGTACAATTTAAGCTTATTTAATTCATAAGCTTTAATGTCAAAATCCACTTCAATATAATGATTATCTTTCCATACCATCCAACGTTGTTTTGTCGTTGAATTATAGGTGAATGCACTTATAATGACTATGACGCCAAGTAGGATTGCTGTTTTGTAATTTAGTAATCGTTTCAGTTTATTGACTTTCACAGTTTCTTCATCACTGTTTTCATTTACAAAATCAGTAAATTTTTCGTAGCCCAAATAGTTACTTAAAGCTTCTTCAGCGTGTTTCTTTAACCTTACATTTTTATCGTCTGCTTTATTTAAAGCATTAAATTTTTCTCTAAGAATTCTTTCCCCATAAGGTTCTTTAGAAAATTCTAAAATAATATCAGAAAGGTGCTGAGCCCTTGGGGAAACTTTATCAGTGCCAATTTCTCCTTTCGCTTTTTTAAAAGCTTTTATAAGTAATTTTTTGTGCATTAGGTCAGATTTAAAACTATTAAATGTTACTCATATTCATTGGAATTATAAAGGAATTTCTTTTCCAAAACATTTCCATTGAATTTCCATCGACTCCATAAATATCTTCATTCTTTCGCTCTAGAATTGTTAACCACCTTAGGCGTAATAAGGTTTACGAATACAATTCTATGTGTTAGCTACAGTGTAAAACAGTGTTACTACAAGGGAAGTTATAACGCTGTTTTTACTTCTGTATGCCACACTTCCCATCGAAGAAAACCCACTTCAAATTTAAATGGTGTTGCTAAGCAACTAAGCTTCTGAAATAACTCAGACAGCAACACTTATGTCAAATTTTAAAAATATATAAAATGAAGAATATATATCTAATATTATTAATGATTTTCCTTAATATCACCTTTTTATCTTGTAATCCTGAACTCATAGTAGACGAAGAAACACCTCAAGCATGTTGTGATTCTGAAGAAGATCTACCTCCTCCAGAAATTAAAAATCCTTCTACTGAAAATAATGAATAATAACTATTTTGTTATTATTTTAGAGGAATGAAACCAGTTAATAATTCATTCCTCTTATTTTTTTGTTTTGTACTACAATTTCTATATTATACCCCAAGTATTTCTGCTCAAAACACTACAGATACACTTAATTACAGAGAATTAATTTTAAAGCCAAAAAATTATACCGATTTAGTCACTGGTTATAATTATTACTTGAATTCTAAAGCCCAAAAATTAAAAAAAGCGGATACCATGGGCGCTATTTCTGATTTAAGGTTGATTTCTATTGCCTTAAGAAAGAAAAGTTTGTTTTACGAAAGTGAAAACTATGCTATTGAAGCTCTAACTCTTCTAGACAATCTTAAAGAAAATCATAAATTAAAAAATGAATCTAGAGTTGGTCTGTACAATCACTTGGGCATCATTAATAAAAAATTAGATAATCATGATGTTGCCATTCGGTATTTTAAAAAAGTAATCAGTAATGCAGAAACTACAGCATATAAAAACACTGGTATAAAAAATCTTGCTAGTACTTACGCCAAAAACAAAGACTACAAAAAAGCCGTAGAAAACCTTCTCAGTGTTGTTGAGTACTCAAGAGAAAATGAGTCTCAAGCTAGATTAGCTAGGCTTTTAGACAACTTAGGTTTTGCCCAAGCCAAAATTAACGCCCCTGAAGCTTACTCTAATTTAAATGAAGCTTTAGAAATAAGACTAAAAGAAAATCATCATTCTGGGATTATAACCAGTTACTTAAACCTTTCTGAATATTATAGTGATCGAAACAATATAGTTCTGGCTTTAGATGCTGCTGATAAAGCCATAAAAATCGCTACTGAAAGTAAGAACAAATACTATGAAATGCATGCATTAGCTGCTAAGATTGCACTAAATGAAAATGCAGAAATTATACGCTATAAAACTTTGAATGATAGTATTGATAAATCCACTCAATTATATAAAAATCAATTTGCTTCTAACAAGTATGAATACTATAAAGAAAAGGAACGGGCAGATTCTTTTTTACTTTTAAAAGAAAAAGAAGCCTTAAAAAAAATGGTCGCTTGGCTTATAGTCTTATTTATTGCGCTTTTATCAATACCCTTATATATTATTATAAAATCTAAACACAAGAAAGAAAAGATAGAACAAGTTTATGCTACAGAGTCACAAATATCAAAAGTGGTACATGATGAAGTTGCAAATGATGTGTTTCAGATTATGACAAAACTACAAACCGAATCGAATGTTAGTGATGACCTTCTAAATAATATTGAACAGGTTTATAGCAAAGCTAGGAATATTTCTAAACAACTAGGAGAATTAGATGTTACTAGCGATTATAAAACTCTATTAAATGACTTAGCTATTAATTATACAGACGCTGACACTAATGTCATTTTAAGAGATGTTTCTAAAATACAATGGAATAAATTAGCTAAAATAAAGCGAACGGCAATTTACAAAGTGTTACAAGAACTATTGATTAACATGAAAAAACACAGTGAGGCCTCTATTGCTGTTATTAGCTTTCAAAATAAACCTAATAAAGTAATCATTACTTACAAAGATGATGGTTTAGGTTGTGATATAAAAAAGAGCACTGGGTTACGAAATGTGGAAAACCGTATTGTTGCTATTAATGGGTCTATTATCTTTGATTCTGAACCTAATAAGGGTTTTAAATCCATAATAGAAATTTAGACTATGTTTTCAAAAGTATTAATAGTAGATGATCATGACGATATTAATAAAAGTGTTTTAAACATCCTTAACCAGTTTGGTGTTAGTGATATTCAAAATTCCCAATATTGCGATGATGCTTTTTTAAAAATTAAAAAAGCCGCCTACGACAAAGTGCCATTTGATTTATTAATTACCGATTTATCGTTTAAAGTTGATCACCGTGAATGTATTATAGCATCTGGCGAAGATTTAATTGCAACCTTAAGAGAGGATTACAAAAACTTGCCCATCATCGTCTATTCTATGAAAGACCAGCTCCAAAAAGTAAGGCAATTGGTTAATCAATTTAAAGTGAATGCCTATGTCTGTAAAGACAGAAAAGGGTCTATGGAATTGGCTAAAGCCATAGAGTCAGTCGCTAAAAACAAAACATTTCTATCATCACAAATTGCTAAAGCACTGAGTCCAAAAGTAGATTTGGAAATTATAGACTACGATATTCAGCTAGCAAAACAACTCTCATTAGGTTTAGACCAAAAAGAAGTGAGTCGTTATTTTAAAGAAAAAAACATCAGTCCTAGTAGTGAAAGTTCTATTGAAAAACGCCTGAATAAACTACGTGATAAATTTAAAGCTGAAAACACGGTACATTTAGTTTCTAAGATGAAAGATTTAGGACTTATTTAAATAACACAAAAAAAGCACCTCCATAAATACAGAGATGCTTTTTCAATTCAGATATATTAATTCTAAGCAACTTCGCTTAACTTTTCATTTGTTTTAGGCACTTTGGTTCCAGCCTCAAATTGATTAGACGTATTATTTTCACCACCAGCCTTTAGTGCTTTTTCCCCTGCAAAGAAAGATTTATGGTCGTCTCCAAGATCAGAACCTGCCATTCTTTGATGTTTTACACAAGACACACCTTTTCTAATTTCTTGTCGTTGCACGCCCTTTACATAAGCTAACATGCCTTCGTCACCAAAATAACCTTTGGTTAAATCGTTCATGTGTAGCGCTGTTGTATGATACGTTGGTAGCGTAATTAGATGATGAAAAATTCCGGCTTCTTTTGCACCATCTAATTGAAAGGTTTTAATTTTTTCATCTGCTCTATGGCATAATTCCGAACCATCATACTGAGCATCCATTAAATTATTGCGATCATAAGCCGTCATGTTTTCACCTTCTGCAAGCATTTCATCAAAAATTTGATTACGGAAATTTAGAGTCCAGTTGAATGACGGTGAATTATTATATACCAATTTAGCATTTGGCACAACCGCTCTAATTCGATTCACCATATGAGCAATCTGTTTTACATTTGGTGTAGGGGTTTCAATCCACAATAAATCGGCACCATTTTGCAAGCTGGTAATACAATCTAATACCACACGATCAATATTAGTACCTGGTTTAAATTTATACAAACCATTAGCTAATCGGATTGGGCGCACTAGTTTACCATCGCGTTTCAATAATACATCATCTTCATTAGCCTCATCAATATTTACAGCTTCAGCTTCTACAAAAGCCAAATATTGAGACGCTAAATCACCTGGTTCTTGACTCACGGGTAATTTTTGAGTTAAACTTGCTCCTTCTGAATCTGTTCGAGCTACAATAATTCCATCATCCACTCCAAGTTCTAAAAATGCGTAACGTACAGCATTTAATTTAGCTACAAAATCTTCATGAGGCACGGTTACTTTTCCATCCTGATGACCACATTGCTTGGCATCTGAAACTTGGTTCTCAATTTGAATGGCACAAGCTCCTGCCTGAATCATTTTCTTTGCTAATAAATACGTTGCTTCTTCGTTTCCAAAACCAGCATCGATATCTGCGATAATTGGTACTATATGCGTTTCAAAATTATCGATTTCATCTTGCACGTCTTCTCCATTTTCAAGTCTTCTAAATAAATCATTTAATTCAATGGCGTCTGCTTGACGTAAAAAATCATAAATTTCTTCAATTAATCCTGAAACTGCGGTCTTTTCATGCATGGACTGATCGGGTAATGGACCGAATTCAGAACGCAAAGCAGCAACCATCCATCCTGAAAGGTATAAATAACGCTTACGTGTGGTTTTGTGATGTTTTTTTACGGCAATCATTTTTTGTTGTGCCACAAATCCATGCCAGCATCCTAAAGATTGTGTGTAATTTGATGAGTCTGCATCATAAGCTGCCATATCTTCACGCATAATTGCAGCTGTATATTTGGCGATATCTAATCCCGTTTTAAACCTGTTTTGCGTCATCATTTGTGCTGCATTCTCTGGCGTAATAGCCATCCAGGTGTCACCGTATTTCGCTTTTAAATCTCTTACCGTTTGTAGTGCAGAACGATAATTACTTTGTGCTAAATTTTTCATAATTTTGCTTTTGATTATTAATGTTTATTCCAAATTTTGATAATTAAGTCTCGTCAACTATTCCCGTAGTGGCGAGACGTTTTTTTTTAAATGTATTGATAAGCGGAAAGCGTTAAGAACTCTTCAAATTCTTCTTGTGTGACCAAACGTTTAAAAAGCGCTATAGCTTCTGAAAATTTGGTGTCTTTTAAGTTGTCCTCACCTACTTCATTTATTATTTTTTCAACTTCATCTTCAAATAATGTATTGAATATTTCTTTATTAAAAGTTCTTCCGTCTTCTAAAACCGCTTCGTTTTTTAACCATTGCCACAATTGTGTTCTAGAAATTTCTGCGGTTGCTGCATCTTCCATTAAATTGTAGAGCGCAACGGCACCATAGCCTCTTAACCAAGCTTCGAGATAAAGAATACCGACATTGATATTTTTCCGAATTCCCGCTTCTGTAATGGTTCCTTTGGGTAGTTCAACTAAATCCGCTTCGGTTACCGTAATGTCTTCACGCTTATTAAAAATCTGATTTGGTGTTGGCATGTACTTGTCAAACTCTTTCATGGCAACGTCTACCAAAGCAGGATGTGCAACCCAAGTTCCGTCGTGCCCATTTTTAGCTTCACGCTCCTTATCTACGCGTACTTTTTCGAGTGCCGCTTTATTGGCATCTTCATCATTTTTAATAGGTATTTGTGCAGCCATGCCTCCCATAGCATGAATACCACGCTTATGACAACGTTGAATAACCAAGTTAGAATAGGCTGCCATAAATGGCGTTGCCATGGTTACTTGATCGCGGTTAGGCACGATAAAACCATCGTGATTTCTGAATTTTTTGATGTATGAAAAAATATAATCCCAACGCCCACAGTTTAACCCCACAATATGCTCTTTAAGCTCATAGATAAATTCGTCTAATTGAAAACTTGCCGTGATGGTTTCTATCAATAATGTTGCTTTAAACGTTCCTCTAGGAATTTTTAAATAGTCTTGAGCAAATTCAAAAACAGCATTCCACCATCGCGCTTCTAAATAATGCTCTAATTTTGGTAAATAGAAATATGGTGCCGAATTTTGCTCAATTAAAGCGATACTATTGTGATACACATAAAGTCCAAAATCGAATAAACTAGCCGACATTTCTTCACCATTCACCAAAATATGACGTTCATTTAAATGTAAACCTCTAGGTCTTACAATCAACACGGCTGTGCTGTCATTAAGCTTATAATGCTTCCCCTTAGTTTCGTCTACTAATTCAATCGTTTTTAAGTTCGCATCAATTAAATTTTGCTGACCTTCTAGGGTATTGCTCCAGCTTGGCGCATTACTGTCTTCAAAGTCTGCCATAAAAGTTTTAGCACCAGAGTTTAAAGCGTTAATCACCATTTTACGATCTACAGGTCCCGTAATCTCTACACGACGATCCAATAAATCTTTAGGGGTTTTAGCAGCGACCCATTCTGAATCTCTTATAGCTTTTGTTTCCCTTGGAAAAGACGGTAACCCACCTTTATCAAATACTGATTGCTCACTTTCACGTCGTTTCAATAAGTCGAGACGTGCCTCATTAAATTCTTCTTGTAAAGCGGAAAGAAACTGTAGAGCATCTTCCGTTAACAATTTTGGGTAGAAATTCATCACCTCAGGTGCAAATTTCAATTTTTGTTGTGTTGTTGTTTCCATACTCTTGTGTTTTGATGAAACAATGTTACAATCTATTTTTGACAAAAACAAGCGAACGTTCGCTAAATATTATTTTTCGCTATAAAATTATATTCGCAGATAATGTTATATTTGTACTTATGGAACAAGATTATATTAAAATAATATTTGGTTTAAAGCTGAAGCAAATCCGCACCGATAAAGCACTGTCACTCTTTGGGCTATCTAAATTATCTGGACTTTCAAAATCTTATCTCAATGAAATTGAAAAAGGAAAAAAATATCCTAAACCCGATAAAATTGCGCTGCTATCAGAACACTTAGAAGTTCCTTATGACGAAATGGTGTCATTAAAATTGGATAAAAACTTAGCGCCTATTGGTGAAATATTGCAATCGAAAATTCTTAAAGAGATTCCTTTAGATTTATTTGGCATCCAAGAAAGCACGATGATTGATATTATTTCTAATGCACCATCAAAAGTGACCGCTTTTATAAGTACCATAATAGAAATTGCTAAAAATTACAACTTCAGTAAAGAGAGCTTTTATTTGGCGTCTTTACGATCGTTCCAAGAAGCCAACAACAATTATTTTGACCATTTAGAAGAGGCCGTTATTGCATTTTCAAAAACCTATCAAGTCGATTTAACACAACCACTTCATTCTAAAGAACTCGAAGAAATTTTAATTGAAGAATACGGCTATACAATCAACAAAACAGAATTAGAATCGCATACCGAATTAGAAAACCTCCGCTCTGTCTTTGTCCCAAAAACTAAAACACTTTTATTAGCTAAGCATATTGATGATGCTCAAAAAACCTTTATTTACGCTAAAGAAATTGCTTATAATTATTTAGAAATGAGTGATAGGCTCTATACGTTTTCTTGGATTAAATTTGAAAATTTTGATCAAGTCCTCAATAATTTTTATGCCTCATATTTTGCTGGTGCCTTAATTATTCCGAGGGCACAATTAGTTGCCGACTTAAAATCTCTATTTTCTAAAAAATCATTTAAAGCTAAATATTTTGAACGTATTATAAATAACTATAATGCTTCACCCGAATCCATTTATCAAAGGCTTACCAATATTTTACCAAAGGATTTTAATCTTAAAAGCTTATTCTTTTTAAGATTTTCACATCAAAAAAACAGTCTCGATTTTAAGTTAAATAAAGAACTACACTTATCCAAGCAACAATCACCTCATGCTAACGAAACCAACGAGCATTATTGTAGACGCTGGGTATCTTTAAAAGTTTTAAAAGATATTAGTAACTCAAATAACGCACACGAATTTGATATTCAAGTGTCGCATTACCCTAATGAAGAAAAAACGTATCTCGTACTATCTTCTGCCACACCAGATCCTTTTATCGCTGATAATTACAGAAGTATTAGTCTTGGCATTCAAATAAACAACCAGTTTAAACGGAAAGTTGCTTTTGCACAAAGTAAATCGATTAGCTCCAATGAAGTCGGAGTCACTTGCGAGCGTTGTGCCATACAAAATTGCGAGGTAAGACAAGTAAAACCTACCGCTATTTTATCGAAGCTTAAAGATGAAAAAATTGCAGCTGTTGTTAATGAATTGCAAGAAAAACTCAGTAAATAACGTGTTAGGGTTAGTTAGTTATCCATTCAATTGAACTTTCAGACATCTTTTTATAATTGTGACCTACATTTTCTATTGTGTCAATTTTCCAATTAAATATCCAATTATTTTTGTTTGTTAATTCCTTATTTACGTTATAAAAATTTGTTCCTCGCTCTAATCTGTGAGCTCCTTGTTCCATTGCTAAATTAGTTGTTCTGAAAGTTCCTAAACTTGGGTCATTATCTAACTCTCCTAATAGAATAATCAATCTTTTTTTATAAGATTTCTGTAAGTCAGATTTCAAATTCATTCCTGTATTTTTAATACCGTAAGGAAATTCAAGATTCTCTTTTGGTAAGCTATAAAATCCAGAATTAACTGAAATAGCTGTTCTAATTCTCGATTCAGGCATTAACATTATCATTCTATGAACAAATTGTCCACCAGCTGAATGTCCAAAGATGTCGTAATTTTCATTCGTAATATTATTAATTGATTTGATATGGTCAAATATATTTTCCACTACTGTAAAAGCCCATTCCTCTTTCGGGTTTTGAGTCCCGAAAAAAGTGAATAAATTTCCTTCTTGATAATCATTAGTTGTATATTTTGAAAACTTATTTTCAAATTCAGGTGCTACTATTAATAAATTGTTCTTTTTAGCAATTTCAATCCAAGCGTTAAGATAGTCATCAGCATTTCTTCCTCCTCCGTGCATAACGAAAACTATCTTATCTTCATTTTTCCAGTTTTCAGGTTTGAATGTCCAAACTTTAATAGATTTTCTTTCACTTTGTTTGTATGCATACATAACAAAAGAATCTTGACCATTTTTTAGTTTGACATTTTCTGTAATTTCTGGCCCTTTAGGAAGTTTGTAGAGATAAATATAACCTACTATTGAGAGAAGAACTAATATTGAAAAAGTATATAAAATTATCTTTTTTAAAATTCTAAAAGTCTTGTTCATTTGGATTGGTTTGTTTGTGAACTCAAATATAGTTTTAGATAATGTCTTTTTAATTTTTTTATTTCCGAATTGTTAATTTTCGAAGACGAAATGTTTTTTTTAATTAACCCTAACTTCTTTTATAAAACAAAAAAGCACAAATTGCTGTATAACTTACAATTTGTGCTTTTTTTAATCGCTATTTAAAGGTTTTGTTATTTCACTTCTTTAAGCGCATTATCTATTAAGGTACGTAAATGTTGCTTATGTGCTTTACTAGAAATATTTCCACTTGGCGCTGCCATGGTTTTAATTTGTTTTAAATTATACAAAGCCATGGATTTCGCATTATTTGTAAAACGACCACGCTGTTCTCCTGTTAACATTTCAATAAGCGTATTGGTATATGAAATCTGCAAATTTTGTCTGAATGAATTCACATTACCATAAATATCCGCTTTAAAAATAGCCGAATTTAAATCGTTCATAAATGCAGCTAAGGTATATTCATTACCATATAATTCACTATCACTTATACGCTGTAAGGTATTGGGATGTAAAATATGTTTTAGTATGTTTTCTTGATAAGTTAATACTTGTTCATGGATTTTAGGATCTTCAGTCCCTCTCATAAACCCAAAACCACGGCGTTGCATAGCTAAATAATTATACAAATCATTTGGTGCACTAAAAGCATCAGGTGCAAAAGCATAGTCTTTTAAAACTTTCATGGCGCGTTTCTGATCATCTAAACTCACAGGTGTATAGGGTTTTGTACCACCGTCTTGATTAATCATGGCTCTATCGACATAAACACCACCTATAAATCGGGATACAACATTAGCAGCTACAGCACGCTGACCACTTAATAAATAATAAGCACGTCTCAACTCTTGATACGATTGGCCAGTTTTAGAAAATTTAGCTTTAACACCGTTCATCATGCTATCTACCAATTCAATTCTATTTACCGAATAGCCAATTTGATCGTTAGATAAATCGCCTATCATTACTCTAGGATCAATAGCTTTTCCTGGTGCTCGCATATCATCGGCATCGTTTCCAAAGATTAATTCTGGTTCTGTAGAACGGTTTAATAAAGCCACTTTTTCACCTGCATTTTTAAAAGGCGTATAGCCAAATTGAATGGCCCACACATCATAAGGACCAACAGATGTATCATAATACTGCCCTTGTTTGCTTCTATCGTTAGTTAGGTTAATTCCTGCATAGTCCATTACCGAACCCGTTAAACATTTACCCTCTATAAAATCTTTATCTGCTAACTGTTCAGGTGAAAACAATTGACTCGCTTTCATGTTGTGATTAAGTCCTAAAGTATGACCAACTTCATGCATAATTAACGCAAGCATAGCTTCTTTTTTCATGCGAACCATTTCAATATCTGAATCAGCAGCTGCTTCAATCACTGCTTGACCAAACAAAGTGTTTTCATGCATTTCGTGTCCGAAAGAACAAAACACTTGATTTTTATTTAAATAATCTACAGGATTAAATTCTACATCTGCTTTAGCCAAATCGAATAATTCATCATAAAATACTCTATTGGTAAAATGCACATATTCTAGCATAATATCAGCACCCATTATTTCTCCTGTTTTAGGATTGACAAAACTTGGGCCATAACCTCCAAATGGTGGATTTGGAGAAGACGTCCAACGCAGCACATTATAATGAATATCACCAGCATCCCAATCGGCATCATCGGGTTGTATTTTTACAACCATTGCATTTTTAAATCCGGCTTTTTCAAAAGCTTTATTCCATTCTAAAACGCCCTGTGTAATTGTTTCTCGCCATTCTGTTGGTGTCGAATTTTCTAACCACCATGTTATTGGCTTTACAGGTTCTGAAATGGCTAAACTGGTATCTTTTTTAACTAAATTCCAACGGTGAACCAAATCTTTATAAGGTACAGAAGAAGTCGCTGTCTGATCCTCTACTTGCGTTGTAAAATATCCTACTCTTGGATCATCTAAAAGCGGTTGATAATCGTTGTCTGGCAGTGCAATTAAACTGTGAAACACTTTTATACTCACATTTCTGCCATCTGTAACAGCCGACGAACCGCTATTTAATACTGAAGGATTTGAATACACATACTCAACTTCGAGATTGGTATTGTCCTCATAATTACTAATCGTATTTATTTTGGTTTTATTTTTGTCAAGATTTCCTAATGAAAATGCTCTTGGACTAGAACCAGGAAAACGCGGCGGTTTAATTTGAGAAAAAGTTTCTTTTAAAAATAAATCATCTGCTTTTATGAGATATACACCTTCTTTTTCATCATGAGCTTCAATCTTAACCGCAGCCATGACACCTTCACTTGTGTTGGCATCTTTGGATTTAGAAATGTTATTATTAGGGTCGAAATAAAAAGCGGTATTTTGAGTAACAAATTCAATTTTATTATAATATTTTTTAACTTTAAAAACCTTTGAACCACCATAAGCCCCTCTAAATCTACCTGCATCAACAACACCATTAGATACTTGATTAAAATGAATGTATTCCTCACCTAACTGCTCTTCACTAATTAACATTTGTAAGGCACCTGTAATAGTATCTCTGTATATTGTAAAAAGCCCTTCAATTTTTTCACTAGATTTTGTCAGTTCTTTTATAGATTTTTCTGATTTTGATTTTGGTGCAGCAGTTTCAGTTTTATTTTTTGTGTTTTTCTTTTTGCGCTGAGCATCTGCACACTGAGGTGCGATAAACACACACATCATAAAGACTAAAGACAATAGTCTAAACATTTTTCGTTTTTTGATCTCCATAAGGAATTGATATTTGTTAGTTAGTAATTATGTTTCAAGCTAAACAAGATAGAGAATAATTCAGTCATAATTTTCTATATAATTGTTAAAAATGACTTACTAAATTTTCGATACCTATTCCACTTTATTACCTGGCATATTCTGCCCGCCTTGATGCAAGGTTAAACTATCTATTTCACCCGCTTCATTAGCACTAAAAGTAATACGCGCTTCTACTACTTTTAAAAAGAATTTGTGTATTTCAAATGGAAAAATTTTGAACTCAGGTTGGCCTGTTGCCTGTAAAAATAATTGATTTTCTTTTCTAGTAATTGTGATATGAAATTGAGGCGCTAACTGATAAACACCAACATAAGTATTTAAAACCTCATCAGAGACATCAATGACATCAGGAAACTCAATTGTTTTAGGTAATTCTAACGCTATAGGAGCATCTAATAATTTCATACCAATGGCATCTACACTTGAAACCGAATTGGTTAAAACCACAACACCCCTATTTGAATTATTTAAAAATCCGGTAAAAGTCCTAAAACCACCTGTTCCACCATTATGCCATGTTATGGTGTTATTATTGGCAAAATGCCAACCTAAACCAATATTGAATTTATTACTATCATCAGAAAATGCGATTCTATGACTTAGTTTCATTGCTTTATTTAAAGCAGCATCATTGGTACTTAAATTAGCCTCAATAAATTTCACCATATCGCTAGTGGTAGAACGGATTGCTCCGGCGCCCTGAAGTGTTTTAAAATCCCAATGATTTACGGGTTCTAATTGTTCCGTATGCCCAATAGCTATGTTTTGTTTCATGGTATCCGTGATAGTGAGACCTGTATGAGTCATACCTAAAGGTTCTGTTATTCTATTTTTAATTAAAGCTTCATAGGTTTCTCCAGTATGTAACTCTAAAATATGCCCTAATAATCCCATTCCTAAATTAGAATATTCATATTGAGAACCAATAGCTCTATTTAACTCATAAGACGACAAAAACTCGTATAAAAGTTCTACGGTATAATCTGCAAAGGGATTATTGTAATCTGCCGGACTAAAATTTTCTGGCATTCTAGGTAAACCTGAAGTATGTGTTGCTAAGTCTTGAAGTGTAATTACCTTACCATCACGTTCTGGCATGCTTAGCGTTTGAGGTAAGTATTTTGAAATCGGGTCGTTGAGTTTCATACGACCTTTAAGTACTTCGTCTGCTAATAAAATAGTCGTAAACACTTTTGAAATAGAACCAATTTCATAAACGGTGTGTTCATCTACTGGTTTTCCTTTAGTAACTTCGGTAGAACCATAATTAAAATAGGTAACCTTACCGTCTTCCAAATAAGCCAATGCTATACTCGGATTAAACCCCTCATCGACTCTTGCTTTGATATGATTTTTGATTTCATTTGACAACACTTCATTTTGAGAAAAAGCGAATTGAACAAAAACTAAAAGAATGAATAGCGAAGGCTTATGTATCATGTTTAAACATTTTGATTAACAATCATAGGACGGATTAACAATCAAAATGTTACACATTTAAAGCAAAGATTAAAAAAATAAGTCCTGTTTTGAATAGGCTAATTCACTAAAATCTGAAACAACCACATTAGCTTTTGAATAATCTTGACCTACAGAATGTTCACTTTTAAAACCAGCACAAAAAATACCCGCAGCATGTGCTGCTTGTATGCCATTTGTAGAATCTTCAATCACCATACATTCTGACTTATCAAACCCAGTAAATTCTGCTGCTTTGATAAAAATTTCGGGATGCGGTTTTGATTTTTTTAAATCTGCACCACTAAATTTCCCTGAGAAATACGGATTTAGTTCAAAACGATTAAATATACGTTCAATATTGGGCATGGAAGCTGAAGATGCCACCACTAATTTTAAACCGTTAGCGTGATAATCTTTGATACGCTCTAACACACCATCAATTAAGATTAAACTAGAATCGTTTTCAAATAAATATTTAAAGTGCTTTCTCTTAATACTAACCAAATCCTCAGGTTTATCCTTTAAATTAAAGTGATCCACAAGCCGTCTACAGATATTAATGGTCGACTGTCCTGTAAAGGATTCATAAAGTATATCATCAACTTCAATATTTACGTCATTAAACATTTGATAGTAAGCTTTTCGATGAAGCGGTTCAGTATCAACAATAACACCATCCATATCGAATAATACAGCTTTAAGCATAGGTTCTTTTTTTTGATTTTGGCTAAATTATTAAATTATTAAGAATTGAGTTACTTTCTCGTATTTTAAATGGTATTAATAAGTAGCCCCATCCATTAAAAAGAACAATTTATATAAAAACCCGTAATTTTACATTCCGATATATATTTTAATTATGGCTAAAAAAGGCAAAGAAAAGAACGGCAATAATAAAGCCAAGCACAGTAAACTTATTGCGCAGAAAAAGAATAAAATAAAATCTAAAGATGCTGAACGCAAAGCCCGTTTAAAGGCCATTGTTGAAAAAGCAAAAAATGCGAAGTCTTAATAATTAATTCGTTGATAAAAAAAAATCCAAAACTCTATTAGAATTTTGGATTTTAAAGCTCACTATAAAAATATTTTATTTTACATTATCAATAATATCTTGTACCACTTCAGGATTGAAAAGTGTACTAGTATCTCCTAATTGATCCGTTTCATTACAAGCTATTTTTCTTAAAATTCTTCGCATAATTTTACCTGAGCGTGTTTTAGGTAAGGCATCCGTAAACTGAATTTTATTCAATTTGGCAATTGGGCCAATTTGTTCTGTAATTAACTGATTTATCTCTTTTCGTAAATTATCATGCTTTCTACTCTCTCCTGTTTCTTTTAATGTCACGTAACCATAAAGTGCGTTTCCTTTGACATCATGTGGATAACCAACAATAGCACTTTCTGCAACTGCTGGGTGTTCATTGATAGCATCTTCAATAGGTGCGGTTCCTAAGTTATGTCCAGAAACTATAATGACATCGTCTACTCTACCCGTAATTCTGTAATAACCAACCTCATCTCGTAAGGCGCCATCTCCTGTAAAGTATTTACCATCGTAAGCTGAAAAATAGGTGTCCTTATAACGTTGGTGATCTCCCCAAATGGTACGTGCCATACTTGGCCAAGGAAATTTAACACACAAACGTCCATCTACCTGATTTCCTTTGATTTCTGCTCCATGCTCATCCATTAATGCTGGCTGAATACCAATAAAAGGCAAGGTAGCATAAGTTGGTTTTGTAGGTGTTGCAAAAGCGATTGGTGTAATCATGATGCCTCCAGTTTCAGTTTGCCACCAAGTATCTACAATTGGAGATTTTTTCTTTCCAACGTTATCATCATACCAGTGCCAAGCCTCTTCGTTAATTGGTTCTCCTACGGTTCCAAGCACTTTTATAGAGGATAAATCGTGTTTTTCTAAATGTTCAATTCCTTCTTTAGCTAAGGCTCTAATAGCCGTTGGAGCTGTATAGAATTGATTGACTTTATGCTTTTCTATTATTTCCCAAAAACGACCAAAATCAGGATAACTCGGTACTCCTTCAAATAATACCGTTGTTGCACCATTACACAAAGGGCCGTAAACAATGTAACTATGTCCTGTAATCCAACCGATATCTGCCGTACACCAATACACATCTTTTTCTCTATATTGAAAAACATTTTTAAACGTATAAGCTGTATAAACCATATAACCTGCCGTTGAATGTACCATTCCTTTTGGCTTACCTGTTGAACCTGAAGTGTATAGTATAAATAGTGGATCTTCAGCTTTCATGATTTCTGGCTCGCAACGCTTATCCGCACTATCTAATAAAGGTTGTAACCAATGATCACGGCCGTCTTTCATATAAATTTCAGAATTAATACGTTTCACCACTAACACTGAAGCTATGGTTGGACATTCTTCTAAAGCTTCATCTACAATGCCTTTTAAATCTATGGTTTTAGCGCCACGATAAGATCCATCACTAGTAATCACCATTTTACATTCAGAATCATTTATTCTAGTTGATAACGCTGTTGAAGAAAATCCTGCAAAGACCACAGAATGAATCGCTCCTATACGCGCACAAGCTAAAGTTGCAATAGCCAATTCAGGAATCATAGGCAAGTAAATGCAAACGCGATCACCTTTCTGAATGCCTTTATCCTTAAGCACATTGGCAAATTTAGAAACACGCTTATGCAATTGCTTATAAGTAATATGCTCTGCCTCTTCTGAAGGGTCATTGGGTTCAAAAATGATAGCGGTTTTGTCGCCTCTAGTATAAAGGTGTCTATCAATACAATTTTCCGTAATATTAAGTTCTGCGCCTTCAAACCATTTTATTTCTGGTTTAGAAAAATCCCAACTTAGCACGTTATCCCATTTTTTTCGCCATAAAAAATGTTCTTCGGCTATTTCTTCCCAAAATACTTCTGGATTCCGGACCGATTTACGGTACACCTGATAATATTCCTCTAAATGTTTTATATGATAATTACTCATGTTTTTATAATTTATTGTTGTTTATAAGTTCTCTAAAACACTACTATATGCTGTTGAAAACTCATTTTATTCGTTATTTATATTTCTAAAGATATTAAATTTAAATCTTAACTATGAATCCCTATTTTATGAATTTTATATACCGATTTGATTTCCTCTACAATAGTAACATCATCAATAGTAGAGGGGATATTAAACTCGAGATCATCGGCAATGTTCCGCAATAATTTCCGTAGGGTTTTGCCACTTCTTGTTTTAGGTAAACGCTCAACAACAAGAACATTTCTAAACGATGCTACAGCACCTATTTCGCGTCTGACGTCTTTTACGATTTCCCTTTGAGTTTGCTCTGCTTCATATACTTGATTTGTTTTTAAAACTACCAACCCCAAAGGCTTTTGCCCTTTTAAATCGCAGTGCACTCCAAAAACAGCACATTCTGCAACCGCTTTGTGAGAAGAAACAACCTCTTCCATCTCTGCCGTAGATAAACGATGTCCGGCTACATTAATAATATCATCTACACGACCTGTTATAAACACATAACCATCTTCATCTTTATAACCACCGTCTCCTGAAAAGTAATACCCTGGAAAACGATTTAAATAGCCAAATTTGAAGCGGTCAGGATTTCCCCAAAGATTACTTAAGGTTCCTGGTGGTAATGGTAGTTTAATAGCCACATAACCTTCTACACTTGGCTGCACTTCTTCACCTTCCTCATTTAATATTTGAATATCATAACCACATACAGGCAAACCTGCCGAACCTTCTTTTATAGGCTGTAAAGCCACACCGACCATATTAGCTAGCATAGGCCATCCACTTTCAGTTTGCCACCAATGGTCTATAACAGGTAAATTTAATTGTTCTTCAGCCCAATTTAATGTCGCTACATCACAACGCTCTCCAGCTAAAAACAAATATTTTAAACTAGACAAATCATATGGTTTTAGCAGACTACCAGTAGGGTTTTCTTTTTTTATAGCTCTAATCGCTGTTGGTGCCGTGAACATGGCTTTAACTTTATTTTCGCTTATTACACGCCAAAAAGTAGACGCATCTGGTGTTTTAATAGGCTTACCTTCAAAAACAATAGTTGTATTTCTATTTAATAAAGGGCCGTATGCTATAAAACTATGACCTACAACCCAACCCACATCACTAGCTGCCCAAAAAGTTTCGCCTTCATCTACGCCGTAGATATATTTCATTGAAAATTTAAGTGCTGTAGCATAACCTCCTGTATCCCTAATAATACCTTTCGGCGTTCCTGTTGTACCAGAGGTATATAAAATATAGCAAGGATGTGTTGATGCCACAGGAACAGCCTCAACAGAAGCTGATTGTTCCACTAAAGTTTTATAATCAGTATCATAGTCTTTTTTAGGAATTTCCACACCGAGTTCTCTATCAAAAACAATAACGTGTTGTGGCTTATTCTTGGCTTTTAAAATGGCTTCATCAACAAAAGGTTTATAAGGAATAATTCGTTCAATTTCTACGCCATTTGAAGCGGTTATGATAGCTTTAGGTTTACAATCATCAATACGAATCGCTAACTCATGAGGTGCAAATCCGCCAAATACAACCGAATGAATTATGCCTAGTCTCGCACAGGCTAACATTGAAAAAATAGCTTGTGGAATCATTGGCATATATATAATACAGGTATCCCCTTTTTTGAGCCCTAAATCTTGTAATCCTCCAGCTAGTTTTGAGACTTCGTAATGTAATTTATTGAATGTAATTTGTTGTTTTGTATTGGTAACAGGCGAATCATAAACTATAGCGTTTTGTTCTCCATAACCCTCTTTAATATGTTTGTCTATACACAAATAACTGAGGTTTAATTCGCCATCTTCAAACCACTGATTATAATCGTATTGATCTTTAGAAACTATAGTTTTAGGAAATTTAAACCAATCAATATTGTTAGCTTGGTTTTCCCAAAACACCTCAGGTTTCTGTATACTTTTTTTATAGAATTCTTGGTATTTCATGACTTTGCATTTTTAGAATTAAGCAAGCCAAACCAATTTGGGTTAAGCACTTTAAGTTTGATAAGCGCCCAAATAATTACCACAAAACAAATTCCCATAACTATCGAAAGCATAGGTGTTACATTGGTAATGTTTTCGTATTTAAACCGAATAAATAACGTCGTTATGGCATAGATACTAATGATAATATCTGATGCTAACGGGTTAATGTGAAATTTCATGTCTTTAAATTTTAATTAAACTTAGTTTGTTTGCACACAGAACTAATTTTAAGTAAGATTTAAAAGACTCTTTTAAGTAACAAGCTCCTGAATTTCAGAAACTATTTTCTTTACAGAAAAGGGTTTTGTTAAATATTTATCCGCTCCTAGACTTAACCCCTTTTCAATGTCTGAAGCTTTATTTTTAGCGGTTAAAAACACCACTTTTATGTGTTTTAAACTCTCTGTTTCTTTAATAAATGTTAGGGTTTGATACCCATCTACATTTGGCATCATAATATCTAACAGAATCACGTTAGGTGTGTGATGTTTTAATATTTCTAAAGCCTCACTTCCATCTCTTGCGATAAATACTTCAAAACCTTGTTTTTTGAATGTATATTCTAAAGACATCACAATATTAGGCTCATCATCAACAATTAAAATCTTCTTTGTCATACTTTAGGGCTTCAATTTAGTTAAAAGGGATTGTAAAAACAAGTGTTGCGCCATTTTTTATACCTTTTTTAGCCCAAATTCTTCCATTGTGCTTTTCAACAATTTGTTTGGTAATCGCCAAACCTAAGCCACTTCCCTGTGGTTTTCTTGTATTTTGATCTTGAGATTGATAAAATTTATCAAAAATATATAAGAAATCTTCTTCCGGAATACCCTTACCATTATCAGCTACAGAGATTTCAATTAATTGATTGCCTAATTTATAATCGACATGAATTTTTCCTGTTTTTCTTTCACAGAACTTTATAGCGTTAGATAATAGGTTGGTTAATACCTGAAGAATACGGTCTTCATCATAACTCAGTAAAAATGAATGCACATTATTATTAATAATCTGTACCTCTTTTTTTGCTGCAATTTGAGAAATACTAGCAATGGCTTTCACTATTGTTTTCTGAATATCTTGTTCTTGCATATCTAAATGCAAACCACCTGTTTCTAATTTTTCAAAATCTAAAATATTATTTATTAGACGTCCTAAACGGTCTGAATCCTGTAATATATTCTTTAAAAATTGTGCTTTAATTTCTTTAGGCATATCGTCATCATCCATAATAACTTCCGTTGCTGCTCGTATACCTGTTATTGGTGTTTTTAGTTCGTGGGCTACCGTATCTAAAAATTCATCTTTCTGTTTGTCTTTACTTATCAATTCTTCATTAGCTGCTTTTAATTGAGACGTCAACTGCGATAGTTCATTCGACTTATCTAAAAGCACTTTATTACTCACAATGTTTTCTTTAGACTCCTCTAAAATCTTTAAGACCTCAACTAAGCTAATCTGCTCTTCTTTAACCACACTTGCGATTAATATTTTAGCTGAAGCAGAACCTATACTTCCGGTTAATAGTTTTTCTGAAAAATTAATTAAACGCGCATCTGCCAACTGTGTATCTTGGGATAATTTATATTTTGTAAAAAAGATATTTAGAGCACGCGTCGCTTTTTTATCACCTAAAAATCGTGCTAAAACATTTTTAATATCCGCGACATAAGCTTCACCTTTCCACACCAAAGCACTATCTTGAAGATTGGTAAAATTCTTACTATCTACAAACATTTCAGCATAGTTACGCTCTCTATAATTCCCTTTAGAAGTGAGTGAGAATGTGAGGTAACAAAATAAATTCAAGCTCATACTCCAGAAAAAGGCATGCGAAGGTGGGCTTAAAAAATCGATTCCGAATAAAGCATACGGTTTTAAAGCTTCAATACCCATTAATCCATACTGACGAAAATCATCCGTACCCAAATAGGCCTCTAAAGTAAATGGCAGCACTAATGTGTACAAAGCAATAAAAAATCCTACAACCATACCTATAATTGCGCCTTTTGAAGAACCACGATTCCAATATAAACCGATAAAAAAGGATGGTGCTAATTGTGAAATAATGACAAAAGAAATTAAACCAATAGAATATAAAGACAGCGCTTTTGAAAATAAAACATAGAAGAAATACGCTGATATAATAATGGTAAAAATAGAAATCCGTCGAATGTTCTTAATATATTTTGAATTTCTTTCGGGTTGGTTTTTTATGAATTTATCTAAGAAACCATAAGGAATCACCAAATTGTTACTCACCATCGTAGATAAGGCCAAAGTAGACACCACAACCATAGAAATCACTGCCGAAAAACCACCTAAAAACACAAGTGTTGCTAAGAACATATTACCATGTTCTAATGGTAATAACAGCGTATAATATTCTGCATTTTCGGTATCACCAAAAGTTAGCTTACCTGCCCATGCTATAAAAATGACAAAAATATTAAAAAGCAATAAATACAACGGAAACAACCAAACGGCCTTTTTAAGATGTTTTTCTCTATTATTTTCTAAAACGGACACTTGAAATTGTCTTGGTAATAAGAAAATCACCATAAACGATAAGGCAATCATAAAAAACCAATTAAAGCCCTCTTCTATTTCTCCTAGCGATGTTAGTTCTTTAAAGTTATCTGTTACAGAAATTTTATTGTAAATATCAGTCGTTCCATCAAACAAATAAAATGTAATATAAGTTCCTATTGCTAAAAAAAACACCAATTTCAGCATGGATTCTAAGGCTACTGTTGCTACGATTCCTTTATGTTTTTCTGAAGCATCCGTATTCTGCGTCCCAAAAAAAGCAGCAAAAATAGCAAGCAATAAAGCAATGTAGAAGGTTGAATCGTCAATTACCGTTGTGGCAATAAAATTATTATCAACAGATAAAATCCCAAAGGTTTCGGAAACCGCCTTTAATTGTAATGAGATATAAGGTAAGGTTCCAAAGAGACAAATAACGGTGACTAAAGCTCCTAAAAATCGATTATTACCGTAGCGCAAAGAAATAAAATCGGCAATCGATGAAATTTTATGCTGTTTAGATATTCTTATAATTTTCCGCAATAATAAAATCCACAAAGGTGCTGCGATAACAGGACCTATATAAATAGGTAAAAAATCAATTCCGGAATTTGCAGCGATTCCTACACTACCATAATACGTCCAAGCCGAGCAGTAAACCGCCAAAGACAAGGTGTATACATAAGGGTTATTAACCCATTTACTTTGACGTTTTTTTTCAGCAAGAAAAGCAATGTAAAATAACACTGCCAAATAGATGATTATGATAATGACTACAGCGTAACTATTCATAATGACGTTTTAGAACGATATACGAAATCACTATAGATATCAACCAAAATGTAAATAAAGAAAAATACAACGTAGGAATCCCGAAAATAGCGCCTTCAAAATTAAAAATGAGGACAAAAGGAATATTGAATACAAAAAATAAGGCTATTGATAAAACCACCAATTTTTGCTCGTGACGTTTTTTCATGAATTCGTAATTATAAATAGAACCACTTAAATATTTACTAATATAAGAAATCAGTATTACAAAAATTGCAATACTGATTGTCTAACTAATTAAAATTAAAATAAAAAATTCTTAATGGTCTTGTGCTTCGCCTGCACCTGATGGAATCCTAATGCTTTCCACCATATCTTGAACTTCTTGAGGTGGCGCCAATGATATCCTTGAAATGACTACGGAGACAACAAAGTTGACGCACATGGCAATAGTTCCAAAACCTTCTGGGGAAGTACCAAACCACCAATCTTCACTAGTTCCACCGCCAAACATATCGAGTTTAAAACGCATCATATAATACATCATTAAGGTAATACCGACCACCATACCTGCAATAGCGCCTTCTTTATTCATTCGTTTATCAAAAATCCCTAAAATTATGGCAGGAAAAAAGGAGGCGGCGGCAAGCCCAAAGGCGAGCGCGACGACGGCGGCGACAAATCCTGGTGGATTAACCCCAAAGTAACCTGCAATTATAATAGCTACAAAAATTGAAATTCTTGCTGCGGCCAATTCCCCTTTTTCTGAGATGTCTGGTTTTAATTGTTTTTTAATTAAATCGTGAGAAACAGAGGTGGAAATCACTAATAACAAACCTGCTGCCGTAGATAACGCTGCGGCCAATCCACCGGCAGCTACTAAACCAATCACCCAATTTGGCAAGTTTGCAATTTCAGGATTTGCTAATACCATAATATCTCTATCGACATACAATTCATTTACAGCATCACTATTATTAGTTACTATTCGCTCTCCATGTTCACCTCTAGTATCTGCATAAATAGGCTTACTACTCGATAAAGCATCTCCGGCAACATATTGAATTTTACCATCACCATTTTTATCAGACCAAGCAATTAGACCCGTGTTTTCCCAGTTTTTAAACCACACTGGAATTTCATCATAACGTTGATTACTTACGGTCTCGATTAAATTAGTTCTTGAAAAAACAGACACCGCAGGTGCTGTTGTATATAAAATAGCGATTAAGAATAAAGCATATCCAGCAGATTTACGAGCATCTTTTACTTTAGGCACAGTAAAAAAACGCACAATAACATGTGGTAAACCTGCCGTACCAGCCATCAAGGCTAAAGTAATAGCAAATACATCCCAAGTAGTTTTGGTTCCGCTAGTATATTCATGAAATCCTAGCTCCGTGTGTAAAGCATCTAATTTATCGAGAAGAAATGCACCGCCTTCAACTTTACCACCCATACCAATTTGAGGAATAATATTGCCTGTCATTTGAAATGAAATAAAGAACGCTGGTACCATAAAAGCAAAAATTAATACGCAGTATTGAGCCACTTGGGTATAGGTAATTCCCTTCATTCCCCCTAATAAGGCGAATACTAAAACTACGGTCATTCCTATAAGCACGCCTAAAGTGATATCAACCTGTAAGAATTGTGAAAAGACAATACCAACGCCTCGCATTTGACCTGCTACGTAAGTAAACGAAACAATTAAAGCACAGATTACAGCCACTGTTCTTGCGGTGTTTGAATAGTATCTATCACCAATAAAATCGGGAACTGTAAATTTCCCAAACTTCCGTAAATAAGGTGCTAAGAGCAAAGCTAAAAGCACATAGCCACCTGTCCATCCCATAAGATAAACCGAACCATCATAACCGGCGAAGGAAATAATACCTGCCATACTTATAAAAGAGGCAGCACTCATCCAATCGGCAGCCGTTGCCATACCATTTGCTAATGGCGAAACACCACCACCTGCAACATAAAATTCTTTGGTTGAGCCAGCTCTAGCCCATATTGCGATTCCGAAATACAGCGCAAAAGTAATGCCGACCAATAACCATGTCCATGTTTGTACACTCATAATATTTTTATTTAATGTTGTTAGTTAAGGCTTACTCGTCGAAACCGTATTTTTTATCGAGTTTGTTCATAATTCTTACGTAAACAAATATTAATACTACAAATACATAGATTGATCCTTGTTGCGCAAACCAAAACCCTAGTTTAAATCCGCCGAGTTTAAATTGGTTAAGTTCTTCTCTAAAAAGTATGCCGCATCCAAAGGACACTACAAACCAAATGGCCTGAAGTATAAATAAATACTTGACGTTTTCTTTCCAATACGCTGTTGCGTGTTTTTGTTTATCACTCATAGTTTCTTTGTTTTATAGGTAAATCATGGCCTGAAGCGAAATAGTATTTGTATCTACCGCACCGAAACTTTGATTCATGTATTCTAAAGTTAATTTTGAATTATGTCCACTCATATAAGCGTTGATTCCCACACCTAAAGTAGACCTGTTATCACCAACCGCATCATAACTATGCGTACCGTAACTGAGGTAAGGTTGAAATCTTGTTTTTAATTTATCACCATTAAGCACATAACCTAAATGGCCGTAAAGCATACTACCTGTGCCGTAAGCACTATACAAATAGTTGGTTCCGTAGTCATTATTCTGATAGACAGCGTAAGCTGTAAGTGCACTTCCTTTTTCACCAATTGGCCTGTCGTAAAAAGCATCTACTGCAAATATGGATACATCCTCGCCTTCAAGATTTGGCGCTATGGCAGTACCAGTGTCAATTACTGCCCCTTCGGGATGTAAAAAGAAACCAGCACCGATATTGAAAACTTTTTTCTCACCTAAATAAGTTCCCACTTTATAAGGTAAAAAATTAGATTCTTGATCTAAAAAATGATAATCAAAATACCCTGCATAAGTTTTTCCTGCGGCTTTAGATCCAAGACTTGAACGACCATTATAAACCGCATCACCTCCTGCAACCGCTGTACGACCATCTAATGAAGATACTGAAGCATCATTTATAGCGACTCGATATTGTAGTTTATTGAATTTACCTTTCATAAACACCCCTAAATGTCTTGCAAACTGGTCAGAAAGACCAATGGTTGCCCAAGACTGACGGTTATTGTCTAGCGTCATGATATTAAGTGTGCTTTGATTGTTAAGTCTAGAAATTCCATTGAAATAATGTAGTCCACCACCCACCGTATGATCTTCAGCTAAACTGTATTGTGCCCAAACATCATGAAAAAAGAGTTGAGAACCATCACCTGTACCAGTTGGACTTAATGTAGAACTTGTTAAGCTGTTTAGACCAAAATGGGTGAGAATTAAAAAGTCTTTGTTTATTTGAGCAAACATTAAGACTCGTGCGCGACGTAAATTGAAGTTTAATTTACTGTTTTCATTTCCGTTACTATCAAAGGTTTCATCGGTGTTGTAATTCGCTTGGACTTGAGCCCAAGAAATTAGGCGCAGATATTTAGTGCCGTCTTCGTTGAATTTAAATTTAAGTCCACCAGAATAATCCGGTGAACCCTGAGCAATCATAAATTGAAAGAACATTATAAATAGTCCTATCAATAGAAAGGTAGACTTCTTCATGGTTAAAAAAGATTAGTTAGTACTTAAAATTAGTTCTGTGTGCACTACTAAGCTCTTAAAAACATGGGTTTAATTAATATTTTATATATTTATTTGTTAATTTGATATACTAATCTTTAAATCGCTCCCATTTAATCAACATAAATTTATCGCCTAACTCAGTAACAATAACCCCTGCGCCTTTTATATTTTCTGTTTCTGAAAAATATCGCCCAAGCTCACTAGCATTCAAAATCTTATACGTTGGGTGGTAATTAGTATTATAAGGCCGCTTAATATTGTATTTTTTTACCCAATTCATCACACTAACGTGAGAAATTCCAAGAATGCGCTCAATTTCTCTATAAGTGAGTCCCTCTAAATAAAGTTGTAAGGACTTATTAACGTAATAATCATCTATCTTCTTCCCCATCTTGTTAACCGTAAAATAATAGTTACATTTTTTACACTTAAAACGTTGTCTATTATTAACTATTCCGCTCTTAACATACTGATCACTACCACAATTTGGACATAAACCTATAGTCATATATACTTATTTAGCATAAATATATCAAATTAGCAATAAAAATCATACTAAATCGTTAAAATATTTACACTTTACTAAAAATAACAATCAAAAAGTATCAAATTCACTATTATACCTCGTAAAAATATTAAAATAAAAAAAAGAGCTTATACACCATGTATATAAGCCCTTTTGGATTAAAATTAGAAACAATGTTTACACTTAACTATTAAAATAAGTGTCTTCTTCTTTGGTTAATAAACGCGAATGAATAATAAACCGAAGCCCTAAAGGAATTTCTAACGAAAAACTAGCGCCTCGACCTTCTGTTACATCAACGGTTAAATGGGTATGTTTCCAATATTCAAATTGATCTTGATTCATATAAAAATCAACACCTGAAACATTACCTAAATGAATATCACTTTCATCTAAGTACATCTCTCCTTTTTCAAAAATCATTGGTGCAGAACCGTCACAACAGCCGCCACTTTGGTGAAAAATTAAATCCCCATGCTTGGCTTTTAACTGTTTGACAACTGCAACTGCTTTATCTGTTATTTCTACGCGTTTCATATATCAGTGGCTATTAAAAAATAAGGCTGAATTACTCCTACAAATTCAGCCTTAATCTGCTATTAATAATTTCTAAAAGAACCCTAATTTATTCTTGTCGTAAGAAATTAGCATGTTTTTTGTTTGTCTATAATGGCTCATCATCATTAAATGATTTTCTCTACCAAATCCTGATTTTTTATAGCCACCAAATGGTGCATGTGCCGGATAGGCATGGTAACAATTCACCCAAACACGTCCTGCTTTAATCGCTCTTGGGATTTGATACAACTGGTGTGCATCTCTCGTCCAAACGCCTGCTCCTAATCCGTACATCGTATCATTAGCAATTTCTAAAGCTTCGGCTTCATCTTTAAATTTAGTTACACAAACGACTGGTCCAAAAATTTCTTCTTGAAAAACGCGCATTTTATTATGTCCTTCTAAAATGGTTGGTTTAATATAAAACCCATTTGAAAAATCACCTTCTAATTTATTAGCTTCACCACCAGTTAAGACTTTTGCACCTTCTTCTTTTCCTATTTTAAAATACGATTGAATTTTCTCATACTGATCATTAGAGGCTTGAGCTCCCACCTGAGTATTTACATCGTAAGGATTACCTTGAATAATAGCATTGGTTCTAGCTACAACACGTTCCATAAACGCATCATATATATCTTCTTGCACTAAAATTCTTGATGGACAAGTACAAACCTCCCCTTTATTAAAAGCAAATAATACGGCTCCTTCTATAGCTTTATCTAAATACGCATCATCCTCATCCATCACACTATTAAAGAATATGTTAGGCGACTTCCCTCCCAACTCCATAGTCACAGGATTTAAGTTTTTAGAGGCATATTGCATAATTAACTGTCCGGTTGTTGTTTCACCTGTAAAAGCTACTTTATCTACTTTAGGACTCGATGCTAATGGTTTACCAGCTTCTGGTCCAAAACCATGAACAATATTTAAGACCCCTGGAGGAAATACATCGGCTATTTTTTCCATTAATAAGGTTGCTGATGCTGGTGTTTGTTCTGCAGGTTTTAAAACCACACAATTACCAGTTACTAAAGCAGGTGGTAATTTCCATGATAACATTAACAGAGGAAAATTCCATGGGATAATTTGACCAATAACCCCTAATGGTTCCTTAATATTCATGGACAAGGTGTTTTGGTCTAATTCTGTAGCACTGCCTTCTTCAGACCGAATACATGCTGCAAAATAACGCCAGTGATCTACCGACAAAGGGATGTCTGCATTCAGTGTTTCTCTAATTGGTTTTCCGTTATCACAAGTTTCTACGATTGCAAACTCTTCTAAATTTTCTTCTATAATATCAGCTACTTTATTTAATAGGGATGCGCGTTCAGCAGCAGAAGTATTTCCCCAAGCTTCTTTTGCGGCATTAGCTGCATTAACAGCATTTTCTACATCTTCTTTTTGCGATCTGGGGTATTCTGAAATTAAAGTTCCATCGACAGGCGATGTGTTTTTAAAATAATCTCCACCTACTGGTGGCACAAATTTTCCATTGATAAAATTGGAATACCTTTCTTTAAATTTTGGTTTAGAATAACTCATACCTTAATGTGTTTATTTATTAGTTTATAATTTAAAAGCCAAAATATTGACTATTTAATAATTTTGTCAAAGTTATTTTATCATATTCTAAATATACTGAACATATTTATTATATATTTGAACATATCTATTATTAACTATTTTTAAGACTATTTTTTAGTATCATTGAATATGAAAGCCTTAATAAACCATAAAAGAAGCAATAGAAAACTAAGCACTTTAGTTGAAAACAGAACAACTTACAATGCCGAATATGCAGAGTTAAACATCTATGAAACCCATATAACTGCAGAGCAAGTATCTCTTAAATTCGACTTTCCTATTATTGCTAGCATGCTTACAGGAAAAAAAGTAATGCACTTAGAAGGGTTTAATGCTTTTGATTTTTTTCCAGGTGAATCCGTTGTAATGCCAACTCATAAGGAAATGGTTATAGATTTCCCAGTGGCAACAAAAAGTAAACCAACCCAATGTTTAGCTTTAGGTATTGATGCTTTTAAAATTGAAGAGGTTGTGGGTAAGTTTAACCATAATGTGACTATTGAAAATGAAAATAATACTTGGAATTTAGATGCTACAACCTCTCATTTAATAAATAATACAGCCGTTAATCATTTAATTGAACGTCTAACGTACACCTTTACTAATACCAATACTTCTAAAGATGTCCTTTTGGACTTAATGATCCAAGAATTAATTGTAAGGTTGCTTCAAACTAAGGCTAAATCCCTAATTACAAATGATTCTCCTATTTTCTCGGATACTAGAATTGGTACCGTTATAAAGTTTATTAAAGATAATTTAACAAATAAAGATATCAGTGTTGATCAATTGGCAAAGAAAGCTTATATGAGCACCTCTCACTTTCATAAGCAATTTAAAAATACTTTAGGCATTTCACCTATCGACTATATTAATTCTGAAAAGATTAAATTTTCAAAACAACTGATTAAAACCTCTCAAAATTTAAGAATGTCTGAGATTGCCTTCAAATCTGGGTTTAATAATACAAGTTATTTCAACAGACAATTTAAGAAAATGGAAATGATGACACCACAACAATTTAAGGCCTCTATTAGCAAATAATCATTCATTTTTTATGCGCTTGGTATAACTTTTTAGTTCCCTTGTCACTTTTGGTGCTAATAGTATTGTTGCTAGCATTGTTGGAATTGCCATCAAGGCAAACACGCCATCAATGAGGTTAATCATCATACTTAAGCTTGTGGTTGCACCAATCAAAATACTTAAAATATAGAAATAGTTGTAGTAGTGTTTTTTATCTGCACCAAACAGAAACGACATACATTTTGTGCCATAATACGAATAGGAGAACAAGGAACTCATGCTAAAAACAGTAATACAAATCAGTAGTAAGTACTTACCGTAACTAGGTATTACATCAGCAAAAGCAGAAGCGGTAAGACTTACTCCATTATCTGAGGTGGTTTCCCAAACTCCGGTGACCAAAATCGCCAAAGCCGTCAACGTACAAACAATTAATGTATCTATTGCAGGTCCTAACATAGCCACCAAACCTTCTCGGATGGGTTCATCTGTTTTGGCTGCGCCATGCGCCATGGGTGCTGTACCAATTCCGGCTTCATTAGAAAATGCGCCACGTTTTATACCATGAAGGATTAAAGCCCCTAAAACACCGCCTAAAAACGTATCATCTTCTGGATAATAATTAGCAGCAAATGCATCTGTAAATATGAGTTTTAAATAATATAATAAAACATCGCTATGCGCTACCAAAATGATAATAACCAATACAAAATATAAAGCAACCATACTTGGCACTAATCGTGATGCCACAGTTCCGATGCGTTTAATACCACCTAATATAACTAGAGCGGTAATACTTATTAATATGAAACCAATAATTAGATTCGATTTTAAACCTACTTCAACACCATTTGGGATTAATAAAATATCATTTAGAGCCTGTGTAAGTTGATTCACATTAAAAACCGGTAAGGCTCCAATGAGACCACAAAGGCTGAAAAATACAGCTAATGGTTTCCAAGACTTTCCTAACCCCTCAACAATGAAGTACATTGGTCCACCTTGAATTTCACCTGCACTATCTTTACCTCTATACATTATAGCGAGCGTTGATGTAAAAAATTTTGTTGACATCCCAACCACAGCACTAATCCACATCCAAAACACAGCTCCTGGTCCACCGATAGAAATAGCCACAGCAACACCTGCAATATTCCCCATACCTACAGTTGCCGACAAGGCTGTTGTTAAGGCTTGAAAATGGGAAATTTCACCAGGATCATTAGGGTCATCATATTTCCCCCTGAGCACATTTAAAGCATGTCCTAAATACCGAAATGGTAAAAAGTGAGAACGTATTAATAAATACAAGCCACCACCAATTAACAAAATAAGTAAAGGTAATCCCCAAGCTAAGGAAGAAAAACTGTTGAGTACATCGTTGAGTTTATTCATAAATTATAAATGTAATAAAATGGATAGCGTTTGAACTATTGAATTATACGCTTATTCACCAATAATAAACTAAAATAATATTGTTATAGCTTTAAAAAGTATAAATCATAGCGCCATTACATATTCATTAATAAACAAATGTATCTATTATAATATCTGTAATTACAAGAATTTAATTTTTCATTATTATAAAAACAGCCTATAAATCTAGATTTATCGGTGTTATACTTGTGTGTCTAACTAAAATCAAATAAATTACTGATGAACCAAAAAACGTTTCTTTTTTATGAAAAAGTACGCTCCTATTATTATTTGTATTTTATTAATTCTGTTATTTTTCAATATTCAAAGTATTGCTAGTTACGTTAGTAGTTTATCAGGAGTCGAAGGATTAGAAAACTCAATACTTGTCTCTCAGAAAAACAATTTCTTAATTGCCTGTTTTGCTTGGTTATTTATAATTTTACTAAGAAAAGGCAAGTTACTCTTTTTAAAACGTTATGATATTTCTGCCGAAGATAATTTGGAAGCCAGAAAAATGTACACGCAAATTAATTTGCTTGAAAAAATTATTATTTTCATAATTTTCCTATTTGCTACAGGTTTTATTCTCCTCTCCTTTGATAATATTAAAAAAATTGGTTACGGTATATTTGCTTCTGCTGGTTTAGCCGGAATCATTATTGGTTTATCCGCACAAAAAGTGGTTGGGGCTTTGTTAGCAGGAATTCAAATTGCATTTACACAGCCTTTTAGAATTGATGATGCCGTTGTTGTTGAAAATGAATGGGGCTGGATTGAAGAAATCAACTTAACCTATGTTGTGATTCGACTTTGGGATAAAAGAAGATTAGTTTTACCTTCTACCTACTTTTTAGAAAACCCTTTTCAAAATTGGACCAGAACCTCTGCTGATATTATCGGTTCTGTTTTCTTGAATACCGATTATCGTATTCCTTTTGATGAATTAAGAAAAGAATTAACTAAAGTATTAGAAAACACCCCACTATGGGATAAACAAGTGAACGTACTACAGGTTACCGACGCTAAAGAGCGCACTGTTGAATCTCGGATATTAGTCAGTGCTAAGAATTCTCCAACGGCTTGGGATTTACGCGTTCATGTTAGAGAAAAAATGATTGAATTTATTCAAAAAAACTATCCTGAAAGTTTGCCACATACTCGTGTATATTTGGAAGATAAAACCGTTTAAAACAGCTATAAATTTATTCTTATTTTATTGTTTGTGAAATTCGGAAGGATTTTGCCCTGTAAATTTCTTAAAACTTTTACTAAAATATTTTACATCTTGAAAACCAACCCGATCGGCCACTTCTGCTGGCTTATACTTACCCGTTTTTAATAGTATTTTAGCTTTATCTAAACGTGCCGTTCGTATCAACTTATTAGGTGTTTCACCTGTTAGAGATTTTATCTTTCGGTATAAATGTACACGACTCATTCCGATTTTTTCTGCTAGAATTTCGACAGTAAATTCATGATTTTCAATTTTTTCTTCTATAACCTGAAAAATCTCTTTCATCAACTTTTCGTCATAACTATTTATGGATCCGTAATCTTTTATAGGTGAAGACGATAGATCTTTCCAGCGTTGTTGTAATAATGTTCGGTTTTTAAGAATATTTTTTATCCGAAATTGTAATTCAACCCAACTAAAAGGCTTTGTGATATAATCATCGGCGCCAAACTCTAGACCTTCTAATTTATTTATTTCTGTGTTTTTGGCAGTTAATAGAATTACAGGAATATGGCTTAATTCTTTACTCGCCTTAATGGCTTTACAAAGTTCTATACCTGAAACCTCTGGCATCATAATATCACTAATGATAAGATTTGGACCAAATTTCTTTGCTTTTTCAAAACCATTTTTTCCGTTGGAAGCTGTTTTTACGTTGTAACTATTTTTTAGTCTATCACGCAAATAAGTTCTCAGCTCTTTATTATCTTCAACGATAAGCAACTTTGACAAATCATCATCTTGTTTCGCTTTTTGTTTTTTTAAAGTACTTCCTTTTTCTGGCAAGACAGGAACAAGCGGTGTATATTCTAAGGTTGGCTTTACAGAACTGATATTTATATCATTTACCACTTGTAATGGTAATTTAACATTAAAAATAGTTCCACCATTGGGGTTATCACTAATTTTAATGGTACCAGACATAAGTTCCGTTAAAGATTTTGCTAAGGAAAGCCCAATACCCGTTCCACTTTCCTCTGATTTACCTTTTTGAAAACGATCAAATATTTTTGCCTTCATATCATCAGGAATTCCAACTCCTGTATCTATAATTTCAAAATTATAGTTTATAACAGCAGCTATTTTATTACTTCTAATGATAACTTTTACCAAACCATGTTTCGCTGTAAATTTAATCGCATTTGAAAACAAGTTGAAAAAGATTTTTTCTATTTTATCCTTATCTACCATCACCGGAATCTCTAATGGTTTCTTAACTTTAAAATCGACTTTTATCTTCTTATTTTTTGCTAAGGTTTCAAAGGAATAAAAAATATCTTCAATATAGGTATCTAGATAAATGGGAGACAGATTCAGTGCTGTATGCCCAGTTTCTAATTCTCTAATTTCTAAAACCTGATCTATTAACAATTTTAAACGTTTAGCATTATAGAAAATTCGCTTTAGTAAAGCACTTGCATACGTATTTTCTTGTTTAAAATTTAGCAACTCTTCCATGGGTGCTAAAATTAAACTTAGAGGTGTTCTGAACTCATGCGACACATCTGTATAATACTTTAGTTTAAGCTCATGTATTTCTTTCCATTTCGCTTTCTCTAACTGCTCTACTTTTAGGTCGTGCTTAAGTTGTGTACTCTTAATCGCGTTGTAACGAATTAAATAAAATCCGCCAATAATTAATAATGTATAAATTACATAAGCCCACCAAGTTTGCCATGGTGGAGGCAACACTGTAATGCTGAGAATTCGTGGTTTTTGACTCCAAACGCCATCATTATTGGCAGCCTTTACCATAAACTTATAATCACCACTTTTTAGGTTTGTATAAGTTACCATTTGCTGCTGTTGCGACTCTATCCAATCTTCATCAAAACCTTCGAGTTGATAGGCATATTCATTATTTTCTGGATGTAAATAATTAAGCATAGCGAAACTGATACTCAAAACAGATTGAAAATAACTTAAGGTGATGTGTTCACTTTCTTGAATAGAGGTTTTAAGTACACCAGAATTATCCCCTGGTGTTACAATAGTATTCATCACTTTTAATTCGGTGAGTACAGGCTGAGGATTATAATTATTATCTTGAAGCTGCTCTGGGTTAAACTTGGTAAAACCATTATTTCCTCCAATCAGAAAACTTTCATTGTTTGTTTTATAAAAAGCACCTTCGTTTACTTCATATAGTGGCATTCCGGATTTATAAGTATAGTTTTTTTCAACAGTCATTTCTGAAGTATTCAATAAACTTATACCGTTTAAAGACACCGTCCATATGCTGTAGTGTTTATCCTCTAAAAAACCATAAATAGTGTTACTGCTTAAGCCTTTACTGGCTTCTATCTGAATGGTTTTTTCGGTATTTAAATTATAAACCAAAACACCTTCGCCATTTGAAGCCAACCACAAATTAGCTCCTTTCAAATAAGCAGAATTCAACTCATTTAGTTTTACTATTTTACCATCGATATTATAATTTACTATGGTTTTAGTAACTCCAGATTCTGAATCAAAAAAGATAAGCCCTTTACCTTTGGTCACCAATACCATCTTGTTTTTTAAATAAAAAATTTGCTTCACAGGCGAATAACCGATAGCTTTATTTAACGTATTTTGATGCTTATAATCTTCAAATTGTTTTGTTTTTAGATTAAAACAATATACGCCATTGGCATCTGTGGCAATCCATAATTTTCCTTGGTGATGGTATAGATAATTGATGATTGGATTTTCAGGAAAATGGTCCTTACCTATAACTTTTTGAAGCTCTAAATTGGGTTGCTGTGGGTTATACACATATAAACCACGATTGAATAAGCCTGCCCAAATTTTTCCATCGGGTGTAGTACACAAAGCTTTGATAGTACTTTTATTATCAAAATCATCCCTAATTTGACTAAATTTTTTAGTTGAAGGATTATATGTATTTAAGCCGCCTCGTTCGGTTCCAATATACAATTCATCCTGTTTGCCTTCTGTAAATGCACCTATAACATTATATGAAATAGAATTAGAGTTGCCTTCACTATGATAAAAATGATTAAATTGTTGGTTGTGTTCATCATAAATGTTGAGACCTCCAAAATAAGTACCAATCCATATACTTCCTTTTCTATCGCGAAACAACGAACGAATACTATTATGATTGAGCCCTTTTAAATTGGTTTCTGAATAGCTAATAAATTCTGAATTTCCGTTAGGATGAATAATGGTTAAACCATTAAAAGTACCTATCCATAAACGGTTCTGAGAGTCTTTAACCATACAGCGAACAAAGTCATTAGAAATTGTTTTGTTACCCGTTGATGCTGTATGATACCTTTTTACAACGTCGCCTGTACTAGTAATTAAAAAGACACCATCGCCATAAGTTCCTACCCAAACATTGCCCGAATCTGCAAATTGAATTGTTTCAATCCGAGGTTGGTTTTTTACATCATTTAATAAGTTTATAGACTCAACGCGATTAGATTTTAGATTTAGTTTTAAAAAACCATTACTACCTGTCGCAATCCATAAATTATCATTTTTATCTTCTTGAATATCATTAACGTAAATATTACCGTTTGTTTCTCTATGAGCTTTTACCGCTTTGGGTTCAAAAAACATCTTCGTGTCTTCATCAAAACCTAGGAAACCAAATGCACCTGCTACCCATAATTGTTGCTGTGAGTCGAAGAAAAGTTTATTGATTTTTGAATCGCCATTTCTCAAAAATTCATCTTGAATATAATAATTTTCAAAATGTTTTGTATCTCTATGATAAACGCTGATACCGCTCTCTGTAGCCATCCAGATTCGCTTTCTATAATCTTCTACAATTGAATTTATAATATTCCCAGAAATACTTGTAGAGTCTCCAACCTTGTGCTTAAAAATCTCAACCTTATTGCCGTTATATAAATTAAGTCCATTGCGTGTTCCAAACCACATAAAACCATAATAATCTTGATAAATACTTAAAACGGTACTTTGTGACAAGCCATCTTCAATCGTTAATTTATCAAAATAAGCATCCTCTAATGCTGTTTCTTGAGCAGAAACACCAAAATAAAAAAAACTAAATAGTAGAATTAATAATGGTTTCATTAAAAATTAAAATTTGCGAAAACTAAGCAAACTAATTTAATATCTAACATCAATTTGTCATTCTTAAAATTAATTTAATATCTTCGCAACAGCTTTTTTATTTAAATATATTTTTTTCTTCATTAGTTCAGATATGTGATTGTAACTGAACTCTATGACTAATTCTTATACGTATAAGACTCTTATGGTCTTATTTTTTTGTGTCCTAAGCTACATTGGCTCAAACGCACAACAACGCAGTAAACAGACTTTAAATTCGCATTGGTATTTCCATCAGGGAAAGCTATCGACTACTAATCCATCTAATTTTTCAAACTGGTCTATCATTAACTTACCTCATTCTTGGAATGCAGAAGATGTGTTGAACGATGGCAAAAAAGGGTATTTTAGAGGTGAAGGCTGGTATTCTAAACCATTACATATTTCAACAGATATTGAAAAGTATAATTATTATTTACATTTTGAAGGTTCAAATCAATCTACAACTGTATTCATTAACGGCCAAAAAGCAGGAGAACATCATGGTGGCTACACAGCCTTTAGTATTAATATTACCCCTTATTTAAAAAAGGAAGACAATACTATACTGATAAAAGTTGATAATGCACATAATAAAAACATACCACCACTTTCTGCTGACTTTACATTTTATGGTGGTATTTATCGTGATTTATACCTTATAAAAACTGCTAAAACGCATTTCTCCTTGGATAATTATGGTAGCTCTGGTGTTTTTATTAATACAGATTCCTTAACCGAAAATAAAGCTACTTTAGCGCTCAAAGGCACTATAAATCATGAGATTGAAACGACTTCAAAATACGATTTAGAATATCACATTATCTCACCTAAAGGAACAACTTTATTAAGTAAAACAAAGTCAATAACCTTAAATTCTAAAACCACTCATTTTTCTGAAACAATAGAAGTTTTACAACCAGAATTATGGCATCCAGACACCCCAAATTTGTATCGTGTGGTTTTAAAAATTTTGAAAGACAATAAACCCATAGATAATTTAACTATTACAACAGGCATAAGAGAATTTCATTTTGACCCCAATAAGGGTTTCTTTATCAATGGCGAACATTTAAAATTGATAGGCGCTAGCCGACATCAAGATTTTCCTAATTTAGGAAATGCTTTACCAGACGGACTTCATCAACGCGACCTAAAATTATTAAAAGCTATGGGTGCTAATTTTTTGCGTTTAGCACATTACCCGCAAGATCCTGCAATATTAAAAGCAGCTGACCGATTAGGTTTATTGGTTTGGGAAGAAATTCCGCTAGTTAATGAAATTACAATATCAGATGAATTTAATCAAAATTCTGAAACGCAGTTAAAAGAAATGATTAGGCAAAACTATAATCATCCTTCCGTAATATTATGGGGTTATATGAATGAAATATTTTGGAGTCATCGCTTTTTAGAAGACAGCCTAGTAGAAAAACACACAGAAGCAACACTAAATTTAGCTAAAACATTAGATGGTATTGCTCGTAAAGAAGATCCGTCGCGATATACAGCTATGGCCATGCACAATTATCCTTTATATGAAGCATCTGGTTTAGATACCATTCCACAGGTTGCTGGTTGGAATCTTTATCATGGTTGGTATTATGACGATTTTGAAGATTTTGGAACGTTTCTAGATCGACAACATGAACTTTACCCAGAACGCAACTTAATTGTTAGTGAGTTTGGCGCAGGAAGTGATACCAGATTACACAGCCAACACCCCGAACGGTTTGATTTTACAATGGAAGGTCAGAAAAGAATGATGGAAAGTTTTCTTCAACAAATTGAAGAACGAGATTTTGTTGCAGGTGCGGCGGTATGGGCTTTATCGGACTTTAATTCTGAAAGTCGTATGGATACAAAATCGCATTGGAATCAAAAAGGATTATTAACTGCTGAACGCGAATTAAAAGATCCATACTATTTGTTTCAAGCCTATTTATTGAAAACACCTTTTGTTAAAATTGCAGAAACAAATTATAAAAAGAGAACCTCAATAACCAAAGACAGCACAGCAGAAGTCGCTATTGATATTTACAGCAATGAACCCTATGTAAAACTATTTATAAATGGAGAATTATTCGAAAATAAAAAAGTTGAAAATTATAAAACAACATTTAATCCGAAACTTGCGAGTGGAAAGTTTATACTAGAAGCCGTAACCAAAAACACTTCTGACCGGCTAGAATTAGAGCACAAAACACTGCCTTTTAATTCAACCCAACAGCGTGAAACAATTCGGGTTAACCTTGGAAGTAATCATAGCTTTTATAACGAGCAAACTGATGAAATTTGGATATCAAATAAAACCTATGAAGCAGGAAGTTGGGGTTCTATAGGCGGACAACCTTTATATATTGGCAATAAAATAGGCACTAAAGAGAATGTGCAAGGTATAACGAATTTAACACCATTATATCAAACCATGCTTGTTGATATTAAAGCTTATCAATTTGATGTCCCAGACGGCAGTTACGAAATCGAACTTTATTTTATGGAACCTTATCCCTATCCTAGAAAGTTCATTACAAATGAATCGCCTTATCATAAAGGTGGTATTCGGTATTTTGACTTAATTATTAACGAAGACAAAATTAAAACGATTGATTTACTTAAAGATTATGGTTATAATTATCCGCTACGTATTAAGAAAACAATTACGGCTAAAAATGGTGAAGGCATAAAAGTAACTTTTGATTCTATAAAAGGAAAAGCTATTTTGAGTGGTATTCAATTGAAACCACTTTAGCGACATCATTAATAATGTTTATAAAGAGCTCAAAGGTTATCTTCATTCTTCGTAACTTTAAACGAAGGCAAGGAAAACCTTTGAGGTCTTATTATAATTAATCAACCTTAAACACAGCAAAATCCCATGACGCTTTAAATGTGATTTTAATAGTATTTTTTGAAAGTAATTCAAACGCAGTAGCATCACCAAAAAGTTGCTTTACTGAGTTGATATTAGTTGGTAATTCAAAATCATAAGATGCATTTTCAGTCGCTTCACGATAAGCTATTAAATAATTTGAAGCCATATCATTTACAGCAAGAAACCCTGTAAATGAACGTCCATCAGGTGCTTCACCTATGGGTAATTTTACGGCTTTATTTAAATCTGGTGCTATTTTTTTATAGTCGCTTATTATTTCAACAAAATCTTGAGAAATAGTTTCTAATCCACTTAGTTCCATCCAAGCTAAAGGCTGTGCCGCCATGGTAACCGCAAAACTATAATCTAAACCTGCAATAGCAGGTGCAAATTGTTGCTTTTTATATTTATGTAGATTTCGATTGACATTCAAGAATTCTATCTGAAAGTTTTCACTAGGTACATAAGCTGCTAAATGCCATAAATTGCGTAAGGTTCGGTAGGGATAATAATTACCCCAGTCCGTATATCTATTTTCTAAAAAAATGGTACCATATTCTGTAAAATAAAAGTAGCCACCTCGGTTTCCTGCCGTAACATCTAAGTTAAAAACCGCATTATGATTCGTCTTTTCTTTTACATAATCTAAAAATTTTCTAAAACGAATTTCTGCTAGTTTACTTCCAAGTGCAACACCATCAATTTTAAAATTTGTAAAGCCATATTTCACATAATAATCAATTAATATTTCAGCATCTCTTTTCCAGTTTATGTAATCATCTGTCTTTGTTGGATTAAACCATAAACCTAATTTTATACCTGATGCTTTGGCTTTAGCTATGATAGGCAGAAAACCATTAGGAAATCGTTCTTGGTGTGGTTGCCAATCGTTCTTTTGCCAATCGTCCCAAATACTGCCTGCTTCTGAAAATGAATTTTTAGATAAGCCTTGCTGCCAACCATCATCTAACTGTAAATCGGTTATTCCTAATGTTTTCGCTTTTTCAATTTCTTGAAAAATAAATGCTTCATTCATTCTCCCATCTTTACTGCGATCACCCCAAGTATTTGAACTTATAAACGCTTTATTATCTAATCTATTGAAGGTATCTTGTTTTTGATATTGTAATAAATTTAGATGCAACTGAGAGGTAATATTACTGCTCAACCCAATCGCATAACCATAACCCCTCACCCATTCATCTGTGTCTAAATCTTGTGGTGTGATTCCTAAACCATGTAAACTTATTTGTGAATTACTGATGGTAAAATCAAATCCAGGATAGGCTTGTTGACTAAAACCAAGTGGTGCTTCTTTTAAAATGGAAATAGACTGATTTGCTTCAGAAAACTCAACGAATAACATATTTGCAGCTATATACTTTGCTTCACCAAAAGCCATAAATTCGTTTTCTATAACAAGATTATCATTATGGTCTGTTGCATCATTAAAGGCAACACTCTTAAATTTAGCGTGTTTAAAATTGAGTTGTAATTGGGCTAAATGACTTTTCTGTTGAACCGTTTCGTGTTGACTTTCAATCAGCTCGTTATCAGACTCAACTACTGATTCCCACTTTACTGCGCTTGATTGACCTTTTAAGAAATACGTTGTTTTAAGCATTGAAGCTTCGTCGTAAAGACGTAGAACTCGTTTTACCCAAAGTAAATCTTGCCTATAAATTATCTCAGCTTCAGCATAGTTGTTTTCTTTTGAACTTGGTTGAATTTTAAACTGAACATCAGAGGTTTCAGTAGATTCATCTATTAAATAGAAATCTGATATTGGTTTTATTAATAGCAATTCAGAATTATTCTCTAAATCCGTGATACTTTGTAAGGCTAATTTACCATCATTAAATAGATAAGTGAACTTAACTTTAGCATTTGAGATTACTAATTTATTATTCTCTTTAATGATAGTACTCTTATTTTGAGCCGTATGTATCTGACAAAACAAACCACAACAAAAGGAAAATATAATTCTTAAAAGCCGTATCGGTTTCATTAGTTATTAAGGACTTTAAATTTTGTTTTACCATTAGATTTCGTAAGTCTAAAAGCATCAAAAATCTCATTATCTGTAGTGTATGCTCTATATTCTAACTGGTTATCATCAATATCTATAAGCTGATAGAATTGTTTATTTTGTGCCTTTTTCTCCATCCAAGGATGATTACTTACATCATACATTTTACGACCACTAACCGATACCACATAAACTGTTTTTGAATCTTTATTCGATAGCGCTTCCTCTGAACCGATTGAACGCCCTCTTCCATAAACATGATCATGTCCCTGAAGCACTAAATCTACTTTATAATGGTCTAATATTGGTTTCCAATGTTCCATTATCCCTTTATTTTCTCGGCCTTCAGCACCAGAAATTATAGGATGATGAAAACTTACCACAATCCATTTTTTATCATTTTTTGATAATACCTCATCTAACCAAATGGCTTGTTCTTCTATTTTTTCATTAGAATTAAGAACCACTAATTTCATATTGAGATAATCCATAAAATAATTTGTATCGTCTAAACCTTCAATACCATTCTTTGGGAAATTAAATTGTGGATCCACTAAAGAGGATATTCCTGTTTTATGCCCATCTACTTTAACATACTCATGATTTCCAACAACCACAAACTGTGGCATCACTTTAGAAATAAACGAGATGGATTGAAACCACTCTCCCCATTCGTAATTATTTTCAGCATGATTAATAAGATCACCTGCATGCAACATAAATTTTGCTTTAGGACGTGCCATAAAAGCTTCTCTAACCACGCGAGACCATTTGGTAAATAAGTCATTTTGTGCATCTCCCATATAAATAAAGCTAAAGGCTTCGTCCTTATTTGGTGGTGTTTTAAACTGAATCCACTCGCTCCAATAATCATTACCTCCAACGCGATAAGCATAATAAGTATCGGCTTCTAAGTCTGAAAAAGAGACGTGGTGATATTGTACAATTTCATCTATAGTTATAACTTTTTCTGAAATCGCTTTAAATTTCTTTACATCATCGTCAAAATCAATACCAGAGGTCAGTTCTGTTAATTCTGCGACAGCATTAGTTATGGAATAATCTGTTCGCCAAGTGACGGTTTGTTCATAAATGCTATTTTCGCCATGACTTAAAATAATGCGATCTGGTCTTGGTGACGCTTTATAAGCTATTTGTTGAACTTTAGGTGCTTTATTCTTTTCTGGCGGTTGGGAAAAGGCTATACCAAAGTATAAACTCAGTAAGCCAATAAAAATAATTTTCATAAGTAATAGATTAATACGTTAATAGGTAAAAGCTGAACGAAATGAATCGCTCAGCTTAAAAAGAAAAAATTAAAAAACTAATTTAATTATCGTATAGAGCCGTCTACATTCTTTACCCAACCTGTAGTCCAATCGTTTTCAGCATTTTCAACGGCACCTACAAAAGTTACAGAAGTAAAAAATGCATCTACCGTACTAGGATTAAATGATTCTTTTGCCGTGACACTTGTATTTGGTACAAATTGATCAACGTCGATACCATCAATTTCTTCAAAATCAAGGTCATCAGGGTCACTACCTCCTGTAATTGCGTTATTATAAAACGGATTTGTAAGCAACGTGCCGTCTTCGTCAAAAGTTCCAAAGAAATCGATAGCATTATCTTTTAATGGATCGTCATTATTGAAAAAATAAGAATACGCTAATACATTATCACCTTGTAAATCTGAAATTGGCATATCACCATCAAACTTAATATCTTCATCAACAGATTGCGATATAATTGAATTATAGATTTTAAATGTATTTGCAGAGGAATTAATTTCTATAATATCACCACCTTCTTCAGCATCTTCTCCTGGTCCTAATAAAGTGAGGTTGGAAGCAATGATAGACGCATTTTCTCTTACATAAAATTCTGTTTCATCATGATCTTCACCTTGGGTAATTATAAATTGCATCTTACCTGTATATGCATCTCCAAAACGGAAACCTGTATCTCCAGATTTTGTATTGATTAAATATTTAAAATTTACGTTACCATTACTAGTATAAAAACCTTCTTCAGAAGAATAATAAGATTGAATATATTCTACTGTGTTGCTATTATCTACAGCATCTAATCTAAGACTTGTAGTAGCATATTCCATTCGTACATATCTCAAAATAGCATTTTCTGTTTCTTCTAATTCAAAACGATCCCAATCTCCAGATTCTGCATTTCCTGTTAATACATTGCTAGACGTTATTACGATTGGGTTTGAAGCTGAACCTTCAATGGCAACAACAGAACCACTGTTTGCAGTTATACCTGCGCTGTCTTCTAAACCAGCTGCCATATAAATTGTAACGTCTGCTTCTACTGTAAAACTAGAACCACTATCAAAATCTAATGAACCACCTATAAAATAATCTCGACCTTCAATAAATTTAATAGATGTACCTGAGCTAACAATACCAAATTCAGGAATAGTAACCTCATAAACTGAAGTTCCACCTATCTCAATCGTATCATACACTGCAGTATTAGCACTGTAAGACACTGGTGTTGATTCTTGATTTTGAGTATCTACTAAAATAAATTCAAATTCAAATACTTCGCCTTCTTCAGCATCATCAGGAATAACTTGTGTATTATATGTAAAGCTATCAGCAGCTGCATCTAATGAAATTTCTTCTAATAAGCCTCCATTTCTGTTTACGACTAAAGATTGGTTACCTGCTTCTGCTACAAAGTTTAAATCGACTTCAATAGCTGAACCGCTTCGCACTATGCCTTCAGAATCACCATTAACGCTAATTATTGGTAACGCCGCAGAAGGTGTAACAGTTCCGCCTTCATCATCTGAGCTACAACTTGCTACAGATAATAAACAAGCTAATCCGAAAAGGATCACTATTTTTTTTCCAATTGTTTTGTTTGTGTTCATAATTTAATGTTCTAATTTTTATTGTTTTAACGTTTATCTAATTGTTCCATCTAAATTTTTAAACCAATTGCCTTCTGTTGTCCAATCGTTAGACGTGTTTTCAACAGCACCAATAAATGAGGCCTCAGAAAACCAATTCCCTAATTCTATTGGATTGAATGACGATTCCACAGAGCCTACAAAATTATTTAAAGTGACACCTGAGTTACCTGTAGTGACATCAAAGTCCGGATTATCTAAGAAAAAAGATTCCGCTTCTTGTTCGTAATTAATGTTGTTATTAAAAGCTCTAGTATGGTCTAAAATCATTGTATCACCTAACTCATCGATATCTAAATCTTCAACACGAACACCGTCATTAGGAAACTCGGTAACGGCTAAATTCTGCAATACACCATGAGCACCACGGCGAATACGAACACCACGACGTGTCCCCGAATCGACATCATCTGTATAACCATTTCCGATAAGCGTTACATTAGAAATTTGAAACCGTGTACGTGGTTCTTTTAAGAAATTACCTTCATCATTTCGCATTTCAATAGATCGAGCTTGATTCCAGTAATTAACAGGCACTAAGGTTGCTGCAATATCTGTTTGAAAAATCCAAAACTGACCATTACCTTGCCAACCATGTTCGGCCCAAACGCCGTAACCACCATGACCAATACCTGCGATATATTTTAAATTAACACGACCACCTTTTAATCGGAAAGCAATATTCTCATTTCTATACACATGGATATGATCTATTTGAGTATTAGAACCTACGCCAAACATATTTAACGCATTAGAACCATCTTTACCTGTGTATTCTATCCTTACATAAGACAAACGCCCTGAACTATCATTGGGAATATTACCACCATACAGAAAACCAGCGTCGAGTATGGTAGCACCAGCATTTGTAGGTGCTTGTCCAAATAAATATATGCCACCCCAATCTTCTGTAGTTGGTGTTTCATTATATAATAATTTGTCACTTGTAAAAATTATTGGCGATTCTGCCGTGCCTTCAGCTTGAATTCGAGAGCCTCTTGCAATCATCAATCTAGACACAATATCATTGTCGTACGTTTTAAAATACACATTAGTACCAGGTTCAATAGTGAGTCTACTATTATTTTCAATTGAAAATGTACTATCAATGAGATACACCAAATTGGCCTCCATTAAATAGTCATTGTTAGATTTTCCTTTAAGTTTAATGACAGATGTACCGTTTATATCTTCTTCCGTTTCCGAAAAAGTAACATTTACCTGAATAGTATAACTATAACTTACTTCTCTGCCTTCATTATCTAATAATAAAAAGGTAAAAGTAGATTCGTCTCCTAATTCGGAATCTTCTGGCACTATATAATTAAATTCATAATCATAGCTAATTTCACCTTCAATAAAAGCTTGTTCATAATAAAGAGCACCATCTTTGTGTACTACAAATGAAGATAAACCTGAAGCAGCTTGTAACTTAAAATCTAAATAGACTTCATTACCAGGTTCTTGAATTACAGTTGTATTACCTTCATACGATGTAATAAGGCTAGGCGCTGCATAGGTAAAGTCAGACTCGCGCTCACAAGCTACGAGACTTAATACAAGACAAATAATTGGTATAATTTTTTTCATTTTTGCTTTATTTATATTCTATAGCTTAGTCCAAGTCTTGCCAACCAACCAAAATAGGCTATTCTAGAAATGCGATTTCTTTCGCCTTGGTATCTTACACTAGGTGCATTTGTAATATTGGTAAACTCTGTAAAAATTCGTAAACGTTTGGTGAATTGATATGAAGCATTAGCATCTAATTGTAAGCGGTGCTCTTGAAAAATATCATCTTGAGCCTGACTCGCTAAAGAGTTTACAAACGTGCCATTATAGTTGGCAGAAATACGCCCTGTAAAGTTCCCAAAATCACCCGATAAAGCTGTATTAAAGGTATGTTCAGCTTGACCTGGCAGACTGATATTATCTCTATCTTGCGTAAAAGCATCCGAATACGTATAAGTATAATTTCCATCAATACTTAAGTGTTTTAAAAATCCTGGCAGGAAATTTAAAGCCCGTACAAAATTAACTTCAACACCTGCTACTAAAGCTTCTTCTCCGTTTTGTTCTTGTTCAAATTGAAAGCCTTGTGTATTTGGATAGCCTGGGAAATCTGCAGCTAAAGAAGGATCGATTCTTGTAAACTGAAAATTATTAATCTTTTTATAAAACAACCCTACCGAAATGACACCGACGTTACTAAAGTACTTTTCATACATGGCATCTAAATTAAAAGCCTCTGCAGGAAGTAATTCTGGATTCCCAATTAATAACGTAACAGCATCTGCATCATAATTTACATAAGGAACTAAGTCCACAAAGTTAGGTCTGGCATAATTGAACACTCCCGATAACCTTAGGTTAGTGTAGTCATCTAAGCTATATTTTAAGTGAAGATTAGGCAACACAAAATTATAATTACTGCCACCACTTATGGGTTGGCCTTGCACATCTATACCGACTCTTACAACTTCAAAAGCATCATAATTAACATCCGTTTGTTCTACACGAACACCTCCTAGAATCAGTAACTTATTCCATTGTAAATGAAACATCGCATAGGCAGCGTATATATCTTCATAAGCATCATAAGTATCACTTAAAGACAAACGTTGCGAATCCCACGCGTCATCAGAAGTGGTTAATAAGCGTCTATTTGTTTCAATATAATTTTGAAATTCATTGCGACCAATTAACGGTCCAAAACGATAGTCTTCATTCAAAAATTCGTCTGGTTCTTTTCCCGTTAGCACACGTAAAAAAGATTCTTCTAAATTGAGTAAATTATTAGGGTCATTAAAAGCAAAAACTTGATTATCTCTATATTTTGAGTTGGTCTGACTTCTAACCTTTGCACCAAATTTGAAATAACCTGCGTATTCATTTAGAAAGTTAAACGTTTTACGGATATTAATTTTTCCAACAATATGGTCGGCATCTGTGGTTTCAAAATCTTCTTCGTAACGTCTAAAATCATTATATAAAAATGGATTATACATGCTTTCATCTTCCGAAGACAATCGGAAATAGGGAACATCATTATAAATTCCACCCGGATTATCTGCAATTATCGTGACTTCATCTCTAGCAAAATCACCTCTATCTGACGTAAATTCGCGCTGTGATTTTGCATAGAAAGCGCCCCAATCTATTGACCAAGCTCCTAAAGCATGATTCCCTTGTAAATTATACGTGTGATTCTCTTTTAGCTCATCAAAAATGTTGATATCTCTTCGTATGCGTCCATCCGTAATAGAATCTAAAGTTTCATAAACACTTCCGCCTCTATCCATATCGAATCGTAAACGGTTTCTAAGATCATTATCTTCACGTCGATTATACATATAATTAAAAACCAGATTATGTTTATCATTAAACTTATAATCTATAGTTGCTGTAGCACCGATTCTTGTTCGTAAATTTTGTGTAACTCGGTATTGGTAATCATCTAAAGTAAGAATGGAATTTTCTAAGTTTTCAACAGGTGTTTCTGTTCCTCCCCACGCGGCATCAATGCGATCTTCAGCATTATTGTTTTGATAAAAACTGCCGCCTAAGATGACGCCCAACTTACCTTCTTTTACGTTTTCTGAACTAAAAAAACGTTTATCTATTCTCAATTTACCAATGCCATTAAGGTCGCCTGATAAATCGCCATAGCCTAGTGCAGATTCCGCCTTTAATCGGATTTTCTTTTTTCGCGCTACTGGAGTTTGTAAATTAACCACACCACCTATAGCATCGCCATCCATATCTGGTGTTGGTGCTTTGGTTATTTCCATTCTTGAAAGTTGATCAGCAGGAATAAGGTCTAAAGCTTCATTTCTAGCACCACTTTGTTGCGCACTCGGAATCTGCTCACCGTTAATTTGTATGGTTGTATAATGCGCAGGTGTTCCTCTAACACTAACCGTAGAGCCCTCTCCTTTATCGCGTTGAATATTTATACCAGGCACACGCTGAAGTGCCTCTGCTACATTTAAATCTGGAAATCTTCCGATTAAATCAGCAGAAATTACATTTTTTATATTGTCAGCATTACGTTGTTCATTTAGGGCACGTTGTTTTTCTTCTAAGCTGCCTAAAATTGTAATTTCATCTAAAGAATCTGCCTGAGCAGAAAGTTCTATGTCTCCAAGATTAATATCTTTATCTTCAATATCAATGGCGATGTCTTTAGTTTGAAATCCTAAATAACTTACTTCAAGACTAAAATCACCTCTACGTGATGTATTTAACGTAAAGTTTCCAAAATCATCAGTACTAGTTCCTTTAATAACCTGGTTGTCTTGTGTTTTAAACACAATATAGGTACCAGATAAAATTTCTTTAGAATCAGCATCAGTTACCTTCCCTGTGATAGCGATGAAATCTTGTCCACTTATAGTATAAGTTATAAGTAATGTGAGTAAAATGAAAAAGTAATTTTTCAACATTTTGATTAAATAATAGTTGTTAAGAATAAAATTAGAATCAGGAAGAGAACTCCAAAGAGAAGTTCCCTTATCTGATACCTTGTTAGCTTTTTTGATTTAAAAAGTTTTTTAAACTTCATTAATTCAAACAATGATTAATTATTTGATTCAAAATTCAAGAAATAGCGTAGTTTTAAAGCGTAAATATGATACAAAAACGGGGTAGATTTGTTACATGAGAGCCATGTAGACTATGAAATAAAGATCCTTAATATTGTGATAACATTCTGTTGATGTCTTATAAACAAATCCTAATATTATAGCTTGTATTTTGTCAAAATCTAGAGTAAAAGATTCATTTTTATAGCATAAAAAAATAGTGCACTTACCTGATTGAAAAAAAATGGTACGTATAATGTTAAAATTTGAAGTACCACTTATAAAAAGAAAGCGCTATAACGCTAATTTGAAATAAAAGCTCCTAAAAGAGAATCTATATTTTTTAATAACAATATCATTTTTTAGGGGTAACTATTAAAATAGAAAGCAAATAATTTCATTTTATATCAAAAAAACTACCTTTACCAACCAAACATTAATTTTTGAGTACCAACCGCCTATATTTTATCGATGCCGTAAGAGCATTTGCCATCTTAATGATGTTGCAAGGGCATTTTGTTGACACCTTATTAGATGTTTCTTACAGAGACCAAACGAACACCGCATATAGAGTTTGGGAATATTTTAGAGGTATAACAGCGCCAACTTTTTTCACCATATCTGGACTTATCTTTTCTTATCTATTAATTAGAGCCAAACAAAGTGGCAAGATTAAAGCACGTATGAAAAAAGGGCTAATGCGAGGCTTGATGCTCATTGGCATTGGTTATTTATTGCGTGCTCCTATTTTTGAATGGCTTTTAGGAAGATTCAATACCTATTTTTTAGTCGTTGATGTTCTTCAGTGTATAGGTTTATCACTAATACTTGTTGTATTTATTTATAAGTTAACCTTTAAAAAAACATTGTTTTTCTCTTTACTGATGCTCATTCTAGGTTTTGTGATTTTTATGACAGAACCCTTATATCGTTATTTAGAATTACCTGAAGTTCCGGTTGTATTTTCAAACTACTTAACCAAAGAAAATGGTTCTGTTTTTACTATCATCCCTTGGTTTGGCTATGTGGCCTTTGGTGCTTTTATCTCTACGCTATTTTATAAGTATGTTGAGCGCCCTAAGTTTAAGTTTGCCATAGTGTCTAGTTTTTTTATCATTGGTATGCTTCTCGTAAATAGGTCTTCTGATTTATTCCTGTTAATTGACAATCTGTTTAATTTACCAATATTTACAGCCGTTGCTAACTATAATTATTTATTTATTAGGCTAGGAAATGTTTTAGTCATATTCTCATTATTTTATTTGGCTGAGAATTACCTAAAAAAACCACTAATTTTAAAAATTGGGCAAAAAACCTTATCGATATATGTCATTCACTTTATTATTATATATGGAAGTTTTACAGGTCTTGGTTTAAATACAATTATTGGCAGAACACTATTACCTTGGCAAGCCATTATTGGTGCTATTATCTTCTTGTCTGTGGTTTGTTTTATTTCGTTTTACTATGCCAAAACGAATGTATTTGTATATTCTAATTTGCAAAAATTAATGGATAAAATCAGACGTTAAATTCCATAAGTTTTATTAAAATTTGAGGATACTAAATATCGCAATAACGGACTTCTCTACTCTACTTCTATTTCATTTGTTTCTAGTCTAAAATTCAATTAGCTTAGCTTTTATAAATTATCATATAAGTCCATCCTATTTATGAGTTTTTCCGATACCTTAAATGAGTTAGTACAATTTTCAGAAGCTGAATTACATGATATTCTCAATCATTTTACAATGAAATCAGTCTCTAAAAATGAAATACTCGTTAAACAAGGTGAAATTTGTAAATACTTGTATTTTGTAGAACAAGGTATGGGAAGAAGTTATTACCTCAATGATAACCAAAAAGAAATTACACAATGGTTTTTTGGGACTGGTAAATTTATGTCTAGTGCTGATAGCTTTTTTCAAAAAAAACCAAGCTTATACTATTTAGAAGTTCTTGAAGATTCCGTTTTATTCCTTATTTCTAAAGAAAACTTAGAGCGCTTATTTTCTAAATACCCAAAAATGGAAAAATTGGGCCGTCTCGTCATTACCGAAATGTTAACAAATGTGTTCAACAAACTCAATGCTATTCAATTTCAAACCGCAAGAGAACGCTACGATTATATGCTGGCTGAATTTCCAGATATTGCCTATCAAGTTCCGTTAGGACACATTGCTTCTTACTTAGGAATGGCACAAGAAACTTTAAGCCGCATCAGAAGCCAAGATTCCATTAATTAAAGCGTAAATAGCATCACTTTTTGATATAGGTCAAAAATAAATTCTAATTTCAATAATACCTTTGTATAGTAATTAAAAGCCATGTAAAATGAACCTAAAAAAAGTCGCATTAAATTGTGTCTTACTGGTATTTCTTGTCGGATTTACAACCACACTTTCAGCACAAGAATTAGACCCGACATTAAAGGATTTAATCCATAAAGGACTCAATAAAAATCATACTCTAAAAAGTAATCAAATAGAATCAGAACAAGCCGTAATTGACCAAAAAATGGCAAAATCTGTATTCTTACCTAAAATTACTTTTAATGGAAGCTACACACGCTTAAATGACGATATCACTTTTGATGACGACACACAAACTTTACTAATAGAAACTCAAAAACTAATTATTAAAGATGCCTTAGGACTGCCATTTAATTCCGAGTTTCCTGATAATATTCCTTTGCAAGAAGCCGCAAACTTGCAAGACAAAGACATTCTAAAATCCTCAGTAGATTTAGACTGGGTTTTATTTAGTGGCTTTGAGGCTAGCAACGCTCTTAAGGCCAGTAAACACAAAGAATCCTCAGTAAAATATGCCGGACTTGCCGAAGCAGATAAAATTGCATTACAAATTATTGAAACTTATGATAAACTCGCACTTGTTAAAGCCTCTAAAAGGGTATTAACCACCACAGAAAACTATCTCAATGAACAGACTTTTTATGTCAAAAAAGCGATTGAGAATGGTTTAGCAACACCTATAAGTCGAAAAAAAATTGAACTTGCCCAACAACAGCTCGCTGCAAAACAACTCGATTTTAACCATAAAAATATTCTCTTAATAGAAGTGCTTCATCAGCTGACAGGAGAACCTAAAGCCAGCTTAAAATTGCTTCAACCACAACTGCAGTTATTTACTTATAATGCAGCTTCAAATGCTGAAAAACGCAATGAAGTAAAAGCCTTAGAAGAAGCAGAGATTGCTACAAATTATAAGGTAAAAATGGAAAAAAGTAGCTTTATTCCTAAAATTGCTTTAAAAGGACATTACGAATTTATAGAAGATGATTTATCTTTATTAGACCCTCAATGGTATATTGGCGCTGGTATACAATGGAACGTCTTTGACGGTAATTCCTCCCGCTTAAAAAAGAAAAAAGCGGAATTAGAAAGTCAAGTTCTCAGAGAAAAAATCGAAGATGCCGAAGAAAAGATAGCTTTAAGTATTACACAATCACAATTAACTTATGAAGCCGCCTTAGAAAACACTAAAATAGTTGAAAAAGAAATTGAATTAGCTAGTGAAACCTACAACCTTGTTGACCAACAATACAAAAACAATTTAGCCTCAATTAATGATGTACTCGATGCTTTAAACGATGTAGAAAAAGCAAATTTCAAACTTCAAGAATCCTATTATAACGAACGAAGAGCTGTTGCAGACTTACTTCATGCTAAAGGCCTTCTCACTTATTAATCAATCTTAAACGACATAAAATGAACACTTATAAAACTCTAACATTAAGCTTTTTAACACTCTTCCTTTTACAATCTTGTAATCATGAAAAAATCACTCCAAACCGAGGTAAAGTAAAGTTTGAAACCATTGCGATAAGCAGTAAAATAGCGGGTCGAATCCAAGCTGTTTATGTTGAAGAAGGCCAAACCGTAAAAAAAGGCGATACCCTTGCATTGATTAATATTCCTGAAGTGAATGCTAAAATGCTTCAAGCCGAAGGAGCAATTAAAGCTGCTCAAGGGCAGTTAAACATGGCCTTTAATGGCGCAACATCCGAACAATTCAGCCAGATAGAAGGCCAATTAGCAGCCGGAAAAGCACAGTTGGAATTTGCTCAAGAATCATTCCGAAGATTACAAAACATGTATCAGGATTCTTTAGTAAGCCAACAGCAATTTGACGAAGTAAAGATGAAACTCAACATGGCAAAAGCACAAGTCGCTAGTTTAGAAGCCAAACGCGATGAAGTAAAAAAAGGAACACGCTCTGAACAAATAGAACAAGCTGAAGGCCAATTAGACCGTGCGCTTGGTGCAAAAGAAGAAGTTTTATCAGCTTCTAACGAACAATATGTCATTGCACCATCAGCCATGTCTATTGAAACCATAAGTTTAGAAGAAGGTGAATTGCTAACGCCCGGGTTTACCTTATTTAATGGTTATAAAACAAACAGTGTCTATTTTAGATTTACCATTCCGGAATCTAAAATTTATGATTTTGAAGTTGGCAAAGCACTGACACTTGTTAATCCCTACACCAAAGAAGAAACAGCAGCCAAGATAGTTGCAATAAAACAATTGGCACAATATGCAGACATAACAAGTACGGCACCTCTATATCAGTTATCAGAATCTATATATGAGTTAAAAGTTGTACCTACAACCGATGTTTCTGAACAAACATTTTTCACCAATGCTACAATTCTTATAAAAAGCTAAGCCATGAAAAAATTTATAAGCTTACTTAAGATTGAGTTTAAACGCATTTTTTCAAATGGTGTTTTACTTGCCATTTTCTTCGGCGCTCCTATTGGTTATGGTATTTTGTTTGGCTTTGTCTATCAGCAAGCAAAAGTTATCGATTTACCTATTGTAATAATAGATCAAGATCAAAGTCCGGCTACAGATAAAATTATTGATGCATTTGAGGATAATGAAGTTTTACTCGTTGTTGATGTTCGCGCTTCTGATGGAAACATTGTTAATGAAATGCCTGTAGAACAATACGCAGCAGTGATTACCTTACCTTCAGATTTTGAAAAAAACCTATTACAGAAAAAACATCCTGAAATACGTATTGACCTCAATATGGCAAATATTTTGAATGCAAATACAGCGAGTAAAAATATAAGTACTGTTTTAATGACTATGAATGCAGGTATAGAGATTGAAGGCCTTAAGAAACAAGGTTTACATCCAAAACAAGCCCAGGTAACCTACGAAAGTTTTAAAATAAATTTTAATAAGCTCTATAATTCTACTGGAAACTATATTACATTTATGCTACCTGGCTTACTTGCTGCCATTATGCAACAGGTAATTTTCTTAGCTATGGCTTTAGTATTTTCAAGAGATTTTGAAGATGGCTATTTTATCATTTTAACTAAAGAAAGTAAATCAGCATTCTATCACATTATATTAAAAGCAACCCCTTTTTTAATTATGCTCCCAGGTATGTGGTTATTAATAAGCCTGCTATTTCCCTATTTTAATATTACGGCTGGTATTTTTAATACCCCAATGATTGTTATGACTCTATTGCTAACACTCGCCTCAATGGGTATTGGCATGTTATTCTCTATTGCGATTCCTAATCAACTAAAAGCAACGGAGCTATTAATGGTGATTTCTACTCCAGCATTTATACTCAGTGGTTTTACATGGCCAACCTTAGCCATACCTGATTTTATTACAAGTGTTGCGCAATATATTCCCGTGACACAATACTTAAATGGATTTAGAAAAATTGCTTTTTACGGAGGTGATTTAAGTGATGCTGGTCCTGAAATAAGAATTTTGCTATTAATAATCGTGGTCACTTTTATAGCCATGATACTATTGCTTCAGTACAAAATTAATGTTTCAGTAAAAAAACAAAAAGACTATTTAGAGAACTAAAAAAAACGATTTGAAGTGTCTTTATTTTAAGACCTTCAAAATAAAACTGAAATAATATTCTTGTAGATGTTGTTAGCCTATACTTTTATTTTAGTTGTGTATAAACAGTAAATTACAAAATCTGCAAGAAGTTATTTCTTTAAACAAAAAAAGCCATCATATTAAGGATGGCTTTTTTACTTTTCATAACAATTAATTCCATTTTAATATAAATATGAATTAATAGCACTATACTTACGTATCTTTAAGCTATTCGGTTTTCTTAATTAAAAAAAAATGAAAAACATTATAGAAAAATTTTATACGGCATTGAACAATCATGATGGTAATCTTATGGCTTCTTGTTATCATGATGCCATCGTTTTTGAAGACTCAGCCTTTGGAACTCTTGAAGGTGAACGCGCAAAAGCCATGTGGTTAATGCTTTGCGAATCTCAAAAAGGAAAAGATTTTAAAGTTGAATTTTCAAATATAGAAGCTAACGAAACTACAGGTTCAGCACATTGGGAAGCACTTTACACCTTTAGCAAAACAGGACGAAAAGTTCATAATGTTATTGAAGCTCAATTTGAATTTAAAGATGGATTGATCATTAAACACACGGACACCTTTGACTTGCATAAATGGGCAAAACAAGCCATGGGCATTAAAGGTATTTTTTTTGGAGGCATGCAGTTCTTTAAAAATAAGCTTCAGAGTCAGACCAATTTACTTTTAGATGATTTTATTGAAAGAAAAAAATCAACAAATTGAATTCCCTCTGCCCCTCTAAAACACACCATTTTCATTAAAAGTCATGTTTACAGCTACTAATTATTACAGTTCATCGTAAAAACTACAACTCAAACAAATACATTTGATAATTAAGCATTTAAAACGATACTTCAAGGCTTTAAAGAAAAGCCTATGAAAACCATCACTACAATTTTAGCTTTAACTGTAATTAGCTTAGGACATGCACAGTTTATATCTGAAGATGATTTATTACATGGAGCTGTTGGTGCAGGAATTTCTGCAGCAAGCTATACAATTATCTATTCGAAAACTAAAAACTTAAAAAAAGCATTTTGGTACAGTCTAGGAATTTCTACCTTAGCCGGGCTTTCAAAAGAAGTGTATGATGGGTATATCATTAAAGGTCAATTTGACACAGGTGAAGCTGTTGCTACTATTTCTGGAGGTTTAATTGCTAGTTACACTTTTAATATTTTTACAAGAAAAAAACGAAAACGACGAAAAAAAAGGGAGTACAACCTAAGCCGTTAAATATTGAATAATTTCTTGAACAGGACGAATTGCTTTGGTGTGCTCAATACTTGGCCCAGCCACCCAAACTGTTTTATAAGTTGCCTTTTTAGCCGCTTTTTCAGTGGCTTTCATCCCGATTGAAAAACGAATCATTTTCACCCACTTTTTCAGTGTTTTACTCTTATTCAATACGCTTTCTATCCAAGTGGCTTTAGTGCCTATTTTTTGAACATAAGGTGTATTAATTACCGTACACGGTGTACCAGAAATACGCTCGGTCATTATTATATCTTTTGCACCGTAATCGACACAAGCTTGTTTGTATTCGTCTGTAACACCTGCTTCTACTGAGGCAATAAACGGACTACCAACAGAAACGCCTGCTGCACCATAACCTAACATCTTTTCAATATCAGCTTTACAACCAACACCTCCTGCAGAAATAACAGGAATCGATAATTCTTTATCTAATAAACGTGTTAATTCCTCAGGCGATAAATTACCTCTGTGACCTCCAGCTTCATTATTTACTGCAATAGCAGCATCTGCTCCCAATTGTTCTACTTTTTTAGCAAATCTTAAGTCTGTGACATCACAAAATACTTTAATTCCTGCGGCATGAGCTTGTTTAATGGTTTCCTCTGGACTTCCCAACGATGTAATTATAAAGTCGCAACCTTCATCACATAACACCTCTAACTGATCTTTGTATTTTACATTTGATTTGTTAACAATTAGATTAAAACCGAAAGAACCTCCTTCAACTTTTGCCGTTTTCAATGCTTTTATAGCAACTCTTAACTCATCTAAAGTTCTATAATTTAACGCCGGAATACAACCTGCTATCCCTGCTTTCATAGCTTCAGTAACCATCGCTATATTAGAAACCAAAAACATGGGCGCTTGTATAATAGGGTATTTTATATTGAGGAGTTCAGTGAGTTTAGTTTGCATTGTTCTAACTTAATAAAATGAAAAAATCATTGATTCAACTTAATTCTACACTTACAAATATACTGTAATTTCTTATGCATGCATAATAACAAATTACGAATTGCTAAAATTTAAGCCTCAAAATTAAGATAACCCCAAAAAACAAACCCTAAAACCATTAAATTATCACAAATTAACTTTAAGGATTTTGGTCCTTGATTATTCTAAAAATCGATAATAACCACATTTTAAATAAGCGCCTTCAGGGAAAGCAATAGGATGATCACTATCGTGTTTCGTTTTTAACTCTGTTTCAAAAAGTCGTGACTGAGCGTTTAAAACTCTAGAATTTAAATCGAAAAACGATTGTGCTAAAACTCGAGAAGAACAAGATGCCAAAACCAAGATACCTTCTTTTGAAGTCAGCTTCTCCCCTAACTCCGCAAGCTGCGCATATTTCTTTTTCGCTAACTCTATTTCCGACTGTTGTTTTGCAAAACTTGGAGGATCAATAACCACCACATCAAAGGTTTTTCCTTTAGAAATTAAAGCTCTCATTTCTTCAAAAGCATCACCTGAGATGGTTTTATGCCGCCCAGGATAGTCATTCAATTTGCCATTTTCACGAGCCATATCTAAAGCTTGTTTACTAATATCTAAACTAGTTACTTCGGTTGCTCCATTAGCTAAAGCGTGTACTGAAAATCCGCCTGCATAAGAAAACACATCTAAAACGGTTTTCCCTTTACTTAATTCTCCAACACGTTTTCGATTCGCTCTATGATCTAAAAAATAACCCGTTTTATGCCCTTTAATAACATTTGCCGAAAAATTAATACCATGCTCTACAAATTCTACAACGTCATTTTCAAGTGTTCCAAAAATCACATCGCCATCCTTTAAACTATGGTTATTGCTGTTTTCTAAGCTTCTGCTTAAACGCATCACCACAGTTTTAGCTTTAGAGATTTGCTGTAAACACTTTAATATCGGTTTTAAATACGGCAACCATATTTCAGAATAAAGCTTCACCACCAATACAGTATCATAAACATCTGCAATTAGACCAGGAAAACCATCATTTTCGCCAAATAATAAACGATAACTATTGGTATTAGTTTGTAATAATTCTAAGCGTTTACCATAAGCTAATTCAATTTTATGTTGAAAAAAATCAGCATTAATTTGAACTTTAGTATCTGCATTATGAATAACTTTTATTCTAATAGGTGATTCAGCATCGTACAGACCAATGCCAATAACTTTATTTTTATTCTTACTAAAAATAATCGCTAAATCTCCTGTCTTTGCATTGTCATTAATTTTAACAATGCTATTTGAAAATACCCAAGGATGACCTTTAACCACAAATTGTTCGCCTTTGGCATTGAGTTTAACGGCTAAATTTTTAACCTGAATTTTAGTTAAGGCGATATTGAATGTCATAATTATAAGTTAACCTATTAAAGCTGCAAAAATAACCTTAATAATATAAAACGATACATAAGTGTGACATCAAGTTGATTCGTATAAATTTAAATAATTGCTGTTTGTAACCCTATATTTGTGTATATTAATGCCGAAACTATTAGAGGTAGTCTCTACTCTAACATCTTTAAAATCTTATGATAAATATTTTAATTTATGGTGCTTCGGGTCATGCTAAAATGATTATTGATAGCATTGAAAAACAGAATAATTATACTATTAAAGGTTTTATTGACTCTTATAAACCCTTACATCTAAGTGTCTATAATTATAAAATAATTGGAAATTTAGATAGCCTTCCAGAACTTATAAAAACCCATAATATTGAAGGTATCGTAATTGCTGTAGGCGATAATTACGCTAGGCAAATGGCTTACAATAACATTGTAAACATAGCGCCTCAACTACAATTTTTTTCTATAATCCATCCTACTGCTGTTATTGCTAAAGATGTTAAAATTGAAGAAGGCACTGTAGTTATGGCCAATGCAGTTATTAATGCCAGTGCAAAAGTTGGTAAAGTTTGCATCTTAAATACTGCTTCTACGTTGGGACACGATTCTGTTATGGCCAATTTTTCAAGTTTAGCATCTGGTGTTCATGTTGGAGGAAATGTATATATAGGACTTGGTTCAGCCATAAGCATTAGTGCTACTATAATTCAAAATATAAGTATTGGCGATTACACCGTTGTTGGTGCAGCCTCATTAGTATTAAAACCAATTGGGGATTTTAAATTAGCCTTCGGAAATCCCATTCACACAATTAAAGACAGGGCTAAGGATTCAAAATATTTAGGTTAATCTACAAATAAAACTCATTAACCACTTCGCGGCGTTTTCCGGAAGCGAGCAACGGCACCTCATCTACATAATTAATTTTTATAATCGCATCGTCTCCAAAATACGTTTTATAATCGGCAATTAATTTTGCTTCAGCTACTGGTGCATCCGTATTGAAGTTGAAATGGTATTCTTTTTTACTTTTCTGAACCAATTGGTATTGCTTAAAGCTTCCATAATCTAAAACCCTTAAGGACAAATGTGATGAAATTAAGTCCCCTTTAGTATTGTAAAGCTGATCTATTTTTCGTCCTGAAATTTCAGTAAAATAGGGTATGCCGTTTTCATCTAAATCCATACAACCTATATCTCCTGTGTCATACCGAATTAATAATGTTGCTTTATTGTATAAATCGGTTAAAACAATACGGCCAGGCTGACCAAAAGGCACTACCGTATCTTCATTTAAATTTAGAATTTCTATAACATAACTAGAATCGTTAATTCTAAATTTATTTGTATTTCCTTCTATTTGCTGTGCTATAATTCCGGTTTCATTATTAGAATACCGTGACAAGGGCGTCACCCCAAAATATTGTTCTACTTGCGCTTTAGTTGTTGGCTTTAAAGCCTCGGAAATGGTAATAATAGATTGGGTTTTAAATCGGATTGGGTTTTCCCCTAAAGCAGCGATATAATTGCAAATTTTTTCTAATGCTGTTGGATAGCCTAAAAAACTAATTGTTTTGTTTTTTTGATTGAGTTCCGTTATTAGTTTCGCTATGGCAGCATCTGATAAATTTAAAATGTTCCATGGCTTAAAATTCTTAATCCAAAAATTCAATTTTAATTTAGTGGATAAGCTTTTTGGCCATATTCTTATAAACACTAAATATTGTCCTAATTTGAAATTTGATTTTGCAGAAAAATAGAGATTATCCGACTGAATTTTTCGAACCTTTTCTTTATTTTGATACAGACGAAATGGTGATCCTGTAGACCCACTTGTAGCTACTAACTTACAATCCTTTTTATCATACTTATCAGAAAAGAATTCATCATAATGATTACGAATCATATTTTTATCCACAACCGGAAAATCTTCTAAAGTTTTAAATGCTTTATCTTTATAATATTGTGTGGTTTGAGTAGCATGACTTAAGAGTTCATCTAACTTTTTAGCATTTTCAGTTTTAACCCAACGCCTATCTTTTGCTTCTAAAATAGCTATAGTAAAGTGATATGTTTTCTTTAAAGAGTTTCCTTTGAAAAAATCTAGTAACCAAAAAATATTTCGTCTTAAATTCAATTTAATGCGTTTCTGTAAAATTAATTAAATTTTGATTTACAGTCGATTAATTAGAAATACTCTAAATTAAAAACGCAACCTGAGTTAATTAAGGTTGCGTCTTCTTATTGTATTTTTTTGTGCTTTAATTAAAATCGAATCGCAGACCAAAAGAAATTATATTAATATCATCAGGATTGTCTTTAAATACCGGATTAACATTATATTTAGCGTAAATACTAACATCTCGATAGCCAACATAAGCACTTGGTCCAAAATTAATATTGTTCAAATTAAAATTATCTTGCTGTGTTACCCGTGTGTTTAATCCATTTTCATCATCATACCTTAAAAATTGAGAGGTATAAATTCTAACGGCAAAATAACCGCCTAAACCCATTCTAAAACCACGTTGCGAACGCAAATAAGTTTGCTCTGTTTTACTGTGGTATTGTGGTTTTGAAAAATCTATTTCTAGGTGTACAGGAAGCGCCATTGAAATATTATCTAACCGAGATCGTTTAAGATCATATCCACTATCTTGAAGCGTTGTTACGTCTCCATCAGTTACAAACATATCATTATCTTCTTTTGGTCTTAATTCATCAACCATCATAGAAAGTCCAAATTTTAAGTTCCAAAAGGTTGTCTCTTCTTTGAGTCTATATTTAAACGTAAAACCTAGTTCACTATTACCTAGTAAATTTGATTTAAATCCTTCACCGTAATAGCCACTATCATCGTTTAAAATTTTATTAGCGCCAAAAGTTATAACAAACTGTGTTGTAAAACGTTTTTCAACCTTTAAACCACTGAGAGAATCTTTATAGAAATTCTCTTCTTCAAAAACGGTTATAAATGGCTTAGTTCGTTCGTTTTCTTCATCATTCCATTCTAATTTACCACTAACTTTATCCTTTATTAAAGCTTGTAATTTTTGTTCTTCTCTAAAAACGGCTTCATTAATTCTTTTGGCGTGGTAGACTGCCAATTCCTTTTTTTCAACCTCTGCAGCCTCAAAAGTCATTTCCTTATTTTCTACCTGTTCATCAAGCTTCTGAAGTGCTTTTTTTAAGGTGCTCTTTTCAACCCTAGTAATAGAATCAATTCTGGAAGCGATAAGTGCTGCCTGAGCTTCAAAAGTGTTGGTCTGTCCCATTGTATATGTTGTACAGCATAGCAGGACGACAATTAAGATGTAATGTTTCATAATAAACTAGTGATTAATAATTAGTGACTAGGTTTGTAATTTCTATTCGCAACAGCTTCCTTAAATCCTTTTAGCTGTTTGGATGCTCGCTTAAAAATACTCTTGTTTTTTTCATCAAATAATTCCTTTTCCATTTCTACTAAAAGTGCATCGGATTCTAAATAGGTTTTTGGTTGCGCTATTTTATTTTTTTGCTGCTCTACAGGACGCTTTGTTGTTGCTATCTGTAAAAGTTCTTCTACGGTGATATAGGGCGTCTGATTTAACGTATTAGCATTTGCTAGTTGTTCTTTATTGTCTGTAATCATCTGCTCATCCGTAGCGCTTTTATCAATAAATTCTTCAACTGGAAGTGATTCTTTTTTCGCTTGAATACGATTAGATGTTTCTGCTAATTGTTGTTTAGAAGGCGTAACATTAGAATTTAATGTGGGGTGCTGTTCCTCTTTCTTAGATTGTAAAGGACTCCGAGAATCTTCTTCTGTTTCAAAAACTAAAACCTCTTTAATTACTTTAGGTTCGGGTGTTACATTATGCTTCACCTCATCTGTTTCTTCTGAAGTATCATTATCATAACCTATTTGTAAGGGCTGTTCGTTATTTTCCGTTTTTAGTACAAATTGGCTACCCACAAAAAACAATCCTAATAATACAGACGCAGCGACAGCATAATGTAACCACATTTTTCGCTTCTTTTTAGGTTTTGTATTCAAGGCCACAATTAAGCGCTCCCTGGCTTCCGAAGAAGGTGCTATTTCGCGTTCTTTAAAGTTATCCTGAATTATTTTTTCTATATTATCTGGTTCCATTGTCTTTTAAATTTAATTGTGAAAGCCTATTTTTTAACAATGTTTTGGCATGTGCTAATTGTGATTTTGATGTCCCAATACTAACATTTAGTAAGTCTGCTATTTCACGATGCTTATAACCTTCAATCACATAAAGATTAAATATGGTCTTACACCCCACCGGAAGTTGATCTATGGCATTTTGTATGAGTTCTGAGGTAGAATAATCAGATGTGGTCGCTGCCTGTGAAAAATAGTAATCGCCTATTTCTACCACATTAAATTTATTTTTCTGAATACGTAAATACGAAATACATTCGCGGACCGTAATACGCCGTAACCAACCTTCAAAACTACCATAAGGTTCGTATTTATGAATATTTTGAAAGGCTTTATGAAACGCTGTGATCATTACATCTTCAGCAAATTGTAAATCTTTAATATATTGTCTACACACACCAAGCATCTTTGCCGAAAACGTATCGTAAAGTGCCAGCTGCGCTTTTTGATTGGATGCTTGTGCTAATCCAACCAAATCACTCACGTTTTGGTTTATTGATACTAGTTTTGACATGGTTTTATAGTTGTAATTTAGTAAGTTGGCTACCAACGACTACTTTTTAAAGTGATTTTATATTCTGTAAGTAAAATTGATGCCCGCATTTAAAATTCCACCTGGCGAAAAACTGCTGTACGTAGACACTATTCGTAATCCATAATTAAGTTGTCCACTTAAATTAAAGGTGGTTTGAATTCCTAAATCTATCCCTAAACCATTGTTATCTTCTTCAAGAATGTTTTCCTCAAAATTAAGATATGAGAATCCAAATAGAGATTCGAGTTTCGTATTTTCAGATTTTAAAAAATCATAGGCCACTTGAATTGCATATTTATCTAATTTATAATTGGTATCTAATGCATCACTTCTCATGGTAGCATTCGCGGCTGATAAATATAAGCTCATATTAGAATTTATAGCATACCCTAAAGTACCTTCGATATTCTCTCCTGAATCTTTACCAACCAACTGTTCGCTTAATGTAAACCCAATGGAAAACTTAGATCTATTGGTTTCTTCGTCTTGTGCTGCAACTAAATTGACACTTAAAATTAAGACTAAAATTAAAATGTAGTTTACTTTTCTCATGATTCTTGTTTTTAAAAGGTTATTTTTTCTAATTGAAACGTTGCTAAGTTTTCGCTTCTATTAGTAAAAACGCTTTTAAAACAAAAAGGGTTGGATGCGCAAAAAAAATAAAATAAAAGTAAAAAACGCAATTTCTCGATAGCTATCGGGAAATTGCGTTTTTACTAAATAATATTACAAATAAAGGTTAAGCTAGTTCATCACGCTCTTCAATTTGTTCCATAATCGCCTTTAATTCTCCTTTTTGAATTGGTTTTATGATATAATCAGAAATATCACTAATACTTTTTGCTTTAGCAATATCGACGGGATCTATAGAAGATGACACCATATAAATAATGATTTTTTTATCTAACTTAGGTTTTAATTGAACGTACTCTTCCATAAACTGAAAGCCATCCATTATAGGCATATTGATATCTAAGAAAATAATATCTGGTAATTGATCTTCACAGTATAGATTTTCTATCAAAAAACTTATCGCTTCTTCACCATCTGAAAAAAACATTATTTTCTTCGTTAACTTTAAAGATTGTAAGGTTTTACTTATGGTAAATTGATAGATATCATCGTCATCTACAACACAAATATTATAATGGTTTTTCATATTAAAAATTTATTTTAAAAGTAGTCCCAACATTTATTTTACTAGTTACAGTTATAGAGCCTCCTAAAGCCTCTACTTGAGTTTTGCATAAAAATAAGCCAACACCTTTAGCTTCTGGGTGTCTATGAAATACTTTATTTAGTCCAAAAATTTTATTGCCATGTCTTTGTAAATTAATACCCAACCCATTATCGGAGACAGTCAACTTAATTTTACCATCTTCAAGCTCTGTTTTAATTATTATCTCAGGATGTCTTTCTTTTGAACAATACTTGATGGCATTTGATACTAAGTTAAGGAAAATACTTTCTAAATAAATTTTATTGTAATTAATTTTTGATACCGAACTAAAATCAGATTTAATTATCGCTTTAGATTTTAAAATCTCTCCACTTAAAACTGCTTTCGTTCTTTGTAGAACATCATCAAAATTCAAACTTACTTTTTCTACAGCATGATTATTTGTTATTCTTAAAGCGTTAACCAACGTATTTAATGTAAGCGTTAAATGATCTATTACCACCTCAAACTTAGCCATTAACAGCTCTTTTTCCTTCATGCTTTCTGCTTCGTTAAAAAAACCTAGAAGAGAATTTAAGTTACTAACTGGTGCGCGTAAATTATGAGAGGTAATTTGTGCAAAATCTGCTAACTGTTTATTGCGTTCAATTAAATTTTGGGTTAACATTTCTAAACTAGATTTAGCTTTTAATATATTTTGCTCCGATACTTTATGATAGGTAATATCTTGAAGAAGGCCATATAAAATGATTGGTTTTTCATTTTCCATTTCAACTTGACCTATAGATCGGACCCAAACAGACTCATTGTGATAATTAATTATTTCTAACTCTAAATCATAAGGCATACCTTCTTTTACAGCCTTTTCTGTTGCTGCAAGAATACTATCTCTACTTTTTCCCTCCTTATAATACGAAATGCCTTTCTCTAAACTAATGTCAAAATCTTTTGGTATCGCATGGATGTCTTTTACAACATCACTTAAATAGGATTCGTTGGTTCTTAAATCTACTTCCCAAGCGCCTATTCTCGCTACTTCATTTGTTTTAGACAGAATATTTTCTAAACGTTTTTTTTCAGACTCTTTTTTCTTAATATGTGAAATGTCACCCGAGCTTATAATAATTCCTCCAATAGTACCATCAACATTATACCAAGGGCTTGTATCCCAATATATCCACTGAATCGACCCATCTTTTCTCTTAAATAGGGCTTCATCACAACGGTGTCTTTCTCCCTCTAAGCATCTCTGATTAATAGCTTTCCAATCTTCACCTATTTCTGGAAAGACATCATAATGATAATTTCCTATAACCTCGCCTTCTTCTAATTTAAATACCTTTTTCCATTCTTTTGAAACAGTGATGTAATTCAGGTTATTATCAAGCATAGCAATGGGAGATGGCAATTGCTCTATAAAAGCTTTATTAAAAATTTCTCGCGATTCTAATTCTGCTTTAAGTTTATTTAACTCTTCAATTTTATGAGTTAATTCCGATTTAGATGCGGTTAATTCTTTATTGGTATTTATTAATAACCTATTTTTTTTAAATAATTGTTTAAGGCTAGGTAACATGACGAACAAAAATTCACACATCACTATCATAAAAGCAATCGAAACAAAGAGGTATATTTTAAATTTCAACGCACTAAGGCGTTCTTGAGTTGTGTTTTGATATTCTAAAACCAAAACATCTGTATTGTGTAAATAAGGTTCTTCTAATGTTGAAATAAGATTAAAATCATTTTGTAAATTTTCTTTGTCATTATTTACAACTATATTCTTTCCTGACCTTAATATTTGTTTTTGATATTGTTCATTAACCGTTAATAGGGAATCTAAGGTTTCATTTTTCCAATTATCTGTATTAATATCTAATAAATAATCATGACGCAACTCCCATTCAGTAAGTAACGAATCTAAAATTAGAATATCTTTTTGTTTAGAATTACCATAGTTTATTTTGTAGGCTAGTTTTGAAATGTTTTGGCTCAACATACGTTGCCTACCAGAAACATTAATTAGATAAGCATCAGAAATTTGTGAATTTATACTATACTGAACAATAAACAGCATAGCTAATATTATTATAAGAAAGGTACTTAAAAATAATAAATACCTACGATACAGTGATTTTTTTAATATCCTCATTTAAGAAACTTACAATATTTGTTTCCCAATCTCGGTAATAGGTATCCGTATGGCCAACAAGTTTTAATCAACTACGCGCCAGAAAGAATATTTTCTTAAAATAAAGAAAAATTTATAACGATTTAGGAACAAATATTTTTTAACAGAATGTTAAAATACAAAAAAAAGTGAATACCTTAACAATTTAATTAAATTGCATACAAATTTCAATTTTACGCCTTAGTCTTTTACAATTTTGTGTTTGGCTCAAATTATCAATATTCCATTAGAATTACTTATAAAACAAAAAACGCAACCTAAATTTAGGTTGCGTTTTTTAATTATTTATAAAGTCTTTCACATTATCATGCTTTGACTTCAAATTTTTATTGAAATACGGCCAACTTACGTCGGCTAAGCGATTCACTCAACTTTAGCGAAAAAGCTAAAGTTGGTTCTCTGAGATGCCCAACTGCGTTGGCATAAGCGATTCACTCAACTTTCGCAAAAAAGCTAAAGTTGGTTCTCTGAGATGCCCACCTGCGTTGGTATAAGCGATTCACTCAACTTTCGCAAAAAAGCTAAAGTTGGTTCTCTGCTTACTTAACTTCTTCGAAGTCTACATCTTCAACATCACTACCTTCATCAGCAGCTTGTCCTTTAGCACCTGCACCTGCATCTGTTGGTCCACCCTCTGGAGCACCACCTTGAGCTTCTGCCTGAGCTTTGTACATTTCTTCGCTTGCTACTTTCCATGCTTCGTTGATTTTCTCTAAAGCTGGTGTAATAACTGCGATATCTTTTGTTTCGTATGCTTTTTTCAATTCTTCAAGTGCTGACTCTATTGGCGCTTTTTTATCATCAGATAATTTATCACCAAATTCTTTCAGTTGACTCTCCGTTTGGAAAATCATAGCATCTGCTTCATTCAATTTATCAGCTGTTTCTTTTGCTTTTGCATCAGATTCGGCATTTGCTTCAGCTTCAGCTTTCATCTTTTGGATTTCTTCTTCTGTTAATCCAGATGAGGCTTCAATACGGATATCTTGAGACTTGTTAGTGGCTTTATCTGTAGCAGATACTTTAATAATACCATTGGCATCAATATCAAACGTTACTTCAATCTGAGGCGTTCCTCGTCTTGCTGGTGGAATTCCATCTAAGTGGAAACGACCAATTGTTTTGTTATCTGCTGCCATTGGACGCTCACCTTGTAATACGTGAATCTCTACTGATGGCTGATTGTCTGCAGCTGTTGAGAATACTTGCGATTTCTTAGTAGGAATCGTAGTATTAGACTCAATTAACTTCGTCATTACATTACCCATAGTTTCAATACCAAGAGATAATGGCGTTACGTCTAATAAAAGAACGTCTTTTACATCACCTGTTAATACACCACCTTGGATTCCTGCACCTAAAGATACAACTTCATCAGGGTTTACACCTTTACTTGGTGCTTTTCCGAAGAATTTCTCTACTGCTGTTACTACTGCTGGAATACGTGTAGAACCACCTACTAAGATAATTTCATCAATATCTGACTTTGATAAACCTGCTGCTTTTAATGCCGATTCACATGGCTCAATAGTACGCTTGATTAAATCGTCAATTAACTGCTCAAATTTAGAACGTGTTAATGTACGTACCAAGTGTTTTGGTCCACTAGCTGTTGCTGTAACGTATGGTAAGTTAATTTCTGTTTGTGCAGAAGATGATAACTCAATTTTTGCTTTTTCAGCAGCTTCTTTTAAACGTTGTAAAGCCATTGGGTCTTTACGTAAATCCATATCTTCATCCTTGATAAACTCTTCAGCTAACCAATCGATGATTCTTTCATCAACATCATCACCACCTAAGTGTGTATCACCATCTGTAGATAATACTTCAAAAACACCGTCACCTAACTCTAGGATAGAAACATCATGTGTACCGCCACCAAAATCAAATACTACGATTTTTTGATCTGTACCTTTTTTGTCCATACCGTAAGCTAATGCTGCAGCTGTAGGTTCGTTAATAATTCTACGAACTTTAAGTCCTGCAATCTCACCAGCTTCTTTTGTAGCCTGACGTTGTGCATCATTAAAATATGCTGGTACTGTAATTACAGCTTCAGACACATCTTGTCCTAAATAATCTTCAGCCGTTTTCTTCATTTTTTGAAGAATCATAGCTGATAATTCTTGAGGCGTATATAAACGACCATCAACATCAACACGTGGCGTATCATTATCACCTTTTACCACTTTATATGGTACGCGTTCTGCTTCTTTTTTAGACTCAGAATACTTATTACCCATAAAACGCTTAATTGAATAAACTGTTTTTGTTGGGTTAGTTACTGCTTGTCTTTTTGCTGGATCTCCAACTTTAATTTCACCACCTTCTACGAAAGCGATAACCGAAGGTGTTGTTCTTTTACCTTCAGCGTTTGGGATTACAACCGGCTCATTACCTTCCATTACAGAAACACAAGAGTTGGTTGTACCTAAATCAATTCCAATAATCTTACTCATAATTTTTATTTGTTATTCGTTTTCCGTCTACACGGAAATTATACTATTATTATTTTTATACTCGGTTTGTATAAGTCAATGATTATGCCATGACAAAAAATATGACATGATGTCACTTTAACAAATTGTTAAGTCGTAATATATACGCAACATTAAGAAAACTTCAGGTTAACGTTATTAAGAAATTCTTCACGCTTTCATAATACTCAGTCTGTAATAAAGACACCTATGGTTGATAGCTTTACAAAAACTAAAATCAACCAAAAATTATGAAACACATTTTACAATTATTTTTTATCTTTTTCACTTGCTTTGCTAGTGCTCAATTAAACACTGGCGACATGGCATTTACAGCTTTCCATGCGAATGATGACGATGATTTTGCCATGGTCACATTTGTTGACATTCCTGCAAATACTATTATTTATTTTTCCGATAAAGAATGGGAAGTAACAGAATTTAATTCAGGTGAAGCCAATTACGAATGGCAAACCGGTTCTAATGTTATTTCCGCAGGAACAATTATTACCTTTTACACTATTAGCGCAACACCAAGCGTATCACATGGCACTATAGTTGGTGAGCCTGGTGGGATTTCAGCCTCGTCTGAAGCCATATTTGTTTATCACGGAACAGATATAGATACACCAACAACCTTTATAACTGCTGTTGCAAATTCATCGTCTGCTTATGATGATGGCGCTGGAACTGGTCTTGCAGGTACTGGATTAACTGAAGGCTCTACAGCAATCACTTATGCCAACGGTACATCTTTAGCAACTTATAATGGTCCTAGAACTGGTTTTACTGCTAACGGTTATATTGTCGCTTTAAATACAGTGAATAACTACAATTTTGAAGATGATGCGAGTTTGCCTTTTGATACAACTCCATTTGTAATCTCAACAACAGATACTAACCCTCCAAGTGTTGCTAATGTTAATTCAATAAATCAAACGACTTTAGAAGTTATCTTTACTGAAGCGGTAACACCTGCTACTGCAGAAGCTACTGCAAATTATGTGTTCTCTCCTGCATTAGCCATCAATTCAGTAACCTATGATAATACGACTTTAAAAGCAACTGTGACGCATTCAGGTTTAACGGAAGGAGTAGCTTACAATGTAAGTATTAATAATATTGAAGATGCATTCTCTAATATACAAACTACGGCTTATATAAGTGAAGATTTATTTTACAATACATTAACCTCTGGATTAATTATCACTGAAATCATGTATAATGCACCCTCTGATGATTCTGATGCACTTGAATTTTTGGAAATCTATAACAGCAGTTCAGCTTCTATAAATTTAGGTGGTATTACTGTTAATGACGAAGGGAATTTCATCTTTACATTTCCTGAAATGACACTTGCTACAGGTGAAATGGTATTATTAGCAACTGACAAAACCTCTGCTGAAGCTTTTTATGGTGAAATATTTCTAGACATGCCACAAGCTATTTCTAATGCTTTAGGAAATGGTGGCGAATTACTAGAAATTAAAAATTCTAATGGAGATGTCATTTCACAAGTTGAATATAGTGATGATGCACCTTGGCCCACTACAGCAGATGGTGATGGCCCTTCTTTAGAGTTATTAAATCCTGATGCTGATTTTGATGAAGGCACTAACTGGACACCGGCTACCAACTTAGTTGGACAATCGTTAGGTGACGATGTATTTGCATCTCCAGGAAGTTTTACAGCAGTAACTAATGTTACACCACAAATAAGTTTTACAGAAAGCACTTATGCTGTTAATGAAGATGAGACAGCAATAGACGTTACTGTTGAATTATCTACTGTACCTAGCGCTGCTGTTTCAATAGATATTAGCTTAGTAACTGAATTATTAACAGCTACCGAGACTGATGATTTTACATTCACAAATCAAACCATAAATTTCCCTGCAAATTCATCAGATGCAATTACAATAACTATTCCTGTTGTAAATGATGCTTTAGCAGAAATGGATGAACTTTTTATTTTAGAACTTTCTAATCCAGTTAATGCAACACTTGGTGCTTATGAAACTACTGGAGTATACATTTTAGATGAAGACAATATAATTCCTGTACCAACAAATGTATTAGATATTGAATATCTCTCTAGCTATTTAGTGGATGGTGCTGGTTCTGCCGAAATAGTAGCTCACGATCCTGTTTCAGAACGTTTATTCGTATTGAATTCAACAGGTCAGAAATTAGAGATTATAGATTTCTCTGATATCAACGCCATTTCTACAATCAGTTCTATTGATTTATCGACTTATGGTGACCCAACAAGTGTAGCTTATATGAATGATATGGTTGCTCTCGGAATTTCAAAAGGACCATTAGAAGATGGTGTTGTTGTATTTTGTGATATTGATGGTGCAAACTTATTTACTGTGACTGCTGGAAATCTTCCTGATATGGTTGGATTCACTCCTGATGGCACAAAACTTTTGGTCGCTAACGAAGGCCAACCAAATGATGATTATTCTGTAGATCCTGAAGGCAGTATTTCTGTTATTGATGTTACTGGAGGTTTAGGAAACATTACGCAAGCTGATGTTCAATCCATCAATTTTAATAGCTTCGATAGTCAATTAGCGTCATTACAAGCTGCAGGTGTTAGAGTCTTTGGACCAAACGCATCAGTATCTCAAGATATGGAACCAGAATATATTACGTTTTCAAGTGATTCTCAAACAGCATACGTAACGCTTCAAGAAAACAATGCTATTGGAGTTATTGATTTAACAAGTAACACTATTACTGACATTTTACCTTTAGGTTTAAAAGATCACAGTTTAGAAGGTAATACATTAGATGCATCTGATGACACCGATTTTATCTTCTTAGCGAATTGGCCAGTAAAAGGAATGTATATGCCAGATGCTATGGCGTCTTACGAAGTTGGCGGTGTGACTTATTTAGTAACCGCTAACGAAGGAGATGCTAGAGAATATGATACGTTTGAAGAAGAAGAACGAGTTAGCGATCTAAACTTAGATCCAACAGTCTTCCCTAATGCAGCATTCTTACAATTAGATAGCAACTTAGGAAGACTAACTGTAACAAATGCAAATGGTGATTTAGATAATGATGGTGACTTTGATGAAATTCATGTGTTAGGTTCACGTTCTTTTAGTATTTGGAATACTGAGACTGGAGCTTTAGTGTTTGATAGTGGAGATGACTTTGAACGTATTACGGCAAATGACCTAACTTATGGAAGTTTATTTAATGCTAGTAATAGCAATAACAACTTTAAAAACAGAAGTGACAATAAAGGTCCTGAACCAGAAGGTGTCACCGTTGCAGAAATTGATGGTGAAATGTACGCTTTTGTAACTTTAGAACGTGTTGGTGGCTTTATGACTTATAACATTACGGATCCAAACAATGCTATTTTTGAAAAATACATTAACAACAGAGATTTAGGCGACGACGAAGGTGGTGACTTAGGACCAGAAGGCATTATTTATGTATCTCCTGAAAACAGTCCTAATGATACTGGTTTAGTTATTATGGCTAACGAAGTAAGTTCTACATTAAGCTTCTATGCACTTAATAATAATACTTTAAGTACTGATGAATTTACTTTACAGTCTGAAGCTTTAAAAATGTTTCCTAATCCTTCAAAATCTAATCAAACGGTATATTTTAATAAAGCTGTTTCTGTTACTTTATTTGATCTTCAAGGTCGTGAAATAGCGTCTAAAGAAAACACAATGGATTTTCAATTGCCAACTTTAACTGCTGGCACCTATATTTTGAAAACAATAAATGGTGAAAGCTTTAAGCTTTTAATTAAATAAATCTGCTAATTTTATTTCCATTAAAAGCACCTTCAATTGAAGGTGCTTTTTTTTATGGTAATAATTCGGTTCATTTTCATTTAAGAGTTAAATCTTAATAATATCTAAAAAGGGCATACTGTTTGATAATAAATAGCAATACATTAGTAATTAATTAAAATTTATATCAACATGAGAAAATTAGCCTCTTTATTATTTGCACTTACCTTTTTATTAACGGCTTGTGAAGGCGATCAAGGCCCTCCTGGTTTTGATGGTGCTCCTGGTTTAAATGCCGATGAGTACGCAGCTGTTTCGTTTGAAGTACCACCAGTTAATTTCCAATATTATGATGATACTGGTTTACAAGAAGCCTTAGTTGCATTGCCTTATGATATTGTAGATAGTGATGTAGTTTTAGTGTATCGATTAGATGAAGTTGTGACTATTGATAATCAAGCTACCGATGCTTGGTCACCATTACCTCAAAACTTCTTTATTAATGATACCGATATTATTCAATATGTTTTTAATCACACTTTTACTGATGTAAAAATAATAATAGATGGAAATTTTGATTTATCTACAGTGAGTAGCAATTTTACTCAAAATCAAGTTTTTAGAATCGTCATTTTACCTGCTGATGCTATTAATGGTGTTGATATAGATACTTCCAACCTTAATAGTGTAATGGAAACATTCAACATTACTGAGTTTGAAACATTTTAAGCTGATATTAATTTAAGAAATTTTAAAGTCCGAGAACTATACTTTCTCGGACTTTTTTTATGGCATTTATTCAGTGTTAAAATTCAATAAGTGAACTTTCAAACTGTATATTTGTAACGTATCTAAAACGGTTTTGTAAATGGAGTGTATTTCAGTTTTCGACATGCTAAAAATTGGTGTTGGGCCATCAAGTTCACATACTTTAGGGCCTTGGCGCGCAGCAGAACGTTGGATCAAGGAATTAAAAACCAAAAAACGTTTTGATAAAGTTGAAAAAATCACCGTAAATCTTTATGGCTCATTATCCTTAACCGGAAAAGGCCACGCTACAGATTTTGCCGTAATTTTAGGACTAACGGGTGCCGACCCCGAACGCATGCCTATTGAGAACATCAACACTATTATCAATGATGTTAAAACAACTAATGTTTTAATGTTTAATAATGAGCGTGCAATTCCATTCGATTTTAAAACCGATATCGTATTTAATCGCAAATCACTTCCGTTCCACTCAAACGGCATGGTTTTTACCGCACTAATCAATGGCCGAAATTATAAGTACACCTACTACTCTATTGGTGGTGGATTTGTGGTTCAAGAAGAACGCAAAGTATCTAAAGCCAATAAAATTATATTCTATTGCACATTTCCTTACCCAGTAGCTTATGGCGAGGAGCTTCTAAAATTTTGTGACCAATTACAATTACCTATTTCTGGTGTTGTTTTAGAAAACGAAAAATCAATTAGAGATACCGATGCTATAGATTTTGAAATGAAACGTATCTGGGACACCATGCTAGAGTGCATGTATACTGGTTGCCACACTGAAGGAAATCTCCCTGGCGGACTAAATGTTAGACGTCGTGCTTATGATATGCACAAAAACTTAATCGGCGATTATAAATATAAAACCCCACAAGATTGGCTAGAAACGATTCGGAAAACCGAAGTTAAATTCCGACAAATATTAAAATGGGTTAGCTGTTTCGCTTTAGCTGTTAATGAAGTCAATGCATCGTTAGGACGTGTTGTCACCGCACCAACTAACGGCAGTGCTGGTGTTATTCCATCGGTATTAATGTATTATTTAGTGATAGAAAATCATGATGCTGGATTTGAAGAGGTTAAAAAATTCCTTTTAGTCGCTGGTGAAATTGGAAGTATTTTCAAGAAAAATGCCACTATTAGTGCTGCTATGGGCGGCTGTCAAGCAGAAATTGGCGTTTCTTCCGCTATGGCTGCAGGAGCACTCACCGAATTGTTAGGCGGCACACCCGAACAAGTTTTAGTCGCAGCAGAAATTGCTATGGAACATCATTTAGGCCTAACCTGCGACCCTATTGGTGGCTTAGTTCAGGTTCCTTGTATTGAACGCAACTCCATGGGAGCCATTAAAGCCATTAATGCAGCCGAATTAGCTTTAGACACAAATCCTAAAAACGTAAAAGTTCCTTTAGATAAAGTCGTTCAAACCATGTGGGAAACCGCAAAAGATATGAGTTCTAAATACAAGGAAACTTCAGAAGGTGGATTGGCCGTTGGGGTGCATTTGACGGATTGTTAACTTTAACTTCGCTCAGCCTCTCAAAAAGTCAGTGCTAAGCTTTCTTTCAAAAGGGCAAAAACTCTGAGCTTAAAAACATGAGTTCAAAATTTTATATAAGATATATTCCAATTACAAATTCGGCATTATTTATGGCTTTAAGTCATTAAAAGTTTAACAATTCTCAGTATTTTTACAGCCTATTAAATGATACACAATGTCAGTAGCAAAAAAAGACTATAAAAGAATTACTGTAAAAAGCCTTATAGACATGAAATCTAGAGGTGAAAAAATATCCATGTTAACCGCCTATGATTATACCATGGCAAAAATTGTTGATGGTGCTGGGATTGATGTCATTTTAGTAGGTGACTCAGCAAGTAATGTTATGGCTGGGCACGAAACTACGCTACCCATTACATTAGACCAAATGATTTATCACGCCTCTTCCGTTGTTAGAGCAATTGACCGGTCTTTAGTAGTGGTTGACTTACCTTTTGGAAGTTACCAAAGCGACCCTAAAGAAGCCTTACGTTCTGCCATTAGAATAATGAAAGAATCAGGAGGACATGCTGTTAAAATGGAAGGTGGAAAAGAAGTCAAAGACTCTATAAAGCGTATTATCAACGCCGGAATCCCGGTTATGGGACATTTAGGATTAACACCTCAATCCATTTATAAATTTGGAACCTACACCGTAAGGGCAAAAGAAGAACAAGAAGCCGATCAATTAAAACATGATGCTTTAATGCTAGAAAAAGCGGGTTGTTTTGGTATTGTATTAGAGAAAATCCCCGCAGCTTTAGCCAAAGAAGTTGCAGAAAGCGTATCAATACCTGTCATTGGAATTGGCGCAGGTGATGGTGTTGATGGACAAGTTCTAGTACTTCACGACATGATTGGAATGACCAAAGAATTTAACCCTCGTTTTTTACGTCGCTATTTGAATCTATATGAAGACATGACCAATGCTATTTCTCAGTATGTAGATGATGTAAAGTCTGAAGATTTCCCTAATGAGAATGAACAATATTAATATAGATTTTTAGATACCTAGACTTTATTAGATTATTTAGATAGCTAAACCTTGAAATGGCTTATAAATTTAAAGAATTGCAGATTTGGAAAAGAAGTAGGTTATTCTGCTCTCAAATTTATGTTATTACTTCAAAGTTTTCGGATTCAGAAAAATTTGGCCTAACTAATCAGTTAAGAAGGGCCTCTGTTTCAATTCCCTCAAATAAAGCTGAAGGATTTTCTAGAAATTCTAATAAAGATTTTGCTCGATTTTTACATATATCAATAGGTTCTGCTTACGAAATAGAAACTCAGCTACTTATTTCTGCTGATTTAAATTTTATTTTTGATAATGAACTCCAATCATGCTTTTCAGAATTAGGTAAAATTATCAAAATGATATCAAAATTTAAATCTACTTTAAACTAATGTTTTCTAAAAGTCTAAAGATCTAAAATGTCTAAAAAAATCCTTTCTAATAAAGATAACCTTCAGGTCCTTCACGAAGACAATCATATCATTGTGACTAATAAACGTGCTGGAGATATTGTACAAGGCGATAAAACAGGCGACAAACCACTGAGTGAGGTCGTAAAATCGTATTTAAAAGAAAAATACAATAAAGAGGGCAATGTATACCTTGGAGTCGTTCATCGCTTAGATAGACCCACAACAGGGATTGTACTTTTTTCAAAAACAAGTAAAGCATTACCACGACTCAACAAACTCTTCGCTGAAAAATCGGCCAAAAAGACCTATTGGGCCTTAGTAAAAAAAATGCCTCCAAAAACAAAAGACACTTTAGTTCATTGGTTAAAAAAGAATCCAAAAAACAATAAATCTACAGCTTACCCAAAAGAAGTTGACGGTAGTAAAAAAGCGATACTCCATTACAAAATCCTTCAAACGCTAGATAATTTTTATTTGTTAGAAATTGATTTAGAAACCGGAAGACACCATCAAATTCGCACGCAATTAGCCACCATTGGTTGCCCGATAAAAGGCGATTTAAAATACGGTTTTGATCGCAGCAACAAAGACGCAAGCATAAGCTTACACGCTAGAACATTACGCTTTACACACCCTGTAAAAAAAGAAGAAATTGTCATCACAGCACCTTTACCCAATGACCCTTTATGGAATGCTTGCCAAGCCTAAACAGTTCTGTAAGGATATTCTAGCGTAAGAACGGTTCCTTTTTCTATTTCTGATTTTAATTGAAACGTTGTATTTATTAATTCAGCCCGTTTTTCCATATTTATTAAGCCTGATCCCTTTTTTAAACTATTAACATCATAGCCCAATCCATCATCTTCAACTTTAATCGTTAAAAATTCAGCGTTATAAGTAATCGTTACATTTAAAAACTCAGCTTCCGCATATTTCAAAGTGTTTGAAAAAAACTCTTGAAGGATTCGGAATAGAATAATTTCATCTTTCTTATTTTCAAACTGAACCTTGGGACCTACCGTAGTTAAGTGAGACACTATAAGTCCTGTTTTATTGATACGTGCCACTTCATTTTTTACCGTCTCAAGAAAACCTAAATTAAAAATTACATCAGTATTTAAAGATCGAGACAAAGCTCTAACTTCATCTAAAGCGCTTTTTAAAGCTTCTGAAGCATTATCAACTTTTAACTTTGTTTCATCTTTTACAGTAGCCGCAGCAACTTTCATTTGCATACTAGCCAACACCATCATTTGACCTATATTATCATGCAGCTCTCGTCCCACATGTTTTAAAGTTTCTTCTTGAATCTCTTGTTGGGTTTTTATCAGCTCCTCATCAAACTTTTGTTGTTGTTGAATTTTATCTTGTAATAATTGGTTTTTACGTTTTTGAAACGTCGTAAAGAAAATGATAAATACAATACACAGCGAAAAAGTAAAAAAAATAACATAAGCAATTAGCGCAATGATTTCATTGCTAATTGTCTTTTCTGCCATAGCGAGTATAAAAAAGCAAAGGTATAACATGAATAAAGTAAAATATTAGATACAAATAAAAAACGCCCTCTAAACACTACAAAACTTTCATTTATAGCCCTATAATAAGAGTCAAAAATAAATAACGGTGTTAAGCATATAAACCAGAAGGTAATTGAAAAAATGAGATAAAAAACATGTGACTTATAGAAATATAAAATTTGGTCACTCGCTATTAACTCCCGTAAATACACCAATAGCATAATATACATTGCAAACGTCTGAATCACCAAATCATAGGGTAATGACATCAGAAAGAAACTTCCTGTTATTGAGAAGCAGCAAATTGTAAAAAACGAATAAACAATTATAATTATTTTTATTATTCTATGAGACACGGATGTATTCGTGTTTCTTATCATAAAAATACCCACAAGAATTAAGGTCAAAAAATTATAAATATTGTATAACCAAACATTCCTTTCCAATACAGAACTTTCTAGCCAATTAACAAATGCATTATCAGAATAATTGTATAAATAAGGATACATGGCAACCGTTTCGATAAAAACGGTAACCCATAAAAACCAAACAAAAGGCAGCACGGAGTCCTCTTTAGTTCTTAACCAATAATAGGAGCCCGACAATGCGGCGACTAACTCAATTAAATGCGTTATAAAGCGAACAATATCCAATACATATATTATTGAGGGTAATTTGCACTTGGTGGGTTGCCGTGTTCAGAACGATTTAAAACATCTGCATCTTTAATATCGATATTTCCTCCTTGAAATGAAAAAGCACTTCCTTTAGCAACATTCTTAACTCCGGTTGGCACCATAAACATGGTAGTTAAACCAGCTTCACCATTATTAGCATTAGGATAAGAGCCCAAATACACTCTAAGTCCATCCATGGTGTAGCCTAATTCTCCTGATTGATGTTCTGCATAGTTAATATAATTTTGAACATCTTCTAATGACCACCAAGACGATCTATTATCACCACCGTCTGTAGATTTCTTAAAAAGCGAATCGTTAATAATTTGATGTTTAATATCATAAGCAGTATCTAATGTTTTGGCTGCACTTGGCGTAATAATCCCTTTTGGAGCCACCACTGGCGGCGCAGACTCAAAATCGGTTTCGCTGTTAGAGCAATAAAAATACATGGCAACCGCTCCTAAGGCAATACCAAGCACAAATAGACTGAATTTTTTCATATTGAATAATTAGGTTGATTAAATAGCTACTGAAAATTATTGCTTTTATTCCTATTATAAAACTTTTATTAGATATTTCCTTATTTTAAAATTCACTTAATTTCATTTTTAAATAGCTACCAGCTTTATTCTGACTTAATTTATTTATAGCTTTTTCCGTTAATTGTAATACTCTAGGATAACCACCTGTGGTTTGGCAATCGCGCATTAAAATAATGAGTTGCCCTGATGGTGTTAGTTGAACCGTTCCTGGTAATACCGGCGCCGTTAGTATTGAATCTAAATTATTTTGAAATAAAGGCAAAAGCTGATACGCCATGCGATTATTATGCTTAGACACTTCAAACTCTTTACTAAAAAGTATTTCTTGTTGCTTTTTAGTTAATTTATCAAACTCAGGTCCTTTTAAAACTTCTAAGGTATCATCCTCTGCATACAAGGTATTAAATACCAAATTTACATGCTTCGTATTTAGTCGATTTGAAAAATCTTTTATTTCTAATTCATCATTTTTTTGAATTACAACGGCTGGCGTAATCCCCTTAGCCATACTTCGGCTTCCCAAAACTGGTTTTGTTAAAAATCCGCCTTTTACAGCGAGGTAGGCTCTAAAACCACTCACAAAACCTCCAAAAGACAATATATCATTAGGGCTTACCTTTACAGATTTGAACATCTTAACCGGTTTCCCGTTCAGTTTCGGTGACATCTCAGCACCTGTTACAGCAATAGTGGTCGATTTGTAAAATTGCAATTCCACACCTGTCATTGTCATTTCTAAAACTGCAGCAGCAGCCTCATTTCCCAGTAGCTTATTTGCAAACTCACTAGAATACGAATCCATAGCTCCTGAAACAGGCACCCCATATTCACGTTGCCCAAAACGACCTTGATCTTGTATGGTGGAATAAAATCCAGCTTTTAAAACTTTAATCATGAATTAAAAGTGTTTTTGAATCAAAGTTTGAAAGTGCTATTTCATTTTTTAGGTCATGATATTCCGATACCGAAATGGCATAAAACTGTATCCGGTCGCCTGCATTTATAAAACACGGAGGACTATGTTTTGGGTTAAATAATTCCACCGGTGAATTGCCAATAATATGCCAACCTCCAGGACTATCTTGCGGATAGATTCCGGTCTGTTTTCCACCTATGCCAACAGCCCCTTTTTTCACATTGAGATTTGGTGTTATTTTTCGGTCCAAATGCAATCTCGAATCGAGCCCTCCCAAGTACAAAAAACCAGGTAAAAACCCGATAAAAAAAACGGTATAAATCGTTTCAGTATGCAAACGGATTACCGCCGATTTTGATTGCTTTTTTTCATCAGCATAAGTCTCTAAATCCATGGCATATTCATCCTCATAACACACAGGGATTTTGTAGGTCTTCGGTTTAACTTCAATATTTATTTCTCTGCTCAAATAAAGCCTTTTTAAGTCTAAAAACCTGTCATTGACATCTTCAATAGTATACGCATATATAATTAATATTGAATTATATGCAGAAACCACCTCAACTATCAATTTAACATACTTTCTTTTTATTTCTTCTTTAAAATTAAGCACGTCACCAAGCATATTTTCATCAACAACAGCCGGCCACTCCACCAAAATAGAGCGTTCATTATACTGCGAAAATCGAAGCTTATAATTCATAAATCACTATTGAATCGTTATGTTGTTTTTACTTAAATTAAACTTTAAATATTTCAAAATATTTAATGCATTTTTAGTATCGCCGTGCACACAAATTGTCGACGTTTTAATCGGCACTTCCTCCCCATTTACCGCTATCACTTTTTGCTGTTTAACCATACTTAAAACATGCCTCAAAATAGTGTCTTTTTTATACAAAATAGCGTCGGATTTTTTCCTTGAAACGAGAGACAAATCAGCATTATAATTTCTGTCTGCAAAGGACTCAAATTTCACTTCGATACCCTCTTGTTGTGCCATATTTGAAATCACAGAATTATAAGGCGCATACAATTTTAAAGGCAATGAAATACTCTTAATGACTTCAATAATTACACGTGCTGTTTTTTCATCTTTAGCGGCTAAGTTATATAAAGCACCATGCGGTTTTATATGATGTAATTCTGCCTTTTCTTTATGCAATACCGTTTGCAAGGTTCTTATCTGATGTTTTAAACTAGCGTACAAATCTGCTGCTGGCAACTCCATAATTTCGCGTCCAAAATTGGTTTTATCAGGAAATGATGGATGTGCGCCAATTTTTACATGATTAGCTACTGCAAGATTGACTACAGTTGTCATGGTTAGCAAATCTCCCGCATGTCCACCACAAGCAATATTACAAGATGATACATACGGCATCAGCTTCGCTTCATTACCTATCCCCTCGCCTACATCCGCATTAATATCTATATTCCAATTTTCCATTTTAATTCTTTAAACTTTTTTCTGTTTTTCTATAAAACACAAACACTCAAACCACATTAAACACACTTAAAATCCCTTTTAAGCCCAAAAAAATAGTAATCACCAAAATAATCAATCCTAAATAATTCTGGAATTTTGAATTTTTATAAGTTCCTAAAACAGAAGATTTATTCATTATCCAAAGCAAAAAACCAGCAATAATAGGCAATAACAAACCATTAGCCACTTGCGCAAATTTTATAATTTCAATAGATTTAAAGCCTAAACTTGAAAAAAGCACCCCCAATACCACAACAAACATCCAAATAGCCTTAAACTTTTTGGATTTTAAATCGGACGCCCACCCCAAACAACCACAGGTTACAAACGCCGCCGCCAAAGGTGCCGTAATAGCACTTGTTATCCCAGCCGCAAACAAACCTATCGCTAAAAAGTATTTAGCAAAGCTTCCAAATAAAGGCTCTAAACCCAAAGCTAAATCCGAAGCATTTGTAATGGATTGTTTCTGAATCGCAGAAGCCGCAACAATAATACACATAGATACGACACCTCCTAAAACCACAGCAACAAGTGTGTCTTTTTGCGCAAATTTTAAATCGCTTTTAGAGTTCCATTTCGTTTTTACTAAAGACGCATGCAAAAAGAGATTATAAGGCACCACTGTTGTTCCTATTAAAGCGACTACCGTTAAAACTCCGTCTTCTGGCACTTGAGGAACAAATACACTTTTTAAAATAGCTATTACGTCTGGCTGCGTTAAAACCGCTGTTGTCACAAATGCGATACTCATCAGGATAACTAGCACCATAAAGACTTTCTCTAAGACTTTATAATTCCCTATGAAAAGCAAAACAAATGCGATACATCCGATTATCAAACTCATTACATTGAGTTTTAAGCGCCCTATTTCCCAAGTCACACTACCTATAACAGCTTCCATTCCTAATGCGCCACCACTGATGTTTCCTGCTTCGTAAGCTGCATTCCCTACAACAATAGCACTTAAAATTAACAGTATAGCGCATCCTTTAATCACAGGATGTTTAATTTCTTCGCGAATAATTTCAGACAAGCCTTTTTGAGCCACAATACCTAATCGTGCTGCCATTTCTTGTAAAACAGTCGTTGCCACAATAGACAACAGCATTGCCCATAGCAGTGCAAAACCAAAATTAACACCAGCTAACGTGCAAACCGTTACGGTTCCGGGTCCTACAAAAGCTGCCGCCACCAAAGGCCCAGGTCCAATATTTTTAAAGAATTTTACAATCATTCTTCTATAGAGTTCAGGGCGTAAATTGCAAAACTTCCTAACCAATGTCCTCCTTCATAACTATCACCTACAATACCTGGAAGTGAATGATTTATATGTTTTTTGGCTAAATTCTGAAGATGCTGATATTCAGGCAAACCTTTAGCCACGTAATTTAAACTCCATGCTCTTGAAAAGTTAACACCGTCTAAATGCACTAATTTACCATCGGTTCTATCGGAAACCTCACCAACAGACCAATCGAAATTTTCATTACTCAATTCTGGAAGAAAATCATTTAACCAAATTTTAAACTCATCCACTGGCAATACACGCTTCATTAAAGCAGCTTCCTCTAAGCACGGTGATAAAAAATCGAATCCGCTAGGCTCCCAGCTTATTGGACAGTCTTGGTCATTCTCATAGAAATCCTTAGCTCTATTTTCAATTAGGGTTTTTAGCTCTAAATGCTCAACTGTCACCGCATAATCGTATGCAAAACTCAAACCAAAGGCCGTATTAGTATGCTCTCCTACACGTATAGGATAATTCAATTTTGGCAAAAATTCAATGTATTTAGCGACAATGATATCCGTTAAAGGTTGAAGATTTGCTTCCAACTCACTTGCAACCGCACTGTCCCACGTATGTAATTCTTCCGCTAACTTTAACAACCAAGCCCAACCGTAAGTCCGCTCGTAAGACTTGTTGTGTTCTCCATCAAAATACGCAATCTCCTGCTCTATGTTTTCTTTTGAAATATTTTGAAGTAGTTGTTGCTCAATGGCCTCTTTTTCTTCTAAATCAGGAAATTGCTTTAACAAACTCACTAAACTCCAATGCCCATGAACGGCCGAATGCCAATCGAAACAACCATAAAACGCCGGATGCAACTCTTTAGGCGATTTTAAATCTGCCGCACTTCCAAGAGTTTGCCCTAACTTATTGGGGTATTCTACATTAATACAATTTACCGGTAATTGCGCTAAATGATTGGCTTGAGCTAGATTTAGAGTCGGTGTTTCAACGATTTCTAATTTTTGAGAAGTATGCTCTTCTAAATTTTGTTTTTCCTTAGTATTGTTACAGCTGAATACCAAAATCACAATTGACAATATGTATAGTTTATTCATGTTTTTTTAATTATATTTTAAAGTTTTTTTTGTAAATCTAACTCGTTTGCCTTAAACCCTTCTTCCATACCCCTAACTACAATTGCCCCCCTTTTTTTTTTAAAGACTGCAAACTGCCATATTAGGACAATTCCCCCATGAAATAAGATACTCCTTTAAATTTTCTGCTTTAATTTGACTCGAAGCTGCCAAAATACCAATAGTCAAGATTAAATCGTAAGCAGAACTATCTTTTTTTTTAAATCGATGGATACCATATTGATGGTTATCTTTTTGTCTGAAATACAGCAACCATTGTATTGAAATGCCGCAGCAATACGATAATTACTTTCTTTAATCGCATTATACAGAAGACCAACCAAATAAGAACCAACACCTTAACCTACATTTACTTCAAGCGTAATTGCAGACGCTTCCACGCCAAAAACGGCACTTGCAAAAACTTTTTTTGAGCATGAATTGTTAGTTTTCTTAAAATTAAGAAAATCAACGAAATAAAAAAGCCTTTCAAAATATAATCTTGAAAGGCTTTAGTTTTATAAAAGTTAAACTATTTAGTTCTTAACAAACCTTCTAATAGTTTTATCAACACCAGATTGAATCTCCAAGAAATACACTCCATTTGATAACCCTCCAACATCAATAGATGAATTACTATTATTTTTCACAATATTAATACGTCTTCCATTTACATCGTAAATAGTGATTTGATCAATAACTACAGTTGATTCAATATTTAATACATCAGAAACCGGGTTAGGATATATTCTTATAGCATCTTCTAAGCTTTCATCCTTTACCGACAAGCTAGAAAGCGAATACTCAATAACTAATTGAGGTCCCGCAGTACCATCGAAAGCTTCTGCTTCACGCTCTCCACTTCCATTAATTACAAAGGTCATTGCATTAAACATTGCCCAATCTTCTTGCGCTAAAACTTCCTCTACTAATGAAGCAATATTTGGTGTTTGTTGATTGACACCTGCATCTCCAATATTTTCAGTTTCCCAAGCAGGTATATCATTCCAACTTACTACATTATTTCCAAGTGTTCTAGATGAAATATCAAAATCTGTGTTTGAGAATTCTAATGAATTTGCATTAGCCTCAGCTCTTATCTCCACACTTGTAGCATCTGTATTATCATCATCTACTGTAAATTGAATATAAGCATTAGTAATTACAGCATCAGAAGGTAATTGTATATCTGTAAATCTTACACCTACAAGTTGGTTAGTAGAACCACTTTCATCAACGAGCTCTAGATCTGAACTCCCTAAATCCATAGCTCCCGTTGCCACTTCTTCCTCTGCATCATTATTAGATCTATTAACTTCATAAATTAATGTACCAGTTTCTGGAATACCTTCACAATTACAATCGCCATCTTCTATATCAAAAAACGTATCTGCATTACCATCGTCACAAGACGTTCCATCAGGCTCACAAGGTGTTTGATAATATAATTTTAAAATCGGTGCTGCCGACCCATCAAATGATTCCGCCACACGCTTCCCTGAACCTGAAATAATAAAGGTAACTGCGTTTCCGCTTAACCAACCTTCTTGAGCAATAATTTCTTCAACAATATTTGTAACGTAAGGTGAACGTTGATTAAGACCTGCTTCACCTGTAGTATTCCACATAGCAACATCATCCCAATTTACAGAACTTATTGTTAAATCTCTTGAGGTAACATTATTTAAATCAGAAGTGAAAGTCGCACTCTCTGTTGCCAACTCTCCATTAATAACTAAATTAGTGATATCAGCTTCAGTACTTGTTTCATCAGTTTGAAATTGCAAAAAAGCTCTAAACAATACAGCACCTTCTGGCATTTGAACATTCTCAAAACGCACGCCAATGACTTGATCGATACCATCATAAACCAATTCTAAATCTGAACTTTCCGTATAGACAAGTCCTGTACCAACTTCCTCTTCGGCATCATCACTAGAGTTAAGCACCTCATTAACAGATTCTACAACATCATCAGGAATTCCATTACAATTACAAAAACCATCTTCTTCATCATTAATTGTACTCGCATCGCCATCATCACATGGCGTTCCATAAGCAGGACAATCATTAGCTGATAACGTATAAGTAATAATTAATTGAGGTGCAGACTCTTCATCGCCATTAAATGACTCCGCTGTTCTTTCACCCGAACCTGTTATAAAAAATGACATAGAACTATACGGTAACCAATCTGGTTGATCCACAATTTCCTGAACAATAGTTCTCAAACTCGGTGTTTTCTGATTTTCTCCAGCCTCTCCTACAGTTTCCCAAGCAGGAACATCACTCCAAGTCACTACTGCTTCTGTTTGTGATCTAGAAGTTATATTGTAAGGATCCGTAGTAAAAGATAAACTATTAATCGTTTTTTCACCGCTTATAATTAAGTTTGTAGATTCGGTATTAATTTCATCTGTAGTGAACTGAATTGCTGCATCTAAAATTACAGCACCTTGAGGTAAGGTAACACCATTAAATCGCATACCTACCGTTTGATTAAATTGATCTTGATAAGCATCGTAAACTAATTCTAAATCTGAACTATCTGTATACATAGCTCCTCCAGTTTCAGCCTCTTCAGCATCATCATCTGCATGGTTCACTTGGTAAGTTAACGTCCCCGACGCTTCTACACCAATACAATTACAGTTACCATCTTCAAAATCTAAAACCGTATTAGGATTTCCGTCATCACAAGTCGTACCAGCATCTTCACAAGGTAATTTGTAAAATAATTTTAATTCTGGTGCCGCTGAACCATCAAAAGATTCCGCTATTCTTACTCCTGAACCCGATAAAATAAATGTCATTGCATTACCGACTTCCCAACCTGTTTGAGAAATAACCTCATAAACCACATTATTTAAGTATGGTGTACGTTGATTAACACCCGCTTCGCCTTCAGTTTCCCATTGCTCAATACCATTCCAGTTTACAGCATTAACCGTTAATGGTCTTACTGAAATATCATTATTATTAGATGAAAATGTTTCACTAGCAACTGATAATTCTCCATTTATAATTAAATTTGCAACATCACCTTCAGTACTTGTTTCATCCGTTTGAAACTGAACATAAGATCGGTATAAGGTAGCACCTTGTGGTATTTGAACATTTTCAAAACGAATACCCACCAACTGATCAATACCATCATAGATCAACTCTAAGTCTGTACTTTGCGTATACACTAAGCCTGTTCCAATTTCTTCTTCAGCATCATCACTACTGTTTTGTACTGCAATCGTTTCTTCTACCAATTCAAAATCTGGCACACCTTCACAATTACAAAAACCATCTTCTTCATCATATAAAGTCGTAGCTTCTCCATCATCACAAGTTACACCAACAACAGGACAAGGATTATCCGTTAAATTAGAGTTAGAAATTGTTACCACACTACCTGTTTCTGGTGAAAATATATTTAATGCTTCAGGTAATGTAAAAGGATCTGTATTACTTCCTTCGGCAACCTCATCGGCATTATTTACGTCTATGGTACGTAATTCAATTTTTTCATTATCTACAAAAACCAGTTTGAATTGATTGAAAGACCCTGAGTTTCTTGTCCAACTCTTATCATCATCATTATCTCTTAATGGTGCTCCCCAACATCCTTCACCTGTGTATACCGTTCCGGCTTGTTCTTCAATAACAAAACCCTCATCATTTCCTGGATCTGACGATGGTTTAATTGGCCATGTTGTTTTAGCCATGTGCGAATCACAATCTACAACCAACCTTACTTGTTGGTCATAAAATAATTGTGCCCATGCACCGTATTGCGCATTTCCTTCAGATTTACCTGAAGTATGTGGACGCATTGGCTTATGATATTGTGCCATTTTCCATGTTAAATCAGAAGACGTATTTAAATCATCTTCTAACCAAGTTAACTGATCACCAAGCACTGAAATTTCAGAATTTAATGTGTATGTTCTAATCATATTATTTCCCCACGTCATTGCGTAATAAGAATCCGCATTTGGCGTATCAAAAAGGTCGTATATTGAAGATGTATTTTCATGATTACCTCTAGCTGGTACAATAGGAAACATTCTTCCATCTGCAGCTGTAGTTAATTGCCAATCATCAAACCAATCTTGCCATTCCGAATTACTATCCGCATTGGTCATATCACCACCAAATAAAACGGCATGTGGTTTTAATTTACTCACTAATTTATTAGCATTCTGTCTTGGTATTCTATTATTTCTAGAATCACCTCCTGCAATAAAAAATAATCTACTATCGTCATCTGGTGCTGTTCTAAACCAAAATTGTTGACTTACACCTTCGCTATCATTTATTAAAAAATAATAAGTTGTATTAGGTAATAGACCAGATAATCTTGCAAATTGATTAGACATTCCTTTTGCTGACGTCTCTCTATCTACCGTTTTATTAAAAGCATAAGCTCCAAAATCAGTACCGTGATCTACAGTATCATAATAAACAGAAGCATTAGAACCAGAAATTTGATTCCAAGCCACTGTAATTGTGGTTGCAGGATCATCTAAAAGAATAAGCCTGTACTTGTCATTATTTGCATAACCTATGCGAACTAGGCCAAGCAAAATAAGAAACATTAGAGGTAATTTTAATTTCATAATTAGGGTTTTGTTTTAGTGTTTTGTTTTAAGTGTTTTATCATAAATGCCATAGAGTATCAAAGTCGCCAAAGGCAACAAACCATGCGGTAATCTATAAACTGTTAAATAGGAAAAGTGATGTATGGAATTAAGGAAGAAATCAGGATTAAAACCAGCAACTATTCGGGCAAGTGCTGTTAAGATTCCCCAAACGATAATATAAATAAAAGCAGGTTTCACCAATTTAGGAATAAACAGAAAAATTGCTGCTATGACATCTAAAAGGCCAACTGCAAACAATAGCTGTCTCGCATGTGTTTCTGTTACACCTAATATTTTAATGGTCATATCTATAAAATGACCTGGTACATATATGAATCCCATAGCAAAAATCCCATGAGGAATAAACGTCAATGCAATTGATACTTTTAACCAAAAAATAAGTTTTTGCTTATTAAGTGTATCAAAATCCTTAGTAAAAAAGAGTACTAAAGGCGCTGCAAATTGTATAGTAAGCTCAAAGAATTGTAAGAAGTCATAGTTTTTATCTTTCACCATACATACACCAAGTATAAACAAGATGAACAAACTAAACCCTATTATACTTTTTTTAAGTTTAACATAAGGAATCTGTTTCCAAAAAAGACTGACAAATGCTGACACAAATAAGGTAATGCTAAAAAACAAGGTAAGATTAGCTATACCTTTATTGGTTTTAGAACTTGTGGCATAATCATACCACGGCGTATTAAAAATGTTTTCTACAATAGGACTCATTAAGCTTTCATCCCAAAGAATGGCTCTAAAAGGTGCGCCAAAAAAATAAAATTGGTAGGCTCTTGCTATAAAGATTAGAAAAGCACAAATCTGGATTATAAAAAAGGGTTTCAGTTTCATCTCACAAAAAAATGAAATTAAAACCCCTAATCTATTATGTAAATGTTATTCGATTATTACAATATTTACATTATTATGTTACCTATATTATTAAATTATTACCTGACTTTAGATTTAATTCAATAGTGATAGAAGTAGACTGTTTTTTTTAATTTAAAACTAATTGTTTTAACAAACTCTAATGCAGGTTTTTCATTATAATACACATTACCTTTATCAACAAAACCCTAGACTTAGCTTAAATCTTAGCCCAACCAACCATCTCTATCTAAACTACGATACTGAATAGCCTCACTAATATGCGCACCCAAAACATCTTGTGAACCCTCTAAATCTGCAATAGTTCTTGCCACCTTAAGGATTCTATCATAGGCTCTAGCCGATAAATTAAGTCGTTCCATGGCGGATTTCAACAACTGCATAGACGCTTCTTCTAATTTGCAATATTTTCGGATTTGCTTAGTGTTCATTTGTGCATTGTAATGTATATTTTCTAAATCTACAAAACGTTCGGTTTGTTTTTCTCTAGCTTTAGTAACGCGTTTTCTAATCTCAACCGAAGATTCCCCATTTCTTTCGTCTGCTAGTTTTTCAAAAGGCACAGGCGTCACCTCAATATGAATATCTATTCGATCTAGCAATGGCCCTGAAATCTTTCCCATGTACCTTTGCATTTCCGCTGGCGATGAGGTGATTGGCGCATCAGGATCATTAAAAAATCCACTTGGACTAGGATTCATACTGGCTACCAACATAAAAGATGACGGGTAAGTCACCGTAAATTTAGCTCTAGATATTGTTACTTCTCTATCTTCTAGAGGCTGACGCATCACCTCTAAAACTTCACGTTTAAATTCTGGCAATTCATCTAGGAATAAAACACCATTGTGTGATAAAGAAATTTCGCCAGGTTGCGGATAACTTCCACCGCCGACGAGGGCTACGTTTGTTTTAGTAATAGTTGTGTGGGTTATTTACATTACACGTTTTTAATTAATAATCAACAACTTAATGATTAAGAACCCCTTTAATATTAACCGAAAATTAACCTATATAAACCTAACGCAATCACACCAAGTATTATGAACCTTATTATAAAGCTCCCGATTTTAGAATGAAAAAACCACATTCTACCATCATTTTTTTTGTAATTATCCATACTTAAAGTCATTTAATTTATGTATAATCTTTTAAATCCGTTCTCAGAACTTCTAATACTATATGCTCAAAATTTGAACACTTTACCAATATAAACTTTTTGGTCAAAGGATTAAAATTAAACACCAAATTAACTTGATAATAGCCATTAATCAAGTACTCTAAGTTCTTTTTAACCCTATTTTTGAAAAAATAAATTAAAGAATTTAAATCATCTTGTTGCTCTGGACTGAACTCATCCTCCCATTCAAGCAAATCCAATTGCTTTATCTCAATTCTAATTATTACCGCCAAACCTATATGAATTTTTAAAGTATAAAAGTATATAATTTTATAATGCAAGACATTAAATTACTACATTCAGTAGCAAATATTAACTACATACAAAAGCAATTTTCGTTATGAAATTTACGTACCATTTTTAAAATCCTATGTTTACCCCATATTTGAACTAAGTAATTATTCTGTAAAACAAATTCAATTAAATAGCTATAAAAAAACCAACTAAAGAGAAACAAAAAAACTTTTGTTATCCCCATATACATAAAGATTATGTATATATTTATGTTTCATATAACCAGTTAGCCATAATTTGAATGAACTTTACGCCAAAAGATAATCCCGAAGAATTTAATAAACTTTTGTTCCAAGAAGTTGGAATCAATTTATTTCGACATAAATTTTTGAAAGACTATATTGAAGGAGTTCAAAGTGGTTCAAAAAAACTATTTGATGCTTCTTTTATAAATAAAACTAAAAACGGTTGGATTTTAGTTTTACACGGAGATATACTTTTGATTTATGGACACAATTGGAATGAATCACAGTTTAATGAAATAAAGGAAATATTTGACTTGAACCAATACACGAATTACATAGCTAGTGGAGATGCAAAATTAATAACAGAACTAATTGAGTTTTTCAAAGTTGATAAACATACTTTGAGGAAAGAAAGAATATTTTACAAGTCTGAAAAAATCCGAGATTTCGATTATAACGGACTTAAAATAGAATTAGGCAGAATGGCTGAACTTAATAAATTAGCTATAATGCTTCAACAATATTATCACGAAGAATACAATGGAGAAAATGATAAGTCATTAGCAGAGATGCAACAAAGAATGTTTCAGTTAATTCAAACAGCTAAAGTTTATACTTTAAAAAATAAATCAAATAGATTATTAAGTTTTTGTTCTATAATTGACCCAGATATTGGTATTTTATTTACCAATTCGGAATTTAGAAAAAAAGGATATGGGAAAATTTTGCTTTCTTTCTGTTCTAGGTTATTAGAAAAGGAGAACGGAACTGTTTATGTAATGACTGACAAAAACGAATTGGCTTCTAATCAAGTAATGAAAGCAGTTGGATTTGAGCCAATTTATGAATACGCAATGACAGAAATAAACTATGGCTAACACCGTATATAATTTATTGCTAGTTCTAGCCTACTTACGAAAATCCTCGAGGATTTTCTATTCGGTTTTTATTTGCTAAATTAGATGCTTGACCACGCAACTAACCATACACAAAAACCGTTGGCAAACATTAAAAACGAAATACTTATGAAAATAACGACAATACTTTTCTTTCTACTATACATAAATATTATTAATGCTCAAAAACTTTTTGAAAAGACAGACTTAGTAGATGAATTTGGAGATAAGATTGGTGAAGTACAAAGAAATGTTTCCTTTGGCACTTTTTCAAATTCAGCTACTAATGATTCAGATTTACGAGTACATACTATTTTAAATGAAATGCCGGAATTTAAGAGTTTAGATGAATATAAAGAATATTTGAGTCAACAATTGAAAGAAAATGGATATTCAGAGAAAGATATTGAAACTACTTTGAAATATGCTAAAAAAACGTTGGAGACAACAAAAAACACTAAAGGTTCTATTCAATTCAAACTTTATGAATATAAAGACAAAAGTGCAAGTATGATAGGTATCGAAACGGGAATGATTTCAATTAAAACCTCTGATGGCAAAAAAATAAGAGCAAACTTAAGTTCACCAGCTTTTTTAGGAGGTAATGTTACAATAACTGGCTACAAAGAATTAACAACTGGTGCAATGGGTGTAAAAAACCAAATAAAATATGGATATTATGACTGGTCACAAAGCGACATATACAACGAAATAGTAAATGCGAAAGGAAAAGTAATGGTTGTAATTGCTTTTGGAGGTTCTACTTATAAATTTACATTAGAATAATTCATATAACTATAAATTGATTTATAAAATAATAAAAAACGATTTGCTAACACCGTGTATAATTAATTGCTTTGGTCGTTGCTTAACCACGCAACTAACCATACACAATCACGTTAGGCAACATTACTCGAAACGCAATGAAAGAGGAAACACATATAAATATAGGAGAATCTATTCACATCTTCAACGAAATTGAATTATTCTTAAATTTGATAATAACACACCATATAAGTCCAAAGGATAAAATATTCTTTTTGAATTATATTCTAAACACGAGTGTAATTAGTTTTGGAGCAAAAATTAAAATTCTGATAAATTTAAATATTTTCTCAAAAAATCAAATTACCCAATTGAGAAAACTATCTTCAAACAGAAATGTATTTGCTCATACCAACAGAAATCCACGTTTTGTTGACGAAATAATTACTTATCCAGAAAAAAAATTAGCCGAAATAGTTATCAAGGATATTATCCTTGAAACAAATTCTGAAGGAAAACTAAAAACGACTAATTATAAAGAATTTTTAGAAAGTAACATTAAACTTCGGAATGATATAATTGATTTTATCGTTGAATACATAAATAAAAACAGTATAGACACCTTGCATTTCCACGTACAGAACCTAGCAAATAGCAAGATTTAATATTAATTAAACTTTATGTTTTACAAATTGCATACTTATTGTAAATTTTACTTAGGGTTCTATATAGGGAGGTATTAATTAGATATATTCAAACGTACGCACGGCGCACAAATTAGCCCCCCTACACCCCCTTTATGTTCCTAAATGGGTCAATGTTGCCACGTATTCACTATATAATTGATTTAACCCTCCTATGTACCCCCTCTCCCTACATAACACCTCCCTACGTATCATTTAACCCAATTAATTGAATAATGTAACCTCTCTTAGATATACACATTTTTGCGTTTAAACCTCACGCACTCGATGTGCTTCATTAAAATTTTCTGAAATTTTATAAATATCTCAAATTTTGGTTAAAAGTGAATTATACCATTTTTTGGGAGCGTACCAAATTTAGATTATGGTCTAAACATATCACACTTAAAAAAATTCAACTTACAGAAATACTAAGCTTAGAGTGTACTAAAAATAACCACCCTAAAATTAGTACAATAATTTATAATAATATATATTTGCTTAACTTTTAAATAGTACATATTATGAAAGCAAGATATATACGAGTTTCAACATCAAACCAATCAGAGAAAAGACAATTAATTAATGAATCTAATAACGAGAGGGTTTATTATGATATATGTAGCGGTTCGATACCATTTGCAGAGCGTGAAGATGCTAGGGAATTATTAACGGCTGTTAACAATGGTGGTATAAACTATGTTAGTGTGCATTCAATTGACCGCTTAGGTCGTAACCTACTAGATATATTAAACACCTTAGAACTGTTCACAGCTAAGGGAGTTACTGTAAAAGTTGATAACCTTGGTATTGAATCATTAATCGATGGCAAAGAAAATAGTGCATTTAAACTAATTATATCAGTACTTGCTAACATTAGCGAAATGGAACGCTCAACACTTTTAGAACGTCAAGCCGAGGGCATCGCAATAGCTAAGGCAAACGGAACTTATAAAGGTCGTGCTAAAGGTTCAAAGGAATCAAATAAAACCGTATTGACAAAACATAAGGAGGTTGTTAAGTACCTCAAACAGAATCACTCATTGCGAAACGTTGCTAAATTATCAAATGTTAGTCTTGGTACGGTGCAAAAAGTTAAAGGTATCTTACAAGATGTTAGTTAGATAATTAGGGTACGTCCTTAGAATAGGTTACTATAGAACAACTCTCTGAGGACGTGACCTACCAACACAATATAAACACCTCATTTTCAAGCGTTTTACTAATATTTAACTGTAATATCTTGGTGTTAAATATCATATTCAACACCAATAATATTGATATTCAACACCAACTAACTAGCCAACTTAGTGTAATTATTTACAAATCCAATTATATTAAATGGTGTGTTAGTGGTTAAACCTAAATACTTACTAGAATCATTAAATAACTCACTATGATACACATAATCTTTTACCACATTTGGTAAGATTATATTATTAGTTTCAATATCTTCTAAAGACATAATTATTGCATCGTGAAACCTATAAGAGTTAAACGGTAATATATCCTTATAACGTTGCATAAGTATTTTTTCGTTAGCGGTCATAATTTCAAAGAAACTACCTTTTTCAACATTAGCGGTTAACCTTGCCAACTCCAAAGCCTTACAATCCGAGTAACCACAATCTAAATATATTTTCTTAGCGTTTGATACTGTTAGATTATGATTATTTAAACAAGTATTATATATTTTCTTTGCCTTATTACGGCTTATGTTTCGGGCGGTCATTAAATTATTATAAACGTTTAACCCTATGGTAGTTTTTAGGATGCTATCAACTATTTGAGGGTTTGCGCTCGTCAAATCCACGCTCACCAACTTAATTGGTATTATTGAACGTAAAGCCTTTGGTGTTTGAGTTAATGGGTTGTACTCTCTATTTTTCACTTCTGAAACACTCCCTATTTTCCCATCTGTTAAAAGGTATATAAGAACGTTATTCATTTTACTTTTAATTGCTGAACGTGTATTATAATTAATATACTTCTCCCCACTATCCAACTTTTTAAAAATCTTATTACTAACATCTTTTAACCAGTCTTTTTCATCTTCATTAAGTACGATATTAAAATTATTTAATTCTGAATGTATAATTTTTTTAATGTTCCTCCCTCTATGAGATTTGTCAATAACTAAAGGTTCATATAAACTAACATCATAAAAAACCTCATATAGTTTAATCTCCCTCTCAATTGATTCAGATAAAATATTATTATCAACTTTAAAACAACTATATAAATACTGCCAGTCATTCAGTAGATAATTTTCACGAAAATAATCGCTCAAACCATCACTATAATACAAACGTCTTGCATTACTTATTTGCTGAACGCTCAAACCCTCAAAAACATACTTTGAATCAAAATTTACACGTAAAAACAAATCAACACTATTAAAAAACTCGTTAGGTCTCACCCTCTTATTATTTAACTTATTAATTATTTCACTATTAGTTATTTTCAATAAATAAGCTGTCAATAATTCAAATGTTGCCTTATGCGAGAAACTACCGTTATTCTTTGATTTGAGGTTGTATTTTGAATGTTTATAATTCTTTAGAAGCATATCACTATCATAACTTAATAAGTTGGTTAAACGCTCCTTAAATGGTGTTGAATTATTCTGTTTTGGTATTTCAAAATCATTATTATCATACTGACTTAACACAAACCCATAACGCTCAAATTCTGCTGTTAGAACCTCCTTATTATATAACTGATAATTCAACACATTTTTTAAAATAGGTTCGATTAAAACAGCTCTATTAACGTATAAATGCGGAGTGACCTCCTTAATGTGTTTGATGTCGTGATATAGTGTAACCCCCTCAATTTGGGAATTAAAGAACTCTAATTGATTATTAAAAAATTGGATACTATTAGTTATTTCATTTATTGAAGTTGGATATTGAGTTGCTAATTTAGTATTAACATCAATCTTACTTTTTGCATTAACAAACAATGCGTTAAATACTTGTTTTCTTGCACGTCCGTAACATTGAACAGCATCATTTACACCAATTTTAAAAGCATCACTTTTCTGATTAGAAACAATACATATACTACAGTTAACATCAATATCAAACCCAGCAAAATAACTACTACTAAGAATCAACAATTCGCAATCATTATATAAATCACTACTTACCTCAACCCCTCGTTTATAAGCCTTTAATTTAATACCAAGGTTTTTACCAACGAGGTTTTTAACTTTCAAATCCTTGAACGACTTATGTAAATCACTATCATTCGAAAAAAGAACAACTAAACGACCCTTTGTGTTTTCATCGTAAACAAACCTTTTAACATCAGCGAGGTTATTTGATAATTTTAGCGGTTTAGGTTGTTGGTCTGACTTAGTTAATTTGAAGTACTTAACATCTTTATCGGTTGGAACATCAATATTATTATAATTTGGGGTTGCTGTTGAAAGTTTAAAATTTGCCCTCCATTCATTATACACCAACTCCAAAAACTCACCCATAACATTTCGGAACTCGCTATCTATAGTGTAACTATGGTATTCGTCAATAAAGATAGGAATAGTTAAAAGCTGATTATACAAACCCTTGTTAGTCGCTCTGAGTTTAATTAGTTGGTCTGGAGTGCAATTAATAATAATATTCTGCTCAGATTCATCTGTATGGGTCAAATAATTATTTACAAAATCCCAACTATTATTTATATCAATGTTTTCAGAGCCACTATAAATAAACGCTCTAAAATCACTATTATAATTTTTTGTTTGTTGGGCTTTGCCCTCAATCATTCCCACGTTTGGAGATACTATTAAACAGTTTCCTTGTGTGTAATTTAACAAGGCGGTTGTTCCACCTATTCCAGTACTACCTTTGATTATGTAGCTATTATTTGAAAAATCGGTAATAACCTCTAAGGCTTGACCGTTTACGTATTTATTTTGAAATTTAATTTCTTTAACCTCATTTTTTGACACGGTTAAATAGGTATTCGTAAACCCTTATAAACTTGACTTTTTTTAACTTTTTAAGTATATTTATATGAGAGAGGTTTATCGGTCGTGATTCAATTGCTCCAACAATTGACACTTTAAACTAATCACGTTATTATTTGGTGAGGACTCACCCCACCTTAAAGAGATAGTTAAATAGTTTTGGTGATTTAGCTATCTTTTTTTTTGTTTCATCTCCGACTATTTAGATTGAATAATATAGTTCTTAAAGATGGATTTTAATCTAAGCATAGTATAGCTACGAGAACTTTTAACGCTGTTATAAGCCTTTTTATCCTTGGTTGATGGCAAACTATATAACAAGTTTAACCAGTCCTTTTTGATGGCTTCAAATGTTTCGTTATAGTTTCCGTATTGATTAAGTAATAGTACAAGTAAGTAAGCATCCTTTTTTTCTTGTACTGACATTTCAGTTGTGCAATTTGGATTAAGTTTCCATTGCCTTTTTGGTATTTCCATATATTTTTTAAAATAGTTCAGTAGCTGACAAGCATCATTACCACCGCCCTATACACAAATATACTTAAATAACCAAATAAAGTCAATTTTATTTCTAACTTATATTACATTTTTATTGTATCACTAAAATAAATTAACATTTATTAATAAAATAACAATTAAATACACTTATTAATATCATATATTTAATTAAGCACATATACAACAACCCTACATTATTATATAAAAAAAACCTTAAAACATCATACAAGACACTCAAAGGGTTTTTATTTTTAACCTGGTGTACCTTATTCCAACACATACATTTAGGTTTATAAATCAAAACCACCACCACCAGCAACAAAATCAATATGTTTAGTCATATTGAATGTGCTAATTAGTAAAAAAAATATAATATATACCGTATATAGCGTATATATTATACAATAAAATTTGTATATTTGTATATGTAAAAAAATACCCCACCTAATAAATAAGTGGGGAATGAATGAAGCATCAAGTGCTTCGACTAAAAAAACTTTAAGGTATTAGACTAGTCCGCTAACTATTTCTACAATACCAGTAATAAAGTAAAGAACAGCTGTAAACCAGTAAATGGTTTGCAGTTTTTCTTTATAACTAGTTTCAGTCATAAATAAACTATGATTTAATTAAACTTCTACCCACTCAACACTGATTATAAATCAATTATCAAGCTGTTTCAAAATTAAATAAAATAAATATACTTCTATATTTAAATTGTCAAGAGTTTTGAACATAAGTTTTGAAGTTTTGAACAAACATAACAATAACAAACCCCTTAAAACATCAAATACGACGTTCTAAGGGGTTTTCTTTACTTAAAGGTATTGACCTTTTATTTTCAGCTTTAAGCTTTAATACTATCTTTTTTAGCTTTAAGAGTAGCTTCAATTGATTCTTTAGTATATAATAAATTGTTTAATTCAACTTCAGCTTTTGCTACCATTTCATTTATCAATATTAAACGACCTTCAGCAGTTTCATTTAATGCATCTCTTTCTTTTTTTGTTCTTTTTACTGGTGTTGGATAAACCATTCTTACTCTACTCATTATTGTAATTTTTTATTAATTGTTTAACGTGGTTCAAATATCGAAAAAACAAACCTTATAACCAAATTTTTCACATAGCAATATTTAATCATAACTTTAACATATTTTTAACACGTTAAATACTTGTAAAATTCAACTATCTGATAATCTAGTATGTATGGTTTTTGATTTACATTAATATTAAATAATACAATTGTAAGTCATTAGCGGTCAATCATTGGCATATTTGACTGCCATTATCGGTCTTTTATTACCTAAATCACTGATATATAAACAAAGACATAAATTAAAAGATATGGAAAATAAAAAACAAACATACACCGAAAAGGTAACACTTAGATTAACTACAGAAGATAAACAACAATACCAAAAAGAAGCCGACAATAAAAAATTACCCCTAACTACATTGTTGAGGCATAAAATTAATGGAGATGAAAAAGATGAGGTCATATTCGAACCCAAACTAATATATTTTGATAATGATGAATATAGAACAGCTTTTGGAACTGCAAGAAAGAACCTTAAACAGTTTGAAGCAATTAAAACCGAATTAACAAAGTTTTTACCTATTCCAACATCTAAAGAAGATTTAACGGAACTGTTAAAAACACCTAACAAGTATGTTGAAAATGCAATTACTTCAAAGTATGCAAGTAAAATAGATATACCAATCTCATTTACTAAACTTGTCGAATTACTAGAAATTGATTTATCAAAATTTCAACAACTGACAAAAAATTACAGACCGACATATTTAATCTTAGACGAAAATAATAATGTAGTTACGAATGTTAATGAGGACAATTTTAAACACTATACAACCAACCAAGCCGAAAACACACGTTTAAAGCAAATGAATGAGTTTATAGAGTGTTTTACCAATGTGATAGGTAAAGGGCATAACAATTACAAAATACACCAATTACAGCGACTAATGAGTGACGTTTTAATATACGATTCACACCTTAACACTTTACGTCCTAGACTGTCTTATATAAAAAAATAAATGTAGGGTTTATCTTCCTACATTGGGGGTTTTAGTATCGCACAATCCTAGCCCCCACGAAACAAAGAATAATTATTTTTATTCTGTCAAGTGGTGTTAAATTTAGCCGTATAGCACCACTAAAATAAATAACCACCTCGATTTAATGGGGGTGGTTATTTTTGTTTATATACTTAGTTAAATTCAGTTAAATTCAATTAATTCATTTTTGGTTATTTCCAACGCATCGAAAATAACAGTACCACCCGATTCAGATGTGAATAAATGATAATCTTCAATAGGAACTTCAATTTCAACACCGTGCTTTAATTTATATTCATACTTATATAACTCTATATTATCTTTAATATCTTGTTGAGTTTGTTCAGTTGTGTAATTGGATACATATATCCATTTATTATACGGTAATTTAGTGTAGAACGTTGAAACCTCATTAAAGGCTTTATATTTAATTGAAATCGCATAAACATCTACATTATTAACATCTTTGGTCGATAGTATTTCAATACTCTCAACAATATTATTAATAGCTGTTTTAAGTTGTGTAAAGTTGGTTAAATCAACATTCTTAACCTCATTCTTATAGGCTTCTATACGGTCATTATTCGTGCGTTCACTTATACTATTATCAATTGTTTGTAAACGTGCTTTAAACACCTCTATTTGCTTCTTAGATTTATCATAATTACTGATAAGTTTATCGTCATAAGTTAATTTAGGATTACTTAATAAGTTAAATAAACGCTCATTAACTTCAATCTCTTTTTCTATGTTAGATACCACTTGTACACGTTCAGCCCTCAACTCATTCAATGAATTATCAACCTTATCTAATGCTTGTAAATGATTTAATAAGTCTTTTGATTGAAAGAGGTGTTTAATTATAAAGGTTTCTAAATATGGAATACTAATTGATTTGTTACCGCAATTTAATTTAGGGTAACGCTTAGAACTACACATATAAAAGTTATCACGTTTTGATGGTCGAGTACGTCCGTAATAATTGCGCCCACATTTACCGCACGTCAATAAACCTTTTAGTAAATATCTATACTCAACTTTCTTACCACTACTCTTAATTCGGTTTTTTACAAGGTTCTTCTGAACTTTATCAAATAATTCATTATCAATAATTCGAGGGGTCGGATATTCAACTCCACTATAAGTACGAGTTCCGATATACCATTTATTTTTAAGAATACCTAACACGGTTTTAGCACTCCAGACAATATTTTTTTTAGCTCGTTCAGTGACGTTTTTATTATGCTTGTTAATTATCTTAATCGTTCCATCATAAGCGTTATACTTGGTCGGAACGCCCTTTTCTGTTAAATGTGTTGAAATACGTTTAACACCCCAACCCTCTAAGGATAAATTAAATATTTCCTTTACCGTTTCGGCTTGCGATTCATCAATTATAATATGCTTGTTTTCGTCCGTTGAGTAACCGTATGGAATAACAGCCCACGCTTTGCCCTCACTAGCGGAATCTCTAAGGGCTTTTTTTGTTTGTACTCCTTGTAATTGTGCTGTGTATTGATTTAATGATGAAATAATTGAGGTTTGTAGTAGTGTTGTTGGGTCGTTAAAATCCAATGCCTCCCCATCACCAAAACTAACGTTAATATCAGCTTTTTTTACAGCCGACACGAATAAGTAAAACGTTGCCGTATTACGGTCTAAACGGTTTTGGTTTCTCATCCAAACGCTTTTAATTACACCGCTTTTAATGTCTGAAATTAAATTATATAGCTGAGGTCTGTCAGATAATTCAAGTGTGCCACTTACACCCTCTCCCTCGTTATATATAGTAAATTGTTGGTTATGCTTCTTTGCGAACGCTTTCCCCTCCCTTATTTGATTTTCGATTGATGTAGATTTGTCATCCTCACGGCTTAACCTTGTGTATATAGCAAGCATATTATATTTTTTTTCAAATATAATAATTAATTCGCCCCCACAACTGTAAAACTAACATTCGATATGGTATGGTGTGGACTTCTAAATGGTCGCTGTGCCATTAATCCCGCATGTGCTTTTACACGACCCACAACCGAATGAATTTTAGTGGTTTCTAAAGCTTCATGTAAAGTCATCGGTGGTAATATACTTGGTAAACGTTTTGCCAACATGGTTTTACCAGAGCCCGGCGGTCCAATAAGTATGATATTATGCCCACCAGCAGCCGCAATTTCCATACAGCGTTTTATGGATTCTTGCCCTTTAACATCCGCAAAATCGAATTCGGGGAAATCGAGACTTTTATAAAATTCTTCTCTTGTATTTATGATAGTTTGCTCAAGAGGCTCCTCCTTATCAAAATGATTGATTACCTGCATGATATTTTCAACACCAAAGACTTTTATGTCATCAACAATAGCAGCTTCTTTACTATTTTGGACTGGAAGAATGATATTTTTAAACCCCTCTTCTCTTGCTTTTATAGCAATTGGTAAAGCGCCCTTAAACGGTTGTAAACTACCATCTAGAGACAATTCACCCATAATAAGATAATCTTCTAGGTTTTCTGCTTTAATTTGATTGGATGCGGCTAAAATTCCAATAGCCAAGGTTAAATCATAGGCAGAACCTTCTTTCCGCAAATCGGCAGGTGCCATATTTATGGTAATCTTTTTACCAGGAATACGGTAACCATTATTTTGAAGTGCAGCTGCAATTCGGTAATTACTTTCCTTGATGGCATTATCTGGAAGCCCAACTAAATGATAACCAACACCCTTATCCACATTGACTTCTACTGTAATTGTAGAAGCTTCAACACCAAAAACGGCACTTGCGAAGACTTTTTTGAGCATGAATTGTTAGTTTTCCTAAAATTAAGAAAATCAATGAAATAAAAAAGCCTTTCAAAACTTAATCTCAAGAAAAGGGATAGATTAAAGAAAATAACTTCAAAAGTTAAAAAGAAACATTATCATATTAAACCCAAAAAAATAATCCAAAACGTTTAAACTTAAAAATGACTTAGCAATTATTCTATTTAAAGCATTAATAGCTGTAATTTTAATTAGAACTACCTAACAACCAAAAAATTAGACTACACCCACAATTTTAAACAATAAAAATAGTCAAAAAAGGTAGTTATCAACAATAAAAGTAAGAAAATTCACTAAAAAATCAACAAAATTATGTATTTCATCGATTTTATTATACACTTTGTAGATTTTAAGAAAATAATTATATATGTTTGTAATCCCAAATTTACTTAATCATGAAAAAACAATTACAAACAGTTTTACCAATTTACCTTATGTTTAGTTTTACATTTTTATTAGGCTGCTCTGCAGAATCAGAACTTGATGATGATGATGATGATTGCGCCTGTGAGAAAGTCACCTACATTGAAGCTAAATACTTAGAAGAAACTACAGAAACCTGGCTACTCAGCTATAGCGAAACTGATCGTGAAGATGTAGACTGCCAAGAAGAAACTAATTATTCAGTACCTCCTACCGGAAGCGAGGTTAGAGAAGTTTATAGAATAGAATGTAATTAATATTATAACATAGCACCTTATCAAAGTGATATTTTTGAAAGGTATTAAAGCTATTTTCTTTAATTACATAGAATGCTTTTAAAACCTAAATTTAGTTTAGATAGTTTCTAGTGCATTTTTAGTACCAAAATGAAATTGTAAGTCAATTAGAAAATATTAATTAACAAACTCCAAAGCACGTTGTTCGTTATAATAAACATTCTTTTTATTTACAAATCCAACATGACCACCATGTTTTGGCATCTCTAAAAAGATATTAGGATTTTGCTTTGCTTCTTTAACCGGATAACATTTTGCTGATAAAAAAGAATCATTAAGCGCATTAATGATAAGCGATGGCACTTTAATATTTGGCAGAAACTGTAAGCAACTAGACTTTTCGTAGTAATCTAAAGCATTCTTAAAGCCATGTGCTTTAGCTGTGTAAATATCGTCAAAATCTTTTAAAGTTTTAATTGAATTAAAATCGCTAATAGATATGTTTTCAGGAAATTGATTGATTTTAGGCTTTAATTTATCTTTTAGATGTCCTAAAAAACGAATAGCATAATGCCTATTCTTTAAACTAAGTAATTCACCACAAGAACCACTTAAATCACAAGGTGCAGAAACAGCTATTACAGCTTTAATTTCTTTTGCTAAGTCGTTACCTTCACCAACATATTTTAGAACCATGTTAGCTCCAAGGCTTATACCTTTAATATAAATTTCCTGATAATTACCTTTGGCCAAAACGTGTTTAACCACAGCATCTAAATCTTCTGTTGCTCCCGAATGGTAACTTCGAAATAACAGATTAGGTGTTCCGCTACATCCTCTAAAATTAACACCAACAGCATCAATACCGTTGTTATTGAAAAGTTTTGCTGTACCTGTGATGTATGGGCGCTGCGCATGACCTTCGAGTCCATGAAGTAGAATTATAATTTTTTTAGATTCTTGTGATGCATAGCTCCAATCTAAATCCATAAAATCACCGTCACTTAATGTGATACGTTCTCTAGTTTGTTGGACTCCTTCTACTTTTCGAGCTAATCCTGAAAAAACGGTAGAAATAAAACCTCTCTTTGCCCAAAACGGAGGTTTATAAGTTGGGGTTAATATTGGCATGTTTTAGTTTAAAATTATACGTTATCACAAAATCCATTGTCAAATTTCACAAATATAAAAAAGCAATGGTCTGTTATCACTATTTAAGCAAACTTTACATAAATTATATGAATTAAAATCATCCCCGTTCTCTCTTAATTAAACACTATAAAATTAGAGTTCGCATCCACTCAATATAACTTATCATTAGAAAATGAATTTTAATCTAATTTGAAAAAACAAAAAACATTTGAATCGTAAAAACCATTAAAACAGACTAATACAAAACTAAAGCTTTGATTTACACTAATCAATTTTATAAAAAAAAGTCCAATAATTAAATATGATAAGTAAAAAAACAACTCTAAAATATAAAAATACAATTGCATTTTATCTGATTTTTTGACGTTTAAAATCACCACTAAAATGGTATGTCGTGTAAAATATACAGTTTATCGTAAAATTATATTATTGTTTCATTCTTTAATATTTAAGGACTTATATTAGCACTGTAATTATCATTAATTATTCAGGTCCCAATCACCTATAATTAAAACCTTTAGGTCTTAACTTAAAGTATTAACCTATGAACAAAAAAATATGGTTATCATCTCCACACATGAGTGGTAATGAACAGCCTTACATCAAAGAAGCTTTCGATTCTAACTGGGTAGCTCCGTTAGGACCAAACGTTAATGGTTTTGAAAAAGATCTTGAATCTTACCTTGACGACAACAAACATGTTGCTGCTTTAGCATCTGGCACCTCTGCATTACATTTAAGTCTTATTTTATTAGGTGTAGGTCTTGGTGACGAAGTTATATGCCAAAGTAAAACATTTTCTGCTTCTGCCAATCCAATTGCTTATCAAGGTGCAACTCCCGTTTTTGTAGATAGTGAAGAAGACACCTGGAATATGTGCCCTATGCAACTGGAAATAGCAATAAAAGATAGAATTTCTAAAGGCAGAACACCTAAAGCAATTATTGCTGTTCACTTATACGGAATGCCTTATAAGGTTGATGAAATTAATACGATAGCAAAACAATATAATATACCAATTGTTGAAGACAGTGCCGAATCTTTAGGAAGTCAATACAAAGGCCAAAATTGTGGAACATTTGGTGACTTTTCTATTCTCTCATTTAATGGAAATAAAATTATAACCACTTCAGGAGGTGGTGCTTTAGTTACTAAATCTATAGAAGACAAAGAAAAAGCTGTTTTCTTAGCCACACAAGCAAGAGATAACGCGCCACACTATTTACATTCTCATATTGGTTATAATTATAGAATGTCTAATATTGTTGCTGGTATTGGCCGTGGACAAATGACAATTTTAAACAGTCATGTTGCCAAACGTCGTTCTAACTACGAATTCTATATTAATGCCCTTAAACAACATACTCAGGTTTCATTTTTATCAGAACCTGATGGTTATTTTTCTAACCGTTGGTTATCTTGTATTTTATTAGATTCCAAACAAACACGAGAGGGTTTAAGGTTAGCTTTAGAAAAAGAAAATATTGAATCGAGACCTTTATGGAAACCTATGCATCAACAGCCTGTATTTAAAGATGCACCAAGCTATCTTAATGGTGTTTCAGACGAATTGTTTGAAAAAGGACTCTGTTTACCTAGTGGATCTAACCTTACTGACGACGAATTAAATAGGGTTATTTCTGCTATAAATTCGTATTTTGTAACATGATAATCCGTTTTCTAAATAAAATATCGGAGAAATATGCTTCTAAATGGCTCGTTTTACTATTTGACATCTCAATAGTAGTCGTGACATTTTTTATGGCGTATTTAATTCGTTTTAATTTTGCGCTAGAATTTGATTTTATCATTGTATTAAAACAAGTTCCTTATGTTATCCTCATTGCTGCAGTGAGCCTCATTGCTGTTGGAGCTTATAAAGGTGTTGTTAGATTTACAGGTTTCAAAGATATTGTAAACCTGATTATAGGTGCCAACATCTTAGCTACCCTACTTATATGCTGCACTTTTATGAGTAGAAAGTATTTTGGAGAAGATAGTATTTTTAATATTTCTGGTTCAATTATATACATTCATTTATTATTAAATATACTGTTCCTTATTAGTGCGAAATTATTCATTAAATCTCTATACAATCATATTACTCAAGATTTTCAATCGATTTCCAATGTTCTAATTTTTGGCGCAGGAAATTCAGGAATGCTAACTTATGATGCCATTCAAAATGACACTAAAAATGGTGTTGCTGTAGTTGGTTTTATTGATGATGATGAACGTAAAATTGGAAAAAAAATAAACCTTCTCAAAGTTTACAGCATTGATTCCATTGATGAAGACTTCATAAATAAGAATAATGTTGAAGAGGTTATAATTTCGATACAAAATATAGACCCTTCAAGACTCCTTCAAATTACAGGTAATCTTTTTTCTTTAGGACTTAAGGTAAAGATTGTACCTCCAGTTCAAAGTTGGATTGATGGTGATTTAAGTGTTGGTCAAATTAAAGAAGTTAAAATTGAAGACCTTCTTGGAAGAGACCCAATTAGCATTAAAAATCCAGATTTAGAAGAACAATACGATAATAAAGTTATCTTAATCACTGGTGCGGCCGGTTCTATTGGTAGTGAAATCTGTAGAAAAGTAAGTCTGTATAATTACAAACAACTCATCCTTGTAGATAATGCAGAGTCTGCGCTTTATGACATTCAACAAGAGTTTAGACAGCAAGGGCTAGAAAATATTGATGCTATTGTTGCCGATGTTAGAAATAGAACAAGAATCGATCAAATATTTAATCAATATAAACCTAAAATTGTTTTTCATGCCGCTGCTTATAAGCACGTTCCCTTAATGGAAAACAACCCTTTTGAAGCTGTTAGTGTTAACATTGGAGGCACTAAAAACGTCGCTGATATTGCCGTTAAACACAGCGTTGATAAATTTGTTCTTATTTCAACAGACAAAGCTGTCAACCCTACTAATGTTATGGGAGCGACAAAACGAATTGCTGAGCTTTACGCTACTTGTCTAAAAGGTAAAGGACACACTAAATTTATAACCACTAGATTTGGAAATGTTTTAGGATCAAATGGTTCTGTAATCCCTTTATTTAAAAAACAGATTGAAAAAGGGGGACCACTTACGGTTACACACAAAGATATTACACGTTATTTTATGACTATTCCTGAAGCATGTCAGCTAGTTCTTGAAGCAGCAGCTATGGGTAATGGCGGTGAAATTTTTGTGTTTGATATGGGAGAGCCTATTAAAATCTTTAACTTAGCGACGAATATGATTATTCTTTCTGGGCTTCGCTATCCTGAAGATATTGATATTAAAATTACAGGTTTGAGACCAGGAGAAAAGATATATGAAGAACTTTTAGCAGATGGTGAAAACACAAAAAAAACCTATCACGATAAAATAATGATTGCAAAATCGAGACATGTTGACATTGTTAGTGTTGAAAAACAAATTAACAAGCTTACATCTGTGAACTCAATGACACAACCATTAGAAATAGTATCTTCAATAAAGTTATTAATTCCAGAATACATCTCTAATAATTCTACTTACGAAGTATTGGACACAAAAAAATAATACATTCTGTATTGCAACTTATAAATAAACACAAATGAAAACACGATTCCTTATCATCTCAATATTAGCAATAATTACTGCTACGTCTTGTGCTTCAAGAAAAAACATCATTTATTTTCAAGATAAACCACTTGAAGAGGGATTGTTTACATCAGAGCCAATTCAACTAACTTACAAACCAGATGATATATTAACTATTAATGTGTCTGCTTTAGATCCAACTACTGCAATGCCTTTTAATCTTCCTGTAGTTTCAAATAATACTACCGATTTAAGAAGTGCTCAAGGTGCCTTACAACAACAATCATATTTAGTTGATTATGAAGGTAATATTGAATTCCCAGTATTAGGAACTATTAAAGTTGAAGGTTTAACTCGTAAAGAATTAACAACCCTATTAGTCGATCGTATAAAAGTTATGGCTAAAGACCCTATCGTTAATGTTAGGCTAGCCAATTTTACAGTTACAGTCATTGGGGAAGTCTCTAGTCCAGGGACTTTTACTATGCAAGATGAACGCGTTACTCTATTAGAAGCATTAGGCTACGCTAACGATTTAACTATATTTGGTAAGCGAGATAACGTTAAGCTAATTAGAGAAGTTGATGGCAAAAAGAAGTTTGCCAATATTGATTTAACATCTATAAATGTAGTAAATTCACCTGTTTATTATTTGCAACAAAACGATGTTATTTATGTTGAACAAAATAATGCTAAAGTCAGATCTTCTACTTACAATCAAAATAATGGTGTTTTAATTTCAGCAATAGGAACACTTACAACCATATTAGCTGTATTCTTAATAAAATAGTATAATTTATTATCTCTTATGGAAACAAAACCTAATCAAGTTAGACAAAGTGTAGACTTATTTTTTTCATATTGGAAAACAATTCTCTTTTGTGTAATTATAGCATTATTTCTAGGTTACACCTATCTGCGTTATGCAACTTATGAATACAATGCCTCTGCAACCATTAAAATAAGAGATGAAAAACAGTCTAATAAATTACCATCTATCGAAGAAATTTCGAGCGATGGATTGTTCTCAAATGGTACTGACAAAATTAAAGATGAAATTGAAACTCTTAGATCTAGGACGTTAATTGAGAACGTCATCAAACAATTAAATCTTAATGTTAGATATTTTACAGAAGGAAGTATCATTGAGCGAGAAATATATACTAACCCTCCTGTAAAAATCAATTTTTTTGCTAGCGATTCAATCATACATAAAGTAGACACCACCTTGTATATTAAGGTGAAATCTGCGACTGAATTTTTAGCCTTTGAAAAAAAAGGCAAATCCTTAATTGATCGTGATGAACAAGAAGGTGTAGCCTATAAATTTGGCGCCCGTATAAAAACAGGTTTTGGAGATATGGTATTAACACCCAATATCGACAAACATGCACCTAAAATTGGTAGTAACTTAAAAATATCAATAACTTCAATTAGTAAGTTAATAAATGGCTATCAACGAAGAATAAATGTAATGACAGACAAAGGATCTAGTGTCCTTAAATTAAGTTTAAATGAAAGTAACTCACACAGAGCTGTTGACTTTTTAAATCAGGTTATTAAAGAATATAACAACGATGTTTTAAGAGATAAAGAAGCCGTAGTAAAAGCGACTTCTGACTTTATAAACAATAGACTTCAGCAGGTTTCTGTAGAGCTTGAACAAGTAGATTATACAGCAGAAACAGCACAAAAAAATAATAATTTAACTGCCTTAGGGTCTCAAGCAGATCTTAATCTCCAAAGTGGTCAACAATTACAAACACAAATATCAGCTACAACCAATAATATACAAATGATTTCTTTTTTAGAGGATGAAGTTCGTAGTGAAAATAGAACTAGCGACTTACTTCCTGCTAATATTGGTATTGGTGATGCAAATACAGCACAGGTTATAAAAAGTCATAACGACTTAGTAGCGGAACGAGATCGACTCCTTAAAAATTCTTCTGAACAAAACCCAATTATCATTCAGTTAAATGATCAAATTTCTTCATTAAAAACCAACCTTCAAAATTCGTTAAAGAACATGAAGGAAACCTCGCAACTGACATTAAATAGTTTAAATAGAGATAATGCAAGAATCCAAGGACGACTTTATTCTGCACCAACTAAAGAGCGTCAGTTTAGAGACATTAAAAGACAACAAGATATAAAAGAAAGTCTTTATCTTTATTTATTAGAAAAACGAGAAGAGTCAGCTATAAGACTAGGCATGTATACCCCTAATGCTAAAATTATTGATAGTGCTCACTCATCACATAAGCCTGTTGCTCCAAATGGGATGTTGATTTATATTGCTTGTATATTATTTGGTTTGAGTATTCCTATCGGATTTATTTATGTCACTGATTTATTAAATACTAAGATTTATAAAAAAGAGGATTTAGTGAGTATACTAGACATCCCTTATTTAGGAGATGTGCCTAAAACTTCTAAAAAGCATAAATTGGTAAAAAAAGTCGACTACTCACCTAAAGCAGAAGCTTTTAGAATTATAAAATCGAATTTAGATTTTATGTTAAGAGATATTAAAGGACACTCTAAAAAACTATTTATAACCTCCACTGTACCACAAGAGGGTAAATCACATACAAGTACAAATTTAGCGATGTCCATTGCGTATTCTGGTAAATCTGTACTTTTAATAGAAACAGATATTAGAGTGCCTAAAATATTGGAATATCTTGATATTAAAGAGAAACCTAGTCAAGGACTTTCAGATTATTTAGCAGACAAATCTGTTAAGCCACAGGAAATCGTATTAAAACATAAAGACACTGAATTCTTAGATATTATTTCGTCTGGTACGATTCCTCCAAATCCATCTGAATTATTAATGAGCGACAGAGTTGAAGAATTACTTAACCATTTTGACTCAAAATACGATTATATTATTGCAGACACCTCTGCTGTTGGAATTGTAAGTGATACACTTCTAATTTCTAAGTTGGCTGATATGTTTATTTATGTTGTAAGTGCCGATAAAATTGATAGTCGCTTACTGCAACATGTAGCAAAACCATTATACGAAGAAAAAAGATTACCAAAATTAACCATGCTACTCAATGGTGTTAGCTTAGGTAAAAAAGGTTATGGCGGCTATGGTTATGGTTACGGTTATGGTAATAACCCACAGCGAAAGAAAAAATGGTATCAATTTTGGAAATCTAAGTGATTATTAAATTTTTCTGATTTCCTATAAAAATAAAAAGCCATTACAGGAGTAATGGCTTTTCTTTTATCTCATTTTTTAATAACCTCTAATCTAAGCTACCTTATGGTTTACCTAAATTAATGAAACCTCTAATTATATAGAGTTCGGTTAACTACCTAAAGCAGCTTTAATCGTTTTATCTCGTTGAATTTTTCCATTCACAGTTTCTACAAATTGACTGGTTGTGTAAATTGCTTTTGGAACATCAAACTTTGACAAGCCCTTAAGATGCTTAATTCTATTATTTATGCTTTCAATAGAATCTCTTGGGTTTTCAATAATTAAAATAAGTTTTTCACCTAACTCCGCATCATCTTGCCCCGCTAAAATAAAACGTTCATCAATTATAGGTTGTAGTTTTTCTTCAATCTGTTCGGGGAATAATTTAACACCTCCTGAATTAATCACATTATCAAAACGTCCTAAGAGTTTAAAACTAGTTTCTGATGCTAAGTCAACGATATCATTAGTTACTAAAGTTTCTTCCGCGACTAAATTTGGTGCATGAATCACTAAACAGCTTCTTTCATCCACTTCAAACTTAATATTTTCTAAAGCATTAAAATACGATTCCTGATCTCCTGATTTAGACTCTAACGACCTTAAAGCTACATGTGTCACTGTTTCAGTCATTCCGTATGTTTCGTAAAATTTGGGTTTAGAATTTTTAATTTGCTCAAGAAGTGGCTTCGTTACTTTAGAACCTCCAACAATAATGGTTTTCATATTATGAATATGATTAATGGTATGTTTTACTTGAAGCGGAATCATAGCACAAAAATCATAAGACTTTTCATAGTCAAAAACAGGATGAGCAGTTGGCTCTACAAAATCGATTTCTAAACCTAAAACCAAAGCGCGAACAAACATCATTTTACCTGCTATAAAATGGCTAGGCAAACAATGTAAAGCTTTGTCTCCTGGCTCTAATCCAAAGTAATTACCTGTAGCAATAGCTGAGTTAACCATGGCTTGTTTTTGTAATTTAATTTGTTTAGGCGAACCTGTAGACCCCGATGTTGTAACAATTAAATAATCCTTATGATTTAACCAATCGATTAAAAAATCACCGGTTACTTTTTCGTAAGGCTGTCCTTCTTTTATAAGGCTGTAGGCTACTTCTTTTAATTCTTCATGACTAAAATGAAGGCCATTAAATTTAAAACGGTTATGTACTTTGTCGAATGTTGGTGTCATATCTATTCAATTATTTTATAATCTTCTTTTGGTGGCTCTGTTACTTTTCCAAATAATTTAGCTTTCCAGTTAGTCCAGCCGTATTTTTTAGAAAGAATAAGTAACAATATAGGGTAAACGATTAATACTGGTGCCACAATTTCAGTTATAGTCATTTTAGCTGGATCTGCAGTATGGGTTAGTAATGCATCGGTTTGTAAAGCAGACCAATCTGAAGTCACTAATAATGCTACAAACATATTATTGGCAGCATGAAAACCTAAGGCGAGCTCTAAACCTTCGTCCATTAAAGTCATGATTCCCAAGAGCAATCCTGTGCCTATGTAAAAGACCATTATAATTGGCCCTAATTTTTCTACTTCCGGATTAAAACCATGTAATAACCCAAAAATAAGCGATGTAATCAGTAAAGGAAACCATCTATTTTTCACTATCACACCAAAACCTTGCATTAAATAACCTCTTAAAAAATATTCTTCAAAACTGGTCTGTAGTGGAATAAAAACAACGACTATAGCACAGAGAATTAAAAAAGGCTTTAAATTTAAATTAAAAACATAATCCTCTGGCGCTAAATAGAATGACAAATAAGTAGACCCTATTGAGAAAATAGCCCAAATTATAAAAATGAACCAAAATCGTTTCCAATCTATTTTAGGTCTTGTTGTTGTTAGCTGTAGAAATGATTGTTTGTGTAGTACTTTTGATGTTAAAACAATACCGACCAAGCCTACTGCAAATGAAATTAGCATTAAAAATAGAAATAAATTATTTCCTAATAAATTTGCCATAGAAGCAATATCTGTAGCCACACTCATGTCTGCGCCATTCAAAACTTCAATTCCAATGAAGATAAGTAAAGGAATCATTCCTATAACTTGCCAAAAGAAGAATACGACTACTATTCCTATGACATATCGCCACCAATCATGTAGTGAATTATAGGCTTGTTGTATATAATCCATAGTTAAAAATTTAATTCCCAGGGTTGTTTTGAATTATAATGCAAAGTACCATTTTTTACGCTTAATGGCGAAGGAAAATTGTTAGTAAATAAGCTTCCTGTGCCTAAACCTTGTGGCATTTTATTTTTTAAGGTATAGGTCCATTGTGAAATGGCATTTAAACCAATATTACTCTCTAATGCACTTGTGATCCACCATTTAATATTTTGACTCTCTGCACTATTTATCCACTGCATACTTCCAGTAAATCCACCTACCAAACTTGGTTTTAAAATAATGTATTGTGGCTTAATAGCTTGAAGTAATTCGCGTTTTTCTACTTCTGAAAACACACCGATTAATTCTTCATCTAATGCAATTGGTAAGGGCGTTACTTCACAAAGTTTTGCCATAGCTTCAAATTGCTTTGGTTTTATGGGTTGCTCAATAGAATGTAATTGATATTCTGAAAGTTGCTTTAGCTTTTCTAAAGCATCATTTGGAGAAAATGCTCCATTAGCATCAACACGTAATTCTATATCTGAAACTGAAAATGTTTGTCTTATCGACTTTAAAATATCTAATTCGGTTTGAAAATCAATCGCTCCTATTTTTAATTTAATACAATTGAATCCTGCTTTAATTTTAGCTTCGATTTGATCACGCATAAAAGCTTCAGTTCCCATCCAAACCAAACCGTTAATAGGAATAGCATCTTTTCCAGAAGTGAAATTGGAAGGGAATAATTGAAACTTATCAATACTTTCTAAGGATTTAAAAGCGGTTTCTAAACCAAACTGAATACTCGGAAATTCAATGAGTTCGGCTATTAAAACATCTAAACCAAGATTTATATTTTGACAAGTCCATTTTAGTTTAGCTTCATAATCTGGTCTATCATCTATAGATAGACCTCTTAAAATACCACACTCTCCTATTCCAGATTTACTATCTGATTCTAATAAAATAAACCAAGTTTCCTTAGTTGTCATCACACCTCTAGAGGTGCCACTTGGTCTTTTAAAATCTAGGATATACTTTTTATAATTGGCTTTAATCATGTTAAATAATGTGATGCATGCTTAGTTGTAGTTGACCTTTGCCCCAATTTACTGTTTTTTGATTCATCCACCCTAGCTGAAAACGAATATTTGGATTTAGAACATAACCTAAACCTAAATACGTTCGGTTTCTATCAAATATCTCAACTTCATTTCCATCGCCAATATCGGTAGATCCGTTTATAAAAATCTCGTTATATAAAGCGGCATAGATGCTTTTGGGTTCTAATTGGGTTTTATTGAGTGGAATATTTAAAAATAAATTATAACGATAACGTGTTCTAAAATCTTGATTCTCTACAAAGCGTTGTTCATATCTAAACCGATGTGTGAAGTAAAAACGATTTCCTACTTTTTGTGGAATTAAGGCTTCTTGATAAATTCGATTTTCATAGGACTCTTCATCACTTTCTCCATAATCGCCACTCGTAATATTTCCATAGCCTAAAGTAAATGTTATATCAGCATTTTTAGGTGAATAAGTAATTCCTGAACGCAATAATAACTGTTCCTTATCGCCTATACCTTGCCAATCTCTATATTGAAAATCACCTTGAATTCCCCATTGTCCCTCTTTTAATTGGTGTTTATAAAAATACATGTACCAAGCTCCTGTTTGTGATTCATCTATTTGTGAAAAAACAGTGGTTGCACTAAGACTTAATAAGAAAATAAATAATTTTAACTTCATAAATATTGCTTCGTCTTTAAAACATAAAAATACGTAGCTTCTATTTCTATTATGCTAAAAAAAAACTAATATTTAAGAAAAATAGTCGATTTAAGTTGTCTATTACTAGTTGAGTATGCTAATTGATTGCCATCAATTTTAAATCACGTTTTTATAAGAAAAAGTAATCGTAGTAGTAATTATGATTAATGTATAAATACAATAGTAATAAAACTCTGCATTCTACTTCTGTTTAAAAATCCAAGTCAGAGCTTCTTCTTTGGTTGCTCTAAAAATGGTATTATGCTTTTCGTCTGGCTTATCAGAATATGTCCAATTTAATTGCGCTGGCGCCTTATTTTCTATTGTTTTTGCTAGACTTTTAGTATATACAGAAATATCAGGACTATCTGCACCTGCAAACCAAAGCCTAATTTCTTTTTCTGGCAAATTTTGTAATAACTGTTCCGCATTTTGTTCTAAATAATGGTTGTTCCACCATAGGGATGGGTCCATAGCGATATAAAAATCGAAGGTATTTGGTTGTATTAATAAGGTTTCCATTACGAATAAACCGGCCAAAGACTCTCCAATAATTCCTTTTTCGTTGGTTGTTCTATATTTAGAGTTGATTACAGGCATTAATTCATCTGAGATAAAAGCGCGATAATATTTTGCACCATCAGTTAGTGGGCAATATTGTTCGTCTTCTTTCACTTCTGAAAATCCAGATAAATCTTTCCTGCGATCCGTATTTGCAATACCTACCAGTATAATTGGTGGGATACTTTTATTTTCAACAAGTTTAGCCACAGTATTAGCTATATGGGGAAAATCTTCTTGTACAATACCGCCATCAGGCATATATAATACAGGTAAAGAATCATTACTCGTTTTATAATTTGGAGGTGTCCAAACATTGATAATTCGTTCTTCTTTTAGTAACTCAGAATCAATTTTAAAATCATCATGTGGTGGCACTGGATCATTATATTGTGGCGCATTATTACAACTCAATAGCATGGCGGAAAACAATAATAGTAGTAAACTCTTATTCATAATTATATTTTTGGTTGATTAATACGATAAGAAACACAATGTTACAACTCCATAAGTTCTCCTATCTCGAGTAACATTAAGTCTTTATTTTTATCATAAAACTTTCGTTTAGCTTCTTCATGATTAATTTCAATATACCCAAAAGTATCATAATGACAGCCTAATATCTTATCGCATTCTATAAAATCACTTGCGATAATGGCATCTGAAACCCCCATTGTAAAATTATCACCAACAGGTAATATGGCTAAATCTAGCTTGGTTTGCATCGGGATTAGCTTCATATCCATCGTTAATGCGGTATCACCAGCTATATATATGGTTTTATGTTCGCCTTCAATAATAAAACCTCCTGGTTGCCCACCATAACTACCATCTGGAAAAGAAGAGGTATGAATAGCGTTAACATATTTAAGTGTACCAAATTCAAAATCCCAAGAGCCGCCATGGTTCATTGGGTGTCCTTCTAAATCTTTGTTTTGATAGTGGGTTACGATTTCAAAATTTGAAACGATTATTGCTCCTGTACGTTTAGCAATCGCTTCAACATCTAAAATATGATCTTGATGGGCATGAGTCACCAAAATATAATCTGCTTTTAGTGTTTCTATATCAATGTGAGATGCTTTTTCATTTGCAGTAATAAAAGGATCAACTAAGATATGAATATCCTTTATTTGAATACCAAATGCAGCATGACCGTAAAATGTAATTTTCATTTGTTATTGTTTTTATAATTGGCTAAAAGATACTAAAATATTCACTTTAAAACCATCTAAAAACATATAGAATATTTAATGTTATTTACGATGAATTTTTTAAACAGTCAATAATAATCTATGTAATTCTTAAAGAAATCGACTTATTACAAATCTATTAATACAAGATATAACCAATACCTAGTAAAATTGAAAATAAAAACGTAGAGAGCGCTAAAACCTTTAATTGACTATCAAAGTCATTAGCTATTTTAGCTTTTTTTATCTTTTTTACATGAATAATTAATGGCACAAAGGCAATGAGATAAAGAAAATTATAAGGTTCAACATAATACAGTAAGGAAAATATTACTGTAATTATCATCGCTCCTAAGATTAGAGCAAAATGATAGGTCTTAGCCCGATTCAAGCCTAATTTAACCGCTAAAGTAATTTTACCAGCGTTGGTATCAGATTGAATATCTCGCATGTTATTTAAATTCAAAACCCCAACACTAAATAACCCTAATGCTATAGCTGGAAGCACTACCACATGATTTAATGTGTGCATGTATAGAAAATAACTCCCTATTGTGCTAACAAGGCCAAAAAAGACAAATACAAAAACATCGCCAAGCGCTCGGTAACCATAAGGCGAACTTCCCATAGTATAGTTAATGGCTGCATAAACAGAAAAACCACCAAGTGCAATAAATAATAAAACGTATAAAAAATTACCAGAACCAAAAGCAACCCAGAGGAGCCCCAAAGTTAGCATAATAACAACAAGAATATTAAATCTAATAGCCTCAAACATTTCTTGTGGTGTAATTGCACCACTCTGTAAGGCTCGTTGTGGCCCAACACGTTCATCATTATCGGTACCTTTTACGCCATCACCATAATCATTTGCTAAATTAGACAACACTTGTAAACTTATAGTTGTTAAAATTGCTAAAGCGAAGATCAAAAAATCAAAATGACCGTTATAATAAGCGAAACAGCTTCCTAAAATTATTCCCGAAACAGAAAGCGGTAATGTTCTTAAGCGCATAGCAGAAAGCCATGGTTTAATTTTATTCATTTGAGTCAATTTAGATTAAGGAATCCATTTTTTAGCAAAATTAGGCTTTCTTTTTTCTAAAAAAGCATCTCTCCCTTCTTTAGCTTCATCAGTCATATAAGCTAACCTTGTGGCTTCACCGGCAAATACTTGCTGACCAACCATACCATCATCGGTAAGATTCATTGCAAACTTTAGCATTTTAATAGACGTTGGTGATTTAGCTAATATTTCTTGTGCCCACTCATAAGCTGTAGTTTCTAATTCTTCATGTGGAATAACAGCATTTACCATTCCCATGTCATAAGCTTCTTGTGCCGAATAATTTCTTCCAAGAAAAAATATCTCACGTGCTTTTTTCTGTCCAACCATTTTAGCCAAATAAGCAGAACCATAACCGCCGTCAAAACTGGTAACATCAGCATCGGTTTGTTTAAAAATAGCATGTTCTTTACTCGCTAAAGTTAAATCGCAAACCACATGTAAACTATGACCTCCACCAACGGCCCAACCTGGCACTACGGCAATAACAGCTTTTGGCATAAACCTAATAAGACGCTGTACTTCTAAAATATTTAAACGATGATAACCATCTTCTCCTACATAACCTTGGTGACCTCTAGCTTTTTGATCGCCTCCCGAACAAAAACTCCAAATGCCATCCTTAGTAGAAGGCCCTTCTGCACTTAATAATACAACACCAATGTTAACATCTTCATTTGCATCATAAAAAGCATCATAAAGTTCTGAAGTCGTTTTTGGACGAAATGCATTACGTATATCTGGTCTATTAAATGCAATTCTAGCAACACCATCACATTTTTGATAGGTTATATCTTCATAAGACTTTACAACTTTCCAATCTATATGGCTCATATTTATCATTGTTTAATGCGCAAAAGTAAGAAATTAATAATAATACTCTAAACTCTTTTTTTTACTTGATTTTATTAACTAAGTAAAATATATTTGCACGTCAAATTATTAATTGACAATGAATTACAACTTACCAACAACTAACAAACCTTTAAAAACTTACACTTTAAAAGTTGGAAAAATTTTTCTCTACGAAAATTTTGTTCTAACTGAGTTTAACGAAGGCGTAGATTTAAATTTTGAAAGCTTTAATGACGTTGCAGAAATAATTTTAATAAGCTATAGAGATAAACCATTTGGGTTTATAGCTAATAGAACAAACGCTTACTCTATTAAATTAAAAGATGTATTTGCTTGCAATAAAGCTTATAAAAACCTAAAAGCTTACGCTATAATAACTCATCACGGTCTTACCGAAGATATTATTAAAATTGAAAATCACTTCTTCAATTTTAATAGAAAAATATTTAGGGACTTTGAAAGCGCTAAGTATTGGGTTGAAGAAACTCTAAAAAAAGAAAACAACTTAGTTTTACAATAGATGTATACCGTCTTCTTTTATTTCTATTTGACGCTCTTTGTATAAGGAACCAATTGCCTTCTTAAAGCTCTTTTTACTCATTTGAAGCTGTGTCTTTATAGCTTCAGGACTAGATTTATCGTGAAGCGGTATAAAGCCACCATTATCATGCAATTCATTTAAGATATGTTCAGCATTAGGTTCAATATTTCTATAGCCTATTTGATTTAGTGATATATCTAATTTATTATCTGGGCGTACTTTTTTAACGATGCCCTTTAGACGATCACCAACACTCATATCTTTAAAAATGTCATCGTTAAACACTAAACCTAAATGGGTTTTATTTACAATAACATTCATTCCTAATTCTGAAGGATGAGACACAATAAGATCAACCTCGTCAAACTGAGCAACGGTTAATTCTTTATTATCTAAAAAACGATTGGTTTTACTCGATGCCACTAGACGTTCCGTTTCATCGTCTAAATAACAATGTACCAAATACCAGCCTCCTGTTTTCATTTTGAAAGCCTGCTCTCTAAAAGGACAAAACAACTCCTTTACCAAACCCCAATCTAAAAAGGCACCATAATCAGTAACTTGATTACAACGTAACAATGCAAAATCACCTTTTTTAATATAAGGATGATCGGTAGTTGCCACAGGTCTTTCTTCATTATCCAAATAAACAAAAACTTCAATTTTGTCACCAATCTCAAATATCTTAGGAACATAGCGATTAGGTAAAAGTACTTCCCCTTCTGCACCATCTCCTAAAAATAAGCCAGGTTCGGTATCTCTTAAAATCTCTAATGTGTTGTATTCGCCTAAGTGTATCATAGTGCAAAGGTAAATATATTTTTATGAGATTTTAAACTTAAAAAAAATTGATATGAACATTTTAAAAAGTGAATAATCAGTAAAAAAATAGTACAAAAAAAAGCGTTACAATTATTAAATCACAACGCTTTTATAGTCAACATTTAAGTTAATCTATGCATATACAGATTCTTTCTTAAAATGTAATGTCAATAAGTAATAAACTACCGCTCTATACTTTGTTCTATTAGAACGCCCATATTTTTCAATGACTGCATCAATAGCTTTATCTAATTCAGCACCTTCTTCTAACCCTAATTTTTTGATTAAAAAGTTGTTTTTTACAGTTGCTAATTCTTTTTCGTCAGAACCTGAAACTGTAGATGAATCTGCATTATAAATTGATGGTCCTAAACCTACAGTTACTTTAGTTAATAAATCCATGTCTGGAGTCACACCACATTTATCTTTTAAATCTGCTGCATATTTTACAATTAAATCATCTCTTTTGCTCATTTTAAATCTGTTTTAAGTTAAATAAATTAGTTTCCTTAAAGGTAGTTATTTTTTAGACACACTAAAAATCAAAAGGTCACTTCTTTAGGTAAAATTAATCCGTTATTTAATGAATTTAAAATAATCTAACAACATTTTATCATTGCTACGAGACGGCGTAAAAACCTCTAATAACTTCGGCTGATTAGACATGTTATAAAATGTATCTAATTGCTGTTCTAATTCTGTATTATTTTTAGCAACTTTATATTCAAAACCATACATATCACACAAATTTTTGGCACTTAAATGATGTTTAGTTTCAAAAAAAGTATCAAAATTTTCGGTATCTTTTTCACCAGGTAAAATTCTAAAAATACCGCCACCTTCATTATTAACCACAATTATTCTAAAGGTTTTAGGGATATAATTATTCCAAAGGGCATTACTATCATAAAAGAAACTTAAATCACCTGTTAGAAACGTTGTTCGCTGGTTTAACGCTACTGCTGCACCAATAGCTGTGCTTGTGCTTCCATCGATGCCACTTGTACCTCTATTGCAAAAAACAGCAATACTTTTAGGGATTTTAAAGAGTTGCGTATAGCGAATAGCAGAACTATTTCCCACCTGTAACAAACTCTGTTTTGGCACACTTTTTAAAACTTGATTAAAAACCGTAAAGTCTGAAAATGGTATCGTTTGCATATAATCTTCTTGCTTCTTTCTGCGTTTTTGACGTACAGCAAGCCACGTACTTTTGTAAGTGCTTTTGGTATGATGAGTTACTTGAGGTAAAAATGCATTTAGAAATGTATTCGGACTCAACTGAATATGCTTCTCTAAACAAAAAAATGTATCATTGGCTTTAGTCAGGCTAACATGACAATGAAAATCGGGTTGATAAGTTCTTAAAAATGCTTTTATCTTTTTTGAAACAATTAAGCCTCCAAAAGTGATTAACAAATCGGGCTTCAAGGCTTTAAAATCAGCGTCATCTAAAGGCGCAATCATTTTATCAATTCCTGGAAAAAAATCAGGATGATGTAGGTTTGAAGTCGTCTCTGTAAACACAATAATACTATCATCATCTGCAATTTCTTGCAACCATTGCTCCTCTATAGAATTAGGCTGTAAAACACCAACCAAAATCATTTTTCGTTTCGCATTATGCCAAATTTCTAAAAGGCTTTTTATTTCAAAAGCGTCAACTTTATCAACTCTATTCTGAATTTTATAAGGTTTCGGGTTAATCACTAATTCATCAACCTTATCATATAATGGCTCATCAAATGGACTATTAATATGAACAGGGCCAGAATTTAACTTCGCCGTTGTAAGTGCGTCGTGAATTTCGGATTCATTGTAAGTCTGAATATCTTTTTGAAGCCCTAAAAAACGTTCGAGTCTGTTTTCTAGACTTTTAATGATAGGCATCTCATTGGCGATAAGTGCATTTTCGCTTTCTTTTAAATCCAACTTTAAATTAGCACTATATAACACATGCTCACCATAAACATTTTTCTGATTAATTGTTTGGCCATCACCAATATCAATAAGGTGTTTAGGCCGATCTGCAGACAAAACAACTAGTGGAATATGACTGTAATAAGCTTCGGCAACTGCAGGATAATAATTTAATAATGCACTCCCAGAAGTACACACAACCGCTACTGGTTCTTGAAGCTGTTGAGCCATTCCTAAAGCAAAAAATGCAGCACAACGTTCATCTACAATACTGTAGCACTTAAAGAAATCATCATGTGTAAAACCAATAGTTAAAGGTGCATTTCTACTCCCTGGAGAAATAACAATATGTTTTAAATTATGCGTTTTGCATAAGGTAACAACGGTTTGCGATAAGGGTATTTTTGAATACTTCATATAAACACAAAATTACCTAATTTAAAGGGCTAAAAAAAATAAGAATCCATCAAAAAAAACAGCTTAAATTAATTAAAAATAATATTTCAAAACATCATAGGTATCCATAGACTTTTAAGTGTGATTAAGGCATAAAATCTATGTTTATAGCTTTTATTAGACCAACTTAATTATACTAAACCTTAAGCCATAAAAAACATGCATCATATCATAATTTTCCCTAACTTTCAGAGCGTATAAATACCCATTCCAAATGAAATATTACACTATCCTTATTTCTATTTTTACACTGTTTTATAGTGAAACAATTAGCGCTCAAAAAAATGCTGATTTATGGTTTAGAAACACGGCCATTTCACCTAATGGTCAGCACATTGCTTTTACTTACAATGCCGATATTTATGTCGTTTCTGCTAACGGAGGGAAAGCAAACCGAATAACAACACATAGTGCGTACGACACGAAACCTGTTTGGTCTCACGATGGGTCTAAAATTGCATTTTCATCTAATAGACATGGTAATTTTGATGTTTTTGTAATCAATTTAAATGGCGGAAACCTAAAACGTTTAACCTATCATTCTTCCGATGATTGGGCTACCGATTTTTCACAAACTGACGATGCTGTATGGTTTAACGCCATCCGATTAGACCATCAAAAATCTTTACTTTTTCACCAACTAGGAGAATTATATTCCGTTACACTAGATGCACAAACACCTTCACAATTATTAAGTATCCCGGCTTATGAAGCTCAAAATAATGCTCAAGGTGATATTCTATTTGAAGAAATAAAAGGTTACGAAGATCAGTGGAGAAAACACCACACGTCTTCTGTTACAAGAGATATCTGGATAAAAAAAGCTTCAGGAGATTATCAAAAACTATCCGCTTTTAATGGCGAAGACAGAAATCCTGTTTTTGGCTCTGAAGATTCCGTTTATTATTTATCTGAAAAAAATGGAACGATGAATGTACATCAGTCGTCATTATCTAATCCGGAAAAAACAACTCAAATTTCAAAATTTGAAATGCATCCTGTACGTCATTTATCCATTTCAAATAACGATTTACTTTGTTATAGTTTTAATGGTGAGATTTATACTCAAAAACCAAATGAGACACCACAACTTATTTCTGTTGATATTTCTGGAGACTTATCCTTACTACAAAACGAATTGCTTTTTGTTAAAGATGAAGTTGAAGAAATGGTGGTTTCTCCAAATGGTAAGGAGTTAATTTTTATCTACAGAGGCGATGTTTTTGCAACTTCAGTAGAGGGCAGCTTAACCAGACGATTAACTAAAACCCCCGAACAAGAACGGCATCTTACAATAAGTTCTGATGGACGCACCATTGCCTATGCTAGCGAACGTCGTAATAGCTGGAACCTCTACACGCAAACCCTTGCTAATAAAGACGAAAATTATTTTACAAATGCCTTAGAACTAAAAGAGGACACTTTACTAGAAAACGAAGCTGAAACATTTCAGCCAAAATTCTCTCCAACTAATGATGCTATCGCTTTCTTAGAAGACCGCACCAAACTTAAAACTATTAATTTAAAATCGAAAAAAATCACCACGATTCATAATGGTGAACAACATTTCTCTTATGCTGATGGCGATCAAGATTTTGAGTGGAGTCCTGACGGAAAATGGTTTGCCATTACCTTCTACCCTAATCGTTATTGGGTTGGAGAAATAGGAATTATGAATGCAAATGGCGATCAAAAGTTAATTAATGTTTCTAAAAGTGGGTTTAGTGACTCTTCACCAAAATGGTCTACAGACGGCAGTATTTTATATTGGGCATCAGACCGCAGTGGTATGCATAGTGTGGCCAAAACTGGCCCTACAGAGAGTGATATTTACGGCGTGTTTTTAACGCAAAAAGCTTTTGACAAATTCAAACTTAACAAAGATGAATTTGAACTTTTACACGAAGATTCCAAAGACGAAGACACTAAAAGTGACGATTCAAAAAAGAAAAAAAGTAAAAAAGAGGATGAACAGGAAAAAGCCATAAAAACACTCACGATTGACTTTGACAATCTTCACAAGCGAAAACAAAAACTAACCTTATTCTCTACCCGTTTATCAGATGCTCTGATTTCAAAAGACACCAAGCAATTATATTATATTGGTAGAACTGATAGTAAAGCCGACTTATGGAAACTCGACTTAAGAACTAAAGAAATTAAGTCTTTAGGTAAGTTTGGTAATGGAGGACGTTTAGCTTTTGATGAAAAAGCCAAGCATCTTTTTATCCTCAGTGGTGGTAAAATAGCAAAAGTAGAACTCAGTTCAGGCAAGAAGAAAAGTGTGAGTATCAATTCTGAAATGACATTTAATTTGTCTGCTGAACGCGCATATCTAATGAACCATGTGTCGAGACAAGTAAAAAAGAAATTTCAAGACCCCAATTTACATGGTGCGCCTTGGGATTCATTAACAAGTAACTATAAAAAGTTTGTTCCCTACGTTAATAATGATTATGATTTTAAAGATATTTTAGGGGAACTTTTGGGGGAATTGAATGCTTCACATACGGGTGCTAGATTCAGTAAAAAAAATGAAAAAGGCGACCAAACTGCTGCCTTAGGTGTATTTTACGACAGTGAATATAAAGGAAAAGGCTTGAAAATTTTAGAAGTCATGGAAGGCAGCCCTTTAATTCAAGGCGAAAAGAAAGTGACTTCAGGTGTAATTATAGAAGCTATTGACGGTGTAGAACTAACAGAACACATCAATTTTTATCGTGTTTTAAATCGTAAAGCAGGTAAATCTACTATTATATCTTATTTTAATCCTGACACAGAAACGAGATGGAAAGCCCGTGTAAAACCAATTTCTTTAGGGGCCGAAAACGAATTACGCTACCAACGCTGGATTGCTACCAACAGAAAGTTAGTACATCAATTATCTGATGGAAAACTAGGCTATATGCACGTTAGAAGTATGAGTGACGGAAGCTACCGTGAGTTTCTAGAAGAAGTCATGGGAGAAGAAATAGACAAAAAAGCCTTAGTCGTAGATACACGATTTAATGGCGGTGGCGATTTAGTAGATGACTTAACCACATTTTTAAGTGGAAAAAAATACATGGAGTTTAGGAACAACGGAAAAATTGTTGGTATAGAATCGCAACGCCGTTGGACAAAGCCAAGTATTATGCTCGTTGGTGAGTCTAATTACTCTGATGCCCATTGTACTCCTGCAGGTTATAAGGATTTAAAAATTGGAAAACTGGTAGGTATGCCTGTTCCAGGTACCTGTAGTTTTGTTTGGTGGGAACGCATTCAAAATGGAATTGTTTTTGGAATTCCAAACATGCAAGTTACAGATATGGCTGGCGATGTTTTAGAAAACAAACAACTAGAACCCGATATTAAAATTAAAAATGATTTTAATACCATTACAAATGGGCAAGACGAACAAATTGAAGCTGCTGTAACAGAATTATTAAAACAAATCTAACTCAGCACGGTATTAATTGTAGCCGTTTTATTCACTGTTTCGTCCCATTCATCTAATGGGTTAGAAGCTTTGGTTATACCACCTCCAACATAAATATTTGCAGTGTTTTTGTTGAGTTGCATACAACGCAGATTTACATAGAAATTTGATTGTGTTTTAATAACGGCATAGGCATTATTTTCAACATTACGTCTATTAGTGTTTCTTGTTTTGGCTTGCTTTAGGTTTAATTCTCCTAAGAATCCCGAATAATATTCGCGGTTATAATGTTCATTTTTGAGAATAAAATCTTTTGCTTCAGCTTTTGGAAAACCACAAACTGCTGGTGTAGGATGCAAAGCTTTAATAATAGCTTTTAAGTCCATTTCATCTTTAATAACACTCGTAATTTTAGTTTTTAGATGTAATAAGCTTCCTGCTTTAACCGTTACTACATCCGAAATATTCACAGTATTTGTATAAGGCTTAATTTGCTTAGCTATAAAATCAGTTACAATTTGCTGTTCTTCAAGCTCTTTTGGTGTCCATTTTACGGGTTCATCAGCATTATAAGGTTTGGTTCCTGCTAATGACATCGTTGTGAGTTGTTTTCCTTCAACTTTAAATAACAACTCTGGTGTAGCACCAATCCAAAGTCCAACCTTAGGATGAAACCAACAATAGACCATCGCATTTATGTACTTGTTATGGAGTCTCTTAAAAATGGTTAAAGGATTATTTGCTTGAAGTGTTTTTGTTTCGCACCGTGATAAAACCACTTTTTTAAAAGCGTTACTTTTTATACTTTCAACCCCTTTGGAAACTAGGCTTAGATGTTGTCTTTTTTGCTTTTCATCATGAATAATTTCAGAAATTTCAAAATTTTCAACATCTAAAATAGCGTCATTAATTTCAGAAAACATACAATCTGACTTAGGAAAAAGAATACTTTCTTCCTCTAAATTGAAAGGTGCAAATACAAAACCACTCTCAGTAAATGTGTTGGTTTTATGTAATTGCACATCCTTTTGTAACCAACAACTAATTGTTGAAGAATTAGGTTTACGATAAACAACAAAAGGTAAATTATTTTTGTGATGTTGCGCTAAAGCTTCAAAAAATGAAGTCACATTCATTTATTATTTCTTTTTGGGAAGTGAAATTGTAGATAATCTGCAAATTGAAATAACATTATCTGCCTCATCTGTTACTCTAATATCTAAAAGTTGGGTTGTTCTGCCCTTATGTAGAAAAGTTGCTTTGGCATAAATATAGCCTTCACTTATACTTTTAAGGTGATTGGCAGTAATTTCTAAGCCACGCACAAACCTATTTTCAGTATCATTAAAAATATGCGATGCAAAACTCCCAACACTTTCTGCTAAAGCCGCCGTTGCGCCACCATGTAAAACACCATCGGGTTGATGAACCTTTGAAGTCACTGGCATTCTTGCCACTAAAAAATCATCACCAAAATCTACCATTTCAATCTCTAAGGTTTCCATTAAGGTGTTTTTGCTTGCCGCGTTGGCCTGCGCTAAATAATCTTCTTTGGTTGTTGACATAGAAAAAGCGTAATTTTATAGTTGAATACAAAAATACTGAAACTACCTAGAATAATGAATTCACAAGAGAAAGAAATCACTTATACCACCAGCAACTCCTACTCTACTTTAAACCACCTCACGGCTCGTACAAAAAACGTTTGGTGGGTTTGCCATGGCATGGGTTACCTAAGCCGGTATTTTTTAAGATATTTTAGAAATTTAAACCCTGAAGAAAACTACATCATTGCGCCACAAGCGCCGAGTAAATTTTACATTCAACCCAAAATGCATGTTGGCGCCAACTGGCTTACAAAAGTTGATACTGTTGCTGGAACAGAAAACATTATGGCATATTTTGATGCCGTTTTTGAGGCTGAAAAAATTTCAGAAAACGTTAATTTCATTGTTTTAGGATATTCTCAAGGCGTGAGTGTAGCCTTGCGGTATTTAGCCAAAAGACAATTACAATGCAATCAATTGGTAATTCATTCTGGAGGCATTCCTAAAGAATTAACCGCTCAAAATTTTAATTATTTATCTAAAAACACCCAAGTAAAATTGATTTATGGTACTGAAGATGAGTATTTAGATGAAAAACGAGTACTGTTAGAATCTGAACGTGCTAAAATGCTTTTTGGCAACCGCCTAAGCATACTCCCTTTTAGTGGAAAACATGTTGTTAATGTAGAATATATCAATAATTTGGTTTAAACAGAACCGTCATTAATAGTATTAAGATTGCAATAGCTAAAAATGACGGTTCATTAATAAGCTATTAACTCGTCTTTTGAAACGTCTTATTCTTATCTTTTAAAATGGCCAATTGTTTTTCTAAAAATGAAATGGCTTGTTCCGTTTTGTAGCTCGATTTAGAAGCAAAATCTTCTAAATCTTCTTTAAATTTATCTTTTCCTGAAGTTGCTGCTTTAGATAAATCATCTTTGACTTCTATAAAATCTTTAGTGATTTGGTCTTTAATATCTCTACCTTCTTTTTTAAGCTTATCTCTGGTAACACTTCCTTTTTCTGGCGCTAAGAGAACGCCTACAGCAGCTCCTAATAATACGCCTGCCGCAAATATGCCTTTATGAATCATATTTTTTCTTTTTAATTAAACTTGCTTTACTTATGTGTCGTAAACTTTAGTGTTTTGTTACAAACAAATTCTATACCAAGCATTTACAAAAAGAATATCGGTGATTAACTATAGGCTTTTACTTTACCCTCTACGCCTTCGAAAAAGGCCTTTATAACTTTAAAATCAGCTTCAATATTATCGGTAGGATAAAATGGTTCTGATATTTTGTTTTGTTTATTTTTAAAGTCGAGCGTAAACATTATTATAGGCACATTAGCTGCTTTAGCAATGTAGTAAAATCCTGTTTTCCAATTGTCTACTTTTTTCCTTGTACCTTCGGGAGCTAAGGTTAGTCGGAACTCGTCGGCTTCTTTAAATAGCTTTGCAATAGCTTCCACTTTATTTTGTCCGGATGTTCTATCTAATGAACGCCCTCCAACAGCTTTAAAGTAATAGCCAAAAGGCCAAGCAAACAATTCCTTTTTTCCGACAAAATTAGTTTTAACGTCAGCAATTTTTCGTAGAAGGATACCAATATAGAAATCGTGCCAACTCGTATGGGGCGCAGCAATGATTACTGATTTTTTAATGGTATCTTTTGAAAAATTACTGTTACCAACAATCTTCCACCCCATCAGTTTAAAGTATATGAATTTAGCTAACCAGCGCATAAAACACTATTTTTAGTAATCATTATTAACTTTTTAAAAAGTGTTATGCTTGTTTTAAACAACATTACACAAGGGAATCTACAATCTAAAAACAGAGATTACATTTTTTTATAAAGTTGAAGTAATTTTTCTCTTGTTATGATGGTTTTCCAGTTTTTACCAATGGCGTTTTCCCAAAGTGGCTCTAAGCTTAGTGCGACATCAATCATTTTATCAAACTGTTCTGGCTCTAAATTGGCACAAATGCCTTGTGGTAGTTCAATATTATGTTTTGCTTTCATTTGCTTAAAGATAGCGACACCTTCAGGGTAATACTCTTCTAAATGATCAAAAACAATACAGTTACCAATACCGTGTTTTATTCCTAATAGATAACCAAGGCCATAGCTCATAGCATGAGCAACACCTACTTGTGAATACGCAATACTCATACCGCCATGCCAAGATGCCATCATTAATTTATCTTGTGCTTCTTCTTTTGTCAAAGAATTTTCTAAAAAGATTTCTTCACAGAGTTTATAGGCTTTTTCACCATAACTCTGGCTAAAAGCGTTTAAATAAGTACCTGTAAGAGATTCAACACAATGAACAAAACAGTCCATTCCGGTATAAAACCATTGATTTTTTGGCACATCTTTAGTCAATTCTGGATCTAAAATAACTTGATCAAAAGGTGTGTAATCACTATTTATACCTAGCTTTCGAACAGGACCTGTTAATATTGTAGTTCGGGAAACTTCAGCGCCTGTACCAGAAATAGTAGGAATTCCTACATGATAAATCGCAGGATGCTTAATTAAATCCCATCCTTGGTAATCTTTAGATTCACCTTTGTTGGTTAGCATTAAAGACACCGCCTTGGCAGTATCTAAAACAATACCACCACCAATACCTATTATACCAGATGGAAGTTCGCTATATTCTAATATGATATCTTCTACTAACTGATCAATTTGGTCGGTGCTAGGCTCTTCTAAAGTAGGGATATAAACAATTTTATCCTTGTAGGATAATCTAATTCTTGATGTTAACCAATGATTGCCTTTAAAGACATCATCTACATAAAATATAAATGGCGCATTACGTCCGTTTCGTTTGGGTGCTAGAATTTCGTCAAGCTGATTGAAACTTCCGCGTCCGAAAACAACTCGAGACACCATTGGATAATTTTTATATGTCATTTAATTTAATATGTTTAACAAAAGTAACAACTTAGTTTTACTATTTGGTATTGACTTCAGTGAAAAAATCTAAAATTTCAATTAAACTTTTTACAGTTTTATATTCTACTCCGTGAGTTTCTTTTTTAGTAACTTGCTCGTGTTGCCAAGTCGTATGAAATGGCACATGAATAGCCTGAGAACCAATACTTACCAGTGGTAAAATATCAGACTTTAACGAGTTACCAATCATTAAAAAAGCTTCAGGTTCTATATCTAGGCGTTTTAATAATTTCTCATAATTAGTATGGTGTTTTTCACTTAATACTTCTATGTGATGGAAATATTTTAATAAGCCCGATTTTTCTAATTTTCGTTCTTGATCTAACAAATCGCCTTTGGTTGCAACGATTAATTTGTAATCTTTAGAGAGCACTTTAAGAACCTCCTCCACACCATCTAATAATTCAATTGGCTTATTTATCATTTCCTTACCGATATCTAAAATCTGCGCAATAACAGTGTTAGATACAGTTCCGTTAGACAAATCTACTGCCAACTCAATCATTGATAAAATAAATCCCTTGACCCCATAGCCATAAGTTGAGAGATTTTTAATTTCAATTTTAAAAAGCTCCTGATCTATTTTATTAGGGGTTTCGTAATGCGATAATAGTTGTCCTACTTCTTCTTCAGCTTCTCTAAAATAAGTTTCATTTATCCACAGAGTATCGTCTGCATCAAAACCTATTACCTTTATATCTTTATATGCTTTAATCAATTTTTGTTTTTTACTCTGATATGTATTGTTTACGGTACAACTCTCGATTTATCCAACAAATGTTGTTTATTTCCACAAACGCTTTGCTTTTTCTAAATCTTCTGGTGTATCAATTTCGACACCTTGAATCTCTGTTTCAACCATTTTTATACGTTTACCATATTCTAAATATCGAATACATTCAATTTTCTCTGAAGCTTCTAAAAACTGCATTGGTAAAACAGTAAAATCTAACAGTGCTTGTTTTCTGAAGGCATAAACCCCTTTATGTTTAAAATAACGTGCTCCAACGTCTTTATCCCTTGGGTAAGGAATTGGACTACGCGAAAAATATAAGGCAAAATTATCTTGGTCTACGATTACTTTTACGGAATTAGGATTCTTAATTTCATCCCAATCTTTAATTTCAACCATTAAAGACGCTAAATCAATTTCTTTCTTTTCATCACCTCTAAAAACTTCGAGAACGCGTTCTAAACTTTTAGCTTCGGTAAAAGGTTCATCACCTTGCACATTTACCACTATATCGCAATCAATGTTAGCGACTGCTTCGGCAATTCTATCACTTCCCGATTCGTGTTCATTTTGACTCATAAGAGCTTTACCACCATGATTTACGATTTCATTAAAAATAATCTCACTATCCGTAACTACATAGACCTCACTAAATAAATTGGTGGCTACTGTAGCTTCATAAGTTCTAAGAATAACGGATTTTCCTGCTAAATTTTGCATTAACTTACCTGGAAAACGTGAGGCACTGTAACGTGCAGGAATCATGGATATAATTTTCATCTATGGTAAAATGAGTTGAAATTCAAAAATAAGATTTAAAAGATAATTTCTATCAATTTCGCCGTAACTTTTTATATAACTTAAAAATTATATAAAAGATAAATAGCACTAAAAAAATCGCCAAAATTGGTAAGAAAATAGAAATAATTGACATTACAACAGCGGTTCCTGTCTCAAAAGTAGAAATTATTGGGTTTCCAAAACCTGCTGTAGATACAGTTGACCCTAAACGGGTTGCACTAGCCGAACTTTTTACAGCAGCAGCCGTTCCACCCCCAGCAATAATGGCTAAAGCCCATGTAATTACAGGACTTAAATCGGCAACCGTAGAAACCATGACAGCTGTACCAGCTACTGTAGCCAATGGAATAGCAATTGTATCTAAAGCGTTATCTATAACAGGTATGTAGTAAGCTCCAATCTCTACAATTGTAGCAATACCTAAAGTTATAACTGCGGATGTGCTACCAATCCATAGCCAAGATTCATTTAATTCCCAAATATCAAAGTATGCAGCTAAACTCAAAGCAAATAGCGGAAAAAACACTCTAAACCCGACAGAAGCGGAGAGTCCGACGCCCAAAAATACACTTAAAATAGTTTCTGATATCATTTAAAAATTTTCTTTCTCTACAAACATATCATCCTTAAAACCAATTAAATAAAGCTTATCTTTCGCTCTAGTTATGGCCGTGTACAACCAACGAATATAATCTCTATTCATACCTTCTGGTAAATAAGGTTGCTCTACAAAAATTGTATTCCATTGACCACCTTGCGATTTATGACAGGTAATAGCATACGAGAACTTTACCTGTAAAGCATTAAAATATTTATTGTTCTTTACGCCTAAAAACCGCTTATATTTAGAGGGCTCCTCTTCATAATCTTTAGAAACTTCTTGGTACAATCTGTTTGATTCTTCATAACTTAAAGACGCACTTTCTACATCAATAGTGTCTAGAAGTAAAACGGTTTCAAAAGGTTTCATATTAGGATAATCTACTAGCCTTAGTTTTACTTCTGCAAATCTAAATCCGTAGAGTTCTTTTATACTAAAAATTTCTAGTACTTCAATAATATCACCATTAGCAATAAAGCCTGCTTCAGTAGTAGGTTTGATCCAGAAATAATTATTCTTAACGACCATTAAATAATCACCAGCCGACAATTCTGATTCGTTAAACAAAATCCGTTGTCTAATTTGCTGGTTATAGGCGTTTGCACGTTTGTTACTCCGAACAATAATAGCCGTTTCTTCGTAGCCGTTTGCACTGTATGCATCGTTAATAGCATCCATAATTTCGTAACCATCAATTAAGCGCACACTATCTGTAAAGCCATTTAAATCAAATTTAAAGCTTTCATATATCGTGGATTCTAAAACAGCTCTTAATTCTGTAGCATTGCTCAAAATCCCAGAATCTTGCTCTTGCCTTACCACTTCATCCAATTCTATACCAATAACATCTTTATTGTAGTTTAAACTGAGCCTATTATCATCTAAAGCCGGACTTAAATCTGATTTTACAGGTGGTAACTGTGCTTTATCTCCTATTAATAACAATTTACATTCGTGACCAGAATATACATATGACATTAAATCATCGAGTAAGGAATTGCTCTCAAAAGATTTAGAGTCTGAAGGCGTATCAGAAATCATTGATGCTTCATCTACAATAAAAATGGTGTTACGATGTTTATTGGGCTGCATTACAAAATTAACACCTCCTCCTCGATCTTTTTTAGGAAAATATATTTTTTTGTGAATGGTAAACGCTTCTTTTTTAGCATAATTTGAAATAACCTTAGCCGCCCTTCCTGTTGGCGCTAACAAAACAGCACTTTTTTTAGCTTGCCATAAATTTGAAACTATAGTACCTATTATACTTGTTTTTCCTGTTCCTGCATAACCTTTTAATAGATAAATTGAATTCTTATTATTATCAAAAATAAATTGAGACAATTGCATTAGCACCATATCTTGCTTCGATGTTGGTGCAAATGGAAACTTGGATTTTAATAGCGAATAAAATGCGGAAGCATTTGAAATCATACGGAAATTTAATAACTAGCAAGATAGCAATATTCTCTGTTTTTCAAGGTTAAATTTCATCTTAGTTAGTGATTTTTATTTTTTTTGATTTTTTTAATTTAGATAGTTTTAACCAACAAAAAAAAATTGTAGATTTGCGTTAGACCTAATTAATAAAAGATATATGAAAGTAATTATAGCAATTGTAGTTATTATACTATTAACCATTGGAATTGTATGGGTAATAGACAAGTTTGTGCCAAAAAAGATAAAACCAATTATTAACGTGTTGCTTTGGGCATTAATTATTTTCTTAGGGTACATTACCTATATGTCTGTTTATAAAGAAATACAATTTAACCAATTAAAACAAAAGCGTTTTGCTGTTGTTATTGACCGTTTAATTGACATTAGAGATTCTCAATTAGCTTATAAAGATGTTAACGGATCTTACGCAGGAAACTTTAATGACTTGATAAAATTTGTTGAAACTGGAAAAGTACCAATTACACAAAGACGTGATACTTTAGTTTTAGATGAAGAAAGAACAAAATTATTTGGTGGTGTAGAAACGATGATGACTGTCACTTTGATTGACACATTAAGTTATTACTCCGTTAAAGATTCTATATTTAAAGGTAACGATCGCTACAAAAACATGATGAATGTTGGCGTTGGCAAAGAAGGTGCTAAATTTAAACTTGAAGCAGGAACATTAGATGATATTCCGGTATTTGAAGCTAGCGTTGAGAAGTCTGTAGTTTTAGACGACCAAGAACCTTATTTAATAGAAAAAGAAAATCAGGTTATATCTGTAGATGGTGTTAACGGTTCTGCATTAACAGTAGGTTCTATGGAAAAAGTATTTACTAAAGGTAACTGGCCAAAAAGTTATACAAATAAAGAGTAATTTGAAAATAAACGATATTAAAGAACTGTCCATTCAAATTAATTTGAATGGGCTTTCTTTTTGTATTCTAAATAAAACAACAAATACCATTGAGTTTCTCAAAACTACTGTGTTTGAGCATAAATTAAACCCAATGGAAACACTCGATTGTTTAAAATCAGAATTAAGTAATAATAGTGTCTTTTCTGAAGATTTTAATGCGGTATTAGTTATTCATCAAAATGAATTAGCAACACTAATCCCTGAAGAATTATACAACCCAGCACTCAAGGTTGATTATCTAAAATTCAACTCAAAAATTCTTGGAAACGATTACATTACAGAAGATACTATTTCCATTAATAAGAGTATCAACGTCTATGTGCCTTACATAAACATTAACAATTATATTTTTGAAACTTTTGGTGAATTTGTTTTTAAACACGCCTCTAGTATCCTAATAGATTCACTATTACAAAATAAAGACACTAACACTGAAACACCGATCGTTTACGTTAACGTCAACAAAATTACTATTGAAATTTTAGTGATACAAAATAAAGAACTTCAACTCTTTAATGTTTTTGAATATCATAGTAAAGAAGATTTTATCTATTACATTTTATTTATCTATGAGCAACTAAAGTTAGATGTTGAAACTATACCTGTTGAAGTAAGCGGTAGTATTGTAATTGGTGATCCTCTTTTTACCATTCTATACACCTATGTAAGACACGTAAGTTTTATAGAAAAAGCTTATGATTATGTAATAACTGCCGAAACAGACCGACGTTATATACACCAACATTTTTTAATTTTAAATTCTTTTTAATGCGTATCATATCTGGATTGTTTAAAGGCAGACGAATTACAGCGCCTAAAAAATTACCTGTAAGACCAACAACAGATATGGCTAAAGAAGCCTTATTTAACATATTGAATAATCAGTACTATTTTGATGATATTTCTGTTTTAGATTTATTTTCTGGCACTGGAAATATAAGTTATGAATTTGCTTCTAGAGGCACTGAAAAAATTACTGCTGTTGATGCTCACTTTGGTTGTATCAAATTTATTAATGAAACAGCTGATGCATTTGAAATGACCATCAGTACCATTAAAAGTGATGTGTTTAAATTTCTTGAAAAATCGAAACAGAAACACAGCATTATTTTTGCTGATCCACCTTATGATTTTGAATTAGAAGCCTTTTCTAAAATTCCTGAATTAGTGTTTGAAAATGAACTTTTAGAAGATGAAGGTATTTTAATTGTAGAACACTCTAAACATACCGATTTAAGCCATTTAGCGCATTATTCATACTCTAAAAGTTATGGTGGCAATATGTTTAGTTTTTTTGAATAATATTACACCTATTATTTTTGCACTTTTTTTGATTTTATAACACAGAGATACACTGAGATTCAAAGAGACAAAGCATTCCCGAGACTTCTCTTGTTTATATTAACAATCACGTTTAGCTTTGTGACTTTGTGACTTTGTGCGAAATTATTCTTATGCAAAGTTTACACTGAGATTCACGGAGTAAAATCAATAAAAAACAAAGCTCCATGTATACACACGAAGCTTGTTTTAATCTAAGTAAATCTATAAGCCGAATTCTGTTCATTCTGAACTCGATTTAGAATCTCTTCCTCTCAAGAACAAAATTACCTTATCATTTATCTACGTTTACTGTTACCAGCAAACTTTAGCTGCCTACCCTCTAACAATCGCGCGTGTACGCTCAAGCGTTAGTATACATGGCATTGCACCACATAGAGTTTACCTGGTTTCACTACAGCATGACCTGTACATACTTTCTGTTGCACTTTTCCTCACCTTACGATGGGTGGCTGTTAACCACTATGATTGCACTATGGTGTTCGGACTTTCCTCTCAAGTGCTGAATTTGTTTCAGTACCTTTTCCTATCAACTATTAAGTTAGAAAGAAATAAGTTGCTGAAACAAATTCAGCACAAAAGCGATAAGGCGATTTACTTGCGTGCAAAAATAAACAAACTGTTAATAACTCAAATAAACTATATCAATTTTAAATATTAATTTGAGCATCTTTTTTTAAATTTGTAATTCATTAAATTTTTCAATGGAACACTTCGTAGTATCGGCTCGCAAATACAGACCACAGACCTTTAAGGATGTTGTGGGGCAGCAGGCTATTACAAATACTTTACTTAATGCCATTGAAAACAATCACTTAGCTCAAGCCCTACTATTTACAGGACCACGAGGCGTTGGTAAAACCACCTGTGCCCGTATTTTGGCCAAAATGATTAATAGTGATGGCAATACTAGTGAAGACGAAGATTTTGCTTTTAATATTTTTGAATTAGATGCAGCTTCAAACAACTCGGTAGATGATATTAGAAACCTAACCGATCAAGTCAGGATTCCTCCACAAGTTGGAAAATATAAAGTCTATATCATCGATGAGGTTCATATGTTATCGCAAGCGGCTTTTAATGCGTTTTTAAAAACTTTAGAAGAGCCACCTAAACACTGTATTTTCATTCTAGCAACCACAGAGAAGCATAAAATCATTCCGACTATATTATCGCGTTGTCAGATTTTTGATTTTAAACGAATTACGGTTACAGACGCTAAAGCATATTTAAAATTTATTGCCACCGAACAAGCTGTTAATGCTGAAGATGACGCCTTACATATTATAGCTCAAAAAGCTGATGGTGCCATGCGAGATGCACTTTCAATTTTTGACCGTGTGGTTAGTTTTTCGGGTAAAAACTTAACAAGACAAGCCGTTACTGAGAACTTAAATGTCCTCGATTACGAAACCTATTTTACAAGTACCGATTTTATCTTAGAAAATAAGATTCCGGATTTACTTATACAATTCAACTCTATTCTATCTAAGGGCTTTGATGGTCATCATTATATTGCTGGTCTAGCCTCGCATTTTAGAGACTTAATGGTTTGTAAGAATCCCGTAACAATTCCTTTGCTAGAAGTCGGCGAAGAAACCAGTCAGAAATATATGGAACAATCCCAAAAAACCTCGCATAGTTTTCTCATGCAGGGAATTCGGATTGCCAATGACTGTGATCTGAAATACAAAACCAGTAAAAATCAGCGTTTACTCGTTGAATTAGCACTTATGCAACTTGCCTCTATCACTTTTGATGGAGAAAAAAAAAATCTTAAGCAGTTCATAATTCCGCCGTCATATTTTAAAGCGCGTGGCATAACACCTATACCTGTTACCAAACCTAAAGTTGAAGTCAAATCGGCTGAAAACACTCCAGATTCCGTAGAAAAAACGAAACCTAAGGCTACCGTTGCTACAGTTGAAGAACCTGAAATTAAGATTCCTAAAATATCAATTAATAAACCAAAATCTGCTACTTCGGGTTTATCTTTAAAAAGTATAAGAGAAAAGAAAGAACATCAATTGCGTCAAATGGACGTTGTTATAGATGAAGACGATTTACCTAAAGAACCCGTAACACAAGAAGCTTTAGATAAGGCTTGGCAAAGCTATACCGCCAAAATGAATAAAAAAGGCGAAAAAATTATGGCTTCTATCCTTCAAATGGATCAACCAAAATTAAAAGGCACAACTATTCATCTAACCTATTCTAATAACACTAATAAGATTGAGTTACAACGTGCCGAATTTCCTTTAATGGCTTTTTTAAAGAAGAAGTTACTTAATTACGACTTGACTTTAGACATAACCGTTAATGAGGAAGTCGCCAAAAAATATGCCTTTACGCCTTTAGAAAAATATGAAAAATTAAAAGATAAAAACCCCAATATTGAAGTGTTACGTCAAACTTTTGGTTTAGATATATAACTGAACTTTTCCCGCTTTAATTAAAATAATAATAACTTTAGGAATTAACTCCTGTTCTTTTATGAAAACTAAGCTGCCTATTATAGTTATTAGTGCCTGTATTGTTTTAACTGTTGCTCATTTTATATTTGCAGAAGCATACGATTTGGGATTTGGGATATCAACCACAGTTAGCATTTTAATTATTATTGCCATGCTCTTACAATTAAAGAACGAAAAAAATAATTGATTAATAGACAACAACTATGAAACATGTATTAGGCCTTTTTATCATCTGTCTACTCGTACTATCAAGCTGTAACGGTAAGAAAACAAAACATCAAGCTCTAGCAGAAAGCATTGAAACTTTTAAGAAAACGGTTCATTTTGAGAAAGAAGTATATATCCCAGAAGTTTTTGCCACACACAGCATCGATACTTTAATGAGTAATGGATTTCATGTAAAAATAAAGACCTATTCAGATAGTGCTAATGCGGTTCATTTTTCCAAAATAAAAGACACCATCAATTATCAAACCTATTATAGAAACTTTAAGTTTGACATTAGTGTCACTAAAGATAACAAAGAGATTTACAACAAGAGTTTTGATAAACAAAAGGTTAATAAGGCATTCAATTATAACTCTAAATTAGCTGCAGGTTCTGATTTACATAATTTTGACAATTTAGCCGTTTTAAAATCTATTGAAGTCAATGATGACCCGACTTACACAAATATGGTACGCATTGATATTATATATGCCATACCAGAATCAAACAGGTCTGCTTCACACCGATTGCTTATAAACGAAAAAGGAAAATCTAATGTCGTTCTTGTCGATGTTGTTAAAGACTAAATAAAACTTAATATCTGATAGCAGTCTAATCAAAGCTGGTTGACTTAGTTTTACGACTAATTAGACTGCGTATATCATGTCAGCCATCTAAAAAAAACACGCTTAATATGTTAGGATTAAAATTACCAACAGACCCAAGATGGGTAAATATTGTAGAAAAAAACATAGAGGATATTTTAACGGATCACGCCTACTGTGAACAAAAAGCAGCGAGTACCGCTATTTCTTTAATAGTTGGTTTTCCTGAATACACAGAACTTGTACAGGAAATGATTGATTTGGTAGAAGAAGAAATGAGTCATTTTAAAATGGTCCACGATCGCATATTAGAAAATGGCTGGACACTTGGTAGAGACCGTAAAGACGATTACGTCATTGCACTTATAAAGTTCTTTCCTAAAGGCGGAAGCCGAACAACCCAACTGGTACACCGTCTCCTATATGCAGCATTAATAGAAGCACGAAGCTGCGAACGTTTCAGGCTGTTGTCTGAGGAATTAGAAGATAAAAAACTCGCTAAGTTCTACCGTAAACTTATGATAAGCGAAGCAGGCCATTATACGATGTTTTTAAACTTTGCTCGTAAATATGGCGACCGTAAAGAAGTTGATGATAAATGGGAAGCTCTACTGGACTACGAAGCTGAAATTATGAAAGACTTAGGAAATAAGGAAACTATTCACGGGTAAAATTCTAGGTTCTAGTCTCTAGTCTCTAGTCTCTAGTCTCTAGTCTCTAGTCTATTAAAATAAACTCTGAATAATTTTTTCGTCAGTAATGCCTTCGGCTTCTGCTTTGTAGTTTTTAATAATTCTATGTCTTAGAATTCCTGTAGCAACCGCTTGAACATCTTCAATATCAGGTGAGAATTTTCCTTTTGTAGCCGCATGAGTTTTAGCTGCTAAAATTAAATTCTGAGATGCTCTAGGTCCTGCGCCCCAATCTACAAACTCTTTTACAATAGCTGCAGCTGTATCTTCTTTTGGTCGTGTTTTACCCACCAAAGTCACCGCGTATTCAATTACGTTATCCGCAACAGGAATACGACGAATGACGTTCTGAAAATCGATTATTTCTTGTGCAGTATATAACGCATTTACCGATGATTTAATATCTGTAGTTGTTGCTTTAACCACATCAACCTCTTCTTGAAACGAAGGGTATTGTAAATTAATAGAAAACATAAAACGGTCTAATTGTGCTTCTGGTAAAGGATAAGTTCCCTCTTGCTCAATTGGGTTTTGTGTTGCCAAAACAAAATAAGGTAAATTTAATTTATAACGATGACCAGCAACCGTTACAGAACGCTCTTGCATAGCTTCTAATAAAGCTGCTTGTGTTTTAGGCGGTGTTCTATTGATTTCATCCGCTAAAATAATATTAGCGAATATAGGTCCTTTTATAAATTTAAACTGACGGTTTTCATCTAGAATTTCACTACCTAAAATATCACTAGGCATTAAATCTGGTGTAAACTGAATGCGTTTAAAATCTAAACCTAGCGCTTGTGCAATGGTATTTACCATTAATGTTTTTGCCAAACCAGGAACACCAACTAAAAGCGAGTGACCTCCAGAAAAAATAGAAATCAACACTTGATCCACTACATCTTCTTGGCCAATGATAATTTTAGCAACTTCCTGCTTTAGGGCAGTATATTTTTTAACGAAATTTTCAATGATAACAACATCAGACATATTGTATTATTTTTTTAACCAGTTACTTTGAAAGTCACAATCTCTATACTCACCATTAATTTTAATGTAAGTATCGTTAATTGTTTCTTTTTGCCACTTTTCAACCGCTTTAACCTGTTTATCTTGTAAAGCTAAGTTTTTAATCTTTAAATAATCTTTTGAAAAGTCTGCAACGTGATCATCAATACGATCGGTAACCGTTAAAATTTTAAACTTTATTCTATTTACTCGATCTTCATCTTGTAATACTTCACTAATCTCACCATCTTTTAAATCTTGAATTTGAGAATAAAGTTCTGGATCCATTCTTGTTAATTCAAAATTAAAATCTTGTGTGGTAGGATTGGTCATTTGACCACCTTCGAATTTTGTTTCTTTTTGATCACTAAACTCTCTTGCCGCATCAGCAAATGTTAAAGTACCATCTACAATTTTAGCTCTTACTTCGTCTATTAAATCTTTGGCTTCCTTAATGGCTTCTTGAGTTAATTCTGGACGTAATAAAATGTGTCTTACATCATATTCTTGACCCCTTACTTTTTCTAATAAAATAATATGGTATCCAAAATCGGTTTCAAAAGGCTCTGAAATTTCACCTTCCTGCAAAGAAAAAGCAACATCTCTAAACTCTTTTACCATTCGTGGCTGCTTTCTGTTTAAGGTGTATTTTCCACCAGTTGATTTAGAACCAGAATCTTCAGTGTAAAACAATACTTTAGTGGTAAAGCTAGAGCCGTTTTCCTCTACATCTTTCTTAAAACCTTTAAGCCTGTCAATAACCGCTTGTTTAGATTCTTCTGTTACTTCAGGAATTACAACAATTTCAGCCAACTTTAGCTCCGTACCAAATGTAGGGCGTTCATCTTCTGGGATTTCATTAAAAAACGTTCGTACTTCTTCAGGAGTTACTTCTATATCACCAGTTACTTTAGTTTGCATTTCTTGGGCGAGATATCCATTTTTATTAATTTCATACATCTCTTCTCTAAGCGCTTCTTCAGATTCTTTTTTATACATCTTAAGCATGCGGTCCATATCACCATTCAGTTGCCCTAAAAGCCCTTGAATTTGTTGATCTACTCGCGATCTAATGTATAATTCATTAACTATGACACTATCTTGAATGGCTTGATGAGCGTACAGCTTATTTTCTAATAAACTACCAAAAAGTTCGCATCTAGTATAACCTTCTAAATCGGCACCTTGCGCTTGTAGTTGCTCAATTTCTCGATCTAAATCGGATTCTAAAACAATAAAATCACCAACAACTGCTGCAACACCATCCGCTTTAATACGCGTTTTATTGGTGATAGAATCTTTTACTTTAGGCTGTGCAATGCTAGGCGTTTCATCGTCAATGATTTCTTGAGCATTGCTAAAATTAAATGAAATAAAGCCAACCAAAAGGGCTGCTTTAATTATAAGTTTGGAATTTATTGTTTTTAATGGCATCTTTTGTAATATCATTTTCGAGTTGCTTGATGAGCTCTAGTTTTCTCTTGTTTATAACTATTTTGTTGATGGACGTCTTTACATAATCCAATGGCGCATAGTCGTTTTGAAGTCGTACGTCATTTACAATCATCAAATATAGGTTTAATGAATCTTTGAGTTGTAAGAAATTAGTTTTTTTTAACAGTTGATTTTTGTTTGCATTGTTAATTATCGGAATTTTCTCTGCGACACGATTCAATTTAATCCAAAGGGAATCATTAAGAGAATACGATTTAAATTGTACAGAAATAGAATCTAAATACGCTTTATCCTTAGTTTCAAAACGTTCAAAACGTGTTTTTATGGTGTCTAAGTTAATCGGATTTAAAGGTAAACTTATGTATCTAAACTGAATGAGGTTATCATTGAGTTTAAAGGACTCCTTATTGGCTTCATAAAACAACTGCGCTTCTTCGACTTGTACAACTGTATCAATATTTTTCTTAACTAAACCTTCTAAATAGGCTTTAGTGTATAAATCATTTTTATACTGCTCTACCAATTTTGAAAATTCATTTTGTTTACTTTCTGGTAAATTCAGCAATGCGCCATCCATTAAAAGTATACGTCTTGCCCAGCGATTTACATAAGCATTAACCATTAATGTGCTATCTTGTTTTGAAGCACCTTCTGGTACAACATCTTTAATGTCTTCTTTATAAAGGTAAGTTTCATTTACCCTAGCAATAGGGTCTAAACCCTCTGATTTTTTAAAAAAATCACAGCTAGTAAAGAGTAAGCTTATAAAGAATATGTATAAAGTTTGTTTCAAAAAAATAATAACTTAGTTTTAAATTTTAGCTTTAATCGCAGTTAAAACCTCTTGGTTAACTTTGACTTCAAAACGATTGCGCAATTCATTAAGCCAATTGGTTTCAATTTCAGTTTGATAATTATTTATCACTGCTCCCCTAGCTTCTTCTAAGGTTTTTTGTCCTGCTGGTAAAACCGCTTGTATATCTATCACATGAAAGGCTTCGTTATGTTGATATACTTTTGATACACCTTTTTTAGCTTTAAAGTTTGATGGTAGGATAGAATCATCGGTGTTATAAATTCCTTTTGTAAATATTACATTCTGTTTATCCTCTGTATTTAAAGCCTCCTTAATTTCATCTTCAGATTTTCCTCTTTTCATCAATTTACGAATTTGCTTCATATAAGATTCCTCTGCTGAAGTTGCCATAACAATATCTACGCGATCTGCCCATTGGTAATTCGATTTATTATCGTTGTAATAAACTTCAATACCTGTGCTATCTTTTGAAGCTTTATTCCAAACTTCTTTTTCCATTAAATCAAATAACAACAATCCATCTCTATATTCTTTTAGGATATCAGCAAATTCTTGATTTTCTACTTCTAAATTATCTTCTCTAAATTGAAGAATAGATTTTTCAAAAAAGCTTTCAAATTCTTTATCTATAATTAAAGGAAAAGCGATTTCCTTATTTAAATAAATACGCTGTGTTATCTGAAGATGATTTCCGAAAGCTTCGTATAAAAATGGTTTTTCATTAATGGTAAAAATAGTATCCTTTGCGTTGAAGTCTTCTGGTAATTCCCAAGCACGATTGTAAAAATCCTTATTTAATAGCGTTACAAAATATGCCTTTGCTTCAGGGTTATATACAATATTGTATTGTTTTTTTAGCTTGGCAACCATTGCTTCATTAATAAGCTTAGATCTAGAATCTCTTTTTACTTTATTTTCAAAAGATGTTTTTACCTCTTCAAAACTTTTAACAGGCTTAAGATTTATTCGTTTTACAATGTGCCAACCATAAGCTGTTTTAAACGGTTCACTAATATCACCATCGTTTTTAAGTGCAAAAGCTTGATCTTCAAAAATTACAGAACTTAATTGACCACTCTTAAAAGGCGTTAATTCTCCTCCTTTTCCAGACGTTGATTTATCTTCAGAAAACTGTTTTGCAATAGACTCAAAGCTTTCACCTTGATTTATTTTTTTATAAATTTCATTAATACGTTGTTTAGGATCACTTTGGCTGTCATTAGAATTTAAATTCACCATAATATGAGCTGCTGTAATTGTTCCTCTCGAGAAACGCTTATCGTTAACCTTTACAACATGGTAACCAAATTGTGTTCTAAACGGCATTGAAATCTCCCCTACTGGTGTATTGAATGCGGCAGTTTCAAAATCATAAACCATTTTAAAAGCCGAGAAATACCCCAAATCTTCAATAAAAATAGTTTTCCCATTATGCATTTCGGCTTTTACTTTATCAAAACCTTCGTCTAAAGCACGTTGCCTTAACTTTAAAATTTGGTTATAAGCTTTTAATGTATCTTGTGACTCAGCATCTAATCGCACTAAAATATGTGCAGCATTTACATCTCTAATACTACGCTCATAAGCTTCTTTAACTAAAGCATCAGTCACTTCATTTTCTGAAATATAATTTTTAATGAGTTGCTTCTTATACCTTAAAAATTCTCGTTGATAATTTTCATCCTCATCTAGTTTAAGACGCTTTGCTTCTTTTAATTTTAACTGATAATCTGTAAATAATTGTAAATAGCCATCGATATCTTTTTGGCTCTCATCCTTTACTAAGTCTAGGTTTTTGTTATAAACCCTTAAAAATTCTGAAGCTAAAATAGGCTCTCCATCTACGGTAAGAAGTTCTTGTTCCTGCGAAAAAGTAAAATTTAGTGCAAAAAACACTAAAAACAAACATTTAAATTTAATACTCATAATTAAATCTGCTTTTATTTTGTAATAGTTTAGGTAGATAATTCACATTTCAAATTCAGCAAAAATAACATAAATAGCGTATTTAGCAAGTGGTTTAGAGGGCATTATTTTATTAGTTTCTGCTAGTTACGCCGTAAAAATCATACTTGATTACTATTTAATATTATTTTATAATGACTTTAACAATTAAAACGTTGCGAACGTCGATTAGTTGAAACTATTGTGCTCACTTTTTATACATTTATCGAAACATCATCTGCGTGCAATACACCACTGAAATAGTCATAAAAAAACCCTTACTAGAAGTCATAAAAAAAATGAGTGCCATTGATAGCTTAAAATATTGGCATGATGGCTTGGTGAGCGCAGAACACCTATCGGGAATTCCAAATGAGCTTGGTTCTAAAATAAAGCTCACCTACAGTTTTGGCAACCGTGAGGTTGAAGTTATAGAACTTATAACAAAACAAGACTTTCCGCATCAGTTTCATTTAAGTTATACCGGAAAGGGTATGCGCAACATTCAAAAAAACTATTTTGAAACCCTAGGCGCTAATTCCACTAAATGGGTTTCTAAAAATGAACTACAACCCACGAGTTTTAAGATGAGTTTAATGTTATTTATTATGCCTAGCGCATTTAAAAAACAAACCAAAACATCTTTGAATAACTTTAAGAATTTTATTGAAAAAGGAATTTCTGTCAACACATTTAAGGCTAATTAACAAAAAGGATTAACAACAAGACATTTAAAGATGCGAAAATTAAAACTTATATGGGATTTTAAAGGACCTGCCGGACAAAAAACAGCAGAACACCATTTAATTCACCTCAAAGAATATATCACCATTAACCAACTAAACATCGCAATTACTGGTGTTGAGACCCTAAGCGATATGCACAGTTTGGCGTATTTGGTAGTTGACGAATCTGAAATGAAACCAATAAGAGATGCTCTAAAACCACATCGTGGCCAAGTATACGCAGAAAATTAAAATAGCCGCTTAAAAAATGCTTGAATAAAGCGTTTGGGCGGTACAGAAAGAATAATTTTTAAGTCTTCTACAATTGATGATTCTTCATCTAAAAACTTAAATATAGTTGTAATCTTTGCTTTTTTAAACATTGATGCAAACAAAGCAGCACCTTCCTTATTATGATTGGCTAAAACATCGAGAAAAATTAAATCGTAAAATCTGAATTTTGTAGCTTTATTAAACTTAGATAAGTCATCGTTTTCCCTAATAAAATTAACCAACTGTTCTGTTTTTTTAGTTGTATTTTTAAACGTATAACCCGTACTAGCTTTTGTCCAACCACCTGCAGTTCCTATATGTAATATAGGCTTAGAATTTAAGGCATTAAAATTAAAAGAGGTCATGGGGATATTGCCATTTTCTTTTTCAACGATAGCGTAATCTTCTATGTTTTTTTGATTTAAATAAGCTTTTATGGCATTTTCATAATCTGAATAAGCCAACAGTTCTTTTGAAAATAAAGTATATTCAAACAACGCTGTTTTCTTATCGATTGGCAACACATACATAAATCGTGTGTTTCCGTCCTGTGGGACTGTAAAATCCATAAACGTAGCTGTAGAATCATCAAATGCATCCACTTTTGTTTCTACAAACCAGCCCACAAAATGTTGATGGATTAAAGGGTATTTATTTTGCGACTTATAAGCTTCAGGATAAGGGATACTATTAAAGAGTTTTGCTCCAAAATAGGTTTTGTTTTCAGTTACGACCGCTACCTTTTCTTCAAATTCAGAAAAATGATTGACTGTTGCTTCAATGAAAGTAAAGTTAGATTTTGAACTAATTTCATCCCAAAGCAGTTTATAAAAAGCTTCACTTCGTATCATTTTATACTGATATGGCAAAATTGAAATATGCTTAGAAAAGGTATGGCTCCCAAAATAAATTTTATTCCAAGTTTTACTTAAAATAGAGTCCCACTCACCTACACCAGTTTCCCAAAAACACCAGGTTCTATCATTGCCTTTCTCTTTTGTTTTATCTATAATTAAAATAGACTTATCATCAAAAAAAGGATCTTTAGACATGCGGTATGCTAGCAGTAACCCCGAAGCTCCTGCGCCTAAAATGATATAATCGTACTTAGCCAAATTGATGTTTTACAGTATTGAAATGTAAAAGTAAATCATTTTGATTGGTTTAAAGAAATCTCTTTTTATAGGTTGCACTAATAATTCTCAATTAGACCTTAACATTAAATATAAATCATTGATTTACTCCTATAAAAAAATTATATTTACGGGATAACATCAATATAAAACTTACACTTTACCTTACTAAAAAATAGGATATCAGTAGTTTTAGTTGTTATGATATGAGTTAGGCAACATTAGAAAAAAACAATGGAAATAAAAGAAAACACAAAGGTTAAAAATGCATTTGATTCAATTTTGAGAGCTGATTATCTCTCTTTAGATGATTTCAATGAGTTGGAAAATTTAAGTAATTACTTCGTGGACTTCTTTAATTCCATTGGTAGTATATTACAAAAACAGGATAATTATATTTCAGGAAGAAGAGGTACTGGAAAAACTACAGCTTTACTAAAAGGATATTTTGAATGTTTAAAAACAATTAGAGGTAAAGAAAAATCTAATTATTTAGATAGAAAAGTTCTTCCTATTTATATTGATTTAAGTAATTGCGGAGATATTTTTGACAAAGATAATTTTGAACTATTTGAAATACATTTTGTTCGCCAAATTATTGATTCTCTTGGTAGACAATTGGAATCCATTTATGACGCAAAATCCTATGGCCTTTTTCGAAAAAATAATCCAGCAATAGACGATTTAGAATATATTGAAAAAATATTGATTGAAGGGAAAACTGTTTTTCAATCTAAATCAACTGATATTACTGATAAAAAAGCTTCTACATTAACTGATGAAGCTAGATTAAGTATTTCGCCAGAATCGTTAGGCCTTTCAATGAACATTAAAGACGAGGCATCTTCTGAAAAATCAAAAACATACTCTCAAACTAAAGGTTTGAATGTTCAAGAATTTTTAAATAAGATTAATGAAATTTTAAAAAAGGCCAAAATCGATTCTGTGTATCTTTTTCTTGATGAATATTCTGATTTAAATCAGGATTATCAAGTGAAATTTTCAAAATTATTAAAAAGCTTTTTAGGCTCGAAAACTAATCTATTTGTTAAAGTTGGCGTAATTACCGATAGATTTGATTTTGGAGATAAAATAATAATTGGACGAGATATATTCCCGATTCCATTAGATTTAAACGAACACGTAGAACGTCTTGGTGGTTTATCACCAACATTGAAAAAATTAGAAAATGCAATACCTAACTTAATCCAAAGGAGACTAAATATTTACGCGAATGATGTCCCTTTGGATAGTTTATTAAAAGGAAATAAAAACGAAATCTTCGCTAGAATAGCTAGAGAATCAATAGGAGTAACAAGAACTATAGGTTTAATTCTACAAAACACTTGGAAACAAGCTGAAGTAAATGATTTTAAAATAGGTTTATCTGAATTAAATTATGGTATAAGGTCTGCTCGTAAAACTTACCAAAAACAATATTCAGGAGCTTTAAAAAGAAAATTAATTCCAGGCTTTTATAATGATATTTGGAACGCCATAATGACTAAAGCGGTTGCGGAAAAAAATAAACATCCAGATAGACCTGCAAGTCACATACTAATCGACCCTAATCGCAGTAAATATTTTAATGTATTTAAAGAGAACTTTTTGGTTCACCTTTTAGAAGAAGGACGTGCTTCAAAATATGGTGGTCATTATGATTTGTATTCTATTGATTATGACATCTGTTTGGACCTAAATATCAAATACGCTGAAAACAAAGATGAATATACTGCTGTTCGTTTCGTATATGATACAGTATTATCAGACTTCGATAGTTATTTTACCGACACAAAACTAAAAAGCTACAAATGTCTTGAATGTAATAGAATATATCAAGAAGATGAGCTTCCACCAGCTAAAGTGAAACGTTGTTTTGAAGATGATAGTAAATTAGAAGAAGTCATACATCAAGAATTCGAAGTGTATGGAGGGAATCTTGCGGAAGTAGAAGTCAAAATTTTAGGTCTTATTGCAACCTTACAAAAAGACGAAGCGATGTCAGCTGTTGAAGTTGCAAACGCAGTTGGCTGTAACAGACAAAAAGTTTCAGCTTGGTGTTCGAGAGTTCTTGAACCTAAAGGAGAAATAGAAATAGATAAAAGAGAAAGTCGAAATTACTATTACGGAGAAAATAACGTTGCCTAACAACGTATATATCTCATAGCTAGTGAGTTGATTAATTGAAATTAAGGCATATTTGCGAGTCCGCCAAATTTTTTAATTTGGCTTATTGAGAAAAGATAATAAGAGAAATTAAAAAATTCGGCTCGTGCTTCATCCGAAAATAATTTTATAATTTGCACGCTACGAGTCATATACAATCACGTTGCCCACAATATAAAATATCCCGAATTGATTGAAAATTTTAGAAATATTGAATATTTAGAATTCGGAAACGAAAGACAAAAACTTGCTTTCTCTGAAATAAAAAAATATGAGATTTTAGAGAAACTCGAAAAATATAACCCAATTTTGACTGGAACTATTCCAATCGGAATTGATTTACCAGAAAGTGATTTAGATATTATTTGTGAATGTCAAAATCACTCTGAATTTAAAACATATCTATCTGAAAATTTTTCTAACAAAAAAGACTTTAAAGTTTATTCAACAAAACAAAATGGAATTGATTCAACTATTGCGGAATTTAAAACGGATAATTTTTTGTTTGAGATTTTTGGACAAAATATTCCGACCGAAAAGCAAAATGCTTATCAGCATATGATTATTGAAAATAGAATTTTAAAGGAAAAAGATTCTGAATTTAAACAAAAAGTGAAAGAATTAAAATCTAACGGAATAAAAACGGAACCTGCTTTTGCTAAATTATTAGGGTTGAATGGAAATCCATATTCTGAATTATTAAAACTGAAAAAATAAATACTGTGGGCTACACCGTATATAATTTATTGCTAGTTCTAGCCTACTTAATAAAATCCTCGCGGATTTTATTTGCTAAATTTAGTGCTTAAACCCCGTTACTAAACATACACAAGACCCTTAGCATTCATTAAAAACAACAATTTGTAGCTGAAATTCTGACTAGAATTCCGAAAACACCTTTTTTTGGAATGGTTGGAATGGCTACTGGAGGAATAATGCTAATTGGAGGAGTGTTGTATGAGATAAATAAAGCAAAGTGGAAAAATTTATTTGAGACTGAATATAAATTACGAAATGCTAACAGCATCTATAATTAATTGCTTTTTTTAGCTTAAACACAAAAATACCCTCCTAATTTTTGTTTCGTAATTATTTACTAACTTAGTTACTTAATCACGTAACTACTACTCAAAGTCTAGACAGTTACGCATAACAGTAACATAATAAAAATAGCGACTTTTAAGCAAAAATGGTTTTCCAGAAATTAGTGTTACATCTTTAAAAACAACAGAAGGGAACTAGGCGCTATACTTTTACCGATAAATTTTTAAAACAGATACTAAAGACAAAAACAGACTACTATGAACAAGGCACTTCAAACAATGATTGATAATATGCCCGAAAAAACGGGTAAATCTTTAAGCGAATGGAAAAAAGTGCTTAAAACAACGTCTTTTTCTAAACATTCAGAGGCGGTAAATTTCCTTAAAAAAGAATACAATGTCACCCACGGATTCGCAAACACAATTGTAACATTATCAAAAGAAGAAAACGAATCGCCAGCCGACTTGGTAAAAAACCAATATAAAGGGAAAGAAAATTTGATGCCCATTTATGAAAGTCTGTTAGCAGTGATCAAAGAATTTGGTAACGATATTACAATCACACCAAAAAAAACAAGTGTAAGTTTAATCAGAAAAAAACAATTTGCCTTACTAAAACCTGCCACCAAAACCAGAATTGATTTAGGATTAAAACTTAAAGACAAACCCACCACAGACCGACTAGAAAATTCAGGGCCTTTTGGTACAATGTGTACTCACAGAGTAAAACTTTCTAGTGTTAACGAAATTGACAGTGAACTAAAATCTTGGTTAATAGAATCTTATCAAAATGCAGAATAAAAACAGCGAGCAATAACGTCTATAAAACAGCATTACTAAGTCCTTAATTGAATGGTTTATTACTATTTGTAATATTTAATACCCAATGGTAAATTGGCCAATCCGCTTATCAAATAATTGAGACTTATAACTATTTTTTTTTTACAAAAGTATAGATTTACAATCGCCTCTTAAACAAACTATTTCAGCCTTATTCAACACATTTTTCATAATTGTGCGCATGTTTTTATTAAAAACGTCATCTAAAAATAAAAACAATTATTATGAAAAATACATTCAAATTACATTTAGCCCTCATTAAAACGTTACTACCTATTGCGATAATCGCAGTATTTACAGCATGTAGTAGTGACGATTCTGTAACTACCGAAAGTACTACCACGGAAGATATAGACACCTCAACCTATATTTTGGTTGTAGACCAAACAGGACAAGGCGCCGATCTTATTAATCATGACGGTGACGAAATTTTTACTTGGGATTTTGATGATGCCATAGGAAATGACGCTAGCTTATTAGATGACGGAAGTATGGTGGTGTGTTTAAAAGCTGACAATGCTACAATTGCCTTTGGTGGGTATGGAGGCGTATTCCAGAAAATAAATGCAGACCAAACCATAGACTGGGAAGTAACATACAGTTCAAACAACCAAACAGCTCATCACGATGTAGAATATTTATCTAATGGAAATATAATATTTCCTGTATGGGAAACTGTTAGCGATGCGGCAGCCATAGGATTTTCTGGAACTCAGGATATCTACCCAGAAGCCATTGTAGAAATGAATCCTTTAACCGAAGAAATTATTTGGGAATGGCACGTTACAGACCATTTAATACAAGACTATGACAGCACTAAACTAAATTATGGGAGTGTACAAGACAATCCTAATAAAGTAGATATTAATTATAATAGCACTCAAGACAATGGTGATATTATGCATATAAACGGTATTACTGTAGATGAACTTAACGATATTGTCTATGTAACGGTTAATAACTACAGTGAGATTTGGGTTTTAGATCATAGTACAACCACAGCTGAAGCCGCAACAAGTTCTGGTGGAAATTACAATTTAGGTGGCGACTTAGTTTACCGTTTTGGTAACCCATTAGCCTATGATAACATTGGAGAGGTGACTTTAAATGATGTGCATTATCCTAATTTATTAGACACAGGTAATATGCTCGTGTTTTCAAATAATATTTACAACCAACAATCGGCTGTTTTTGAATATGAATTACTACCACCATACGAGCTTGTTAGTGGCGAGGACAACGAACCAGAAATGGTTTGGTCTTTCACTGATTCTGAATTATACAGTGCTGGATTAGGAGGAGCAGTACGAACACCAAATGGAAATACGCTTATTGCAGAAGGTAGAGACGGAACAGTTTGGGAAGTTTCTGAGAGCGGAGACGTTGTTTGGAAATATGCTGGATATGACACACTTTGGAGAGTCTACGCTATTCCTATAGATGACGAAGCATTGACTGCCTTAGGTATTAATTAATTTAATACCCAAACTGAACCAAAATGACTTTTATTTAATTGTAAATAAAAGTCATTTTTATTATACCCCATTTATCATAACAAAAAACAGACCTATTTTCCTGTTCAGATTAAACCTTTTAGGAAAAAAGATGTCCAACAAACAAAATATTTAACATGACAAAATACGTGTTTTTGATTCTACTTTTTTGGGGTTCACAACTTTTTACACAAGAAAACAACAACCATTTAACTGCAACAATAATTGGCTCTGGCTCACCTAAATATAACACAGAGCGCTCGGGACCTTCTGTACTTATAACTTATAAAAACACTCAAATTTTAGTAGATATGGGAAATGGTACTCAAGCCAACTTAAACAAAAACAACACTAAAATTAAAGCCATTGACGGGTTCCTTTTTACACATCATCATTTAGACCATAATGAGGAATTTACCCCAATTTTTATCCAGTCACTTCTTGGCGGTAATAGCATTAGTGTTGCTGGGCCCAAACCTACAACAACCATGGTTGATCACATTCTCTCTATTTATGAAGAAGACATAGCATATAGACTCTCAAAATCTGACAGAAGCATAAGTGATGTAAAACCAAACCTCAGTATTAATAACTTAACTGGCAATTCCTCATTTTATATTGGAGACATAAAAATCACCTATACACCTGTAAAACATTCAATTGAAACGTTCGCCTATCGTTTTGACGTAGGCCATTCATCTATTGTAATTTCTGGCGATTTAACGTACTCAGAATCACTACCGGTTTTGGCTAACAATGCCGATTATTTAATCATAGACTCTGGTGGTGCTATTGCGTTAGGAAAGCAACGAAATGCTCCAAAAAGCAATACCAATAGATACAACTCTAAAACTAAAGAAAAAGCACACGTTAATTTAGCAGAAAGTTCGCAAATGGCTAAAGAAGCTCATGTTAAAAATTTAGTGCTAACACATTTCAACTTTACAACTGTTGATGAAGAAGCAACAACTACAGAAATACGAAAAAACTATTCAGGCACAATTATATATGGTGAAGACTTAATGTCCGTACCGCTTAAACAAAATAGTTCTAGCAATAAAAATTCAAATTCTACGTACAGCTATCCCATTGTAGATACTGCAGTTCAAGATTTTTATTCTGACACCAAAGAAATTTTGAAACCCGCTGTTGGCGCCCCTTTTTACGGACAAGATGCCAACTATAGTGGTCATCAGCCCTCCTACACCAACCATGGCGATGGTACGATAACGGATAATGTAACAGGTTTAATGTGGGAACAGGATATGGGTATAAAAATGACACCGGAAGAAGCTTTTAAGAAAGCAAAAGACACTAAATTAGGTGGGTATTCAGATTGGAGAATCCCTACAATAAAAGAACTGTATTCACTGATACAGTTCACTGGAAAAGTAAAAGGAGCTACTGCTATAAAATTATTTATTGATACCAATTATTTTAATCAACCTCTGGGTAACCGCAAAAATGGAGAACGCGAAATCGATGCACAAACGTGGTCTTCTACTGCATATGTTGGAAAAACGATGAGAAATGATGAAACAATATTCGGAGTTAATTTTGTTGATGGTCGAATAAAAGGGTATCCTAAATACCAGCCTAGATCTGGTGCTGAAAACAAAATGTATTTTCGTTTAGTCCGTGGAAATACAAATTATGGAAAAAATAATTTTATTGATAATGGTGATGGTACAGTGAGTGATTACGCTACTGGTTTAATGTGGCAAAAAATGGATAATGGCATTGGTAAAAACTGGGAAGAAGCGCTAAATTATGCGGAAAATAGTGCACTAGCAGCGCATTCCGATTGGCGTTTGCCTAATGCTAAAGAACTACAAAGTATTGTAGATTATACGCGCTCGCCACAAACGACCAATTCAGCGGCAATACATCCTGTTTTTGAATCGACTCAAATTAAAGATCCTGACGGAAACACACAATATCCATTTTACTGGACGAGTACAACACATTTAGACGGACAAAATCCTGCTGCACATGCAGTTTATATTGCTTTTGGAGAAGCCCAAGGACAAATGAACGACAAATTGATGGATGTGCATGGTGCTGGAGCTCAAAGAAGCGACCCAAAAAGTGGAACTCAACAGAATTATCCTCAATATTTTGGACCTCAAGGTGATGTTAGATATGTATACAATTATGTAAGATGCGTTAGAGATATCAACAACTTAAAACAAACTGAGATTACACAAGAACTAATTCCAAATACAGAACAGACAAAGCAAAATCGACAAAAAAATGATAGGGATGATTTGAAAAATTCAGCACCATCTTTCGACAAAATGCTAACGCATATGGATACCAATAATGATGGGAAAATCTCTAAATCAGAAGCAAAAGGTAAATTGAAAGAGAATTTTACTCACCGAGACAAAAACAAAGACGGTTATATTACTGAAGATGAACTACTAAGAAGAAACCGATAAAAACGGGTTACAATATCTCATATAATTTATTCTTAGTTCTAAACTACTTACATACATTCTTATGTAATATTCTATCTGTAATTTATTTGCTATTTTAGTTATCTTAACACACATAAATATAGCGTACTGGCTAAGCAAACCATATCCACAATCGCTAACAAACAGTCAAAAAAAACTAACAAAATATTTTAATCTCATAACCTATTTAATAATGGCTACTTTTTCTTTTAACCATATTGGTCTTTCTGTACAAGATGTTGATAAATCTGTTGAGTTTTATAAAAAGGTACTTCAACTTAAAGAAATAAAGAACACGGCTTCTGAATCAAAAACACGGTGGCTATCACTAAATGAAGGCAAACAACTCCATCTTATTCCACGTCCAAATTTTGAAATAAAAGTTAATAAGGCTGTGCATTTTGCCTTAAGTACAGCCAATATAGACCCTATAATTGCAACTCTCAATACTTTAGAAATTGTTTTTACGGATTGGTTGGACACACCTAATAAAGTATATATCCGAAAGGATGGTATTAAACAGATTTACTTTCAAGACCCCAATGGTTACTGGATAGAAATAAACGATGATGTATGATAAAGAACATTTCCTATCAGAACACTTAACCTACAACTTGTTTATAGTTAACTAACTAAACACATAGATTGCCAAACAAAACAACTTCAACAATAAAAAAACTAGAACGCCTATTTTGTATGGTTTTCAACGACATAATCGCCCCAATCCGCAATAGATTGAATTAACGGTATTAAGGTTTTACCTAAATCAGTCAAAGAATACTCTACTTTTAAAGGCGGTTTAGATGTATACACCTTTCTTTTTATCAATTTGTCATCATCTAAAGCTTTGAGTTGCAAACTCAGTGTTCGTTCAGTAACAGTAGGCATTTTTTTCCTTAATTCATTATACCGTAATTTTTTCTCAAGTAAATGATATAAGATAACTGCTTTCCATTTCCCCCCAATAATTCCCATTGTTAAACTTGCACAACAAGGGTAGGCTTTACCTCTATAAGTGAGCTGTTTTGATGTTGTTGTTTCCATATATTTTATACTATCCTTTTTGACCGTTATTGCAAACATAAAACACTATACTTACTTTTGCAACTATAATTTTTATAGTAATTAAAAACAATACAAAATGAACTTAGAAGAAACGCTAAACTGGAGATACACCACCAAAGATTTTGACCCAAAACAACAAATTTCTGAAGCCGATATGTCTCAAATAAAAAATTTGTTAAGAATGAGTCCCTCTAGCATCAATCTACAACCTTGGCACTTTATTATTGCCGAAACTAAAGTAGGAAAAGAGCGCATGGCCAAAGGCACTCAAGGATTTTTTCATTTTAACGAACCTAAAGTTACGAATGCCTCTGCTGTAGTATTGTTTTGTGCCAAGACTTCCGTAAACGAAGATTATTTAACACATATTTTAAACACAGAAGACAAAGCCGGAAGACTACCTACTGAAGATATAAAAAATGGATTATTTGGTGCCATGAACGCTTTTACCAACATACATAAATACGACTTAAAGGATGTACAACATTGGGCAGAAAAACAAGTCTATTTAAATATAGGCTGTTTTTTGTTGGGAGTAGCCAGCCTAAAAATAGATGCAACACCAATGGAAGGTATCGATGTAAAAGCATTAGATGAAGAATTTGGATTAAGAGAAAAAGGATATACCGCATTAGTAGCAGTTTCTTTAGGCTATAGAACAACATCCGATTTTAACGCTACCGATAAAAATCCAAAGGCAAGGTTACCAGAAAATGAATTATTTACCACGCTGTAGTTTCAAATAATGTAAAAAATAGGATTAAAACATCTATCATATCCGATAGTACTTTTAATTTATTTAGACTAATAAAACTCTTAGTTAAATGCTAAGATAGAATAGCATTATTTAGCTATTGGGAAGCGTTGCTAAAACATGGGGAAATTTTATTTACAGCAATACAATTTCCTTTCTTTAAGAAATATTTATCATTGCGGTCTTAAAATTAAAACAGTCGCTTTTTGGTAATTTAAATCTTATGATATAGTTTTGAGGCCTGAAATGAAAAAAACTTTCAATACATATTTATCTTTAGTTGTAGTTGTATTACTCAGCGCATTTGCAAATATTCAGGCCAATGAAGCTGTAAATCATACAACCAATCCTTTTGCTGTAAGCTATTGTAGTATATCTCACAATGACGCTAAGCAATCAACTAAGACAACTATTGTTCCGCATCGCAAAGACACTGATGATAGAAGAAATGTAGAAGTTATAGAAAGTAATCAATTTGAAGATGAAGAAGCTTCTACAAAAAAACAGTTTTATAAAGATTACTTAGAAACAGCCTTTATAAATGCCTTATTATTTGAACAGTCTTCAAAACAGCTTCAAAAAAGCATATACCATCCACAAAGTCACCTCAGTGAACCTCGTCTTAGGCTTCATGTACAATTCCAAGTTTTTATAATTTGATAAGCTTAAAACAGACTAACAACCACAACAGGTCTGTTTCTTATTTAAAGGTTTAGAGTTTCGACCAAAACTCTAAAGAATGGCATTCCCTATTTCTAATGGGTTTGACCAATTAATTATATCATTTTATAAAATCATTTTACAAGTGAATACCATTAAGAAAATCACCATTTTCACAGGCCTATGTATGTGTATAACTCTAGCGAGCTGTGAAGAACACAAAGAAGAAAAACACGAAGAATCTACATTTCTTGTCACTAACCCCATAAAAAAAGACACTACAATTGTTAAAGATTATGTGAGTCAAATCCACTCTATTAGACATATTGAACTCCGTGCTTTAGAAAAAGGCTATTTAAAAGACATCTCTATAGATGAAGGCCAACACGTTAAGAAAGGGCAACAGTTATTTCAGATAATGCCTAATATTTATCAAGCTGAACTTAATAAAGCTAAAGCCGAGTCTAAAGTGGCACAAATTGAACTCGCCAACACGCAATTATTAGCCGATGGCAATGTAGTATCTCCAAATGAATTGGCCATGGCACAAGCCAACTTAGAAAAAGCCAATGCTGAAGTGTCTTTAGCACAAACCCACTTAGGATTTACCAGCATTAAAGCCCCTTTTAATGGCATTATTAACCATTTAGAAGCCAGGGAAGGAAGTCTATTAGACGAAGGCGAACTTTTAACCACACTCTCAGACAACAGTGAAATGTGGGTGTATTTTAATGTTCCTGAAGCAGAATATCTCGATTATATTACAAGTGAAGCTAAAAGAAACAACAAAAATGTTGCCCTATTAATGGCTAACAACAAGCAATTTAACCAAAAAGGTATTGTAGAAACCATTGAAGGAGAATTTGATAGCGAAACTGGTAATATTGCCTTTAGAGCTACGTTTCCTAATCCTGATGGTATTTTAAGACATGGTGAAACAGGAAGTATTCTTATGACAATACCTTTTAAAGATGTAGTTATCGTGCCTCAAAAAGCCACGTTTGAAATCTTAGATAAAACCTATGTTTTTGTGGTAGATAAAAATCACGTGGTACACCAACGAGAAATCACTATTGGAGCCGAATTACCGCACTTGTTTATCGTAGATAAAGGACTTTCTGAAACCGAAACTATTCTACTAGAAGGGATTAAAATGGTAAGAGACCAAGAGGAAATTCACACAAAATCTGTAGACCCTATTACAGTATTATCTAATCTAGAGCTTTACGCTGAGTAATTCTAACTAATCTACAGACATTATGTTTAAAAAATTTATTAAAAGACCCGTCTTGGCTATTGTCATTTCGGTGATCATTATATTTATAGGTGGTTTAGCTATAAAGCAATTACCTATATCACAATTCCCGCAAATTGCACCAACTACAGTCAATATTTTTATAGCGTATCCAGGTTCTAGTGCTGATGTATTGGTAAATTCTACATTAATTCCGCTAGAAACTGCCATTAATGGTGTGCAAGATATGCGTTACATCGCCTCAGATGCCACTAGTGCAGGTGAAGGAACTTTACGTGTTATTTTTGAACCAGGAACTGATCCCAATGAAGCCGTTGTAAGAGTCAAAACGAGAGTCGATCAGGTGATGCCTTTACTGCCTGAATTGGTACAACGTGAAGGTGTCATTATTACACCCGTGCAACCGAGTATGTTAATGTACGTTAACCTCTCAAGTACGGTTAAAGACAACGACGAAAAGTTTCTATATAATTATGCCTACACCAAGATAATTCCCGAAATACAACGTATTAAAGGTATTGCTAGTGCGCAAATTTTAGGTAGTCGAAAATATGCCATGCGTGTGTGGTTAAAACCCGATCGTATGCGTGCATATAACATTTCTGCTGAGGAAGTTTTAGAGGCTATGGAAGACCAAAGTATTTTGGCACGACCTGGTCGTTTGGGGCGAAGTTCTGGCCAAACATCACAATCCTTAGAGTATGTATTAACGTATCAAAACCGTTACAATGAACCTGAACAGTATGAAGAAATCATTGTTAAAGCCAACAAAGAAGGCCAAATCGTTACCCTTGCTGATATTGCTGATGTGAAATTAGGAAGTGAGTTTTTTGATATCTATTCAAATTTAGATGGAAAACCTTCAGCTTCAATTGTATTAAAACAAACTTTTGGAAGTAATGGTAGTGATGTTATTGATGCTGTAAAAGAGAAACTCGATGAGCTTGAAGTAGATTTACCACCAGGAATCGATTTCCAAATTAGTTATGATGTCTCTAACTTCTTAGATGCTTCCATAGATCAGGTAATTCACACACTAAGAGACGCATTTATCTTGGTTGCTATAGTGGTATTCTTATTTTTAGGTGATTGGCGTTCCACATTAATTCCTATAATTGCTGTTCCGGTTTCCTTGATTGGTGCCTTTTTTGTAATGCAGATGTTTGGCTTATCAATTAATCTTATTACACTTTTTGCTTTAGTATTAGCGATTGGTATTGTGGTCGATAATGCTATTGTTGTTGTTGAAGCGGTTCACGTAAAAATGGAAGAAGACCAACACCTCACACCCTACCAAGCGTCTTCAGAAGTCTTAGGTGAAATTGGTGGTGCTATTGTGGCTATTACCTTAGTTATGGTTTCTGTATTTATTCCTATTTCGTTTATGACGGGGCCAGTTGGGGTGTTCTACCGACAATTTTCAATAACCATGGCAGGTTCAATAGTTATTTCTGCTATTGTTGCCCTGACTTTAACCCCTGTACTTTGTGCCATGTTATTAAAGAATAATCATGGTAAAAAACGAACCTCACCTTTAGATCGATTTATCGATTGGTTTAATGGTGGTTTTGAAAAACTGACAGGGCGTTATGTTAAGGTTTTAAATAAAATCGTAGCCAGACGTTTTATCACCTTCGGTATATTGGCCGCCTTCTGTGTTGGAATTTTCTTTACAAACGAGGTGTTACCCGCAGGATTTATTCCTAACGAAGACCAAGGAATGATTTATGCCATTATTCAAACACCTCCTGGAGCGACTTTAGAGCGTACCAATGAAGTGGCTAAAAATCTTCAGAAAATCTGTGAAGAAATGGACGGTGTAGAATCGGTATCTTCTTTAGCAGGTTATGAAATTATGACTGAAGGTCGTGGCTCTAATGCCGGAACCTGTTTAATCAACCTTAAACCATGGTCAGAGCGTGAGCACTCGGTTCATGAAATCATGGAGGCCTTAGAAGAAGAAACCAAAAACTTAGGAGCTATTATAGAATACTTTGAACCGCCAGCAGTACCCGGTTTTGGATCTTCAGGTGGATTTGCCATGCGTTTATTAGATAAGACAAACTCAACAGATTACCATCATTTTGAGAGTGTAAACAATGACTTTATGAAAGCCTTATCGGAACGCGAAGAGCTGACCGGTTTATTCACTTTCTTCTCTGCCAACTATCCGCAATATGAGTTAAAAATCAATAATAAAATTGCGATGCAGAAAGGCGTAACTATTGGTACAGCCATGGAAAATCTCAATATTTTAATTGGCAGTACCTATGAGCAAGGGTTTATTCGTTTTGGTCGTTTCTTTAAAGTATATACACAAGCCGCACCAGAATACAGACGCTTACCTACGGATCTCGATAAGTTATTTGTAAAAAATGAAGAAGGTGAAATGGTGCCCTACTCTGCTTTTATGAGTATTGAAAAAAAATTAGGACCTAACGAAATTACACGTTATAACCTTTACAATTCAGCATCCATTAGAGGCTTACCAGCAACGGGATTTACCAGTGATGATGCTATAAAAGCCATCAAAGAAGTCGCAGCCACAAAATTACCTAGAGGTTACGATATTGCTTGGGAAGGTTTAAGTTATGATGAAGCCCAAAGAGGGAATGAATCTATCTATATTTTTATAGTCGTACTTATATTTGTGTACTTTGTTTTGGCCGCACAATACGAAAGTTTCCTATTGCCTTTTGCTGTTATTTTATCCTTACCTGTTGGTGTATTTGGTTCTTTTATTTTACTTAAATCCATGGGATTAGCCAATGATGTTTATGCTCAAATTGGCGTTATCATGCTGGTTGGCTTACTCGGTAAAAATGCAGTTTTAATTGTAGAATTTGCCGTACAGAAACGACGACAAGGCGCTACCATTTTAGATGCTGCGATTGAAGGCTCAAGAGCACGATTTAGACCTATCTTAATGACATCCTTTGCATTTATTGCCGGATTAATTCCGTTAGTTATTGCCTCAGGAGCAGGTGCTATTGGTAATAGAACCATTGGGGGTTCTGCTTTAGGTGGTATGCTAATTGGTACACTTGGCGGGGTTTTAATTATTCCAGGACTGTACTACATATTTGCAAAAATGGCAGACGGTAAAAGTCTAATTAAAGATGAAGCCAGCGAACCTATTTCTGAAGAGATGATGCGCGTTAGTGAAACTAAAAATCAAACTGTAGCCAATACTGAAGAAATCAGTAAGCTCAGAAAACTATTGAAAAAACTTCGTAAAAACAGAAACGATGACTAAGATAAAAACATATACATATAGAAAATCGTACTTCATTGGCATGCTCACCTTACTCCTAGTTTTTTCTTGTGTCCCAACACAAAAAGCTATTAGAGACGTCAATATAGAAGTCCCAGAACACTACCAAAATGAATCCTCAGATACCGCAAATGTGGCTACCGTACAGTGGAAAAATTTCTTTTCCGATTCAAAGTTAGTGGCACTAATTGATACGGCTTTGGCCAATAACCAAGAGCTTCATATTATGTTACAGCAAATTGCGATGGCTAATAATGAAGTTAAGGTAAGACAAGGGGAATATCTCCCTTTTGTCAACGTTTATGCAGGTGCTGAAGTAGAAAAAGTAGGTGAATACACTCGTAATGGTGCTGTAGAACAGCAATTAGATATCAGAGAAGGCGAAGAATTCCCTGAACCTTTAACTGATTTTTCAGTGGGTTTAGATGTCTCATGGGAACTCGACGTTTGGAAACAACTGCGCAATGGCAAAAAAGCAGCCGTGTTAGAATACCTAAGTACTATAGAAGGTAAGAATTTTATGGTCACTAATATCGTTTCAGAAATTGCCAATTCCTATTACGAGCTTTTAGCACTAGACAATCAATTAAGTATTATTGAACAGAATTTAGAGATTCAAAATAATGCTTTAGAGATGGTAAAACTGCAAAAGCAAGCGGCAAGAGCTACGCAGTTAGCCGTGAGACGCTTTGAAGCAGAAGTCTTTAAAAATCAAAGTAATAAATTTGAGATTCAACAACAGATTGTAGAAACAGAAAATAAGATTAATTTCTTGTTAGGTCGATATCCACAAACTATTGACAGAGATGCTTCTGATTTTATTGATCGTCCGATTGCTAGTATTGAAGCCGGATTACCTGCACAGCTGTTAGCTAACAGACCAGATATTAAACAAGCTGAATATGAATTAGAAGCTTCAAAATTGAATGTCAAAATTGCCAAAGCGAACTTCTACCCTTCTCTAGGTATTAAAGCTGGTATTGGTTTACAAGCGTTTAACACAAAGTATTTAACCAGCACACCAGAATCACTTTTATACTCATTAGTTGGCGATGTCGTTAGTCCGTTAATAAACCGAAACGCTATTAAAGCAGCATATAGCAATGCTAACAGCCAACAATTACAAGCAGTGTTTGAATATGAAAAAGCCATTCTAAACGGCTATATTGAAGTAGCCAACACACTGTCTGACATTAATAATCTAAAAGCAAATTACGACCTAAAAGCCCAACAAGTTGATGCTATGACGGAAGCTATTGCCCTTTCTATTCAACTTTTTAAATCTGCCAGAGCAGAATACACCGAAGTTTTATTAACACAAAGAGAAGCTTTAGACTCTAAATTAGAAATTATTGAAACCAAAAGAGACCAATTTTTAGCGAACGTTAAAATTTATAAAGCCTTAGGAGGCGGTTGGAATTAATTAAGGGGATTCCAAGGTCTGATAGCCATTTTACAATTTGTAAAATGGCTTTTTTTTTTAAGATGCTAATACTCATAATAATAAAAATAATAATAGCACTACTAGTGAAAATATAAAAAACTGATCAGATTCTAAAAGGTAGATTGGATAACACTTATATTTATAATTTTATAACATGTTGTACCCAATTTGACGAGCGACCTACGAAAAACAAAAAATGGAATTATATAAAAGGATTATTGAACTAATTGATGCGAATCTGATTCACTGTTTGATTCCTATAATTCTGACATTAATATTTATGGAACTAATTTTCAAAAACCGATTTGAAACTAAAAAAGTTCTGAATCTAATTCGCTGGACAATTATTATTTATACGATAGTTACTTTTACTTTTTACCTGATTGAAATGGCTATGAATCCCGATGAACACGCCTTTATCAATCGAGCTAATGGACCATATGCAATTGCTTATTGGATTATGTTTTTTGGAGCCCTTATATTACCACTTACATTGTTTATTAAAAATTTAGCATCGAAATTTTGGTATGTATTATTTGTTGCGTTCGGAATGAAAAGCGGAATGTACCTAGAACGTTTTGTAATACTAACAACAAGCTTCCATAGAGACTATCAAACTGAAAATGGAAACCTGAGACTTATAGAATCAGTAACGTATGGAATTGGAATATTCTTTATCCAAGGAATCATAATTGCGATGTTAACTTTAGGAATATTTGAAATAATAAAAAGAAACAAAAACGGGGTAAAACACGTTGTATAATTAATGGCTAATCCTAACCTACTTACAAAAATCCTCAGAGATTTTACTTCGCCTGTTCGCTGAGCACGGACCTATTCGGTTTATATTTGTCAACTTAGTAGCTAAGTTTGCAAGTACACACCAAACTAAAATTCGATAAGATTTTTAGAAGTTGGCGAGTACAAGCAATTATTTTAATCATTGTATTTTAGTGTCACTAAATAGCGGTATATCCACCGTCAATTAAGTAATACCCACCAGTCATAAATGATGATTTTTCAGAACTCAGGAATAATACTAATTCAGCTATTTCTTCTGACCTACCTAATCTATTCATAGGATGTTTGGCCTTAAGTTCTTCTAAGATTTCTGGAGGCAACCCTTTTAATAAAGGAGTTTCAATATATCCTGGGCCAACAGCATTACATCGTATATTTTTTTGTGCATATTCTACACCTATATTTTTGGTTAAACCAACAACAGCATGTTTAGAAGCGGTGTATGCAGGAGAGAGCGCTGCAGCAACAGCTCCATGAATAGAGGCCATATTTACAATTACACCACCACCATTTTTTTCCATTTGTTCTATTTCATATTTACAAGCATAGAAAACGCCATTCAAATTAATATCGATAACATTACGCCATCCTTCTATAGAAAAAGCCCCAGTATTATTCTGTTCTCCGCCTATACCAGCATTATTGCAGGCGATATCTAATCTACCATATTTTTCTACTGTTTTTTGAATTAAATTCTTAATGTCTTCTGCTTTTGAGACATCGCCTTCTACAAAAAAAGCTTCTCTATTTTCAGATTGAATTTGGTCTACCACAGCCTGTCCATTATCTTTACTAATGTCATTTACAACGACTTTGGCGCCTTTCTTAGCATATAATTTTGCGATTGCTTTACCTATTCCTGATCCAGCACCTGTTACGATTGCTACTTTGTTTTCTAAAAGTTTCATGTATACTACTTTTTAAATATATTGTTTTTCATATGTAATCAACTCATATTAAGGAATCATAACAGCTCTACCAATAATTTTGCCGTGATGTAGCTTGTCATAAACTTCTTTTGTTTTATCCAAATTATAAGTTTCTATGGCAATGTCTAATTTTCCTTGGTTTGCTAAAGCTATTACTTCAATGAGTTCTGCTCTAGAACCCCAATATGGTGTGCTCACTCTTACACCAAACGGAAGCTGACCATAAGAGGCATCCATTGCTCCACCTCCCAATCCTGCAATGGTTAAATCACCATCAAGTCCTATAACTTTTTTGCCGAGTGCAATGGTAGGGCCAATGCCCACAAAATCTAAAACAACCGCTGCTTTCTTTATTCCTGTAATTTTCAATATTTGTTCGGCGGCATCAGCATCAGTAGTATTAATAACATAATCGGCACCATGTTTTTTTGCTAAATCAAGTTTATCTTCAGAGATATCTCCGGCTATAACCGTAGAACCACAAACACTTTTTAAAATTTGAAGTGCCATATGGCCAAGTCCACCAATACCAATTACAACAACGGTAGCATCTGTGGTAAGTTTAGTTAATGAACGCTTTATTGCGGCATAGGGCGTGAGAGCAGCATCACTTAACGGCGCAGCAATAACGGGATCCAAATCACCAATGGGTACCAGCAATCGCGTAGAAGGAACAATCATATATTCAGCTAACCCTCCATTTAATCCTAGTCCACCACCATAGGCTTGCACGGATTGATAATCACAATAATTTTCTGAAGATACCTGACATGGCTTACAGTGTCCACACCCCCAAGGTCCGTAAACAATTACAGCATCTCCTTTTTTGTATTCTGTAACTCCTTCTCCAAGCTCTTCAACCCAGCCCGCATTTTCATGTCCTAGTGTAAACGGAGTTAGTTCATCAGCACCAGGTATACCGTCGTGTATAATATGTAAATCGGAATGGCAAACGCCTGCTCCTCCAATTTTTATCAATACTTCTCCGGTTTTAGGACTTGGTTTTTCTATATCTTCTATGCGTACATCATCTTTACCATAAAATCTTACTGCTTTCATATATTTTATTTTTAATTATTATTTTATCAGTGTTATATCTATTTGGTTTTATTTTTTTAATTACTTATAAAACCTTCAGTGTCGTACTTATTAGAATAAGGATTCTCGTCTTTACAAAGTTATTTTCTATAAAATCAATATCTTTGACTAAAAGGTATTTTTATTTGACTAAAAAATACTTTTTTTTAATATATAAACCACTACCAGATGTCGCTTAAAATTCCTGAATTAAATATTAACGAGTTTACACGCGGAGAAGCTAAAACACTTAATGCACTTAACTTTTTTGTGTCCGACATTTTAATTAACAATATCATACCCAATACACCTTTTCGCTCTACGTGTTACCAAATAGCGCTTTGTACTTCGGGCTACATTAAAGGTAAAATTGAAGGTAAAGAAATCTACTACGACAGGCATACTTTAGCGGTTTTGACACCTTCAACTGTTTTTGAAATGACAGAAGTATCTGAAGACTACAGATGCCTAATTGTAATTTTTAAGAAAAATTTTCTTGTAGAAGTTCTCAACAATATTTATTTCTTGGATCGTTTTAAGATTTTAAATAATAATGGGTTAGACTATGTCAAATTAACAGATTTAGAAGCAGAAAAACTCATAATACAGATTGAAAATATTCGAGACAAAATGAAAGACGAACAGCATCTTTTTAGAAATGATATTATAAGAAACCTTATTATAATTCTATTATATGAGACTGAAAACATATTAGTCAGTCACCATAATCTTTATTATACTACAGGGAAACACATGAGACACGACAAGGTAATTTCTGATTTTCATGAACTATTACGAAAAAACTTCTTTAAAGAACGAAAAGTACTTTTCTATGCCAATAAATTAGCTATATCAACACATCAATTAACCAAGATATTATTAAAAGACACCGGAAGATCAGCAAAAAAACATATCAATGAAATTTTACTTTCGCAAGCAAAATCCTTATTGCGATCTGGCAAGTATAACATAACCGAAGTAGCTTCTTCATTGCACTATTACAACCTAGAAGAATTTAGTCGGTTTTTTAAAAAAGAGACAGGTATTACACCTCTAAAATATTTAAAAACAAAGCGCTCAAAATAATTTCAAATTTAATTATTTCAATCGATAAAAGGTTACAACTGTATTTTACCTTATTTCAACACACTTTATATAAATGATGTACTGTGCGATTTTCTATCTTGGAAAATTAAAAATTTAAGACCACGAGTCTAGAGCTAGCATTTTAACGAAATGACTAAGAGAAAGATTAACAAATCAAGTAATAGGTTTAAAGCCATAAAATTTAGAATAACATTTTACAACACCATATAAAAATAATACTTAGTTTAGTACTTAATCAAAAGTATGAGTACTTGTGTTACACCTGATTTTCCTTGGGCAAATCCCTGCATAGAAAATCGCACAATTCCTATAAATAAACTTTAAGCAAAACTAAAACCAACACATGAAAAAAACGACAATATTTATTCTTGCAATTTTACCAATTTTTGGATTTGCACAAAGTGACTTTTGTGAAAAGAATTTTGGCGAAAGTTACTTTCCTTTAGAAATAGGTTTTGAAAAAAATATAACTTGGGGAAACACATTCTATATTGAAAAAATAACAAAGAAAATTAACATTGATGGAAATGAATATTATAAGTACGAGCAAGATTTTCAAAATGGAACTGTCTACGATTTGTTGTTGAGAAATCAAAATGACACCATTTATATGTTTAATGAAAAACTAAAAAAAGAAACCATTTTACTTATAGCAAAACCAGAAAAAGGAATAAAATGGACATCCGGAAAAATAGATGATATCAATGGAAGTTTTGAAACACCTTACTGTAATTATGAAAACTTATTAGTTGTAGAAAACAAATACTCTACTGGAGAAAAAGAAATTCGTTATTATAAAAAAGGATTAGGTTTAGTCGCCATAACCAATCGAAATGGAATTAAGGGAATTTGCTTACCAAATAAAGAAGAAGCCCAATCCCTTGTTCAACCTTTAACATTTGTAGGTTGCGAAAACGAAATAGACACATCTAAAATTACGGAATGCACAAAGAAATCAATCCACGCTTACGTAATTAAAACTCTAAAATCTAAAAATATAAAACCACCAAAAGAAGATGGAATATTAGAATTTAAAGTTAGTATTTCAAAAGTCGGAGAAGTTTCTAAAGTTGAGCCATTAAACTCAATTGCAGGCGGTAATCAAGCCCGTAAAGCTATTAAAAAGATAATTGAATCATTACCTAAATTTATTCCTACCAAAACAGCTGAAAAGAAAGCTGTTGGTACTAATATTAAATTATCAATACCAGTAAGAACAAAATAACATTGTCTAACTCCGTAAATAACCTATTCTGATCATCGCTTACTTACAAAATCTTATCAAAATTTTGCTTTGCCTGTTCGCCACGCTCAAATCTATTCGGTTTATATTTGCTAAATTAAACACTAAACCAGGCGAAAAATCATATACAAATACGTTGCCCCATATGCCTCACATCAAAAACTACTAATTCCCTCGAATTAGCGTATAATATACTTGTTTGAGAAATTATTGTAAATTTGCTTTTAAAAAGATTAAAGACGAAGATTGAGTATGATAAGGAATTATTGGAATGAAAAATGGAAAGATATTGAATTTGACGATAAAATATCTGAAAAGGAAAAGTTTAAAATATCTAATTACGGCAGAATCATTAACTGCAAAACTGAGGAGGAATTTTTAGTTAAAGAATATTTCATAAATGGGTATCAGAATTTACCAGTAAAACAAAAAAAGAACGGTAAACAGACTAGCAGATACGTACACAAACTTGTTGCTGAACACTTTCTGGAAAAAAATGATGGAATTTGTGTTATTCATAAAAACTACGACAAAACCGACAATAGAGTTGAAAACTTAAAGTGGGCCACAAAAAGAGAAAAAGAACTTCATCAATTTAGCCATCCTGAATGGAATGAAATTGTTAAGAAAAGAAGTAAAAACATTGGCAAATTGAACGAAGGGAAAGTGAAGATTATTAAACGTCAATTAAAAAACAAAAGAAACAAAATCACTAGAATTGCAAAACGTTTTGGCGTCTCTGATATGCAAATTCACAGAATAAAAACAGGAGAAAATTGGAATTCAGTAAAGGAATAAAGAACCTTAGCTAACTAATACCATATAAAATTCAGTGTTAGTTTTTACTTTCTTACAAAAATCTTTTTAGATTTTTATTTACGTGTTTACTGCAACAAAGATCTATTAAATAAACACTGTATTTCAAAAACAAATCTGAAAATTAATATGCAATCGGGTTAATAAAATCATCACTTTTGCATATAAAAAAACAGATCGTCTTAGTTAGCACAAAGCATATAGACCTGTCAAAAAAAAAAGACGAAAACTTTTTAGTCTTCGTCTTCTGGCTTAATAAATTCTGACTGGTATTTTTCTAAAAATGCCTTCTGTCGCTCAATCATTTGTTGTCTGATTTTATCTAGATTCATAAAGTCTTTTCCAAAATCACTTCCAAAGAAATCGTCGTTAAAAAACTGTGAATTAAAAAGCGAATCTTGCGAAAACACATCTTCAAATCCTTGATGCTTAAATCCTGATAAATTTGTATAAAATTCAGATTTAAAGTGGTGGATTAGACTATCCTTTTCCGTTGCAGAAAGCCCGTTTAAATCATCTACAGACGACCAAGAATAAATACTGTCATATCTAATTAGGTTTCCATTTTCATCATACGCTTTATCTACCTGCCAATTACCTTTTGGCATTTTATCTACATTTTCTTTAGGCTCTAATTCTGCTGCTTTTTTCGATTCATTATGTTGTCCGCTACAGCTGACGCTCAAGAAAACAGTCATCAGTAATAAAATATGCGTTTTCATTATTTCAAATTTTAAAATTAAACATACATAAGCAAGTATAATTTAAGATGAGGCCGAAACAACAGCCTCATCCTCAACATATACCTATAGTAGTATTGAAATAGTTATGAAATTTTAATACGTCTAGCAGGCTTTTGCTTAGCCGCCTCTTTTTTAGGCAAGTGAATACTTAAAATACCTTCGTTATAACTTGCTTCTATTTTATCTTCAGCTACTGTTTCTGGCAAACTAAAAGTTCTTTTAAACGATGCATAGCCAAATTCACGTCGTGTAAAGTTTTCTTTCGCCTCTTCGCTTTCTTCTTTTTTGGTTGTGGAAATTGACAATACTTGATTATCTAGGTCAATTTGAAAATCTGACTTTTTTAAACCAGGAACTGCCATTTCAACCCTATAAGAATCAGCATTCTCTTTAATATTTACTTTTGGTAAACTAATGCCAGGATTAAAATTAGACGTAAATACTGAAGGAAGGTCTCTGTTAAAAATATCATCTAACCAATTAGACCATGTTGGGAAGTTTACATTTGAATTTGTTGTCGCTAAACTTCCGTTTTTAGGAACATTTACTAAAGTGCTCATAATTACAAAATTTTAAATTAAACATTATTTCAAATTTGAAATCTCACGACTTCAGTTTAAACTTTGCAAATAAAATACCAAAATAAATTAATGCCATTTTTACGTTACTAAACTATCAAAATCACAAAATAAAATGTCAAATATTCATCATCAGACCCCTCTTAAACCCAATTAAATGTCAGATTGACATTTTTATGCATCTTATAAATTCCTTAAATCAACACTCATTTTTCATGTCGTCGTTCTGCATATTCGTAACCTTCAAGCCACCATTTTTCCATGAGTCGTTTGCTAAAAATTAACGAGTTTTCGGTAAGACTGGTTGGCGTGTAATATAAATTGAGTTTTACATTTTTATTTCGAGCTGCTAATTTCCCAATCATAATATCATTGCGTTCAACCTGATTTAATAAATGCCCAAAAAGACTAATCATTAAAGAAAACGGATTTTTCCCTAGAACCTTTTGTTTCCCTAAGGTTTCAGCTTCCAAAACAATAGCATCGATTTCTGTTGCACCACGCAAAATAGCCTCTCTAATAGGAATAACACTTCCTAATCCACCATCAGCATACTCGTAACCATCTACTTTTGCCAAAGACATAAAAGGCACATAATTACACGAAATCCAAATCCAATTACAAAATTCTTCATAAGAACAATCTTGTATAGACTTATACTCCACACGATTTAAAGACAAGTTGGCCACTGTAACTACGACATCGTGTTTGTCTTTTCTAATCTTCTGATATTCTTCAAAAGTAACATGCTTTTTTATGTGTTTTTTCAAGGCTTTACTCTCTCCAAAAGTCCGTTTGCGTCTTATAAACTGCCAAAGTGAATTCACAAAATCAATAGACACATATTCTCTATCGCCTTTTTTTCGTTGCACAAATGGGCTAACACTAAAAATATTATGTTGCTGAACATTGGTGAAAATATCGTACAGCTTTCCTATTTCATTAACCGCTAAATGTGGCACTAATAAACTCCCTGTAGAGGTGCCTAGAAACATGTCATAGTTGTGCTTTTCGCGCTCCATTAAATATTGGGCTACGCCACCTGCAAACGCACCTTTACTTCCACCTCCTGATATTACTAATGCACGCATTAATTCTTTTTTTCTTCTATTTTATTAGAAAATTCTTTTGCAAACTTAACCAATCTCCAGTTATGATGTGATTTTGCGAGCTCTAAATTAGCCTGACAAGCATCATTACAGGATTGAATTAAATTTAGGTAATTAAACGCATTAATTCTTACATCTACATTGTACTTTTCTTTAGTATACCCTAATAACTCATCGAGTAAAGCATAGTTATTATCGGCTTCATAATAAGGTGTATTTAGATTTAAAACAATCCAAAGCATACGTAAACTTTTATCACTAAACCCCTCTAATCTTCGAGTTTTAGCTAAGTATTTAGAACGTTCTAGAGGAAAATTAACCCAAAGATTATACAAGGCACTTTCTATCGTTTTATACGATTTATCATCAAGTAAAGTCTCATACTCTAATTTTAAATGTTCTGGAATTTTAGTCATATGCTCAGCTATCGCTTGTCTAACTTTCAAACCATTTTTAAAAACATCTGCAGTAATTAATTCTGGCATCTGCGAAATCACCTTAGCTTTCGCTTCATCAGACACATAATATTTTAAGTATTCTGCACATTTAGATGACTTAGTTTCACAATCTACCATAGCATATTCATTAATAAAAGTCGACTGTTGCTTTAAAAGTTCATAAGCATCATCATAAGGAAAAGCTTTGTTTTTAATCCAATAATTCTCGAATTGAGATAAAGGTTTCCCATGTAAACGCTGTACTTCTTTAATAAAATCTGAAGTTTCAACATTTCCATACTGGCATTTTTCGAGATAGTTTTTAACGGCTTTATTAAACACCACATCACCAACCGCCGTCTTTAAAACATGTAATACAAAAGCTCCTCGTTTGTAAAAAGTTAAGCTACTCGACTTAGGGTCTAAAAGCGATGTACCTTGTCCTGAGAGCTCCTGTCTACTCAACTCTATAACCGATTCTAAGAGTTTAAAATAAAAATAGTCCTCACCAAAAATATCGCGCTCCGCTAAAAGTGCATAATAGGTTGCAAACCCTTCTTGCAACCAGTGATGTTCACCAGACTTGGCTGTCACTAAATTACCAAACCATTGATGCGCCAGTTCATGTGCATTGACATTGACGTAGTTTTTATCATTAAAACCAATTGCATCAACTACTAGTGCATCCGAAAAAATAGTTAGACTTGTATTTTCCATGCCTGCATATAAAAAATCATGCACAGGTACTTGTTTGTAGTTTTGCCATGGATAATTTACACCGATTTCGTCTTCTAAAAAATCGAACATTTGTTTTGAATATCGGTAAGTTGGCTCAACCTTTAAAGAATCTTCTGGGTAATAATAGTATTCTAGTGGAATACCACTATTTGAAGTTGCTGTTTTTTTATCGTAATTACCAATAACTAGAGCAACTAAATAGCTAGACATGGGGTGTTTCATCTTAAAACGGACACGTTTCCCTTTATCCGTTGCTTCAATAGATTCTGAAACACCATTAGCAAGTATTGTATAATTTTTTGGAGCTTCAATCGCTAAATTAAAAATAAGTTTTTCATTAACATCATCAAAACTCGGCAACCAATTGCTCGTATATTTCCCTTGACCTTGAGTCCAAATATTCCAATAATCATTTTGCTTTAAAAAGTAAAGTGCTTTTTTAGGTTTGGTGTTATACTTAACTAAAAGCGTCTGATTTAAAGCTTTTACAAAAGGTTTAGAAACAACTATTTTATCATTTTTATAAGTGAAATCAACCGCTTCATTATTTAACAACACCATATCAATAACCATAGCTTTAGCATCAATAAAGATAGAATCAATAGGTTTTAAAACATCATATGTATAAGCCACAGAGCCAGAAACAAAGCTAGAATCTGGCGCAATACTAACAGCAACATCTGCCGTTTTAAAATCTACATATGCTGTCTGCTGACCGTTTAACCATAGGACAAACAGCATATTAAAAATGACAAAAAAACTCTTCATAACATTTATAAAAATCAATTAAGACCAAAGTACGCTTTTCTAGCTTTTCAAAAGAAACCTCGTATAAAAATTTACTTTATAGTTAAAAGCAAAAAATCACAAAATAGTATATATCAGTCTATATTTTTCTTTCTTGGAATGCTAATAATAGGATTCCATTTTCCATAGGAATTAATTAAATTCGCAGTTATGAGCGTGAAATTACAAACTCCCATAGATTACCTCAAAGGCGTTGGTCCTAACCGAGCAGATTTATTGCGCTCAGAATTGGGTATTCACACGTACCAGGATTTAATTAACTTATTTCCTAACCGCTACATTGACCGTACCAAATATTATAAAATAAACGAACTACAGCGCAATAATGCCGAAGTTCAAATTGCTGGTGTTATTACAGGGTTTAGAGAAGTCGCGCAAAAACGAGGTAAACGCTTGGTGGCCGACTTTAAAGATGACACCGGAATGATGGAACTCGTTTGGTTTAGAGGTCAAAAATGGATACGGGAAAGCTTAAAAATTGGTCAGCCTTATGTGATTTTTGGTAAAACCAATTGGTTTAGTGGCAAATTTAGCATGCCACATCCTGAAACCGAACCAAAATCTGAACACGAAAAGAATTTACGTTCGGCGATGCAAGCCATTTATCCTTCCACAGAAAAACTGTCTAATAAAGGGATTTCTAACAAGGTGCTGACCAAAATTATGCAACAGCTATTTTTGGACACTAAAGGCCGATTTGTTGAAACTTTACCTACTTCGGTAATATCTGAATTAAAATTAATTTCAAAATCTGAAGCACTATTTAATATTCATTTTCCAAAGACGCCAGAGCTACTTTCAAGAGCACAATTTCGGTTAAAATTTGAAGAGTTATTTTACATTCAGCTGCAATTAATTATTAAAAATCTTATTCATAAATCAAAAATAAAAGGCTTCACTTTTGATAAAGTCGGCAACTATTTCAATACCTTTTATAAAGAGCAATTACCCTTTGAATTGACCAACGCACAGAAGCGTGTTTTAAAAGAAATTAGACAAGATTTAGGCAGCAATGCACAGATGAATCGCCTTTTGCAAGGTGATGTGGGCTCTGGCAAGACTATAGTCGCCTTTATGTCAATGCTCATAGGACTTGACAACAGTTTTCAGTGCTGCCTAATGGCGCCTACTGCTATTTTGTCAGCTCAGCATTATCAAGGATTAAGTGAGTTATGTAAACCACTAAAAATCAACATTTCATTACTAACAGGCTCAACTAAAACTTCAGAAAGGAAAATTATTCATCAAAACCTTGAAAATGGCGATTTACAAATCTTAGTTGGCACACACGCACTCCTTGAAGATAAGGTGAAATTCAAAAATTTAGGCCTAGCTATTATAGATGAACAACACCGTTTTGGAGTTGCACAACGAAGTAAATTATGGCACAAGAACACCCTTCCTCCAAACATTCTTGTGATGACCGCTACGCCAATTCCGAGAACTTTGGCTATGTCTGTTTATGGCGACTTAGACATCTCTGTGATTGATGAATTACCAGCAGGAAGAAAACCTATAAAAACCGTGCATCGTTTTGATAACAATCGCTTAAAGGTTTTTAAATTTATGAAAGATGAAATCGCTTTAGGTCGGCAAGTTTATATTGTTTATCCATTGATTCAAGAAAGCGAAAATATGGATTATAAGGATTTAATGGACGGCTATGAAAGTGTGTCTCGTGAGTTTCCACAGCCCAAATATCAGATTTCAATTGTGCATGGTAAGATGAAACCTGCCGATAAAGATTATGAAATGGAACGCTTTGTAAAAGGCGAAACTCAAATTATGGTTGCCACAACCGTTATTGAAGTTGGTGTTAATGTACCAAATGCTTCAGTGATGATTATAGAAAGTGCTGAACGTTTTGGACTATCACAATTACATCAGTTACGTGGTCGTGTGGGTCGTGGTGCAGAACAGAGTTATTGTATTTTAATGACCAGTCATAAACTAAGTCAGGATAGTAAAACACGATTGGAAACTATGGTGCGAAGTAGTGATGGTTTTGAAATTGCAGAAGTCGATTTAAAACTACGTGGCCCAGGCGATATTATGGGCACACAACAAAGTGGCATTTTAAATCTTAGGATTGCAGATATTGTAAAAGATAAGGACATCTTACAACAGGCGCGTTATTACGCAAAAAACATTTTAAAAACAGACCCAAGCTTAGCCTTGCCAGAACACCATACTATTCTGAATACCTACAGAGAAATGAGCAAATATCGCAATATTTGGAATTATATAAGTTAACTGGTGGTGTAATAACTCACTAGGTAATCATTTACACACTTAAGCCAATTACAATTGACAAGAGTAATTCACCTTAATCACAATTTCTTTCAGCTTGATTTTAGTAATAATTTAGAATATGTGTAACAAATACAATGTTTTTTCGTCTAATAATTGAACTTAAACACTCTATAATATGCGTAATTTCTTAAATTCATTCAAACAAAAAGCTATTCAATTTTATCAATGCGAATTAAAAACGTTTAATAAAATACTTGGAATTAAATAACATTTAAACAATTTCTGTTTATTAAACTGACGCATAGTAATTGTGTTAAAATTTTAATTATAAAGAACAAATAACAAAAAAAAAGAGACACCTTGTAGAGGCATCTCTTAAACTATAATATTTCATTTCCTGAAATACTAAAAGTTCTTATTTTCAAAATTACTTAAAGCATCACCGATAAGTGTATCGCCTTCTAAAATTTCAAATGTTGTGTTATAAGGCGCATCATCATTTAAAGACCTAACGAGTGTTTGAGCTACATCTGCACGACTTATTTCACCGCGCTTATTTAACTTCTCACTTAATTCTATTTTGCCTTTGGGTTCTGAATTATTTAAAGTGCCAGGTCTAACAATCGTATATTTAAGTCCACTATTTCTAAGGTGATCATCTGCATTTTGTTTCGCCTTTAAATACTCTTGCAATTCATTTACTGATTCAGGTTTATCTGCTCCCATTGAGCTCAGCATTACAAATCTATTTATATTACCCATTTTGGAAACAGCCATCAAACGCTTAGCGCCTTCTTGGTCCACTTCTACTACATTTTTCCCGCCAGAACCGGCAGCAAAAATCACTTTATCTATACCTTTCACAGCATGAGTTAGGTCTTGAGTTAAATCTGCCATAACAGTATCAACACCTTCATCTTTAAAATAGTTTTGTTGTTCTTCTTTTCTAACCATAGCAACGGGATTAAAATATTGCGATGACTTTAGAATATTAACGATTTGCTTTCCTGTGGTACCATGAGCACCTGCAATTAATATATTTTCCATTTTTCTTTAAATTTTTAACTATTCACATAAAATGCGTAAATAACACCAGGCAACCACCCTACTAAGGTTAGTATAAGGCTAATTAAAAATTCTTTCCCTAAACCATGTTTTAAGAAAACAGCTAAAGGTGGTAAAAGCAAACAAAGTATAATTGTTATTATCGACATTGTAATATGAGTTTTGATTCACTGCAAAGTTAAATCTAACAGTCATAATTCTTTGACTTTATTGGTAGTGATGTTAGCCCATATTCGCAAAATTCATAAACAAAAAGAAGTAGAAATTTAAGAAAACAACTCTCCTACTCAGCCAATAACTGAGCGACAAAGCTTTCAAAATCATTTTTAAATTCTACATACTTATCACCCGTTGCAGGACCATTAAAACCCGTATGAATTTTTCGCACCTTACCTGTTTTATCAATAAAAATAGACGTTGGATAAGACAACACATGATTTAACATAGGAAGCTTTTCTTGAGCTTTAACTTTATCTGAAGTGCCGTATTGAGCCAGAAGAATAGGATAAGGAATGTCTAAATTGTCTTGTAACCTAGCAATACTTTTAAATGCTTTTTCTTCAGTTTTTACATATTCGAATGCTAAACCTACAATCTCAACTCCTTTACCCTTGTTCGCTTTATAAAATTCTGTAAAATATTTACTTTCATCTAAGCAATTAGGACACCATGTACCCATAATTTGTACTATAACCACTTTATCTTTAAAGCGTTCATCGTTTAAAGAAACCATGGCTCCTTCAGCATTAGGAAAAGAAAATTCTAAACTGTCATACCCTTCTTTTAAATAAGTAAGGTTATTAGCACTTTGTAATTCAAATTCTGCATTGCGTTTAGCCTCAAAAGCGGTTTTAAAATGATTCCCCGAATAGAAAGTCCCTTTTAAAATAGAATCCGACACTTTAGCTGTAAATAGATAAGCACTAGCACCATTAAACGTTGATAATTTCATGGTATCACCATCCATTACACCTTCCAAATAACGATAATCACCAGTTGTTGTACTAAATGTACCTGTAACTTTATTACCTGTTTGTTTAAAAAGTCCTTTGGCAAGGTATTCATCTTCAGGCGTTCCTATGTTAAAAACGGTTTCCCACACACCAGACACATTTTCAGTAGCATCTGTAGCAACTTTAAACCGTGTCTCATTTTCATATATCGCATAAAACGGCACGCTCCTTTCCAAACTTTCATTAATAAAACGTCCTTTAAGATTATCGCCATCAAAAATTGCAGCAATATAACCTTCAAAAACAGGGGTTTTAATAATTATAGAATCGTTTCTGTATTCAATTTCATCAACCTCAATCACTTCATAAGCATTAAAAATCTGCAATTCTGTAGGCGATGTAACTTCAAAAAGAAAAGGAAGTTCTTGACTATCTTGAACTTCTAAAACAGCTCTATAACTGCCATTTTTTAATTTTTGAACTTTAGTTTCCTCTTGGCATGAAAAAATTAATACTACAACTATGCATGCTACGATATTTCTAATCATAAAAAATAATTTGAGTGAAGTTCGAAATAACAACAAATACCTTACATATAAAAGCCAATTCTTATTTTTTGATTTTGTAGATATTTGTTGTTGTCATTATTTGGATGACTGAAAAAACATCTTCAAATTGTAATTAAATTTATCATTTGAAGTTTCATTACAAACCTACTATTACTATCTTTGTGGCTTTGATTAAATTGAAACTATGAAGATTTCATATAACTGGCTTAAGCAGTTTATAAAGATAGATTGGAACGCTGAAAAAACTGGCGATTTATTAACCGATCTTGGTTTAGAAGTAGAAGGTATTGACACTTACCAGTCTGTAAAAGGCGGACTTAAAGGAATTGTTGTTGGCGAAGTTTTAACTTGCATTCAGCATCCTAATGCAGACCGACTAAAAGTAACAACCGTTAATATTGGTGAAGAAGCGCCCGTACAAATTGTTTGTGGTGCACCTAATGTTGCTGCCGGACAAAAAGTCCCTGTGGCAACTATTGGTACGACTTTATACGATGATAAAGGTGAAGCTTGGACTATAAAGAAAGGTAAAATTCGTGGCGAAGAAAGTTTTGGTATGATTTGCGCCGAAGACGAGTTAGGTTTAGGTGAATCGCACGAGGGTATTATGGTTTTAGATGCTGAGGTTAAAATTGGCACCTTAGCTGCTGACCTTTTTAAAGTTGAAAACGATGAAGTTTTTGAAATCGGCCTTACCCCAAACCGAGCTGATGCTATGAGTCATTACGGTGTTGCAAGAGATTTAAAAGCAGGTTTACTCCAAAATGAAGTTAATCTCGAACTAATTACACCTTCAGTAAGTTCTTATCATGTGGATGCCCGAGCCTTTAAAGTCGATGTTGAGGTGATGGATTATGAAAAAGCACCGAGATATAGTGGGGTTACCATTTCGGGAATTAAAGTTGAACCATCGCCTAGTTGGATACAAAATCGCTTAAAATCCATTGGTTTATCGCCTATTAACAACATTGTAGACATCACAAATTATGTACTACACGAACTAGGGCAACCTTTACACGCTTTTGATGGTGATCGAATTTCTGGTAGCAAAATTGAAGTCAGAACCTGTGAAGCGGGTACAAAATTTATAACTCTAGACGGTGTTGAACGTGAATTACATGAAGAAGACCTCATGATTTGCGATGCTAAAAAACCAATGTGTATTGCAGGTGTGCTTGGTGGTAGCCATTCTGGTGTTACTGAAAACACCTCTCGTATTTTCTTAGAAAGCGCCTATTTTAACCCAGTAAGTGTTCGTAAAACAGCAAAACGTCATAATTTAAATACCGATTCTTCTTTTAGGTTTGAAAGAGGTATTGACCCTAATCTTACGGAATATGCTTTAAAAAGAGCTGCTTTGTTGATTACAGAAATCGCAGGCGGAGAAATTACTAGTGATATTGTTGACACCTACCCAAAGAAAATAAGAGATTTTGAAGTCCGTTTAAGTTTTGATAATGCTGAAAAATTAATTGGAGAAAAGATTCCTGAAGAAACCATAAAAAGTATTTTATCGTCCTTAGACATAAAAATAAATAATGTTACTGAAGCTGGTGTGGGATTAACTGTTCCTGCATATAGAAACGATGTACAACGAGAAGCTGATATTATTGAAGAAATACTAAGAGTTTATGGTTACAACAATATTGCAACCACACAAAAACTAAATGCTTCAATTTCTAACTCATCGCGATTTGAAGATTACAAACTTCAAAACATCATAGGTAACCAATTGGCTTCTCAAGGTTTCTTTGAGATTATGGCAAATTCATTAACAACACCTAAGTATATAAGCTTAAGTGAAGATTTAAATGAGGCGCATAATATAAAAATGCTAAATCCTTTAAGTAATGATTTAGAAGTAATGCGCCAATCGTTATTGTTTTCTGGCTTAGAAGCTGTTTCTCACAATATCAATAGAAAACAAGAGGATTTAAAATTGTTTGAATTTGGTAAAACTTACCACCAGTATGCCGAAACTCGAGAAGAACACAAACACTTATCACTTTTTGTAACCGGAAATAAATCGGAAGAACGTTGGAATTCTAAAGCCTCAACAAGTGATTTCTTTTATTTAAAAGGTACTATTGAAGCTACTTTAGAACGTTTAGGTCTAACACGTTTAAAATCGAAACCAAACACCTCAGATGTTCTAAGTGAAGGCATGAGTTTTTATATCGGAAAAAAGAAATTAGTTGACTTTGGCTTGGTTAAAAAATCGGTTTTAAAGCACTTTGGAATCTCACAAACTGTCCTATTCGCGGATTTTAATTGGGACCACGTTTTAGAAATGGCACAACATAACAAAATTAAGTTTAAAGCGATTCCTAAATACCCATCCTCAAAACGAGATTTCGCTTTATTAATTGATAATGCTGTCACTTTTGAAGACATCCATACCATAGCTAAGCAAACCGAGAAAAACCTTCTCAAAAACGTTAACTTATTTGATGTTTACGAAGGGAAAAATCTTCCATCTGGAAAGAAAAGTTATGCGGTAAGCTTTATGTTTCAAGATGAAAACAAAACTTTAAATGATAAGCAAATTGACAAAATAATGTCTAAGCTGCAATCTAATTTTGAAAGTAAACTTGGCGCAGAATTGCGATAGTTCTAGACTAAAAAAAAATGACACAAAAAGCTTATGATTTTTCTCATAAGCTTTTTTTTATTTATAATAATTACTACCTGCTGTAAACGTGTTAAATTCTTTCATAACTAAATATTATATTTTATTTAATACAAATACACTTAAAAGTTGGTATTTTTATCATTCACTAACTCATAAAAACAATTAAAATGGCTCATATAACTTTAGGAGGCAATCCAATAGAAACCATAGGAAACTTACCATCTACGGGTAACGACGCTCCAGATTTTACACTTACAGCAACAGACTTATCTAGTAAATCTTTATCTGATTACAAAGGCAGTCGATTAATCTTAAACATTTTCCCAAGTGTTGATACAGGAACTTGTGCACAATCAGTAAGAACATTTAATGAAAAAGCTAGTCAATTAGACCATACTAAAGTGTTATGTATTTCTAAAGATTTACCTTTTGCGTTAAACCGATTTTGTGGTGCTGAAGGACTAGATAATGTAGAAAGTCTTTCGGATTATAAAACAGGAAAATTTGGAGAAGATTATGGTATCACCTTTAAAACAGGACCTTTAGAAACGTTACTGTCGCGTTGTATTGTTGTCATAGAAAAAGACGGTCGTGTTTTATATACAGAACAAGTTTCTGAAATTAAAGATGAACCAAATTACGACGCTGCTTTAGAAGCTTTGAAATAATTTTATTTATCAAAGTGACCCAAAAGGCTTATTTATTATGAATTTTAATTCACTACACACATAAGCTTCAACTATATAAGTTTGTTTATAAAAGCACATAGCTTCTTATAACATATAAACAATACATTCCACTTCTGTTTTATAAAAAAAATTATGGCATAAAACAGAAGTTTAATGTTTTATCAGCCGCCCTATTTATAGTAAATTGACATGTCAACTTAATGCAAAAAAAAGAATCATTCCTCATTAATAGACTCAAGAGTTTAAGTTTTGCTTTAAAGGGAATGCTAATCCTTTTTAAAACAGAAGCCAGTATAAAAGTTCAGTTGTTTATAGCTTTTGCAGTAACTATTGCGGGTTTTTATTTTGAAATTTCAAAAATGGAATGGATTGCCCAATTAATAATGATTGGTATGGTTTTAAGTGTCGAAGGCATAAATACCGCAATTGAATATATTGCCGATTTTATTCATCCTGAATACCATGAAAAAATAGGCTTAATTAAAGATATCGCAGCTGGTGCCGTCTTTATAGCTTCAATTATAGCAATGATTATTGCTGGGATTATTTATTTACCAAAAATATTTTAACTCAAATTTCCACTTCTAATTCAAACCTTTTAAATTTAAGATTAAAGTAGGCTTCTATACCAAAACTTAGAGTTGAAACGTTTCATATTTGTATTTTTGTACTGTTCTATTTTAGCAGCTGTTTTAAATGAATAAAATAGTGCTCTAGGCTAAGTGTTTTCTTAAACAGTTCTGTTAAATCACGAGATTATACAGTAAAATTAAAATATATATCACTAATCAAATTCATTATATCAGGATTGGGAGTCGGTTTTAGACCTAAATAATTTTAGGAATTTGTATTTTAGCAGCTGAAAAGTAAAAGTATTTTCTGTTTGACTTAATACGAGTCTATTAGAGCTAATGCTAATTTAATACATGCAGGATATTACAAATAAATAAACATTGATTTCCACTTCTGTGGAAAATAAATATGGCAAAAAAAACAACCAGAAAGAAAACAACCACTAAAGCAAAGCCAAGTGCAAAAACAAAGTCTAAATTAAAAAGGCCTTCGTTTAAACTCACTAGTCAGCAAAAACTGATTTTTGGTAGTTTTCTTATTATCATTGGTATACTTCTTTTTATTTCATTTTTATCTTTTGTCTTTACAGGTAAGGAAGACCAGAGTGTGCTTCATAATTTCCCTGAACGCTCTACCGAATATAAAAACTGGGCCAGCCAACTTGGTGCTTGGGTGAGCGAATTTTTTATTACCAAGGGATTTGGTATACCTTCCTTTATTTTTGCTGGTCTATTATGCCTTTCAGGAGTATATATTACTTTAAGTTTAAACAAAGCCAAACTCACTAAACATTGGGTTTGGGGTACACTTAGTGTCATATGGTTATCCATACTCTTTGGCTTTTTTACTCATAAATATGATTTACTTGGCGGCACCATTGGTTTTGAAATGAATCAGTTCCTTCAAGATTACATTGGTAAAGCAGGCACTATCTTATTATTAATATTCGGTTTCATTAGCTTTTTAGCGATACGATTTAAAGTTACAGGCGAAAGTATTGTCAACATTTTTAAGCGTGCAAAAAGTTCTATTAAAGAAGATTTAGAATCCGACACCATCGCACCTGAACCAACGGTGACATTAGACAATAGTTTTACCGAAGAAGCCGAAGCTATAAAATCTGCACATGAACTCACTTTAGAAAAAGCAGAACCAACCATTACTAAGCACTCTAAACCAAAAAAGGTTGAAACGGAAGAGTTACAAATGGAAGTCACCGAAAAACCCGAAGAAGAATCGGTAGACAGCCCAGAGTTAACTATGGAAGTGGAAACGGTGGAAGACGAAAAATCGGAGACAGATAATTTAGCGGATAAACTAGTTGAAGATTTTGGACAATTTGACCCTACTCTAGAATTGGGAAAATATCAGTTTCCTACCTTAGATCTATTGAAAAAATACAACAATGAAGGTATTTCTATCGATCAATCGGAGCTTGAAGAAAATAAAGATAAGATTGTTGAAACACTAAGAAATTACAAAATTGGTATTTCAAGTATTAAAGCCACAATAGGGCCAACAGTTACACTTTATGAAATTGTTCCTGAAGCAGGAATTCGAATTTCAAAAATTAAAAATCTTGAAGACGACATTGCCTTATCTTTAGCGGCTTTAGGAATTAGAATCATTGCGCCAATTCCTGGAAAAGGTACCATAGGTATTGAAGTGCCTAATAAGAATTCGACCATAGTATCTATGCGTTCGGTTATTGCCTCGCAGAAATTCCAAAAATCTGAGATGCAATTACCTATCGCTTTTGGTAAAACAATTAGTAATGAAACTTTTGTGGTCGATTTAGCAAAAATGCCACACATGCTTATGGCAGGTGCTACAGGACAAGGTAAATCCGTTGGTCTAAATGCTGTTTTAACTTCCCTACTCTACAAAAAACACCCTGCTGAAGTCAAATTTGTATTGGTCGATCCTAAAAAAGTAGAATTAACCCTGTTTAATAAAATAGAACGCCATTATTTAGCCAAACTTCCAGACAGTGAAGATGCCATTATCACCGATAACACTAAGGTTATTAACACCTTAAACTCGCTTTGTATTGAAATGGATAATCGCTACGAAATGCTTAAAAATGCCTTTTGTAGAAACATTGCGGAATACAATGCTAAATTTAAAGCTCGAAAATTAAACCCTAACGACGGACATGCCTTTTTACCTTATATCGTTTTGGTAGTTGATGAGTTTGCCGATTTAATTATGACCGCTGGTAAAGAAGTAGAAACCCCAATCGCTAGATTAGCACAATTAGCACGTGCCATTGGTATTCACTTAATTATTGCCACACAACGTCCTTCGGTGAATGTTATTACAGGAATTATTAAAGCCAATTTCCCGGCACGTATTGCATTTAGGGTAACCAGTAAAATAGATTCGCGTACCATTTTAGACGGCTCTGGAGCTGATCAATTAATTGGTCGTGGTGATATGTTATACACCCAAGGTAATGATCTTATTAGAATTCAATGTGCTTTTGTAGACACGCCTGAAGTCGAAAAAATCACCGAATTTATAGGATCTCAAAAAGCGTATCCAGATGCTCATTTATTACCTGAATATGTAGGTGAAGAAGGTGGCACAACTCTTGATGTAGATATATCAGATCGCGATAAATTATTTAGAGAAGCCGCAGAACTTATTGTGACAGCCCAACAAGGCTCCGCATCTTTATTACAGCGAAAATTAAAGTTAGGTTATAATAGAGCTGGTAGAATTATCGACCAGTTAGAAGCCGCTGGTATTGTCGGTAATTTTGAAGGTAGTAAAGCACGCCAAGTTTTAGTACCCGATTTAGTTGCTTTAGACCAGCTGCTAGAAAATGAAAAATAATACTGGTGTGTCATGGCGCACATCAAATTAAATTAAAATGATTATTAAATAAAATAAGAAAATGAAAAAACTATTGGTATTAGCATTTATCGCACTCGGATTTACAGGTTTTGCACAAAATGATGCAAAAGCAGAAACCTTATTAAATGAAGTGAGTACCATAATTAAAAGCTATAAAAACATCAGCCTAGATTTTAAATATGAATTAAATAATTTAACTGAAAAAGTGAGTCAAGAAACCCGTGGCGATGTCGTTATCGAAGGCGAGAAATACAAACTCAACATTTTAGGAATTACACGTATTTTCGATGGTAAGACCTTATATACTATTAGTCCTGAGGATGAAGAAGTTACTATTTCTTCAGATAACACAGAAGACGAAAGCACTATAACACCAAGTAAAATGCTATCGTTTTATGAAGATGGTTATACTTATAAAATGGATATTGTTCAAACGGTAAGAGGACGAAAAATTCAATATGTAAAATTGAATCCAATGGACACTAATTCTGAAATAAAACACATTTTATTAGGAATTGATGCTACAACAAAGCACATTTACAACCTTATTGAAATGGGGAAAAACGGAACTAAAACAACATTAACTGTTAATTCTTTTGAAACCAACGAACCTATTTCAAAAACCTTATTTACATTTGACAAAAGTAAATACAGCGATTATTATATCAATAAAATTGATTAAGGTTTAAAACTTAAATGTGTGAAAATATTAGATAGGTACATACTTATCACTTTTTTAAGGACGTTTTTTAGCGTCTTTATTATATTCATGTTTATCTTTATTTTACAAGGGGTTTGGCTATATATTGCTGAACTTGCAGGTAAAGATTTAGATGTTGTAGTGACTGCAAAGTTTATTTTGTATTACATGCCAAAGCTTATTCCTTTGGTGGTACCACTTACAATTTTATTATCCTCTATCATGGTTTTTGGCAACTTCGCTGAAAACTATGAGTTCGCAGCAATGAAATCTACAGGGATTTCATTGCAACGTGCCATGCGTAGTCTAAGCGTCTTTATCGTTGCGCTTGGTATTGCATCCTTCTTTTTTGCTAATAATGTGATTCCTTGGGGAGAATATAATTTTTACAATCTAAGACGAAATATTGCCAAGGTAAAACCAGCACTCGCCATTGCTGAAGGACAATTTAATGAAATAGGTGATATTAATATTAAGGTGGATAGAAAGTATGGTGATAGAGGTCAGTTTCTTGAAGGTGTTATTATACACCAAAAAAGTGATTCGCGTACAGGAAACTACACGGTTATCGTCTCTGAAAAAGGCGAATTAAAAAGTAGTCCAGATTCTAATATTCTTCAACTCGAATTGATAAATGGTAATTATTATGAAGAAATCGTCAATAAAGATGCTAGGAAGAACGTAAATAAACCCCATGTAAAAAGTTATTTTGACAATTATATTTTCAATGTTGATTTAGAAATACTCAATACGGATGATCTTGATCAAAAAAATCACTCCGACCGCTACAACATGCTTAATGTTAGCCAGCTAAACAAAACAATAGATTCTTTAGAAAACAAAAGAGCAACCGATTATCAAGATTTATCTAAAACACTCTATAACAGAAGTACCTACTCTACATTAAACAGTAAAAACTTAAACACTAATAAAGACACCGTTAAAGTAGATTCCATATTTAAGGGCAAAAATATCCTTGATTTATATAGTAATAATCAAAAAATACAGATTTTAAATTTAGCGATTAACTCTTCAAATAGTACCAGACAAATATTAGATTCTAATAAGAAAAATTTAGAAAAAAAAGATATTCTATTAAATAAGCACATTATCGCCTTACAAGATAAATTTGTGTTAGCCTTTGCCTGTATTATCCTGTTTTTTGTAGGTGCTCCATTGGGTGCTTTAATACGTAAGGGTGGACTTGGCTTACCAATGGTTGTTGCTATTGTATTATTTTTAACCTATCACTTCTTTGGTATTTTCTCTAAAAACAGTGCCGAGAAAGGAAGTTTCAGCCCAATTATTGGTGCATGGCTTTCTACAGGGGTGATGTTACCCTTAAGTATTTATTTAACCACAAGAGCCACAAATGATAAAGGCGTCTTTCAATTTGATGCGATAACGGTGCCTTTAAAACGCTTATTTAGTTCAAAAAATAAGCTTCAACTTTCAGAAAGTGATACTAAAACCTATAACTATTATAAACGTTATTCTGTAGAAGAATTAATCGCTGTCATTAAAAAGCAAGATGATTTTGATTTAGATAAAAAGCCAAAAGAAATTGCACTACACAATTTATTAGGCAGAAAAATTCCTTTGGAAGATTTAAAGACGCAAGGTTTAGATATCGATGATAAACTTATTAAAGCTAGAGTTTTGCTTAAAGACTACAAAGACTACTCTAAAACAAGTTTAGTAAGTTATTGCGTTGGTGCCCTTTTATTTGGCTTGCATTTTATTCTTAAAAATAATAAGTTTTTAGAAACAGCAGATGCAGTTTTCAATTTGAGTATTATAGCATTTATATTTTTTGCTATTTATGTTGTTGTTCATGCTTTTGTGTATTCAAAATTTTATAAAACTATCAATCAAAAAAGGAAACGAATTAACCCGCTACTCCTTCTATTATCCTTACCTGTATATCCCATAAAATACATTTATTTAAGGAATAAGATTTCTCAAGACTTCTACTTAAGCTGTGTTCAAAATATAAAATAACCGTATCTTTACATCATCTTAAAAATGCATTATGATAACTACTAAAACCATGAATACAAAAACGAGCCTAAATACTATTGAAGAAGCCATTGAAGATATTAGGCAAGGTAAAGTTATCATTGTCGTAGATGATGAAAACCGTGAAAATGAAGGTGATTTTTTAGCTGCTGCTGAAAATGTAACACCACAAATGATTAATTTTATGGCGACTCATGGTCGTGGATTAATCTGTGCTCCATTAACAGAACACCGTTGTGAAGAATTAGAACTTAACATGATGGTAAGGAATAACACCGACCCAATGGAAACAGCATTTACAGTTTCTGTAGATTTAAGAGGTAATGGTGTAAGCACTGGTATTTCGGCAAGTGACAGAGCAAAAACTGTACAAGCCTTAGTAAAAAAAGATACAAAGCCTTTTGAGTTGGCACGTCCTGGTCATATTTTCCCTTTAGTTGCCAAAGAAGGTGGTGTCCTAAGACGAACTGGCCATACTGAAGCTGCGATTGATTTTGCACGTTTAGCCGGATTTGAACCTGCTGGAGTTATCGTTGAGATCATGAACGAAGATGGCACCATGGCACGTTTACCTCAACTGCTCGAAGTTGCCCAAAAATTTGATCTTAAAATTGTTTCTATTGAAGACTTGATAGCCTACCGAATGGAATATGATTCCTTAATTGATAAAAAAGAAGATTTTGATATTGAAACCCGTTTCGGGAAATTTAGACTACGCGCTTATCAGCAAACCACAAACGATCAAGTTCATATTGCACTAACAAAAGGTACTTGGAAATCTGATGAACCAATTTTAACTCGTGTTAATTCAACATTAGTCAATAATGATATATTAGGTACATTAACTAATAATGCGGATCAAGAATTAGATAACATGTTTAATGTGATTAATAAAGAAGGAAAAGGCGCTATTATCTTTATAAACCAACAAGCAGAATCTATGAATCTGTTAACACGTCTTTCTTTACTTAAAGAAAACCAAGTTGAAGGTAAACTTGTTAAAGCACCAAGTATTGGTATGGACACAAAGGATTTTGGTATAGGTGCTCAAATATTACACGATCTTAAAATCAGTAAGCTAAAATTGATTTCAAACAGCCTTCAAACCAAACGTGTTGGGATGATTGGTTATGGTTTAGAGATTGAAGAATATGTAAATTATTAATCTTTCTTTTTAAATTATTTAAAGACGATTAAAAAAGGTCTATAAATCACTTGTGTATTGTGATTTATAGACCTTTTTTATATTTCACTATAAATAGAGCACACTTATAAAGTCTTTTACTTAGTATTTTGGTACACTCTCACATAATCAATTACCATACTACTTTGTGTAAAATCTAGATCTATAGGGCCAGCAGCACCACCCATAGCAATATTTAAAAGTAAATATTGATCTTCAAAATAAGGCCATGTACCAGAATCTTTAATCTCCGGTTTGTAGGTATAAAATATTTCATCATCAATTAGAAATGTAATTTGGTTAGGCGACCAATTCATAGAATACACATGAAACTCATTAGCCACATCATTTAACTCGTAGGCTTTTAGATTTACAGTATCACCAAAACACTGATTGCATGGCGAATGTAAAGCACTACTAACGTGATTTAATGCTCCTAATCCATGTTCCATAATATCAATTTCACCACAAGCAGGCCAACCAACGGTTCCAAATTCATTATCCCAATAACCTCCGTCTTCATTTATATTTTTACCTAAAGTCCAAATGGCTGGCCAAGTACCAGCTCCAAAAGGTAATTTGGCTCTTACATCAACACGTCCATAGGTAAAAGCAAATTTAGAATTAAGCCTTGCTGATGTATAAGTTTTAGTAATATCTTGATTTGTGTAAAGCTCTTTTATTGCGGAAATACATAGGAAGCCATCTTTTACATATGAATTTTCTAACCGGTCTGTATAATGTTGTTCTTCGTCATTAAACCAACTACCACCAGAAGGTATTTGCGTTTGATGAAACCATTTTTCTGCATTAACAGCACCATTTAAGTCAAACTCATCTGACCAAACTAAATCACTATAGACAACATCTAATACAGTATTATTTATGGAATCTGTTTCGTTAATTTTAATATCACTTAAAAAAACTATCGGTTTAGCTTCTCTGTAATCTTTATAAACAGCTGGTGAATTATAGGAGTCAATTGCACTAACAAGATTCGTTTCAGAAAATATATGCGAAGAAAACTCTAGTATAAATAGACCTCCTATAAACAGCACAAAAAATGTCGCAAAAATGGCATTTAATTTCATTGATAGATTTTTAATTTTGCTAAAACTAAAAATCTTTCGTTTAGAAAACGAAATTAGAACCTATACAAAACCAATACAAACAGTATTTTTATTTAACTATTTAAAACCGACCGAATGCTTTCAGCCATTTTTTCTGCACGTTCTCTAACCTCATCTTCGGTCCAAGATAATTTTATTAAACAGGATATGTTTCTAGAAATATAACTATCAGATTGCTCAAAAGTTTTTGTTTGAAGATATTCTAAACCTTGCTTCACTTCTTTAGAAATTGGCATCAAAGATTTTAAATCTTTCAAATGGTTCCATTTTCTAATATAGTGCCAATTGTTATCAAAATAATTCCAACAAGCATCTACGCCATTATTTTTAAATTCAGTTATAACTTTTTGGCTCGCTTCATAATTTGGTAAAAAGAAATTAAGGAATGCATAACTTTCAACACCGCCTTCAGGAACGGTTCTAAATGTTACACCAGAAATGTTTTCTAGTGCATTTCTTAAAATGGTATAGTTTCTTTTTTGAATGGCAATAAACTCTGGTAAACGTCTCACTTGAGCCAAACCAACGGCAGCATGCAATTCTGAAATTCTAAAATTATAACCTAAAGCGGGATGCGTTTCCGCACCTCTATCGCTCCCAATATGATCATGCCCATGATCACTGTAATGATCAGCATTAATATAATAATCTTTATTATTGGTCACTACAGCGCCACCTTCTCCACAAGTAATGGTTTTTACAAAATCGAAAGAAAAACACCCTAAATCACCTATGCTTCCTAAAGGTTCTCCTTTATAAGTTGCGCCTATGGCTTGGCAAGCATCTTCAACTAATAATAAATGATGTGAATCACAAACTTGTTTTAAGGCGTCCATATGTCCCATACTACCACACATCTGCACCACCATAACCGCTTTAGTTTTTGGTGTAATCGCAGCTTCTACAGCTTTTGGATCCACAGACAATGTATCATCAATATCAACCAATACCGGAATCGCGCCAAGCATCATAATAGCTTCAAAACTAGCTACAAACGTAAACGTAGGCATTATAACTTCGTCTCCTGCTCCAACACCTGCAGAAGCTAAAGCCACAGAAACAGCTGCTGTACCGCTAGATACTAATTGCACATGATTAGATTTGAAGGTTGTTGCTAATTCAGTTTCCAATTCTTTAGCTTTCCAATGGCCTTTACGCATCCCATCAAAACCATAACGCATTAACACACCATTATCTAAGACATCATTAACTTCTTTACGTTCTAAATCACTGAATAACTCGAATCCTGGCATATTAAATTTTATTTTTTTTTGTTTTTATTAGCTTGAAAGCAAAGATACTATTTTACATATCTCACCACCGTAAAAAGGCTAAAATTCTATAATCGTTTTTGATAAAGGTTGTCTCACTTTTTTTAATGCAGAGAACATGTCACTATCAGCTCTATAGCCTACTGGTAGTAATAAAACCGAACTCAATCCGTATTTCTCTAATTCTAATTTTTGATCTAAAGCTTTCGGTATAAAACCTTCCATAGGACAACTATCAATCTGTTCTACAGCACAAACCGTCATCAAATTCCCTAGAGCTATATAGGCCTGATTAGTAGACCAACTTCGTTTTTTATCGGGATGCATACCATCTATAGTAGATTTCATTTGTGTTTTAAACGGCTGAAGAATTTCATCTGGAGTATTTCTTATCGCTTTAACTGTATTAAAGTGATTATTTACATCCTCACCATTAATATCAGTTTGAACACACAATACCAATAAGTGTGATGCATCAACAACCTGACGCTGTCCATAAGCAACCTCAACTAAACGCTCTCTAACAGCTTTATTTTCTATGATAACTAATTTTAAGGTTTGTAAACCGTAAGAGACAGCCGTAAGATTAAAAGCTTCTTTTAAAATATTTAATTTTTCTTCGGAAAGCGTTTTGTTTGCATCAAATTTTTTGGTGGCATAGCGCCATTGTAATTTTTCTATGATGGACATTTCTAATTATTTTTTTTGCAAAAGTACGGAATATAGCTTTCGTTTTTATGTATTTGAATTAAAGACTAATAACAAAAAAAGCCTGAGCAAAATATAATGCTCAGGCTTCTAATTTTATGATTTAGTTAATTATCGTTTCAAAGAAAAATGAGCTTTAAACTCTTTGCGTTCTCCTGTACTTGGCTCATCATACTCTACCGTGAACCAATAACCATCTGTAGGCATGGCTTCACCATTAAACGTACCATCCCAACCATTTCCTTCAGGACTAATTTGTTTTAAAAGCTTTCCGTAACGGTCAAATATATGGATGATGGCACTACTTCCTATGTTTTCAATGTTCCAAGTTTCATTTTGGCCATCACCATTTGGTGTAAAATACACTGGATAATCAATCACAAAGATTGGTTCTGTGGTGATTCCACATCCATTCTTGTCTCTTGCTCTTACCTCGTGTTGTCCTGGTATCACGTTATTAAATATAGGCTCATCTTGCCAAGCACCATAATCTAAACTGTATTCATAATCGCCTATCTCATCTGCTCCTACTGTCACCTCTATAATGTGATTATCTGCAAAAGCTTGTGATAAAAGTTCCACGGTAATACTTGGTGGCTCACTTTCTATCACTTCTGTGATAT
>NZ_JABFDG010000053.1 GCF_013403955.1 Winogradskyella vidalii | reverse complement strand
AAAGATGCGACGGGTTGTTATGCGTTAGTAGACTTTACTATTGTGGTACACCCATTACCAAGCGTCGTTGCGGTAACGGACTTTATCCAATGTGAATTATTCACCGATAATATTGATACTTTTGATTTATCAACAAAAGACGAAGAAGTCTTAAACGGACAAGACGCGACGCAATTTATAGTAAGCTATCATGCGAGTTTAGCTGATGCCGAAGCTGGCACTAATGACTTAGTAAGTCCTTATACCAACACGGCAAATCCACAGCAGATTTTTGTAACGATAACCAATAATGTTACCGGCTGTTCAATCAGTACGCAGAGTTTTTATATCGAAGTTCAGGAGGCCGCACAGGCTAATCCAGATATGGAACCTATTGTACAAGAAACCTGTGATGATAATATGGAAACCGATGGTAACCCAGCGAATGATAGTGCTCAGTTTGACCTTACGGATAATGATGAATTTATTCTAGACAGTCAAAACCCAGACAACTACATTGT
>NZ_JABFDG010000052.1 GCF_013403955.1 Winogradskyella vidalii | reverse complement strand
GTGAATATTCCGCAGGAATATTCGCAAGTAGAGAAGAACAAAGCAATTAATTATACACGGTGTTAGCAGCAGTTTTTAATTTTTTAGAGTCAGCATTGAACGTTTTGTTTGTCAGTCCGACGTTGTAGAGTAGGCGAGCGACGCAGATCGCAACAGTAAAAAAATTGACTGATAAGAAACAAGTCCGATGTCAAACATTGTTTTTTGAGTTAAGTTTTGTGATTAATTTGATTTTAAAGTCAAAATAAACTAACATTTTATCTCTTGTAAGAGCCGAACTTAACTAAACTCCAAAATATAAACAACCCAATAAGACCGATTCTTGCATATCCATAGAAAACTGCTAGCAATAAGAGTAGTGTAATTATAAGAACAACAGACTTAAAAACACGACTTGATTTAGTAGTAGATTTTGATTGTTTGTTATTCAATAATTGATTTAGATATATTTCGTCAGATTTTTTTAAGTAATAGCTTATTTCAGATTCATTAAACCCATTTTTACTCATTTCTTTTATTATCTCTTTTTTGGATAACTTTTTTGCTCTTAATGATATGCTATAGTCGAGTTTATTCACTTTTTGTAGTAATTGCTGCTAACG
>NZ_JABFDG010000051.1 GCF_013403955.1 Winogradskyella vidalii | reverse complement strand
CGTTACCTACAATATTGAAAAAACTGCTTCAAATAATAATTCTGACTTTAATCACAGCTTGTGGTTCAACTAAAAATACGACTGACCTAATTGCGGACGAAAAGTTTGAATTATGCTCTGAAATCAAATATAATCGACTCGTAACGGAAGTTGGACCAATTGAGGGAAAACTGATTTACAAACAAAATATTCATAGTTTATTAGAAAATCACCTAATTCAAGAAAAATATCTAACTGAAATAAGCAAAAGTGGATATGCAGAATTATTAAAAAAAGCGAATCGGAAAGAAATAAAACCTGAATTTTTTGAGAAACTAAAATCGGATTTAGGATTTGACCCATATTTGTTATTTCCGATTAATTCCCATTTATCTTGCTATGGTTATTTATTTGAACAACTAAAAATTTTAGACAAGTCAAGTTGGCAATTTGAATTTGGATTAGCTTATAACAAATTTGAGGCTTACGGAAATTTAAAAACTGATAGCGAATATTTAATTGACGCGCTGAATAAAATTCCAGAAGATAAATTTCAAAAAATAATGTATCGGAAATTATTCTTGGATTTAATATACACGAATCTGAATTAAAAATACTGTAGGTAACA
>NZ_JABFDG010000050.1 GCF_013403955.1 Winogradskyella vidalii | reverse complement strand
TAACGTGTTTGTGTATGGTTAGTTGCGTAGTTAAGCAACTAAGTTAACAAACAAATCACAGATAGAAAATTCCAGCGGAATTTTCGTAAGTCGGCAGTGACCTAGCAATTAATTATACACGGTGTTGTACAACGTTTTTTTTATTCATTAATTAATTTTTCGGCTTTTCTGATAATTCCAGCATATTTATTCAGTTCGTAAGAGATATTTTTTTTCTCAGTTGGTTCTCCAGAAACGATTAATTCTCTTTGTTTTTTATTCCAGTTAGTTATGTATGAAACAACTCGGAAATTTTCTTCGATGTCTATACTGTAACCTTTAATTTTTGCAATAGAGTCAGTAAGAAAGAAATACGTGCTTTCAGATTCAATTATTTTAATTGGCTTATTTCCGACTAAATAGATTTCCGATTTTATTTCTCCATAATCAACATTCATTTCTTGGACTATTTTGAAAATTCGTTTTTCCTTATGCCAAACTCTTAATTTAGATTCATTAGTCAAGTCAAAATTTGACTCGATTAATTCAGTGTCAGAATCGATTAATTTTGATTGATTATCAATTTCAGCCATTTTGTTTTCTTGTCCAAAAACAAGAATTCCAATTAGGGTCAATATGATTACGAAAGTTTTTTTCAAAATGTTGTACAACGTGTTTGT
>NZ_JABFDG010000004.1 GCF_013403955.1 Winogradskyella vidalii | reverse complement strand
TTGGTTCCGATTTCTGGGGTTAATCCATCTGCTCCGTCAACACCATCTTCACCATCTGATACAATAACATTATTTGTACCATCGCTTACGGTTACAGTACCATCTCCGTTATCTGTTACCGTTACTGAAGTTCCGTTTGCTCCATCTTGTCCGGCTGAACCTACTAATGCATCTAAAAAGTCTTGTTCCGACCCTGTATTTCCTGCTGCTAACCATTCTTCGTATGCTGAAGCACCATTTTGTCCTCCTGCAACAATACCTGTATCAACTCCTCCAATTACCCAATTATTATTCGCTCCTATTTCTGGAGTTAGTCCATCTGCTCCGTCAACACCATCTTCACCATCTGATACAATAACATTATTTGTACCATCACTTACGGTTACAGTACCATCTCCGTTATCTGTTACCGTTACTGATGTTCCGTTTGCTCCATCTTGTCCGGCTGGACCTACTAATGCATCTAAGAAGTCTTGTACTGATCCTTGATTGCCTGCATTTAACCATTCTTGATATGCTGATGTTCCATCTTGTCCTGCTGGTCCTGCCGATAAACTAATAACAGTTTCATTACCATTTTCATCTCTATACGTAATTGTACCATCTCCGTTATCTTGAATTGAAGTTGTTGTTTCAAGATTACTAATATTTATTACGTTAGCATTACCTTCTTCATCTGTAAATGTAAAAGTGCCATCATTGTTTTCAATAATCGTTGTTAGCGTTTCTAAATTCTCTACGATTTGAGCGAAATCTAATTGCGTAACATCACCATTTTCATCTGTATAATCGATGTGGGTATCATCTGCGTTAAGTGCTAAACTGGTTAGAGTTTCAAGATTATTAATATCTATTATTGTGGCATTGCCTTCTTCATCTAAAAATGTAAAAGTGCCGTCATTGTTTTCAATAATCGTTGTTAATGATTCTAGGTTCTTTACGATTTGAGTAAAGTCTAATTGCGTAACATCACCATTTTCATCTGTATAATCGATGTGGGTATCATCTGCGTTAAGTGCTAAACTGGTTAGAGTTTCTAAATCTCTAATATCTATTACAGTTGTATTTCCTTCTTCATCTGTATATGTAAAAGTACTATCACTAGTAGCTACAATTGTGGTTAAGCTTTCAAAATGTTTAATGGCCTCTTCAAGATTTATACTTGTTACAACTCCATCTTCATCTGTGTAATCTAATGTAAAATCTTCTGTATTAAAACCAAGGTATGTCAAGGTTTCAAATTCAGAAATATTAATTATTTGAACATCACCATTTTCATCAGTATAGGTGAATTCATTATTTTGAACATCCCAAAAAACAATATTATCTGGTAAATCACTCTCAACCATTAATTTATTCCAACGGCCTTGATACCAATAATAATATCCAGGAATAAGTGAAGTTGTCATATTCGTATTATAAACCAATAAGCTCTCAATATTTCCGGCGGTGATTGTGGTTTGATCTGTAACGCTAGTTAATGGAACTTGTGGAATTAACATACCACGATTACCTGATATAATCTCTAACTGAGCTGATGCATTAGGCATATCGGTACCAATACCAACTTGCGAGTAAATAAAATTACCTGTAATTAAGATAAGTAGTAGTAATAGTTTTTTCATGAATTCTGAATTGTTTTGTCTAAAGGCTTAAATACTTCTGTTTTATTTAAAATAAAAGCTATACTGATATATTTGAAAATGGAGAGAGTGCTTCTATTCGCCTTGCAAAATTAGTCTTTGGCACTGAATGTAATATGCTATACAACGACCGTTTTCCGTAAAATGGACAACACGCAAATACTTGACTTTGTGAACTTTAAATTTAAAACTAGAAAAACAACTTAAACATAATTTTTTAGATCGATTGTAATCGCATATAACATCAATTACGATTAATCTTTAAGATACATCACTAAGAAAAGAAAAGTGTTTAAAATAAAATATGACGGTTTTGAAAAAAACAAAGAAGCTGTTTTAAAACCAATTTATGATGTCATTTTGACTATACTTAAAAATCTATAATGTTCTAAAATTAAAGCCATTTTGACTGCGTTCAATACACTAAAGTAGTTTTTTGTATGTTTTATACAACCTCATCTTCTTTTAAATCTTCGATAAATTCCGAAGGAGAAAGTCCTGTAACATTTTTAAAACTGGCAGAGAATTTACTGTGGGAAGAAAAACCAGATTCCTTAGCTAAATAACTAATCTTGTACGTGGAGTATACGTGATTAGTTTTTAACTTTTCGACTATATAATTTACACGTAATTGGTTGATATAACTATTATAATCTGTGTGCTTTTCACAAGTGAGTATATATCTTAAATACTTAGCATTTGTATTTAATTGCCCTATTAGCATTGATAAAGACATATTTTTATTTAAAAAATCATTTGAAGCTTCAAAAGCTTTTAATTTTTTTACAAGTTCTTTGTAGGTTTTTTTAGAGAGAATAACTTCAGTAGATTTAGTATTAGCATTGCCAAAATTAACATTAAGACTTTGTAATATATTTTTTCTGTTATGATACACTCCAATTATGAGCAGAAAGGCTAATACGCCAATTATGATATAAAACTTAGCATTAGAATTATCGTTTTTAGGTTCTTCATTCAGCATATTAAAAGCCCTATTTATTATACGCTTATTTTTAATCTTGTTTTGCGTTAATAAAGCGCTATATTTTTTATTGTAAAAATTAAGACTATCTAAGTCCTGCTTTTGTTTATGATAATCTGCTAAACTTTTATACACCACTTCTCTTAAAGACATGTGGTCATTTTTTTTAGAAATTGCAAAAGCTTTCTGTAAATATATTTTTGTACTGTCTAAATTCTTAGACTGTAAAAACTCTTCTCCCAATCTGCGATATATAACTCCCGCCCATAGGGAGTTTTCCGCTTCAGCTTTATTTATTAACACATTAGCTCTAGAAAAATGTACCAAGGCTTCTTCATCTTTTCCTATGGCCTTATAACAACGTCCAAGCATTTCTTCTACATTAGCAAGATTAAAATATCTCAGCTGTAAATTTTCTTCTTCTTTATATACAAAACTAGACAACTTCAAATAATCAATTGCTTTATCATAATCCTCATCGAGATATTCATATTCTGCCAACTCCCTATAACTTAAAGCCCTATATTTTACAACCTGTTCTTTATCTAATATTGACTCACTAACTTCGATACCTTTATTTATATTTTTTTTTCCTTTATCATAAAAACCAATAAATCGATATTGGGTTGATAAAAAACCATAAATTCTAGATTGTAAACTATAATCGCTCTCTTCTATGGCTATTTTAAGAGCGCGCTGTCCATATTTAATAGCTTCACCTCGCTTTTCTTGTTTCGCTAAAATATCTGCAGTAAGCATGATTGATTTTATCTTTTGCTTAGCATTTTTAGAGTTTATAAAAAGAGAATCTGCTAAATGCAGGGCTTTAATAGGATTCGAAGAGGAAATGTTTATAGCAATGTCATAATATACCGAATTGAATGTATCAGACGAAGTCTCCTTTTGAGAAAAAAGAATAAGCGGAAGTAAAAAAAGACAAAAAAAACATTTTTTCATTAGTATGAATTGAAAAGCACTCTCTTATACAAAAATAAACAAGTCTAATTAAAAGCTTTATTTATTAATACAATCTTATGTTAGAAAATTAATAAATGATTTTTATAGCTAATAAATTAGACGTTTAAAACCAATTAAAATTATTATTAAACACAAAAAAGCCACTACTTTCGTAATGGCTTTGTTTGCTCCTCTTCTAAGACTCGAACTTAGGACCCTCTGATTAACAGTCAGATGCTCTAACCAACTGAGCTAAAGAGGAAGGTTATATTTTCGCGTTAGCGGGTGCAAATATATATGCTTTTTTCATTTCTACAAAACAAAATATTATTTTTTTTGTAAAAAGTGAAAAAATTAATTCGTCACCGCTTTAAAAATGTCATTTCCATTAGCAAATAATACCAGTGCAATTAAAATAAAGAACCCAACCACTTGGGCACGTTCTAAGAACTTTTCACTTGGCTTACGTCCTGAGATAATTTCATACAGTAAAAACACCACATGACCACCATCTAAAGCTGGTATTGGTAATAAGTTAAGTATCGCTAACATGATAGATAAAAATGCCGTTAATCCCCAGAAATAAGGCCAACTCCAAACTGGTGAAAACTGATCGTAAATGGCTTTAAAACCACCTAGACCTTTATAAGCACCTGTACTTGGATTAAAAATGGCGGCTAACTGATCAAAATAGTTGGTAATTGTTTTTGTGAATTTACGCCCACCTGCAGCAAAACTCTCTCCAAATGTGTATTGTTTTCTAGTGACTTCTAAAACACCTAACTCATCAAAACGACTAAAGTTATTCGTCCAAGGGTGTATACCAAATTTCCCGTCAGCATCTAAAGCTAATTCTTCTTTTACAACTGAATTATCTTCCTTAAGCACCTCAACCGTAACCGTCTGATTATTTAAACCTTTAGTAAACTGCTCAACTTGATCAAAATATTTTAACTCCTTACCATTGATACTTTTTATAATATCACCTTGCTTTAAGTTCTTTGATTTGTTTAAAGAAGAATCTGAAACTGCACCGACCATAAAAGGAACACGGTACTCAAAGTTAAGCTTGCTTTTGCTTGAGGAATATTGTCCTAAAAAGTCTTCAGGTAAGTCTATAATTTTTTCTTCTCCATCACGTTCAACCGTAATAGATTGCGCACTGATAAGATTAAACCCAATATCAGAATCATTAACAACTGGCGTGTCATTAATTGCTAACACCTTATCACCGGTTTTAAAACCAATTTCTAATAACGCCGGATTCTCAATCCAGTAGCCATCCTTTAAGCTGTCGACTTTTACATCAGAATCACCATAAGTGAAAGAAACAGCCACATAAATCACGTACGCTAAAATAAAGTTTACGGTAACACCACCAAGCATAATAATTAAACGTTGCCAAGCTGGCTTAGAACGAAACTCCCAAGGCTGTGGTGGCAATGCCATCTGCTCTTTGTCCATGCTTTCATCTATCATACCAGCAATTTTTACATAACCACCAAGTGGTAACCAACCAATACCATAAACGGTATCGCCTATTTTCTTTTTGAAAAGTGAAAATTTAACATCAAAAAAGAGGTAAAATTTTTCAACTTTAGTCTTAAAAAGTTTCGCTGGTATAAAGTGCCCAAGCTCGTGCAAGACAATAAGCAAGGATAAACTAAGTAAGAATTGAGATATTTTTATAATGAATTCCATGTTATTTTTTTCAAATTTCGATTTGCAAAAGTACGGTTTTTATCTCAAAACCATATTCAAAAAAACTTAGCAATTCGTTAAAACTATAGGGTTTCTAAATTTTAATGACCTGTTTGTTAATGATGTGATTCTCTGTATTAATTTTAACAAACAATAATCCTGAAGTTAATTTGCTTATATCAACTTGAAGCCTGCCTGGTTGCTCAAGCAATAATTGCCCTAAACTGTTATATATTTTAATACTTTGAATAGTGATGTGATCTGGTTTTTCAATATGCAATACTGCTGTTGTTGGATTGGGATACACAGTAACTGTCGTATTAATATCATAATCTGAAGTATTTAAGGTGACTGTATTATTTTTTGAAATTAGATGATAATCAGGGTCAAATAAGACCTCATCAACTATAAAGTTTACGCTTTCAGAAAAAGATTCATTATTCATTGTATGGTTTAAAACCAAATCTAAGCTTTCACCTAAAGTCCCTAAAACTCTAATTGGTACTCCGGCTTCAAAAAATGAGACAGAATCATCACTTTGGGATTGCGAAAGCGTCAACTGTAACTGATTGCCAGTTTGATTCCAATTAACTTGATAGGTTGGATAACCTTCATTATAAATCCAATCATCAAAAAATTCCTCTAAATTTTCGCCTGTTGTTAAAGTCATAACATCAATAAAATCTTGTGTTTTAGCATAGTCGAAAGCTATGCCTGGTGTATTTAGATAAGCTTGTAAGCCTTGATAAAAATCGGTATCCCCAATTTTTTGTCGTAGTTGATGCAATACCATAGCCCCTTTATTATAACTCAGTCGGCTACTAAATATTCGATTTATGCTAGTGGTATCTTGGTCGGTAAGATATACAGCGCCATCGGGCTGAGACGTAATACTATTGATGGTTTGTTGTCGCCACGATTTAAAACTAGCGGCACCATCTAAATCTTCAATCACTAATCCGGATAAATAAGTGGCAAAACCTTCGTTTAACCAAATATCTTTCCAACTCCCACAAGTCACTTTATTACCAAACCACTGATGCGCTAGCTCGTGTGCAATAAGTCCTCTGTTATACGAGCCCATAAATGAAACCGTTGTATGCTCCATACCACCACCCCAACCAAATTGCGCATGGCCATATTTTTCGTCCGAAAACGGGTATTCTTCAAAAAGATCCGTAAAAATATTCATAATATCTACTGTCACTTCCGTATTGGCTTCGGCATAAGCTAAATCTTCAGGGTAAACATAGTTTACAATATCAAAAGGGTTACCGTTATTAGGAACTTCGTGTGTATACACTTCATAATTGGTAACAGCAATAGCGATGAGGTAAGCCGGAATGAGATGACGGTGCTTAAAATGTGTTGTTTTTTCAGAGTTTACAACTGTCTGCCCCATTTCTAACCCATTTGAAACGGCCACATAATTTTCGTTTGAAGGGTTAAATTCTGGCGTCGTTATATGTACGTCTATTGAATCTATTTTATCAATTAAATCTTGTTTACAAGGCCACCACCCTTTAGCGCCATAAGGTTCTGAAAGGGTCCAAATTATAGGATCATTATTGCTACCGTGGGTGGTTTGTTCATAAGAACCAAAACCAGAACTTACTGGGTTTCCTGAGTAACTCACCGTTAAAGAATCTAACACACCTAGCGCTTGTGTTTCAGGCAATGTAATTACTAATTCATCTGAAGAATTTTGTGTAAATTCTAAACTATTACCACGTTGCAATACTTGAGAAACCGTCATATTATCAGCGAGATCAAAAGTGATTTCCGTCATCGCTGCTTTAGCTTCAAAATACGTGGTAACGTCACCTGAAATTTGGGCAACTTCTGGATCAATATCTAATTCTAATCGGTGATATTTTACATCGTAATTCCCGGTATTTGCATTTTGGCTGTTTCTCATTTGCAATAGTGCTGTTCTGGCTTCTGTAGCACGAATAGCATTTAAGGTCTTATTGTAGTCTTGCGCATTTAATTGTATGGCAAATACAAGTATTAAACTGCCTAAAATTTGTTTCATAACACGTCCTTTTAATGTTAAAAATAAAGCTTTTATTGAGATTCAATCGTATTTTTGTGATTCAACTGTTTTTAATACACATATAATGTCATTTCTTTCGTTCTTTAAAGGCTATAAAAAATTCGGAATATTTTTTTCAATACTTTCAATTATAATCCTCGCTATTATTTACAATATTTTAAATGTAAAACACCCACTCCCTATTTACCAACCAGGTATGGTTAGCGAAGAATTAGTAGACAGCACCATTCAACACCAATTAAAATATCATAAAATTGCCGATTTTAGCTTAACCAATCAGAATGGTGAAACGATTACACAAAATGACTATAAGGATAAAATCTACGTCGCAGATTTCTTTTTTACCACTTGTCAAACCATTTGCCCAATAATGACCGATCATATGTATCAAATACAAAAGGAAATTATTAGCGATGATGATGTAATGTTACTATCGCATTCTGTTACTCCAAAAATTGACAGTGTGGCTCAATTAAAAAAATACGCTAAAGAAAAAGGTGTTATTGATCGCAAATGGAACTTAGTGACAGGCGATAAAAAACAAATTTACGAACTAGCAAGAAAAAGCTACCTCGCTGTAAAAACTGATGGTAATGGCGATGAATACGATATGATTCATACCGAAAATTTTATGCTCATTGATAAAAAACGTCAAATCAGAGGTTTTTATGATGGTACAAAACCAGAAGATATTGAAAAAATTTTAGAGGATATTGAAACCTTAAAATATTTTGATGGGCATTAAGAGCTATGCACTATGCAAGATTTGGTAAGACACAAGCTTAACATTAAATACAAGTAACAGCACTATAAACTATATCGACGCTATTAAATATTCGTGGTCTTACTTCCCACACTAACAAATTTCTCTTACTTTTGCTTCTTTAAAACAATTCTAAATAAGCAAAGTTGACATTAGCTGAACTAAAACGCGGACAACAAGGCATCATAACCGATGTTTCGTCGATTCATATTCCTTTAAAACTGCTAGAAATGGGCTGTTTGCCCGGCAATACTGTAGAGCTCGTTCAAGTTGCTCCTTTTGCAGATCCGATGTACCTTAACATTAATGGTTCGCATTTAGCTATTAGAAAAGAAACTGCTAGTCATATTCTAATTGAAACTGCCCATGAGTAAGCAGATTAACGTTGCACTAATTGGCAACCCAAACACGGGAAAAACATCCGTTTTTAACGCCTTAACAGGCTTAAATCAGAAAGTTGGTAACTATCCTGGTATTACCGTTGAAAAAAAAGAGGGTGTATGCAAACTTCCACGAGGTGTTAAAGCTCACATTATTGATTTACCTGGAACTTACAGTTTAAATGCTTCTTCCTTAGACGAAAATGTAGTTATAGAACTATTACTAAACAAAAAGGATAAAAACCATCCAGATGTTGCCGTTGTGGTTAGCGATGTTGAAAATTTAAAGCGTAATCTCCTACTTTTTACTCAAATAAAAGATTTAAAAATTCCGACTATTTTAGTGATTAATATGTCTGATAGAATGGCTTACAAAGGCATCACATTAGATATTGCGTGTTTAGAAAAAGAACTAAACACCAAAATTGCCTTAATAAGTACCCGAAAAAATAAAGGGATTCAGGAACTAAAGGAATTAATAACACACTATAAAGAACTCTCTACAGAACCTTGCCTAGATGCTTCTAGCATTGACAGCTCTTATTTTGATAGCTTAAGAAAAGCATTTCCAAACCAACTATTATATAAGCTGTGGTTGGTCATTACTCAAGATGTTAACTTCGGAAAAACAGACCGCCAAACCTTTGAAGCTGTTGAGGATTTTAAAACCAAATCTACCGCAGATTTAAAACGCCTTCAACAAAAAGAAACCATAAAGCGTTACCAGTTTATTAATGAAACGCTTAAAAAAGGACAAACCATTGACCTAAAAACGGCTAAAGATTTACGTATAAAGCTAGACCGCATCTTAACACATAAAGTTTGGGGCTATGTAATTTTTGGAATCATTTTACTGACTATTTTTCAGGCTATATACGACTGGTCTAGTATCCCAATGGATTTTATTGATGGTTCATTTGCTTCGCTGAGCGAGTGGATAAAAAACACTTTACCGCCAGGCGCATTTACGAATCTATTAGCCGAAGGTATTATTTCTGGACTAGGAGGTGTCGTTATTTTTATTCCACAAATTGCATTTTTATTTCTGTTTATATCCATACTTGAAGAAAGCGGCTATATGAGTCGTGTGGTATTTTTAATGGATCGTATAATGCGACGCTTTGGATTGAGCGGAAAAAGTGTTGTGCCTTTAATTTCGGGAACAGCTTGTGCGATTCCGGCAATTATGGCTACCCGTAATATTGAAAGCTGGAAAGAACGTTTAATAACCATTTTAGTAACGCCTTTTACCACTTGTGCAGCAAGATTACCTGTATATCTTATCATCATTGCTTTAGTGATTCCTGAAGGTCGATTTTTAGGATTTATAAGCTACCAAGCCTTAACCTTAATGTTATTATATCTCATTGGCTTTGGTGCCGCTGTAGGTTCGGCTTGGCTATTAAATAAGGTCATGAAGTTTAAGAGCAAGAGTTTCTTTGTGGTAGAAATGCCCAATTATAAAATGCCTTTATTCAAAAATGTCGCCTTGACCGTCTTAGAAAAGACTAAAGCTTTTGTCTTTGGTGCTGGTAAAATTATTTTAGCTATTTCTATCGTACTTTGGTTTTTAGCCTCTTATGGGCCTGGAGATAAATTTAATAACGCCGAAAGCATTGTAACCGAAAAATTTGCCTCTGAAAATCTATCGAAAGATGAACTGAATCAAAAAATAGAATCTCACAAACTAGAACATTCCTTTATTGGTATTGCAGGCCATGCTATTGAACCCGCAATTAGTCCCTTGGGCTACGACTGGAAAATTGGTATTGCCATTGTCAGTTCGTTTGCAGCTAGAGAAGTCTTTGTTGGCACATTAGCCACCATTTACAGTGTGGGTAGCGATGAGGAAGAAACTATTAAAAATAGAATGGCTGGTGAAGTTAATCCTATTTTAGGAGGGCCGTTATTTAACTTTGCTTCCGGAATTTCACTATTGCTATTTTATGCCTTTGCCATGCAATGTATGAGCACACTTGCCATTGTGAGAAAAGAAACCAATTCTTGGAAATGGCCAGTGTATCAATTAGTAATTATGAGTACGTTTGCTTATATTGTAGCATTAGCGGCTTTTCAAATTTTGAAATAAAAACTTATGAATATAATTATTCAAAACATATTAGTTTTTTTAGCACTTGGCTTAGCTTTACTTTTTTTGGCACGAAAATTCTTTTGGTCACCTAAGAAAAAAACAACTAAAGCTTGCGGTGGTGATGACGGTTGTGGATGTCATTAATAAATGCCTTTAAAAAAAGGAATCTCATTCTTAGTTTTATAAAATGAAGATTTTAATTCTAACTTTTCAATTGTAGTCATCCTTGTCAATACTAGTGATTTTAATCGCCTATGTTTTCGACTATAAATCGAATAAATCCACCTTTATTAAAGATTTTATCAGCGGAATTATTCTTTGTGTATCTCTTGCTATTTCAGCTATTGTATTTACTGCATTATTCAATTTAACTATGCTACATGGTGTTTTCTATTTAGGCATAGAAATACTTCTCCTATTTATTTTAAAAGCGTTCATTCAAAATAAAAAAGAATAGTTTTAGCCTATAAAAAGTAACTTATTGAGATAAGCCTACTTTTCAATATAATCTTCTGGAATATTAAAGGTATCCGTATCTGTTGTAATGAACTTAATATTGTTTAAGTCTGCATTACCAATCACCTTTCCTAGCCCATTGGCTTTAGTCCATTCGTAGAAATTCCAAGTATGTGCAATGGGCACACCGTCAATCATTTTATAATTAGAATAACCTATGGCGTGAGGATCAGCTTCAGCAGCTTCTGTAGATTTATTAACCGTTACAATATAAGCGACATACTCAATCCTGTTGTTTTCTGGCTCACTGTAAACAATATACCAATCATCTGGTGCATCTCCAGTGTTAGCTTCAAACGTTAAACGCTGTGCATTAAAGGTTTTGTCATTTAACGGTAACTTTTCAACATCAGACCAAATTGTGCCTTGGTCACTTAATTTATTAGGAAAGAGCAAGAAATACATCCATGTATAAGCATCAAAACGTGCGGCATCAGCATTTTTAAGATCTGGCGAGTGAAATACTTTATCGCCATCATAGTAAATGAATGAACCATCATTCAATTCAATTTTCCCTTTGGTAGAATTGGTTAAGAAAGTCATTTTTCCATTAAGACGCTCATTACCACCAAAACGAATAACCATGTCTAGCTCAATAGCTTCATAAGATAAAAACAGATCTTTTTTAGCAGCTTCTTCAATCATTTCTACAGGCGATAGAACTGCTTCTACTTCAGACACTGTATTTTCCACTTCAACGTTCTCTTTTTTATCACTTTTACAACTTGTTGCAAACACAAAAAGACATACACCAATAACACCCAATTTAAACATATAAGACATCTATTAAAATTTTAAATAATTAAAGTAAAAAACAACCACTTTAGACGAAGTTGTTTTGAAACGCTTACACTTTCTTTAAGTATAAGTTTTTAGCCACACTTTGAGACACTACAATTTCAGAATCACCTAAAGCTAACTTTATAGAATTATCAAAAGGCTCTTTATGTAGCACCTTAACTATAGTGCCAAGCCCAATATTATTACTATCTAAGTATTTTAAAAATTCTGAGGACGTATCATCTACACCAATGCATTTATAAGTAGTCCCTACTTCACCCTTAGCTAAAACAATTTTTTCAATATAGGTGAAGTTCCCTTCCTTATCTGGTATAGGATCCCCATGTGGATCGTAAGTAGGAAAACCCAAAAAAGCATCTAATTCATCTACTAATTTATCAGAATTAATATGCTCTAAATGCTCAGCAACTTCATGAACCTCATCCCAAGAAAAATTTAATTTTTCAACTAAAAAAACTTCCCAAAGTCGATGACGTCTAATCACCTTTACAGCATAAGCGCGTCCAGCATCAGAAAGCGTAGCGCCTTGGTACGGAATATGCGTCAACATATTTTTTTCTGCTAATTTTTTTACCATATCAGTAGCCGATGATGCCTTGGTATTCATCTCCTCCGCTAAGGCATTTGTAGAAACACCATTCTTAAATTCTTGCTCTAAATGATAGATGGCTTTTAGATAATTCTCTTCTGCTAAAGTCACTAGTTTTTAATTTATACAAAGATATATTTTTTTTATTAAAAACATATTTTTAGATTTGCCTAAATTATTAATTATACTACACTAAACAATAAATTAGAAGCCACATGAAATACATTACCCTCATAAGCTTATTTATGGTAACTTTAGTTTCCGCACAACAAGATAAAAGCACAATTTCTGGTCAGATAACAGCTGAAGGAACTCCTGTTCCGTACGCTAGCATCTATGTTAAAAATGGCACCCAAGGAACCGACGCCAACGAAAATGGTGATTATAAAATGACCGTTAAATCTGGTGCAATAACATTGATTGTTAAATCGCAAGGTTACCGCACACAAGAAAAAAAAATCACCTTAGTTGCAGGTACTGATCAAAACATCAATTTTGAATTAACTGAAGATGTACTTGGTTTAGACCAAGTTGTCGTTAGTGCCACAAGAAATCGCATTAGTAAAAAAGAAGCTCCTGTAATCGTTAAGGTATTAAGTCCTAAACTTTTTAATGCCACACAATCTGCAAATTTAGCCGATGGTTTAAGTTACCAGCCAGGAGTACGCTTAGAAACCAATTGTCAAAACTGTGGTTTCACACAAGTACGAATGAACGGTTTAGAAGGACAATACACACAAATTCTAGTAAACAGCCGCCCTGTATTTAGTGCGCTCAATGGCGTGTATGGTTTAGAGCAAATTCCTGTTAGCATAATCGACCGTGTAGAGGTTGTCCGTAGTGGTGGCTCTGCATTATTTGGCTCTAATGCTATTGCAGGTACCGTTAATGTTATTACTAAAGAACCTGTAAATGACAGTTGGGAAATTAACTCCTCTTTAGCATTAATAGATGGCGAAACTGCAGATCGAAGCGTTAATATCAACGGCTCTGTTGTAAGTGAAGATTTAACAAGTGGCGTAACGGTATACGGTATTTTACGTCATCGTGATGCCTATGATGCTAATGGTGATGGTTTTAGTGAAATCACTGAATTAACTAATAACTCTTTAGGAATGAAAACCTTTTTAAAACCTAATGACAATAGTAGAATAGGTTTAGATTTTACCGCTATCAACGAATATAGACGTGGTGGTGATAAATTAGAATTATCTCCTCAATTTACCGATGTTACCGAAGAGCTTGAACACAACACTGTTTTTTCAGGTATAGATTATGAACTTTTTAATGATGAACGTACACAAAATTTAAGTCTTTACTCATCTATACAATATACAGATAGAGGTAGTTACTACGGCGGACTTGGTGGCGGAAGAACCGCAGAAGATTCCATTGCAGCAAATAACGCCTTTGGTAACACTAAAGATTTAGCTTTTGTTGCTGGTGCTAAATTTAACCACACGTTTAGCAACAATGATGTTGTCACCACTGGTGTAGAATATCAATTAAACGACACTGATGATGCTATCATTGGTTATAACCGTCTTGTGGACCAAAAAGTAAACAGCCTTGGTGTGTATGGTCAATATGAGTGGAAACCTACAGATAAATTTTCTGCCCTTGTTGGCGCGCGTTTAGACCATGTAAACGTAGATGGATATTATACCATTGAAGCTATTGAAAGTTCTTCAGATGTTTCTGAAACCGTGATAAGCCCAAGACTAACCTTACTTTACAATTTTACAGATGCCCTTCAATTTAGAGGTGGTTACGCTCGTGGGTTTAGAGCACCTCAAGCATTCAACGAAGATCTTCATATTTCTTCGGTTGGTGGAGAGCAACGTTTCGTCATATTATCAAACGAACTAGAAAGTGAGTATTCAAATGCTTATACAGCCTCTTTTGACTACACCAAAGATTTCAACAAAACACAAACCAACGTATTAGTTGAAGGCTTCTATACCACATTAAAAAACCCTTTTACTATTGTGAGTACAGGCGCATCTTTATCTAACAGCTCTATTTTAGAAGAAACTAGAAATGGCTCTGGTGCTTATGTTGCAGGAGCTAATATTGAATTGAGCGTGTCACCAAGTTCAGAATTGTTTTTCCAAGCCGGTGTAACGTTGCAAAAATCAATATATAAAGAAGACCAAGTACTATTTGAAGCCGATGGCTCTATTACGGGTGAACAAGATGTTATTCTTGATGAATTTGTAAGATCTCCTAATACCTATGGATTTATAACTACTAATTGGCAAATGAGCGAATCATTTAAATTAGATGTTACAGGAAATTATACCGGTTCAATGATTGTACCTCTTGTAGTAAGTGATTCTGGATTTGTAGCCTTAAATGATACTGAATCGTTTGTTGATATGACGACGAAACTAACCTATCATTTTGACCCTATTGAAAACTTTCATATGGAATTAAGTGGTGGTGTTCAAAACCTATTTAACAGCTACCAAAGTGATTTTGATAGTGGTGCAGGAAGAGATTCAACTTACATTTATGGGCCAAACCGACCACGAACATTCTTTATCGGACTTAGATTTGGCGACTTTTAGTCCCTCTTGGTATGAAATATGTATTTTCAATATTAGTATTCCTTCTTGTTTCTCAGATGGTATTGTCTCAGAATGAAAATGAAGCAGAAATTCAGTGGAAAACATGGGCAGAACTAGAAAAAGCAATTGCGCAAGAACCAAAACCAGTATTCATCTATTTTAATGCGGAGTGGTGTGCCTATTGTAAAAAATTAGACCGCGAAGTCTTTACTAAAACAGCGATTATAAAGAAAATAAACAGTGATTACTACGCCTCAAAAATGGATGTTGAATCTTTAGAAACTATTGTTTTTGATGGCGTCACTTTTACCAACAAACAAGCAAAAACAAAACGCAATGGCATACACGAGTTGCCATTGCTTTTAGCATCTCAAGATGGTGAACAAGTAATACTGCCTGCAACGTTAATCTATAATAAAGATTTCGGTATAGAACAACAGGTTTACAATTATTATACCTCTAAGCAATTATTAAATATGCTTAATTAAACCTACTAATGCTACGTTAAACAGTGGCATTAACAGCATAGTAACCAAGTAACTGTTACTATTTTTTTCATATTCTAAGAGTTAGGCCCTGCCGCTTTTTGTAGTAAAAAGCGGTATAGTTGTCTATCAATTAAAAAAAAATTACACATGAGCGATATTTGCCTCAATCATATAGAAAATTACTGGAAGACTAAAACAAAAACGTCCAATAAACTCTTCGAAGAAAAACAATTCACGAAAGCATTAATTGGCTATAAAAATGCGTTATACAGGTCTGAAGTTTTAAATAACTACCCCACAAATTGCAAAGAACTAAAAATTCCTTTTGCTCAAATATATCTCATATCCTGCAATAACCTTATAAACACTTACGAAGCCTTAGAAAACTTATCTGAAGCCGAAAATATGCTAAAACGAAAGATTATTTTTCTTTTGCGTCTTAAAAACTCAAAACACAACGATAAAACTATATTACAATCCGAGTTAAGACGTGCTGCGCTGACATATTTTAATTTTACAGAACAAAAAAAAGACGGGGCAAAACACAAACAAACACAGCTGTACAAAACACTTAAATCTGAACTGAATTCTCAATAATAACATCAGCCAAAACACTTACAGAAACCACAGCCAAGATTTATCACTTTACTACCAAATAATAAGACTGCTTAGACCATTAAGCAAACGCACAAAAAAAATTACTTTTTACAAATTGCTACTAAAGTTTAATGTTAAATATTTCAACATTTAGTATCTTCGTAATAAATATTTAGATATATGAAAAAAATAATTTTCCTATTAGCTATCTCGCTCATTTTTACAGCCTGCAAAGAGGGTTCCAACGCAGATAACGGAAAACTTAATATTGTTACCACAACCACGATGATTACTGATTTAGTACAAAATATAGGTGGTGATTTAATAAACGTACAAGGTTTAATGGGCTCTGGGGTTGATCCTCACCTTTACAAAGCAAGTGAAGGTGATGTATCTAAGCTCGTAAATGCTGATATTATTTTTTATAGCGGTTTACACTTAGAAGGAAAATTAGTAGAAGTACTTGAAAAAATGGAAAGCACCAATAAAACCACCATAGCACTTAGTGATGCCTTAGACAAAAACACCTTAATTGGTTCGGAGTATTTTGCTTCTAATTACGATCCGCATGTATGGTTTGATATTAACTATTTTGAACAATTTGCAGAAAAAGCAGCTGCAGTTTTAGCTGAAAAAGACCCAAAAAATGCTGACACCTACATGGCCAACAAAACAGCTTATATCTTAAAGCTAGAAACCCTTCAAAACACCATAAAAGAAACCATAACCACACTTCCTGAAGAAAAAAGAATCTTAGTCACCGCACATGATGCTTTTAATTATTTTGGAAAAGCTTACGGATTTGAAGTCGTTGGCCTTCAGGGTATTTCTACCGCAACAGAAGCTGGTGTTCAAGATGTTCAAAAATTAGCTAATTTTATTATCGAAAAACAAATCAAAGCCATATTCATAGAAAGCTCGGTTCCAAAACGAACTATTGAAGCCTTACAAGCCTCAGTAAACTCTAGAGGACACGATGTAAAAATAGGGGGCACACTGTATTCTGATGCACTCGGAAACGCCGGAACACTTGAAGGCACTTATCTTGGCATGTTTGAATATAATGTGAATACGATAGTTAATGCACTGAAATAAATTCCTGCGAAGGCAGGAATCTCAAGAAATTTAGTTCAATTTTAAAATGAGAAACGAATCGAAGGAAGATATAAAACCTAGTACCGCTTCCGAAAGAGTGTTTGCCGTAAAAGTAGATGACCTTACGGTTGCCTATAACTACAAACCGGTACTTTGGGATATTGATTTAGAAATTCCAGAAGGCGTACTTATGGCTATAGTTGGCCCAAATGGCGCAGGTAAATCAACCCTAATAAAATCTATTTTAGGCATTTTAAAACCTATTGCTGGTAGTGTTACAATTTACGGAAAGCCTTACGAAAAACAACGCCGATTAGTCGCCTATGTTCCACAAAAAGGGAGTGTCGATTGGGATTTTCCAACCACAGCTTTAGATGTTGTTATGATGGGAACTTATGGCAGTTTGGGCTGGATAAAACGCCCTGGACAAAAGGAAAAGAAAGCCTCCCTAGAAGCCTTAGAAAAAGTAGGCATGCTACCATTTAAAAACAGACAAATTAGTCAACTTTCTGGAGGACAACAACAACGCATTTTCCTAGCTCGTGCTTTGGTGCAAAATGCATCCATCTATTTTATGGACGAACCCTTTCAAGGGGTTGATGCTACTACCGAAATAGCTATTATAAACATTTTAAAAGAATTACGAAGAGCAGGTAAAACCGTCATCGTAGTTCATCATGATTTGCAAACCGTCCCTGAATATTTTGATTGGGTGACCTTTTTAAACGTGAAAAAAATTGCTACAGGCCCTGTAAAAGATATTTTTAATGATGATAACTTAACAAAAACTTATGGTATAAATTACCAAGTGAGTATTCAGGAATAGAAAAATAGTCGCAATCTCAGTTTGCGGTATTTACTGTTACTAATATAAAAAAATGCCGTCATTCCTGCGAAAGCAGGAATCTAAAAAAACAAAGTAAACTATTGCGAAACGGAAGATTACTACTTTCGCAGGAATTATGGACATATCAAAATATATAGAACTCGTCTTTACAGACTATACGCTTAGAACTATTACATTAGGCACCGCCATTTTAGGGGCAATTACCGGAATGCTAGGAAGTTTTGCAGTGCTTAGAAAACAAAGTTTATTAGGTGACGCCATTTCACATGCCGCCTTACCTGGTATTGCAATTGCCTTTTTAATTACAGGTGCCAAAGACACAAATACCCTTCTCATCGGTGCATTGGTGAGTGGACTTATTGGAACCTTCTGGATAAAAAATATCGTTACAAAAACCCATTTAAAATCCGACACCGCATTAGGCCTTATTCTATCTGTGTTTTTTGGTTTTGGAATGTTATTACTCACCTTTATTCAAAAACAACCTAACGCCAATCAAGCAGGTTTAGATAAATATCTTTTTGGCCAAGCTGCTACTTTAGTAGAAAGTGATGTTTGGATGATGGCTATCGTTACAGGGATTTGCCTGATGGTAATGCTCACTTTTTGGAAAGAATTTAAAATTTTACTTTTTGATGCCGACTACACAAAAACACTTGGTTTTAATACTAAGACTATAGATATTCTAATTACAGTTTTCATTGTTTTAGCTATTGTATTAGGGCTTCAAACCGTTGGTGTTGTTTTAATGAGTGCCATGCTTTTAGCACCAGCAGCAGCAGCGAGACAATGGACTAACAGCTTAGCTAAAATGGTCTTTTTAGCAGCCGTATTTGGTGCGTTTTCAGGGGTTTTTGGCACAGCGATTAGCGCCAGTCAAAACAACTTATCCACAGGACCTGTTATTGTGCTTGTAGCCAGTGTATTTGTTGGCTTTTCATTTATATTTTCACCTAGCCGAGGCCTTTTATTTAAACAAATTAGGGTCATTAAAAATCGACGTGATTTAGAATTACATAAAACGTTAGCCTTTATGTATCATATTGCAGAAACACATGAAAACACATCCCACCCTCACAAAATTAAACTCTTAAATAATTTTCACGGTTACACTAAAAGTACACTTCAAAAATTAGTAGATAAAAACTATGTTAAGATTAATGGAAGCATGTGGAGTTTAACCGAAACAGGTTTTGAAACCGCAGCTAACTTATACACCAAACAAGAGACAGAAGATGAATAGTGCACAATTAGAAATACAAATTATAGCAAGTTTAGTTGCTATTGCATGTGCTATTCCTGGAACATTTTTAGTTCTAAGAAAAATGGCGATGATTAGCGATGCCATCAGCCATGCTATTTTACCTGGAATAGTGATTGGTTTTTTTATAACGCAAGATTTAAATTCTCCTGTACTGATTCTTTTAGCCGCTTTAACCGGAATTATAACAGTCGTCCTTGTAGAATACATTCAGAAAACAGGTTTAGTAAAAGAAGATACCGCTATTGGCCTGGTGTTTCCTGCTTTATTTAGTATCGGTGTTATTATGATAGCTAAAAATGCCAACGATGTACATTTAGATGTTGATGCCGTTTTACTAGGAGAATTAGCTTTCGCACCTTTTGATCGACTATTAATTGGTGGTACTGATGTAGGCCCAAAATCACTATGGGTGGTTGGATCTATATTACTTATTACAATTACACTACTTATCCTGTTCTTTAAAGAATTGAAAGTAAGCACATTTGACAAAGGCTTAACGGCTTCCCTTGGATTTTCACCGGCAGTTATACATTACGGTTTAATGTCTGTTTCCTCCGTTACAACGGTTGGTGCATTTGATGCCGTTGGTGCTATTTTGGTTGTTGCTTTAATGATTGCTCCAGCCGCCTCGGCCTATTTGCTAACCACAGATTTAAAGAAGATGCTCATTTTAGCAATTAGCTTCGGCGTGTTTAGTGCTATTTTTGGGTATTGGGTTGCCCATTGTCTAGACGCTTCTATTGCGGGATCTATTACAACCATTCTTGGAGTCGTATTTCTATTGGTATATTTATTTGCGCCATCAAAAGGTATAATTGCGGTGATGTATAGAGAAAAACAGCAACGTACGGAGGTGTCTTTATTAACCTTTCTGTTGCATTTAAAAAATCATGATGAAGTTGAAGAACGCCACGTTAATCATCTTTATGAACATATCAATTGGCAAAAAGTCCGTGCGAAATCTGTACTCGATTTAGCTCAAAAAAATAATATGATTCATATGGATAACCAAGTGGTTTCATTAACCAAAAAAGGCGATGAATTTACCTCAAAAGCCATTAATTATATCATAACTAACGAAGATGCTCAGATTGAAGATATGAAAGATGATTTCTTCCTGTTTAGAGGATGATATAATTATTGTTTCAATTGTAGATGAAAGGTTCAAATCTAAAATCGACTAAAGCTAAAATTTTAAATCAACCATGACACTCCTCAACTACTTCACTGGTAAAAACGGATTAATTATTGTAGGTTTTATAGTCTTATGTGTTTTTATTTACAATAAGTATAAAACCCAACGTTACTTTAAATACATTAAAAAACGTCTAAAAGAAAAAGAAGACCAAGCTTAGTTATATCTGAGACACAAAGCACTTAAGCCTTATTTAAAACCACGCTCTTTCTGTATGTGCTCATAAGATTCTTGCACCTGTCTAAATTTTTCTTCAGCACCTTCGCGATGTTCTTCACCCAAATGACCAACACGATCGGGATGGTATTTTTTCGCCATAGAACGGTAGGCTTTTTTAACCTCTGCATCTGATACTGATTTATCAATCTCAAGGATTTTGTATGCATTATCACTACTGTTATAAAACATCGCTTTTATACTCTGATAATCCCTGTTACTAATCCCTAAATAACCTGTTATAGTGTAAATCTGACGTAATTCATCTTCAGTAACTATCCCATCGGCTTTCGCTATTCCGAATAAAAAATGAAGCAACTGTAAGCGCGATGCATGATCCATCATCTGCTTAATTTGTAAACAAACCTGACGTGTGGATATATTTTGTTTATTAATACGCTTAAATAACTCAAAAGCATGATTGGCTCTATCTTTACCATACATATTGGTAAATTGTTGACGTACAAAATCTAATTCGCGTTGATCTTGCTTACCATCAGCTTTAATAACAATGGAAGCCAGAATTAACAAACTCACTTCAAAATCACCCGATTGTGTTTGTGGTCGTGATGTACGCTGACCATAATTTGGCTTTGTTCTGTAGGTATCACCTTGCCTTCCGGCTTGACGATCACCTAATAAAGGAGCATTCTTTTCTGCAATATTATCAACAAAACTACCTACAGCCAAACCAATAATAGCACCAATAGGACCACCAAAAGACCAACCTAAAGCACCACCAATCCATTTTGCAAAACTCATATTTATTATTTAGATTTTATAAAGTTGTAAATATACTATATGTTAGTAGATTGAACAGGTAAATTGTTACCGTTTGTAGACCATCTATTTAAAAAAGTTGTATTTTATACAAGGCAAACAATACGAATACAACATGAAATATCAACTATTTATTTTAGCTTTTACATTAATTTTTTTTAGTTGTAATAGCGACGATGATGCACCACAAAGTTCAACCACAACATTGCATGGCAATTGGTCTTTAATAAATGTCAATGGTGGTTTTCCTGGCGTTAACGACGATTTTGAATCAGGATTAATTACTTGGAATTTTGATGACACCGAAATTACCGTTACTAATAACAATACCCACAATGTTATACATAGCGGCTACCCTTCTGGGATCTACACTTATGATGTTATTACTACGGCTACCGATACCACATTGGTAATTGAAAATACAAATTCTAAAATTATAACGCTAACAAACAATCAACTTGTTATTGACCAAGGTGTTGCCGCTGATGGCTTCCAATATACGCTTAGTAAGTAATTAAATATTTATATGGACTACTGTATATTATATAAGGAAAGATGGTCGTATTAAATCTAAAAATTCAAGATTGTGCATGCGCATTAATTTTCCTTACCTTTGCGTCCCGATAACTATCGAGACAAAGTAAGAATTAATTAAAAAATTAAAAAATATGTATCCAGCAGAATTAGTAAAGCCAATGCGTGAGGATTTAACCAGCGTAGGTTTTGAAGAATTACATACATCAGATGCTGTAGAAACTGCACTAGCAAAAGAAGGTACAACCTTAGTTGTTGTTAATTCGGTTTGTGGATGTGCCGCAGCAAATGCAAGACCAGGAGCTAAAACGAGTTTAGAAAATGCAAAAAAACCAGATCATATCTTTACTGTATTTGCAGGTGTAGATAAAGATGCTGTTGATGCAGCGAGAGCTCACATGGTTCCTTTTCCTCCAAGTTCTCCATGTATGGCATTATTTAAAGACGGTGAATTAGTACACATGCTAGAGCGTCATCATATTGAAGGTCGTCCTGCAGAATTAATTGCCGAGAATCTTAAAGATGCTTATAACGAACATTGTTAGAACATTAGAATAGAGCATACAATCCTAATCGTTATTAGGAGAAGCTCAAACACTACAAAGCCACGAATTATTTCGTGGTTTTTTTGTTCATAAACGGCTTTGATTTACATTTGTAACATGAGAAAACTATTAGCTTATCCGCTTTCGGTTGTATTTTATTTATGCTTTGGCTTAACCTTAGTCATATTTCACGTCATCCAATGGGTTAGCTTTAATGTATTTGGATACAAAGCGCTTAAAATTAGTGTAGATTGGCTTCAGTTTTTTATCATGCGCTGTCTGAATCTTTTAGGTACAAGAATTTCATTTAACAACCCCTATAAATTTAGCAAGGAACGCCCGTTAATCATTGTATCTAACCATCAAAGTATGTTTGATATTTCGCCAATAATGTGGTATTTACGCAAACATCACGTAAAATTTGTCTCTAAAAAAGAGCTCGGCAAAGGCATCCCAAGTGTATCTTATAATTTACGCCATGGTGGATCGGTTTTAATAGATCGAAAAAATCCGAGACAATCTTTATCTGCTATGATGACCTTTGGTGAATATATTGAAAACACCAAAAGAGCAGCGGTTATTTTTCCTGAAGGCACACGAAGTAAAAATGGCGTTCCAAGACCTTTTAAGACTAAAGGTTTAGAAATGCTGATAAAAAAAATCCCTTCTGCTATCATTGTTCCGATTACCGTAAATAACTCTTGGAAGATGCTGCGCTATGGGAATTTTCCTATGGGAATAGGGAATCATATGACATTTACCGTCCATAAGCCCTTAGAAATTATTAACTTTACAGATAAGACCGAGCTAATTGAGCAAGTAGAACAAAGCATTGTTGAAGGCCTCGAGAAATAAACCCTTAAAAAAACATCAAATTATGTCGTTGAAAAATGTAAGATTGGAAGTGATGCAGCATCTCGAAAAAGATGTACAATCCCTTATTGAAAAATACCTAATTCCTGTTGAAAAAATTTGGCAGCCTACCGATTTTTTACCCGATTCTACAAAAGAGTCTTTCTATGAAGAAGTAAAAGAAATTAGAGCGCTCTCTAAAGAATTGCCTTATGATTTCTGGGTGGTTTTAGTAGGCGATATGATTACCGAAGAAGCTTTACCAAGTTACGAATCTTGGCTTATGGATGTAGAAGGCGTTGACCAAATAGAACGTAATGGCTGGTCTACTTGGCTAAGACATTGGACGGGAGAAGAAAACAGACATGGCGATGTTTTAAATAAATATTTATACCTCTCAGGACGCGTTAATATGCGTGAAATTGAAAAAACCACACAGTATTTAATTAACGATGGTTTTGATATCGGAACCGGTAGAGATCCTTATAAAAACTTTGTTTACACCAGCTTTCAGGAATTAGCAACCTATGTATCTCACAATCGTGTGGCCAAAATTGCCAAACAGAAAGGCAATAAACATCTAGCCAAAATGTGTAGAATTATTTCTGGAGATGAAATGCGTCACCACCACGCCTATTCAGAATTTGTAGAACGTATTTTTGCTGTAGACCCAAATCAAATGATGATGGCTTTTCACGATATGATGAAGCGAAAAATCGCTATGCCAGCCCATTTTCTTAGAGAATCTGGTGAAAGTATCGGAACGGCCTTTGAAGAGTTCTCAAACACCGCACAACGTATTGGTGTTTACACTTCTAATGATTATGTAGATATCCTTCAAAAATTAATTGACCGTTGGGATATAGGTAACATGACAGGGCTAAACGAAGAAGCTGAAAAAGCCAGAGATTACCTTATGAAACTACCACCGAGAATGTATCGTTTGTCTGAGCGCATGAAAATCCCTGAAAATTCATTCAAATTTAAATGGGTTGACCCAGCTTAATAAGTTTAAATATGCACAGCACTAACCGACTTATAACCACAACCAAGTCTTTTGTAAAACAAGAGCTAAAACATGCCGAAGGCGGTCATGATTGGTTTCATACAGAGCGTGTATATAAAAATGCGCTTCTTATTGCTAAAAATGAACAAGTCGATATTTTAGTGGTTTCCTTAGCGGCGCTTTTGCACGATATAGCTGATTCTAAATTCTATGATGGCGATGAAACAATTGGTCCTAAAAAAGCAGAAACATTTCTTTCAAACAACAATGCAGACCATAAAATCATTGAACATGTGACTCAAATTATAGCACACATGTCCTTTAAAAATTCACTTGACGACACCATTTTCACTTCAAAAGAAATGGAAGTTGTACAAGATGCCGACCGCCTAGATGCTATTGGTGCCATTGGCATAGCACGCTGTTTTAATTATGGAGGATTTAAAGATAGACCACTTTATAACCCGGATATAAAGCCGAACCTTAGTATGACAAAGGCTGAATATAAAAATTCAGATGCACCGACCATCAATCATTTTTACGAAAAATTATTGCTTCTAAAAGATCAGATGAATACCAAAACTGGCAAGCGTATCGCTTTAGAACGCCATAACTATATGAAAGGCTTTTTAGAACAATTTTATGCCGAGTGGGACGGAAAAAAGTAAGACTTATTAACTCTCTTTCGCTACCTCTAAAGCCGTAAGCTTATATTCTATAGCAGCCATTTCTTCACCGTAATGAATAATTTGATCAGCAGTTAAACTACAACTTGAATTTACGGTATCTAAAATATCTTGACCTTTCTTAGTATAATAACTAATTGCAATATCTATTTTATCATCCATAATAAATCCGTATTTATTATTGAAGCATTAATTTTAATTCACCTCTATATTTGGAGGCACTTTTACCTGTAAACTCTTTAAATAGCTTATTAAAGTGTGAAAAGTTATTAAAACCACATTCAAAACTAATATCTGCAATACTCATTTGACTTTCAGAAAGTAACTTGGTTGCATGTACAACTCTATATTCATTAACCAACTTAGTAAATGTTTTTCCTGTTACACGTTTAAAGTAACGACAAAACGCAGGAACCGTCATACTAACTTTATCTGCAATTTCATCTAAACTAATATGTTCTTGAAAGTTTTGGTTAATGTGTTTAAAAATCACATCAATTTTAGCGCTGTCTTGAGGTTCTGCTTCAAAAGCATAGCCGTCTGCATTAAGCAAAGTGTAATCTTCAGCTTTTGCTAAGCCATGTAACACTTCGAGTAGAATTAAAACCTTTTTAAAACCTTTTTTCTCATTTAGCTTTTCAATTTTTTTCCCAAGCTTTTGTTTGGTCTTTACACCAAAAAGAATTCCTTTTTTAGAAAGCTCAAACATTTTGTTAATCGCTTCCATTTCTGGAATATCAAAGAAGTTATCTCCTAAAAATTCGGGTTTAAATTGGACTAAGGTTTCAGAACCATTAATAGTTAAACGATCTGTAAAACCATTATGCGGTAAATTAGATCCTATCAATAAGAGTTGACTGTTATTAAAATAAGATAAATGGTTGCCTATATGACGTTTTCCCTGGCCTTTATTTACATATACCAATTCTATTTCAGGATGAAAATGCCAAAAAGGCTTTACTTCTCCTTTATAAGCATCTATTTTGTGCTTCCTTACTAATATGGAACTACCAAATTCAGGACTAATTCTTTCTAATGTAGGTTTTCTTGTATTCATAACATAATTATCTGGTGCAAAGTTAAGTTGATCAAATTTTAAAACCTATGGCAAATTATCAAAAATATGCACCATTTTAACCCAATACATTAACAAAAACCATCGTAAGGTTAATTATGCATATAAATCTACCAAAATCGTTGTTTTTTAGATCTTAATGCCACTCTATATTTGTAGTGTTGAATGATTTAGCTGACAAAAAAATATTGCCACCTTAAAAGAAAAAGAGAAAATTAAAAAGGCAAGTTTAAAATTTCAGTTTAACTTAAAAGATTGAAACATTATGAAAACATTATTTAAAAGCATTTTAGTATTAGCTGTAATGTTAGGAACATGCACCAGCTACGCAAACACAACATTAGAATTATCATCTATTTTTAGTGATGTAAAAAAAGGAAATTCAATTTCAGTTACTGATGAAGCTGGAATGATTGTCTTTAGTGGTCAAATTAATTACGATGGTAATATTAACCGTCTTTATGATTTTTCACAATTAAAGAATGGTATTTATATGATTGAAATCGATAAAGATTTTGAAATTGAAATTAGTACTGTAGAAGTAAAAAACGAGAATGTTATTATATTATCTCAAAAAAATAAAAAAATCTTTAAACCTGTGTTTAGAGTTGAAGATGGTAGAGTTATCATTTCAAAAATAGCTTTAGACAAGCCACAAATGCAAGTTGAGCTTTATTTTGATAATAAATTAATTCACACAGAAACTGTAAAAGGAGAAAAGGTATTAAATAGAGTTTACAAACTCGACAAAAATATTTCAGGTGACTATACTGCTATTGTAAAATCTAACGATAGAGTATTTGTAAAGAATTTTAGAATTTAGATTGTTGTTTATATTGGTTTATTCGAAAAAGTGGGCGTTATGTTAGTTGCCCACTTTTTTTTGTTTAAAATTTAGCTGACTAACCAGACGCGGTCACTTTCTCTGCACTTCCATTCCTTCTATCATTTTTTAGTTTCCTACTTTATATACTACCTAAATACACTGCTACATTCATTCATATTTGACTAACGGTAGCAGCTTCCAAGTTTTTAATGAGCTTATAATTAATACTAAGTTTTTAATTTTTATGCTGTTTCGTTTTCAATATTATTGACTGAAATTTTAATACGCTTCAATTAGCAGAATTTAGTTTTTAAAATCAACTATTGTTTTTAGTATTTAGCAATACATTTAAAATACCAGTTGCATTATCACTTTACAAATTCCGTTCATTTTCCCTCCAATACTTAAACCTATAGCGATCTAACAACAATGTATGCTATTTTAACCCAAGACAAAATAGCACACATTCATCAGGTTAATTCTGTATATAAAATTGCCAAATTTGTTGTTTTCTATAATCTATAGCCATCATAAATTTGCAGTGTTAAAACGTTGTAACAGCAACGGAGATAAAAGAAGAAATAAAATATTATTAGTTAAAATAAAAATTATGAAAGCATTATTTAAAAACATTTTAGTATTAGCTGTGGTGTTAGGAACATTCACAAGTTACGCAAGCACAACTTTAGAAACAAACACTAATTTTAACGAAGTTAGTAAAGGAGATTACATTTCAGTATCTGATGCTTCAGGTGAAGTAATCTACAGTGGACTTATTAATTATAACGGTAACATTAAAAACCTTTATGATTTCTCACAATTGAAAGATGGTACTTATACTGTTGAGGTAAACAAAGATTTTGAAATTGAAATTAACTCTCTACAAGTAAATAAAAATGTAGTAACTTTTACTAATGACACAAGTAAAACTATCTATAAGCCTGTATTTAGAGCTGAAGATTCTAGAGTTATCATTTCAAAATTAGGTTTAGATATCAATGAAATGACTGTAGAGTTATATTTCAAAAACGAACTTATTCACTCTGAAACTGTAAAAGGAAACGATGTTTTAAACAGAGTTTACAAATTAGATCCATCTGTAAGAGGTAACTATACAGCAATCATCAAATCTAATGGACGTGTGTTCGTTGAAAACTTCAAATTATAGATTTTAAAAATATTTTAAATTGTTTAAAAGAGTGAGCTTTAATCGGCTCACTTTTTTTGTTTAAAATACCTCCTATCAAGACCTCTAGCACTTAAACAGCACTTCTACTCCACACTATCATTTTCTGTTTTCCTACCTATATATAATAGTGCCCTAATACACTTTGACATTCATACATTTTATAACGAGCTTCTAAAGTTTTCTATAAACTTAAAACTTGAGTTCGATATAAGTTTAGTTGTCAGTTGAATCGCTACAATAAATATTGAAACGAAACCTATTCGTAATTCTCGTTTTAATGACCTTTAGTTTTGTTTCGAAAGGTGATTTTAATCAAAATATATCTAGATTTTAGTAATCCTCAAAGTGACAATAATTGATTTCATTAACAAAACCCCTTAGAAATCTCATACATTAAGTTGAAATCACGCTTATAATTAATGCTGAGTTCTAATTTTATGCTACTCCGTTTTCAATATCATTGATTGGAATATTAATTAGCAATATTTAACTTTTTTAAATAAACTATTGTCAATAGTATTTAATAATACGTTTAAAATTCTAGTTGCATAATCGCTTTTCAAATTCAGTTTGTTTTTCCTACAAATCTTAAAACCTATAGCGATCTAACAAAAACATATACTATTTTAACCCAATAAAAAGAAACATAAATTCATTAGGTTAATTATGCATATAAACGTGCCAAATTTGATGTTTTCTATATTCTAAAGCTGCTATAAATTTGCAGTGTTACGTCGTTGTAAAAGCAACGATAATAAAAAAGAAGAATAAAATTATTTAAGAAATAGAATATTATGAAAGCATTATTTAAAAACATTTTAGTATTAGCTGTGGTGTTAGGAGGAACATTCACAAGCTACGCAGACACAACTTTAGAAACAAACACTAATTTTAACGAAGTTAGTAAAGGAGATTACATTTCAGTAGCTGATGCTTCAGGTGAAATCATCTACAGTGGACTTATTAATTTTGATGGTAACATTAAAAACCTTTATGATTTTTCACAATTAAAAGATGGTACTTATACTGTTGAAGTTAATAAAGATTTTGAAATTGAAATTAACTCTCTAGAAGTAAAGAAAAATGTAGTAACTTATACTAATAGCAGAAGCAAAACGATTTACAAGCCTGTATTTAGAGCAAAAGATTCTAGAATTATCATTTCAAAATTAGGTCTTGATATTAACGAAATGACTGTAGAGTTATATTTTAAAAATGAACTTATCCACTCTGAAACTGTAAAAGGTCAGGATGTTTTAAACCGTGTTTACAAATTAGATCCATCTGTAAGAGGTAATTATACAGCAATCATCAGATCTAATGGACGTGTTTTTGTTGAGAACTTCAAATTATAGATTTTAAAATATTTTAAATTGTTAATAAAAGTGAGCTTTAATCGGCTCACTTTTTTGGTTTAAAACAATTTCATTTGTCCATCTTTATAGGACTCATAGAGGCTTGTATTGAGTATTGGCATAGCTTTACCTTTAAAATATTTTAGCCTAGCCAATTTTACCAAATCATTTATTTGTTGAGCAATCTGCCCTTCACCACACATACGTTTACCATAGCGACTTTCATTGAGTGTACCGCCATGGCAACTTTCAATTTGATGCAGAACCTTATTTGCGCTATCTAGCATTGTTTTTTGTATCCAATCTGTAAATATTTCACCGATAGCGCCGTTCAACCGTACAATAGTATGACCAATACTTAAGGCTCCAGCTTCGGAAACTGCTTTAGCCATTGGTAAAATCTCATGACTATTGATTGATGGAATAATTGGCGCCAACATCACATTTACAGGAATCCCATGACCACTTAATTCTCGCACCACCTGAAGTCGTTTTTTAATAGTTGCAGTTCTAGGTTCAAGAATCCGTCTGGTATCTTCAGATAAAGACGTTATAGAAATATTTACAGCTATAAGGTTATCTTTTGCTAAAGCCCTTAACAGGTCTAAATCTCTTATTATTAACGCATTCTTAGTAGTAATACCAACAGGATGTTTGTATTTTAAGAAGACTTCTAAGCATTGCTTAGTGATTTCAAATTGCTTTTCTGCAGGTTGATAGCAATCGGTATTTCCTGACATTACAATGGTTTGCGCTTTCCAACTTTTCTTTTTAAGGTGTTTTTCTAATAGTTGGGCAGCGTCTTTTTTAACTAAAATTTTTCTTTCAAAATCTAAACCTGCACTATAACCCCAATACTCATGCGAATTTCTAGCATAACAATAAATACAACCATGTTCGCAACCTTGATACATATTCATCGAATATGCCATACCTACATCTGGACTTTTTACTTTATTGACAATCGTTTTTGGAAACACATTGAGATATTGTGTCTTGTTTTTATCTACAATTTCTCCTTCTTTATGACAGAACTCCAGAAAATCATCGCGTACTTCGTGAGACAGGTCAAAAAAACGGTTGTGGGTGTTTTGCTGTGCGCCTCGTCCTTTTATAGCTGATTTGGGGTTTATCATACGGTAAAATTAGTATGAAAACACAGCTGGTCTTGCTACGGATTGTAGTTTTAACTTATTGGGTACTTATCTAAAAACTTAGTTATGACAAAAAAGCCTTAATTGAAGATTAAGGCTTTTAAAATCGATTATTTATTATAATATTAATCTATTATTGGTGTTACTGTATAACCTGCGTTTTTAAGTAAGTTTATTACTCCTTGCTCTCCTCCTAAATGCCCACAACCCACAGCATAAAAAACTGAATTATCTTTGGAGTAGGCTTCTATTTTAGGAATCCATTTATTATTTCTGTCGTCGAGAAAACGCTTCACACCTTCGGTATCATCCTGCATATAGTCATCCATAAAGTCATATATACCATCTATATCTTCCGCAAGATAATATTGTAACAATTTGTTATAGAGTTCTTGACTATTTCCATTACTTACCATTTCAACTATAGTATCTATTTGCTCATCATATGGATCTGCGTCAAAAGCATTAATCTGATCGGCAATGTTTTCCAATCCACTCACCTCCTTGTTAGCCGTTTTAGCCATATTTATTAGACTCATCTCATAACTCTCTAAAGGTTCACCTCCAATAGTTGTCATTGTGAATACAGACATCAACATCATTGGTTTAAACATATTGTAATTACTAACGCCCACACCAGTCTTTTCCATTAAGTAAGTATTTAAAATTTCGAATTCAGCATCAGACATATACGATTTTAATGATTCGCCTTCCTTTAACATTGATAATTTTACAAAATCTTTATAATAATTAGGGTCGTCCATATCCAACTCTAATACAACTTTTTCAGAGCTATCAAAAGCACTTTGCACTTTGTTTTTCATTATGAAGTCTTTTTTCGGTATCATATGTATGGTTCCAAATAAATAAGATGTTTTTATATCATTTCCTTCTATTTTCCACAAATTAGTTTTGGTATTATTCTGTGCTACTATGTTAAATGTTGTTGCGATAAATACAACAATGACGAATGTAATTTGATTTAATTTTCTCATGATTATGTTTTTGTTTATGATGATTATTTAGGATAAAATTGTGATTAATGTTTCTATAATTAATTTAACTAGGATTACCATACTGTTTATATTTCTAATTGTCCGTTTTTAATTGTTATTGTGTCGTGTCTATCTTCTGAAATAATATCTAGGCTTATTAAGTTGAAGTTTTCTAGAGATTCAACATCATTTACCAATAATTGATGAATGCGATTGGCTTCTTTTTGTAAGGATTCGTATTTACAGTTCATTAAACTGAAACTTACATGCTCTACAGAAAACCCTTTAACATTAGAATATTGCACTCCTTTAGAATACATATCCTTTGAAATGCTCTCGCAATGGCAATGCGTATTTAAAGAGGCTTCAATTTGATTTACCGTGATTTCATCAGCTGTATAGCTATCATAAAAAGCACTAAAAACACCTACTAGAAAAGCACCTATTGCCATAGCGATTGAGATGTAAATAATTCGTTTTTTCATTTTTAAAAGAGATTTAATTGGTTTGTGATTGTGAACCCAAAGTACCTTTAAAAAAACGCGTAAAACAAAGGAAGCATACCCAGTTTTAAAAAAATAGGGCAGAAAAAACAAATCCTAATTAACTGAAATAAAAGTAATTAGAACACCAACAAGTAGTTTGACAGCGTTTTTATAGTGAAGCCCCTAAATTTATAAATTTAGGGTAAAAATGATTGTATTTCAATCTAAAGCATTCAACTTTTTAATGTAGAACGACGGATTTAATCCGGTTTGCTTTTTGAAATATTTGGTGAAGGAATCTGCACTTTTATAACCTACTTCTTCAGCGATGGATTGAATGGAAAACTTTCTAAAACGATTATCATTTTTGAGTTTTAAAACGGCATAGTTAATTCGTAAATCGTTGATATAGGCATTAAAATTTTTCTGGTAATGAGAATTTACAACCTTAGATAAGTACGACGTATTTGTTTTTATTTTCTTAGCTACATTGTAAGAATTGCAATCTTGCCTTAAAAAATATTCTTGTTCTTCTAACTTATTTAAACCTTCAAGAATCTGACGCTTGATAGTTTCATTTATATCCGAAGGATTAGCTTCTTGAACTTCATCTTTTACATCATCGCTAACAGAACCCACATTGTTTTCTGTATTTACCTTTTCTAAAAGCACCTTAAATTTTGCTTCATTTTTCTTTTTAAGCCTACTGAATCTAAAAAGAAAAACTAACAGAATAAGAATGATTACAACTGAAACCGCCACACTATATTTAAAGTTATTCTTTTCAGAATTTATAGCATCCAATTCGGTCTTAAAAGCCTTTAACTCTTGCTGTTTAAAAACACCTACAACTGTATCTTGAATTTTATTAAGTGCTTCAGTGGTAAGAATATATTTTTCAAAATAAAAATTAGACTTTTCTATATTACCATTGTATTTATAAGCTTTAGCTAACATTTTATAATGGTCCTCCATAAAGCCTTCTTCCTCTTCAGACACCTTATAATTATCTAATCCTTCTTGTAAAACTGTTTGGGCTTTTGCATACGCTTTTAAACCTATATACGCTCTACCATAAAGTCCGGAATAAACTAAAGATTCCAATTCACCTATTGGTAAACAATATGTTTTTGAGGTTTCAAAATCAGAAAGTGCTTCGTTATACTTACCATATAATATATTAACTTCACCTTGAGTTCTAAACAACGTTTTAGAAAGACAACTATCCTTTACAACTTTATTTAAGGTAATGGCTTGGTCTAAATATGCTTTAGCAGAATCTTTTACTTTAGATTTTATATAAGCCAGACTCAAATAATATAATGTAACTGTTTCTTTTTTTAAGTTACTTTCATAAGTAGAAGCGTTACGGTCTAAGTTTTTACGCCTACTTATAGTTAAGGCCTGTTTAAGATATTTTATAGATGCTTCCCGATCGCCAACAAAAGATTTTACATAACCCAATTGCATTAAAATGGTGCTTTCCAACTCCAATTTATTTTGTTTTCTGGCCAAGGCTAAGGCTCTATTTTGCATTTCCGTTGATTTACCAATACGCCCTTGAAAAAAATAACTGCGACCTAGCTGATAAACATTGATCGCCAATTCTTGCTCTAAAAGATTCGTTGTTGCTAAAGCAAACATTTTCTCTTGTTCTGCCTTAAATGTATCAAACTGTCTTAAATTAATATGAAGACCAATAAACTTGGATAACCCCCGAATTTCTTCTTTTGCATTAGATTCTCGCTCTGCTTTTTGAATATAATATGTGATTAACTCTTCAGCAAGCTCTAAGTCTTCTAGATAGCTTTTATCAATTAAACTAGAAAGATTATCGTAAGATTTCAAAAAAAGTGTATCGCGCTCTTGACCATTCAAACAGATCATGAATAGAGAACAAACAAAAACGAGAATTACTTTTTTCATTAAGTAGATTACTTCCCCGGAAACTCCGCTTTACGTTTCCCTAAAAATGCGGTAGTTCCTTCCACAAAATCTTCAGTACCAAAGCAGTTTCCAAAGGCTTCAATTTCAACATCAAAACCATTAACTCCAGTTTCGTAATTAGCATTAATCGCATGGATAGCTTCTGCAATAGCCACTGAAGAATTTCGCATTATTTTACTGGCTATCTTCTCCGCTAGTGGTAATAACTCATCTTGTTCAACCACATGATTTACTAAACCGTAATTTAGAGCTTTGTCAGCATCAATCATACCTGCTGTCATGACCATTTCCATAGCTCTGCCTTTACCTACTAATTGTGGCAAACGTTGTGTACCTCCATAACCTGGAATTACGCCAAGGGACACTTCTGGCAAGCCCATTTTGGCGTTGCTACTTGCCACTCTAAAATGACAGGCCATCGCTAATTCTAAGCCACCACCAAGTGCAAAACCATTTACTGCTGCAATAACTGGCGTACTTAAATTTGCAACAAAATCGAATAATAACTCATGACCTTGTGCGGCTAACTTTCCACCTTCTTCAACACTAAAATCGGCAAACTCACTAATATCTGCACCGGCAACAAAGGCTTTTTCGCCACTTCCGGTTATGATAATTACTTTGGTGTCTTCATCCGTATTTGCGGCATCAAAAGCTTCATGCAGTTCTTGTATTGTAGCTTTATTTAAAGCATTGAGCTTTTTTGGTCTATTGATGGTAATCGTTGTGATTCCGTTTGAGTATTTTGAAATAAGATTGTTGTAAGACATATTTTATTGTATTTTTATTGACTCCTCAACAAGTTCAGAGTGACAATTCCTAATCAATTTATTTTAATTCCTACGAAGATAAGAATTTCGTTACTTTATATTTCAAAGAATTTCTAAAGTTCGCGGTGAAGCATTTCTTTGTTCTGTATACTTTATTTCATTGCAAACCTTAAATAACTAGACTACATTTTTACATTTCAACAATCAGATTTCTGCTTTCAAAAGCCTCTAAGACGCAGGAAATGTAACTGTAAAAATAGTCCCTTTTCCCAGCGCTGATGTAAAGCTAATACTTCCATTATAAGTTTCTACAATATTTTTCACCATACCTAACCCTAAGCCCATACCACTAGATTTTGTGGTAAACTTAGGTTCAAATATTTTTGCTTTAGTATCCTCTGCTATTCCTGCGCCATTATCTTCAATTGTGATGATAACGTTTTCCATATCTGTAAATACACGGACTTCAATCTTAGGGTTTTCAGAATCTTCAGGAATAGATTGAATGCCATTTTTAACTAAATTAGTAACCACGCGTATTAATTGTGTTCTATCGAATTTAGCAATGATTTTATTGGTTTCAGAATGGAATTCTATATTATCTTCATTAAAAATATCGAGCGCTAACTTTACAATTTGTACCACATTAAGTTCTTCACTTTTTTGAGCAGGCATTTTAGCAAAATTAGAAAATGCTGAAGCAATTGAGCTCATCGTATCAATCTGTTGAATAAGCGTATCACTATATTCCTTTAGTTTTTGATGAATCTGTTCATCAGTTGGATCAAATTTACGTTCAAAACTCTGAACGGTTAATCGCATTGGGGTTAATGGGTTTTTAATTTCGTGTGCGACTTGTTTTGCCATTTCTCGCCAAGCTTGCTCACGCTCATTCATCGCTAAAACTACAGCACTCGCTTCAAGCTCATCAATCATACTGTTGTATGAATTTACTAGCGTTTCAATTTCTTCACTCGCCGATTTAATCTGAATTTTTTTATTACGCTTCTCCAATCGTGTTTCATTCATCTTATCACTTATTGTTCGTAGTGACTGGGTAATGAATTTAGATATAAAATAAGCAAAAATGATTGCGACAAGAATTAATACCAAGTAGGCGTAAGCTAAACGTGTTAAAAATTCTTTTAGTTCTTTATTAAAAAAATCATCATTCTCTAAATATGGCAGATTTAAAATGGCTATGGTTTTAAACTTTTCATCTGTAATGTAGGTGTATGAGGACTGAAACGTATGTCCGGCGACATTGTTTTTTACAACATGCCGATGTTCTAAAGTATTAGATAATATATTTAAAATTTCAGGATCTAAATAGTTCCCTATTGTATCGCGTTGTATGGTTCGTTTTGAGCTTTTTAATAGTTGCCCTTCTAAATCATAAAGGTTTATTTGAAGGTTATGAATCGCATCAATTTCAAATATTTCATCTTTAAAAATTAAGGGAATATTTGCTGTATTAACAGGGTACGTTGTTTCTTTAATCACAAAATCTATACTCTGTTTTATGGCTTTTTCTTTACGCTCTAAACGCTCTTTATGGTAATCCTTAGCTTCTTCCTTATATTGATAAATGGTTACTGCGGCGATTAAAACCGAAGCCACCAATACCAGAAGTATCATGTTTATAACTATTCGAGCACGTAAGGACAAACGTTTTATATTCATTGAAATGCCATAGTATGGCTGCGTTTTAATTCTAAAATTTAAATATAGCAATAATCAATCCAAAGACACTAAGTGTAAATTCCTATTTTGAAAAACTCAAGTTCTAATATAGGCATTTTGGAATTTAAATTTTGGGGGATTTTTTAAGCTTCCGGATTTTTAGAACGTATATTTTTATAAAGCTTGAAGCCCAACATGATTAAAACACCTAAAACGATTAAACCTAAAACTCCAAAAATCCAATTAAGCGCACTTTTAAGTATTACTAGAAAAACAACCGCAAACAGAATAAATGTTGCGCCTTCATTCCATATACGCATAAAACTAGACGTTATGTTAACCTCATCGTTTTGAAGCTGCTTAAAATAAACGTGAGTTTTGTAGTGATATATAAACAAGAGTAATACAAATAACAACTTTACATGCATCCACCCTTGGTGAAACCAACTGGGCATTAAAATCATTAACCAAACCGCAAATAAAGTCGCTAAAATAGCAGACGGCCATGTGATAATATACCACAAACGTTTAGCCATAAGTTTTAGTTGTGTTCCAAGAATTTCCTTCTCTGGTGATGGTTTATCAAAAGCTTCTATTTGATACACAAACAATCTCGGGATGTAAAACAAACCCGCAAACCAAGTGATAACAAAAATGAGATGAAAGGATTTTATATAAGGGTATAGGTTTTCCATGATGCAAAAATCGTGAATTTATGTGGTTTAAAAATGCGTTTTACTGAACTAATTTTAGCTTTAACTAAAGGCTCTTTGCACACTTAACAAGTTAATTAACGGCACAACTACCAACCATTACAGCTTCGTTTAATCAATATTAAACCTTTAATAAAATTTACTTTTTTAACGTAAACTACACAACCGCTTCAACTCAAAAGATAATGGGTGAACGCTATACGCTCACTTTTGGCTTTAAGTGTAATTTTAATTCACGATATAAAAAATAAGCAGTTACAATAGTAGATAACACATCTGAAATTGGAAATGCCATCCAAACCCCTAAAGCCCCAAAATAATTAGGCAAAATAAAAATCAACGGAATAAAGAAAAACCCCTGACGTGTTAAGGTTAGCAGTAGTGCCGGAATAGCCTTACCTGCCGCCTGAAAATAAGCTGACCCAATAAGTTGAATAGTAATAATTGGAATGGCTGCAAAGACCCAACGCATCGCCGATGGTGTTTCGGCAAGTACATTAGCCTCTTGGGTAAACAATCTTGTAATTGATTCTGGAAATATCATTAAAAACGCAAAAACAATCGTCGCTAGTAACACACCATATTTAATCGCCGTAAAAATAGCTTCCCTAACCCGTTCATATTTTTTAGCACCATAATTAAAGCCAGCAATTGGTAAAAATCCTTGTGTAATACCATAAATTGGAAATAACGCAAACATCAGCATTCTGGCCACAATGGCATAAGCTGTTACCGAAGTTTCACCGCCTAAATCAAATAGAATATTATTCATCAATAGATAGGTAACACTAACAATAGCCTGCCGTGTTAAGGTTACAAATCCTAGTGAACCAATCTCTTTGACGATAGATTTATTTAATCCAAAGTGATTAAAATTAATTTTTAATTCGGAATGTTTCGATCGGAAATACCAAAGCACAAATAAAAAACACAAACCATACGAAATTGTTGTGGCCCATGCAGCTCCTGCCATTCCCCAATCAAATAGTTGTATAAAAAGCACGTCTAATATAAGGTTTCCAACCGAAGGAAACATCATAGCATACATGGCAAATTTAGGTTTCCCTTCAGCTCTAATAACGGTATTACCCATCATACAAAGGGCTAAAATAGGCACGCCATACAATACAATTCTGTAATAGATTTTTGCAGGTTCAAAAATATCGCCTTTACCACCAAATGCTGGTACAATGGTATTAATATGCCACAGACCAAGAGCTACAAAAACAAGTGTTACTAAAATGGTTAATGTAACCTGATTTCCAAATGTTTTTAAAGCTTTGGCATTATTATTCGCCCCCAAAGCTCTTGATATTATTGAAGACCCTCCAATACCAATAGCCATACCTAAGGCAGCAATAAAAAAGGATACCGGAAGCACCACATTAATTGCGGCAATTGCTGTTGAACCGATCCAGTTACCTACAAAAATAGTATCGACCAATATATTAAGCGACATCACCAAAATACCTATAGATGCAGGTACGGCTTGCTTAATTAGTAATTTCCCAATCCGGCGATTACCTAATTCTTGTGACGATACGTTTGCCATTAAACCTCTGCGGTTTTACTAGTTGAAGCCCATTCTTGTATGATATTGGTGATGACTTGTGCAAAATCTTCACGCTCATTTAAACATGGGATAACAGTAAATTCTTCGCCTCCCATTTCGTGAAAAATCTCTTCACCTTCCATAGCAATCTCCTCTAAGGTCTCTAAACAATCACTGACAAACGCTGGTGTTACAATGGCCATTTTTTTAATACCTTCTTTGCCCATTCTTTCAATAGTTCGGTCTGTGTAAGGTTGTAACCAAGGATCAAAACCAAGTCTAGATTGAAACGTAGTAGAATAGGTTCCATTTTTTAACCCTAATTTTTTAGCCACATTCACAGTTGTAATTTCGCATTGATGACGATAACAAAACTCATGCTGTTTACTCCCCTTTTTAAAACAGCATTTACCGTTCATTTTACAATTACCATTAGTAATATCACTTTTTCGAATATGACGCTCAGGAACACCGTGGTAACTAAAAAGAACATGTTCATAATCTAGCGTGTTCAACGTTTCTCCAATACTTTTTGAAAGTACGTTAATATAATCTTCACGCTTGTAAAATGCTGGAGTTCTTGTAATGGTAACTTCAGGAAAAAACTCAGCAACCAACTCATCAACCTTAACGTCAATGGTCTCTGTGGTTGCCATTGCAAATTGTGGATATAAAGGCAGTGTCTTTATTTCAGTGCAACCTTTATCAACCAATTCTTGAAGTCCTTTTTTTATGGTCATACTTCCATAACGCATAGCTAAAGCCACAGGATAATCTACTTTTTCTTGTACTTTTTGTTGTAAACGTTCTGAAATAACAATCAGTGGCGACCCCTCGTCCCACCAAATTTTTTGATATGCTGCTGCCGAAGCTTTAGGTCTGGTATTTAAAATAATGCCTTTAACCAAAAGCGTACGCGCCCAAAGCGGGACATCAATAACACGCTCATCCATTAAAAATTCTCCCAGATATTTTTTCACATCTTTGGGTTTTGGACTATCTGGAGACCCCAAATTGACTAATAAAATTCCTTTTGACATAATTATATTCCGTAAAGCAGGACGCTTTTAATTCATCTCTTTCTTCAAAGAGCAAAAGTACAACTCTAAATACAATACTTAAGAATGCTTTTATTGGTTTTACTTATACTTGAATTATCAAATAATTTACGAAATTATAAGTTAATTAATTTAAAATAAGTATTTATGTTCTTCATATTTTATCGACTTTTATAAATTAGGTATGGCTATTTAAAGGAATTAAATACCTTTACAAGTCTTGATTAACTTTTAAATTAAGCCAATTATATCAACATTCTATCATTTTAAAACAGTGATAACCGAATAACTAAACGTGCCACCTATTAACTTTAAGAGTCAAGCCTACAAAAATAAACCCATGAAAAAACTCCTATTTATATGTCTTTCATTAGTTACAATAACCGCTTTCTCACAACAACAATATCAAAGTTTACTTTGGAAGATAACAGGTAACGGACTTGAAAAACCGTCTTTCTTATATGGCACCATGCACGTGAGCAAAAAAGTAGCGTTTAGGTTAGATGATGTCTTTTATAAAGCTCTAGAGGACAGTGATTGTATTGCTTTAGAGTCTGACCCAACCACATGGCCTGGTTACAATTATGACACGATGCTGAGCCAAATGGCTGCTTACAGCAATAATAACAATGATTTTTACACAAATTTATTCAAGCTAACGCATCCTGAAGAAATGGCAATTAGAGGGTCTGTAAGAATGGATAATAGTGCTGTAAACGCGTATTTGTATAGAAAAAATAGTGCTTCAGACAATTTTGAAGAAGAGACCTATTTAGACATGTTTATTTTTCAAGCCGGAAAGAAAAACGACAAAAACATATATGCTTTAGAAGATTTAGAAGAATCCCGTTATTTAACTACCAAAGCAGCTTACAATGCCAATAAAAAAGAGCTAGATCCTTGGGTACAAAAAATGTATGCTAAAGAAAATCCTTATTTAATTCAAGAAAACCTCTATCGCGACAGAAATTTAGATTTATTAGACTCCATTGGCGCAGGTGTAAACACTAATTTTTTTAGAGAGAACATGCTCTATATTCGAAATGAAAATATGGTGGTTTCTCTTGAAAAATTAATGCCTAGCAAATCGGTTTTTGCAGGTGTTGGCGCAGCGCATTTGCCTGGCGAACAAGGTATGATAAACATGTTACGCCAAAGAGGCTTTACGGTAGAAGCATTAACCTCCGAGCAAACCGATTATAGTAAAATAGAAAAAACAAAACTCGACAGCCTTTTTGTAGCTCCAAAATTAGAATATCACAGCACACCAGATGGTTTTTTAAGCATGAACACCTATGATGAGTTACGTGAATTCCCTTACGGTGGACAGAAATATTATTTAGACCCTGACATGACCAATGGCGCCTACTTAGCCATAAATAGAATTAGCCGTTTTGTGTATTTACCTAATGAGAAATCCACTATTACCTTAAGAGAGATTGACCATTTATTGTACGAAGACATCCCTGGAGATATTATAAAAAAAGAAGTACTAACAGCGCCGTATCCAGGCATTAGTATCGTTAACAAAACGAAAAAAGGAGAATTTCAGAAATACCATATCTACCAAACCCCTTTAGAGATTATCATCATAAAATTTGCTGGTCGTAGTGATTTTGTGCTCCAACATGAAGCCAAAATTTTTAATTCCATTACTTTAAAAACACCTTCTAATGAAACCCATGTATTGGTGTCGCCAAACAACAAATTTCAAGTTAATTTCCCTAAGTACTACGTAACTAGTAACATGGATAATTACGGTAAAAAATTAGTAGAAGGCTATAAAGACGACGCTTATTATTTTGTTGAAGAAGCCGTTTTAAATGACCTTTCTTACATAGAAGAAGACAGTTTTGAAGCCAAATATTTTCATCATGCTTTGTATAAAAACTATAAGCTTAAAGAAGCTGGTGGTGGATTTAAAGCAGGTGATTATAAAAATTATGAATCTTATGCTGTTTTAGATCCTTCTACAAACAAAAAATTACACCTGAAAACCATTGTTAAAGATGGCAGTTACTATTTACAAGGTTATGTTGGCAGCAATGACACAGATAAATCAGATTTTTTTAAGTCTTTTAAATTCAATAAAACGGATTATACCGGTTTTGAAAAAGTAAGAGATACTTCCTTATATTTTTCAGTTAAAACTAATGCTAAACCACCACTTCCCAATCCGTATAATTATAATAGTGGCCAAAAACCAAAACACTACGAACAAACACTAAAAGAAACTACCTATCTCACACCTACTAACGAAGAAATTTTGGTATCTAGAACTAAATTTCACGATTTGCAAATGTTTCATAACATTGATAGCCTTTGGAAAGAATTAGAAGATAAAGTCAATTATAGAGCGAAGTATTATAACGGTGCAAAAGCATTTAAAATTACGAATCGTTCGTCTGCAAAAAAGGATTCGGTTTACACACATCGTTTTAGTTATTCTGACTCAGCAAGTTCAAAACAAGTTTTAGTAAAAAATATTTTGAAAGAAGGCGTGCTTTTTGAATTGAAAACTTTGGTCGATTCTATTAGTGGCCCTTCAAAGTTTGTCACCGAATTTTACGAGTCCTTTACGCCAAAAGATACACTTCTAGGAAAAGATGTACTTCAAGATAAAACCGATTTATTTTTTAAAGCCTTAAGAGCCAATGATAGTATTGTTTTAGAATCTTATAACCTCGTTAAATTTAAAAAACATAACAGTAAAGATATTATTGCTGTGCTTAAGGATTTTGAATTCGACAAAGACCGTTTAAACATCAAATCTCATTTGGTAGAACAACTTATCACCATCGATTTAAAGAACAATCTGCCATTTATAAAACAATTGTATCACGATAGTTATTCTGACCCACAAACCCAAACAGCCATCTTAGAAGGTCTTTTAGATTCTAACAAAAAAGGAAATTACAAAATTGCTTTAGACCTTATGGAGCGCGATTTACCTCTAGGAAGTGTAGGTGCAATGTTTTACAATTATAACGGTAAAGACTCTTTAGAGTTAAAAGCATCTTTATTTCCTAAAATATTAGAATACAGCACCATTTCAGAATACAAACAACCGCTTTACACTTTATTGGCAAAAGTAAAAGATAGTGGATTTGTAAAACCAAAAACCTATAAAAAATATAAAAACCAGCTGATTAATGATGCTAAAATTGAAGTCAAACGTAATTTAGGAAACACTAACAATTACGGATACAATTCTTATTCTTATAATTTATCGACTTATGTACGGTTAATTTTTCCGTATAGAAATGAGCGCAGTGCAAAAGATTTCTTTGAAAAATTGTTGAATGTAGAGGACACCAACGCCTTAGCAAAATACTATGTTTTATTAACCAAAGCCAAAGAAACCATACCAACAAAACTTACCGAAAAGCTTGTAGAAGACGAGGAGAATCAATATTTACTTTTAGAGGAGCTAGACGAAGCTAAACTATTAAGTCAATTGAAATCGATTACTATTAATCAGCAACAATTCGCCAAATCAAAACTCTTATCAGATGCCAATTTTGAAAAAGAAAAAGACTCCATTCAGTTTCTCTTTAAGCGCGATTTTGTAACCGACAAAGGCAAAAATGCCCTAATGTATTTCTTTAAGATTGATAAAGATGATGAGTATTCTGGAAAGACTGAAGCTTTACATTACATCTCTTTTATTAAGCCAAAAGACCCAAAGCAATTGGTTGTAGATTATTATTCTAAATCTGAAAATTACGGTACCATGGTTGATAAAACGATAGAACCGGAAGAACAATATACCGAGATTATTAATCTAGCGACTTACAAGAATAGACAACGTGTGACGCCAATTGGTGGTGATGGGTATTATGATTATTAACTAGAAGCCTGAATATACTTCTTAGGCGTCGTCCCAAATTTCTTTTTAAAAGCGGCTATAAAATGGCTTCCTGTGCTATAACCTACTCTTAAGCCTACTTCATTCACATTATAATCGCCAGATTCTAAAAGTTTACGCGCCACTTCCATTTTATAATCGAACAAAAAGCTAAACACCGAATCGCCATAAATTTGTTTAAACCCTTCTTTTAATTTTTTAAGGCTTAAATCGATTTCATCGGCTAATTCTTGTAAACTTGGCGGTTCAGCCATATTGGCGATGATAATATCTTTGGCTTTTTTCAGTTTCGCCACATTCACCTCATCCACTAAAAAAGGACATTGCTCAATATCGGCATCTTCACTTCGGTTAAAAAACAGACTCAATAGTTCATAAGCTTTACCTTTAAAATATAGAGGCTTAATAGAACTATTAAGATTAAAACTAATCAGCTGATTTAAAACCACAGCCATCGATGGTGATATTTTTCCATCTTTATAGTATTTTTTATCCTTATTATCATCTGTTAAAAAGGTGACATAATTGGCGTCTTCGGAAAATAAACCATGAAATTTTTTAATAGAAATCACTAAAGATACCAACCAAGAATGTGGTTTTAATTCTAAATGAATCGGCAAATCACGTTGTGGATTATAAAGCAATAATGAGGTATCCTCATCAATGTTCAAGGTATAGTTGCCTTGATTAAATAAAAATCCTGCTGTTCCCTTGTTACAAAAATGAAACTGAATATAACTACTATCAATCTCACGCTCAAGAACTTTAATAGTATCATTGTCGTTTTTGCTTGTTAATACAAAAAAACCTTCTTCAATATATGTTTCTTCAAAAGTACCTTCAGCGATACTTTTTAAGCCTATTTTTCCTAAATCCATTTCAACACTATTTAGATTCGTTCTAAACAAAAAATTATAAAACCCTTTGTTTTACTACAAAAATATGATAATTATCATGTTATCGTTAAAATGAATCATAAAAAACCAGAAACGATACTTTAAGTTCTTCTAGCGTTGTTTTTTTATAAATATCACAATTACATTTGCGCTGTTACTTTCCAAAGTCAGGTAAACGAGCGAACGCAACACATGCAACATAAGAGTACATATTTTTATGCTATTGGTCTCAGCTATAAAAAAGCAGATGCCGAAGTGCGCGGTCATTTTAGTTTAAGCGACACCGCAAAACAAAATGTTCTAACACAAGCTAAGCAAACCGGAGTAGAAAGTCTAGTGGTGGTTTCCACTTGTAATCGTACAGAATTATACGGCTTTGCAGAACATCCTTTTAAGCTTATCCAGCTGTTGTGTAATAACACCAAAGGTACAGTTGACGAATTTCAGGAAGTTGCATATGTACACAAAAATAAAGATGCCATTAACCACATGTTTCGTGTTGGTTCTGGACTAGACAGTCAGATTCTAGGAGATTTCGAAATTATTTTTCAACTTAAAGCTGGTGCAAGAGCCTCTAAAAAAGAAGGTTTATTAAACTCCTTTACAGAACGTTTGGTAAATGCTGTGATACAAGCGAGCAAACGTATAAAAAACGAAACACAATTATCCTCTGGCGCAACATCAGTGTCTTTTGCTTCGGTGCAATACATTATGAAAAATGTTGAGCAAATTTCTAAAAAGAACATTTTACTCTTTGGAACTGGAAAAATTGGAAGAAACACCTGTGAAAATCTAGTAAAACACACTAAGAACCCACACATTACCTTAATTAACAGAACAAAAGACAAAGCTGAAGAAGTTGCTGGTAAATTTAACCTCGTTGTTAAAGACTACGATAACTTAGAAAAAGAAATCAATGCTTCTGATATTGTTATTGTAGCTACAGGCGCACATCAACCTACAGTTTATAAAGATTTAATTTCAACTCAGAAACCCTTATTAGTTTTAGATTTATCCATACCTAAAAATGTCAACGAAAATATTAGAGAACATGCTAATATTACCTTGGTACACCTAGATGATTTGGCTAAAATTACGGATGACACCCTAGAAAAAAGAAAATCATTTATTCCAGAAGCTGAAGCTATTATATTAGAAATTACTGCAGATTTTAACGCCTGGTTAGACACTTTAAAATTTGTTCCTACTATTCAAGCTATTAAGCACAAATTAACCGATTTTAAGAATACAGAACTTAACAATCAACGCAAAAAATTGTCTGATTTTAACGAAGACCAAGCTGAAATAATCAGTAATAATATCATTCAGAAAATCACCAATCAATTTGCACATCACCTTAGAGAAGACATCGACTCTTCAGATGAAAGCATAGCGCTTATCAAAAAAATATTTCAGTTAGAAACTACCCAGAATGTCTAAAATTATTCGCATTGGCACACGCGACAGCCAGCTCGCTATGTGGCAAGCAAAAACCGTTCAATCTCAACTTGAAAGATTGGGACACAAAACCGTTCTTGTCCCTGTAAAATCAACAGGAGATTTAGTCCTCGATAAACCCTTATACGAAATGGGGATTACCGGAGTATTTACCAAAACCTTAGATATTGCCATGTTAAATGGTAGTATTGATATTGCGGTACACTCACTAAAAGACGTCCCAACTAAATTACCAAAAGGCATTGTACAAGCTGCCGTTTTAAAACGAGGCAATATTAACGACACCTTAGTTTTTAAAGACAATGAAGAGTTTCTATCGGCAAGAGAAGCAGTCATTGCTACCGGAAGTTTAAGACGACGCGCCCAGTGGCTTAACCGTTATCCAACACATACCATTGTTGGTTTGCGTGGCAACGTGAATTCAAGATTAGAAAAACTGGAAGCCAACGAAGAATGGAACGCAGCCATATTTGCAGGAGCCGGTTTAGGACGTTTAAATATAACGCCCGAAAACTCTATCAACCTACATTGGATGATTCCTGCGCCAGCACAAGGCGCCGTTATGATTACAGCTTTAGAAGCCGATGACGACACTCGTGCTATTTGCGCAGAAATCAATCATGAAGAAACTGAAATTTGCACCTCTATTGAACGTGAATTTTTAAATCGTTTAGAAGGCGGTTGTTCAGCACCAATTGGCGCCATTTGCTATATAAACAAAGAGGAAGAAGTTAATTTTAAAGGCATTCTTTTAAGTACAGACGGCTCTAAAAAAATTGAAGTCACTAAAGTGGTTCCATTAGGAAAACACGACGAAATTGCTGAGTTCTGTGCAGACTATGTTATTGGTAAAGGTGGAAAGGTTTTAATCGACGAATTAACGCAAGGCGATAAAATCACAAATATCTTTTCCACAAAAAAATTAACTAAAGACCAAGTTGCTAAGTTTCACGATGCTGTTGTGCCTCAAAGCAATGATTTTATAAAGATTAATCCCAATCGATTAGCAAAAAGCATCGTTAGAAACGAAATTGAAAACGTCATTATTACAAGTCAAAATACAGTGGAATCGTTACTCACTAACTTTTCGGCCGTAGAATTACAATTCAAAAATATTTATTGCGTAGGACGAAAAACAAAGCGTTTAGTTGAAAAACGAATCGGAAAAGTGAAGCACTACGAACAGTATGCCAAAGATTTAGCCAATCACATGGTTGAATATATGGAGGGTTCGGAAGTCACTTATTTTTGTAGCAATTTAAGATTAGATACAATTCCAGATATTTTAACCGAAAATAATATTAAAGTCAACGAGGTTGAGGCTTACGAAACCAAATTCGATAGTGAAAAAGTTGAAGGTGATTTAGATGGCGTTATGTTTTACAGTCCATCAACCGTTCAGAGTTTTTTACAACAAAATAAAGCCAAAGGCATTGCCTTTTGTATTGGCGAAACCACCGCTGTAGAAGCTAGAAAGCATTTTGAAGAGGTTAGAGTGGCTAAAGTTCCTTTGGTAGAGAGTGTGGTGGAGTTGGTGAATGCGTTTTATGAGTAGCTGTTGGCTTTTGGCCTTTAGCTGTTAGCAACACTGTTGTCATCCCTGCGCAGGCAGGAATCCAAAATAATAAAGTCTAATTAAATAGATTCCTGCCTTCGCAGGAATGACAGAAACATGATAAAAAACGATTTATTCCTAAGAGCATTAAAAGGTGAAACTGTAGAACGTCCACCAGTTTGGATGATGCGTCAAGCAGGTCGCTATTTACCTGAATTTATGGAAATCAAAGCGAAATATGATTTCTTTACACGTTGCCAAACACCAGAATTAGCCAGTGAAATTACTGTACAACCGATTCGTCGTTACGGCATGGATGCTGCTATTTTGTTTTCAGATATTTTAGTGATTCCTCAAGCTATGAATATTGAGGTACAGATGAAACCGAATTTCGGTCCTTACTTACCAAATCCTATTCGTTCGCAAAAAGATGTAGACAATGTGATTGTTCCAGATGTAAAAGAAGCTTTAAACTATGTTTACGAAGCCATAAAAGCGACTAAGGAAAAACTAAATGATGAGATTCCACTAATTGGTTTTGCTGGTTCACCATGGACTATTTTGTGTTATTGTGTGCAAGGACAAGGCTCTAAAAACTTTGATAAAGCCAAAGAGTTTTGCTTTACTAACCCAATTGCTGCTCATGGATTATTACAGAAAATTACCGATACCACCATCGCTTATTTAAAAGAGAAGGTAAAGGCTGGCTGTAATGCAGTACAAGTATTCGATTCTTGGGGAGGCATGTTATCACCTGTTGATTATCAAGAATTTTCTTGGCAATATATCCAGCAGATTATAGATGCTTTAAAAGACGATGCACCAGTTATCGCCTTTGGGAAAGGCTGTTGGTTTGCATTAGATACTATGGCAAAATCTGGCGCTTCTGCTTTAGGAGTCGATTGGACATGTTCTGCAAGAAACGCTCGTTACTTAACTGGTGGGAATATCACTTTACAAGGTAATTTTGACCCCACACGTTTATTTTCGCCACCAGCAGAGATTAAAAAGATGGTGACCCGAATGATTAACGAGTTTGGAAAAGATAAATATATCGTGAATCTAGGTCATGGTATTTTACCAAATATCCCTCTAGATAATGCTAAGGCATTTATTGATGCGGTAAAAGAATATAAGAGCCCATCCTAGCCTTCTAAGCGAAACGAAACTTATTCTCGTCTACTTTTACTCTTAAAAGTTACGCTATCCTTTTAGGTATAAAGAAATAATGAATTAGACCTACAAGGCATGTACTGAACATGATTCGGTATCTAACCTTGCAGGTCTTCAAGAAAACGCTATGTTTCTATTAAAATCATTAACTTTAAAAACTGATTTTTTTAACTAAAATAAGATTCCTGATTTCGCAGGAACAAAAGGGATGATAAAGAACATATTAAAAGGCATACAAGCGTACTCAGGCACATTCGCTTTAATTTCAAAACTAAAACTTTGGGCGTATTTCGCCATTCCTATTCTTATAAGTATTATTACGGCTACAATTATAGGAATATCTGCCTATGGTTTATCTGACAACATGGGTCGCTTTATAGCCAAAGCCTGGATTTGGGATTGGGGAAAAGAAACCTTTACCACCATCTCTACATTTATTGGTGCAATAATGATTGTAGCTATTGGTTTAATCCTTTACAAACATATTATTATGGCTTTATCTGCGCCATTTATGAGTCCAGTGTCAGAGAAAATCGAAGCTCATTTAACAGGAATAAAACCTAAGAATCATAGAAACAGCTCGTTTCAAGCACAATTATGGCGCGGTATACGAATTAATGTCCGTAATCTAGGCAAAGAACTATTAGTCACATTACCTATTTTACTATTGAATTTTATTCCGCTTATTGGCAGCATTACAGCCACTGTTATCTTGTTTTTAGTTCAGTCTTACTACGCCGGATTTGGTAATATGGACTACACCTTAGAACGTCATTTTAAATACCGTGAAAGCATTCAATTTGTTAGAAAATACAGAGGCATTGCTATTGGAAACGGTATGGTTTTTATGTTGTTTTTATTTATTCCGGTTATTGGTGTTATTATCGTTTTACCCTTGAGTGTAACGGCTGCATCTTTAAGAACGGTAAAGCTTTTGCAAAATGAAAACCTTATAGATGTAAACCATTCTACTTTAGAAAAGTTAAGTTCCTAATCCTGCAAGGTTTCCAAAACCTTGTAGGTATCTAATAAAAAGTAAAATGAAACCAGTTACCTTAGAAAAAGACAATTATTACCATATATTCAATCGTGGAATAAACGGTTGTACCATCTTCAATTCAGATGAGAACAAACGTTATTTTCTAGAATTAGCTGGAAAACACTTAACTAAAAAGGCTTCTATTTCTGCATTTTGTTTATTAAACAATCATTATCACCTGTTAATTAAAGTCAACAGTGATACAGTAGAAATAACTCAAGCTTTATCTAATCTATTTAACGCTTATTCAAAAGCATTCAACAAACAAAACAATAGAACAGGAAGTTTATTTGAAAAACATTTTAAACGAAAAAGTGTAGATTCAGAAGACTATTTTAAAACCGTTATCTGTTATATTCATCGTAATCCAATAAAAAATTGGGAACACTATACATTTTCATCTTACCATCATTATATTGAAGATAAAACGCCAGAATATTTTAAACTAGATAAAATATATTGTTTGAATTTATTTAATGACTTGAATAATCTAAAATATGTTCATATTCAATTTAAGGAAAAAGACCTACAAGGTTTTAAAAACCTTGCAGGTCAAGAAACCAACAACCATAAACCTCACAACCTGCAAGGTCTCGGAGACCTTGTAGGTTTTAAACCCGAAAATACTATCAAAAACAAATTCTTCAACTACATCCACCAATTACAAGATACCATCACTTCTAAATTAGAAGAAGTAGACGGTAAAGCCAAATTTCAAGAAGACATCTGGGAACGCCCTGAAGGTGGCGGCGGAAGAACACGCGTTATAGAACATGGAAATGTTTTTGAAAAAGGTGGCGTTAATATTTCTGGTGTTCACGGCAAATTACCAGATTCTATGCAAAAATACTTTGGTGTAGAAGACGCTGATTTTTTTGCTTGTGGATTAAGTTTAGTCTTGCATCCTACAAATCCAATGGTGCCAACAGTACATGCCAATTGGCGCTATTTTGAAATGTATGATAAAGACGGAAACATTGTGGACCAATGGTTTGGTGGTGGACAAGACCTAACGCCTTACTATTTATTTGAAGATGATGCCAAACACTTTCATCAAACGTGCAAAACGGCCTGCGACAAACATCATCCTGAATTTTATCCAAAATACAAATCGCGTTGCGACGAATACTTTTACAATGCTCACCGTAACGAAGGTCGTGGTATTGGTGGATTATTCTTTGATTATTGCAAAGCCACAGACGACATGAGCATGCAGAATTGGTACGACTTTGTCACCGAAGTTGGCAACAGTTTCCTTGAAGCTTATGTACCAATTGTTGAAAAACGAAAAACGTTAGACTACACCAAAGCGCAACGCGATTGGCAAGAAATCAGAAGAGGACGTTATGTAGAATTTAATTTAGTTCACGATAAAGGCACTTTATTCGGACTGAAAACCAATGGACGCATAGAAAGTATCTTAATGAGTTTACCACCACATGTACAATGGGTTTACGACCATCAACCAGAAACTGGAAGTGAAGAAGAAAAACTGATTAAGGTCTTACAAAACCCTGTGGATTGGGTATAAACAGTTGACACTATCTCAGACCTAGCAGGTTTTCCAAACCTTGCAGGTCTCTAAAAAAATAGCATCCATGAATTGCCATTGCGGAAACGATAAAACCTATAAAGCTTGTTGTGAAGTATTTCATCGCAACAACGGAAAAACAGACACCGCCGAACAACTGATGCGGTCGCGTTATTCAGCGTTTGTTTTAGCGAATGGCAATTATTTAATGGCCACGCACCACAAATCTACACGACCAACAAAAGAGAAAAAAGCCATTGTAAAATGGGCCAAATCTGTGCAATGGATACGACTCGAGGTTTTAGAATCAACCAAAGGAACACAAAACGACACGGAAGGTACCGTAACCTTTAACGCGTACTTTTTTGAAAACGGAAACGTAGATGTCATTCATGAAAAATCAGCTTTTGTTAAAGAGAATGACCAATGGTTTTACTTAGGGTTGAGTGAATAAACATTAAAACTAAGACCTGACCTTGCAGGTTTTAAAAACCTAGCTGGTCTGCATGATAATCTAATATTACTTCCAAACCATTACCTCTTTAGTCACCTCTTTAAAAGCATTATACACATGAAACAATCGTGCTTTTAAGAGTAGTTTTCGACCTTCTATACGACGTGTAAATATGAGTTTTGTTTTTCCGAAATGAGAATTCCAATACTTCTGAAACACTAAGGCATTTTCCTTTTTATCCCCAAACAATTCTGGAACAGGATAGAAATTTTCAACATCTAAACGTTTTCTGAAAAGATTCGTTTTTATAATTAAATATCGAGGCGATTCAATCGGTTCTAAAAGTTCGCTCAAAGCTTTGGCGAATAATGAATTTTCAAGCGCATTGGCACCGACTAAATTACACACTACATCGCCTTTTCCTAATAAATGAGAGGTCACCAAAATAGCTTTTCTGTTGGAAGTAACATATCCCAATTCGTCTAAAGTATCTAAGATAACCCATCCCATTTTTTTGATTTTTTTATAGAGGTAGCCATGACGCAGATAAAGTTTTACAGCCTTGTAAAGTTTATAACCAAAAGTACCCAAGGCTGCAGCTAAAAAAGCATAGATGAAATAGTAAACTCCGCGTTGTAAAATAAGGTTATAACTATGTACTATAAATTCAACATAAAAAAGCATTATGGCCAAGAACAATTCTACTACAAAAAACCGAAGCGCATCAAAATAATAGATTTGATTCTGCTTTTTAAAAGGCCGTTGTCCGGAATGTAAAATCTTAACTTCTTTAGTTAGTTTCGTGCCTTTTCCGATGGCATTATTCCATTTTTCGGTAATTAAAACACGTTTTGTTGCCCGATTTATCGTTTCAGCATTTAAAGTTTCAAGAGATTCTACATTAATTTCGTCAGGAATATTTAAGCGTTCAAAACCATTTGAAATAAAAGGAATGGTGCTATTTGTTACACCTACAAATGCTTCGAAGCGTCGCTTTAAAGTATCTACTTCTTTTCCACCATCTATAGCGGTTGGGTCTACACAGGCTAAATGCCAAATGTTTCCGGTTTTGTTGGGTGCCTTTGCATCTTTCCGGATGGCGCGTCCGCGCATTTGATTAGACGACACAAACGAGCCAATAAATGACGCCAAAATTAAACTGTTTATAGATGGCGCATCCCAACCTTCTCCCAACAAGGATTTTGTACCAACGAGCACTTTAATATTTCCTGCTTCAAACAATTGTGTGACGATATTAACAATAGAATTTTTAGATGTTCCTTTTGCGTTCACTAATAAAAACGACGCGTCCACATCCAAAGGCGAAAAGCTAAAATTATCTAAGGTGGTAAGCGCTTTAAAAGCATTTAAAATGGATTGATGAATGATAACAATACTTCCTGAAAGTACCGCTAATTCTTCCGGCGAATTACAAAAATGTCTTATATATTGAAAAATAGGAAGCACACCAATTCTGTTGATGTCTTCTATGCTTTCTGCTTTACTATTTAAAAATTCCTTACGAATATAATCGGTAAGAATCACACATCGTAAATCGGTTTTTAAACTTTCACGCTCAGCATTAACAATGCTTACAATACTTTTTAGTTTACTCGGACTATTAGACAACGATTTGTAAAGTAGGTTTTCGCCTATAAAATCGACGGATTTCCGTTCAAAAACATGTAATCGTCTTAAGCGTTTTTCTATAGTTGAAATGTACTTTTCTTGGTCAACTAATTGTTCTCTATCAGAAACTAAGATATTCTGAAATAAAATGCCCAACCAATGTAAATCGAGTTGAGGAAACTGAATCATTTCTTTTTTATCAAACCCTAAAACTTCTAATTTTTGATGGTCGATTTCAAAACCACAAGCATATAAAAATATGAGAATAGCCGAAAAATACTCGGTATTCACATAAAGTTCATCCAAATGCCAATTCGGGCTTTTGTAAAAACGATGTTGGGTTAAAAAGGCAATAAAGTCTTCATCCTTTAGCAATTCATCCTTAAAACCGGCAATATTTTTTCGGTATTCAACAATGAAATTTATCTCTAAATCTTCGGGTTTTGAGAAGTATACAAAGTCTTGGTGTGGACACAAATCCCCTTCACGCACCAAATCTGGAACTGCAATTTCATCATCTACTTCACCACAAAGTGTAAAATATTTAGACACTTCTGCTCTACTACTATCGTATGGCGGTGTTGCTGTGAGCGCCACCAAATAAAATTCAGAATTTCGTTTCAAGTCCATTAGGCAAGTCCACCACGCATTTTTTAAATGATGGGCTTCGTCTAAAACAAGGGTTTCAATTTGATGTTTTTTAAAGAATTGGTAGTAGTCATTTTTATCTTCAAAGGTCTTATAAAAGGCATGAAGCGACTGATATGTTGAAAAAGTAACATCACTAGGTGCTTTTAAATCGAAAGAAAAAGCTTCAAAATCGGAATTTTTCGTAAAAAAAGATTGCAATCTGTTTTCCCATTGATTCCGAATGGTCAATGTTGGCGCAAGCACCAATGTTTTCTTTCTTAGCTTCCTTACAATCTCTAATCCTAAAATAGTTTTCCCAGAACCTGGAGGTGCAATCACATGAAAATGTTTATCCGCGATATGACGATTAAAATGTTTTAAAAGTTCCGCTTGGTAGCTTCGCCATGGAAAAATAAATTCTAAATCATCTAAGGATTTGAGCACTCTAAAATGGGTTTAAATCGTTAACTTTGCAAGTGATAAAAGTAATCATAATACTCACACATAAAAAACCTCTCAGGTTTTAGATACTGAATTAAATTCAGCACAATACCTTACAGGTCTGAAAATATAGCATCATGTATCCATTACGAAGAAACAGAAGACTTAGAACTAACGAAGCCATTAGAAGTTTAGTTAGAGAAACCTACATTACACCCAACGATTTTTTAGTGCCACTTTTTGTGGTTGAAGGTAAAGGCGTAAAAGACGAAATCCCATCAATGCCAAACTACTTCAGGTACAGTTTAGATTTACTTGAAGGTGAAATAAAAGAATTATGGAGCTTAGGTTTAAAAGCCGTATTATTATTTGTAAAAGTCCCGGATAATTTAAAAGACAATAAAGGCACGGAAGCTCTAAACCCAAACGGCTTAATGCAACGTGCTATAAAAACAGTAAAAAATGTTTGTCCGGATATGATAGTGATGACAGATGTTGCTCTTGACCCCTATTCTTCAGTAGGTCATGATGGTATTGTTGAAAATGGCATAATCATCAACGATGAATCGGCCGAAGTTCTAGCAAAAATGGCTTTAACACACGCCCAAGCAGGATCTGATTTTATTGCACCTAGCGATATGAATGACGGAAGAACTTTACAAATTCGTCAATTATTAGAACAAGAAGGCTATAAAAACACGGGTATTATGGCTTATACTGCAAAATATGCTTCAGCGTTTTATGGTCCATTTCGAGATGCTCTCGATTCGGCTCCAGTTGATTTAGTAGATGTACCAAAAGACAAAAAAACCTACCAAATGGATTTTGGTAACCGTATAGAAGCCGTTAGAGAAACTTTAATTGATATTAAAGAAGGTGCCGATATTGTTATGGTAAAACCAGGCCTTTCTTATCTTGATATTTTAAGAGAAATTAAAAATGAAGTTGATGTTCCTGTCGCCGTGTATCAAGTATCGGGAGAATATGCCATGATTAAAGCAGCAGCTGAAAAAGGCTGGTTAAACCACGACCAAGTTATGCTAGAAACCACAATGGCTTTTAAACGTGCTGGTGCGGATATTATCACCAGTTATTTTGCTAAAGATGTTGTGAAAATTATTAATGGGTAAAAAATTATTCAAGTCTTAAACGTCTGATTATTTATACCAAAAAGCTTAAAAAACACTAAAAACACGCTAATCAAAACTAATTTTTAATTAATAATCAATCTAATATTCATATATTTGATTTTGAATCGTTATAACAACCCCAAAACCGATTTGCAATCGAAAAAATGGACAAAATTGACAAAAAAATAATAAAATTGCTTTCTGCAAACGCTCGAGAGTCATTTGCAAACATCGGAAAGTCGGTAGATTTATCGGCACCTGCTATTGGAAAACGTGTTAAACAGTTAGAAGAAAAAGGCTTTATTCTAGGCTATTCACTTCGACTTAATCATGATAAATTAGGTATGACTACAAGAGCGTATATCAATCTAAAAATTCATCAATCGAGCACTTTAAGAACAGCATACAATCAAATTAAAACCTTTAAAGAAGTGCAACGTTGCGACCGTGTTTCTGGTGAAGATAGTTTGTGTATTCTGGCATATTTTAAAAGCAATAAGGACCTAGTTACAATGCTAGAACGCATTTCACAATATGGTGTGCCTGATACTAGAATTATATTAGAGAGTTAATGTTTGTTAGACTAATAATTCTATATTATTTATCAGCAAAAGGATTACCGCTACGCTTTATATACTCTTCTTGTGTCATTAATTCACCTTCAATAGGCTCAAGTATATCATTAGCTTCAAGGTGATTAAAATCTATTTTCACCACTGTCCATAGCAATACAACATCTTCAATTTCCATAATTAAACCTGGTAACCCGTTAAAGCCTCTTGGCCCATGTTTGACAGGAATTTCTGGTGTAAACCAGGCTTTTAATTTCGTATCATTAAGCTTATCTATAGTTGCTAAATAGCATGTATAGCCATCTATAATTTTTGATTCTTCGGTAATAGTCCATTCTTTTGGTTCTTTAATGATTCGTTTGGTTGGTCCCACTATCGCATTTTGAGTAATACTATAATCGCGACTCCAATCATTGTAATAAATTGAACTACCTCCAGCCTTTAACCAGGCGAGATTAATTTTGCTTCTTGTTATTATAAGTCCATCATTGCCATTATTCCAACCAGGAATATCAAGTTTAGGTTCTACTTTATAAATGGCAATACTATCATTAAACACTAAATAGCCTTCTACAGGTGTTGATTCTTGCATCATTAAAAATACTTCATTCTGAGCATCAGTATTCTTAGAATTTTCAAAAGGTTGTTCTATACTGTCCTTAATGATTTCGATACGATAGGTTACTTTTCCTTTAATTTGCGCTGACAAACCATAAGAAACTAATAAACCGGTAATTAAAAGAATAGTTTTCATAATGCAATGTAATGTTTTTTTTAGGATTCATTTTGTAACTTTGTGTATCTAAAACTTCAAAACATTAATGGGCTTACTCATTTTTTACGCTGTCATATCTATCTTCTTTTCATTTATATGCTCCATTTTGGAAGCTGTTCTCTTAAGTATCACCCCAACTTTTCTTAACCTTAAGAAAAAAGAAGGCAATGCTTATGCTACAAAATTAGAAGAATTAAAAAAGGATGTTGACCGTCCGTTAATCGCTATCCTAACGCTTAATACCATTGCCCATACTGTTGGTGCTATTTTGGTTGGTGTACAAGCCAAAGTTGCATATGTAGAACTGTATGGTAGTACCGAACATAGTATTTTAGGCGTTAGTTTTACAGAAGAACTCATGGTTGGTCTTGTTTCTACGGTAATGACGATTCTTATATTAGTCGCTTCAGAAATCATCCCAAAAACCATAGGGGCAACCTACTGGAAACAACTTGCAGGCTTTACAGCTACTACACTTAATATTTTAATATTTCCTTTAAAATATACCGGTATTTTATGGATACTTCAACTAACAACTAAGCTTATTGGTGGTAAAGGTCACGGCAGTATTTTAAGCCGTGAAAGTTTTGTTGCCATGACAGAAATCGCACACGAAGAAGGTGTTTTTGAAGAAAATGAAAGTAAGGTTATTAAAAACTTACTCAACTTTAAGGAAGTCCACGCTAAAGATATTATGACACCAAGGACGGTTATGAAAGCTGAAAATGAAAACGACACGGTTGAAGCTTTTTTTAATGTCAACTCTAACATCCGATTTTCAAGAATTCCAGTATTTACAGACGATGCTGATAACGTCACAGGACTCGTTTTAAAGGATGAAGTTTTTAAAGAAATGGCCCTTGGTAATGGATCTAAATTATTAAAAGACATCAAACGAAATATTATTATAGTCAACCGAAGTTTACCAATCCCAAGACTTTTTGAAGAACTTGTAGAAAGCCGAAATCATATGGCTTTAGTCGTGGATGAATACGGTTCGGTTAGTGGTTTAGTGACTATGGAAGACGTTATTGAAACCCTTCTTGGTCTCGAAATTATGGACGAAAGTGATAACGTTTCAGATTTACAATTATTAGCCCGACGAAGTTGGGAAGCCCGTGCTAAAAAACTAGGTATATTAGAAGATAAACCCGAAAATCCTTCAGGAGAAACCAAATAAAATGGAATCCTGTATCATTAACTCACCTTTAGGTTATACTAAAATTATCGGTGATGAAAATGGTATCGTTCAGGTTACGGTTTTAAATTCCGAAGCACAAATAACAGCTAGTATTCCTGCTGTCTTAGAAGATTGTGTACGGCAACTTCAAGATTATTTTGAAGGGTCTCGAAAGCAATTCCACTTAAAACTTAATCCTAAAGGTACCGCGTTTCAAAAGAAAGTTTGGAAACACCTCAACACTATTCCATCAGGTAAAACCCTATCCTACCTTCAATTATCAACACAATTAGGCGACCCAAAAGCGATTAGAGCTGTCGCTAATGCAAATAGCAAAAACCCACTTTGGATTTTAGTGCCTTGCCATAGAGTTATTGGTAGCGACGGAAGTCTTACAGGCTATGCTGGTGGACTCTATAGAAAACAATGGCTACTTAATCATGAAAGTCAATACAAACAACAGTCCCTTTTTTAGCGATACTTTTACTATATTTAGTTTTTATACCTTTTTCTTATGAAACAGGCGCTCTCAAAAAATATCAAATCAACACGTCATATATAGCGAACAGCATGTGACCATAAAAAACTTAGAACAGACACATGAAATTCCTAAAAAACACACTTAAAGTTATCGTGGTTTTAATCGCAGTAAGCATCGCTGTTTTATATATCACAGACACAGACTACCTCTTAAAAGCGGTAAGAACAATTTATATGAACGGCCACTCAACAGCCTATTTAGAAGACTATAAAAAATTCGATAATCAGCCTATTGAAGCAAGTTCTCATCCACAACCTTGGCCAAATCACACCAATTACAACACCGTAAAAGAAACAGAAAAACTTACCGAATTAAATAATTCGTCCGGTACTATCGCCTATGTTATAATTAAAAATGATAGTATTTGGTTTGAGGATTATTACGATGGTTTTAATGAGGATTCAAAAACTAATAGTTTTTCTATGGCCAAAAGCTATGTCTCGGGATTAATGCAAAAAGCTATTCAAGATGGCTACATAAAAAGTTTAAACCAACCCGTTTGCGATTTTCTACCGGCATTTTGCGAAGGGAAAGCAGCACAAATGACGGTTGGCGATTTATCGAGTATGAGCTCTGGCACCAATTGGGATGAAGCTTATTATTCGCCATTATCCATCACTACACGTGCGTATTTTGATGATGACTTAGCCAAAGTTATAAATGGTTTAAAAATGGAGAAAGCCCCTGGTAAAAGCTATAAGTATGCTAGTGGCGATACACAAATGTTAGCTATGGTCATTGAAAAAGCAAGTGGTAAAAAACTCTATAACTATTTTGAAGAAAGTTTCTGGAAACCCTTGGGCTCAGAAAACGAAACCTTATGGCAGGTGGATAGCGAAGGTCATGATTTGGTAAAAGCCTATTGCTGTATCGCAAGTAATGCCAAAGACTTTGCGCGTTATGGGAAATTATTTAAAGACCATGGCAAATGGAATGGCAAACAGATTTTAGATTCTACATTTGTAGCCAAATCTGTAAAACCACGATTTGAAGATGGCGAAATGTACGGCTACGGCTGGTGGTTAGCAACACATAATGACAAATCTATTTTCTATATGCGTGGGCACTTAGGGCAATTAGTGATTGTGATACCAGAAGACGACCTTATCATTGTTAGATTAGGGCATACTATTGCAAAAGCAGAAGGCGACGACCATTCTCCAGATTTTTATGTTTATATTGAAGAAGCGTATGCGATGATGGAGAAATAGACTTATTTCAAATTAAAACCTATCAGGTTTAGAAAATTAACACAGATGATTTCAAAACTCAACTTAGAACATATCCTTTTCTTAGACATTGAAACCGTTCCTGAAACGGAACATTTCTCTGATCTAGATGTGACCAAGCAAGAGCTTTGGGACGCCAAATCACGCTACCAACGAAAGGACGAATTTACAGCTGAAGAATTCTACGATAGAGCTGGAATTTGGGCTGAATTTGGTAAAATTGTTTGTATTTCGGTTGGATATTTTAAGATGGAAGGCGAATCTCGAAGTTTTAGAGTCACGTCGTTTTACGGTAATGAAATTAAAATTCTACAAGATTTTAAAAATTTAATAGAAACACATTTTAGTTCTAACAAACATTTGCTTTGTGCGCACAACGGCAAGGAATTCGATTTCCCATACATTGCTAGACGTATGATTATTCATAATATAGAATTGCCACACAAGTTAAATCTCTTCGGAAAAAAACCATGGGAAGTGCCACATCTAGACACTTTAGAACTCTGGAAATTTGGCGATTATAAAACCTATACCTCTTTAAAATTATTGACTAATGTTTTGGGTATTCCATCACCGAAAGATGATATTGATGGTAGCGAAGTGTATCGTGTTTATTATAAAGAAAAAGAAGTTGATAGGATAATTGTGTATTGTGAAAAAGATACCATAGCTGTAGCTCAGATTTTCCTAAGATTACGAGGCGACGAATTGCTTCATGATAATGAAATAAAACATGTATAAAAAAAGTCCAGATAAAACATCTGGACTTTTTATTTCATCTAATTCATATGGTTATCATTCTTTAATAAATCGCTTTACTTTAGTTTTCTCACCTATATTTAATTTTAAGATATAAACACCACTATCAAATTGTGATACATTAATTGTAGATGTATACCTTCCTTCAGCCACAACTTGACCCAGCATATTTACAATTTCATAGGTTTGTGCTTCATAACCTAATAATTCAACATTTAATGTTTGTTTCACAGGGTTTGGATACACATTAAAATATTGATTTGGATTATCAGCAATAGTTCCTGGATTAGAATTCAGATTAGAATTAGAATTTCCTAAGCAAAAATTAGTGGTTTGAGAACTTGTAAATTGCCCGCCTGATGCTAAAATAATTCCTGTATCTGAGTTTGTTAACGTGTACGACCCATTACCATAAGAGCAGCAAATTCCATCACCATAAGCATCGGTAATTACAAAATCGTAACAGCCATCGTCTAAACAACCAACGTCAATTGTTAAAGTAGAACCATCTGCCTGAGAACCATATGTTCCTCCAGAAGCTACCGTAGTACCAGAGGCATTTTTAATACTCCAAGCTGTTTCTTCAGGGTAATTATCAAACGTAATGGATAGTGACACATCAGAACATGAAACTGTATCTCCTTCAGTAACAACAATAGACCTTGTAAGTTGTGTGGCAGGATTTCCAGCGGCATCGCTAACATTATAATACTTTGTGTAGGTACCTGCAACATTGGTATTCACTGTTCCTGTAATAACAATACTAGATGTTAAACTCCCATCAATATTGTCTGTTGCAGTTGCGCCTAACTCGGTATAAGTATCACCAACTTCAAAATTAATTGTAGAGTCGCCATTTAAAGTAATAACAGGTGCTGTTGTATCTGGAGTACCTCCAATTAAGTTAACCGTATAATCTTCAACTTCACCATAGGTAAATGACTGACAAGCTGTAGGAACCGCATTATAACTCATAGACACACGCATTCTTGTGTTTCCAGAATGGGTTCCGGAAGGAATTGTAAAACTTCCACTAACAGGTGATGTTTGAGTTGCCGCTTGCGAGAATACTTGTTCTCCTGCATCTGAAAAATCGCCATCATTGTTGTAATCAATCCATACCGAATAACCTTCGGCATAAGTGGTTCCTGTCCAAGTTGGAGTTACAGTTACCGTATAAATTTGACCTTGCGTTAAATTGGTTGAGATATTGGTGAAATCGGAATAAAATTGTGCTCCAGAGGAATTATTAATAGTTCCTATTTGTACGCGACTAATAAATTCGTCATTAACATTACTACTTGTCGATGTACAATAATTAAGCTGTACTTCTGTAGTTGTAAAATTCACAGAACTTGTATAACTGGATGTTGAGCCATCTGCACATTTACTTCTTACTTGTACTTGATATGCTGTTTCTGGAGATAAACCAGATAATGCCATTGAAGTTCCTGAAACCGAAGATGTCGTCCAAGTTGATGTGCCTGATTCTCGGTATCTAAAATCATAAGATGCAGCAGCAACCGCATCCCAAGAAATAGTTGCTGTTGAAGAACCATAACCATCAACAGCTAATCCTGTTGGTGTAGTTGCACTACAAACTTCTGCCGTTCCAGTTAATCCTGTTACAATTAAAGAATAATTTTGACTTCCACCAGTTAATGAACCTTTGTGCGTAATAGTAATGGTATAAGTCCCTGATGCATTTGCTACATCCACACGTTCGTAAGGATCTTTTGTATTATCTCCTTTACCATTTGTAGAGACGCCTGTTAGTCGCCAAGGTGAGTAGGTTGTTCCACTTTTGGTAACTTTAATATCTAAATCATTAACTAAATTAGAAGCCGTAGAATTTACCGTAGTTGAAGCTGTTCCTGCTCTATCGGTCCAAGACACAGAAGCATACAAATCATTAATACCATCAGAATTGACTGTAATTTCATACGATTGCCCATTAGATAATGTTAACTCTTCAACTATAGATTCGTCGCCATTATTTGTTATCGCTTCAGCAGCGCGCTTACTATTCATTAAGCCCCAACCAAAAATAGCATCTGGACCCGTAGACCCAACATCATCTGCCGTATGAAGCGTTAGACCTTTTAAAGTGGCAGCACGCATATAACTACCATTAACATTATTTGCATGCTGTTGTAATAATAATAAAGATCCAGCAACATTTGGCGATGCCATTGACGTTCCTGTTATACTATTATATGCCGTATCACTAGACTCATAGGTAGAATATACGGAAGTTCCATTTCCGGTGATGTCTGGTTTAATTCTATAATCATCCGTTGGCCCTTCACTACTGCTACTATTAATTGTAACACTCACTAAATTTCCGTTGTTATCAATATTAGCATCATTCGCATTAGCCACAACCAATCCATTTTTTGCGGTAGCATGTCCAGATAATTTATCATAAGATGAATTACCATCTAAAGGTGATGAATTTGCAGAATTGTCTGAACCATCATTCCCTGCAGCCACAACCATTAAATAATTTGGTGCATTAAACATAATCTGATCCCAATCTCTGGAATCTGTAATATAACCGCCAAAATAATACGCAGGAAGTTGCGGTTGTCCATAAGAATTTCTAGCAGCATAGCCATAAGAATGATTAGATATTAACATCCCATTTCCTGCTGCTGATGTCGCTTCAGAAGTATCATTATTCCAATCGTAACCTACAGCACTAGCGTGTGGAGCCATACCTTTTGAATTTGCAACAACACCAGAAGCAATTATAGTTCCAGTAACATGAGCAGAATGATAATTTAAAGTTGACGTACCATCACCTATTGAAAATCGGTTGTTACCACCTGGCCCATCATATTCTTGGTGTGTGCTTCTTGCTAAACCTCCATCCCAAACATGAGCTGTCATATTCAGACCATCGAGACTTAAGCCTAACGAGCCCCCAGAATTTAAATGATTTGCCCGTGTAGATTTTGCTGCTGCGACATTAAATGTGCGATAATAAATAGGTTTCCCTTCCGATGAAATTTTCTGAAGTTCCATATAAGCATCTTCAGTTTTAATTATAAGTGGCCAACCATTAACCAATGCCATTTGCGTAGCAAAATCTTTCTCGGCTTTAGCTTTTTTCTTAAAATTTTCACTTAAGTCTTGAATTACTTGTTGATTATACCTACTTGTAATTTGTTCTTTTTGGGGATTAGTTTGTGCATATACTGACATCATAGACATCATGAATACAATTACACAAATCCCATTTAAATAGTTTTTTTTCATAATAATTATTAAAATTTAGGGGTTATTTTTGCTTTAATCTCTTTCAAATTATTAAAATTATGTTAAGATAGAGACCTTAAAAAATCGTTTTCGATGAAATACATGCCTATTGTTTAGAGTTACGGTTTTACCACAGTACTATTGAAGAAATTAACTACATTTACGTATGGCAAATGAAAAATTACTAGATGTTAAAGGGTTACGTATCTCCTTTTATAAAGACCAAATAGAAAATGAAATCATTAAAAATATTTCCTTTTCTATTTACCCAAATGAAATTGTAGCTGTTGTAGGAGAATCTGGCTCCGGAAAGTCAATATCATCATTGGCTTTAATGGGATTATTACCCAAGCAAATTTCAAAAATCACATCAGGTTCAATATTTTTTGAAGGTGAAAATTTAATAGACAAATCTGAAAAAGAATTTCAATCATTAAGAGGAAAAGAAATCGCTATGATTTTTCAGGAACCTATGAGTTCTTTAAATCCGTCTATGCGTTGCGGCAGACAAGTTGAAGAAATCTTAAAACAACATTTTAAATTATCTACTTCGGCATTAAAATCTGAAGTATTGAGCCTCTTTGAAAAAGTAAAACTGCCCAAACCCGAACGGATTTATAAAGCTTACCCTCATGAAATTTCAGGAGGTCAAAAACAACGGGTTATGATAGCCATGGCCATTGCTTGCAAACCCAAATTACTCATTGCTGATGAGCCTACTACAGCTTTGGATGTTACTGTACAAAAAGAGATTTTAGAGCTGCTTAAAACGATTCAAATCGAAACAAAAATGAGTGTACTTTTTATATCTCATGATTTGTCTCTAGTGTCTGAGTTAGCCGACCGCGTACTTGTAATGTATAAGGGTGAAATTGTTGAACAAGATACCACTGAAACTATATTTAAACACCCAAAAAACAACTATACCAAAGCCTTAATTGGCGCACGACCTTCAACTGATTTTAGATTGGCGCAACTCCCAACCATTTCAGATTTTATGACAGATAGTGTTAATAAGGCTATTGTTACCGATGCTGACCGTACTGAAAATCATAAAAAATTATATGCGCAAACGCCGTTATTAGAAGTCGTTGACGTAGAAAAATCATACCTCTCTAAAACAGGTTGGTTTTCTAAACCCGAAACATTTAATGCAGTAGACGGTGTAAGCTTTAAAGTATATCCCGGAGAAACTTTAGGCTTAGTTGGGGAATCTGGTTGTGGAAAATCGACCTTAGGAAATGCTATTTTACAGTTAGACAAAGCCACAAATGGACAAATTTTATACAAAGGAAAAGATATCACTAATTTAAAGACGTCGGAGATGCGAGCCTTACGAAAGGATATACAAATTATATTTCAAGATCCATTTGCGTCTTTAAATCCACGATTAACAGTTGGTAATGCTATTTTAGAACCCATGAAAGTTCATAAAATTGGTACTTCTAATAAAGTCCGAAAAGAAAAAGTCATAGCTATCTTAGAGAAAGTAGGCTTAGATGCTTCTGCATTTGATCGTTATCCACATGAGTTTTCAGGAGGACAACGGCAACGTGTAGGTATTGCAAGAACAATTGCACTAGAACCTCAGCTAATTATCTGTGACGAATCTGTTTCGGCATTAGATATTTCGGTACAAGCACAGGTTTTAAATCTATTAAATACGTTGAAAGCCCAATTCGGATTTACCTATATATTTATTTCACACGATTTAGCCGTGGTAAAATATATGGCTGATCAGTTGCTTGTTATGAATAAGGGTAAAATTGAGGAAATTGGAGATGCAGATATAATTTATACATCTCCGAAACAAGATTATACAAAAAAGTTGATTCATGCCATCCCTAAAGGATTATAGCATGAATACTTTTTTTGCTAATTTAAAGACATCTGATACTAACTCAATGGTGTTTTCTAAAATTGAAAATTCATAATTTTCATTTAAAGTAGGTTCTGGTAGATTTGATTTAGTTTTCATAAGCGGTAATTCTTGGTAGATTTGGGGCAAAAAGGTAATTCTCGTTTTATGTTTAAATCAGATTTATAAATTAGTATTATTTGTGACTGCAATATGAAACTTATTTCTAATAAATCAGTTCAAATACAATGTAAATCGATGAAATACGTATTTTTTTAACATTTAACATCTTGTATTAAGATTTTACGCACAAAAAAAACCGCTAATTAATAGCGGAATAAATTTTAAACTCTTACGTTTTTAAAACTTTTTAAATACGCATTTCTGGAATATCACCCTCAATAATTAAATGACCCTCGGTAGCTTTTTTAATGTCCTCTACAGAAACTCCTGGTGCACGTTCTAAAAGCTTAAACCCTTTTGTTGTTACTTCTATAACCGCCATGTTTGTTACAATTTTCTTCACACAACCTACACCAGTTAACGGTAAAGAGCAGTTTTTCAACAACTTAGAGTCACCTGCTCTATTAGTATGCATCATGGCTACTATAATATTTTCTGCGCTAGCCACTAAATCCATAGCTCCTCCCATACCTTTAACCATTTTCCCTGGAATTTTCCAATTAGCAATATCACCATTTTCTGACACTTCCATCGCTCCAAGTATAGTTAAATCAACATGTTGCCCTCTAATCATTGCAAAACTCGTTGCCGAATCAAAAAAAGAAGCACCTGGCAAAGTTGTAATTGTTTGCTTACCAGCGTTAATAATATCAGCATCCTCTTCACCTTCAAAAGGAAATGGTCCCATCCCCAGAACGCCATTTTCACTTTGAAATTCGACTTCGATATCATCTCTTACAAAATTGGCAACTAAGGTCGGAATACCTATGCCTAAGTTCACATAATAGCCGTCTTTTACTTCTTTGGCGATACGTTTCGCAATTCCGTTTTTATCTAACATAACTATGCTTTTTGTCTAACTGTTAATTGTTCTATTCGTTTTTCATAGGTTTCACCTTGAAAAATACGCTGTACAAAAATACCAGGAATATGGATTTGGTTAGGATCTAATGTACCTACTGGAACTAATTCTTCAACCTCAACTACAGTAATTTTAGCAGCGCCACACATATTAGGGTTAAAATTTCGAGCGGTACCTTTAAAGATTAAATTCCCTGCAGCATCGCCTTTCCATGCTTTTACAAAAGCAAAATCAGCTTTAAAGGCATGTTCTAAAACATACATTTTCCCATCAAATTCGCGTGTTTCTTTACCTTCTGCGACTTCGGTTCCGTAACCCGCAGGTGTATATATGGCGGGAAATCCAGCTTGTGCAGCTCTACAACGTTCGGCCAGAGTGCCTTGAGGAATTAATTCAACATCTAGTTCGCCAGAAAGCATTTGACGTTCAAATTCATCATTCTCGCCAACATAAGATGAGACCATCTTTTTAATCTGCTTTTGATGCAAGAGCAAACCTAAGCCAAAATCATCGACGCCTGCATTATTAGAAATACAGGTTAGACCTTTAATATTACGTTTTACAAGCGCGGCAATAGCATTTTCTGGAATACCAGAAAGCCCAAAACCACCAAACATAAAGGTCATATTATCAGCTACACCCTGAAGTGCTTCAGAAATATTTGCCACTTTTTTATTAATCATACCTTGAGGAGTTTTCTTTTAAAAATACAAAACTAAGTCCAAAAGGTACGATTTAAAATGCTAAAATAGAAGTGAGATTATATGCTGTTTTTAGAAATCAAATTCAATTACATCTTCTGGATCTTGATTTCCACCAAGATCACCTTCACCTGTAACTTTGCAATCAATGTTAATTTTTAAATCAGCAGGCTCTTCAAATTCTTCCTTAGATATGTTTAAGGTTTCATCTTCATAACAGGCTTTCATGTATAAGCCCCAAATTGGTAAGGCTACAGAAGCACCTTGTCCATAAGTAATGGTTCTAAAGTGTGCCGCTCTATCTTCTGCACCAACCCAAACGCCAGTGACTAAGTTGGGCACCATGCCCATAAACCAACCATCACTTTGGTTTTGTGTGGTTCCTGTTTTTCCTGCAATAGGGTTTTGTAAATCATAAGGGTAACCGGTCATAATCTCCCTATACATCGTATTGTATTTATCCACACCTTTTGATCGTAAACGACCGCCTGATGAACCTGCTTTTGTAACCCCTTCCATAAGATTTACAGTGACATAAGCCACTTCTTCACTTAATACATCCTTACTTTCTGGTGCAACCTGATATAATACAGTTCCGTTTTTATCCTCAATACGCGTAATCATAACAGGCTTGTTATAAACCCCTTTATTAGCAAAGGTAGAATAAGCCGCTACCATTTCGTAGACGCTAATATCTGGTGTTCCTAAGGCAATAGCTGGAACCGGTAAAATATCTGAAGTAACACCTAATTTTTGAGCCATTTCTACTACAGGTTGTGGCCCAATCTCATTCATTAAACGAGCGGTTACCGTATTGGTAGAACTCGCTAAAGCATCCTTTAAAGTTTGCTTACCCGAATAATTACCATCAGAGTTTTTAGTCGTCCATGGTTCTGGATTACCGTATTTATTAGCTGCAATAGTAATTTGTGTTCTTGGGAATGAATCGCAAGGGGATAACTGTAACTGATCGATTGCTGTAGCATACACAAAAGGTTTAAATGTTGACCCCACTTGGCGTCTTCCCTGCTTTACCATATCATACTGAAAGTGTCTGTAGTTCATACCACCAACCCATGCTTTTACATGCCCCGTTAATGGATCCATAGACATCATTCCTGGACGTAAAAACGATTTGTAATAACGCATAGAATCCATAGGTTTCATCACCGTATCTACTTCTCCTGCTTTACCATCGATCCATTTAAAAACTCTCATTTCTGTTGGCTCATGAAACGAAGCTTCAATTTCTTTGTCTGATTTACCTTGATTTTTTAAGATTCTCCAACGCTCACCACGACGCATACCGTTATTCATTAAGGTATTAATTTCAGACTGGCTCAATTCTAAAAATGGGGCTGTTTTATTACGGTCTGGTGTATTTTGGTTATCGAATTCGGCTTGTAATCTTGGCATGTGCTGCGCAATAGCATCCTCAGCATATTGCTGCATACGTGAATCAATGGTGGTGAAGATTTTTAAACCATCGCTATACAAATCATATTTGCTGCCATCTGGTTTTCTGTTTTCTTCTTTATTGGCCCATTCTTTCATGAAACCGCGTAAATATTCTCTAAAATAAGTCGCAATCCCCTCACGGTGATTTTCTGGAGAATAATCTAAGTCTAATGCTGTTTTTTGAAGTGAATCTTTAACCTTATCAGTTATAAATTCATACTTATTCATTTGAGATAAAACAACATTCCGCCTGTTTCTTGTTCCTATAGGGTTTTTGTGATCTCTTGGGTTATAGAGTGAAGGGTTTTTTAGCATCCCAACCAACATGGCAGACTCTTTAATATCAAGATCTATTGGTTCTTTTCCAAAATATATTCTTGAAGCAGAACGAATACCATCAGCATCGTTAACAAAATCAACAATATTTAAGTACATGGCTATAATCTCCTCCTTGGTATATTGGCGTTCTAAACGGATAGCAATAACCCATTCTTTCACCTTTTGAAAAAGACGTTCAATCTTGTTAGCAGACACTTGTTTTGTAAACAAATTCTTTGCTAATTGCTGAGATATTGTACTGGCTCCACCTCCGCTTCCAAGCTTAAATATTGCTCTAAGTGTACCTCTACCGTCTATACCAGAATGGTCGTAATAACGCACATCTTCTGTGGCAATTAGGGCTTCTATTATATTTTTTGGCAAATCTTCATAACCAATTGGTGTTCTATTATCATCAAAATAAAACTTACCTAAAGTTTCTATATCTGAAGAAATGATTTCTGAAGCTAAATTGGTATCAGGATTTTCTAAACGTGTATGATCGGGCATTTCACCTAGAAATCCCCATGAAGCGAATAAAAATAGAAATACAAAAGCTGTGATACCACTTAAAAATAAGATCCAAAACCAACGTACGTATTTTGAAAAATCTAAAGTTTCTGATTTAGATTTCGTTGTTTTCTTTTTTGCCATAATTACTCCTTTTGAGCTTGTTCTACTCTAAAACCAATATCTGTTATACCTTCTAAATTTTCTACACCATTAACGTCACCATTATTCCGCATTGCATGCTGGATATTGACGAGATAATTACCTTCTTCATCAAACTTAAATGGTTCTTTGTAGCCTCTAAACCATAATTTATTTTCTTTTACATCAGAAAATCCTGTGCCTAACAACTCACCATTAGGTGCTGCCATTCGATACTCTAAAGTATCTTTTACAGCTTTTCCGTTGGGGTAATTTAATTCAACAATAAGAAATAAGTTACTAAATTTATAGGCGTTTGTATTTCTTAAATTAACGTACAAATTATAATTTTCTAAGGTATCAGGTGCTTGAAAATTAAATTGGGAAATCGAGTCTTTATGCCATTGGTTGGGTACAGGGTTGTACTGATCAAAAACAGCGTTTGAATCACAACTTGTGACTAAAAAACAACCGATTACAGCCAAAAATAATCCACTAATTTTTCTTAGCATTGGTATTAGATTTTGATTTTTGATTGCGATTACGATTGCGATTTTGAGTTTTGTTATTGTTGTTCTTATTATTGTTGTTGTTTCGATTTCGCTTATTTCTATTATTCTTATTGTTTTTACGTTTCTTATTCGATTTTGGATTATCGAAACGCGTTAAGCTATCTTGTCCTACAACGTTTTCAAATTCATTTTTAGTATCTGAAATGTGTTCAGCGGCATACTCTTCAAGGCTTGCTACTTTTTCTCTCTTTTTATTTTTTGCAATAATTTCATTAGCTTGATCAGTAGTAATCACGTGCCAATTCATCCATTCGCCTTCATAAGCATACCACATAAGACCTTTAAAAATGTCGGTCTTTTGGCATACGGCATTTCCTTTTTCGGTATATAATTTTACATCTGATTTAGGGAAGGCTTTTAAGGCATCTAAATACGCATCTAATTCATAGTTAAGACAACATTTTAACTTACCACATTGACCTGCAAGTTTTAGCGGATTTAAAGACAATTGTTGGTAGCGTGCTGCCGATGTACTTACCGATCTAAAATCGGTTAGCCATGTAGAACAACACAACTCTCTACCACAAGACCCAATACCACCAAGTCTTGCTGCTTCTTGTCTAAAGCCTACTTGTTTCATTTCAATACGCGTTCTAAATTCGCGGGCAAAGACTTTAATCAATTCTCTAAAGTCTACACGTTCTTCTGCTGTATAGTAAAACGTAGCTTTACTGGCATCGCCTTGAAATTCGATATCTGAAATTTTCATTTTCAGATTTAAATCAATTGCAAATTGACGTGCTTTCACCTTCATGGGCTCTTCGCGGTCTCTGGCTTCAGACCAAACATCAATATCTTTTTGAGAGGCTTTTCTATATATTTTTAAGACGTTTTCGCTGTCGTCGAGTCTTACTTTTTTGCGTTTCATTTGTATACTTACCAGCTCGCCAGTAAGCGTAACCATACCAATATCATGACCAGACTTTGCCTGTGTTGCCACAATGTCTCCAATGCTTAATGTTAGATTTTCTGTATTTTTATAATAGTGTTTTCTGCCATTTTTAAAACGTACTTCGACACCAATAAAGGGTTCTTGTCCGTTAGGAAGCGACATATTAGCTAACCAATCAAAAACAGTGAGTTTATTGCAACTATCTGTGCCACAAGTCCCGTTGTTTTTGCATCCTTTTGGTTGGCCATCTTTACCAGTTGAGCAACTGTTACAAGCCATAAAAATTTTATATATTAAAATCTAAATTTTAAACTCATTTGAACGTTTTCTAATTGCTATAAAAATGTTCTTTAAGCGTCAATAAAAAAATTTGATGAATTTGATTTAAAAAATCTAGATATAGGATTCATAAATAATTAATGAGTAAAGATAATATTATTTCCTGAGTTTACTAGATTCTGACGTGTTAATGCGACATTACAGTCGTTTAATTCTACTTAAAACACATCAAAAAATACGTTGAAATCGCTTTAATTATTCAATTATTTTCAATCTATTTGGTGGAATTTATGAGAATTCAATCTCATAATTCAATTTATTTGAAAGTGATTTCATGGTTTTTTTAGATCGAAAAACATTCGCTAGTAATTCGCTACTCCAGCCGATTTTTTTAGAATACTCATTAAAACTTTCTTCGCGCCAATTAAAGCCGTCTTTCCAAAATTTCTTAGGTGAAATATAACAGAAGGTATAATCGAAAATAAAACTCGATTGGTTTTCTGAATTCAACGTTGTAATGGATTGGGGCGCCATGAGAATAACACCATTCTTAGCACAGGTTTCTCTTATTGATTTAATAAGCCCTGGATAATCCTTAGCTAAGGAAGAAATATCAAAATCATTATATTCTGTATTTCCTATTTTTTGTATTGGACGAATTTGAAGAATATCGAAACTCTTAGCATCAAAATGATTAAAAAATTCACTGAGCTCGTAAAAATTATCTTTATTAAAGGTGTAATTTATTCTGACTTTGAAGTCATAATTTTCTTTCAATTTTTTAAACGTATTGAAAACACTATGAAACTTGTCATAGTTGGCTTTTTTCATAAAGCCTTCATAACTTTCTTTTGTGACGCCATGTAAGGAAATTGTAAATTCGTTTAAACCAGCTTTTAAAAGCGCTTCAATCTTTTCTTCCGTTAACAAATTAGCATTGGTTGTAATTGAAATATAAGGCACTTTATATTCTTTACCCAAGGCTACAATACGCACTAAGTTTTTATACAATGTTGGCTCTGTGCCACAACCGATTTGAAGTTTTAATGCACGACTAAAAATAGATTTTGCTACGACATCTAAATCTTCATCTTTAAATTGTCCTTTGAGGGTTTTAAGATAATCTGCATCCGTAAAATAACACATCTTACAACGTAAATTACAAGCTAGAACAGGATCTAAATTAACGGCTAAATAACGCTTATTAAATTTATGCAACAGAAAAAGACCAAAGAATTTAATTCTATGACTTTTAATTTTTCTGTTTAAACTTAATAGTTTGTAAATATTCATTCTTAAATCGCTTTTATCAATTAACTTTTACGCTGATAATTTTAACCGGACAGGCTTTTGATGCATTTTCACATGCCTCTAAAATACCATAATCGTTAGATTTTAAGGTGTAAAATCCTTTTTTTTCTTTGGTATTAATCAATACGGTTTTTCCATCTTTCTTGGACATTTGAAATTGATTAGGTGCCATCTCCACACAGTAATTGCAGCCAATACATTTTTTTCGTTGTAAAGTAACAATAACCATTAGGCTTCTACTTTATTTTCTACAATTTTATAAAGCCTATCTGATGGTCTAATTCTAAATTCTACTGGAATAGTTACTAAATCGCCTTTAGTCCCTTTATCAGTTTTTACATCGTTAACCATCATTTCTTTAACATCCATTTCTTTAGCGCCTGTAGTTGGCCCAGTGATTAAAATGGTATCACCAACTGCAACATCAAAAGCTTCAATTTTAAATTCTCCTATGTTTGCTTTAGGGTAAAAATGCGTACCTTTTCCTAAATACACTTTCTTTTGTACTGCGTGAGATCCTGAACCTGTACTCCATTCTCCCAATTTTTGACCTAAATAATAACCGCTCCAAAACCCACGATTATAGACTTTTTCTAGGTCTTGCATCCACGAAATGACTTTATCTTTATTATAAGTTCCATTTTCAACACTATCAATAGCGTCACGATAGCATTTTATCACTTTAGCGACGTATTCTGGTGCTCTACCACGACCTTCAATTTTTAAAACTTTAACTCCGGCATCTGCAATTTCATCTAAAAAATCGATGGTACACAAATCCTTAGGAGACATAATATATTCATTATCGAGCTCCATTTCAAAACCAGTTTCCTGATCTATCACCGTATATTTTTTTCTGCAATTTTGTTTACAAGCACCTCTATTTGCTGAAGAGTTATGCGAATGTAAACTCAAATAACACTTCCCAGAAACCGCCATACATAACGCACCATGTCCAAATATTTCAATTTCGACCAATCGCCCTGAAGGCCCCTTTATTTGTTCCTTTTCAATTTGTGCTGTAATGTGTTTTACTTGGCGCAAACTCAACTCTCTACTTAATACCATGGTATCTGCGAATAGCGCATAAAACTTAACGGTTTCTATATTGGTGATATTAATTTGCGTGGAAATATGTACTTCTATACCGTGTTCTCTAGCAACAGCAATTACTGCCTGATCCATAGCAATGACCGCCGTAACACTAGCTGCTTTTGCTTTTTTAATTAAGGTTTTAACGATGGATAAATCGTGATCGTAAATTATAGTATTTAAAGTAAGGTAGGTTCTTACATTATTAGCTTCGCAGCGATTAACAATTTCAGGTAAATCATCTAATGTGAAATTAATTGAAGCTCGGGCCCTCATATTGAGTTGCTCCACGCCAAAATACACCGAATCAGCACCATTATCTAAAGCCGCCTGCAAGGATTCAAAATTTCCAGCAGGTGCCATTAATTCTATCTTTTGCATAAGGTTTTAGATTTTATCGGTTTTTAACGTCTCAAAAATGTTACGCAAGTCCTTTTTATAGGGTAAGTGATCCGCTCTTCCTTTTTTGAAAATATCGTTGCTATTCCCCTGCCCTTTTCGAAGTGCTTTTTGTTCTTCGTAAGGCAAACGGTTGATTTCCATGCAGCTTGTAGAACAGCAATTTTCCATTTTTTCTTTACAGGAATCACACTGAATGAACAGTAAGTGGCAAGCTTCGTTAGCACAATTGGTATGCAAATCTGCGGGCTCTCCACATTGATGACAATGCGCAATAACATCATCACTGATACGTTCGGATCGGCGCTGATCGAACACAAAGTTTTTACCTAGAAATTTATTTTCTAAGCCTTCCGCTTCAATCTGCCTGACGTAATTAATAATGCCACCTTCAAGCTGAAATACATTTTTAAAACCCTTGTGTTTATAGTAGGCGCTCGCTTTTTCACATCGAATACCTCCCGTACAATACATCACTAATTTTTTGTCCTCCTTATGTGCTCTTAAATCTTCTTCAATTAAATCTAAAGACTCTCTAAAGGTATCCACATCTGGTGTTACCGCATTTTTAAAATGACCAATTTCACTTTCGTAATGGTTTCGCATATCTACCAAAACCGTGTTTGGATCTTCAATAAGTTCGTTAAACTTTTCGGCATTAACGTGCACACCTTTATTGGTAACATCAAAAGACGTATCGTTTAATCCGTCTGCCACGATTTTGTTTCGGACTTTTACTTTCAACTTTAAAAAAGCAAAATTATCGTGCTCAACAGCAATGTTTAATCTTACATTTTCTAAAAATGAAATGGTATCTAAATGTTTTTTAAATGCTTCAAAATTTTCTGCAGGCACAGATAATTGTGCATTGATGCCTTCGGTTGCCACATAGATTCTTCCAAGGACTTCTAATTGGTCCCAGGCTAGAAACAGGTGATTTCTAAAAATTTCGGTATTGTTAATTTTGGCGTACTTGTAGAAAGAGATGGTTAAGCGTTCTTTTCCCGCTTGTTCAATAAGTTCTGCTCTTTCTTTAGCACTTAAGTTATTGTACAGTTGCATGCTATACTAATTTTTAAGGTTAAAGAATAATGAGTGGCAAAGGTATTACTTTTAGTGAAAACGGAATACTGAAGCACAAAAAAAGCACTCTGAATATCTCAAAGTGCTTTTTAGATTAACATTTTTTACTTAAAACAAATTAAAAAAGTTAATCCGCATTGGCTTTATAGTTACTGAGGTAAAATAAACACTAACTAAAACACCTCATGTTTTGCTTATTAAAAGGGTGTTTTTTTAATTAACCTCGACACAACCTTTTAATCTTTTTCATAGCAATTTTATTCTCTTTTTCATTTAGTAGATGTGAAAAGTGTAAAATGGTTGCGTGCTAAAATTGAAATAATTAAAAATAGCCGTATTTTTGATGCCTAATCTAATAATAATTAGACGTCACTTTTATAGTTCATTAAAACTGTAAAAGTTAACGAGAATTTAAAGAAAAACAGAACTATGAGTAGTGAAAAAGACGCAAAATTAAAAGCTTTAAAATTAACTTTAGACAAGTTAGATAAAGCTTATGGAAAAGGAACAGTAATGAAAATGAGCGATCAAGCTGTGGTAGATGTTGACGCGATATCTTCGGGCTCATTAGGCTTAGATATAGCTTTAGGTGTTGGTGGTTATCCTAGAGGACGTGTTATTGAAATATATGGTCCAGAATCTTCAGGTAAAACAACCTTAACCCTTCATGCTATTGCTGAGGCACAAAAAGCTGGTGGTATTGCTGCATTTATTGATGCAGAGCACGCTTTTGATCGTTTCTACGCTGAAAAATTAGGTGTAGACATCGATAATTTAATTATTTCTCAACCAGATAATGGTGAACAAGCTTTAGAAATTGCTGACAACCTAATTAGATCTGGCGCTATTGATATTGTAGTTGTCGATTCTGTTGCTGCCTTAACACCTAAGAGTGAAATTGAAGGTGAAATGGGAGACTCTAAAATGGGCTTACATGCACGATTAATGTCACAAGCACTAAGAAAACTAACTGCATCTATTAGCAAAACAAATTGTACCGTTATCTTTATTAACCAATTACGTGAAAAAATTGGTGTTATGTTCGGTAATCCTGAAACAACTACAGGTGGTAACGCCTTAAAATTTTACGCTTCAGTTCGTTTAGATATTAGACGTTCTACACAAATTAAAGATAGTGACAGTAACGTAATGGGTAATAAAACCCGAGTTAAAGTTGTTAAAAACAAAGTAGCTCCACCGTTTAGATTGGCAGAGTTTGATATTATGTATGGCGCTGGTATTTCTAAGGTTGGTGAGGTTTTAGACATCGCTGTAGAACACGATATTGTAAAAAAGAGTGGTTCTTGGTTTAGCTATGGCGACACCAAACTTGGACAAGGACGTGATGCTGTAAAAATGTTAATAAAAGACAATCCAGACCTTATGGATGAACTAGAAGAAAAAGTAAGAACATTAATTAATGATGATAAATAAATCATTTATTTGAACACCCAATGTTCTAACAATAAATTTAAAACGCTCTGAAAAATTCAGAGCGTTTTTTTATGTTCATACTATTCACCCCTAAGTTTTAACAAGTCTATTTTTAAAATACTTTGCCGTTTTAACAAAAAAGTTATTTGCTCGTATTCTATTTCAAATTCTACAATTACTATTAAATTAACTTGGTGAAATTCAACTTTCAACAGTATTCTAAATAAGATTATTTTACGAATAAAGCCTAAGTTAATAGGCGTTTTTTCATTCCATATGCAACTAAAGACCCCATAAAACACACATTTCAAACAACTTATATCAGTCTAATATATTGAGTCCTTGAAAGCAAAAAAATAACCACTCCTTTATTTGTATTTAGTCTAAATAAGGTTAAATTTGCCCCAAAAATAGGTCACTTGAATAAATCAACCCTCCTTTTAATTGTATTAAGTTTCAGCTTTAGTCTTGTAGCGCAAACAGGCCGTGTATCTGGCTATATAATGTTTGACGATAATCAACCTTCATTAGGAGTCTCTGTCATTATTGAAAATGAATCTTTAACAAAAGAAACCTCAGCAGGTGTTAATGGTGAGTTTAGCTTTAAAGATATTCCTTATGGTAATTACACCCTTAAAGTGTATTCTATTAATGCTAAAAGTGTCACAAAACCTATCACATTAGATTCCGATTCTAAAACTGTGACAATAATTTTAGAATTAACCGACCATCAAGACTTAGAGGAAGTTTTAATAAGAACAAAAACTGAAAAACGAAAAATAGAAGACCAAGGTTTTGCTGTTAACGTTGTTGAAACTAAAGAAATTAGTCAAAGAAACATTCAGGTTAACGAAATATTAAACACAACGGTAGGTGTTAAAATACGTCAGAATGGTGGTTTAGGCTCTAATGCAGAATACAGTTTAAACGGTTTATCTGGTAGTGCTGTACGTATTTTCATAGATGGAATTCCGATTTCTATGTATGGCTCATCATTCAACCTCAATAGTATTCCGCCATCGATGATTAAAAATATTGAAGTCTATAAAGGTGTTGTCCCCGGACACTTAGCAGACGATGCTTTAGGAGGCGCTATCAATATTGTACTTGAAAAAAGTATAAAAAACAGCTTAAATGCTTCGGTCTCCTATGGTTCATTCAATACATTTCAAGCCAGTGTAAATGCGCTATATCGTTTTGAAGAATCTGGACTAACGATTAAAGCTAATGGTTTCCATAATTATTCAGATAACGATTATGAAGTTTCAGGAAGAAGTGTTGTGGTTACCGGTCTTGGTGGTGTGCAAACACCCGTTACTGCAAAACGGTTTAACGACGCCTACCGATCAACTGGTGGTATGGCCCAAATTGGTTTTACCGATGTAAAATGGGCCGATCAATTTTTTGTTGGTGTAACAGGTTCTGATGATTATAAAGAAGTTCAGCATGGTGCTTTTATGACCATTACGCCCTATTATGGACGGTTTTTAGAATCAGACGCTTTATTAGGAACATTAAATTACCAAAAGAAAGACTTATTTACTAAAGGACTAGACGTTACAGTCAATGGTTTATATGGAAATAGAAACCGAGTTGTAAATGACACCGTCGCTTGGGCTTACAGCTGGAGCGGAGAAAGAGCAATCGATTTTAGAGGAGACGAATACCAATACACATGGGGCTCTCAACAAGAAGGAGGGCCAACATTGGCAACTATTAAACGAAAAGTTTCTTCTATTAGAACCGGCGTATCTTACGCTATAAATAATAACCATAAAATTTTAGTAAACCATGTTTATAGTGGTATAGATAGAGAAGATAATGATGCTTTAAAATCCTTATTAGCAAACACCTTTACAGGAACAAGAGATTTGTATAAAAACATCTTTTCTTTAACCTATGAATTAAATGCTTTTGAAAACAAATTAAAAGCTAATGTATTCGGGAAATATTATCATCAAAAAACAGTTAGTATAGACCCAACCATCGGCACAGATAGCAATGGAAACAGTATAATTGTAGATGAAATTGTAAACAGTAACAACAAACACGAGGGTTATGGATTTGCAGGCTCATATGCAATAACGCCCGAAATAACACTGTTAACCTCAGCAGAAAGAGCCATAAGATTACCTAATGAAACCGAAGTCTTTGGTAATGATGGTGACAATGTTGTGGCCAACCCAAATATTAAACCAGAGCTTAGTGACAATTTTAATTTAGGTTTTAGGTTTGGAAGCTTCCAAATTAAAAAACACGAATTCGCTATTTCCACCAACCTATTTACACGAAATATTACAGATAGAATTGGTTTACCGATAGAAACCTCATTAAATGTAAATGACGAATTAATATTATATGTTAACCAAGGAAATGCAAAATCTAAAGGAATAGACGCACAACTAAATTATACCTATAACAACAATTTGGGACTTAATTTTAACGTCTCTCATTTCGATTTAACAACCGAAACTGCAAACGGCACAGAAATCGCTATTCCAAACACACCATTTCTAACCATGAATGGAAGTTTGCGCTATTCATTTAAAGATTTAATTCAAAAAAAATCAACTTTAAACGTTTTCTATACCACATATTTTACGGATGAGTTCTCATATTTAGTTCCTCAAGGATCAAACACTGTTGGTGATGATTTTTTTAAAGTCCCACAGCAATTAACACAAGACTTTGGGCTTAGCTACACCTTTCCAAACCAACAATTAATTATGAGCTTTGACATTAAAAACATTTTTGACAAACCCGTATATGATAACCTATCCGTACAAAAGCCAGGACGTGCTTTTTATTTAAAACTAAATTATTTCATTAAAAATTTCTAAAATCAATATACATGAAAATTCAATATTCAAACTTTAAAATTTTTGCTTTCAGCGCATTATTATTAGCATTTAACTGTAGTGATGACGATATAAACACGGCACCAGACGGAGGTGGTACGCTTGAAGAAGGTACTAGATGGATTACCGTTGCAGCAGCCAGAATGGGAGAAGAAGCCGGAGACGGTAATGGCGGAACATTAATTTATTCAATAAATAGTGATGATGCAAAGGACCCAACAGTATCAATAGAACCTTTTGAAAATGGTTTTATTGCCCCTTCTAACAGAACTGCCAGATTACAATCTTCTGAAGATGGTAATACTATTTTTAATATTAGCTATGCCGGAGAAACAGGTGGTAATTACACCAAATACACTGTAGAAGGCGGACAAAATTTTACGCCTACTGGTTCTGAAATTAGTATTGCTCCTTATGTGGGAACTGCTCCAAGATGGATTAAATTATTTGACGGTGACCAAACAGGATCAGCAGTTTACGTAAATACAGAAGATCAGTTAAACGACAACGGGACACCAGAAGATGAAACTGATGATTTTTACAGCTATACAGAAGCTAAAATTGGTGTTGTTACGTTAGATTTAGTTAACTCTTCAATTAATGAATTTGAGGAACACGTCGTACGTTTAACTCCAGAAGAAGAAGCTTTAGGCTATTATATTTCTAGAATTGATATGCCAACCTTAAATGAAGCTGGAGATAAGTTATACATCGGTGCACGTTTAAGTAAAATAAACCCTGCTACCTTAGAAAGTGATAGTGATTATGAGATTTTAGGCTCTAAAACAATCGTATTAGATTACCCATCTTTATTAAACCCAACCGTGATAACTTCTACTGTAGGATACGGTAACACTAACGGATACCGTAGCATCAACGCTTTTGAATACAACGGTAGTGTTTATCAAGCCAACCAAAGTGATCCTAATGGTTCTCATATTTTAAAAATCGATGCAGATAATGAATATGATAATACTTACGACTTTAGCTTAGATGACGCTTTAGGTACTCAAGATGCTTATATTCTTGCATGGAGACCAGCTGCTAACGGAAAAGCTGTAGTCGCTTACCGTGATGCTACCTCAATTGAAGGTGTTGCAGGAGCTCAAGGATTTTTTGCCCTTGTAGATTTAAACGCTAAAACGGCGACAAAAATAACTGGCATCCCATACGATCCTGATTTCTACTTATTCCAATACCAAGGTTTTGTTGTTGACGGAACAGATATCTATTTAACTCAAGCTCCTGTTGGACAAAATGGAAACATTTATATCGTAGATACAGTAACTGGTGACGTAACTGTAGGTGCTGAACTCGTAAATGTAGAAGGAAGTCACTTTATAGGCGTCTTCTAAAATAAAGCGCTATTTTAAAAATTAGCGTATTTCTTTTATACTTTTTAATTCAAATTTTAAAATCCTGAAATTAATTTTTCGGGATTTTTTATTTTATTTCACTAACCCTAGTCACAACTAAACATCGATTTTTTATAGTGAATTGCCTAATTTTTGATAGTCGAAGTTCAAAAATTATTTATAAAAATAAAGTTACATTTACTAAAAGCGACTAGATTACAGACTAAACTATTCAAAAAAAATCCTTCGTAAATCAGGATTTTTTGTGGTTTTAAACGCAACCCTTTTATGTTTTTGACATCTATAAAGTAAAACGATTATATATTATTATGAAAAAATTTGCCCTTTTATCCATTTTATTTATTTCAGTATTTACATCTTGTAATTTAGATGATGTTGATAATAATAATTATTTGGGTACAGAAGTTTTACCCATTGAAAGTGTTGAGATGCCCGAATACTTTGTTATTGGTGAAACTTATGAAATTTTAATAACTTATGAGAGACCTTCTAATTGCTATCAATTCTATACTTTTTTGTATGATATTCATGAAAATGAGCGCACAGTTGCTGTAGTAAATGCAGTTTATGCTAATGATGCATGTGTTGAGGAAACTGAATCTGTTACTGTAAGTTTAGATTTTAGAGTCACAGGAACAGAGACTTATTTATTTAAATTCTATCAAGGTCTAGATGAAAATGGTGAAGAACTTTACTACATTGTAGAAGTACCTGTAGAAGAAGAATAAGTACTTTTTTTATATCAAAAAAAAACGAATTATTAACTAACCCAAGCTAATGTGAGTTTAGACCAACTCATAAAAAATTGTAGTCATCAAGATGCTCAAGCTCAAAGCCAATTATACAAGCTATATGCAAGTAAATTATTTTCGCTTTGTCTTAAGTATTCTAAAAACTATGCTGAAGCAGAAGACAACCTGCATGATGCATTTATTACGATTTTCAGCAAAATAAAACAGTATAAAAACAAAGGTTCTTTTGAAGGTTGGTTAAAACGTATCGCAATTAATACGGCATTACAACGCTACAGAAATGATGTTGGTGTTTACGACATTATTAATGAAGCTAGTATTGAAGATGTTTCTGTTGTTGTTAATGAAACTGATGTAAGTATTGATTTTTTATTGAAAATAATTCAAGAATTACCAAACCGCTACCGATTAATTTTTAATCTGTATGTTTTAGATGGTTATTCGCATGTTGAGATTAGTAAATTGATAAATATCTCAACAGGAACATCAAAATCAAACTTAGCACGCGCTAGAATGATTTTAAAGGAAAAAATAGAAGTTTATAACGCGACACAAAACTCGCAGAGTTTATAACTAATGAATGATAATAAAAACATAGATAGACTTTTTCAGGAAAAGTTTAAAGATTTTGAAAAGGCTCCCGATGATGCCGTTTGGAATCGCATTAATGAAAGTCTTCCCAATAAAAAGAAAAAGCGCAGAGTTATACCATTATGGTGGCAAATTGGTGGCGTTGCAGCTGCTATTGCACTGTTGTTAACTATTAGTGTTTCGGTGTTTAATTCCGAAGAAAATCCGAATCTAAATTTACCGGTTGTTAATACGGATAAAACTGATAATACACCTGAAGATAATAATGCTAAAACTTCGACTAAAAATAATCAAAACCTACGAGATACAATAAAAGATACGACTTCAAAAATTGTAGATTCGAATTCAAATTCAGAAGAAAATTCAAGTTTAGAAATTTCTGAAAATGATTCGTCTCAAAATAAAAATGCTCCAAATCTACTGTCAACTTCAGATAAATTAAATGAAAAATCAGAAGCTGTTGCCACAAGATCAAATTTAAACGAAAAAAGCAAATCTTCTGAAAAACGTCGTAGTCTTTCATCAAATACAAACGATGATGAAAACACTAAGCTTGCTAATCAAACTAAGACATCAAAAACTGATTTACAAGACCATAAAAAATCGACTGTAGATAAAAGCGAACAATCACAATTAGCTTCGCAAACCAAAATTAAATCTACGATTAAAAAGTCCATTGAAGATACGCAAACAGCTATAGTAAAACAGACCACAGCAAAACAAATAACGACCAATTCTACTGATGAAAACGGAGATAAAACAGAGGCTTTAAAAACTGAAAATTCAATTATTGAAATCCCAGAAAAAGATGCTATTGATAATGCTATAGCAGAAAATAACGAACTGATTAATGAAGAAGAGAAAGAAAATAACCCAAGCAGGTGGAGCATTACGCCCAATGTTGCACCTGTTTATTTTAGCTCATTAGGAAAAGGCTCTGCTTTAGATCAGCAATTTAATGACAACTCTAAAAACAGTGATATTAATATGAGTTATGGTATTGTTGGTAGTTATGCTGTTTCTAAAAAATTAAAAATAAGAGCAGGTATTAATCGTGTTAACCTTAATCAAGCCACTTCAGATGTTTTTGCTTTTACAGGAGCACAATCTTTGGTTATTGGCGAAGATGCTCAGTTCAAAAATATTTCATTTAACCACAATGAACAACAGGTCTCACTTATGAGCACTATTACCATGAATAGATTTACGACTCCTGAATTATTTAATACTAAACTAACAGGTAATATTGACCAACAGTTTGGTTTTATTGAAGTGCCTATAGAATTAGAATACCGCTTATCAGATCAAAAATTTGGCATTAATGTCATTGGCGGGTTTAGTACTTTTATATTGAATGAGAATGAAATCTATGCCGATGTTAATGGATCAACCACATTAATTGGAAAAGCTAACAATATTAATAATACTAGTTTTAGTGCCAATTTTGGTTTAGGTATGGATTATAGCCTTTCTCAACAATGGTATATTAATCTCGAACCAACATTTAAGTATCAAATAAATACATTTAATAACACCTCTGGAGATTTCAAACCCTTCTTTATCGGTGTTTATACAGGATTAAACTATAAGTTTTAGGTTAAGTGTTAGGTTATTGCAAAAAGCTATGATGAATGCAATAATAACAAAAGCTACTCTTGGTTAGGGTAGCTTTTTTTTGTTTTTAATACCAGCGTTCAATTCCTCTAAAATTAGAGTCCTCACGTCCTTATTTAAAGTTTTAGTATCGGTTGTCGTTAGTCCAGCTGTAGGAATAAATTTATGAATCTTAGCCCGCATTTTACCTGGACTTCCACTAAAGAATGTATAAGAAAATCGTTTTTTATTATCGTAAAATGTAATCGGAACTACAGGTATTTGATGATTTATAGCCAAACGAAATGCACCATCTTTAAAATTATCTAATATTATATGTTCTTCGGGCACACCACCTTCTGGAAAAATACAAATACTAACCCCTTGTTTTAAGCGGCGTTGCGCTCTTAAAAACACGGCTTGGCGGCTTTTAGCACTACTTCGATCTACCAAAATACAAGTACGCTTATAAAAAAAGCCAAAGAGTGGAATTTTAGTCAGTTCTTGTTTACCTACAAATACAAACGGATTTTTAACCGCCACTAACATTAGCATTATATCTGCCATTGAGGTATGGTTTGCCACAAACATATAACTCTTATTAGGGTCTGGCGTTTGATCTCTTTTAATTTTATAGCCAAAGCCCATACCTATTAAAATAAATTTAGACCATATACGCGCCAATTTAAAGAAGTAAGGGTACCATTGCTCTTTTGCGATAGAAATAATCAACAAAGGAAACAGCACAATGATAGGAATGGCTACTAAAATATAGAACCAAATACGATATAGAAGCCAAAGTGGATACTTTATAATAGACATGGCATCAAAACTAGTTAATTAAATTAAATGCCTACATATAGTTCTACTAAAAAATTTACCTTTGTTTATTATTTTAATACTGAAGTTTAATTTAAAAGAGATACCTGCTGTAGTAGGTAATGTTATGGCTAGAATTTTAACCGGTGTTCAAAGTACAGGTACACCACACTTAGGAAACATTTTAGGAGCTATTTTGCCAGCAATAGAAATGGCAAACGATGCTAAAAACGAATCGTTTTTATTTATTGCAAATTTGCATACACTTACGCAAATTAAAGATGCTGAAGAATTAAGAAACCACACCTATTCTGTCGCAGCAACTTGGCTTGCTTTTGGCTTAGATATAGATAAAACGGTTTTTTATAGACAAAGTGATATTCCACAAGTAACCGAACTCTCTTGGTATTTAAGTTGCTTTTTTCCCTATCAACGTTTAACCTTAGCACATGGCTTTAAGGATAAAGCAGATCGTTTAGAAGATGTTAATTCAGGTTTATTTACCTATCCCATGTTAATGGCTGCAGATATTTTATTGTATGATGCTGAAGTTATTCCAGTAGGAAAAGATCAATTACAACATATTGAAATGACCCGTGATGTCGCGTCTCGTTTTCATGCTAAAATGGGTGAAACTTTTGTATTACCTAAAGGGAAAATCCTAGAAAGCGGTATGCTTATACCAGGAACCGATGGTGAAAAAATGAGTAAAAGTCGTGGCAATTTTATCAATATCTTTTTACCAGACAAAAAACTACGTAAAAAGATAATGTCTATTGAAACCGATAGTACACCATTAGAGGAACCAAAAGACTGGGCCACTTGTAACTGTTTCGCAATCTATAGCTTATTGGCTTCAGATGTGCAAATTGCAGAAATGAAAGCTAATTATGAAGGTGGTAACTACGGTTATGGTCACGCCAAACAAGCACTATATGAATTAGTTGTAGAACGTTTTGCAGAACAACGAGAACGCTATCATTATTATATGAATCACCTAGATGAAGTTGATGCAGCATTAGCCGTTGGCGCAGAAAAAGCTAGACTAGTTGCAGATGATGTTTTAGGACGTGTGAGAGAGAAAGTTGGGTATTAACGCTACGTTTAAGAAAATCATTATAAATAAAAAAAGCCTTCAGTTATCATAGCTGAAGGCTTTTTTTAATACTAAATGCGTCATTTAGTGAATTACTTTCCTCGTAACAACAGCGCCATTATCTAATTTTATAGAAGCGATATATACACCATTAGAAAACGTAAACGGAGAACTAAAATAACTACCGTTGTCACCTACTACATAGTTGGTAATTTGTTTACCACTCATATCATAGATTTCAATTGATTTAATCGTTTGTGAGGACTTTACATATAACATGCTATTATTAATATAGGCAAAAGCATCTGAAGCCGAAACTTCAGTTACAGAAAGTGCAGATGCTGTATACCTAAGTATAAAACGATCATTAAATTCACCCGCTTCACCTGTAAATGTATAGGGCGCTGCTCTTAAATCGTGAATCTCATTAGTATATGTATCTTCAAGGTAAATAGCTTGTTCTTGTTCTTCAAATAAACTTCCTTCTAAATGAGCTATAGCAATAGTATAAATACCCTCTTGTTCTAACTCAAAACCTAAAGGCACTGTATTTGTTTCTACAAATGGTAACGGCAGTCCTTGGATGACTAATTTTTCGTCTTCTGAAATTAAAGAATATAAATTAAAGTCTTCATTATTAGTGTATGCATCATAAAGTCTATCTTTTCCTTCAGTAGCGCCATCTACGTAACCTATTAAAGTACTAATAGCATGGTCATTTTCATTAGATAAGCTTAACCAAACTAATTGTTTTTCTAGCGTAACCATTTCTTCTGAAATACCTCTAAAAAATTGATTATTATCATAAGCAACTATACTATCATGACGCATTGCATTAGTGAAATCAACAGGATACCCACTATCACTATATGGTGCATCATCATCAACTCTTACAAAAAAGGCTTGACCTGAAGCAATCTTACCATTAAATGTGTTTGATGGATCTGGTGTTGAAGTTCCTGTACTATTGAATGTAATATATTGGTCTCCGTAATTTACTCCAAAATCATCGTAAAATGCATCGTCTGCACCTGTAACATCAAACAGACCTGTATCATGCGTCCATATATCTACACGGCCTTCAAGAATTGTATTAGCAGTTAAAAAAGTTTCAGCATCTATCGCTGAAGGGTAAGGGTTACCTATTAAATTCCAACTACTATCATTATAGTCCATTGTGTCATATTCAGATGATTTTTCAACGTTAATACTAAGAGGTCCATTATTTGGTTCTCCATAAAATTCTGTTGTAAAACCACTTAATTGACTATTAGCCACTCTAACAATATAACCTTCTCCAGGAGTCATTATAGTGCTAGCCGCAGACACCCAATTTCCTACACCTGTATCATTATTTGAGGCATTAACATCCCATTGGTATGTTGGTGTGTTAGAAATCCCTGAAATATTAAAGGCTGTTACAGGAGATGCCCAATACACATAATCATATGGATTAATTTCACTCCCACTCAATGCGCGTTTTACTTTAATTTTTCCACTATTTTCAACATCATTAATTTGAATTAAACTGGCATCATCTTCTAAGGTGAAGGTACCTGCATCAACCCCCTGAACAATGACGACTTCATCTCCTTCAACTGTATCTGTTACCTCTATAATTTCTGGTTCTACAGTAATTTCGTTGTAAATAACCATTTTTGATTCTTTGGGCATAATAACGTTAGCCCCTGAGGTTACTCTACAATCACAACCAACTAAATCTTCTACTTCTTCAGATAAACTTGGATAATCTCCAGTAAAAACGAATCCTCTTTCTTTCTCTTCTACCGCGCCATAAGGAGATGACCAACTCGTACCATTCCAATAATAAGGTGTACCACCCTCACTCAAGGTAACAGGTAATATTATTGTACCTCCATTTTCATTAGAAATCTCTACCTTATAAGTTGCTAAATCTGTAGAATTTACACCAGTGATACTAAAAGTTTCACTCGTCTCTCCTGGGATAGCTGAATTATATTTTCGCCATTTATAATCTAACACCAAGTCCGTATCACTTGGGTCTGGTGTTACCATATTTCCATTACCATCATCTATACCTGCAGTGACACTAAAAGTTATATCTGTAGTACCATCAGCTTTACAAACAAACTGAGGTAATATTGGTTCGGCGATAGGTGCTTTTATATCAAAAGCAGATTGGTTGTAAGCAATAAAAGCCATATCTGCAGAACCTCCTGCAACAGAATTTATATTCTCTACAGAACTTAAGTTGCTGCTATCTAAATCAAAATCCTCCAAATTGAAGCCAACAATCTTGATATACCTGTATTCATTATTTCCAAATGTTCTTGATTGCGGGTTTGCGGTATTTATATCTGCACCGCTTGGGAGTGAATATAAATCTAAACCCCATCTTCCCAAATTATTTGTACCATTATGCAAATATAGTTGCACTGGCGTTCCTACTACGTTTCCGAATTCATCAGCATAATAATAGTTATCCCAACTACCTGAATCTGCTATTTGCGTAATAATTAAATCGGGTACTCCATCAGATACAGCACCAACATCACCATTTCCACTAAAAAAACGAATAGAAGCCGATTTATTGTAATTAGTAACACCTGTTCCTAAATCTAAACCATTAACTCCATCTACCATAACCTGAAAAACAGTTAAATCTAAAATATCTGCTGACGTAATGGTAGTACCTTCATTAACAACACCGTCAACCAAATCTCCAGTGGCTATAAAATTGGCACCGTTATTAATAGTCCCCGTAATTCCATTTGTAGAATAGGCTTTAAACACTTCATCACTGTAAGAAAATCCACTAATACCATCAAGAAGGTCGTCATCTACTCCCGTAGAATAATAAACTCCATCATATTCAAAAGCCAATAATTCATGACTATCATTAGGGTAAGTACTTGAATCCCCATATGTATAATCAGTAGAAGACCTCCAGTATCCCTGATTATCATAATTCCAATTGGTAATAATACTTGTTATCTTCTTAAAATACTCAGAGTGACTACTATTAGTTTCATTGTTCTTTTTCAACTTAGCGCCTACATATTCAAATTTCACCTGATTTCCAGGTGCATCGGAACCTTTATAGACATTTTGGTTATTTATTTTTAATGCTTTATTGGTAAGAATTGTGGTATGAACATCTCGAGTAATCTCAAAACTTAACTCCGTACCATCTGGAGTTACCGATACCGTACCAATTGAAACACCATCTATTGAAACGGTGGTAGAACCTGAAAATCCAGAACCAATAACTGTGATTAGACTACTTTTAGTAACACGTGTCGGAAAAACGTCAGTGACCACTATTTGTGAAAAAGACAAAGCACTTATAAAAAGCAAGAGCGTAGCCATTACTTTTTTAGATGAGACGAAGGATAAAATTGCTTTCATAGGTTAAGAATTTAGAATTGATATTAGCAAAAAATCAGTCTTTACTATAAATATCTCTTAAGTGTAATTTAGGGCTTACAGCACAAAGATTGTGCTGTTTATAGAATAATCAAAATAAACTAGTTGACGCGTAGGCAATCTCCTTTGAGATGCAAATTTTAACATTATAATTAACAAAAAAATAATGTTTTAGAGCTAGTAAAAAAAACAGTTAACAAATAACTTTAATGAATTTAGCTGGCGCTACTGTTAATAGACCTTTGGCCTATATTTAGAAATAATCTGAAGAGGTAAAATTAAGGTGTTTCGCATAGTGATATAATGGCACCAACGACTATCTTTTTAGTTAATTTTATAACAACAAAAAGCCACACAAACAACTGTTATTTAAGAGATTAAACAACTAAAAATTGGAGTACTATTATGCAATTACGCTTACTGATTTAATCTCTAAGGCACTTTGAATAACAGCTATAACTTTATGGTATTTAATACCAGTAGACCTCTATGTTTCAACTCGCTGTAGCCCTTTTTGAAACCGTAAATTGTTTTTTACTTTAAGGATTTAAAGTTGTAGTTTCCCAAATTTTAAGACCGCTAAAATCTAGAAAATAAGTGTATTTCTTATTTCCTTTTTAATCATTTAAACAGCACCTAAAACTTGTAAATTAGATGATTATTGCAAATCTATAGCTATCAAGACAGTAAACCCGTAAAAAAGCTTTTGAACATGAGCCTGCTTAAAGCTTAGTTTACAACCTTTTTTATAAATTCTCTATCACCTTCTAAGGTTATAGAAACGAGATAGACACCTTTAGAAAATTGAAAGTTTTCAGTGAGTTGTAGTTGGCCATTTGATGCATAAGAAATTACATTTCTTCCGTTTAAATCATAAACTTTTACCGCTGTAATACCTTTATTAGATTTTACATTTAAGACACTGTTTTTTATATAAGCAAATGTACTATTAGCTGACGCTTCGGCAACAGAAAGCGAGGACGATTCTGAATATCTAAGAACAAAACGATCATTAACAACACCCGCTTCACCCATAAACGTGTATGGTGAAACTCTTAAGTCATGAATCACTCCAGAGTAAGTATCCTCTATGTATATATTTTGCGCTTGATCCACAAACAAACTGCCTTCTAAATCTCCAATTGCAATTTTGTAAATTCCATTTTCAGCTAATTCTACACCCAAAGGCACAGTACTAGTATCATCAAATGGTAGTGGAAGTCCTTGTATTTCTAATTTTTCAGCTTCAGAAATTAGAGAATATAAATTAAAACCTTCATTATTAGAAAACGCATCGTAAAGTCTATCTTTACCTACCGTTGCCCCTTCAGCATAACCCACTAAAATAGTAGAAGCTTTATTATTTTCATTAATTAAGCTTAACCATATTAGTTGTTTTTCAGTGGTTTCTGTAGTTGCATCGGAATTGCTTCTGTAGAATTCTGAATTATCATAACCATTTTCAGCATCATCATAGCGCATATTATTAGTAAATGTAATTGCCGGATTAGCACCTGCACTTTCTAAAACCTTAACAAAAAATCCTTGTCCAGACGCAATAAAGCCATCAAACTCAGTTTCAGGAGTAGAAGCCCCCAATTTATTATAGGCTAAATATTGATCGCCGTAATTAACAGGAAAATTTTCATAAAACGGATTGGTATTAGCTGTTGAAGCTGGTGAATGGTGCTGCCATAAGTATATACTACCATCTATATCAGTATTATCCTCCGTAAATTTATCTGCACTTAGAGCTGAAGGATATGGATTACCGACTAAATTCCAATGGGTATCTGCTTCAACCATACCTGTTGTAGTTCCTGTTTTATAAACATTCCAAGATAGATTACCATTATTTGGCACACCTGTAAATAAGGCCGTATAATCGCTTGCAGAAGGTACTCTAGCAATATAACCTCTTCCTACAGACATTGTACCACTAGCAGAAGACCAATCGCCACGAGTTCCTAAATCATTTATATCATTTGTATCCCACTCATATTTTAAATTCCCTGGAAGCGTGGACATTGTTGCATCTCCTACTGGTGATGACCAAAACACATAATCGTTTGCATTTAAATTATCTGCTATTCGCTCTACTTTAATCTCACCACTATTAGTGACAGCATTAATCTGAACTAAACTAGCATTATTCTGTAAAGTAAAAGACCCTGCTGGCACTTCATCAACAGTAACACCATCCTCTACCGTTTCAGCAATCATAGGCTCAACAGTAATAGCATTAAAGAGCACCATAGAAGATCCATCTGGAATCACAACTACTTTTCCTGCATTTACAGTGCAATCACAACCTACCAAATCTCCAGATTGGTTATAATTATCAGAAAAAATTAGATTACGATCCTCGTCATTAATTGTTATACCATCATAGATAGAAGGCAGCTCCCAACTTGAACCATCCCAATACGCAGGCGTACCTCCTTCAGAGATTTTAAAAGGTAAATCTACAGCGCCATAGCTGTTTGCTACTCTTACTTTATAATTATTATCTGTTAAATCTGAGCTAGTTAATCCAGAAGGAATGGTAAGTGTATTAGACGTCTCTCCTAATTCTATGTTGTTTTTAAACCAGGTATAGGTAATTGCTTCTGCTGCTGCCTCAGTAGGATCAGTAGATGGAGTTCCCTCTATATCTCCCTCTGCGCTAAAAACTAGACTAGAAACTGATGGCAATCTGCAAATAAATCGTGATACTGGAGATTTTGAAATTACTGGAGATTTAATTTCAAAAGCAGCTTTATTGTAAGCCATAAAAGCCATATCAGATGAACCACCAGCTCCAATATTAATATTATCAATATCATCAATAGTGGCGTTGATGGTTCCATCAATACCAAAATCTTCTAAATTAAACGCAGCCATTCTATAACCTCTCGTCTGTCCATTACCAAAAGATTCCGTTGTTGGAATAGCAGTTTCAAAGGTTGACCCAGTAGAGAAATCTAATCTGTAAAAATCAACTTTCCATTCGTATAATCTAGTAGCATTATTATTTACAAATGATAATTTAATAGGTCTACCAACAACATTACCATCAACATCGGCATAATAATAGACATCACTACCTCCTGGCTGAGCTATTTGCGTAATTAACAAATCTGGAACACCGTCATTAACGGCTCCAACATCTCCATTACCGCTATAAAACCTTATATCTGCTTGATTATTAAAATTGGCGATTCCTGTGCCCATTTCTAACCCTTTATCTCCATCAATGATAACATCGTAAACTGTTTTACGCACAGCATTGTTTAACACTATAGAGCCATCAAAACCATCTATTTTATCAGCAAATCCCATATAATTATTAGAATTTGGTTTTCCACTAATTCCATTGGTAGAATACGCTTGAAAATTCTGACCTACATACTCAGTACTAGTTTCAGACACGTCTACGCCTAAGCTTGATAATTGAGCTTCTAATAACGTATCATCAATTCCTGTTGAAAAAATAATATCATCACCATCATATTTCATTTTAAATCCTAATAACTCATGACTATCATTAGGCATGTTATTATTTGAGCTAAAATCTGAAGATGCCCAAAAACCAACACCATCATTATCATGGTCCCAAGTGGTATAAACTTCTCTAATCCTATTTTCACTATTTTCAGAAATGGATTTACTTGCTGGCCCTACGTATTCAAAATCTCTGTCTAGCCCAGAACCATATGTTGCACCGCTCATAGTAAGTGTACCATTAGTATCTCCTGAAATTCCGCCAGTATTCCTAGATACTACGCAAGTAACTTCTGTAGAGCTAACCAAAGTTCTTCTTACAATATTTATTCCTACTATATAAATATCACCAATATTTGAAGCTGTAAATCCTGAACCAATAATAGTAACCTTACTACTTGTAGTGACTCGTTTGGGAAACGCATCTGTTATAGTCTGAGCCATAACTAGAGTTGAAGATGACATAAAAATTGCTAAAGTAAAAAGCAGTGATAAGGCAAAACGGCCTAAAGCGCGAGTAGTTTTTAACATCATAAGTAGGAAATTATATAATAAAACAAACACCAATTTGGTGAATCTTATTATTTTAATTTAGTTGAGGGCCTACAAATATGATATAAAAAAACGGAAAAAAAAATTAAAAATCAGTTTATGTGTGCAAAAATCACGATTAAATACGGTTTAGTGGTTGTTTTAGGTAAAAAATAACTTACAAAGCCTTGTTTATAAATCACAGAAACCACTTATTGTATCCTTTTAAGAATTATACTTATCTATATGGCTTCAAATAACTTTCCTGGCAACGGTCTAACAACCCCTTTCAATTCCATTTGTAGCAATAAGCCTACGAGTTTATAGGTTGGCATTTCGCAACGTAAGGCAATAACATCTAGTAGCACCTTATTATTTGCTTTCAAAAAATTATAAACTATTTTTTCATCCGGTTCTAAGTCTACAAATAACTGCTGCTGCACTATGGGTTTTTTATTGGCTTCCAATTCCCAATTCAACATATAAGGCACATCTAAAGGCGTGGATAGTAAATGGGCCTGTTGAAATTTGATTAAATTATTGCAACCAACACTTTGGCTATCAGTAGTACGGCCAGGCACAGCAAAGACGACTCTATTATAGGAGTTGGCGATATCTGCAGTTACTAAACTACCGCCTTTTTCTGCAGATTCAATGACTATAGTCGCCTCACTAAGTCCTGCTATAATTCTATTCCGTTTTAAAAAGTTATTCCGGTCAAAATTATCTGAGCTCCAAAAATCTGTATAAAACCCACCATGATTTTCTATAGCTTCGACGTATTTCTTATGGACTTTAGGGTAGATTTGATTTAAGCCATGCGCCAAACATCCTATCGTTTGTAAATTGTGTTTTACAGCCGCTTTTTGTGCGGTAATATCAGTGCCGTAAGCAAAGCCAGAAACAATAATGGGGTTAAATGGCGCTAAAGTCTCAACCAGTTTTTCGCAGAATGCGATTCCACTAGTCGTTATTTTACGAGCCCCAACAATACTTATGATGCGTTTCTGTTTAATATTAATGTTTCCTGATTGAAATAAAACAAGAGGTGCATCGATACAATGTTTTAAACGTTCAGGGTAAGTGTCATCTGTAAAATAATGTGCAATAATGTTATTGTCTCTTATAAATTTTAATTCTTTTTCCGCTTCTTCAATATGGCTTTTATCAAAAAGGCCTTGAATAGTAACGGATCCTATACCATCAATTTTTAATAGTTTAGACTTCTTTTCTTTTATAACAGCTTCAGCAGAACCACAATGATTAATTAATTTTTTAGCCGTTGTCGCTCCAATTTTTGGAACGTGCTGTAAGGCTAAAGCATAAATAAGTTGTTGATTTGTCATTGATAATTAAGCATTTGAAGCGTTACATCTTTGATAACGAATATAATTATTTAATTTTTAACCTATCTTTACTTTTTAATTTTACACAAAAAAGTATCCCTATTTTAGAACCTGTTATTTATAATTTTTAAATTTATTTCATTAAGAATCTATAGAAAATCAAACACATAGACTTTAAAATTTTTTGATGTTAATAACTAAATCCAAGTAAACTTCGTTCACAAATAAAAATTTTTAACTTTGCCTTATATGCAGTTAGAGACTTACATTAGCGACCTTTTATACCGTTACGATTGTGTTACTGTTCCTGAGTTTGGAGCATTTTTGACGCATCGTGTATCGGCTAAGATTCATGAAACCACTCATACATTTTATCCGCCAAAAAAAGCCTTATCTTTTAATGAGCAGTTACAACAAAATGATGGTTTATTAGCAAATTATATTGCTGAAGTTGAAAAAATCCCATACGCAACAGCCTTAAACCAAATCAGTAAGGAAATAAAATCAATTAAATCTTATTTAGTTGAAGGCGAGACTATTCAATTTAAAAATATAGGTGAGCTTGTATTAAATAATGCTGGGAAAATTCAATTTGATCCTTCTAGCCATATTAATTATTTAACCGATGCTTTTGGTTTGTCTCACTTTACCACTGCCAACGTTACTCGTGAAATTCACAAAGAAACCGTAGCAACTATTGAAGAGACTACTCCAATAGCTTTTACACCAGAAAAACGTGATAATCGCAACTGGCTAAAATATGCTGCAGCCGCTGTAATATTATTAGGCATTGGTAGTTTTAGTGCTGCTACTTACCACAATAATGCTGTAGAAAATCATAATGAAATAGCCCAAGAACAAGCCAATGAGCAACTTGATGCTAAGGTGCAAGAAGCCACTTTTGTAATTAGCAATCCTTTACCAGCTGCAACATTATCTTTAGAAAAACAAAGCGGCAATTACCATATTGTTGCAGGAGCTTTTAGAGTAGAAGCTAATTCTGAAAAGAAAGTTGCCCAACTGAGAAATCAAGGATTTAAAGCACGCAAAATCGGTACTAATCGCTTCGGTTTACACGAAGTGGTTTATGCGAGTTTTGAAAATAGAGCTGATGCACAAATTGAACTTTCTAAGATTCGTCGTGATTATAATCGTGATGCTTGGTTGCTCATAAAGAAGCTTGATTAGTTTTACATGGATTTCTTCTAATCTTAATTAGAAAAAGCATTTGATAAGGGTTTAATTAATGCGTTTGTTTAGTTTTTGGCTTTACGTTATAAATACTATAACATAGATTTACCGTATTTCCTTACCTTTCTACCCATAATCACTTTATATTCGCACTTATTTTTAAATCTATTTATGCCATCTAGAACCGCATCTCAATCTCAAACTATTGCCACTGATTTGGTATTACCAAGTGAAACCAACCCACTTAACAATTTATTTGGAGGCGAGCTATTAGCGCGTATGGATAAAACCGCCAGTATTTCTGCAAGACGCCATTCTAAACGTATTGTTGTAACGGCTTCCGTAAATCACGTCGCTTTTAATAGAGCGATTCCCTTGGGTAGCGTTGTTATGATTGAAGCTAAGGTATCACGTGCATTTACATCATCTATGGAAGTGTATATGGATGTCTGGGTTGAGGACAGAGAGTCTGGAGAGTGTGTGAAAGCTAATGAAGCCATCTATACTTTTGTAGCTGTAAATGAAACCGGACACCCCGTAAAAGTGCCAGAACTTATACCTGAAACAGAATTAGAAAAACAACGTTTTGATGCTGCTTTGCGTCGAAAACAGCTGAGTTTAGTATTAGCAGGAAAAATGAAGCCGTCTGAAGCTACAGAGTTGAAAGCCCTTTTTGTATAGTTAATTAACTATTGATTTGCTAACCATGATTGTGGATTCAACTTTAAATCATTTTTATAGATTCTAAAGTCTAAAAGCGTTTCTCCTGTTACGTTGTTACTAAAGACCTCACCAATGACTTGGTTGGTGGTAATTTTGTCACCTCTTTTTACATAGAGTTTTGATAAGTTATGGTAGATTGTTAAATAATCACCATGTCTTATTATAATGGTTGGGTTTCCTCTTTTCATTACATGAATGGAAGATACCACACCATTAAAAACAGCTTTAACTTCTGCGTTCTTATCTGTTGCAATTTTAACTCCTGAATTATTGACCTCAACCGAACTATCAGTTAATGATCGACCTTTACCAAACTTAGCTTTAATAACACCTCTTGTTACTGGCCAACCTAGTTTTCCTTTATTAGCAGCAAAACTCGAGGCTAGCTTTTTTGCTTCAGGTGTTAAAACAAATTTGCCCGTAGAAGATTTTTTACCTGCTTTTTTATTAGATGCAGCAATAGCCTCTGCAATTAAACGGTCTATTTCCTTGTCTAAACGATCCGCCTCTTGCTGCTTTTGTTTAATCTGAGACGCAAATTTACTCATATCTGTCTTTATGGATGCCATTAAGACTTCACGCTCCTTTAATTCACTTTCTAGTTCTCTTTTAGCAATGCGGTTTTCTTCTATGAGCTTTTGTTTGTCTTCCTTTTGCTTAGATAATTGAATATTTAAAACCTGTAATTCCTTCGTTTTTGTTTTAATGGCTTCGCCTTGTTCTTTTTGATAGTCTCTATACTGTTTAATATATTGAAGGCGTTTATAAGCTTGTTGAAAGTTACTAGAGGACAACAAAAACATCACTTTACTTTGCTCAGATTTGCTCTTATACGATTTTACAACCATTGCAGCATAATCATCTTTTAACTCTTGTAATTGCGCTCTAAGGCTTGTAATTTCGTTTTGATTTGTATTTATTTCTCTGTTTAAAAGGTTGGCTTGTTCATTAGTTATTCTAATGAGGTTTTTTCTAACGTTTACCTTATAATTAAGGTCCTCAATTAATGTAATAGCGGATTTCTCTTCCTTTTTTTTCGTAAATAACAAAGCATTGATTTGCTTCATTTCTTTAATAATCTGCTGGCGTTGAAGCTCAAGTTTTTTTTGCTTTTCGCTTTGAGAAAATAGTGCAGCAGAAGACAGCATAAACACGATACAAAAAAGTATATAAAAATTCTTCTTCATTAATTATTTAATGATATTTAATCTGAGATTATACAAACATTCCTTTAGCTTTTAGAAGGAAGTAATAAGCGTTTTTAAACTTACTTTATCACAATTTCTTTATAACCCGCAGGAATATTAAAAGGAAAACGAACTTCACCGTTCAAAGATACAGATTTAAACGCCATAGAAATGGCTATTTGGTCTGCATTTTCAACTGCAATAATTCTAATATTTTCAGGTATAATTTGCTTTTCAACTTCTTGATAAGACGAATAATCTACTTTAAGCATTCGCTTTTCTAGCTGTTGAAACATCTGCAAACTATCCATTTTAAAATGCGAAGGGTTAATCAAATAAAATAATTCGATTAGTGCATTTTGGTCTTTTGGACTTAATGCATACGAGTTTTCATTCACTGAAACTTGATAAGGCTCGTCGTTAAAATCATATATGGTTTGACCTAAAAGAATGTTCTGGACTTTCATAAAATCTAAATCTACACCAACAACATCGCTCAATAACTTGTAATCGCCATCAAAATATTCATTATCAAGTTTATTATAAAACTTCACTTTATCTGGTGTAATCATCATACGTGCAATACCAAGTGGTGCACTTAGCCAAATGGTTTTATCTTTTTCCATTCTAAAGCTAAATGTATAGCCTTGTTCACTTTCACCTTGAACAAGATTAATTGCAACTCTAGCATTCATGGTTTTAAAGTCCGTTTCATTTTTTTGATATTGCTTAATCACTTGTTTTGCAGAAAGCTTATCACTAGCCTCTCCTGAAGCAATAACACTTCTGGCACCACTACAACCCAATATAAAAACGAAGAGAAATATACTTAACGTAATGTGTTTTATAAGATGACTTTGAGGTATTTTCATTTACTGTTTTACATTTAAAGCTTCTGCCTTTTTAGCAAACGCTTCAGATTTACTAATATTATTTAAAGCTTTGTAGGCTTGGCTTAATTCAGAATAGAAATCGGCTTCCATTTTAGGGTTATCAACTAAAAAGTCTAAGCCCATTTCAAAATTATCAATCGCTTTTTTTGGTGCACCCAAATTGTTTAGCGCAACACCATTCACTAAATACAAAATAGGTTGAGCAGGATATAGTGCCAAAGCATGTTCACTATCATTTACAACCGCTTGATAATCCTTAATATCGAGCTGAAGTAATAAGACGTCTTTAATTAATTTAAAGTCGTTAGGGTCTTGTTTTAAAGCTTCTTTAAAATTTGAAAGCGCCTTAACCTTATCACCTGCTTTTAAATAATAATGCCCTAAATCGCTATGCGTTTGTGCATCTTTATTGTCATCAATTAGAGCTGTAATATCAATGAGGTCTGATTCATATTCGGGGTTTTTGGCTACAAATGCCACAAAATCTTTAAGCACTTTAGCTTTAGCATCTGCATTAATTTCAGGACTAGTTAATACTGTTTTTACAGAACTAATAGCCTTATCGACCTTTTCTTCTTGAAGATAAAACTTATACAAAGCTAAATGCACAAACTTAGAATCTGGCTTCTCTTTAAGTAAGTTTTGTGCAGCTTTATAAGCTTTTTTATGGTCGCCTGTTTGGCTATACCTATATATAAGCTTTAAGTGATTATCTTCGTTATTAGGATTATTAGCGACTCGTTGTTCTAGGTTTTCAATTCTATCATCGGCATTACCTGTGATGCTGTAAATATCGTTTCGCATGGCGTCCCTAGACTCGCTCAATCCGTATTCAGCATCCAATTCATCTAATAAATCTAAAGCTTGCTTATACTTTTCTTCTCTAACATAAAGCGTGGCTAAATCTTCCTTATAATCCGGATGATATTTTACCAATTGTTTTATGGTTTTTAAAGCATTTCTGATATCATCTTGTTGAAAATAAACATCGTAAAGTTCATCTAAAAACCACACATTATCGGGTTGCATGCTGATGGCATCTTTAAGATAATCTTCAGCAGCACCAAAATTTTTAAGTTTATTATAGTTTTTACCGAGCTCGAAATAAATGACTGGTTTTTTACTGTCTAAATTCAAACATTTATGAAGTGCCTCTACTGCTCTATCGTAATTTTCAATGCCTTTTTGCTTTAAAGCTTCAAAGAAATGTTCTTGAAATTCATCTTCTACATTTCCTAAATCGTCATCTGGGCGTTTATTAAAATCGACTTGGGCATAAGTAACCTGAGGAATAAATAAAATTCCAATTAGTAGAATAATAATGTAGCATTGTTTTTTCATATGTGTTCTCCTTTGGGACAGAGCATATCATTTTAATAGATGCTTAGGCACACTCAGCATGATAAAATAACTTTCAAAAGTTATACCAAATATAAGCAGTACTAAAAGTCTTAAGATGAGCTTCGCTGAATCTTTGATGTATTACTTTTGCAGCAATTTGTTATTCTATAACAGTATAATCGCCGATACTAATTTTAGTGAATTCGCCATTATACTTCACGTGATTACCTATCATAGCTTCGTCTAAATTAGCATTTTTAATAGTGCTCTCATTCTGAATTAAGCTATTTTTAACGGTTGAATTTTCAATCACACAATCTTTTCCGATGGATACGTAAGGACCAACTGTAGTGTTTTTTAAAACCGTGCCTTTACCGATAAAACAAGGCTCTATAATGTTTGAGTTTTCTAGAACAACAGATGCATCAACTAACTGCTCTTCATTATCGGCTTTTAAGAAGCCAAGCATTTTAGCATTTGTATCTAGTGTCACGGCTTTGTTACCACAGTCCATCCACTCATCAACGGTTCCTGTTTTAAAGATTTTCCCTTCAGCCATCATGCGTTTTATACCATCATTAATTTGGTATTCGCCACCATGCATTACATTTTCATCTAAAACCTCTTGCAATTTATCTTTTAGGACAGCCACATCTTTAAAGTAATAGATTCCGATAACGGCTTGATCGCTCACGAAATTTTCAGGCTTTTCAACCAATTCAACAATGTTTTGTTCATCATTAAGCTTTACCACACCATATGCTTCAGGGTTGGCAACACGCTTAGTCCAGATAACACTATCTGCAGTTGGGTCTAAATCGAATTCTGCTCTAATTAAAGTATCTGCATAAGCAATAACTGCGGGCCCAGATAACGACGGTTTTGCGCTCATTATAGCATGCCCAGTTCCTAAAGGTTGGTCTTGTCTATAAATAGAGGCTTTAGCTCCTAAACCTTCGGCTAAGGCTTTTAGACTGTCTACAACAGCATCTCCAAACCATGCTGGATCACCTAAGACAAAAGCAATTTCTTCTATTGGTTGTTTTAAAACTTTAGCAATGTCCTTTACCAAACGGTGTACTATTGGTTCTCCTGCAACAGGAATTAAAGGTTTTGGTACGGTTAAACTATGTGGTCTAAGGCGAGATCCACGACCTGCCATTGGTACGATTATTTTCATCGAAAACTATTTTTCGTTTCCACGAAAGTGGAAATCTTTTTAGGTTAAACTTAATTTATATGTTTGGTTACGATTAAATATCCAATTCTATAATAAAATAATATCTACAAGGTTTTAGAAACCTTGCAGGAAATTTCTATGCTGAGATTCCTGCGTTGGCCGGAATTTATTACTTAACTCCAGTACTCCCAAAGCCACCTTCGCCGCGATCGGTTTCCGACAAGACTTCGACTTGTTCCCATTCAGCACGTTCGTGTTTTGCAATGACTAATTGGGCAACGCGTTCGCCATTTTCAATGGTAAAATCTTCGTTAGAAAGGTTGACTAAAATCACACCGATTTCGCCTCTATAATCGGCATCTATTGTTCCTGGTGCATTTAATACGGTAATTCCTTTTTTTGCTGCCAGTCCGCTTCTTGGTCTTACTTGTGCTTCGATACCAACAGGTAATTCTATAAACAAGCCTGTACCAACAATACTGCGTTCTAAAGGTTTTAATACTCTAGGTTCTGATAAGTTGGCACGTAAATCCATACCTGCAGATGCAATGGTTTCGTAATGTGGTAATTGATGCGTGGATTTATTTATAATTTTTATTTTCATATTTACTTTCCGTAAAAGCGGTAATCTTTATTTATTAATTTATTGAAATGCTTTAAATGTTCTTAAGCTTTTAACCTTCATAACTATGCCTGTACGGCAAGTGGGCAAAGCCTCAGCAACACACGTCGCTCAGTATAACAACATTCTTAACTTTTTAGTATTTCTTTTATATCGTTCTTTTCAAGCGAAATAACTAATCCCAAAAATACAATTAACATTGTAATTCCAATCATATAATTTTCGCGATATCTATAGAAAAAAACGAATGAAAATAGAATTGAGACACTAAGATACAAACCTATTTTCTTCAAATTATAAGGGATGGGGTAGTATTTTCTTCCGAAGTAAAATGATAATAAAACCATGATACTATAGGCGGAAAGTGTTGCTATGGCCGAACCTTTAAAACCAATTATAGGAATTAAAATATAGTTTATAGCCAAGGTTACAAGAGCACCAAGTATAGAAATATAAGCTCCAAACTTTGTGCGGTCCGTTACTTTATACCAAACCGATAGGTTGTGATAAATACCCAAACAAAAATTAGCTAAAAGTATGAATGGTACAATCCACATGGCTTCATAATAGGCTTCACTTCTAATAATAAAAGGTTTTAAAACATCGGCAAAAATGACCACTGCTAATAAAATTAAAGCGCCTAAGGCTACAAAGTATTCTAAGATTTTAGCATAGTTTTTTTGTGGGTTTTGAGCTTTAGAGTGACTAAAGAAATACGGTTCTATGCCTAGACGAAATGCTGTAGCAAATAAGGTCATAAATAAAGCTAATTTATAACAGGCAGAATACATACCAATTTGTTTATCTGCAGTATCAGGCGGCAATAGGTATTCTAGTAAAATACGATCAAACGTTTCGTTAACAGAGTAAGCAACACCTGCAATAAGAACTGGCATCGCATAACGCATCATTTTTTTCCAGAGAATCGTATCGAAGTTCCATTTGATTTTAGCGTAAAAGGGCAACAATATAAGTAAAGTTAGACCGCTTGCTATAAGGTTAGAAATGAAAATGTAACTGATTTCAAAGTTGGGCTTATAAATACTATTGAAAAATGAATGGTCTTCTGCCCAACCTTGTAGATATAGTAATAGGAATACATTTAGCCCTAAATTAACTGCAACATTTAGAATTTTAATAATGGCATATCGCATTGGTCTTGCTGTAGCTCGTAACCATGCAAATGGAATAATAACCAAAGCATCTAATAACAAAATAACAAAGACCAAGTTGAGATACTGCAATTCAATATTTATCAGTGTAGATATATGATTTCTTAATAGAAAAGCGATACCTAAAATCGACAAGGAACTGACTATTAAGGATATTGTTGATGTACTTGTAACTTCTTCCTGATTATCTTCTTTATTAAAAAACCTAAAGAAAGCAGTTTCCATACCATAGGCCAAAATCACATTAAACAATACAAAATAGGCAAATATAAAAGACACACGACCGTACTCTTCAACCGACAATACACTTGGGTCTGTATAAAGTGGTACTAAAATAAAACTCAACATTCTAGGCAGCACAGTAGCTAAACCATAGATAAATGTTTGTTTAAAAAGTGATTTAAATCCGCTCAATGTAATTGTTTAATTGAGTTCAAAAGTATTGAAATAATTTGATACCTAATCAACTTCAAAACAGCAATAGGTAAAACTTAGCACAATAATACCGGCTCAAGTTATTGTTTTAATTTAATATAAAAAAAGCCTCACTTTACAGTAAGGCTTTTTAAACATATTTGTAGTATTTTTTTACAAATCAGCATCGTCATCATCTGTTGTTGCTAAAATTGTAGATGTAGCACTTTCATAGATTGTTGGTGGTCCATTTTCATAATAAGTACCTGCAACCTCTGTAAGGTCACGAACTTTTAAATACTTAGTAACACCGTTTTCAATAAAGCTAATAGCACATTCGTTATTAGTTAAGGTAAATGGGTAATCACTTGGTTTTTCTGGAATTTGAAAAGTGTAATAAGGAGAATCATTCTCTAGTAAAGCAACATATTTACTGCCTTTTTTTACAAGTTTTCCTTTAAGATTTCTGAAGTAGATACTATCAATTTCGATATTATCACTTACATCTGAAATAGGAACAAAAACATTTACACCTGTACCTCCAACTTTAATACCTGCATACCATTCTTGAAATTGTATGGGTTTAACTTTAAATGATGTAGAGTTTACAAACGTTGGTGAGGTTGTTACTGGTTTTGAACTTGCACACTGAAAAGTGAAGGAAAACACAAGGGCAAAAATAATGGCGAAACTCGCCTTTTTTAGTAGTTTCATATTAATGTAGGTTAAGATTTGGGACTGCAATATAAAAATTATTTCAAACAACAACCATAAAAAACTGATTAATACGTTGAAATGTTTAAATAAGTAAGTATTTACTTTAATTTATTAAAATTTTAACTGTAATATGATAAATTTTAGATGTTAACGAAAACTAATTAACAAAATAAACACAGTATTTACAGCTATTAGCGCAGAGTAATAAACACCTATGTTTTAATCAATTAAAAAAAAATACTTAAAAATTAATGACATAAAAAAAACCTAACTCGTCAAAGTTAGGTTTTTGTATTTTGGTTAAGAATTTCCTACAGATGCGGGAATTGCTTAATTATTTAAAGCTTCAGCACCACCAACAATCTCAAGGATTTCGTTTGTAATCGCTGCTTGTCTTGCCTTATTGTAAGTTAATTTTAATTGATCTCTTAGTTCCGTAGCGTTATCTGTTGCTTTGTGCATAGCCGTCATACGAGCACCATGTTCAGAAGCAAAAGAATCTCTGATACCTTTGTACAATTGTGTTTTTAAAGACTTAGGAATTAAAGCTTCAATAATTTCTAACTTAGAAGGTTCAAAAACATAATCTAAATTTACATTCTCGTCACTTTCAACAGGTACTATTGGTAAGAACTGCTCAGTGAGTATAACTTGTGTAGCAGCATTCTTAAAGTGATTGTAAACAACTTCTATTTTATCGAATTCACCAGAAACAAATTTCTCCATAAGCATTTCAGCGATCTCAGAAACATTTTCAAAAGTTAAGTCATCATACAAATCACTTTTGTTAGCAATAACTTTGTTTGTCTTTTTAAAGGCATCATTGGCCTTCTTTCCGATAGCTAAATACGATACATCTTGATTAGCGTATGTATCCTTTGTAAGCTTAGAAACTTGTTTTATAATATTAGAGTTAAATGCACCTGCTAAACCTCTGTTAGACGTTACAGCAACAATAAGTACTTTATTGACTTCGCGTTGTTCTGCATATTTACTTCCAGAGTCTTCATCTAAAGTTGCACTTAAGCTTTGCAATAATTCAGTTAACTTATTAGAGTAAGGGCGCATTGCCGTAATAGCATCTTGAGCTTTCTTTAACTTTGCAGCAGATACCATTTTCATGGCACTGGTAATCTGCATCGTTGAAGACACCGATGATATTCTATTTCTAATTTCCTTTAAATTCGCCATAATCTGTTTTTGTCATTACGCACTAAATGCGGCTTCAATTATATTAACTCAAACATGAGATTCCTGCTTTCGCAGGAATAACAACTATGCTTTATATTTTGCTGAAAGGTCTTTAGCTACACTTGTTAATGTATCAATAACCTCATCGGTTAATTTACCAGCTTTTAGCGTATCTAAAGTATCTCTATGCTTCGCATTTAAGAACTCTAAATAATCTCTTTCAAATTCTTTAACTTTCTCTACAGGAACATCTTTTAATAAGTTCTTAGACCCTGCATAGATAATAGCAACTTGATCTTCTACTTTGAAAGGATCATTTTGCGCTTGCTTAAGAATCTCAACGTTACGCTTACCTTTATTAATTACGTTTAAAGTCACCGCATCTAAATCTGAACCAAACTTAGCGAATGCTTCTAATTCACGGTATTGTGCTTGATCTAACTTTAAAGTACCAGATACTTTCTTCATTGATTTAATCTGAGCGTTACCACCAACACGAGATACAGAAATACCTACGTTAATCGCTGGACGAACACCAGAGTTAAATAAATCACCATCTAAGAAAATCTGACCATCAGTAATAGAAATTACGTTGGTTGGAATATAAGCAGAAACGTCACCTGCTTGTGTTTCAATAATTGGTAAAGCTGTTAAAGAACCACCACCTTTAACCATAGGTTTTAAAACTTCTGGTAGGTCATTCATTTCTTTAGCGATATCATCATTATTAATCACTTTTGCAGAACGCTCTAATAATCTTGAGTGTAAATAAAATACATCACCAGGATAAGCTTCACGTCCCGGTGGACGTCTTAATAATAAAGATACCTCACGGTAAGCAACAGCTTGTTTTGATAAATCATCAAATACAATTAACGCTGGACGACCAGTATCTCTAAAATACTCACCAATAGAAGCTCCTGTAAAAGGTGCATATACTTGCATTGCAGCAGGATCTGATGCATTTGCAGCTACTATAGTGGTGTAAGCTAAAGCGCCTTTTTCTTCTAAAGTTTTAGCAATAAGTGCTACTGTTGAAGCCTTTTGACCTACAGCAACATATATACAATATACAGGCTCACCTGCATCGTAAAATTCTTTTTGATTTAAAATAGCATCAATACAAACGGCTGTTTTACCAGTTTGACGGTCACCAATAACCAACTCACGTTGACCACGACCCACAGGAATCATAGCGTCAATAGACTTAATACCTGTTTGTAATGGTTCTGTTACTGGTTCTCTATAGATAACACCTGGTGCTTTACGCTCTAAAGGCATTTCATAAGTTTCACCAGCAATAGGTCCTTTACCGTCAATTGGGTTACCTAAAGTATCAACAACACGTCCTACGATACCTTCTCCTACTTTTACAGAGGCAATACGTTCTGTACGTTTTACTGTAGATCCTTCTTTAACTCCTACTGAAGTTCCTAAAAGTACAATACCTACATTATCTTCTTCAAGGTTAAGAACGATACCTTCTGCACCACCTTCAAATTCTACTAATTCACCATATTGTGCATTAGCTAATCCGTAAGCACGTACAATACCATCACCTACAGTTAATACGGTTCCTACTTCGTCTAGTGAAGCACCTGCTTCGAAGCCTGAAAGTTGTTGTTTTAAGATTGCTGATATTTCAGCTGGTTTTACTTCTGCCATCTTTATTTAGATATTAGACGTTAGACAATAGACGCGTTAGACGCCTTTTCTGACGTTTTTAATTTAATGTAAATTCTCTTTTTAATTTATTTAATTTGTTAGAAATACTCGCATTATATTGAATATCACCAACACGTAACACAAAACCACCAATAATGCTTTCGTCTATTACGTTTGTAACTTCTGCGTCTTTTCCTGTAAGGACTTTTACTTTAGCTAACACTTTAGTTTTTAAATCATCACTTAAAGGAATTGCTGTAGTTACTGTAGCAACTTGTGTTCCTTTCATTTCATCATATAACTGCGTATAACTTACAGCTACATCATTTAAAATAGCTAGTCGCTTATTAGCGATTAAAGTATCAATTAAGTTCACAGTAGTAACGTTAGCCGTTTTAAACACCTCCATTAATACCGCTTTTTTATCTGAAGCTTTTACTACAGGACTTTGAAGCATCTGACTTAAATCCTCACTTTCTGCAATAGTAGAAGTGATTAATTTCATATCACTGTTTACTGCATCTGTAGATTGTTGATCTGTTGCTAAACTTAAAACTGCTTTAGCATATCGTATGGCCGCTCTTGATCCTGACATATCTAGATTAGTTTAAGGTTGCTTCGCCTAACATAGTTTCAACCAATTCTAATTGCTTGTCTTTGTTAGATAATTCTTTACGCACCACTTTTTCTGCAATCTCTAGAGATAAACCTGCAACATGAGTTTTTAACTCAGCCATTGCGGCTTTCTTTTCACCTTCTATAGCAGCTTGTGCTTGCTCAATCATTTTATGGGCTTGTGCCTGTGCATCAGCTTCTGCTTCCGCAATCATTTTAGTTTTAAGCTCGCGTGCTTCCTTAATCATCGTTTCTCTTTCTAAGCGTGCTTCTTGTAATAATCTTTCATTATCAGCTTGAAGATTTGCCATCTCACGTTTTGCTTTTTCAGCTGCATCTAATGCATCCTGAATACCTTCTTCTCTTTCTGTAATAGAACCGAGGATTGGTTTCCACGCAAACTTTACCATTAAGAAAATTAATAATAAAAGTAATATGGTTTGAACTGCAAATAATCCTGGTGAAAAATCGTTTATTAATGTTTCCATCTTATACTAAATAAATGTTTCTTTAATTCTTTTAAATAAAATAGGCTCTGCAACCAACCGTTGCAGAGTCTCTATTCTGTTTTTTAAGCTTACTTTCCTAAGATTAAAGCACCAAATGCTAAACCTTCTAAAAGTGCTGCTACGATAATCATTGCTGTTTGGATTTTTCCAGCAGCTTCAGGTTGACGAGCAATACCTTCCATTGCTTTTCCACCAATTTGACCAAGTCCAAAACCTGCTCCGATTACGATTAATCCTGCTCCAATTAAATTGTACATAGTAAATAAATTATATAGTTAAATTAAAAAAACTCTTATTAAATGAAATCTCCCCTCACGTCTTCTACGTCAGCGGTTTCATGCTCAACATCATGCCCATGATCATGTTCTGCAACGGCCATACCAATAAATAAGGCAGAAAGCATTGTAAAAATATAAGCTTGTAAAAAGGCCACTAAAACCTCAATAAACATAATTAAAACAGATAATATAAAAGATAAGCCTGTTGCTCCTGCAACACCTAAGGTATCTTTCATAACAAACATTATAGCAATTAAAGCCATAATCACAGTGTGTCCTGCAGTAATGTTTGCAAATAGACGTACTAATAATGAAAAAGGCTTAATGATAAATGTACCAACCAACTCTATAACAGCTAAGATTGGTCTAATTAAAATAGGTACTCCTGGCATCCATAAAATGTGCATCCAGAAATCTTTGTTTCCACTAAATGCATAAATGATAAGTGTAAAAATAGCTAAACTTGCGGTTACTGCAATTTGACCCGTAACATTGAAGCCTAAAGGTGTTAAACCAACCATGTTTAAAAGCCAGATAAAAAAGAACACGGTTAATAAATAACCCGTAAATTTTCTGTAATGTTTTTCACCAATATTTGGTCTAGAGATCTCGTCTCTAACATAAAGCACTAATGGCTCTAATACACGACCAAAACCTGTAGGTATTTGTTTCTTTTTGTATTGTTTTGCTAATCTAACAAACCAGAAGAACATTAATAAACCAATCACTAAAATACCAACAACACTTTTAGTAATAGAAAAATCTAAAACGCGAGCGGCATTTGTAGCATGGTGTTCTTCATCAAAATCAACAGCTTCTGCTCCTGCTTCTAATTCATAAATTTTAGAATGTATCTTAGCAAATTTAGACCCATTTTTTTCAACAATTACATCACCATCATCATTATGATGAAACTCTGAAGACATAAATGTAACCAAGCCATTAGATGACCATAATATCACAGGAAGTGGAAATCCAAAATGTTTACGCTCTCCTTCATCGTTAGTGTAAGAGAAAAGTGCGAAGTCATGAGAGTCTTGAAGGTGATGAGAAATATAGGCGTCCACCTCTTCTCTAGTATCTATTTCTCCACCATCTTCATTAGAAGAATATGCATAAATAGTTGTTGACAAGAACACTAAGACTATAAGTGCGAAAAATTTAAAACTTTGCTGAAATATCTTCATTGTTAAAAAATCAAAAAAAATTACTCTTCTCAAATTCGGTGCAAAAGTACGTAATTAATTAAAATAACAATATGTTTTTATGCTTATTATTTAGTCCTCTACTTCCTTGATGATTTTAATAACAAAAAACACTTCTAAGGCTAGAAATAAAAAAAGTGGTATTAATAAATTTAAACGCTCATCGAAGGTTAAATTGTTGAGTTGAAAAATGGTTGATTTAAACATTAAAAAAAACAAGCCTCCTTTGATAAAAAGTGTTGGCAAATAAATAAATCCCAACTGCGTATGAAGGCTCTTAATTGTAGACAATAATTTTAAGTTTACACAAATTAACAGCGACGCTACAGCAAAAAACTTATTAACATCCCAAAGCTCGTATCGAAGCGATTTATTTAATAACTCAAGACCATATTCTTGAGTAAGCTGAACAACAAAAAATAATGCAATAAAAGCTATTGCGTATACGGCAAACGATTTAATCATCTTCTTTAGAAACTTTTGTAACCTGTGAAATCACCAAATAAATAGACATAAAGACAGCAAAAAGTGTTATTGTGGTTTCTAAGAAGTCTTTATGATACTTAGCATCTAACCATTGTCCCAGATAATTACCGAGAATGATGGTGCCTCCCATCTGAAAACCAACAGAAACAAACTGAATATATTTATTTGGGCCTTTGTTAAGATTAGGCTTTAACGGCGGCTTTTTCGGATTTACTTGACTCATTAGCTAATGATTTAACGGTACCTTTCATACTACACGTCGCATTGAAGGTAGCGCCCGGCTCTACAGCGAGTTTATTAATGTGCACTTCGCCTTCGATATGTGCTGTGGTTTTTAGAGATAATGTTCCAGACAGGATTAACTTTCCTGAAAACTTGCCTTCAAAGTCGGCATTTTCGCCTTGTAGTGTGCCTTTAATATAACCCGTTTTTCCAACCACTATTTTACCTGAAGTCTTTACATTACCTTCAATAGTTCCATCAATTCTAAATGGCCCTTGGCTGGCAATGTCACCCACAATTTTAGTCCCTTGAGCTATGATGTTTTGCTGAGTAGTTGTTTCCATAAATGAGTTTTTTGTTTTTTTATTGTCTGAAGAAAACATGATGATTTGGTTTTTTTATAATTACTTTATCTCTAAATAAGCATTTAAATTCTTGTGTCTTTGTATGATAGCATAGTTAGGTGATGAAATTGCAAAATAAGATCGTGTAATTTTAGGTTTTACCACCCGCCCCCTACTATCTCGCTCTTCTGATCTAAGCAATTCTGCAAATCCTCTTGCACCGTCTATACTTTTTAATCCATGAACCACAACAAAAGTTATGTTTTCATCGTAAACATCAGTCGAAGTACTGAGGTCAAAGTAATCTACCTTAGCGACTTCTTCGTCTAAAGTTTTAATAAAGGCCTCTATATCTTCACCTGAATTGTTTTCAAACTGAAAAATGACATTAAAATGTTGCGCTTCATCATCTGACAAAAATTCTTTTTTTGCTAATACAGGAATTGAATTTTCAATTATATCTTGCGCTTTTTTACCTTCTTCAGTATTGCCGTAGGTCAATGCAATATGGTTTACAGCTTCCTTGTAGGCTTCAAACCCATAGAGCCTTCCTTTTGCTGATGCCTTTAAAATTTCAAACTTAGCAACATAATCATCACCTTCTAATCGTTTTATTTGCACGTCAGCTCCTGTAATCACAGCGGCATAGTTTTCAGCTTCAAATTCTTTATACAGTTGGGTGTAGATTGCTTCTGGGCTGTTTTCGTCCTTAGACAATTCAGATTGTGGATTTAAAAGAATTTCAGCATAGCGCGACTCTGGGTATCCGTTAATAATAGCCATTTTCATTGTTTCGGCCTTTCGGTTTAAACCTAATTCTTCATAGATACGAAACAAATTGTATCTTGAAGGTAATATCAATCGGTCTTCTGGTTGAAATGCTAAAAGATCTTCTAGCTTGGTTTTAGCCAATTCTAACTCTTTAAATTTTTCTTTATAAATAATTCCCAATTGGTAATAAGCAAAATTACGTTCTTTAGTAATGCTATCTATTTCACTTGGTTTTGTAGGAAGCGATGCTAAATAAATTTCTGGATTAAAAAGTTCTTCTAATGCTGTTGCAGAATCTACTACACTATCTTTAATTGTATTATTTATAATCGTTTCACGATCCGTAGAATGTCTCCAATTATCTTGAAGTTTACGATCGCCCCAAAGTTTTAAAAACTCATTTTTACCATAAGCAACAGTTGTTGTATTGTAAAAATAAAAACTACTACTGTTTGGATTGCCACCACCAACATTTAAACTTTCATTTTTGGCTGATAAACTTTTAGACACACTAGAAGCCCTGTTATTAATTTGTTTTTGCGGATTGGTATTAGCCGCTAACATTGCTTGGTTTTTTTGACGTTCTAAAGTTTCTTTATGTTCTTTTTCAGCCTCCAAAGCCTTTAGACGCTGATCTTCAGCAAGCTTGGTGTAAATTGCTAATTGTTCGGCTTCTGGTAAGCTAATCATCCTAAGGATACTATCATTTGTTATCGCAATACCTTCGTAATAAATAACATCATCAAGATTTTCTCGCTTCTTTTTTATCACCCTGTACGGCTTTGAGTTTTCTACCATGACTGTCATCGTAGAATCATAGTACGCACCTGCAGTTTTATAAATATTATTGTCAAAATACATGTTACCCAAAGTTTCATAACTTAGAGACTTAAGGTAATTGTCTGAAGTTGTTTTTCTAAGGGATTTATTGTAGTACACTTCCGAAAGACTATCTGACATTTTATTACGGTGATACTCGGCTATTCGGAAATATATTTTATCTAAAAAAGGTCTGTTTTCTCTATTTTCTTCTAATTCTGCGAGGTATTCTTCAAATAAGAGTTCATCACCGGTTAAAGCATCAAAACTATTCGATTTTTCAAGGTGTGCATTGATATAGAAAGACCTCGGGATTTGACGATGCATATCTATAATAGCATCAAATTCTTGATTGGCACTATCCTTCTGTCCAAATTCATTATACAATTGCCCTTTTATAAAATGATAACGGGCTTTTTCTCTTTTAATTTTGGTGTTTTCTGCTGCAATAGTAAGCTGTGCAATGGCGCTATCTTTAGATTTTGTATTAATATAAGCCTGCGCCAATGCTGCAGTAGCATCCGCCAAATCTTGACCTTCTATAGGCTCTTCTCTAAGCAAGCGTTTTAGTTTTTCTATAGCACCAGCGTTGTTGTCTAAACGCATATTTGTTTTTTCGCGCCAGATTTTAACTTGATTAATTTTATCGCTTGTTGGGTATTTATTGAGTATGTTATTAAATGCTGCCATCGCAGGTACAAAACGCTGATCAAAATAACGCGCTTGCCCCAAAAGTAAATAGGCCTCATCTATTTGTGGATTTTTCTCCTTTCCGTCAAAACTCATTCCGTGTAATTGAATGGCTTTGATTGCTTTTTCTTCAGCACGTTCAAAATCGGCATTTTTAGTTTCCCCAGGAAGAAAAATATCTTCGGAAATAGCCATGCGTTCTACTGGTAAAAGTTCCCAGAAATTTTCAGTAAACTCATTGTTAACACCATCAATACCGCGTTGTAATGCAATGTTACCATTGTATAGCACATTATATTTTGTACCTAAAGCGTGAAATTTTCGGTTAATGAATTTGTCTTTTTTACGCGAGCAACTTTGAGTTAGCATTGCTACGCATGAAAGCAATAATATGATTTTGTAATAGGTTTTCAAACGTCGGTTCTATTTGGTTAATAGATAACTGAAAAACACCTTGTTTAGTGTGTTAGATGGTAAAAATAAGCATCTTTTTGAAATTGGGGCTGAAATTGGGGCTGAATTTAAAATTGTACGCACGGACAACTTGCGAGTTGTCCGTGCGAAACCATATTGATAATTTTTACTCTTCTTCCTCTTGAAGCACAACTGATTCACCTGAAAAATGTGCTTCTAATTCTCTTAATGTTGCAGGATTGGTTTCTAAATCTTTAACAACGGTTCCTTTTTCTAACACAACAATGCGTTCACAAACATCAGTGACATGCAATAAATCGTGACTAGATACTAATACAGTAACCCCCTTTTTTTGTGCTAAATCTTTAATAATTTCCTTTAATCTAATTTGTGTTGTTGGGTCTAAATTAGCAAAAGGTTCATCTAAAATTATAACTTCTGGATGACCAATTAAAGCGGCTACAATGCCTGCTTTTTTCTGGTTTCCTTTACTTAAATCTCTCAGGTATTTTTTCTGATTTAATATTTCACCATGAAAAAAATCTGTAAACTGCGCTAATAAAGCATCAACATCACTCTTATTTTGTCCTCTTAATTCGCCAATAAAATAAAAATATTCTTCAGCAGTTAAGTAACCAATTAAAAAGGTTTCATCTATAAATGCCGACGTAAAGGGTTTCCAATCTTCACTTTCATTCACTTGAATCCCATTACTTTTTATTGCGCCAGTTGTTGGCTGAATTAAATCGAGTAACAAACTAAAATAAGTAGTTTTACCAGCGCCATTATTTCCTACCAAACCAAAACTTTGTCCTTTAGGAATTTCGAGAGCATCAATACTTAAAACAGTCGTTTCGTTATAGGTTTTTGAAAGCTTATTTGTTGTAATCATAGTTTTTAGTTTTTTTGTTTGTATGCCGCTAGTGTTTTATACTTTTCAGCTTTATAAATTTTTTCAACGATTGCAAATACCTTGTTTTTAAATAGTAAACCTATTAAACCTGCAATAGCCACCAAGATAAATCCTAAAGCTTCACCATGTGCAAAATGGCCTATCGCGTAGATTGCTACTGGCAAGACCAACTTCGGTAATGTGAGCAATAATGTTTTTACATTAAAGGCTTTTTTGTCTCCAAAAGCTTTTTTATTCGTTGATAAATCTATGGGAGTTTTAATGTAAGCACCACCCCAAAGTACAATATGAGAATTAACCCCAATATTATAAATCGCACCAACTACAACAGCTGCATAAGCTTGCCATCCAAGGTATAAATAAAATGAGGCTAGCACTGTTGTAACGATAGTTGCTATAACCATGAGATACCATTTGGACTCTAAATACTCCTTATATCTAATGTTTTGACTCATCATTAAAGGATAATACGCACTATCCCAACTTGGTACAAACTGACCGAAGCTAAATAGGAAACCTCCCGACACAAAAATACCTGCAAAAACACGCCAAAACGGACCATCATATGCAGGAATTGCGCCTGTAAAAAATAACAAACCATAAAAGATGAATAGAAAACTCACTATTACTGTTGTTCTTGATCGCTTGTTTCGCTTTATAAGTTTAATGTCGTTTTTTAGAAACGTAGATACACTACCAAAACGATCTAAATAAGCCATATTATCGGTTTCACCAATCTCAACTTTTTTTGCTAAACCAGCGTCTAAATAGAAGTTTTTTCTGAAGTAACTAAATGCCATTTTATAAAGTACAACCATTAGAATTAGAGGTATAATGGCTAAATATGGCATATTATAAAAAGCTTCAAAAATAGGTGCTGTAAAAGTGGTGACATCAAAAATATTATAATACGTTAATCCTGCCGAAACCACTACAATAGCAACAATACCATAAAAGACGACATCTTTATTATTCACAAAAATATTAATGAAGTTATTGCTATAAATCAGTGCGAATATTGCAAAGTGCCAACCTAAAACAGGTAAAAAATCGTGCCCATTAAGCATTAGCACTACCGAAAATGGAATAAAGAAGAATGCATGTATAACATTGAAGAACGAAATGATGGTTTTATTAATTCCGAAGCCGACAACCTTGTCTTTTTTAAGCGGTAAATACAAGAAAGGCTTAATATTTACAATGGGCATTTTTTGAAGAAAATAACGCATCGCTAAATCCCCAAAAATGTAAAATATCATAATTTTATTAATGACAACTAAAGGATCCTTGTCGAGATACTCTTCAATGATATAATAAGCACCTGCTCCCAACATTAGCATATAAAGGATCATGATAAAGGCTCCAAATAGCATTAATATTTTTAGTGCTAGATTGACTTTAAAGGACGCTGAGCGTGTAAATGCTTTCCATTCTAGATTAATAAATTGTTTTAACATAGTCTGCAGGTTGGTTATTATTATAGTAAGTATATAAAAGTTGTGTTTTGTTACAAACTAAATTCTGGATAGGTTTCGTTGAGTAATTTTTCAGCTTTACTTGGAATCACTTCTAAACTGATATAGTTTATTAATGTTAAGGCGGTAAATGCTAAAGAAAAGAGAATTAAAAATAAGGTGGTAATTTCAAACTTTTCTGGAATCGTAAAGACATTGTATAATTGTGAAAAAAAGATTAATGATGCTCCACCTGCTTGCTTAAAAATTAGTTCTTCCAACAGCCATTTTTTATTAGAGATTTCTTTTCGTTTTCTAAATTGCCTATTTAACAGTGTACTTTTATAGATAGACCATGCTGAAATAATAACGTAAAAAACTATAGTAAAAATAGCGGTATATTTTGAAGAAAACGCCATATAAAACACCAAAAACAAAGCGATGGTTCCGATGAGTTGTGGGAGTTCAAACCATTTTTTAAGTTCATTCCACAAATACCCTCTATAGCGTTTATTCATGGCTTTTTGTCTTTGCTCTATAGCATCCATAAAACCAAAAATGCCAAATTTTTTAAAGGCTTTGTTTTTAGCGTCTTCAAAACTAATTTTTGGCTGGCTCTGCCATTGTGTTTCTATATCATTAGCTAAATGATCTACGAGTTCGGTTTGCAAATCGTAGTGCTCTACAAAATGTTGTCTTGTAAAAATGTAGAGGTCTTGTATTTGGGATTTGTTTAGTTTCATTTATAAAAACTTAAGGTTAAAAGTTTTCTTATTCTCTTTATATACGTTCTGATACACTTCAATAGTAGCTCTAATCATGGGATAAAATAAGCAGGTTACAATAACAAAGAAACCATGAGGCATATTTGCAACATTCTCATGACTATCCTTTAAGATATAAAATGAAAGATTATATAACGACCACACTGCCATCGCAGAACTTGTAGCCATAGCAAAATTTAATGATTTTCGAGTAGACTTATCTTTTAAAGCATAATACGCAGAATATATTGTAGGTAGAATTAACACCAACAAACCTATAGGAAAACATAACTCTGGTTTAAATTGATAGAGCATAATAAATAGTACAATAACCGTCAAATACTCTAACCAGAACTTAAAAATAGAAAACTTAACTATAAGGTGATTCCAAGTCATTTTTCGGTATTTCCTGCCCAATTCTTTCTGTTTATTTCTCGTAAACTTCTTAAACCCAATATTGCTTTGGTATAATCCGCACTCAAATATTTTGCTTTTAGGAACACCAAATTCTATAAACTGGTTTCCAAAACCTCTATGCACTTCGAGCAAAGCTTCATTAAAAGAAATGCCCTCTTTAGCTATTTTCTCTTCAACAGCAGATACAATATGATCCAACAATTCTAAGCGCACATCCCAATACTTCACCTCGTTTTTTATGAGGTAATTGTCTATAAATTGTATTTCTTCTTTGGTTAGGTTCATTTTCTAACAATACTTAGACCTGCAAGGTTTTAAAAACCAGCTAGGTCTCTTTCTATTTTAAGCAATATTTTTAAATCGTTTTTCGTAATTCATAAATAATTCGATGCTAATTACAACTAACAATATCTTTATAGTTAGAATAAAACTTACAAATCCTATAACCCAGAGTATCGTTCTTAAATCTTTAGTCTGATTACTAAAATTAAAAACTAAATTTGGTAACTGATAAAAGACTAAAAACGGAAAAGCCAATCGTTCTACAACCGAAAATCGTTTTAGATTCTTTACTTTATGATACACCACATAGGTTAATAAAAAGCCCGACAACCCAATTAATGGAACATAAGAAATGATTAATCTAAATGTTTCTATACCTACATTTAAATACACAACATAAAAAACAACATAAGCAATCAAAAACAATAATGGTGTCATTGGACTTAAAAGCGCTTTTAAGAATGCCTTCCAAATTTTCTTATCCGCAGATTTCAAAAACTGTTTGTTATCCTTTAAAAGTTGTCCTTTATTTTCCACCATATAAGTTTTAAACACGTCATAAAAACTTCTAGTGTCACCAGCCTCCATTCGGCTTTCTATATCCGAAGCGACATGGTCTACCATTTCCATTCTTATATCTGCAAAAACTACATCAGAATTTTCTAAATAGGTATTTATAAATTGTATGTCCTCTTCAGATAGCTTCATTTTGGTTAACTCCTCAAGACCCGATAGGTTTTAAAACCTGCAGGGTCAATATCTTTTTTTTACTTTATACTAATTTTGGATTCACTAAAGTTTGCATGGTTTTAATATACTCTGCTAATTCTTCTAGTTTATTTACGGTTTCTTTAGTTCCTGTTTCAGTAAGCTTATAATATTTACGCAGTCGGTTATCTACTTTTGCCACCTCAACATCTAACAACCCTTCGGCTTCTAACTTGTGTAAAGCTGGGTATAAAGCGCCTTCTGTGATTTTTAACTCCCCTTTTGTCAGTGCCTTTACCTTTTGGGTAATCTCGTAACCATACATTTTATCGTGCTCATTCAATAGCTTTAAAATGATGGTGGTTAAACTTCCTTTATATAATTTTGAATTGCTCATGGTATTACAAATATATGCATAATTTTCTTATGTATAAGAAACTTAGGTGTATAAAAAAGACCCTACAGGCCTCAAAAACCTACTAGGTCTGTTTAAGATTAGTTATCTTTGCCAAAAATTATTTTTTTAATGTCACAATTTCATACACTCTCTATAAAATCAATTGAAAAGGTAACAGAGAATTCAGTTGCCATAACTTTTGACATTCCTGAAAACCTAAAGGAGAAATTCAGCTTTAAAGCCGGACAATACATTACTTTAAAAACGACTATAAACGGAGAAGATATCCGAAGAGACTATTCTATCTGTGCGTCACAAGGTAGCGGAAATGTTACGGTTGCCGTTAAAGCTGTTGAAGGTGGAACATTTTCCATTTATGCTAATAATCAATTAAAAGCAGGTGAGACCTTAGACGTGGCCGAACCAAACGGTCGTTTTGTATTTGAAGCCAATGAAGCTAAAACCAGAACTGTAGCTGCTTTTGCCGCAGGAAGTGGTATTACGCCCGTATTAAGTATCGCTAAAACGCTGTTAGAAGAAGAGCCTTTTAGTAATTTCATCTTAGTGTACGGGAACAAAACCTTAGCTGATGCGATGTTTATTGACGACTTACTTCAGCTAAAAAAACAATATGACAACCGTTTCCATGCACATTTTATCTATAGCCAATCGCGCGAAACTGATGCGCTTTTTGGTCGAATTGAAAAAAGCACCGTTAACCTCATCGTTAAGAACAAATATAAAGACGTTACTATAGAACAATTTTTTCTTTGTGGACCAGAACAAATGATTCACGCTGTAAAAGACGTCTTATTAGAAAATGGTATTAAAGAAAAAGCCATTAAATTCGAATTGTTTACGCCACCTGTAGAAGAAAATACTGAAGACGCTGGAGACTTACCTACTGGACATACAAAAATGAAAGTTTTAGTGGATGAAGAAGAATTTGAATTTAACATGTCGCAAGAGCAATCTATTCTTGAGGCAGCTTTAAAACATGATATTGATGCACCTTACTCTTGTCAAGGTGGTATTTGTAGTAGTTGTATAGCACGACTCACGGAAGGTGAAGCCAAAATGCGGCAAAATAATATTTTAACCGATAGTGAAGTTGCCGAAGGTTTAATCTTAACCTGCCAAGCACATCCTACTTCAGCTTCGGTTGTTGTGGATTATGATGATGTTTAGAGAAAAGAGACTCAAATCTAGACCGCTTCGCTTTTAGAGTAAAAATGCTTTGTTTTTCTATTATCGTTTCAGTTAAAAAACAACTTAAGAGATAAGACTTTTTAAATTTAGACCTACTAGGTTTTGAAAACCTAGTAGGTCTTTTTATTTTCAGAACCTATATAATCGCTTTGATTTTTGAAACAATTATAGTTTCAGAAACACTTCCAGCGGCATTTTCATAACCTTCAGGAAATTTATTACCGTAAATTGAAGTTGGGATTAGAGGAAACTGTTCTCTATCCGCTGTTAGTGCAAAATCATTCGGTTGGTTGAAAGGTGCAAAACCAGCAAACGGATGTGTAACTCCCCAAATGGTAATTACTTTTTTGCCCAACATGGCTGCCAAGTGTGCATTACCAGAATCCATAGCTAACATAACATCTAAATTGGAAATCAATGCTAGTTCCTCTTCAAAAGTTATTTTTCCTGCTACGGATTTGACGTTGTCAAAACCTTGTTCAATCTGGTTTAAAATCGTTATTTCTTTTGCACCTCCTCCAAATAAAATAACATTGTGATTTTTGGAAACATCAGCAATTACAGATTTCATTTTTTCAATAGGATACATTTTACTTTCATGTGCAGCAAAAGGGGCAATTCCTATAGTTTTTAGGGCTTTATTGGAGATAAACGCACTTAAGTTATCCGATAGTTCTTTGGGTGCTGAAAAGCTTGGCTGCGTTAAATCGACAGAAAAACCCAAGGCTTCAAAAACGTCTGCATAACGTTGGTGTGTGGTTTTTAATTGTTGAAATGTTTGCCCAGAAGTCAATGCTTTTTTTTCCGCTCTACCTTTATCTAATTGCACGACTCTTTTCCCGAAAAAAAAGAACTTTAGAATTTTGCTACGCAATACATTATGCAAATCTGCAACAGCATCAAACTTTAAGGCTTTTAATTCTTTAGAGAGTTTATAAAGTCCTAACACGCCTTTGTGTTTCCCTTTTAAATCGGCTTCATAAACAGTAACATTATCTAAGTCTTGAAAAAAAGGCTTAAAAAAGGCTCTAGTAACAACCGTAATTTTTAATTCAGGATACTGCGACGTAAGTGCACGTAACACAGGCACAGTCATTGCCACATCTCCCATAGCGGAAAACCTAAGGACTAATATGTGTTTTAGTTTTGGCATTTTAATTTAGACCTGCTCGGTCTCAGACATCATTTTGGCATGTCATATTGAGCGCAGTTAAGATGTCTATAATTGAGATTCTTTACTTTGTTAAGAATGACAACATAGAGATTCCTGCCTTCGTAGGAATTTATTACTTCTGTCCTCTTAAAACAGGATTAAGCTCATCGTCGTTATACATTTTCATTTGCTTGTAAACTTTCATGTACTTATCACCATTGGAGATGTCGTTAAGCAAATCATCTATAGCTGTACTTAAATCTACACGTTGCTCTAATAACACGTTTAATTTGGTTTCACAAGCCGCTTTATGAGCCTCAGAAGCATCTTCTCTTACAGTTTCAAGATGCATATGGTAGATTTTTAATGCTAAAATTGACAAACGATCAATCGCCCAAGCAGGACTTTCAGAATTAATTTTGGCATCTGATTTTATTGAAACGTCTTTGTATTTATCTAAAAAATAACTGTCAATATATTCAACCGTATCTGTTCGGTCTTGGTTAGAAGCATCAATCTTTCGTTTTAGCTTTAAAGCCGCAACAGGATCAATGTTGGGATCTCTTATGATATCTTCGTAAGCCCACTGAACCGTGTCTATCCAAGATTTTCTGTACAATAAATGCGCGATTAAATCTTCGTCTTTATCATACTTATTTGTAAAAGGTTGATCTACGGTATTTAAAACTTTATAAGTTTTTATAACGTCCTGAAAAATGGCGTTTGCTTTTTGTGAAAACATAATGAAATCGATTTAATGTTTACAAATATACTTGGAATTATTAACTTTAACGATTGAATCAAATTCCTTTATATGCAAATTCACAACCTTTCTGAGACGCCTTCAATTTTAAATACATTTATGGCCGAATTACGAGACAAAAACGTGCAAAAAGACAGTATGCGCTTTAGGCGAAACATCGAACGTATTGGTGAAATTATGGGTTACGAATTAAGTAAATCTCTCGAGTTTGAAAAACATAGCATTGAAACCCCTTTGGGTAATTCTGATACCGTTTTACATAAAAAAGATATTGTTTTGTGTTCTATTTTAAGAGCAGGCGTACCGCTTCATAATGGTCTATTAAACTATTTTGATGCTGCAGAAAACGCTTTTATTTCGGCTTACAGACAACATAAGCACAATCCGGAAAGTTTTGAAATTGTGGTTGAATATTTAGCCTGCCCAAGTTTAGAAGGTAAAACTCTAATTCTAGCAGATCCGATGTTGGCTACAGGGCAATCTATGGTTTCTACGTTTGAAGCTTTAAAGCCATTTGGAACCCCTAAAGAAATTCATTTAGCAAGTGTCATTGGTGCACAACCCGGTATTGATTATGTCTCTAAAGCATTTGATTCTGATGTTCATCTTTGGATAGCAACAATTGACAATGAATTAAACGACAAAGGGTATATTGTTCCTGGACTTGGTGATGCTGGTGATTTAGCCTTTGGCAATAAATTACAGCAATAAACTAATAATTGGTGTTAGTATTAAAAGCACCACAAATACTTCTTTAAACCAACGTTCTGAAATCATTTCCATATAATTCGCCATGATTATAGAAAATGGCGCCAATAAAAACAGGTACTCACTTTGATTTTTTACAGGTGCTATTACCGCTATTAAAACAGCAATAATAGAAGCCCAAGCTATTATAAAATAAGAAGGTTTTAGCTTTTTGTTCTTATCAGGAATGAGCCTAAAATAATAAACAAACGTCCATATAAATAAACTAAACAGGACTGTAAATTTTAAAATACTCCCCTTACTATTATAAGCTGTAAAATCTAAATTTGCATAGCGCTCAAAATCCGATGGTGTAAAGTACACATCATGCAATATGATATTATACATTAACAGTAATATTATTGCGGTAGCAACACCTGCAAAAGGAATGATAATATTTTTAAAGTCATTTTGAGAATAGTAGATTAAAGCCACAATAACTAAAGCAAAAAACAGTATAGACCAAAAATAGAATAGGGCCGCTAGAGTAATCCAAAAGGCCGCATCAAACAATTTCTTTTTAATATGTAGCTTTGTGTGTAAACTTATTAATCGCCTAAAAGAAAAAAGTATAAATAGATTCGCCAACAATAAATCAATGTGCAACATAACTTCGGGAAACATGCCCAATAATAACCCGAAAGCCATTATAGCGTAACTATTTCTTTGCGTCAAGCTATTTTTTGAAACTATGAAATCTAATAAAAAGACTAAAAACAAAGTAATTGTCCATTTAAAAAGCGTTGCTAAAGTGGTATTAAGGTCTAAAAAAAGTAATGTAGAATTACTAATTACAAAAAGTAAGGAAATATAAACCACAACAATTATGAAGTTTATAGGCTTAGATTTACTAAAAATACTTGTAATCATAAATAGACGTTGCGTAAAATTTTATTTTATTAGAAATCAAAAACAACCTTAAATACTAAATTTAAGCTATGCTATTGCAGATGGCACTAGGGTTTAATTAGGTATAAAAATTCTAACTACCATTTATATCAGTTTCATTTCTTTTTGTATTTTTGCTGCTCGATTCCAATTCTAAATCAAATTAGAGTTGTTGTAAATTTATAAAGTTATGAAGGATTTCTTCGAAGGAATAGCGGATTTATTTGTAAATGTATTACTTGCACCATTTGATGCACTTAAAGCATTAGAATTAGAAAATTGGTTTGCTGCTAATATGTTTTCATGGTTGTTTATGTTTATTGGTGTTGTAGCCTTTGTATATTGGATGCTACAACTTAAAAAATTCAATGAGAACAATGAAGAAGACAAAAGTATTTCTTCACATTCTTATCTTTAATTTTCTGTAAATTTTTGATTTATAATTATAAATCAAATCCAATATCCTTACGATAATACATCTTATCAAAATGTAGTTTTTCTATACTTTGGTAAGATTTTTTTATGGCTTCTTGGTACGAGTTGCCATAAGACGTAACTGCTATAACACGACCTCCAGAAGTCACTACTTTACCGTCTTCTGCTTTTGCACCTGCATGAAACACAATAGAGTCGGTAATATTGTCTACACCTGTAATCTCTTTGCCTTTTTCATAAGCTTCAGGATAACCACCAGATACTAACATTACTGTGGTTGCAGCACGTTCATCAATATCTATAGCAACTTTAGATAAGGTTTGGTTCGCCATAGCTTCAAAAATGTCAACCAAATCGGTTTTTAATCTTGGTAACACCACTTCCGTTTCTGGATCTCCCATTCTAACATTGTATTCAATTACTTTTGGGTCATCGCCTACTTTGATTAAACCGATAAAAACAAAACCAACATAAGGTAAATTATCTTTCTTTAGACCTTCAATTGTAGGTTTTACAACTTGATTTTCAATTTTATCTAAAAATTCTTTTGTAGCAAATGGCACAGGAGAAACGGCACCCATACCACCAGTATTTAGTCCTGTATCACCTTCGCCGATACGTTTGTAATCTTTAGCCGTTGGTAAAATTTTGTAATCTTTTCCGTCAGTTAAAACAAAACAACTCAATTCAATACCGTCTAAAAATTCTTCAATGACTACTTTGGTACTGGCATCACCAAATTTAGCATCTACAAGCATACTTTTTAGCTCGTCTTTAGCCTCTTGTAAATCATTTAGAATTAAAACGCCTTTACCTGCCGCTAAGCCATCAGCTTTTAAAACATATGGAGGCTTTAAGGTTTCTAAAAATTTGTAACCATCTTCTACATTAGCCTTCGTAAAACTCTCATAAGCTGCTGTTGGAATGTTATGACGCATCATAAATTCTTTGGCAAACTCTTTACTCCCTTCAAGCTCTGCTGCGGCTTGTTGTGGTCCGATAACGGCTACTTTTTTTAAGGCTTCATCCTCTAAAAAGAAATCGTGAATACCTTGTACTAAGGGATCTTCGGGACCAACGACTACCAAATCAATTTTATGTTCTAAAACTGAAGCTTTTATGGCTTCAAAATCGGTAACACCAATATTTAGGTTGGTCGCAATAGCTGCTGTGCCTGAGTTTCCTGGAGCAACAAAGAGTGCTTTACAGCGATCGCTTTGTGATAGTTTCCATGCAAATGTGTGTTCTCTTCCGCCAGAGCCAAGTACTAAAATATTCATGTCTAAAAATTGTTTCAACAAAAATAATTGGTTTTAAGTTTAAAAAGCAATTATTTTACAAAAGAACTCTATAGAATAGTGAGTTCATAACTATAAAGGCAATTTCACCTTGCGAATATTCGATTTATCTTTAAAATTAAATGGCTTCGACATAAATAAAGCTAAAATGGCTTTAGCTGAAATTCAGGCTAAAACTGATGCTGATTTTGAAGTTTATATTGAAACGCAAAAGAAGCGTATACTTACTTATCATTTAGAAAACAATCCGTTTTATAAAACCTTTGGAAACACTATTGATTTAAAGGACTGGAATTCGGTTCCGATTATTACTAAGAAGCATTTACAACAACCTTTAGAGCAACGATTAAGTGATGGTTTTACAACAAAAAATGTTTATTTAAATAAAACTTCGGGCAGTTCTGGTGACCCTTTTATTTTTGCAAAAGACAAATGGTGCCACGCATTAACTTGGGCAGAAATCATGGATCGATTTGGTTGGTATGGCATTGATTTTAATAGCTCTAAACAAGCGCGTTTTTATGGTATTCCTCTCGATAAAAAAGGCTATTACAAAGAACGTGTAAAAGATTATTTTGGTAACCGATTTCGGTTTTCGGTATTTGACTTAAGTGATGAGGCGTTTGATAAAATCTTGTCTAAATTTAAAAAGACTGATTTCGATTATATTAATGGCTACACGAGCTCCATTGTTCAGTTTGCGAAGTATTTGAAGCGCAAGAACATTAAACTAAATTCTGTTTGTTCGACTTTAAAAGCTTGTATTGTGACTTCAGAAATGCTGTTTGATGATGATAAAATATTGCTGGAAACCCAGTTAGGACTCCCTGTAATAAACGAATATGGTGCTTCGGAATTAGATTTGATTGCTTTTCAGAACCCCAAAGACGAATGGCAAGTGAATAGTGAAACCTTGTATGTTGAAATTTTAGATGAAAATGATGCGGTTTTGCCTTATGGTGAAGAAGGTCGGGTTGTTATCACCTCGTTATACAACAAAGCACATCCTTTTATTAGATATGATTTGGGTGACATTGGTGTTTTATCTGAAATTAGTACGGTTAAAAAGCCGATTCTAAAAAAACTAATCGGTAGAACTAACGATATTGTAGTTTTACCGAGTGGTAAAAAAGCAGCCGGATTAACCTTTTATTACATCACTAAAAGTGTGATTGAAAACGATGGTAATGTTTCGGAATTTGTGGTGGAACAATCTCGTTTAGACACTTTCAAAATTAGTTATGTGAGTAAAAATGAACTTTCTGAGGATGAAAAAACAAGTATAAAAAATGAAGTGATTCGCTATCTAGAACCCCATATTACAATTAATTTTGAGCGTGTTGAAAGGCTTAAACGTTCAAAATCTGGAAAATTAAAACAATTTATTTCGAAATTATAGGTGCTATTAAACGCTTTTTTATAAATAAGTGTTCAAACAAGAACTGAATTAAGTATGCTAAAGATTTTATTAAAGAAAACTCAAGACCTTTTCGGTACACATTAAAATTATGTTTTATTAAACTGGTTTTGTTTGATGATAATGAACCTTCTGTAATTCTGTAATAAGCAATAGTTTCCTGTATACCAACCGCTGGCTTATCACTTCTATTTAAGACTTCCAACCATAACAGCCAATCTTGTCGTTTTTTTAAATTCTTAGTGTATACTTTCCCTAACTTTCCGCAATTATAAATTCCAGTTAAATTACCTATATAATTTGCTTTTAGCAATCTATTGTAGCTAAGCGATTTTAAAGCATTAACTTTTATATTTAGAGAATCTCCTTTGGAATCTATCCATTCATAACTTCCAAAACTAAGGTCTGTAACATTTTTAACAAGATTGTTAATTTGTAACTCTAACTTATTTTCTTTCCAAAGGTCATCAGCATCTAAAAAGGCAATATAATTTCCTTTAGCCATTTTGGTTCCTAAATTTCTCGCTTTTGCTACACCTTTATTTGTTTTATGTACAAATAGCTTAACTCTTGAATTAACTTCAATAAATGGCTTTACAACACCCACTGTACCATCTGAAGAAGCGTCATCAATAAGAAGTAATTCCCAATTAATATATGTTTGATTAAGGACACTATTAATCGTATTTTTTATAACATCCGCATTGTTATAAATTGGAGTAACAATGGAAACTAGTGGTTGCATATGTTTTTTTATCGTCTGTTTTTTTAATAAGCTTTGTCGTCACCTTTAATAACGTTAATCACAGTCTGACCAATGATTTTTAAATCTAATAAAAGCGACCAATTTTCGATATAGAAATTATCGTATTTAACTCTATTTATAATATCCTCATCACGTTTAATTTCTCCTCTACAGCCTTTAATTTGTGCTAAGCCTGTAATACCAGGTTTTACTTTATGTCTAAAAATAAAATTATACTTATTAATTTTTTTAGAATAGTCTTCAGTATATGAAATCATATGAGGTCTTGGTCCAACGACAGACATATCTCCTTTTAGGACATTAAAAAACTGAGGTAATTCGTCTATACTTGTTCTTCTAATAAATCTTCCAATAACAGTGAGACGGTTATCATTTTCCTTTACATAAGTACCCTTTTGCTCTTTAGTTACCGTTAAAGATCGGTATTTATAACAGTTAAATTCATTATAATTAATTCCTGTTCTTTTATGTTTATAAAACAAAGGCCCTTTGGACTCTAATTTAATCAAAATAAATAAAATAACAGATAACCAGGATAAGACAAAAATGATAATTAGTAGTGAAAAAACAATATCGAATAGTCGCTTTAAAAGTTTATTAACTTCCTTATTCAATGCCACTTCTTGAATCGATAAAACGGGAATATAGTTGTAATAATCTGTTTTGTAACGCTTAGTAATTAGCTTTTTAGTATTAGGAATAAACTTAATATTACAGTGATTCACGTTGGCATACCTGACATATTCGTTAAGTTCTTTTTCTGATAAATCGGAAATTGAGCAGTAAATCTCATCTATATTATCATTATTATGTTCTAGGTAAGCAAAGCTATCTTCAATAGAACCTAAACTATTTTCATCTTCTGCATTATTAAATACAGCTGTAATATTATAGCCTAATTCTTTCTTTTCTAAAAATATCTTTTTTAATGCGTTAACACTCTCTCCACCACCTATTACGATGATGTTTCTAAAGTTTCCTTTAAGGTAAACTCTAATGGATTTTAAAATATAATAACTTAATAGCTTCACAAAACTAATGGCTATAAAACTATAAGCTAAGTAAGCCAAAGTTATGAAAACGTCTATGTTTATGCTTCTAAAAAAACCTTCAAAAGCATAGACCATAAAACTATAAACAAAGAATTGTTTTAGGATTAGAGATAATACGTCTAATAAGGAGGTGTATCTATAAACTTTGTAAAAGTTGAGTAAGTGTGTAGATAAAAGCCAAAATACGGTAGAGTAAATTAGGTATAATATATTTTTATTATTGAGCAGTTCATAGGAGAAAAAGTATAATTCTTCGCTATTAAAATTTAACAACTTATAGGCAAGAAGGTTGATGATAAAGAGATCATATATAATCAATAAAGGCCTTAGAACCCATGAATATCTTCCTCGTACAAATTCCATACTTTATTAATAGGCTTTCTCCTCTCCCTTAATTATATTAATAACTGTTTTAATAATAATTTTGACATCTAAAAACATCGACCAGTTTTCTATATAAAAGATATCGTATTTAACTCTATTATGCATATCCGAATCCTTTTCTATATTACCTCTATAGCCGCTTACCTGAGCTAAACCTGTTATACCTGGTTTAACCGTATGTCTAACCATAAACTTGTTTATTTTATTCTTATAGTCATTAGTATGGCTTAATAAAAGTGGTCTTGGTCCTACAACTGACATATTTCCAAATAACACATTATAAAACTGTGGCAACTCATCAATGCTTGTTTTTCTTATAAATTTCCCAACCTTTGTTATTCTCATATCATTTTTAGATGCCTGAACACTATCTGACTCTCTATTGGCACTCATAGAACGAAATTTGTAACAAGCAAAAAGTTTAAAGTCTGCACCGTATCTTAATTGTCTGAAGAAAACATCACCTCTTGACTCTAACATTATCAACATCGCAATAAGCGGTGTAAACCATGAGAGAAAACCAACAATAACTATAAGTGAAAATACAATATCAAAAGTCCTTTTAATAATTATATTTAAGTTCTCTTTTAAGGGGATATTACTTAATGAAAATATGGGTATAAGGTCATGATTTTCAAACTTTAATTTTTTTGAAAAAACATACTTATTATTAGGGATAAGTTTTAATGTTTTTAAATTATTATCAGCAAAATAAACTAACTCAGTCATTTGCTCATCAGATAATTCTTTTACAGAACAGTATATTTCATTTATATCATTCTCAATTATATATTTGAATGATTTATTTATATTTCCTAATTTACTGCTTACTCCTTTGTTTGTAAAAAATCCTTGATATTTATAATTGTGGTCTCTATTGTTTTCAAAAAAATACTCTAATTTTTTAGTAGAATCGTTATGACCTATGATAACAACATTATTATAATAAATGCCCTTATAGTGCAAATACCGCTTAAGTAGAATAAAGGTGAATATTCTCCAAAAACAAAGAACAAAAAATAAAAGCAAAAAACAATTAACTATTTTTAGAGTCTCTATTTTGTAATCTATAATATAAAAATAAGAAAGCACTAATAGTAAAAATAGAGATATCCTAGCTGTTAAAGTAATAACGATAATTCTGATGATTCTTAAGATTTTATTACCGTTCTTAAAAGGAGAAAATAAGGCAAGTATAATCCAAAAAAATAATGGTATAATTATTTTGTTGATGTCTGAAGTTAAAAACCTAAAAAACAGCAAGAAAACGAACAGTAGATCTACAAAATAAAGAACAAGTCTTAAAAATTGTGTGTAAAATCTATTATTCATAATGCTCCTCTAATCTATATAATAACTGAAGTTTTCGGGACAAATATAATTGAATCTAAGTAATATAAATAAATTTGAGCCTATATTTAAATCGCTAAAAAAATCTATCATATAATTGCTAAATTGAATTTCTCAATTAATAAAAATTTCAATAGCTGAATTGACTGTTAACTTTGAATTCTTATAAATAAAACGCCTTTATATTTAACAATAACTCACATATAATGCTTCTAAGTTTTTAATGTTTGTTTCTATATTAAAGTTTTTATTAAAAATATCTAATGATTTCTCTTCAAACGCTAACCTTTTAGTATCATTTTGAATTAATTCTATTGTTTTTTTACTCATTAAACTAATAGCATCTTCATCTAGCAAAAACCCATTTTTATCATCAAAAACTAAATCTCTATTGCCATCACAATCCGTTGCAATAACTGATTTAGATAAAGATAAACTCTCTATTACAGCATAAGGAAGCCCCTCATACCTAGCCGTAGTAATGTATAGTTTTGATTTGGAAACGATATGAAAAATCCGTTCGCGTTCTGTCCACTCAATTAAAGTTGTATTAGCTTCTAAACCATAAGCTTTAATTAAATGTTTTACATTTTCTGTGTTTGGACTTACCACACCAATTCCCATAATGACTAAATGTATATTTGGAATTTCTTTTTTAATCTCTTTCAATACTTCAATCATCAGCTCAATATTTTTTTGAAATGATGGTCTTCCTACGGTACAAATATATTCTTCAGGAAGGTTATAATTTGATATATCACTAAACTCTGGATTTAGAGTTATTGGAGATATGCAGTTATTAAAAAGTGCTGTTTTAGATTTCTTATAGTGTACCTCCCTGATACCTCTTTCTAACTCAGAATTAGATGATGCTAACAAAATTGAGTTTTTGTTTTTAAGTACTCTTTCTATTAACACATAAAAACGACGTTTAAGGCTACTACTAGCACTCAAAAAAGAATATGCTTGTGGTGTGTGTAAAACATTAATAGTATTTAAAAAAAAACCTGTAGTGTTACCTAATAATCCCCCTTTGGCACTATGCGCATGAATAAGATCGGGCTTTTCTTTTTTAATTATTTTGTACGCTTTTATTATTGATTTAAAATCTTTCAACAAGTTTATATCACGCTCTATTGGTATCTTGTACTCATCTACATAATTACCAGAATCATCTAAAAAATTCGAATTATCCTTTGTACCATGAATAACAATATTCTCAAATTTTGAGGAGTCGATAGCTTTTAATAACACTCGTAATGAAGTATCTACTCCTCCAACTGAATGAAGAATATGTATGATTTTTTTTTTACTCATCTAATAAATTATCTTCTGATTTTAGTGTTAATACAGTTAAAATTATCGCGAACAAATATACTCCTATTTGTCTATGAAATAAATTTTCTACTAAAGCAAATAACACTAGTACCAACAGTATGTTTAATTGATTAACCTCTTTCTTGTTGTACCACATAAGGCCATAGATTAAAAGTAAAAAAACAACAAGACCAATAATACCCTTACTTAATAATAAATCTAAGTACTGATTATGGGTATTAAAACGTGTTTCAAGGAAATAGGAAACTCGGTTCTTTTTAGAAATTGCATTAATATAACAGTCATTTAGACTGCCTTGGGTTTCATAAAAACCATCGCCTACAAGTAAATTATGTTCTGAGTTACCAACATGTGATAAGCCACAATTCCAAATGACATATCTAGGTTCCCATTCTCTTATCTTATGGAAGAAGTCATTTTTCTTATCCACGTACAAAAAACGCTTTGCCAAATTATCATTGAACAGAAAAAAAGCAGTAATCGTACCCAATATGAGCACTATAGTTATTAGTGATTTCTTAAAATTAGTTTCATAAAAAATCTTAATCATTATTAATAATAAAACGGTTATAATTGCCATTCTAGAAACCACTAAAAAAAGCAGACAAACACTTAGAAACATATTAAGTGCTATAATTATTTTATATTTTTTAGATACTTTAGACCATATCTTTAATGAAAAGGCAATACTTATAGAGTTTATAAAACCAAAATACAAGCGTTCTATAATTAGTAAATCATTAATATGCTGTCCTGATGCAATTTCAAATGAACCGGCTTCTAAAGTGAAGTTAACAAGGTTAAATACTGAAATAAGATTACCTAAAGTCACAGATGCGATAAAAAATAGTAGAAGCTTAAAATCTTTTTTTAAAGGAAGTGATAATACTAAAACGGCGATTAAGATAAACAACTTTTTGATAACGAACATATCCTCTGAAATCGTCCCTATAATTAACGATGATAATGCGATAAAAAGCACAAAAACTATGGCTATTAGGTATAATTTATTTGCTAGAAGTTTTCTAATAGGCTTTTTCTCAACAAAAAGAAGTAGCGCAAACAATACTCCGATAAGAATATTTGGGACTGCTCTAATATCATCTTCAAACGGAATGGTGAATACCAACGCGTAAAATAGATAATGATATATTTTATTAAATAATTTCAACCTAACTTAATTTTTTCTTCAATGCTGTTGTGAATTTTCGAGATACAAATAGCAACGGAATATTTCTAAGTAGCCCATAAATTGGATAAAAACCAAAATAAAAATTATCTAGAATAACACGAATCCTATTAAACACCTGAAGTCTTCTTTTCTGTGTTGAAATAGAATTAGGATCTGACACATAATACATTAAAATTTCTGGATAGTTTTCTACTTTATAATGTTTTATTGCCTTAAAAAAGAAAGCATAATCTTGAGATGCTCTTCGGTATTTTATTGGGTAGTTACCAACTTTTTCTAAAATTTCCGAATAAAAAATTACTGAAGGGTTTAAAAACATACTATTTAAATACATTTTTTTCTTTATTGTTTCATAATCTGAAGGTAGTTCTAATTCATGTAAAAACTCACTGTCTTCATCAATTACATTTGCCCATGTTCCTAATAGTTTCACGGATTTGTTTTGATCTAAATAATTGATTTGTTTAGAGCATTTATCTTTCATAAATATATCTCCACAATCAAAACGACCAATGAGTTCATAATTTTTATGTAATGCCACTTCTAATCCAAGGTTTGCAGCAACACCTACACCTTTATTCTCCTCCAGATATTTAAAATAAATAGCACCTGAAGTATAAATTTCATTTAATTTTTGCTCATTAGGTTTATGTTCACTTCCATCATCGATTACAAGGATATCAATATCAATTTGTTCATCTATTGATGCTAATGACTTCTCTAACCCTTTAGGGTTATTGTAATGCGCCATTACAAGAACAAGTCTACTTTGATTACTCATTTAATTGTTTATTTTGTTTTTTTATTACCATTATAAAGGCAAGACATAACCAAAAACCGTATATTCTAAATGTATCTGCTTTTAACCAATTAAAAACAAAACCTACCATTGAAATTGTTATAACCAGTGCTATAATGTTGAATTCATTTTTTATCTTAAACGTTTTGTTATAACACCAAAGTAAAATACTCATAAGAAATAACAATAAAATAGCAAAACCTATTATTCCCGTTTCTGCCAATATCCTAAGATATAAATTAAATCCTGGAGGGAATGGTGGGTGATCTTCATTTAAGTGTTTAAGTCTAAACTCCCAATTATCTACAGTAGCCCATTCTGGGTATTTATCTTTAGATTCAAAAGCCTGTAAACCATAGCCTGTACCAACAATAGGGTTTTCTTTAAAAACCTCGAACATGGCGGTTTGTATTCCAAATCGGGTTTTGTTTGATGTAGAGTGCACACCGTCATCAATCTTAAAAGAGGTGAGCTCATCATAAATATAATCTACTGTCGTTTTCATAAAAAAAACGAGAACTGCAGAACCTGTAAATACAGCTATAAGCGCTATTTTTACAAACAATTTATTAAATTTTCGGTCTTTAATTAAATAGAGCACAAATATAAAAGCTTGAACAATAATAATAAAGAACACCGCTCTTGATTCTGACAGAAAAGAAAAAAGTACCACCAATAATCCTGGTATAAAACGTTTATAACTTTTTTCGGTTAGAATATAGCTAAACATCCAGCCTGCAATACTCAACAAGTATGTTGCTAAAGCAGGAGGTTCAAAAGTAACTGAAGAAATTCTAAAGGTCCAACGATCAATTTTAACAGATGTAAATGGAAAATAATCAAAAAGATATAATGTGGGTCTTAGCCCATCCATTTTAAACTTAATAATCAATAGCTCAATAGTACCATAAACAACTACAACAATTAGAGAGTATAAAAACACTTTTCTTATCTTAAAAAAAATGTCTTTCAAATCATATTTCCCAATAATATTATAGAACGTAAGAAATAAAATGATAGCAGATATGAATATTGAAAAATATTGTCGAATAAAACGAGAAATACCTGTGGTGTGCTTAAAATAATACTGAGTAATATCATAGCTATTAAACACTGCGGAAAGAGCAAACCAAAGCAGAAGCAGTATTAATAGTTGAAAAATTGTATTTTTATAAGGTATACTTATTTTACCTGTAAAAAATATAAACACAGAAGCCAATAAAAAAAAGAGCACACACGAATCTCTACTGTACTCACCCAATATACCAAACCCTTCAAATGAATTAAAGGGTATAAAGAATATTCCTAATAGAAACAGCAGTAATGATATGCTTTTTAAATCCTTTGTAATTTTCATTATTGGTTATTCAAAATATTTAGGATTCCATGTAGAAACATCAACATTTAGTGTTTTTAATTTATTTACATCATCTTTAAAAGCTGCTACTAGATACGCCTCCGTTTCAACGCTAATTTCAGCCGTTTCTACCTTATAACCCTTAATTATATTTTGTTTAAGATGTTTAGCCCATACTGGAATTGGAAAACGTTTTTTAAAAGCTGTTTTAAGACTATTATCTTTAAATATCATTTTAGTAATAAAGTTACTTTTATAAGAACCTCCTGGGTTGTATCGCTTATCTAAATTAGAGGGTTCAAAATTAGTATCGACTCCTAAAAATTGAAATACTTTTTTTATTGTAGATTCTGTATGACGAGAAAGTTCTTCTTGAGTAATAATCAATACCTCATCAAAAACAGCTTGAGCTGCTTTTATCTTCTCGAAATACAATGAATTAAAGGTATAATACCAGAAATCAGAATAACTAAATTCTTTCCGTTTATTTTCTTCCATTAAGCCCTCATAAAAACTTAGTGTCTCTCTGTGAGCTCTTACTAAATGTAAATAGTTAGAATGCGCTCTCTTAATTGGGTCTCGTAATAAAATAATAACTTTTGGATTATTTAACGCTTTTTTTATGTTTTGAAACTCAGAAGGATAATTCATATATGACGGCGAAGCATCTCCTATAGCAATTTCATCTTTTACATTATGATAACAGTTTTTATAAGCTTCTAATGTTTTTATTTGTGTTTTTTTTATCTCTTTATCACCTGGTCCTTGATTTTGTTTCCCTAAAATATGGTTTGTAAAAAAATGCAATTCTTTTTGCTTAGGCATAAATATTTCAGGGTGCTCATCTAAATAATAATGCAGCGCTGTAGAACCACATTTTGGAAAACCAGAAACTATAAAATTAGGTAGGCTCATTCGTTCGTTTTAATTTAAGATATAAAAGTCTTTACGCTATCTTGTTTATACGTTATAATCGCCGCCATGGACTTCCATAAAATTATACTAAATGCAGTTGAAGATGCAGCTCCAATCATACCATATTTAGGAATAAAAATGACGTTTAAGACGACATTAACTAATAATCCAAAAATAAGCATTCTTTGTAACTTATTTTGTTTTCCAGTCATGTTCATATAAATACCAACAGGGCCACATAATGAATTAAAAAACTGACCAAATAAAATAATTAAAAGCGGAATTTGGGCAACGACATATTCATCCCCAAATAAATTAAGAATCCATTCTGAAAAAAAGGCTATAAAGGCTATTGCGGGGAAACTTAAAGTTAAAATAAGCCGATTACTATTTCTAAGTAAGGTTTTTAACCCATTATTATTACCGTTAGCATACATTTCCGCAATTTTTGGTGCTATGATAACATTTACAGATAAAAGTGCCAGAGAAGTTATCGTTGCTAATTTAACAGCTACAGCATAATATGCCACTTGTTCAAAAGTACCGTATTTTGTTAGGAGTAAAATATCTACACTTTGCATTAAAAAATAAGACAGTGCACTTATCGCCATAGGATAAGATTTTAGAAAAATGTGTTTATACGATAACTCTGAAATATCAGTTTGAAATTCTACTTTTGATATATTTAAATAAATAATTAAGAATGATGCTATAGCCAAACCTAAAAAACTCAACAGGTAAGCATCAATGATATATCTCTCATTAGAGGTATATGATAAATAAATTGCCAGAATAAAAAATGGTGTATACCTAAAAATATTTCTAAACAACTCCGACAAAATAGTCTTCCCCATCGCTCTTAGCATATCAATATTTAAAAAGGTAATAGCATATAAAGAAATAGCATACAGCACTTTATCTATGAGATATGAAGCTTCCTCCTTATTAAATAAATTGGTTATTATTTTATTAGGGATCAAAAGATTTATGAGTAATAAAACACAAGAAGTCAGAACAATTAAAGCTAACATTTTAAAATAAACTTTCTTAAGCGACCCTAACTTGTTTTGAGACTTAAAAAAACCCGAATAATAAATTATAGATTGGTTAGTACCTACTATAGAAAGCCCTCCAATGATCATTAATACGGTACGAACAAAATCATACTGACCAACTACACTTGGCGAATAAAAGTTGGTTAAAAAAAGAGATAGTAAAAATAATAATAATACGCCTGCAATTTTTATGAACAGCACCTTTAAGCTTCTGCCCATCAGGTCAGACTTCAAAAATTTTGTAACAAGGGCATTCATATTCAGAAAGACATATTTTTAAGATACTTACAAAGAAGTAATTAATGATTTATAAATAGTCACTCATAGAATTAAGATTCATCTTCATCGGCTAAGTACACTATTAATAAAAACCATACTTATAAACGGCAAAAGTAATCTTTTATTTGAGTTAGGGAAGTGTCATTACAGTTAGATGTTTTAGAAATGGGACTATTTGTATTTTAATATAAATTATTCAATTATGATACGTTTGTATGTGTTCTTCATGTGATATTTTTTATTCTTATCTCTAATAATATGAAAAATCGAATAACTACCTGTCTCTAATAGCTTTTTAGAAAGCTTTAATTCATATCCTCCATTTTCAAAATCTTCCCCATATTTTTTCACCAACATAGGCGCTTTCCTCTCCCTTAACTGATCTTCTCTCACAACATAAACAAAATTATTATTTTTCTTAAATGCAACAATCTTATCTCCTATTGAGCTTGAGATATCATTTTTATGCATCCATCCTTCAAGATTTATTGTCATTATATGCTTTGGTATAGTAATAACTTTATCACCTTTTATATCATTATAAAATTGTCCATTTATTTTATTTACAGAACCAATAAAATCCTCTTCTTGTTTAACTTTATCTGTGTTATAAATTAAGTTTTCTGGTGTGTTAAGAAAGTTATTTTGAAAAACCCCTTTAAGTTCTAAAGAATAATTATTATTCAAATAGTTAGCTAACAAAGCACTTGTTTTAATTTGACCTTTATAATTAACATGTTGATTGTCTGATACTTTTTCATTCATCATGCATGTGTAATCAAACCCTGTTGTTAAACTATTTAAATCAAAAAAATCAACGTTCTTATGATTTTTAGAAATACGTTTAATTTCTTTGTGCACTACATCAAACCCTTCTTTTGTTTTATTATAAAATGGTCGGTATACAGGAACACTATAAAAGAGTATTTTGAAACCATTACTATTTGATAAATCAATAATCTTATTTATATATTTCTCTTCATACGCTGTTAATTCCATACCCTCAGTGCTGAAGGTTTTTTCATTATATTTCTTAACTCTATCAAAAGATAAATGCCAATTTATTTTTTTATCAAGACTACGCTCACTAGCCGAATAAGTAAATTTTGAATATAGGGATTTAGACCATTTCTCAGTATCCTGCCAATTTTCATGGAATCTAAAAGCATTGAACATATGAAACAATTTACTTTTAGGATAGATACTTGCTATTTCTTTATATTTAGCTTTACCAAATCGCTTATTGTATTCCATTTTATATGGCGAAGCCATTAAGTTTCCACTTGAATCTATTATCTTATTATATCTAACCCCTTTATCAATAAGTGCCCAAGTTTCAATAGCAACAATTTGAGGGGATTGATATTTTAACGTTTCTAATAAATTATAGTAAATCTGAGCAATATTTATACCTCCTCCATTAATTTTAATTGAGTTTGTTTCGCATTTAGCATTTATAATATTAGTATCTAACCCTTTACCTTGGTGAGAGTTTCCTAAAAAAACTAAACTAACAGACTCTTTTTCTTCTTCATAAACTGTTCTATAAGAACTAACGGAAGAGTTATCATTTTCAATAAAAAAAGAATCGAAATACACCAATAAAGAAGCTAAAATTGCAACGAATACTAAAAGTTTTAGGACTAATTTTTTCATGTTAACTTTCTAAAATTGAAAATAAATAAATTCCTGAATATTACGATCACCATAGATACCAAAAACTATGATTGTCAACACAATACTTAAATAAAATGACCATCTAAATATTGTGGCTTGGTTATTTAAAAATTTTATTACATTGTATGTTCTATGGAGGTATTCAAACATAAATAATAATAAAATAGCGATTGTTATAATCTTAAATTCGTTGGGTTTAAAGCCAATTAAATAGGTGTTTTTATTGAATACGTCTCCCAGATTTACACCATTAAAAAAACCATTAATTATTTGAAATGAATCGCTTAAAGAGTTCGCTCTAAAAAATACCCAAGCAAAACATACAATAGTAAAAATAATGAAGCCAAAGAAAAGGTGGTTTGAAAGGTTGCTTTTTTGTAGACCTAGCTTATTAAACAGTTTTTTTCTTATCGTAAAAGTTCCTTTTTCAATCATTAATATAATACCATGGATAGCGCCCCAAATAAGAAATGTCATTGCCGCACCATGCCACAAACCACTAACTACAAAAACAATAAAAATGTTAGCATAGGTTCTAATCTTTCCTTTTTTATTTCCCCCTAAAGGAATATATAAATAATCTCTAAACCAAGTTGATAGTGAAATGTGCCAACGCCTCCAGAATTCAGTAAGTGATTTTGAGATGTAAGGACTGTCAAAATTTTTCATTAAATCAAAACCCATGGTGCGTCCCAATCCTATAGCAATATCTGAATAGCCTGAAAAATCACAATAAATTTGAAATGCAAAGAGTACAGTGGCATAAATATAACCAACGCCTCCATAATCATCAACGTTATTATAAACCTGATTAACGTAAAGTGCCGCCCGATCTGCTATGACCATCTTTTTAAACAAACCAAAAGCCATTAATAATAGACCAGACTTTACCAGTTTATAATTAAATATATAGGTTTTATAAAATTGAGGTAAAAGGTGCGATGCTCTTTCAATTGGGCCAGCGACCAACTGGGGGAAAAACGATACAAAGGCACTGAATGCTATAACATCATGTGTTGGTTTTAATTGTTTTCGATAGATATCAATCGTATAACTTAAGGTCTGAAAGGTGTAAAAACTAATACCTACAGGGAGAATGATATTTAATGTAGACACTTCTAATTCATTACCAAATAAACGGAAAGAGTCTACAAACGATTCTATAAAGAAATTAGTGTATTTAAAATATACTAGAAACCCTAAATTGACCAACAAACTGACAAGTAAAAGCTGTTTTCGTTTGCGCTTTTCTTCAGTTTTATACATTTGTTTGCCGACATAAAAATCGACCAAAGTACTTACGGCTATTAAAAACAAAAAACGCCAATCCCACCAACCATAAAAGGTATAACTCGCCACAAGTATTAATACGTTTCTTAGAGTTAGATTTCTTGATACAAGCCAATAAAGGACAAAAACTATCGGAAAAAAGATAGCAAAATCAAGAGAGTTAAATAGCATATATAATATTAGATTTCTTAGTTATAATTTTGACTCACTATTTCAATTATTTAATAAAAAGATTACTCTAGTTTTGAGTAAGCCATAGCCAAACTAGCTTTCCAGTTCGGAATTTTAATAGCTAAAAGCGGACTTATTTTTGTGGTATTTAAAACACTAAACTGAGGGCGCTCAGCTGGTGTTGGATAATCTGTTGTTTCTATTTTATTGAGTTTTATAGAACTGCCGCTTAATCTAAAAATTTCTTTAGCAAAATCGTACCAACTTATTTCACCATCATTACTATAATGATAAATGCCGTAAGCGCTACTTTTAGCTTCTATTATTTGCAATACAGCCTCAGCTAAATCTTTTGCATACGTCGGGCTCCCAATTTGATCACCAACAACCCCTATTTCATTACGCTCACTCGCTAATCGTAACATCGTTTTTAAAAAATTATTCCCAAATTCAGAATATAACCAAGAGGTCCTAATTATAAAGTGTTGCTCTAGCGTTTTAGAGATGGCTTGTTCACCTTTTAATTTAGTTTTGCCATAAACACCTAAAGGATTAGTGATGTCACTTTCTAAGTAAGCTTTAGACGATTTACCATCAAACACAAAATCTGTAGAAATATGAATTAAAATCACCTGGTGTTTTTTACATGCTAAAGCTAAATTTTGTGCACCAATATGATTTACTTGATCAGCAAGCTCAATGTTGTCCTCTGCTTTATCTACAGCTGTATAAGCTGCTGCGTTTATGCAATAATCAAAAGGGACTTCTGAATTAAATACCGAGTCTACAGTAGCTTTATTAGTAATATCTAATTCCGAAGACGACTTAAAAAAAAAATTGATTTCTGGATAATTTAAAGCAATATCCTGAAAACATTGCCCTAACTGTCCATCTTTTGCAGTAACAAGAACATTAATCATAATTTAGCATTTTTAAAGTTTGGCAACACTAAATCCTTCTCCGAAATAATCAATTCTTCATCTGATAGTCGCCAATCAATCCCTAAATCTTCATCATTGTAAATAATACCTGCTTCTGATGCCTTATGATAATAGTTATCACATTTATAACTAAAAATAGTATCGTTTTCTAACACAATAAACCCATGAGCAAAACCTCTAGGTACAAAAAACTGTGTTTTATTCGCTTCTGAAAGTTCTACTGTGACATGTTCTCCAAAAGTTGAGGAATCAGGTCTTAAATCGACAACAACATCTAAAACACGCCCTTTTACAACTCTTACAAGCTTTGACTGTGCGTGTTTACCACGTTGATAATGTAATCCTCTTAAAACGCCTTTAGAAGACTGAGATTCGTTATCTTGTACAAAGTTAATATCTATGCCTAAAGCGTTATTAAAGGTAGCTTGATTGTAGCTTTCTACAAAATAGCCGCGTTTATCTTTAAAAACTTGTGGCTCAATAATAAAACAGCCTTTTAATTTTGTTTCTTTTATAATCATAGAAGTTACGATATTTATTTCTTAATCATAATTCTTGATGTAATTAAATGCTTTGTAAGCAAAAGAAACTAAGAGGAAAAGTACTAGTGCTAAAAACGGAAACAATAATGAATAACGATAAGAAAAGCTTTTATCTCTTTTGCCTAATTTATCAAAACTAGATAACACATCATAATAGGTGTTTTCTTCGGCTACAGTTCTGTTTAGGTCATTTAAATCTTTTCTTATGTAGATTTCTCGTAAAAATAAATCGTATTCCTTAGTAGCCGTTTTCTCCTCTTGAAGTGGTAATACATTTCCTAATCCAAGTGATAAATTTGGATTTTTAGAATCGTTTTCAATCGCCTTTAAATAGGTTTTTTGAATGCTATCTAATCGGTCTAATTGAGTTTTTAAGTTATCACGCTCCATAAGCGCTACGGTATCTCTAACTCTTTTTTTGTACTTAGAAAAATCATTCTCAAAGGTTTTTCTGAACCCTTCTTCTAAGTGCGGAAAAATATCTATTTTACTTGATTTTGCTTCTATAGCAAACAGTCTTCCAGACATTAAGTCTCTATTTTTTATATATTCAACATAGCTCAACTCATCCACCAAAGAAGTATCTACAGATTGTACATACTCATCGTATTCTATAAATAAGTCATTTTGAGTTTCTGGACCAGCTTCAAAATTAAAACTCACTAATTCCTTAGCGTCCGTAGAGTCAATATTAAAAATTTCTGATAGTTCTTTAACATTTTCTGAACTTATCAAAGCATTAAAATAATCAATATTACTAGCCAGTTTGTATTTAGAATCGAAGTTTGGTTTTACCACCATTTCAGAATAATATACAGGTGCTTTACTCTTTTCATAGATATAACCAATAACAGCAGTAATTAATAAAATAGGGCCTACAAATTTAAAGTATACCACAAGTGGCTTAATTGCATAGATAATAATAGAGAAAAGCCCCTTTAAAATCCGACCTATAAAATTAAAAAATCTTTGAAATAAATTGCCAATAGCATTAAACAATTGCCCTAAATCAACCTCTTCATTGTCGGGTTTTTGTGGTAATTTTTCACTCATTTTTTATGAATTAAATATTTGTTCTAAAATCTTTTTTGTAATCACATACGTCGGTTTTACACCAGAAGTTCCTAAACCACCAGAAGCCAATGTGCCTCCTGTTTCTAAAGGATTATCACTAGCATAATACGCATACCTTACTTTAACGTCTTCATTAATACTGTTTCTTACTCGAGATGCCGCTTGAATGGCTTTTTGGTAGTGTGCACCTTCCATTTCTAAACCTATAACATTCCATGTAGAGTTTTTAAAGAATTTTAATATCTCTTTATTTTGAAGCGAAGTTCCTAATACTGTAATCATTGTACCTTCAAAAACAGAAACACCACAGTCTTCTAAATCCTTAATGCTCAATTCATTTTTAAAAGGATAATTATCAGCTGTTCCTTCAAAAATATGTGCTGTAGGAATCATTACATCGCCTTTAGCGCCTTCTAAAATCCCTGCTTTTCCCATTATTGAAATAGACTTTACATTCAGTTGAACATCTTTACCATCGACATGTATTGGTTTTAAAAGTTCGTCTAATGTTTCATAGGCTTGTTCTCCAAACGCATAATCCATAACAAAAATAACCGCTTTGTTTTCTTTAACTTCTTCTAAGTATTTAAACTCAGTTTTAGAGAAATCAATTTTATCCGTATCAAAAATCTGAATATCAATGTTTGTACCCGAAGTATCATTAATCTGAATCATTCCGCTTTGCAACGCAGATTTTTCTACTTTATTGCGTAAAAGACTGTTTTTTGATTCACTTAAAGCTTCATAAGTCTGAAAAATATCCTTTTTAGCATCAGCGCCTTTAAGTGTACCTTTAGCAAATAAAGAATTCATAACACTATGCATGTTTGCACTAATGATATGTATTGGTCGCTCTAATAATCCGTTTTTATGCAACTCAGATTTTATCGTCTCTGCCCAAACTTCACCATGAATATGGTGTCCTAAACGCTCTCTTAAAACCGGACTAAACGTTATAGTTCGCTTAGTATTATTAATGGTTTCTTCTATAGCTAATTTACCTAACCAATACACAATATGTAATAAACGTTCTGGCTGACTCTCTGTAGCAAACTTAGGGTAAGCTTCTGTAAGCTCATTAAATGTTCTGCCTAAAATATTGGCCGTATGGGTAATGGCAATTTCACGTTCTTTTTGTGTCAATTTTTTTGTTGCCGTAACCGCGTTTTCTAATTTTTGCCAATCTCTAACCGTTGATCCTTCTTCATCAATGATAACACGTTTGCTAATTTTATGAGACTCTACAAATAAAAATGTAAGATGCGTTAGTATATCGTATATCTCAGAGCGTCCTCTAGTGATTTCAATATTCATTTGCTCATCGTCTATTCTATAGCAATTCCGACGTCGTTTAGGTGGAATTATAGCTTTAAAGTGCGAATTAGCGTAGCCTTCATCACTAGTAAGATTAATAAATGTACACTCTTCTATGCCTTGTGGTAAACGATCTACTACATAGAGTAAACCTTCTAATTCCGCTTTTTCTTCTCCAATAGATCCGTAGATTTCTGGACGTAAAAGCAGTAATGCTTCACGTAAGGTCTCTCCAGAAACGCCCATTGGTTTGTAAAATCCTCTATTAAAAAGGTGGCGCATGGTAATGTACATACGCTCTATAGCACTAGAGCTCTCTTGAGCTCGTGTTCTTCCTTGTTTTTTATTCATGATATTCATATCATTTTAACCCACAAATATAGGTTTATTTAGTTAAATTAAGTTCATGCATTTGGTCTGCAATTTTTCTATCATTAGACAATCTTGGAATTTTATTTTGCCCGCCTAGCTTCCCAATCGATTTCATATATGTTTGAAAGCCGTCTTTTTTAATTTTTGTAAGCTTTAATGGCCTCAAAACTTTGCCTTCTATTAAATCAAAATAATAGGAATTTTGTTGTTTTAAAGATTGCTCTAAAGCAGCTATTAAATCGGATTCTTTTTCGGGTTCATTTCCAAATTCTACTAACCACTCGTGGTATGGTAAGCCTTCCGAAGGATTTATCTGTGGTGCTACCGTAAATTCATTTACCGAAATTGAGGTATTTGCCGTTGCTTCCTTTAAAGCTTGTTCCACTTCTTTCCCAATAACATGTTCTCCAAAAGCTGAAATAAAATGTTTTATGCGGCCGCTTACCATCACTCTATAGGGTTGTAATGAAGTAAACTGAATGGTATCGCCAATATTGTATGCCCAAAGTCCTGCAGTAGTAGAAATAATCATTACATAATTTACGCTTAACTTTACATCAGCAATGGTAATTCGTTTTGGGTTATCATCAAAGAAATGTTCAGCCTCTACAAACTCGTAAAAAATACCCGAATTCAATTGCAGCAACATGCCTTTTGCATCTTGTTTATCTTGAAATGCAAAAAAGCCTTCACTAGCCGGATACAACTCTATACTATCAACTTTTCGACCAATTAAATTTTCGAATTTAGCTCTGTAAGGTTCATAATTAACACCTCCAAAAATGAAGAGATTGAAGTTTTTAAAAAGATCACCTACTTTTTTTCCTGACTTTTCAGTTAGCTTTTCAAAATACATTTGAACCCAAGACGGAATTCCAGAAATGATGGTCATGTCTTCATTTATGGTTTCTTCAACTACAGCGTCAACCTTAGTTTCCCAGTCTTCAATACAATTGGTTTGTAAGCTAGGCAATCTGTTTTTTTGAAGATATTTTGGTACAAAATGTGCTACAATTCCTGATAATCGTCCGAGTTTAATACCATTTTGTTCCTCTAGAATTGGGCTTCCTTGAAGGAAAATCATTTTGCCATCCACAAATTTTGAATTTCCCGTTTCATAAATATACATCAAAATGGCATTCCGTGCCGCTTCAATGTGCGTTGGCATGCTTTCTTTTGTAATTGGAATATATTTTGCTCCAGAGGTTGTTCCCGAAGTTTTCGCAAAATAAATAGGTTTGCCTTTCCAAAGAATGTCTTCTTCTCCCGCAACAACGCGTTTTATATAAGGTTTTAATTCTTCGTAATCTCTAATAGGAACATTTGCTTGAAATGTTTCATAAGAGCTAATTGAGTTAAAATTATGATCCTTACCAAAAGCGGTATGTTTGGCTTCTGAAATTAAATTCTGAAAAACTTTCTGTTGTATTTCAACAGGGTTTTTTGCCCATTTTTGAATACGTTTGGCTACATATTTGGCAAATGGTTTTGCTAAAGCTGCTTTTATTGATGCCATAGTTTAATATGAATTTTAAACCCGTTAATTATTAAGTGATTTTGTTTTTGGCTAAAATTAAAAAGTGAATGGTTTCTTATTTCAACTCGAGCAACATTAAATAACCTTGTAATATTGATTACCTGTTGCGAAGGCGCTTGATTATGAAATATACTGTTTTGATTGTCTTTACTCGAAAAGAAATCGAAACTTAAAAAGATAAAACAGCAAATTATTTTCATTCAAAATTGATAAAATTAGTTGGGTTAACCGAATAGCCTTTACTCCACAATTCAAAATGAAGATGTGGTCCTGTGGTTAATTCTCCTGTATTACCAGACATTGAAATCACTTCGCCTGCCTTAACAATATCACCTTGTGTTTTTGTAATTGCTGAGTTGTGTTTGTAAACAGAAATCAATTCTCTATTGTGTTCTATTATAACAACGTAACCCGTTTCTACCGTCCATTCTGCAAAAATAATAGTGCCATCTGCTGTTGCTTTTACTGGTGTATTAACAGGAACCACTATATCTACAGCAAAATGCTTGTCTTCTAAATTATAGCCTTCTGAAATGGTACCATTTACAGGTGGAAAAAGTACGTAATTAGATTGGTCTCCAGAAACTTCAAACAAATTGTACTTATCTTCTTTGGCTACTTTCTCTCTCAATAAAGAATCCTCGCGATTGGTTGGCACCGGTAAAATATCAAGGTCATTTTTAGCTGCTTCTATAATAGAATCTCTATTGAAATCTATTGTTGCAACATCTCCTGTTAAAACTTTTCTTATGGAAGCATAATAACGCTTATTTAATTCTAATTCTTGAACTAGGGAATCCGTTTTATAATTAAGTACTGTAGCTTTCTTTTTTAATGATGCCGAAGAATACCCAGGAATATATTCTCTCAATGGCGTAAAAGCAATTAATAACACCGTAAAGAAAATCAGCGATATAGCAGATATTGAAGACAAAATAAACACATTAAGACGGGTTAATTTTATAGCAAACCGTTCCTCAAAAGTATCTTCATTAAGTATGACCAAACGGTACTTATGAAGTAACTTTTTAGTGAATTTCTTTTCTTTTTTTTTCTTTTTTGCCATCGAAACAAAATTAGTTAAAATACTGAAATAGTACCATCATAAAGTCTTAAAGTTGGTTAAACAACGTTATTATTAAACTATAATTACTAACTTTGCAGTCTAAATTTTATATTATGAGTTTAAGTATTATACCATTAGTGATTGGTCCATGGCAATGGGTTGTCATCGGACTCGGAATTCTTTTATTGTTTGGTGGTAAAAAAATCCCTGAATTAATGAAGGGGTTAGGTAGTGGAATTAAAGAATTTAAAGACGCTAGCAAAGAAGAATCTACAGACATTAAAGAGAAAGAATAAATTCTATTGGCCTAAAAGCCATTATAAAGAAATAAAAAAGAGGTCTACTAAACATATGTTTTAGAAGACCTCTTTTTTGTGTTTTAAGTATGTCGTATTTTACTCAATACTAATAGACTTAATTATTGCTTCTAATTCAAAAATATAATCGCGTTTATCTAAAGATGGTGCATAAACATAGCCATCAGCGACTAAATAACGATTATTAATTTTATCTTCTATAGCATACGTTATAAAAGGGCCTGCCATAGTGTACCCTTTCATTTCCCACATACCTCGTACTTCATAACTTGGTTTATTATCTATAATCGTTTTAAACATGGATGGCGCATAAGCATCTTCTACAGCCATATAAATACCATCTTCTCCTGGAATTTTTGTTTTAGTAATAGTATCTCGCATTTTTACTATATCTACAATAGTACTGTCGCCTTTAGAAAGTGTTTCCATAGGTACTTCATATAGCATTAAGTCTATAGTTTTAGTATTAGTCAGACTTTTTCTAATCCAGAAAAAATCGCCATCGGCTTTACCTATTTTGTAGGCTGAAGGAATATCAATTGTGATGCCCAAAGTCTTTTCCATCTCATCATCTGCTAATAAAGCAAGATTAATTCGTCTTAATTTCTCTTTAACTTCTTCTTTGTTAAAAGCATCTACAATTTTATCTCGGTTATCTTTTAGTTGTGCAATAATCTCTTCATCTGTTTTACCAGCTACAACTACCACTGTTTGTGGTTTGGCAAATGCATCTTTAACAATTTTAGTGGTGTCTACTACATTACCTTTTTCTACTTTTAATACAATTCTGCTTCGAGCAGCAAAACCATCGAATACCTGAGTTGGTATTTGTTTCATGTTAAACAAAGGTTCTTCTGTTGGCAAACCTTCTAAAGGTGCAGCAAAAATATTTCGGATATTTTCGCCTACATTTCCTTCCCAAACTATGTTATCAGCAACCACAGAAATAGTATTTAGATTACCATTAGATGCCGGCAAATACGATTGTTGATCTTCTTTTTTAGTCTCACCACAGCCTAGTAACAAGGCACAAAATAATACAGTATAAAAAGCTTTCATAAATTTATTTTTTATTGGTTTATTTAGAAACAATTAGTGTCATTCCTATTTTGAGTTTACTACCACTAATATCGTTCCAATCTTTGATATTATCAACAGAAACACCAGGAAATTTTTGAGCAATAGTCCAAAGTGAATCTCCAGACTCTACTTTATAGGTTGTTTTACCTGCTGTATTAACTGTTTTTGGAGCTGGTTTAGATGGTGCTGAAACCCCATGATTTCTAGGAAAAATGGTTAATCGTTGTCCTATTTTAAGATTGTTACTTCGTAAGCCATTCCATTGTTTTAATTGACTAACTCTAACACCGTACTGTCTAGCAATTTTACCCAAATAATCACCACTCCTTACACGATAACGAATTTTAGTTTCTGCATTGACAATCTCTGGTAAAGGTTTTTCTTGTTTTTTAAATTCAGCATCAGCAAAAGCATAAATTTGATCTTCATTGGTTACAAAGGTACCAATAGCTTCACGTGGTAAGCGTAAAGTGTAGGTTTTGCCTTCTACTTTAGGGATGATATCTAATTTATAAGCCGGATTTAAAAACTGTAATTCTTCTATTTTAATACCTGTAGCATCTGAAACATGTTTTAATGAGATCATTTGTTTCACATGAACCGTATCTGTTTGTATCAACTGAAAATCTGGTCGTTCGGGTTTAAAGCCATGTTCTTCGGCATATTCAAAAATGTACATAGTTGCTAAAAAGGCAGGCACGTAACCTGCAGTTTCTCTCGGTAAATTATGACGAATATTCCAATAATTTTTAGAGCCTCCAGAACGTCTAATCGCTTTATTTACGTTTCCAGGACCAGAATTATAAGCCGCTAATGCCAAATCCCAATCGTTAAAAATACGATAGACTCTATTTAAATATTCTGCTGCTGCTGTGGTCGATTTTATAGGATCACTTCGGTCATCAACATAACTACTCACATCTAAATTATGTTCTTTTCCGGTACCATACATAAACTGCCAAATACCTGTTGCTCCTACTCTAGAACGGGCTCTTGGTTTTAATGCCGATTCTACAATCGCTAAATATTTCATTTCTAATGGAATATTATGATTGTCAAATTCTTGCTCAAACATGGGAAAATAAAAATGACTTAAGCCCATTAAACGCTCTAATGAGCCTCGTCTGTGCTTTAAATATCTTTTTATTACACTTTCTAAAGACGTGTTATACTCCACATTAAAGGGCGTTCTTGCATTAAGCCGTGCTAATCGCGCTTTTAAAGTATCTGTAGACAATTCAGGATAATCAACTGGTTCATAATCTAGTTCGGTGACCGATTTATAAATGGTATCAAATAGCGAGTTACTATACAGTTCATCTAACCATTTTTTATCAAGTTCTGCAACGTGCTCTAAATCTTTAAGATTATTAACGTTTGTTGAGTCGATAATAGCTTCAATTCTATTCGCTGGTTTAAATAGCTTACCGTCTATAACCGAATCTTTATTTGAAACAACATCATCTGGCTTTTTTGTAATACTATCCGTTTTTATTTGGGAAAATCCCACAAAAACCGTCAAGCTAAAACAAGCCCATAAATATGTTTTTAATTTCATGTGTTTATATCTATTGATTTCAAATAGTTGTACCAATAACTATCAAGAATGTTCGCAATTAATCATTGGTTAAATGGTAATATATTGAACCCGTACTTCTCTTCATTTACAAGCATAAGCAATTAGTACAACAATGCATGTTATACTAACGCTTAAACTTTAAAAAATAGTATGTTTTACTTTTAATCTAATATGGCCGCAATACCAGGTAAAGTTTTACCTTCTAAGCTTTCAAGCATAGCACCACCACCAGTACTTACATAGCTTACCTTGTCTTCAAATCCAAATTGCTTAACAGCAGCAACAGAATCGCCACCCCCAACTAAAGAAAAGGCACCGTTTTTGGTTGAATTAGCAATTGAGTTTCCTAATTCAATGGTTCCGTTAGCAAATGTTTCCATTTCAAATACACCTAAAGGACCATTCCAAAGTATGGTTTTACATTCGTTTACAACCTTATCAAAATTTTCAATAGATTTTGGCCCCGCATCTAAACCTTGCCAGCCATCAGGAATTGTAGTCACATCACATACTTGTGTATTAGCCGTATTGCTAAAATCATCTGCAGCAATAACGTCTACAGGTAAGTGAACTTTGACACCTTTAGCTTCTGCTTGTTTTAAAATATCTAGTGCTAATTCCATTTTATCGTCTTCACAAATAGAATCACCAACACTTCCACCTTGCGCTTTTATAAAGGTGTAAGTCATACCTCCACCAATAATTAAGTGGTCTACTTTATCTAAAATATTTTCGATAACCGTGATTTTTGAAGATACTTTTGCTCCTCCAAGTACGGCTAGGACTGGTTTTTCACCATCATCCATAACTTTCTTAATACTTTCAATTTCTTTAGCTAATAAACTTCCGAAGCATTTATTTTCTGGAAAAAATTCAGCCACAATCGTAGTAGAAGCATGTGCTCTGTGTGCTGTTCCAAAGGCATCATTGATATAAATATCACCTAATTTAGATAATTTTTCTGCAAACGCTTTGTCACCTTGCTTCTCTTCCTCGTGAAAACGTAAATTCTCAAGTAATAAAATTTCTCCTGGTTGTAATGCTGCTGCTTTTTCTTCAGCTTCATCACCAACACAATTGGAAGCAAATTTTACTTCAACACCTAAAATATCTTTAATTTTTGGAATGATATGTTTTAAAGAAAACTCATCTTGAACTCCTTTTGGACGTCCTAAATGCGACATTAAAACGCAACTACCACCATCTTCTAAAATTTTAATGATTGTTGGTTTTGCAGATACAATTCTAGTCGCATCAGTAACTTCGAATTTATCATTCAATGGCACATTAAAATCCACACGGATTAATGCCTTCTTACCTTTAAAGTTGAAATCGTTTAATGTCTTCATTTTATATTTGAATTTTATATTTCTTAATTAGTGTAGTTTAAATATTAAAAACTAAAAGCCTTGTTTCTTGACACGGTATTACAGACAAAATTCTAGTCTAAAAACACATTTTATTTGTTTGAATTTTGAAACACAAATATAAAGATTAGAAAGAGAAATATTTTATATAGTTTTGCTTTTAGTAACGATAAAATTAAAAATGTCATTTTATTAGCCTCATAGGTATTAAAATTACGTTTTTATAGGCTTATTCTTACTGTTTAGACCTTCTTAGTTGAACTCAATTACACATACAAACTGATATTCACTAAACCATCTTTATTAATCTTGTATTTAAACCGTTTACGTTATGCTATTTTCTGAAGTATTAGGCCAAAAACACATAAAAAATCACCTTACCACAAGTGTTGATGCTGGCAGAATAGCGCATGCACAATTATTTATTGGACCAGAAGGATCGGGTACACTGCCTATGGCCTTGGCTTATGCGCAATATATTTTGTGCAGTAATCTAAATGGTGAAAATACCGGAGGCAATGCGTCTTGTAACTTAAAATTTAAAAATTTCTCGCATCCCGACCTCCATTTTGCGTTTCCGGTAACCACAAGTGATAAGGTAAAAAGTAAACCTGTTTCTAAGTTTTATTTGGAAGAATGGCGCCAACTTTTAGACCAACAACCCTACGGCAACTTGTTTGACTGGTACAAACTTTTAGGTGTTGATAACAAACAAGGACAAATTGGTGTTGATGAAGCTTTTGAAATTGTAAAATCACTCACCTTAAAATCTTACGAAGGCGGTTATAAAGTGATGCTCATCTGGATGGCGGAAAAAATGAATACCGCTAGTGCCAACAAACTTCTAAAACTGATTGAAGAACCACCAGAAAAAACAATTTTTATCTTAATTGCTGAAGATGAACAGCAGATTATTAATACAATTAAGTCGCGCTGTCAACTCTTACATTTTCCGCCCTTAGCCGAAGAAGCTATTACAGAAGCATTGGTAAAAAATTATCATATTGAAGAAGCCGTTGCAACCAAAATTGCTCATCAGTCCAACGGAAATTACAATAAAGCCTGTGATCTCATCTATCAGGATAGTGAAGATATTCAGTTTGAAAAATGGTTTGTATTTTGGATTCGTTCGGCATTTAAGGCCAAAGGAAATAAAGCTGCTATACACGACTTAATTTCTTGGTCTGAAGAAATTGCTAAAACAGGTCGTGAAACACAGAAAAAATTCCTAAGTTTTTGTTTAAACTATTTTAGACAAGCTTTATTACTCAATTATAATGCTAATGAATTGGTGTATTTAGAACCTAAATCAGAAGATTTTAAACTGGAAAAATTCGCCCCTTTTGTACACGATTCTAATATTTTAGAAATCTCAGAAGAGCTTCAAGATGCGATCTATCATATTGAGCGTAACGGGAGCTCTAAGATTGTTCTTACCGATTTATCCATTAAACTCACACGTTTATTACATAAAAAAAGTCAAGCTTAGATTAGCTTGACTTTTTAAAAATTGTATGTTAACAACGCTTATTCTTCTGTAGCTGCTTCTTCTGTTGAAGCATCTTTTCCGTTGTACTCTTCGTTAATTGCTTTAATGATTTCTTCTGTGATATCAATCGTTTCATCACCATAAACAACACTTCCTGCTTGGTTCTTCCCTAATACTAAAGTGTAACCATTATCTTTTCCGTAACCTTCAACAAATTTGTTCATTTTAGAAATTACAGAATCCATTTCTGTATTGAACATTTGCTCCATTTGCTGCTGCTGCATTTGCATTTGCTGCTGAATTGGTTGCCATTTTTGAGAAAAGGCTTGAGATTCTTGTTGTTGCTGCTGAGGCGACATCTGCGCTAAACGTTGCTGTATAGATTGCATTTCACTTTGATACATTTGAGCAATACTATCTCTTTGTTTTGTAAAATCTACATTTTGATTTTCAAACTTGGCTTCAATATCAATTTTCATTTGATAATCATTAATCACATCACCATTATCGATAAATGCAATTTTTTGTTGTTCTTGACAAGATGCTCCTGAAATTAATACGGCTAAACCTAAAATTATTTTTTTCATGATTTGTTTTTCGATTTGTTTTTTGCAAATGTATAAAAGTTAGTCTGTGTTTACTCAAATTATTTAAGTATTCGTATTTTCTATTTGAATAGAAACACAACATAAACAAAACCTATCAAAAACAACCTTAAATAAAGCGTTTTAAGCGCGTTTAATAAAATCACCACACATCAAGACCTTTGCGTGTTAAATATTAAAATAGACGCTATTAAATTAAGAATTAGCTCTTTTTAAGACATAAATATGGGAAGAATACTCTTTGGAACGTTTAGCTTTTAAATTTGATTGCCATCCGAGCCAAAATGCCTTAGCAGGATTCATAAATCCGGATTTGTATTTTTCAGAAAGTAAACACACATAATACGCATCAAATTTCATTGGCAACACCTGAATTAAATCTAAGCCTTCGCTTTTAAATAATTTTGAAATAGATTGCTTAGAAAAATGCCACAAGTGCCTTGGCACATCATACGCTGCCCAAAAGTTTTTATAATACACCGCATCATAACTTTTAAAATTAGGAACAGCAATAACCAAAGTGCCATTGGGTTTTAAAAGCGATTGCAATAATGAAATCTGTTTTTCTAAATCGGGTAAATGTTCTAACACATGCCAAAGTGTAATCACATCAAAACTGTGCGGTTTTAATTTTTCTAATTCACTGGTATCAAAAACTGCATTATTGGTTTTTGAATTCGAAATTTTACGCGCACTGTCGTCAGGTTCAATTCCTGTAATTTTCCAATTATCTTTTAAGGCCGTTTGCAAAAAATCTCCTGTACCGCATCCAATATCTAAAAGTATTTTAGATTCTGGTTGAAACGAATTGATGAGTTTTAATTTTCGTTTTAAAGAAATTGACCGCACTTTATGATAAACCAATTCTAATAAATTACGCTTCGTATCGGTATGGGAAATATAATCTTCGCTCTCATAATACTCAGATAACTTATCCCCTTTTGGTTGCGGAAAAGTTTCTAACATATCGAACTCCTCATTATATATAAGTTGAAATTCTTCTTTAGAAACGGAGTGGTCTTTTAGACGTAAGTATGTTGAATTTTTGTGTGACACTAATTAGTTCTAATTATAAATTTCTAAAAATTTTATTTCAAATGTTGAAACTTAAATCGTTTTCTACTAACTTCTAATTTCTTTTATGTCTTCACAAGATTTAGAATTAAGTATTCGATTTAAGTTATGATACGTTTCAACAATGAGTTTCTTTTTCCATTGGGAGATTTCTGTTTGCTTAATAGAATATGAATATTTACTATTTAAATCCGTTATTAGTAAAGTTAATTTTTTTCCATTTTCCTCCTCTAGTTGAACACCTATGTTTTTTATAGGAAGTTCCAAAAAGTAATCTCTAAATCGTTGACGATATTTAATTGCAAAAACTTCCTTATCCTGATTAAAACCTATGCGATATATATAAGTAAATGGCCTTCTAAAACCCCTAATCACATTCAAAAATAACAATAGCAAAATAACACAAACATAAGATGATAAAATTATTATTTGATTAGATTCATCACCTACAGTTAGAATTGAAACCATAAAAGCCACGCACATATACATCGTAATATTTAGAAAAATATATCCTATATGATGCGAAAATTTTAAGGGTTCTATATCGACTATAAAAGCATTAGCATTGTCCTCCAATTAGCTTAATAGTGTTTAAATTTCATCATTAAAATGCCATTATATTTTAAAGTGTTTCACGTGGAACACTATTAAATCATCCCAAAAAACTAGATTCAGTTTAATAAATTAACGTCCCAAATAAACCAATAACACAGAAATATCATTAGGAGAAACACCACTAATTCGAGAGGCCTGAGAAATGGTTACGGGTTGAATTTTATTTAATTTTTGACGCGCTTCAATACTCATAGATTTCAATTTTGAATAATCGAAATCATCAGGGATTTTTAAATTTTCAAGTCTATTTAACTTGTCAGCATTGTTCTTCTCCTTTTCAATATACCCTGCGTATTTAACTTGAATCTCGGTTTGCTCTATAACTTCGGAATCTAAATTATGAGATTGAATATAGTTTTCTACCGCTTCAAACTGACGGACATCTTCTATGGTAATATTCGGTCTTGCATACAATTTAAACATCTTATCTTGTTGTTTAACTGGTGCTGATTTTTTAGATTCTAAAACCGGATTTGCTTCTTCAGGTGTTACACTGGTATCTCTAAAAAACTGTACAAATGCGTCCGATTGTGATTGCTTTTCTTCCATACGTTTTAGACGTTTTTCAGAAGCTAAACCTAAACCATAACCTTTAGGTGTTAATCTAAAATCAGCATTATCTTGTCTCAAAAGCGTTCTGTATTCTGCTCGAGAAGTAAACATTCTATACGGCTCTTCAGTCCCCTTAGTAATTAAATCATCGATTAAAACACCGATATAAGCTTCATCTCTTTGCAAAGTAAAAGCGTCTTTCTCTTGCACTTTTAAACTCGCATTTATACCCGCCATTAATCCCTGAGAAGCGGCTTCTTCATAACCGGTAGTTCCATTAATTTGTCCGGCAAAATATAAACCATCAACCAACTTCGTTTCTAAAGTATGTTTTAATTGTGTTGGAGGAAAATAATCGTATTCAATAGCATAACCAGGTCTAAAGAATTTTACGTTTTCAAAACCAACAACAGAACGTAAAGCTTTAAATTGAACGTCTTCTGGTAAGGATGTAGAGAAACCATTTATATAATATTCGCAAGTATTCCAACCTTCAGGCTCAACAAAAAGCTGGTGTCTATCTTTATCTGCAAATCGATTAATCTTATCTTCGATAGACGGACAATATCTAGGACCGACACTTTTAATTCGACCATTAAACATTGGCGAACGATCAAAGCCTTCACGTAATAAATCATGAACCAATTCACTGGTATAAGACATATGACATGACCGTTGTTCAGACAATGGTTTTGTAGTATCTAAATAAGAAAATTTTTCAGGTTGAGCATCACCAGGTTGTTCATTCATTTTAGAAAAATCTAAAGAACGACCATCCACTCTTGGGGGTGTTCCTGTTTTCATTCTTCCAGATTCAAAACCTAAATTAACAAGCTGCTCGGTGATTCCAGTTGCAGCACGTTCCCCTGCTCTACCACCACCAAAATTTTTATCTCCTATATGAATTAAACCATTTAAAAAAGTCCCATTTGTAAGAACAACCGTTTTAGCTTTTACTTCAATACCAAGGGAAGTTTTTACACCAACCACTTTATGGTTTTCGACTAATAAACCAGAAACCATTTCTTGATAGAAATCTAAATTTTCAGTTTGCTCTAAAAGCATACGCCAATCTTCAGCAAAACGCATTCGGTCTGACTGCACTCTAGGACTCCACATTGCAGGTCCTTTAGATTTATTCAACATTTTAAATTGAATAGCAGAGGTATCTGAAACAATACCACTATAACCACCAAGCGCATCAATCTCTCTTACTATTTGCCCTTTTGCAATACCACCCATAGCAGGATTACAAGACATCTGAGCTATGTTTTGAAGGTTCATAGTAATCAACAGTGTCTTGCTACCCATATTAGCAGCAGCAGCAGCAGCTTCACTTCCTGCATGACCTGCTCCAACAACTATTACATCATATTGTTCATTAAACATATTTTAATTTGCTTTTTAAATATTATAATTAATATACCTATAATTACTAAACTCTATAAAACCGTATAATATCAAATACATTATTAGGACTGATTTAATAACAGTGTACATTATATTAATAAAACTATTTCACTGTTCCACGTGGAACATATTAAACAAGAACTTCAAAAACAATTATGAAAAGGAATTAGAAATTAAATTTTAGAACGTAGAATTAAGCTTCTCTAAATAATAATCTTCTTTAGAACGCATCAGTTTTGCATCAGTATCTGACTTATCTTTATAGCCACAATAATGAAGAATACCATGAATAATTACACGTGCTATTTCATCATTAAAAGAGACCTTAAAATCAGAAGCATTTTCTTTAACACGGTCAACGGAGATATAGATTTCACCATGTAGTTCTTTTCCTACTGAGTAATCAAAACTTATGATATCCGTTAAAGTATTATGATTTAAAAAATCTACATTCAGATTATATAAATAATCATCAGAACAGAAGATATAATCAATGTCTCCTAATTTGCAATTTTCTTCCGAAATGGTATAGGATATCCATTTTGAAAATTGGGCTTCGTTTACTAATGTAAAATTGGTTTCGTAGTTAAAACTAATCATTGTTGCTTTTAAAATACTCTTGAATTTTTTTCTTAAAATGATTTTGCAAAGGTAAGGCTTGTCGATTTAAAATCTCGGTAGTATTAAAATATTGTTTAGCAGTAGGAATCTGATTAGGTTGAGCACTATTAAACTCTTGCGTATTGGTCTCAGATTTACGTTTAGAATCTTCGCCTTGAAGAAAAGTTGCATTTTCTACTTTTAATAATTGATGTTGTACATCCATCATTTTTTGAAGCGTTTGTTGGGTAAAACCTTTATTCAATAAATCGAGTTCTATGTCTTCCATTTGTTTGATTAAAGCACCAGCTGATTCTATTTTTCCTTGTTTAGCTAAACGGTCTTCTAAGGCTTGTCTTAATTGTTGTTGTTGCTGGTAAATTTTAAACAATTCGCCATTTTGCTCTTCAATACCACCTTCTCCATAACCATCATTCATTTCACCTTCGCCTTCACCTTCACCATTTTTTCCGCCATTCTTAGCATTACCTCCTTTTTTACCTTCTCCGCTTTCGCCTTCTCCTTCTAGACCTTCTCCACTACCTTTCTGTTTGCCTTTTTGACCACTTTTACCATTTTTACCACTCTGACCAGATTGACCTGATTCACCAGATTGTCCTTGTTCACCAGGTTGCTTTCCTTCACCCTTTTTTCCCTGTTCACCCTCTTTACCTTCTTCGCCTGGTTTTTTGCCTTCACCTTGTTCACCTTCTTCTCCAGATTGACCTTCTTTGCCTTCCTGCTTTTTTACGCCTTCTTCCATTTTTTTATTCAATTCTTCTTGGGACATAATAATATCTTCTAATTGAGATTCGCCTTCTCCTTCACCAGAAGATGGATTCATAGACATTTCCATATTTTCAAGAATGTCACTTAAAAAACTCGCCAATTCATTGGTTGAAGTTACCGCATATTGTTGCGCACCGACACCTTGATATAATCTATTTTCAGTTAATTGATCTAAAGCTTTATCAATGTTGAAATAAACATCTGTGATATGGCCATTCACTTTTTCAGATAATTTAGGTTGTCTTAAGGATAAGGCAAAAAGACTATCATCGATGTGTTCAAAATGTTCTCTAAGATTATTTTGCTCAATAACATGTTTCCCGTATTGATTATTATTTATACCAATACTTTCAAAAGTCTCCATCAAATCTTCTTGATCAAATGAATACAACAAAAGATTGTTAAGAATACGACGTAACATCACAGCGTCTTCTGTCATTTGGTCTTTACCACCGCCACCACCAGCACTTGCAGATTTGAGCTTTTCGCTCATTTCTTTCATCTTCTTAGCCGCTTTCTTTTGATTGTCTTTGGCTGTCTTTTCCTGGAGTTCTGTCTCTTCTGAAGGTGAATCAGATTCCTTTTGTTCTTTTTGTTCTAGGGCATCAGAAGCTTCTTTTTGATTGTGTTGAATTTCATCTTCTAAAAACTCATCTCTAGGGATTTCCATTGGTTTTCGAAGTTGGCGATCATCACGTTTTAAATCTTCTAAATCTTTCTTTAGGTCCTCAAATTTTTTGTTTAAAGCATCTTGTGCTGCTTTAGTATTATCTTTCTCCTCTTCCGGAAGTTGCTCTTGAGCTTCAGCTAACTTTTCTAATTCGGTGGCAATTTTTTCAGCTTTTTTCATCACATAAAACCGCTTAGTCAGTTCTAAAAGCTGTTGCATACTGCGTTTTTTATTCTTGTTTTGCTTGGCTAATTCTTCAAGTTTTTGAGTGAATTGTTCTTTATTTATTTTGTCTTTTAATTCTTCAAGTTCATTTAAAAGCTTTTCATCTTTCTTTAATTGTGCTTCATTTTCTTTTAAGCGCTTCTCTAGATCTTTCTTAAACTGATCATCCTCTTGTTCTTCTTTCTGAAATTCTTCTAAATTATCCTGTAATTTTTTATTGAAGTTTTTCATAAACTGTTCTTGATTCTTTTGACGTTTTAAAAAATCTTCAAACTTTTTCTTATCATTATAATTGAGTTGATCTTTTTCCTTTTGAGTTTTTGAAAATTCTTCGAGTTCTTTATCTTGATCATTAAGCTTATTAAACGTTTTACTGAGGTCTTTTATGGTTTCGTTTTGCTCATTGAGTTGCTTCTCCTCTTCTTCGTCTTTCGTTAATTTTCTATAACTAAAAACAGAACTTTTTGTGCGTTTATAATTGTGAATGGCATCATTATCATACACCTCAAAATAGAGTTGGTAACTGACACCTTCTTCTAAATTAAATTGATTAGGAAAGGCACTTACAAATTCACTGAAATTAGAGTTAGAAATCGTAATCGGTTCAACCACTTTATTTGATTCCTCCTCAACCGGATAATACACCAATTGTAACTTGCTTAAACCATAATCGTCTGTCGCTTGGCCATAAAAATAGAGACTTTGTTGGTCTACAGAATCTTTTTGAACTTTAATAGATAACTCCGGATGAGTATCTTTAACGACATTAATATTGTAAGCTAAATTCTCATAATCTTTTAAATCATCATTACTCGTTGTGATACTATAATTGTAATTATTGAATAACTGTTTAGAAGCTTCAAAATTATTATTTTGTTGTGCCTTAAAACGCAAGGTATCTTCAGCATAAATCTTAACACCTGTTGTAGCTTTTGTTTTGGCTTTCCAGATTACATGAGTGCCTTCTGGAATCACAGCCGAACCCGTACTTTTAAGAACCTCATCTTGCTTTTTGGTGTGTGCAGGATAATTTAAAACCATTTCGAAATTAACCAAGTTGGGTGTGTTTACAACCTGTAAAGTGTAAGGTTTTGAGTTAACATCATTAGCGGATAACGTAAATTCTACCGCTTCTTTTGGAAGATTAAACGTGTATTGAAATTCACCAGCAGCAAGCTGTTGTAAAAAGTATGATTGTCCGTTGAATTTAATCTGTGCATTTTCAGGAATGACTTCACCAACCGTAGAAATTTGTAATTTAAAGTCTTTATTTTCAATAGCTTGTAAATTTTCATTCAATACAAAAAACTGAAAAGGTGCTGGTGGTTCATAAGCCGTTTTGTAATTCACCACACGTTCATAACTATCACTAAACCAATTCATTTTTCCGGTTAATACGGACAATAATATGATAGCAATAGGAATGGCAGCATATTTTAAATACTTGGTATTCGATTTAAAATTAATGGCTGACTTAAACGGAATCGGTTGCAATTCCATAGATTTCTGTTCTATACTTGCTAATAATAAATCGGATTGCTGTGGATTTTTATTTAACTGAAGCACATTTAATAATTTGTCATTGACTTCTGGAAAATGATTTCCTATTAATTGAGAAGCCGTTTCAAAATTAATACCTTGTCTAAGTTTAAATAAATGAGCTAACGGAATGGCAATGAACTTTACAAATAATCCTAATTCTACGGCAATAAATACCCAAAATAAAATGGTTCTTGCGGTGGAGTTAAGCCAAAACACATACTCTACAAAAAGTGTAATAATGAGATATAATAAACCGGCAGCAAAGAATAAGATGGCGCCTTTTAAAAGTTCATTGGTGTAATACCGTTTTATGAACTGCTCTAGTTTTTGTTTTATGGTATTAAAATTACTCAATGTGATGGTTGACTTTAATTAATCGATTTTTGGTCTTACTTGTCTTAATTCTCATAACTCAGGATTCATAACTCAAGACTAATAACTGCCTAAACTACAATTTTATTTTGGACTCCAATTTAGTAAAATAGTAAGATTCTGTTAATATTAAGCCTTTTTGGTGTTAAATAGCACTTAAAACGCGCCTTATACATTTCAAACTATAAAAAAATGAAACGATTTGATCTAAAATCTAAAACTAGAAACAAAAAACTATAGGCATCAAGCTTCCAACTTCACGGCTATAATTTTATCTTTGTGCGAAATTCTAAAATGAATTTATCGCTTCGAAAGCCTTTCGACTGCGCTCAATGTGATATTCAGTATAAATTAAACAGAAATTATGTCTAAAAAAGTACGTGTGCGTTTTGCACCAAGTCCAACAGGACCTTTACATATTGGTGGTGTAAGAACCGCATTATTCAACTATTTATTCGCCAAAAAACATGGTGGTGATTTTATTCTTAGAATTGAAGATACCGATCAAAATCGTTACGTTGAAGGCGCTGAAAAATATATCGTTGATGCTTTAAATTGGTGTGGTATTACTGTGGACGAGGGTCCAGGAATTAATGAAAAATTTGGACCCTACCGACAAAGTGAGCGTAAAGATTTATACCAGCAATATGCCGATGAATTAATCGCAAAAGGCAAAGCCTACTATGCTTTTGATACCGCTGAGCAATTGAATACAGAACGTAAAAATCATGAAGCAGAAGGGAAAACGTTTATCTACAATTGGCACAACCGTGAAAAAGGACGTTTAGTGAACTCTTTAGTATTAACTGAAGCAGAAACAAAAGCTAAGATTGATGCTGGTGAGGATTATGTCATCCGTTTTAAGTCGCCACAAGATGAAACCTTACATTTAAAAGATATTATTCGTGGAAACGTAAAAATTGATACCAATATTTTAGATGATAAAGTATTGTTTAAAAGTGATGGCATGCCTACCTATCACCTTGCGAATATTGTGGACGACCATTTAATGGAAATCACCCATGTGATTCGTGGTGAAGAATGGTTACCATCCTTAGCCTTACACAAATTATTATATGATGCGTTTGGTTGGGAAGCTCCAGAATTTGCACACTTACCATTAATTTTAAAGCCAACAGGAAAAGGAAAATTAAGCAAACGTGATGGTGATAAAATGGGATTCCCAGTATTTCCATTAGAATATACAGCACCAGACGGAACCGTTTCTAGAGGTTATAAAGAAGATGGTTATTTCCCAGAAGCTGTCGTTAATTTCTTAGCATTTTTAGGATGGAACCCTGGAACAGAACAAGAGCTATTTAGCTTAGAACAATTGGTTTCTGATTTCGATTTAGAAAAAGTTCACAAAGGTGGCGCACGATTTGATCCCGATAAAACCAAGTGGTTTAATCACCATTACATGCAAGAGCAATTAGATTTAGATTTAGCGGAACAATTTAAAGCCTTACAACCCCAATTAACTGAAGTTGATGTCAATTACGTCGCTTTAGTAATTGGACTTATAAAAGAACGCGCCACATTTGTTCAAGATTTTTGGGACTTGAGTCATTTCTTTTTTACAGCACCAACAAGCTATGATGAAAAAGCGTCTAAAAAAGCTATAAAAGAGCAGACACCAGAACTTCTTCAAGAGGTGATTAATATTGTCACAAGAACATCAGAATTCACCGTTCAGAATTTACAAGCTAAAGTTAAAGGTTGGATTACCGATAACGAGATTGGCTTTGGAAAAGTAATGATGCCTTTACGATTGGCTTTGGTGGGAGCATTACAAGGACCAGATGTATTTGATATTATGTTTATGATTGGTAAAGCTGAAACTATAAAACGTATAGAGGCTCTAATAAAGACTGTGTAGAACCGTGACCTTTTAACTTAAATATAAAAGCTTGTACTAAATACATTTAACCTAGGACTTGTGCTTTAAATAAGTTATTTTTAAACGTTAATATTTTTAATTTAAATGACAAGTTATGGGTAATTTTTTCTTGGTTCCAATTTTAATCTTGGGAGCTTTTATTGTGATTTCTGGGCTATTTGTAGTGAAACAACAAACGGCTGCAATTGTGGAACGCTTTGGTAAATTTCAAAGCATTAGACATTCAGGATTAAAACTTAAAATTCCGTTAGTAGACAAAATTTCCGGAAGATTGAGTTTAAAAATTCAACAACTCGATGTTATTATAGAAACAAAAACTTTAGACGATGTTTTTGTAAAATTAAAGGTATCTGTACAGTATAGAGTGATTAAAGAACGCGTCTATGATGCTTTTTACCAGCTAGATTATCCGCATGAACAGATTACAAGTTATGTTTTTGATGTGGTACGTGCTGAAGTTCCTAAAATGAAATTAGATGATGTTTTTGTTAAAAAAGACGATATCGCCTTGGCTGTAAAAGCAGAATTAAATGATGCCATGATGGAATACGGTTTTGATATCATCAGAACTTTAGTGACCGATATTGATCCTGATCCACAAGTTAAAATAGCCATGAACCGTATTAATGCGGCAGATAGAGAAAAAACTGCAGCACAATATGAAGGTGATGCGCAACGTATTTTAATTGTTGAAAAAGCAAAGGCAGAAGCCGAAAGTAAGCGTTTACAAGGTCAAGGTATTGCCGACCAACGACGCGAAATAGCTCGTGGTTTAGAAGAATCTGTAGATGTCTTAAATCGCGTTGGTATCAACTCTCAAGAAGCTTCAGCATTAATCGTAGTAACGCAACATTACGATACCTTGCAAGCTGTAGGACAAGAAACAAATAGTAACTTAATATTATTACCAAATTCACCACAAGCAGGAAGTCAAATGTTAAATGATATGGTAGCTAGTTTTACAGCTAGTAACCAAATTGGTGAGGCAATGAAAAAGAAGAAAGAAAATGATGAAAACAATGAACAAAACTAAAAAACTCGCACTATTAGTCTTACTAACGACAAGTATCAATTTGTTTTCTCAAAATAAAGCTGATGCTTTAAGAGATGCTAAAATTGCTTCAGAAGCTGCTTTTAATATGAATTTTGAAACCGTTTTAAAGCACGCACTTCCAGCTGTTATAGAAGAAATGGGTGGAAAAGATGCCGCCTTAAAGGTTATGAAATCCTCTTTTGAGGGTATGAAATCTCAAGGTTTTGAATTTGAAAAAACAGAAATAAAACAAGTCTCTGAAGTTGTCAAAGAACAAGGACAATATCGATGTATCGTTGAAAATTTTAACCAGATGAAAATGTCTGGAAAGCGTGTATTATCTACAACGTATCTCTTAGGGATTTATAATGATACTGATGATTATTGGTGGTTTATGGAAGCTAATAAGCTTAAAAACAAAACGCAGTCCGACATAATACTTCCCAATTTTGAAACCCAACTTAAAATTCCTGAAAATGATGGAAAAGTGGAAGTTGTCGATTAATACATCCGTTTATTAACCCATTAAAAAAAGCCTTATAATTAATAATTATGAGGCTTTTTTATATCTAAAAAGCTTACCAATTTAATGGTCTTCTTCTTTGTATTTGTCGCGTATTTACTTCAATTCATTGAGGTCATTTTCTAAATCTATTTTGTCTCAATAAACTATTAAAACCATTGCTTCTATTAATTGGTTTTATAGTCAATAATAGCTTGAACAGGACTTAAAACACTGTAATCTTTCCAAATTGAAGGGTCGTATTCAGAAATATAACTAATAGGATATTCTTCAGTAATTTGGAAATCTGCATCTGGTTTCAAATTCGCTTTATCTAAAAAGAACAGCTCACTTTTTGCTTTGTAATCTTGTTCAATCATAAATTTTATTTTTAACTGTTGTTTATCAGTATGTGCTGCAGTATTATTTCTAATAAATTTAAGTGAACGGTCTATATAAACATAGTTACCATTTTCTTGACTGATAAAATACAAATCGTAAATAGCGTTGTCATTCTTTTTAAAAATCACTGTAGAGCGATAGGCATTTTCTTCAAACTTAAAACCTGCTATAAACTTTAAATTCAGTTTTTTACCTTTCCTATTTTTAGCAAATTGATAGGCTAATTTTACCACTGCAAAATCGGACGTATTTACATACATCTGACCGGTGTATTTTGCAGACTTTCTTGTGGGATTAAAGCTGATATTATAAACAGCTTCATCATTTAAATAACTGATACCATCTATAGTATACTCATAGCCCTTATCATCGAATATAAAATCTAATTTTGAATTTTCAACAAGTGAATTATTTCTAATAATACGAGCTGCTTTATTATTCATTACAGTTGTTTTTCCTTTTTTAAGATCAGATTCTTCTTTTAAAATTTTACCTACCTTTAGTGAATCTTCGACAGTAAATAAACCTGTTTTTAACTTATACGTTGCTGTAGAATCTAAAACATTAAGCACACCTTTAATCAATTTGCCATTGACAGCATCTGTAGATAAATCTTTATCGATATTGACGAGTTTAGTGGCTTTTATTATATGACTTTGCGTACTATCTGCAACATGTAACAAGTCTAATAAGGTATCTTCAAAATACTTAGATTTACTATTCACCATTTGTTGACTCATCAACTCAAAATTTCTATTAATGTCTTTAATTGTTGACCTATTAAAATTTGAAGATTTTGCAACTTCAAAGTCAAAATCCATAATATTAAAATTACTACTTTCTCTTATAAACACCCGTTGCTTCCCATCAGTATTATAATTACTAGAAATATTTTCTCTAATCTTGGTCAGTATCTCTTCAATGGAGAGTTGTTTGTTGGTTAAAAACACTTCTGAAAGTTCGCTTATAGATTCTTCAAGGGTGTAAGTCGGATTTGTAAAATCGGAAAGTGGATATTCAAGAGATTTATAGCCTAAACATGAAATAGAGACAGTATCTGAATCTGAAAAATTATGAGTTTTAAGTGTATAAACTCCTTCTTCATTGGTAATAACCCCATAATTTGGTCCTATTTGCAAGGTGACATACGGAATTGGATTTTGATTAGTATCTAGAATTTTACCAGATATAACTTGGCTAAAAACAGCATGACCAATACTAAGGAACGCTAAAAAAAGTAATGATTTTTTCATGAATAGAAGTATAAATTTAATATTCACTAAACTACGCTTAATTATTTAACTAAAAAAAATCCTACAAAGTTTAAAAAACCATGTAGGATTATCATAATTATGAACAAATAAAAATACTATACGTCAGAAGCCTCAGCTACCAAAATATCGTTTTTATCATCTTTAGCTTTTTCTATAAACTCATCAATAGCTTCGTTACGCTCTAAGCCATTTGCAAGCAATACTTTTAACGCAATTAAAACAGCGATGCGAGTACCTGCTTTTTTTACTGCAGTGCCAAATAACGGCTCTAAATCATCGTAAGTAACCTCTTTAGCTAAGGTTTGTATTTCTGCTTTAGTTTTAAGTTGTTTTTCTTCGGAATAATTAGTGTACTTTTTTCCTAATTGTTGAATAACACTGATTGCCGGGCGCTTTTGTTGCGGCTGTTTTGGTGTATTAGAATTGGTATTATTTTGAGGTTTTGGCTTTTGTTTTGCCCAACTATCTCTTAAACCAACCGTTTTATTAAATACTAATTTATCGGCCGTAGAATCATTATCGACATTAAAATAGCCTAAACGTTGAAACTGAAACCGCTCTCCTACTTCCACATCCGCTAAACTCGGTTCTAAATACCCTGTTTTTATGGTTAAGGAATTTGGGTTTAAGAATTCCATAAAATTTTTGTCTTTATGGCTGTCTGGTGCTTCGTGCATAAACAAACGATCATATTCTCTAATTTCTGCTTTAATAGCGTGTTTTATAGAGACCCAATGCAAGGTGCCTTTTACTTTTTTAGAGGTATCTTCATCATAAGTACAGTGAATTTCCGTAATCTCACCATTAGCAGCTTTAACAACACTGTTAGCTTTTATGATATAGGCATTTTTTAATCGAACTTCACCACCGAGTTTTAATCTAAAAAATTTGTTTCCGGCTTCTTCTTTAAAATCGTCTTTTTCAATATATATTTCTCTTGAAAAGGGTACTTTACGGAATCCGGCAGCTTCATCTTCCTGATTATTTTCAGCTTCTAACCATTCCTCTTTAGCTTCCGGATAATTAGTAATGACCACTTTTATAGGGTCTAAAACCGCCATCACACGATTTGCTGTTTTATTTAAATCTTCACGAATACAAAATTCAAGAAGCGAAACATCAATCACATTTTCGCGTTTAGCAACGCCTACTTTTTTAATAAACTGACGAATAGAATTTGGTGTATAACCACGACGACGCAAACCAGAAATTGTTGGCATACGAGGATCATCCCAACCCGAAACCAAACCTTTTTCTACCAATGTGAGTAATTTACGTTTACTCATTATGGTATAACTCAAATTTAAACGTGCAAATTCGCGTTGTTTTGGTGGCAAAGGCAAATCGTCTTTACTGTAATCGTGTACATGGTCTTTAAACCAATCGTACAACTTTCGGTGGGGTTTAAATTCTAAAGAACATAAAGAGTGAGAAATTTGTTCTATATAATCACTCTCACCATGCGTCCAATCGTACATAGGATAAATACACCATTCATCACCAGTTCTATGGTGGTGCGCATACATAATACGATACATCATTGGATCACGCATCAGCATATTGGGATCTTCCATGTCAATTTTAGCACGGAGAATATGGGTTCCTGCAGGAAATTCGCCCGCTTTCATTCGTTGAAATAAATCCAGGTTTTCTTCCACACTACGATCTCTATACGGACTATTGGTTCCTACTTGCGTTGGTGTCCCTTTTTGAGCTGCAATTTCTTCAGAGGTTTGACTATCTACATAAGCTTTACCGTCTTTAATCATTTGAATGGCCCAATCGTATAATTTTTGAAAATAATCGGAAGAATACAATTCATTTTCCCATTGGTAGCCTAACCAAGCAATGTCTTTTTTTATGGCATCAACATATTCTTGCTCTTCTTTGGAAGGGTTGGTATCATCGAAACGTAAATTAACAGGAGCATTATACTTCTCTCCTAGCCCAAAACTAATTCCGATTGCTTTAGTATGCCCAATATGTAAATAACCATTAGGTTCTGGTGGAAAACGAAATCTAAGTTTGTCTTTAGGCAAACCATTCGCTAAATCTTCTTCTATAATATGCTCAATAAAATTGAGTGACTTTGTTTCTTCTGACATTTTTTAGGTATTAGCTGTTGGCTATTATAAAAAAGCTATAAAACTCAACATCATTAATCCGGTCGGTAAAATTAAGCAAAATGTAACATTTATTTACTTTTTTAGACTGATAGTATGAATCATTACCTATAGAAAATTTATGAATTATAAATGTCCAAAATGCGCTAATACAACTTATGAAATTGGCCAAATGCGTGCCACAGGTGGTACATTATCTAAAATCTTTGATGTTCAGAATAAAAAATTTAGTTCTGTAAGTTGTAAAAAATGCCATTATACAGAGTTTTATAAAGCTAAAACCGGAGCACTAAGTAATATTTTTGATTTGTTTACGAATTAAAAAAATAGAGTAAATACCGCATTGCTGTTAGAGACAAGAATCAATACAGGTTGTAAAGGAACAAAAAGAATTTTAAAAATTAATATCTGTTTATCAATGAGTTAATTTTTAGTCTTTGTACTTAGTTCTAAAAGCTAAGCAGTCTAATATCTTTTATATTATTTTTGCTTTATGGGAATAATTAAAGTTGAAAATATAAGGGTCTTTGCTAATCATGGTTGTTTAAAAGAGGAAACTGCTATTGGTAGCGATTATAGAGTAGATATTAAAATTAAGGCTAATTTACAATCTTCATCAGTTTCAGACGATTTAGCAGACACGGTTGATTATGTGTTTTTAAATCGCGTTGTACGAGAAGAAATGGCAAAGCCTTCTAAATTGCTAGAAAGTGTTGCTAAACGCATTTTAAATCGGTTTTTTGAAGAAGAATCTTTAATTACAAAAGCCACCGTAGCCGTTAGAAAAGTTAATCCACCCATTGGTGGTGATGTTGAAATGGTTACGATTCAAATGACTCATAAACGAAAAAATTAAAGTCATTTTTAGTATTAATAATACTAAAACCTGTAAACATCATCTAAAATATAATTGTTATACCGTATATAATTTTTATATTTGCGCTCTCGCTAATAAAATGAGATTCCTGCTTTAGCAAGAAATTAGGGTGTCGTGGCCGAGTGGCTAGGCAGTGGTCTGCAACACCATCTACAGCGGTTCGAATCCGCTCGACACCTCAAAAAAGAGATACTGAAAAGTGTCTCTTTTTTTATTCCTGATTCTGAGCGTAAAACTTTATCGTTAGTTAATAAGCTATTTACCAAAAGCTTTAATTACTTTTTCTAGCGATAATAAAGTAATCAAAATCAACAACACACTTAATAATAACACGCCAAGCGTAAATAATAAAGCGCCATAAGGCCAATGTTGAATTTTAAAGATAATGCCAAAAAACAAAGTAAAAACCGTACATCCAACGAGAAGATAATATACGATTTTAAGAAACTTATTTTTTTTAAATTTTCTGTTTTTAAAGTAATAAATACCCTCGACTATAAACCAATATACAAAAAGTATTAGTAGCAAAATTTTAAATATATAAGGAATATAAACGATGTGAAACGCTGATACTAAATACTGAAAAACCCAAAGTAAAATCATAAATAACTTTACATAATCTAATTTAGATTTGTGCTTTTTATTTATAAATCGAACACTGTATAATAAGCCTAAAGAAACCGTACCTATTAACATTAAGTGTGTTGCATATGGCCAATGCATAACTTTAAATAATGCGCCAAAAATTACAATTATAATGGAAAGACGTAATGGCAAAGTTAACAAATTAGTCTTCATATTCTAAAAGCTATATAGGATTTACAGATTCAATCTGTTCTATTCCTTTTTCATACAGATCAGGAAAAAGGCCTTGACTTAAAAGTAGGATTCCAAAAGCAAGAATGACTAGAGCTACTATTTTCTTAGTTTTAAAAACACGACGAGGTGTTAATTTATTTTTTAATCGTTTAGCGGCTGCTATTTTAACCAAATCGGTTAAAAAATAGGAGATTAACATTGTTGTAATAAAAATAGTTACTCCGTTCTCAGAGCTAGTTATTGAGGTTCCTATCACAATAAACCCTAGCCAACCTAATAAAACCCCAATATTTATAAAATTGAGTAAAAAACCTTTAATAAAAAGCATTCCATAATCCTTTTTAGGAAGTTCAATTCTATGATGTTCTCTTACAATAGAACGAAAAGATTTTGATGTTTTTATAAAACTGATGAGACCATAAATTACCAAGAGAGTACCACCAAAGACCAATAATTTAGGATCGTCTTTAATGTTTTCTAATAAAGAATCTGTGCTTAAAAAAATAACAAAAATGAAAACAATATCGGCAAAAATCACCCCTAAATCAAAGATAACAGCACTAGTAAACCCTTTAGTTGCTCCTGTTTCTAATAACACAAAAAAAACTGGACCTATAGTAAAGGCTAAAATTATCCCGAAGGGAATGGCTGTTAAGATATCGTCTAACATGTAAAACTTGCGGTTTACACAAAAGTAAGAAACTCAACCGAAACTACATGCGTTTTATTGTACCACCAAGCATGGTGCTTTCATCTACTTGTTTTGGTTCACCATAAATATAGATATTTCCGCCGGCTTTTATTTTTGCATCTGCATATTGAGTTGCATGTACATAGGCTTCTCCAGCAGCATTTATGCTAACTTTAGTTTCTGAGGTTATAAAATCTTGTCCATTGTAAACACCTCCTGTATAAATAGAAATATCTTGGTTTTTAGAACTTCCGGTAACATTAATTATTCCACCTGTAACGGCTCTAAAATTGGCATAGGTAGCTTTTAGTGCAGCTGAGATTTCTGCGCCTTCTTGTACCTTTAAATCCACTTCGTACTGTTCTATAGGTGCTTTAACAGTTACTTTAGCGCCTTCATTTGCATCAATAACATCTATTGTTGTAAAATAAAGTACTACTACAGTATCATTACCATCGTAACTTTCTTCGAGACTCATTCTTATTTTTAATGTACCATTCCTATTAACAAGCTCCACATCATTTCTGTTTTTTCCTGAAATAACGACTTTATTTTCATCTGATTCAATCATTTTGAGATGAATTAAATCAAATACTTTTACCGTTGAAAACGCTCCAATATTTTTTTCTATAGTCTCTTGAGCATTAATCGCTAAAGCGAAAAATAAGCTTATGAATGCAACAATATTTTTCATATTATAATTTATTTTATAGTAAATACCTTCTTACTGAATAACCATTTTAACTGAATTTCCTCTCCGGATTGTTTTTTAATTATACGTCTTTGAGGTGTTAAAACAACAGTAATTACAGCTGAAAGAACAGCTAAAACCATTTGGTTAATATCTGTAAATAGTGCTTGAATGCTAAATCTTACAATCACATAGATAACGGCAAATATTAAAAAAACGTATAAACTTGCTTTTGTTGAAGTCTTCATAATTAAACGGCAACTTTTACAGCTGTTCCTGTAATAGAAACAATTAATGTCGTTGTATTTGCTAAAGTTTCTATATCAACTTGAATGCCAACAACGGCATTTGCACCTAATACTTTAGCATTATTTTGAAGTTTTTGAAATGCTTCTTCTTTAATATTTTCGAGACTTTCTTCATAAATTTCAAAATATTTTTGCTTACTAAACATATCTTTAAAAGACATGCTTTTTCCTTTATAAGAATACGAAGAATTATAAGAAATACCAGTTACAATACCTAAGTAATCTATAATATTATGCCCTTCTATGGAATTGGTTGTTGTGAGAATCATAGTATACTTTATTTACTATATAAGAGTACTATTTTATTTAAGTGTTACAGTAATATTTAATTTTCTTCTTCTGGTTTTCCTACCATGTAGAAATCTAAATGCTTCTTTGTTAAATCAGCATTTTTAACCTTAACAACCACTTCATCACCAAGTTGATACATGGTTCCTGTTTTATTACCAACCATCGCGTATTGATCTTGGTCAAATTGATAGTGATCATCTTTCATATCTCTAACACTGACCATACCTTCACATTTATTAGAAATGATTTCGATATAAATTCCCCAATCGGTTACACCAGAAATCACACCTAAAAATTCTTCATCTTCATGATCTTGCATAAAACGAATTTGCATGTATTTAATAGAATCGCGTTCTGCTTTAGTCGCTAAATATTCCATGTTACTAGAATGTTTACAACGCTCTTCATAAATTTCTTCGTTAGCTGATTTTTCACCATCTAAATATTGTTGTAATAAACGATGTGCCATAACATCGGGATAACGACGAATTGGTGAGGTGAAATGACTGTAATATTCGAATGCCAAACCATAATGTCCGATGTTATGCGTAGTATATTCGGCCTTAGACATGGTTCTTATTGTAAGCGTATCTACTAAATTTTGTTCTTTTTTACCTTCAACATCTTTTAGTAAATTATTTAAAGACGATGAAATACTACCTTTATCTTTAAAATTAAGTTTATGTCCAAAACGCGCAACTACATTTTGAAGCTGTGCAAGTTTTGATTCATCGGGTTCATCGTGAACACGATAAACAAAGGTTTTCTTTTGTTTTCCTACAAATTCTGAAACCTTTCTGTTAGCTAATAACATGAATTCTTCAATCATCTTATTAGCATCTTTACTGGTTTTAAAGAATACACCAACTGGATTTGCTTGGTCGTCTAAATCGAATTTTACTTCTACTTTATCAAAAGAAATGGCGCCATCTCGCATACGTGCATTTCGCATTTTACGCGCCAGTTGATTCATTTTTATAATGGCTTGTGCTACCTCAACTGACGTTTGATATTCTTTTCCTGTTAATGAAACTTCTTCAGGAATTGTAGTATCTATTTTTTCTTTATGCTTAAGAACTTCAGCGTCATTGATTTTCGCATTATTTTCAATTATAGCTTGCGCCTCTTCATAAGCAAAACGCGCATCAGAATAGGTAACGGTCCTACCGAACCATTCGTTTTTAATTTCGCATTTTTCATTCATTTGAAACACAGCAGAAAAGGTATATTTTTCTTCATGTGGACGTAATGAACAAGCGCCATTAGATAATACTTCGGGTAACATTGGTACTACGCGATCCACTAAATAAATAGATGTAGCACGCTCATAAGCTTCATCATCTAAAACGGTTCCTGGTTCTAGATAATGCGATACATCTGCGATATGAATTCCTATTTCGTATAAGCCATTATCTAAAACTTTAAAAGATAAAGCATCATCAAAATCTTTGGCATCTTTAGGATCAATGGTAAAGGTTAAATCTTTACGCATATCACGACGTTTCGCAATTTCTTCAGCAGTAATAGAGGTATCTATCTGATTAGCAAACGCTTCAACTTCATGAGGAAATTCTAATGGTAAACCATATTCGGCCATTATAGAATTAATCTCTGTACCGTGTTCTCCTGGTTTTCCTAAAACTTCGATAACTTTTCCGTTAGGAGAATCGGCTTTTTCTGGCCAATCTTCTAAAGATACTAATACTTTATCGCCGTCTTCAGCTTTCAAGGTTTTGTTAATAGGTACAAAAATATCAGTATACATTTTGTTACTATCAACAACTACAAAAGCAAAATTCTTTTTATCATGAATTTGAATAGAACCAACATATTCCGTTTTAGCACGTTTAATAATATTGGTAATTTCACCTTCTTGCTTGCCGCGATGTTTTCTTTTATATGCGTAGAATTCTACTTCGTCACCATGTAAAGCTTTGTTAATATTGTTTGAAGCGATAAATACATCATCTTCAAAATCGTCTGAAATAATGTAACCATTGCCTTTTGAGGCCATATCTAAAATACCTGTATGATATTCGGTATTAACAATGGCTTTAAATTTACCACGATCGACTTCTTCAATCTCTTGTTTTGCTTTAAGTTGTTGAAGTTTCTTTATAATCTGGTTACGACTACTGGCATCATTAACACCTAGTTTAGCAGCAATTTGTTTGTAATTGAAAGTTGCGTTTCTATCTTTTTTTAAAATACTTAGAATTGTATTTGTAAGGTTGGAAATCTTATTATGAGACGGTTTCCTTTTTTTCTTTTTACTCATTTAATTTGTAATCTATTATTGTATTTGTCATTTTGAATGAAACCAAGCATCTTAGCATATAGTTTAAATTTAAACTATTGAATTTGTACTGCGCTCAATGTGACACTCACAATGACGATGTTTTAAAACTTAATTTAGGTGAAGAGAGGTTATTAAGTTTGATACAAAGTTACGTTTTAATTTTTTAATGGTGTTTAGAGAAGGTTAAATTAATAAAAATTGATGTTATCAACATATATATACATATAATCATTTTTCTTTTAAAATTTAAAAAATAAAATAATGGTTATTATAGTGTGTTAATAGTTACAATAACTTTTTTAAGAATTATTTTGAATACTCGTAGTTTACATTTTACTACACTTTAGTTAACAATAACTTTACATATAACTGCTTCATTTTAAAGCAAAATAAAAAAGCTATTAACAACTGTTAATAACCGATGTTAATAGAATTGAGTGATATGTTTATTATCAAATCCTGTTCATTTCATTACAAATGATGTTTAATAACTTCAGCGAAAAAAATGGTTAACTAATTAGGTTATTAAGTTTCTATTTTGGTTTGAAAAAATAAGTGGATATTCCTAATTTTTATTTTCAAGAGTTGTCAACAGTTATTAACAAGTTATAAGCTTAGTTATGATATGGCTAATTATAATTTACTATTAAATACAAATATTATCGATATACAGTTTTTTTTTGTTTATAAAGTCGATTATAAACAAATATTGTTAAAAATTAAAAAAGTTATGCTAATATTGTAGCCAAATTACTAATATGTAAATATTTAAAGGGGATTATTATGAAACAAAAATTACTTTATTCAGCACTTTTATTTAGTGTGTTATTTTTAAATTTTTCACACGCACAGCAAACTTATGTACCAGATAATTTCTTTGAGCAATTTTTAATTGATCAAGGTTATGATACTGTATTAGATAACTATGTTTTAACGGCTAATATTGAAACTATTGCGTCTCTTGATGTTAATGATATTAACATTACGGATTTAACAGGATTAGCAGATTTTGCAGCATTAACAACCTTAGATGTTTCTAGTACTTTAATTGTTAATTTAAATGTTAGTTCTAATACCGCTTTAACGTATTTAGATGCTAGTGATACAGCAATCACAAGTCTTGATTTAAGTAATAATGTAGTTTTAGAATCTGTTTATTTAGATAACTCAGATATAACGAGTTTAGATGTAAGTAATAATATAGTATTAGACGATTTATATTTAACTAATGCACCAATTTCTAGTATCGATGTCAGTTCTAATACCACTTTAACTGCTTTAGGTGTTTCTGGTACTCAGATTACAAGTATAGATGTTACTAATAATGTAGCATTAACGTTTCTAACGGTTTTTAATACCGAAGTTAATACTTTAGACTTAACTGCAAATACGGCTTTAACAACGTTTAAATCATTAAGTACGCCTTTATTAAATTGTATTTCTGTAGCTGATGAAACTGCTGCAAATGCTGGTACAGGTCTTTATTCTTTTTGGGAAAAAGATGATGCTTGTACGTATAGTGAAGTTTGTAATCTTACGTATGTACCAGATGATGCTTTTGAGCAGTATTTTATAGATTTAGGTTATGATTCAGGTGAATTAGACGATTTTGTACCTACAGCAAATATTATAAATATTACGTCAATAGATATTAGTGGGTCTAGTGTTGTAGATTTAACAGGTATTGAAGATATTATAGGATTAACTAGTTTAGATATTTCTTTTAGTACCGTTAGCGATTTAGATGTAAGTACTTTAGTTTCTTTAACTGAGTTGGTAATATCATATACTTCAATTGATAGCTTAGATTTAAGTGACAATACAACTTTAACAATTTTAGATGCTTCAAACACACCAGAGTTGGAATGTATTCAGGTAGCTGATGAAGATGCTGCAAACGCTGGTACCGGTATATATGCAGATTGGATTAAAGATGCAGATTGTGCTTATAGTGAAGATTGTGAAGCTTATTTAAGTAATCCTGATTATATCTTTTCTGATGTCTTTGTAGGACCAAACCCAGTTAAAAATGAATTAATTATAAGATTAAATAACGATACCGTTTTAAATGCTGTGAGTGTTTATGATGTATCAGGAAAATTAATTTTAAAATCTACAAATTCTACTATTTCTACAAGTCATATCGCTTCTGGTATGTATATGGTACAAATAGCAACAGATAAAGGTAGTTTTACTAGAAGATTAGTAAAAAACTAAATCGTAAATTAAGACATTATTTTATAATTAAAAACCTTGAGAATATTCTCAAGGTTTTTTTCTTTTATAGACTTATTAACATCTAATACCAGTTTCTAATTAACGGACTTTAATTATTCGTAACTTTGTATTATAAAACTAACCAAATATCCGTTTTACGGAAAGAATTTAAATAAGACATGACAATTTCAATAGGAAACGATCACGCAGGATCAGATTATAAATTTGCTATTATAAAACATTTAGAAGCAAAAGGACATAAGGTAACCAATTACGGTACTGATAGTTTAGATAGTGTAGATTATCCAGATTTTGTACATCCTGTTGCTAAAGATGTCGAAGGTAATAAAGTAGATTTTGGCATTTTAATTTGTGGAAGTGCTAATGGTGTCGCTATGACGGCGAATAAATACCAACATGTAAGAGCTGGCGTTTGCTGGACGAGTGAAATTACAGAATTAACACGTTTACATAATAATGCTAATATTATTTGTATTCCGGCACGTTTTACTTCGATTCCGCAAGCTATTAAAATGGTCGATACATTTTTAAACACTAAGTTTGAAGGTGGTCGCCATCAAAATCGTGTGGATAAGATTCCAATGTCATGCTAACAAAATAAATAACGCATATCAATTTTAAATTGATATAAAATGAGTCACTCACATTCTCATAATCATGCTCACGACCTTAATAGTCGTAATTTACTAATTTCTATATTTTTAAATATAGCCATTACAGTTGCTCAGGTTGTTGGTGGTCTATTTTCTGGTAGTTTAGCTTTATTGAGTGATGCACTTCATAATTTTAGTGATGTAGTTTCCTTAATCATAAGTTATATTGCTAATAAATTAGTTAAAAGAAAAGCCTCTTTAATCCGGACATTTGGTTATAAACGTGCCGAGATTTTAGCTGCTTTTATCAATGCATCTACTTTAATAATAGTTGCTGTACTTCTTATAAGTGAAGCGGTTCAACGTTTTCAAAACCCAGAGCAAATTGAATCTGATCTCGTCATTTGGTTATCTCTTTTTGCCATTTTTGGAAATGGTTTTAGTGTTTTATTACTGAAAAAGAATTCCAATCATAATATGAATATGAAAAGTGCCTACCTGCATCTATTAACAGATATGATGGCAAGTGTAGCGGTTTTAATTGGTGGCTTATTAATGAAATATTATAAAATTTGGTGGATCGATAGTGTATTGACCTTTGCCATTGCCATTTATTTGGTTATTATGGGTTGGGATTTACTTAAAAATTCTTTTAGAGTATTGATGCTATTTACACCAGAAACCACATCAGTACAATCTATTGTAGAAGATATACAGACCTTAGAACTTATTAAAAACGTCCACCATGTGCATATTTGGCAATTAAACGAACAAGAAATTCATTTAGAAGCACATATAGATTTTAATGAAGATATCTCACTTTCTGAATTTGATGTTATTCTGAAAGAAATTGAGGAACGCTTGTTTAATAAGTATGCCATTAACCATATTAACATTCAACCAGAATTTGGAAAAGTTGGTGATAAGGCTATTATTGTTCAGGATTAGAATTCCTGCGAAGGAAGTAATCTATTTATTATTGTCCTATAATTTTAAAGATTAACACGCTGCACTCTCAAATACGAATCAATTATTATGCTAAAAATAGAAGTAAAAACTTTCGAAGAATTAACAATTCAACAGCTCTATGACCTGCTTCAACTACGAAGTGAAGTCTTTGTAGTAGAACAAGATTGCGTTTACCAAGATATTGATGGTAAGGACCAAAAAGCACTTCATGTTTTAGGTTATAAAAATGAAAAATTAGTCGCTTATACCCGAGTGTTTCAACCTGGTTATTATTTTAAAGAAGCTAGTATAGGACGCGTTGTAGTGCTAAAAAACGAACGAAAGTATCATTATGGTAATGCAATTATGAAAGCGTCTATAAATGCTATTAAAACACATTATAACGAAACAGTCATTAGAATTTCTGCACAATCCTATTTAAAACAATTTTATAATAATTTAGAATTTTATGAAGTTGGTGAAGGCTATTTAGAAGATGGTATTCCACATATCAACATGATAAAAGCCTAGTTACTTTTCGTAAATCCGCGTTACAACAATTTCTACACGTCTATCTAATTGCGGATCTCCGCCAAGGGGTGCTTTTCTACGCATACCAGCAAATTTCATTCGGTAGTGTTTTACGCCTTTATCTACCAGATAATCGTAGATATATTTTGCACGAGCTAAAGATAGATTCCGTTTTTTAGTTTTACGATCAATAGCATCTCTTTGACCTTGAGTACAGCATACATGACCCTCTATAGTAAAATAAACATTGGTACGTTCAACTAAAATATCAGCTATTCTGTCTAGTACGGGTTTAGATTCTTTGGTTAAATAACTGTACCCTGTTCTAAATAAAAGATTTTCTAATAGAATTTTATCCCCTTCTTTTAAATCGCCTTTCAATATATCCTCAGCAGTTTCTTTTTCCGGTTCTTTAACTTCCTCTTTTACTTTAGGAGGAAAAACAGGTGTGACAATAATTTCAACTTTACGATTTAAACCTCGTATTTTATTTAAGTCATTTTCTTTAATAATATTGACCAAAATTTTACCCTTTCCATCAACATTGGTCATTTTTGACTCATCAAACTCATTATTAGAAAATACTGATTTTATGGCATCAGCACGATTTTGAGATAACACAAGATTATAATTATCACTTCCGCGATCATCTGTAAAGCCATAGATAGAAATCTTCTCAATATCTATATCTTCAATTTTTGATAAAAAAAGTAATAATCTGCTGTGTTCTGTTTCCGGAATATCGTGTTGGTCGGTTTCAAAATAAACCTCGTGTTTCACTTCTTCTTGGGCAAAAGAAAGCTGAACACATAAACATAAAAGTATAGTTAGGAATTTCATTTTATTATAATTTTCTTACTTCCAGAAAATAATTGCGATTATAAATATAAAAAAAATAATTTCTATCTCAAGATACTAGAATATTGTGAGGGATTATTGAGAATAGTCAAAGCTTTTTTAATTTCAATATTATTAGCGGTATAATAGGTATATAAGCCTTCACTGTAAAAATAACGTTTAATAATTTCGTCTGTAAGTAATGATTTTAATTGGGTTTTATTAGCGTCTATAGCATTGGTTTTATAAGTTTTTAGAGCTGCTGTTAAATCATTGTAATCAGATTTAATAACGGCATCTAGTTCTTCTTCTTTAGCAACATTGATAGCATTGATTAATGCTTTTTCAGTTTTTGTTTCAAAATTAAAACCACTTGCTTTTATATAATTTTTAAAATCTTTGAAGTCTGAATCTGATAGTTCAAAGCTTTTTAATGCTTCAACTTTATGATCGTAATAATAATTTGTAGCAAAGTTGAAAACAAGATTTTCTTCTGAAATAGCTTTAGTTATTGGGGTATGCTTTGCAAATTCAACTTCAATATCTGGTTGTACACCGCCACCATCAAATACATCGCGACCATTTCTGGTTTTAAAGACATTATAATTTTCTTGTTCTGTTCTGGTAGCTTTACCATTTTCATCTCTATTCCAGTAATCTAAAGCTTGGATACAGCGTCCTGATGGTGTGTAATACCTAGATATCGTAATTTTCATTTGCGTGCCGTAAATCAACGATTTTGGGCGTTGTACTAAACCTTTACCAAAACTTCGCGTACCAACCACAACGGCACGATCCATATCTTGTAATGCACCAGAAACAATCTCGCTTGCAGAAGCACTTCTTCCATCAATTAAAACCACTAAAGGAATTTCGGTATCAATAGCTTCTCGTTGTGTATAATAGGTTTTATTGTATTTTTTTACCTTAGATTTAGTGGTCACTACCAATTGATTTTGCGGTACAAAAATATTAGTGACGTTAACAGCTTCACTTAATAAACCACCAGGATTTCCTCTAAGATCCAAAATTAATTGCGTGGCACCTTGATTTTTTAATGCTTTAATAGCACTCATAGTTTCAGCTGATGCTTTATCATTAAATTTTCTGAGTACCACATAACCTGTTTTTTCATCGACCATAGAATAATGAGGTACAGCTTTAATCTCTAAGGATTCTCTTATAATTTTTACCGTTGTAGTTTTTTCTTGTCTTTTATAGGTAACCGAAACTTCAGTACCTGCAGCACCTTGTAGTAAATTGGCAGCATCATCTTTAAAATCGGCAACGGTTACGTTATCTACTTTTATGATTTCGTCTCCAGCTTTAAGTCCGGCTTTGTCTGCAGCATAATTTTTATAAGGTTCTATAATAACCAATTTGTTTTCTAAAGTTAAAACTCTAGCTCCAATGCCTGTGTAATCACCAGCATTATTAATTCTAGACGCTTCTACATCTTGTTCGTTATAAAACTGGGTGTAAGGATCTAAATCGTTCAACATGCTTTTAATCGCTGTATCCATAAGGTTTCCAGGATTAGTATCATCAACATAATTCATGTTGATTTCCTTATAAAGCGTGGTAAATATTTCGATTTGTTTGGCTATTTCAAAAAAGTCATTTTTGAATGCTGTGGTGCCAAAAAAAATAAGCACAGCTAAAATTGGGAACAGGATTCTTTTATGTAATAGGTGTCTCATGTTTTAGTAGTATTAGTACCAGATGTTTTAATTAATGGGGCGTTTTTAGCCAAGAATTTTTTAAACAGTACTGTCATAGTTTGGTTAAGTTTATCAAAAGATGTTCCACCTTTACCAATATACAAAATCATAAACGCATAAGATGCAGAACTATTGTTAAAATACAAGGGTTTATTAAGCCTGTAGGTTTCTCTTAACAAACGTTTAATTTTATTTCTAGAAACCGCTGTTTTATGTAATCTTTTGCTAACAGAAACCCCTGTTTTTAGTAGCGAACCATCTTCAAATTTAGTTTGTATGTAGACCAATCTTAAGGGATAAGCGGTAACTACTTTTCCGTTTGTAAACAGCTCTTCTATAAGCTTTTTACTTTTTAGTTTATCTTTTTTGGCGTATGTAAAAGACATCTTAATAAATTATGCTTTTAGTAAAGCTTTAAAATTTAGGGTATTCTTTAATATAACAAAGTAAGTTTAAATCTTAGCAATACTAAAGCTTTAGTAGTAAAAGTTTACGATTTGTAGAAATTCGAGGCCTAAATATTGATTCTCGTTTATTTACAAGAATATTAGGTTACTTTTGTTGTGAAGATTTTTCATTCTAACCCCAATAAACCGCTACAATGAGAAAAAGAAAATCTCTACTTATTATAATTGCCCTTATTTTTAGTTTTACCCTCTACGGCTTTTATACATTTTATATTGATACTAATGATAATTTAAAGTCTATTTACTTAGTTCCTAAAGATGCGGTTTATATCATAGAAACTCAAGATCCTATAGATAATTGGAACGACATCAGTAAAAGTGATATCTGGAACCATCTTAATACCAATACTTATTTTAATGAATTAGCAGAAAGCCTTAATAAAATTGATACGATTTTTAAACAAGAAAAAAGTGTTTTTGAAAGCATAGGAAATAGAGAAGTTTTAATTTCTGCTCATGTTTATAAGCCTAAGAAATACGATTTTTTCTATGTGGTAGATTTACAAAAAATAGCAAAACTAAATATTTTAAAAAATCATTTAAACAGCTTTACCGATAGTAATTATAAGGTGAGTAAACGCAAATATCACAATCACGAAATTATTGAGATTTACGATGTAACCGACCGTGAAACTTTACATATTAGTTTTATTAAAAATCAAATGATTGCGTCTTATGTACATACTTTGGTAGAAGCTTCAATAGATCAATATTTAGAACCAGAAATTGGTCGAAATTTAGATTTTATTGAAGTTGAAAAAGAAGTTGGTTATGGTGATATGTTTCGATTGTATTTACAGTACCAATATTTCGAAGATTATTTAAAAGTTTTTTCTAATGAATCTGGTGCCTTAACAAAGACATTGAGTAAGAGCTTACTTTTTAGTGGATTTAATTTTGATTTGGATGATAATACCATAACAGCAAACGGTATTACCAACTATAATGAGACGGTAAGCATTTATTTAAAATCACTTCAAAATTCGGGTAAAAGTTCTAGGCGAATCCCAGAGATAGCACCAAAAGAAACTGCTTTTTATTTGAGTTTTACCTTTGATCGTTTTGATAAATTCTACAGTAATTTTGAGAATGTATTAAAAGAAAAACCAGAAGAATTTAAAAGTTATTTAGATGGCACAGAACAAATAGAAAATTTCCTAAAAATAGATTTAGAAAAGCATTTTATAAGTTGGATAGATGATGAAATTGCCCTAATTCAATTGCACTCTACAGTAACTAATTCTAAAAAAGATGTTGCGTTTATCTTAAAAACAACCGATAGTGATGATGCTAAAAAGAACTTACATTTTATTTTAGAACAAATAAGACGCCGGAGTCCTGCCAAATTTAAAGAAGTCAGTTACAAAGGACATGCAATTAATTATATGGATATTAAAGGCTTTTTTAAAGCCTTATTAGGAGATTTATTCAAAGAAATTGATAGACCGTATTTTACAGTTATAGATGATTATGTGGTTTTTAGTAACCATCCTAACACCTTAAAAAGTATAATTACCAGCTATATTAATGATCAAACACTAGCAAATTTTGAATCTTTTGAAGATTTTGATAATAATTTTGATAGTCGATCTAGTGTTTTTGCTTATATAAACGCACCATATCTATACAATAGTGCTTATAATTTTTTAGATGCTAATACCAGAAAGGAGTTACAGGCTAATAAAGATTATTTTATCTGCTTTTCACAAATAGGGATTCAATTGCAATCCGAAGATGATTTTTTTGAAACGAAGCTAGTTGTAGACTACGAAGATCCCGAAATTGTAAAAAGCAAATACACTTTCATGGATACTGCTTTTAAATCTAAAAGAAGTACCACTACAAAACAAGTTGAACTCACTGAAGCGACTATTAACAAGGCTACTGTTTTTAATATTAAAGAAATCTTTCCAACAGATTTAACCGCTAAGAAATTTAAAAAGACCTATTACAACGGTAAAACACGATTTTCTGTAGAACTCAAAAATGGATTAAAACACGGCGATTATTTAGAGTATTACAGTAATGGAAAATTAAAAATTAAAGGAAAATACAAAAGAGACCAGCAAGATGGGACCTGGCGTGTTTATAATTACCAAGAGGATGTGGTGTTTAAAAAACGATTTTAAGCAAACATTTATAAAATAAAAAAGAGCATAACCGCCAGTTATGCTCTTTTTATTTAGATTATTATAGGTTTTACTCTACAGTAATTATATTGTTTGTTCTATTAACATCTGCCATCATTTGTGAGGCATCTATTTCAACTGATTTTACAGCCTTTTTAGCATCAAAAGTATAGGTTGGCATTGCCCAAGCCCAATCTTCAATTATAGTGGCTGTGGTTGGCTTTTCGCCACGCATCATTTGAAGTGGAATATAAAAATCTTCCGAAGTACCATCTGTGTAGGTTACGGTAAGGTCTAAAGGCATTGGCATTAAACCAATACGCTCTAAAGTAATCGATGTATCTTCTACCGCTTTAACCCCATAATCAATTGTATTTGTAGTTTGTGCAAAATCTATAAAGTACCAGTCGAGTTCAAGGTCTGTAATACGCTCAGCTGTACGAATAACATCAAAAGGCTTAGGGTGTTTAAACTTAAAATCTTCGTAGTATTTCTTTATGGTTTTATCCAAATTCTCTTCACCAATTATATAACCTAATTGTGCTAATAATACAGCTCCTTTACTATAAGCAGCAGCACCATATGCTTGGTTGAAGGCGTAACGATCCGAGTGGGTTGTTAAGGGTTGTTCAAAACCAGAATTTGCTAAAGCAATATAACTAGCATAAGCACGTGCTAGAGGATTTTTACTTTTTTCTTCCTTAAAAATTTCCATGGCTAAGTTTGAAATATAAGTCGTAAAACCTTCATCCATCCATTCGTGTTTAGATTCATTTGAAGCCAATAAAAATTGAAACCAAGTGTGAGCTAGCTCGTGTGCAGTTACACCCAATAAACTACCGTAGCTGCGTTCTCCAGTAATTAATGTGCTCATGGCATATTCCATACCACCATCGCCACCTTGAATTACAGAGTATTGCTCGTAAGGATACGTACCAATTTCTTCATTAAAGAAGTTCATTAATTCTGCGGTATCTGATTGTAATTTTTTCCAATTGTCTAAATACTGTTGATCTAAAGTACTTTTATAGTAGAAATGTAATAATGGTCCATTTGGCATTTGTAAGGTATCGTGAATATAATCTGGATCAGCACCCCAAGTAAAATCATGCACTTTTGGCGCTTTAAAATGTAGCGTTTTCTTTCCTGATTCTACAGTAGGTTCGCCTTGAAGATACCCCGTTCCTCCTACAACATAATCCTTATCAATTGTTAATTTTACATCAAAATCACCCCAAACACCATGGAATTCTCTTCCGATATAAGGATCAGCGTGCCATCCTTCATCATCGTATTCAGCTAATTTAGGATACCATTGAGACATTGATAAAGCTACACCTTCTTTGCTATTTCTTCCTGAACGACGAATTTGAACCGGTACTTGCGCATCAAAATCCATATCAAAGGTTACTTTCTCCCCTGGTTGAATAGGTTCTGCTAATTGTACTTCTAAGACCGTTCCAACAGTTTTGTAAGCTATTGCTGTTCCGTTTTGTTGTAATGAATTGACTTTAATATAACCAATTTCATTGGGTTTAAGCTTACTAATACGGTCGCCCACTCTTGGATCGGGATCTTTTATAGTTCGCGATCGTACATCCATTTCACTACCAGGTTGAAACGCATTAAAAAATAAATGATAATAAACATTATTGATTACGTCGGGTGAATTGTTAGTATAAACCAACTTTTGCTTCCCTTGATATTGGTAGTTATTAACATCCATATCAATTTCCATCGCATAATCTACATGTTGTTGCCAATAACTATTTGTGGTGTTATTAGTTTTTGTAGCCGTTGTGAGGGTCTGTTCTGCAGTACCACAAGCGGTAAAAATTAAAAGAGAAAAAAGACTTAGAATGAAATATTTCATAGAATTTATGGGTTTTTATTAGGGGTTATTTTGTTTTCACTAAATAACCCCTATGAGATTAGTTTTTAAGGCAAATCAAAAGGTGTATTACAACTTTGAAGCCATAATTAAGGCATTATAAGCGTTAACTATTTTTCCTGTTTTAGATAAGTCTGAAAATGGTAAAACGTTAGAAGCTTCACCACCTACAACAACTCTTGTAGTAATAGGTAAACCAGACTCTAAAACCACTTGTTTAACTTGCGCAGCACTCAATTTAGGAAAATAAGAACGTACTAATGCAGCAACACCAGCTACTGCAGGCGAAGCCATTGACGTACCACTGTTTGGTTGATATTCGTTTTCTGGAGTTGTAGAATAAATTGCAGATCCTGGTGCAAAAACATCGACATTGTTTTTACCATAGTTAGAAAAACCAGAAACAATATTTGAACCATATTTCGAAGTTATAGAACCGACTCTAATATAGGTTTCTGAAATTTCAACAAAGTCTACATTATCATCTGGAAAATTTGGTTCAACATCTACATCTTCACTAGAATTACCAGCTGCATGTACAAAAACAACATCGTTATCTGATGCATATTTAATAGCATCTCTTACCCAGTCTGCATGTGGAGAAAATGATTTTCCAAAGCTTCCATTAATAACTTTAGCACCATTATCTACAGCATACCGAATCGCTAAGGCGATATCTTTATCGTACTCATCACCATTTGGAACCGCTCTTATAGACATAATTTCTACATGGTTTGCAACTCCATTTGCGCCTAAGCCATTATTGCGTTCTGCAGCAATAATACCAGCAACATGTGTTCCATGAGATTCAGATTTCTTAACTGGTTTAACGTTGCCGTTACCATAACCTGTATCCGTAAGATCATTAATATCATCACCAGTAGTACGACCAGAAAAATCGATATTAAAATGATAGTTTAAACGCTCGTTAATGCTTTCTAAAGCATTGTTAATTTCTTTTTTAGCTTCTGCTAAAGATATACCGTTGGCTTGCATTCCATTAGCCACTTGAATCGCTTGAGATAAAGTTTCATCTTCAGTTTCAATAGCATTAACCTCTTCAATGGTATAGTCACTTTTACCAAAGTGTTTTGTTAAAGCCTCATGAGCACCGTTTACAGCGAGCGCAATTTGTTCATATCTTATTTTTGTACTTTGGTATTGTTGCTGTTCTTCTTCGTGTAAGGCAACCGCTTCATTGTAACGTGGGTCAGATGTATCTCCACTGGCAATTAAACGTACATATTCTAATTGTTCATCATAGGCATCACCTAGAAAGTTCCAACCATGTACATCATCAACATAGCCATTTTTGTCATCATCTATGCCGTTGTTTGGTATTTCGTCTTCATTGGTCCAAAGGACATTTCTTAAGTCTTCATGATCAATATCAATACCAGAATCGATAACAGCAACAATAACTTTGTCACCTTTTTTGTCTTTAATGATTTCCGTATAAGCTTTATCAACACTCATTCCAGGAATGGTATCTTTTACAAGGTCTAAATGGCCCCAATTATTCGCTTCTGCTTCTGTTAGCTCCGTTACTTTTAGAGGAGTGCTGTCTATGTTTTCAATTGGAGTTGAAAGGATTTCAGAAGTACTTCCACATCCTAAAAATAAGGTTCCTACAAACCCTAAATAGGCTATTGATTTGTAATTAAATTTCATTTGTTTTTTATTGTTTTTATTGAATAGTTACATGTAGGTTTAACCATCATTACTAGGATGGTACAACTTTTACATGTTTGTTGTTCTGTTTTTTACACTTTAGTTAAATAGTGCTTTTGTAGTAAATGTTTCATTGAGCCTTACCCCCTTTTCGGTATGCTTAACGGTAATGATTTCGTTATGCGCATCATGTTCTAAAAAGAGATAGAAATTATTATCGGCTGCCATATTTAAAAACACCTCTTTTTCATCGAGCGTTAATAAAGGTCTTGTATCATAACCCATAACAAATGGCATAGGCAAATGACCCACAGTTGGTAGTAAATCGGCCATAAAACAAATGGTTTTTCCTTGGTATTGTAGCATCGGTATCATTTGTTTATCGGTATGACCATCAGCAAAGAAGATATCAAAACCTAAAGCAGAATCTTTTAAAATATGCTGATCAGAGACCCCTGTAAACTTCAATTGTCCACTTTCTTCCATAGGAAGAATATTTTCCTTTAAAAATGAAGCACGTTCTCTTCGGTTGGGTTGGGTAGCCCACTTCCAATGATTTTCATTGCTCCAAAAATGGGCATTCTTAAATGCTGGCTCGTAGCCGGTTCGGTCTTTATTCCACTGAATACTTCCACCACAATGATCAAAATGAAGATGCGTCATAAACACGTCTGTAATATCATCACGATGAAAACCATGAGCCGCTAATGATTTATCTATAGTATCATCACCCCAAAGGTAATAATAGCCAAAAAACTTGTCATTTTGTTTGTCACCCATACCGGTGTCAATTAAAATGAGACGGTCGCCATCTTCTATTAATAAACAGCGTGCTGCAATGTCTATCATGTTATTGTTATCAGCAGGATTGGTGCGCTGCCATAATGGTTTTGGTACCACGCCAAACATGGCGCCACCATCGAGTTTAAAGTTTCCGGCTTGGATTGGATATAACTGCATATGAATACGTTATTGTTGAACTACGCAAATTACTAAAAGCGCCAAAATAAAACGATTAAAGCGCTAATTATTACAGGATATTTAACAATTAGCACCTTATCGCTTTAAACTCCTTTTAAAAATAATTATATTTAGGTATAAAATCTCCCTTTAAAATGAAACGCATAATAAAAGCACCATTGCAAATTAAGAAAATGAAATTGTTGCGATTTGGGCGCGATTTTAAACCCGATCAACAAGTTATTTTAAGAGACTATCTTGCTATTGAACGCACACGTTTAGCCAATGAGCGTACACTTCTATCTTACATAAGATCATCACTTTATTTACTATTAGGTGCCATTGCACTTTTTCAATTAAAAGAGTTTGCAAATTTTGAATATTTAGCATTAACCGCACTGATTTTTAGTGTGATATTTTTTATTATTGGTGTCTACCGATTCACACTTTTAAAAAAGAGTTTAAAACATTTGTATTACAAATCTGAAGAAAAAGAATCTGAAGATGAGACCGCGTAAAGTGACTTCTATAAGGGCTTATTAATTTCTTTTATTAGGTCTAAAATTTTACCTTTCAATTTTACAAATAACCATTTATTAAGTATTATAAATATATTTGAAGCTGCCTATAAAAGTAGAATTTAGTACTTTCACAAAAAAGTAGATACATGTTAGAATTAGCAGGAATCATTATCCTTGGAATATTAGCACAATGGGTGGCTTGGAAGTTTAAGATTCCGGCGATTTTACCTTTAATCCTAATTGGTTTATTAGTAGGTCCTATTGCTGCACAGTTTTTAAGTGAAGATGGTACCAAATGGATTGAACCAATTTACAATCCGATATTAGACGAATTTGGTAAGCCCATTTTAGATGAGGACGGAAAAATAATTCCTGGAAAGGGCTTGTTTCCTGGCGATAGTTTATACTATTTTGTGTCCCTTGCCATAAGTATTATTTTATTTGAAGGTGGCTTAACTTTAAAACGCGCCGAGTTAAAAAATGTAGGACCTGTAATTACGAAACTTATTACCGTTGGTTCTGCGATTACGTTTTTTGGATCCGGAATTGTTGCACATTATATTTTTAACTTAAGTTGGGATTTATCATTCCTATTTGCGGGTCTTATTATTGTTACGGGACCCACAGTAATCACTCCTATTTTACGTAATATTCCACTTAAAAAAGATGTCTCAACGGTTTTAAAATGGGAAGGGATTCTTATTGATCCTATTGGTGCCTTAGTAGCCGTTTTAGTCTTTGAGTTTATAAGTGTTGGTGGCGATAGTGGTTTTACTAAAACGGCGCTTATTGAGTTTGGAAAAATTGTATTGTTTGGCACTACTTTCGGATTTACGTTTGCCCATGCTTTAGCTTTTGCGATTAATAAAAAACTGATTCCGCATTATTTATTAAATGTAGTTTCACTGTCAACGGTATTACTTGTTTTTGTAGAATCTGAATTATTTGCACACGAATCTGGTTTACTAGCTGTTGTGGTGATGGGTATGGTTCTAGGAAATAGCAAAATCGAAAATTTAAAGGAACTCCTCTATTTTAAAGAATCGTTAAGTGTATTATTAATCTCTATTTTATTTATTCTCTTAGCTGCTAATATTAATATCGATGATTTATTATTGCTTTACACCTGGAAAACAGCGATACTTTTTGCTATCGTTGTCTTTTTAGTTAGACCTTTTGCTGTTTTTGTAAGTACTTATGGCTCTAAGCTAAATTTTAATGAGAAGTTGTTTATAAGTTGGGTTGGCCCTCGTGGTATAGTCGCCGCAGGTATTGCATCACTTTTTGGTAGTAAACTTATGAAACAAGGCATAGAAGGTGCTGAATACATTACGCCTTTAGTATTTATGATAGTTTTAGGGACGGTTTTACTAAATGCTACAACAGCCCGTTTATTTGCGCGATTAGTTGGGGTGTTTTTAACCAAATCTAATGGCATCTTAATTGTTGGCGCTTCAAAATTATCACGGTTATTAGGCCACTATTTAGTCAACAATGGGCGCCATGTGGTATTAATAGATAGTAATCAAAATAATATTGACAAGGCCAAAGAATTAGGTCTTGAAGCGCTAAGTTCTAATATTTATGCGGATACCCTTTCGGATAATATTGAGTTAAATGATGTGGGCTATATAATGGCAATGACCGGAAACTCGGATATTAATGCTTATGTTATTGAGAAATTTAGTAAAGAATTTGGTGAGAATGGCGCTTATAGACTAGTCACTTCTGATGAAATGAATTCTCCTGAGAAAAGTCCGAAGGAGGGTTTATTCTCGCCTACAGATGATTATATTAATTTAACCGAAGTCATTAGAAAATATCCTGCCATACAAGAAGTCGATTTAGATGATGCAGCACACTATGAAAGCCTTATAGAAGTGGCAAGCAAAGATAAATTTATGATTCCGTTATTTTTAAAAGATGATGATGGTGAACTCCATATCATATCCGTGTACGACAGCAAAGCAGAAGCTATCAGTCAAGGTTTTAAATTGGTGTATTTGGGCAAGCCTTTTGATGTCGAGAAAGTCGTTAAAGAAGACGCTCAACAAAACGGATTAAATAAGGGCCTCTAAATTACAAATTTATGATTCTCAGAGCTTATAATCATATGCACGTGCATTAGACCTTTATTTGCGATACAATAATTTAAGGAGTCGTCTAGTATTTTAAATATTATAGATTTAGAAAACAAGTCCACCCAATTAATATTAGTGATGGTTATAAAAGTGGGTTGTGTACTATAGATTATCTTATACTTATATTTCGTAAGTATAAGATAATCATTGTATTAAATAATAGTCACGCTTTGAAAAAGCGCGCCAGTTTAAACAGGAATTGAATTAATCATTCAACTTTAAAACCGCCATAAATGCTTGTTGAGGTATTTCTACATTACCAACTTGGCGCATACGTTTTTTACCTTTTTTCTGTTTTTCAAGTAATTTACGCTTACGAGAAATATCACCACCATAACATTTAGCGGTTACATCTTTTCGAAGTGCTTTTACAGTTTCACGAGCAATAATTTTAGCTCCAATAGCTGCTTGAATTGGAATATCAAACTGTTGTCTTGGGATTAATTCCTTTAACTTTTCACACATCTTTTTACCAATATGATGCGCATTATCAGCGTGAATTAATGCCGAAAGAGCATCAACAGGTTGTGCATTTAATAAAACGTCTAATCTTACCAATTTAGACACCTTCATGCCAATTGGAGAATAATCAAACGAGGCATAGCCTTTAGAGACTGTTTTTAAGCGGTCGTAGAAATCAAAGACAATTTCTGCTAGTGGCATTTCAAAAATTAACTCAACACGTTCTGTAGTCAAATAGGTCTGATTAACAATCATACCACGTTTTTCAATACAAAGGCTCATCACGTTACCTACAAAATCAGACTTGGTAATGATAGTTGCTTTTATAAAGGGCTCTTCTACCCTATTTACGGTAGTTGGTTCTGGTAAATCACTTGGATTATTAACAATAAAAGCTTCATCAGGATTTTTATTAGTATAAGCATGATAGGATACGTTAGGAACCGTTGTAATCACGGTCATATCAAACTCACGCTCTAAACGTTCTTGAATAATTTCCATATGCAACATTCCTAAAAATCCACAACGGAAACCAAATCCTAAAGCAGCTGAACTTTCGGGCTGAAAAACTAAAGAAGCATCATTAAGTTGAAGCTTCTCCATAGAATTTCTTAACTCTTCGTAATCTTCAGTGTCTACAGGATAGATACCTGCAAATACCATAGGCTTAACATCCTCAAACCCTCCAATAACATTGGTTGTTGGGTTAGCAAAGTCGGTAATGGTATCACCTACTTTTACTTCTTTAGCGGTTTTAATACCTGTAATTAAATAGCCCACATCTCCAGCTTTTACACTTTGCTTTGCTATTTGAGTTAATTTTAAAGTTCCTACTTCGTCTGCAAAATATTCTTTATCTGTAGCGACGAATTTAATTTTTTGCCCTTTTTTAATTTCACCGTTAAAGACTCTAAAATAGGTTTCAATACCTCTAAATGTGTTATATACGGAATCAAATATTAAGGCTTGTAGTGGTTCATCGACATTACCTTTTGGAGCAGGAATACGTTCAATAATGGCTTTTAAAATATTTTCGACACCAAAACCTGTTTTTCCACTAGCATGAATCACTTCTTCGGGGTCACAACCTAAAAGATCAACAATATCATCAGTCACTTCTTCAGGGTTAGCACTTGGTAAATCCACTTTATTTAATACCGGAATAATTTCTAAATCATTTTCTAATGCTAAATAAAGGTTAGAAATGGTTTGTGCTTGGATACTTTGTGCGGCGTCTACAATTAATAAAGCGCCTTCACAAGCAGCAATAGAACGCGAAACTTCATAAGAGAAATCCACGTGACCTGGTGTATCAATGAGATTAAGGACATAGTTTTCGCCTTCATAGACATAGTCCATTTGTATGGCATGCGATTTTATGGTAATACCACGTTCACGCTCCAAATCCATACTATCTAAAAGTTGGGCTTGTTGCTCGCGGGCAGTTACAGAGCCCGTTACATCTAGTAAGCGATCGGCTAAGGTACTTTTTCCGTGGTCTATATGTGCAATAATGCAAAAGTTTCGTATATGCTTCATGTCTCTTTTCTAAGGCAGTGTGTAATTTGCAAATATAATCGATTTCTTGTGCTTTAATGCATCTTAAATTTGTTTTGTAAAATGTCTTTTAATGCGGAAAAACCGCAATAAAAATTAAAAAACTATTATTACCTTGCATCTTAAACCCTGTTTATGAACTTTTTCCTACGTTTCTGCACCATCTTTTTTATAGCTTCTTTTTCGGTGTCAGGACAAGATTTTTCAATTTCAGGACAAGTAGTAGATCAAAACAATACCCCCATTGTATTAGCAAATGTGGTTATTTTAACAGAAAGTGAAGGTGATTATCTCACAGGAACTTCTACTGATGATAGCGGTTTTTTTGAGTTAACTAGCTTATCTGAGACTACTTTTTTCCTACGTGTAAGTTATATTGGTTTTCAAGAGTTTCATCAAAAAATAGTGTTAACAGGAAATCTAGATCTAAAAACAATTCAACTTAGCGAAATTCCCGAAAACTTAGATGAAGTTACTGTTGTGGCTAAAAAACCAACCATAATACGCCAACCTGATCGCTTAATTTTTAATGTTGAAAACACAGCATTATCAGAAGGTTCTACACTTAATGTTTTAAAAAATACACCAGGTATTATTGTATCTGAGGGCAATATCAATATTAAAAGCGCACCAGCAGCAGTGTACATTAATAACCGACGTGTGCAACTTACTTCAGAAGAATTAATTAACCTACTAGAAAGTGCACCTGCAAACAGTATTAAATCGGTTGAGGTCATCACTAATCCACCGGCGAGTTATGATGCCGATTCAGGTGCTGTGATAAATATTATAATGAGTAAAAACTTGGTTACAGGTTATAGAGGCAGTGTATATGCCAATTATACACAAGGTGTTTTTCCGAGATACAATGCGGGAACCAGCCATTATTTTAAAAATAATAAGGTCAACCTTAATGTAAACTATAGTTATACCGATAAAAAAATCAATAGAGATCAAGACGATACAGTGAATTATTTAGATAACTCTAATGAAATAGACGAAATATGGACCTCAAATACCAACAGAAATTCGTGGACTAAAACTCATCATCTTAATCTTAATTTTGACTATTATATTAACGATAAGAACACCTTGAGTTTAACAAGTACAGGACTTTATACACCAGATTTTGAATATAAAATTAGAAATAACACGAATATTACAGACCAAAATTTAAATTTCTTATCGCGTTTTACAGCTGATAATTTTTCTAGTGACGACAAATACAACATTGGTACCGATTTAATTTTTAGACACGATTTTGATAATAGTGCCAATCTAACATTTAATGCCCATCATACAATTTACGATTATGAACGCGCGCAAAATGTAATAACTAATAATTATGATAGTAATAACCAATTTGATGACCGTTCTGAGTTTAATACCAACGCCAATCAAAACACCAATATTTTAACGGGTAAAGTTGATTATAACTTACCTATTAACGACAGTTCTAGTTTTGAAGCGGGTATAAAATACTCGCATGTAAATACAGATAGTGATATTACTAAATATGATATTATTGGCGAATCTGAAACTATAGATACCAATAATACAGACGCTTTTAAATATGAAGAAAATGTATTTGCCGCCTATACCAACTATGCCAAATCATGGGATAAATGGAATCTTAATTTGGGGTTAAGGCTAGAGCAAACCAATGTGGAAGGCGAATCTGAAACCTTAAGTGAAACCAATACACAGGAGTATTTAGATTGGTTTCCTAATGCAAGTTTATCGTATCAGCTATTAGAAGACGTAAGTGTATATGGAACTTATAAACGTAGTATTTCACGTCCCAATTATACAGACTTAAATCCCTTTACATTCTTTTTAAATGAAAACACTGTGGTATTAGGTAATCCTAATTTGGTGCCAACCTATAGAGACCATTATAAAATAGGTACCAACTTTTTAGAACATTTTACAGTTGAAGCTTACTATATGAATTTTGATGGCGATATTGTAGAGTTACCACGACAAAACAACACGACGAATACCATTGCTTATACACCTACAAATCTTGATAAAAAAGTAGAATACGGTTTCGATTTTGTTTTTGATTATTATCCAACCAGTATCTGGAACCTTTATTTTGTTACCTCATTTTACAACATTTCAGAAGAAGCTAATTTTGGGGAAGGCTTTGTAGAACAAGACCAATGGTCTAATTATAGTATTTTATATAACAGTGTATCATTATTAGACGATCAGAGTTTAAATATGAGTCTAGCATTGACTTGGGTTGGTAAGAACTTACAACAATTTCAAACTGTTGGAGATCGCTTAATTACTGAGTTAAGTGTCTCAAAATCTATTTTAAATAAAAAAGGTATAATCTCTCTCTCGGTTGAAGACCTGTTTAATCTTCATGATTACGAAACCACAGTTGATTATCTCAACCAATCGAGTTCCGGTTTTGTAGATGATGATAATCGCTATGTTAAATTAGGCTTCCGATATAATTTTGGAAACACAAAACTTAACACTAATGAACGTTCAACCAACGCAGAAGAACGTCAACGACTTAAAGATATGCAGTAGTAATAGTACGTTCTTTATTTAAATAGAAATGTAAAGTTGTGCCGTTAGGTACAATATAAGGGTGTTTATCAGTCATCGAAACTATGATGATTCCTTTTTGCAAAGGTATTTTGTTAATCCTGCCATTCCGCAATAAACAAATTCGTATCACGTCCACCACCATTATTTCGGTTAGAAGAAAAGGCTAGGTACTTTCCATCATTAGAAAACACAGGGAATGCATCAAAAGTTTCACTATGCGTAACACGTTTTAAATTCTTACCATCAATATCAATTAAATATAAATTGAAAGGAAAACCTCGTTCCGATTCAAAATTAGAAGAAAACAATATTTTCTCACCCGAAGGATGAAAAAACGGACTCCAATTGGCATTACCCAAATCGGTTAACTGACGTAAGTCAGACCCATCCGCATTACAGATATACAATTCCATTTCCGTTGGTTGAACCAAACCTTCAGCTAATAAATCCTTATACTCTTTAATTTCCTCTTCCGTTTTAGGACGCGATGATCTAAAGATTATTTTAGTGCCATCTGGTGAAAAGAAAGCACCACCATCGTAACCTAATTCGTCCGTGATTTGTTTTACATCGCTACCATCAAGATTCATGGTATACAATTCTAAATCACCACTTCTGGTCGAGGTGAATACAATTTTATCGCCTTGTGGAGAAACCGTTGGCTCAGCATCATAACCTTCTTCATTGGTTAATTGTTGTACAATATTACCTTCTAAATCCGCCACAAAAATATCGTAGCTATCATAAATTGGCCAAATGTATTTTCCATTTTTACGAAGTGGCGTTTCTGGGCAAAAATCATTCCCAAGATGTGTAGAGGCATAAATAATGTGTTTGTTGTCGGGCATAAAATAAGAACATGTAGTTCGCCCTTTTCCCGTACTTACCATAGGCGGTGCAATACTATCCGTAAAGGTTTCATTAGCATCCATTAAGAACATTTGATCACAATCAACATCCCATTTTTTATTATTAGATTGAAACACCAATTGTTTATCATCAAAGCTCCAATAGGCTTCAGCATTATCGCCACCGTAAGTGACTTGTCGCATCGATTTAAAATGTGTTTCTTCAGGGTAAATTAAAGAATCATAGGTTTCAGTGGCGCCAGACGTCGTATCCGTGGTAGCTTTTGAAGTATCGTTTTTACATGAAAAAGATAAGGTAAGTACTAATAAAACTAATAGGTAATGAGATTTCATACAATAATGGTTTATCCTTCAAGCTGTGTACCAAATTTATTTTGGTAGCTTATCCTGTAGGTCTTCTTAAGAATTAATGCCTAATTTTGTGTAAAAATAAGATTTCAATATGAAAAAATTACTCTTTTTATTGCTTTTAGCAGGAATAACCGCTTGTAAAACCGAACCAAAAGTGGCCGAAAACAAGATAAAGGAAGACGTGGCTTTTTTAGCTGATGACAAACTAGAAGGTCGCCAAACCGGAACTCAAGGCGAAATTTTAGCGTCCGAATATCTTATCAAACGTTTTAAAGCTATGGGAATACAACCCAAAGGAACAGACGGTTTTTTACAGTCCTTTTCATTCAAACCTAAAACAGACCCGCATAGTGAAGTTGAATTCACTACCAATGCTGACAGTACTATAACTGGTCACAACGTTATTGGTTTTATTGATAATAATGCCAGTCAGACCATTGTAATCGGAGCACACTACGATCATTTAGGGTATGGCGGCGATGGCTCTTTATACAGAGGCGAAGACAAAGCGATACATAATGGTGCTGACGATAATGCCAGTGGCGTTGCAATTATGCTAAATTTAGCGAGTCGCTTAAAAGTGAAAAACGAGAGTGCTGAAATTAAAGACCACAACAACTATTTGTTTTTAGCTTTTTCTGGTGAAGAAATGGGATTATTGGGTTCTAATTACTTTTCTAAAAATCCAACAATCGATTCAGAAGCTATTAATTACATGATTAATATGGATATGGTTGGTAGAATGAAAACCGATAGCACTTTAGCGGTTTATGGTACAGGAACCTCACCAATGTTTAAGCAAACCTTAAAATCAAACAACGATAAATTCAATATAGTTGAAAATGAAAGTGGCGTAGGACCAAGTGATCATACTTCATTTTATTTAATTGATATTCCGGTATTGCATTTTTTTACAGGTCAGCATGAAGATTACCACAAACCAAGTGATGACGCCGATAAGTTGAATTACGAAGGTATGAACCTTATTTCAGATTATATTTTTGATATTATTACAGATTTAGATGATAATGGCGAATTAGCCTTCAGAAAAACGAAGAACGAAAGTGAAGAAACACCACGTTTTAAAGTCGGTTTAGGCGTGGTTCCAGATTATTTATACGACGGAAAAGGCATGCGAATCGATGGAACACGAGAAGAAACTCCTGCTTTTAACGCCGGTTTACAAAAAGGCGATGTAGTAGTAAAACTAGGCGACAGCACCATCACAGATATGATGAGTTATATGCGTGCCTTATCGGTGTTTGATAATGGTGATGAAGCTGCTATTACGGTAAAACGAGGTAAAGAAGTGATTGATACTAAGGTTCAGTTTTAATCAGCCTATTCCAACCCTTCCCAAGGTAAGATTACTACTCATACGGAGAAATAACATATAGGCCTCGGAGGTTTTCAATGCCTTTTGAGGTCTTGTATTTTAGAGAGATTGAACTTTATTTAAAACATAAGTTATGAATCTTCCTAAGGGAGATTTACTAGGGTTTTAGATTCTAGTAGGTCTTTTAATAAAAAGCCCTAATTTTGCGTCAAAATAAATAGACTTGGTTAAAATAGGCGACATAGAATTACCCGACTTTCCTTTACTCTTAGCACCGATGGAAGATGTCAGCGATCCACCATTTAGAGCACTTTGCAAGGAGCAAGGCGCAGATGTGGTGTATACGGAATTTGTAAGTAGTGAAGGCTTAATTCGTAATGCTGCAAAAAGCGTTATGAAATTAGATATCTACGAAAAAGAACGTCCTGTAGGGATTCAGATTTTTGGTGCCAATATGGAAAGCATGTTGCAGACCATTGATATTGTAGAAAAATCCAATCCTGATATCATTGATATTAATTTTGGTTGTCCGGTTAAAAAGGTAGTATCTAAAGGCGCAGGAGCAGGTATTTTAAAAGATATCTGTTTAATGGAACAACTCACTGCCGAAATGGTTAAACGCACCAATTTACCTGTGACCGTTAAAACCCGTTTAGGTTGGGATCACGATTCTATAAAAATTGTTGAGGTGGCCGAGCGTTTACAAGATGTAGGCTGTAAAGCAATTTCTATACACGGCAGAACCCGAGCGCAAATGTATAAAGGGGAAGCCGACTGGAAACCTATTGCCGAGGTAAAAAATAATCCGCGTATGCATATTCCTGTATTTGGAAATGGCGATGTAGATACCCCAGAAAAAGCGATGCTCATGCGCGATTCTTATGGCTTAGATGGTGCTATGATTGGTAGAGCTTCTATAGGAAATCCATGGTTTTTTAAACAAGTGAAACACTTTTTTGAAACTGGAGAACATTTAGGTCCAATTTCTTTAGCCGAACGTGTAGAAGCCGCTAGAAGACATTTGCAAATGGCAATAGATTGGAAAGGGGAGACCTTAGGTGTTTTTGAAACCCGAAGACATTATACCAACTATTTTAAAGGCATTCCACACTTTAAGGAATACCGCATGAAAATGGTCACCAGTGACGACTCTAAAGACGTTTTTGCAGCCTTTGATGAGGTGTTAGATAAGTTTTCGGATTATCAGTTTGAGTAAAAAGTTGGAAGTTAGGAGTTGGAAGCACGAAGCATGAAGCACGAAGAATTATGAATGAAGAATTTGATAAAAATTAGAGCAATTATTGTCTTTTTTACTCCGTGTACCTCTGTGTTGCAACTTTCACGCGAAGTCGCTAAGCATTCAAATTGATTAATAAATTTAGTGTCTGATTTTCTCCGTGTAACAACTTTCCACACCAAGTCACCAAACTTTAAAAATCAACCCTTTATCAACCCAGGCGTAATCCGTTGCGAAGCAATTTTAGAAGCAATTATTCCCAACGTAAAGATAGTAGCCAGTACAATAAGCACATTAGAAAAATGAAAACGCACCGGGTAAGCCAAATCGGGAGTCAGCATTACAAATTCAAAATGTTGCTGTAAAAAGACAACCACGAGTCCAATAGTAACCCCAATAAGACCACTAATAACGGTCATTAAACTCCCCTGTAAGAAGAAAATAGATTTTATAGCCTTAGTCTCAGTACCTAAACTAAATAAGGTATTCAAAGATTTTTTTCGGTCTAAAATCATCATAATAATAGCACCAATCACATTAAAAAGCGCAATGATAATCACTAAAGTAAAGATGAGGTAAATCGCGAGGTTTTCGGTATTCAACATCTTAAAAAGCGCATCGTTAAGTTCAGCTCGGTTTTTTATATTGAATTTATTACCAAAGGTGGTTTCAAGCTGTGTTCTAACGTCATTTTCATTAGCGTCTGCTGACAATTTAAGCTCTAAAGCACTTAATTGTCGGTCTTTATAACTCAATAAGTATTTAGCGAGTTCGATATCTGAAAAAATATAATTATTATTCAGTTTTTCGTTAATTTCAAACAGTCCAACGTTATTTACATACACCGAATTATAATAGCCTTTAGGTGAGCTAGACTGCCCTTTTCCTACTTTAGGCACATAAAGTGATAAAGGTTTCAAGTAATTAATAATACCAAAGGAGAGATTATTAGAAATTCCCCAACCCGAAACCACTTCATTACTATTTGGTGTAATCCAATCTCCTTTCGTTACCATGGTATCAATATTGGTAACCTTTAAGTAGTTTTCATCCACGCCTTTTAGGGTGGCGACTAAATTTTTGTTTTCAGACCGAATAAAAATACGTTCCTCTATTATTTCAGAATAATTAGCAACACCATCTATTTTTAAGAGTGTATGAGCTTCCTGTTCGGACCATTGAAACGATTTCCCTTCTGAAGGGATTAATTTTAAATCAGGATCAACAAAAGAAGAAAAATTAAGGCTGTAATCCTTTAAGCCCGCAAATACCGAAAGGACGATAAAAAGTGCTGATGAAGCAATAATAACCCCACCAGACGCAATTAAGGTCATAATATTAATAGCATTATTACTACTTTTAGAAAGCAGGTAACGTTTTGCTATATATAAAGGAAAATTCACTTAAGATTTTTTACGCTTACTTAATAAATCGGGATCTTTAAGAGGATCATCTTCACCTTTTAAAGAACGCTCTATACCATCAATATATTCTAAAGAATCGTCAATAAAGAATTCTAATTGTGGCATACGTCTTAGTTGGTGACGTGTACGTTGAGATAACTCGTGTCTAATAAGTGGTTTATTAGATCTTATACCTTCTAATAAAGGCTGCGCTTCTTTGTTAGGAAAAATACTAAGATAGACCTTAGCTACAGAGAGGTCTGTAGTAACATTAACTTTACTCACAGAAATAATAACACCGCGCAAACCACCGTCTGTCGCTGCTTTTTGTAATACTTCTGCTAAATCTTGTTGAAGGATGCCTCCTATTTTTTTCTGTCTTTGTGTAAATTCTTCCATAATGTCCCAGTCTAACTAATCAACTGCAAAAGTAGCGGATATTTAAGGATTATCTTATTTTTGAAAGTAAATTATTAATGAGATTTCCGTTTAAGCGGTTACTGAAACAAGAAATCTTTTTTAATAATAAGGAATAATAAATAAAAAGATACCCGTTTTCACGGGCACTAAGGATGAAAAAAATAGAGCATATCGGCATTGCTGTAAAAGACATTGAAAATTCCAATCAAGTATTTAAAGCCTTATTCGGTAAAGACCATTATAAAATTGAAGACGTAGAAAGCGAAGGCGTAAAAACATCTTTTTTTAAATGTGGACCAAATAAAATCGAATTACTTCAGGCTACTAATGACGCCAGTCCTATCGCTAAATTTATTGCTAAAAAAGGGGAGGGCATGCATCACATTGCTTTTGCGGTTGATGATATTGAGTCTGAAATTCAGCGCTTAACCAACGAAGGCTTTACAATGATTCACAAACAACCTAAGCAAGGGGCCGACAATAAATTAATTGCTTTTTTGCATCCAAAATCAACCAATGGTGTTTTAATTGAGCTCTGTCAAGATATAAAGGATTAAAACGGTTTATTTTTCTTGTAGAGTTTTAAAATATGTAGTAATATTGCACTCGCTTTAGAAATAAAGAGATTGACAAATGTCAATGGTCCTATAGCTCAGTTGGTTAGAGCACCTGACTCATAATCAGGTGGTCCATGGTTCGAGTCCATGTGGGACCACTGCAATAAAGACAAGCCTTTCGAGAAATCGAGAGGTTTTCTTTTTTTGCACCAGTACAACATCTGTACAACAATTGGTGTTTCTTTTGTTTTCATTTATTCTTATCTTTAGAATGTGGAACGATTAGGTGAAATATTCGCGAATTGGTTATATCAAAGTAGAAAGGAATTTAAACTTCTCTGGGTAAGATATGGCTTGTTAACCACTGACAAACTTTCTATTGTCGTTTTAATATTATTTTGCATAATACCATTAACGCTTTATTTTTTAATTTCTACTGTAGCTTATTCCTTGATACAAATTATTGCAAGCTACATTTTCGTTACATTATTATTTAGTTTGTCATTGTTGATGGTGATTACTTGGTTTAAATCTGAGAGATTGTTCAAAAACAATATACAAGGTTTTTCTTTTTTAAAGTTGTCTCAATCAAGAATCGATACCGTTTTTTTTGGTTTTGATAATAATGATGTTGAGAATCTTTTGAGGTTAATCAATGGGCTCCCCGCAGTGCAAAAAATTGTAATAAGAGAAACGCCTAAGAACAAACAATCTGGAAACATTCGGTTTTTATTTACTTTTTTGGATTTGATAGTGCGTGGAGGGATCTTTAGAATGGAAACCAAACCCAAAGAGTCATTAAATATCCTTATGTCGAAACGCTTTACGTTTCAAGACTCAGAAATAAATCAAAATACGCTTCCTTCGAGTTACTCCAAATGGTGTTCTGCGACCGAAGAAGGGAGTTATGATGATATGCGAAGGGACATTTCAAATGCGTTGGGTATCTCTTAATATTTATAATCTTTCAATTTATAGGGAAAACTTAGGGCAATCCTAAAGCAATCGTCATTTCTCTATTGTTTTTACTGTATTTAACGTCATATGTTTGTTCTGTACAATTGAAGTGAAAGGCCTTTTACTCATTATTAATTCTTAAAACATAAAGATTATGAATGAGCAAGAAAATGTTGTGGAGTTATTGCAGGATATTAAAGGTCTGCTTTCACACAGCAAAAAAGTATTGAATATCAATGACCTTGTCAAATACACAGGTCTGTCCAAGAGTAAAATATACAAACTCTCGCAGTTAAAACTCATACCAACAGGCAAAAACAAACACATCCGTCAATTATTCTTCAGTAAAGCAGAGATTGATGAATGGCTTTTAGGAGAACCCAATCTTTCTGATGAATTCCTGGAATTGCAGTTTAATAAACAGATGCTGCGAAATAGAAAATCAGGATTATGAATGACGCAACATACATCCGAGTGGGAACGTCCTATTATAAATCAGTACAAGTGCCAACTATTGCTGGACATTTTAATGAAATCATTGTACCATGGACATTGGAAACAATTCGACAAGATCATGGAAGAAGTTTTATTGGTACCATAAAAAAATATGATGGGTTCACTTGTCTTCCAAGTCATATTGACTTTCAAAGGGAGTGTCATGGTTTCTACAATACGTATGCTCCCTTGCCTCATAAACCTGAAGAAGGTGAATTTCCTTATACTTTAAAACTATTGGATCATATTTTTGGTCAGCAATTGGATATAGGGATGGATTATTTACAATTGTTATTCGAAAAACCCATCCAGATACTACCCATCTTATGTTTGGTGTCCAAGGAGCGTTCTACCGGTAAGACGACCTTTCTAAAATGGCTAAAAATGATTTTTGACAATAATTTGACTTATCTGACCAATGATAGCTTTAGTAGCCAATTCAATGCAGATTGGGCCAATAAGCTTTTGATTTGTATAGACGAGGTGCTTTTTAATAAAGAAGAATTGACAGAGCGGATTAAGTACTTGAGCACAACCAATTTTAATAAAATTGAAGCTAAAGGAAAAGACAAAAGAGAAGTAGAATTCTTTGGGAAATTTATTCTTTGTAGTAACAACGAGGATAACTTTATTAAGATAGATAACAATGAAACCCGTTTTTGGGTATTGAGAATACCTTCCTTAAAAAAAGAGGAAACACGGTTTCTTGAATACTTGGAATCCGAAATTGCTGCATTTCTTTACCATTTACAACATCGAAAATTGATTAGTGTAAATAAAACTAGAATGTGGTTCTCTCCTTCACAAATTAAGACCAAAGCTTTGGAAAACTTAATGCAGAACAACCGAAACCGTGTAGAGAAAGAGCTTGCTAGTATTCTTCTTAGTGCCATGGAGACTTTGGAGACAGAGGAAATATGTTTATGTCCACTAGATGCCCTTCAGCTATTGAGCCGCACACGTATCAAAACGGATCTTACCCAATTGAGACATATTCTTAAAAGGGACTGGAAGTTAGTGAATCAAGATAACTCGATGTCTTATAGTAAATTAATGATTTGGCAGGACGGAGGATTGGGGTGGATGGATGCCAAGGGGCGATACTATTCTATACATAAGGATTTTCTAACGGAATATTTTTGTGAAGCTTAGAAAACGATGAAATGATGATAAAATGATGATGTGGAAATCTATTATTTACAGGTAATACAAGAGTTTATGATCAGTTCTCGTAAAAAAAGGCAGATGAAAAGAAAAACACATTACCATATTAGACTTTTTTTGATGAAACGATGACAGATAGTGCTAAAGCTAGTAAAAGCAAGGGATAAGGTTGTCATCAAACTGTCATCATTTTGTCATCAAAAAAATAATGATGACCGATTACTGTAAAAATACACGAATAGTGAAATGTGATTAAAACGATAATACCTAGACCTAATAAGAATAGGTCTTGAGGGTTTTGTTATCATATAAAATATTTTAAAACATATTGGCTTATGAAAAGAAAAATAAACTGTGAAAGAGCCCGAGCTTTTTCCATCGAAAAAGCGCTGGCAAAACTCGGGCACTTTCCAAAAAAGACAACGGAAAAAGAAGCTTGGTTTCTAAGTCCTTTCAGGTCAGAAACCCAAGCCTCTTTTAAAGTTTCTAAAACAAGGAACCGATGGTATGACTACGGCGAGGGTGTAGGCGGAAACGTAATAGACCTGGTGTGCAGAATTTTAAAATGTTCAATTAAAGAAGCTTTGGAATTCTTGAATGAAAACATAGCGACTGAATCACTCATATTAAGCGAAATTTCAAATGAAAAAGAGTCATGTATTGTTGTCACAAGCGTAAAGAAGATGACGCATCCTGCATTGATCCAATATTTAAACAGTAGAGGTATTCCATTAGGAATTGCCAAACTCTATTGTAAAGAAGTTTGGTACACATTTAATAACTCCAAGTTTTTTGCCATTGGGTTAAGGAACAATAAGGATGGTTGGGAATTGCGTAACAAGATTTTTAAAAATAGTTGCAGCCCAAAATTCTATACATATCTTCAAAGAAATAAATGTCAATTAATCATGTTGGAAGGGATGTTCGATTTATTATCCTTGGCGGTTTTAAATGAAACACTATTAAAAGATTCTGATGTGTTGATTTTAAATTCCATTTCATTTATAAAACATATAGAGACGAGAATTTTGAATTATCAAGCGGTTCATCTCTACTTAGATTGTGATTCAGCTGGACAAAATGCGGCTCAATATTTAACGACAAAATACAGTCATGTTATGGACAAAAGTGACTTCTATAAAAACCATAAAGACTTAAACGAATTTTTGTGCCATGAGAAAAGAAGAAATCATTAGTTCAGTTGATGAACAGAAGCAGGATCTAAAGATTCCTACTGAATTACTAAAACATTCTGATACTTTGGATTTGGATTTAAAAATGGATGCAACCGGTAGGGAAATTGTTCTGGGTAGGAATTCAAGATGTGTGTCTGTGGACACATTCTTGTTTGCTCCCGATGGTCGCAAAGAAAAAAAAGGAGTGTTTACGGCGAAAAAAGCCCTCGTTAAATTTAGATGTTCTGTATATGAGAAGAAGCTTTTAAGTATTAAAGCAGCAGCATCAGGATTGAGTCTGAGTGAGTATATTCGACGTGCTGTATTTGAAAAGGAAATCAAAGAACGTTTTAAGGAAGAGCATATTGAAATCTATAAAAGGCTCATTAAGTACCATAACAATTTCAAGGCCATTGGAAATATGTACAGAAAACGAAATCCCAAGTTGACAGAAGCGGTCTATGAATTGGCGAATGAAATAAAGGCTCATCTTAAAAAAATTCAGCAATGATAGGAAAGGGTAAAAGTATATCACATACCAAAGCATCGATGTCTTATGGTTGGAATCAAGAAAAGGATGCAGAAATTGTATTGAAAGAGTTTCTTCATGGAGATTCACCAGCTGAAATCACTCAAGAATTTAAAATGCTCCAGGACCAAAATTACCATTGCTCAAAAAACACGTTATCATTTGTTATAAGCCCGACCATAGACGATGGCAAAAAATTGGATAAAGCGAAATTACATAACATCACAAAACAGTTTATCAACGAAATGAAGCTTGGAGAACGACAGGCTATAGCTTTTGTTCATCAAGATAAAGATCACAAGCACATTCATTTGTATGTCAATCGTATTGATTTTAAAGGTGTAGCTTATAATGATAGTTTTATAGGAAAGCGAAGTCAATTAGCGGCAGAAAAAGTAGCTGAATATATGGGCTTAACTACGGTAAAGCAAGTGCAATTTGAAAAGGAATTCAATCTAAAAGAAATACGAACTGAAATCAAACGCAGACATGATCTAAGCATGAGACAGTTTAAACCGAAATCGTTTGATGACTACATAAAGGCAATGGAGACCAATAAGGTTAAAGTCATTCCAACGATAAACAATCAAAACAAGTTACAAGGGTTTCGGTTTGAATTTCAAGGGCATAATCTAAAGGGCAGTGAAGTGCACCGAAACATGTCTATAGGTAATATAGGGAAACAAATAGCAGGCATTGAAGGATCACAAATCTTAAAGGGTACAACGGCAGGTGTTCAAATAGCAGGTAAAATGGTTGATCTCACGCCAAACATCGCTTTAAAATTGTCCAAATTCATATTGAAAAAAGTAATTAAGAAGGCGATACAAATAGGCACTTCATATTAAATTAAAAAGATAGAATCATGAAAAAACTAGAAGAACAAATGACGCTAATGGTTAATGAGATTAACGATTTTAGAAATGGTGTAGAGCAGTTAGAAAAAATAAAGGATCAATTGAAAGCAACCAAAATCAAAATGGATTTAACAGACTATAAAACTACTATTGAAATCCATAAGCAGCAAATGACATCTTGCTTAAAATCTATAAAAAGCTTTGAAAACCGTTTTGAGAATACGATTATGCAGGCTAAAATTTATCCGAACTGGGCTGTGGTGATGTTCGTTGTTAGTGTTATAGGCAATTTAGTACTAGTTTTATATCTGTTTATGTAGTAATTCACATTAATATAGGTTATCTTATTGAGTCTTTATGCTTCAATAAAATATTCACATTATCTAAAAACTCACCTTCATCAAAGGGCAGTAATTTATTGGCTAATTGTAAGGTCTTACGAATATCCAATCCATCATCTTCAGTTCCATTGGAGTTATTGACATGACTGGCCATTATACAGACATTGATTAACGATTCAATGGTAATAAATAAATCGAGATAGCCGTCGAACTGTAAAAAAGAGGCTTTAAACTTACCCGTTTGTACATTAGAAGGTTCTAATGTTATTAATTTATATTTAGCTGATCTTATCAGCTTTTCAAGGTCTTTTCTTTTTGGTTTCATATCGTCGTATTTAAGGTTTCGGTTTTTTGAGTTCCTGTGCAGAAAGGATTTCAGTGATCTTATCCAAACAGAACATTTGGTCGTGAGGCAAGAGATCAATAACCATCTCTAGCACCTTGGTTACGCTAGTTGTTGGCGTCCTATTGCTATGTTCAGGAGATACGAAAACCCCATTGCCATCTAGTGCATAATAGCACAATTCTAAAAGTGCAGAAATACTGCTGGTTATGTCCTCATGGTCAGAGACCTCAAAACTTATGGTCTTTCTTGTTCTATTGCCATGTGGATCTAAACTTACTCCAGGGAAATTTTTAATGTGCTTCTTTATTGCCTTTAATTTCTTTTTTTCTTTCATAAGCTGTTCCTTTTCGGGTTTAAAACTATATCCTTAATGCCATCCAAAACTTCCATTTCATTATGGGGTATCATGTCTAATACATATCCTAAAACTTCTTTGATATTATGCTCTGGATTGGGAATGGATCGTGTAGAGCAGTGGTCTGTATCCATAGCTGTGATACATACCTTTAGTAGATTTGAAATCATGAAGGATGTGTCCAAATAACCTTCAGTTAGGACATCGATAGTATATAGCCCTTTTTTATGAGGATAGGGTTTTAGGGTTGAAAAGTCATTTATAGAAAGTGAATTAATAAACTTAGACAATTCTGTATCATTTGGCTGAGAAGATTCTTTTTTCGGAATACTAACATCGTTTGGATTTAATTCGTGCTTTATACAATTGTCCAACTTATTTTTAAATAACAACGTGGCTATTAATTCAATTTTAGTAGCTTTCTCTATTATTCTATGAATTTGTTCATTGTTAATATGGTAATTGTTTTCATAACGTGTAGTGATATAGGCATCATCCAATAATTTTAAAAGGTGTTTCTCTTCTTCTATTTCCGTAATGAAAAGATTACCAAGTTCAGCTGAAAATGTTTTTAGATATGTTTGAAGCTCTTTGAGACTATGACTTTTTCGTTCTTTACCCATTAAAATAAGAGCAGTATAGCGAAACCACAATTCTATATATTGGTGGAGCATAAAAGCCGCTTGATGAAGATTACTTTTTTCGACAAAAAACTTAGCACCATCCATAAATGCAGCCATTTTATAATGTTCTTTTTCGAAAATTGTCTGTATCTGATTTAGCGTTTTTTCGGTTGCATAATACTCATGAAAATTATCTAATTCTGAATTTGGATTATAGAAGATTTGTTTTTCCCATGAGCAACCATGAACAAAAAATAAGTTTTCTTCTTTTAATTGGTGATGGGCATATTCAAAAGAAAAGATTCGGTATAAGAATTCTGTTTCCTCTTGAAATATTTTAGCAACCATCGCTGATAATTCTTTGGTTAAGGAAGAACAATTTCCTTGCAGTATTATAATTAATAACGATTTGAGATATTTTCCTCCTTCGACTTTTGATTTATATACATACCTAATTTCTAAAAGAGATTTTAGTTTGTCTATGATGTGTTTTTGTTTAGTTTGAATTTTAGCATACATAATTCTCTCTCTTTTTTTAGTTATCTAAGACGATATCTCATCACTTTACAGTATAAAATAGTATCTATTAATTATACGTTAGTATTGAAAATCATTACTAATGTATTTAAAATAAATCCAAATTCAAAACAAAAGTGTAATTATTTTATACAAGAGTATATACTTTCTATATTTAAATATTCAAAAGATGTGTTATGACTAATCTAGGATTATATTTAATTAAAAAATCTATAAATAAGGCTGAAGTGGCTAGAAGAACAGGTATAAGCAAATCTCGATTGAGTCAATTAAGTGGAAATGAATCAACTAAATTGCGAGCAGATGAACTTTACTTAATTGCTTTAGCTATTGATGAAGACCCATGTGAATTATTAAATGAGGTATGTAAAGACCTTAAACTTCCGAAAGAATGTTGATTAATAGATCACGGTGAGCTAAACTTTTTAATGTCTTCTTCATAGGATTGGCTAATGATTTAAATGAACCGCTTTATTTTTCGTGATTGATTTAGAAGTATCACAAATTAAATCCACTCATAACGCGAGTAATCTTTACCCTTAAGTTAAAAACGAGAGTAATTTTTCGCTATAATTACCTTTGTTAATAAAACAAACGTAATCATTACCCTTGTATAGAATGACAAAATTTAAGAACCTTCCTCTATTACCTCCACCGGCAAGCTTAGAAACGACTAAGGTATTGCGTAAAACGATAGAGGTTAGTAGGCATTAGCACAACTAAATGGAATGCTAACTAATTTGCCAAACCCTACATTGTTTTTAGACACCATTCATTTGCAAGAAGCCAAGGCGAGCTCCGAAATAGAGAACATTATTACAACTAATGATGATTTATATAAGTCTTTGGTAGCAGACAAAAAAGTTTGATAATCCTGCCACAAAAGAAGTCATTAGCTATAAATAAGCCGTACGATATGTTCTAAAAAACGGTATCAAAAAACGTGGTGGTGACGAACTAGGTAAGACTATAATTTTAGTTAAACATAGAAAGCACGCTCAGTTTCTAAAAGACACCTTTATGGACCTGGAAAAAGAACAGTTTCGTTTAGTGCAATTCATTATATCATTAATCGGATTAAGTCTGGCGAAAGTAGATGATGCTTTTGCAAAATTCATCAATGATTATAAGCTAAATGCAGTACAAATAGAATTTTTAGACACAATTAAAAAAATCTTAACCTCGAAATGGTAAGATAGAGCCAAGTCAGTTATACGATGCACCATTTAAGAATTATCATAGTATGGGTATAGAGCCAAAAAACAGTACATAAGCAAAATATCATATGTCGTTATCTACAACTAACCAACCAATTGTTCAAGAAAGTACTCATAAAGAACGTCATTATACTTTTACAAAAGAGTTGTTTGTAAATTTAGATTGATATGTTTCTTAATTGCCGTAATGCCATGCTAGTTGTTACTTTATGGTAAACCAAATAGTCAACTTTATAGGAACAACTATAAAGTTGTAAATTTTGATAACTAGTTTCTTTAGTGTTTTTATTTAAGAGGTTGATATGCTTGTGTTTATGTGGGGGTAAGCAGCCAGCAACAGGATTTTTATTTTTATAGAGATGGCTGTGGTAAATAAATGTAAACAAAGACACTTTTAAAAGCTTGTAACAAAAAAGAGAGAGGGTGGTATTATTTGAGTCTCCATTTAGAATAAAAAAATGCCCCGTATAAAAGACGAGGCGACTTAAATGTTTTCACAACGGAATAATCCTTATTGTGAATTGCTTTCAGATACTGTAAATATAGTGTTAAATTTTAAACTTTGCAATGAGGAAAACCGTAAGGTTTTGTAAAAAGATTATTGTAATTTTCTTATCTAAAAGATTTATATATGAAACGAATTTTAGGTTTAGATTTGGGAACCAATTCTATTGGTTGGTCATTAATAAAAAATGATTTCAAAAATAAGACAGGTGAAATTGAGGGTGTTGGGGTAAGGATAATTCCAATGAGTCAGGATGTTTTAGGTAAATTTGATGCAGGTCAATCAATCTCACAAACAGCAGAAAGAACAAATTATCGTGGTGTTAGAAGATTATATCAAAGGGATAATTTACGAAGAGAAAGGCTTCATCGTGTATTAAATGTCTTAGGTTTTTTACCAAAACATTATTCTGAAAGCATTGATTTTAATATTCGGTTAGGACAATTTAAATATCAAACTGAAGAAAAAATAAATTATAGAAAAAATGAGTTAGATAAATATGAGTTTATATTTTTTAATTCATTTCAGGAAATGGTTAAAGAGTTTCAAGAAAAGCAACCTCATCTTTTTTATCTTAAAAAAAATGGAGAAATCACTAAAATTCCATATGATTGGACACTTTATTATCTTCGTAAAAAAGCATTAAATCATAGAATAACTAAGGAGGAACTGGCTTGGTTGATACTCAATTTTAATCAAAAAAGAGGGTATTATCAATTAAGAGGTGAGGAAATTGATGATGATAAGAATAAGCAATTTGTTCAGTTAAAAGTAAAAGAGGTTATTAATTCGGGAGAGTCGGTTAAAGGAAAACCTTTGTATAATGTGGTTTTTGAAAATGGATGGCCATATGATAAACAAATTACTAAAACTGAAGATTGGATAGATAGAACAAAGGAGTTTATTGTATCCATTTCAACTTTAAAAAATGGCAATACTAAATATTCATATAAAATAGTAAATTCAGAACAAGATTGGGCGGCTATAAAAGCGAAAACAGAACAGGATGTTGAAAGGTCAGGGAAAACAGTTGGTGAATATATTTATGAGAGTTTACTTTTAAATCCAAAACAAAAAATCAGAGGGAAATTAGTAAAAACAATAGAGAGAAAATTTTATAAAGAAGAGTTTAAAAAAATTCTTTCAAAGCAAATAAGTTTACAGCCAGAATTATTTAATAAGGAGTTATATAAAGCTTGTATTTTGGAATTGTATCCAAGAAATGAAGCTCATCAAAACAATATAAAAGATAAAGGATTTGAATATTTGTTTGCAGATGATATTATTTTTTACCAAAGACCTCTTAAAAGTAAAAAATCAAATATTTCAGGATGTCAGTTTGAAGTAAGAAAATTCAAGAAAAAGAATCATGAAACAGGTGTTTTAGAAGAAGTTGTTGAACCTGTAAAAGCAATTTCAAAATCACACCCATTGTTTCAAGAGTTTCGATTATGGCAATGGCTTCAAAATCTAAGAATTTATAAAAAAGAAATTAAAGAAAAAGATATTACAAATTCTCTTTTGAAAACAGATGTAGACTGGACAGATTTATATGATTTTCTTACTAAAAAACAAGCAGTAGAACAAAAACAAATTATTGACTATTTCATTAAAAAGAAGTTAATAAGTAAAGATGAAAAAGAAAATTACCGATGGAATTATGTTGAAGATAAAAAATATCCTTGCTGTGAAACAAAATCACAATTCATTTCAAGATTAAGTAAAACAGAGGGGATTACTAGTGCTCATGAATTTTTAACTAAAGATAATGTAGAAGAGCAATTATGGCATATTATTTATTCTGTAACGGATATTAAAGAGTATGAAAAAGCTCTTAAAAAGTTTGCTAATAAACAACATATAGATGAAACTTCTTTTATAGAACATTTTATCAAATTCCCACCTTTTAAAAGTGATTATGGTAGTTTTTCTAAAAAAGCAATTGAAAAATTATTACCATTAATGCGAATGGGTAAATATTGGAATCTAGATAAAATTTCAAATCCTATAAAAGATAGAAGTATTGCTATCATGGAGCGTGTTAGTCAATTAGAGCTTAGTGAAAATTATACATCTAAAGAATTAGCAGAAGCATTAATAGATGTTAGTGACGATGATATACCTAAACAACTTATAAAAAGTTTTATTTCTTTTAAAGAAAGAAATCCCTTAGTGGGATTAAATACCTACCAGGCTTGTTATTTAGTTTACGGTAGACATTCTGAAATAGGAAATATACAACAATGGAAATCTCCTCTCGATATTGAAAAATATTTACTCTCGTTTAAGCAACACTCTTTACGTAATCCTATCGTAGAACAGGTGGTGACAGAAACGCTTAGAGTTGTACATGACATTTGGAAATATAAAGGAAATGGATCTGAAGATTTTTTTGATGAAATTCACGTAGAACTTGGTCGAGAAATGAAAAATCCTGCCGATAAACGTAAACAGATTTCGCAAAAAGTATCTGAGAACGAAAACACAAATTATCGTATTAAGGAAGTCCTAAAAGATTTGATGACAGATCCCTTAGTTGATGGAGGTGTGAGATCCTTTTCTCCTAGTCATCAAGATTTATTAAAGATTTATGAAGAAGGTGTTTATCAAAATCCTAATGCAAGATACGATGCTGTAAGTGAGGACGAAATTCAGAAAATTAGACGTAATAATAATCCGTCTAAAAATGAAATTACACGATATAAGCTTTGGTTAGAACAAGGCTATATTTCTCCTTATACAGGTAAGCCAATTCAGCTTTCAAAACTTTTTACTACCAATTATCAAATAGAACATGTTATACCACAGTCTCGGTATTTTGATAATTCTTTAAGTAATAAAATTATTTGTGAAAGTGAAGTAAATGAAGATAAAGACAATAAAACGGCTTACGAATATTTAAAAGAAAAAGGCGGAAGTATTATAAACGGACATAAACTTCTAAAAATAGATGAATATGAAGCACATATTAGTCGTTATTTTAAAAATAACAGAACAAAACTAAGAAACTTGTTAAGTGAAGATATTCCTGAAGGCTTTATAAATAGACAACTAAATGATAGTAGATATATAAGTAAATTAATTAAAGGTTTATTAAGTAATATAGTACGAGAAGACAATGAAAAAGAAGCAACTTCTAAACATATAGTACCTGTAACAGGTAGTGTTACAGGTAAATTAAAAAACGATTGGGGATTAAATGATAAATGGAATGAAATAATAGCACCACGTTTTAAACGATTAAATACATTAACAAACTCAGAAGATTTTGGTTTTTGGGATAAGAAAATAAATGCTTTCCGTATTCAAGTTCCCGATGAAATAAGTAAAGGATTTAATAAGAAAAGAATAGACCATCGCCATCATGCGCTAGATGCTTTGGTTATAGCATGTGTATCTAAAGAACATATTAATTATTTAAGTGCATTAAATGCAGAAAAGAAAAACTATGGATTAAGGGATAAGCTTTTAATAAAAAATGATAAAGGACATTATACTAAAATTTTTACAATGCCTTGGAGTAATTTTCCTGTTGAAGTAAAAAATACAATTGAGAAAACAGTTGTTAGTTTTAAACAAAACACAAGGGTAATTAATAAAACCAATAATAAGTTCTGGTCTTATAAAGATGAAAATGGAAATATAAATATAGGAAAAGACGGAAAGCCTAAAAAAATACTTAGAAAACAAATAAAAGGGGATAACTGGGCCATAAGAAAATCGTTACATAAAGAAACTGTTTCTGGTGTTTACGAAATAAAAATACCTAAAGGAAAAGTTGCAACTTCTGTTAGAGGTGCGCTAACCGATATAAAAAACGAAAAACACTTAGCAAAAATAACAGATAGTCAAATTCGAGATGTTATTTTGCCAAATCATTTAAATAATTATTTAGATGAAAAAGGAAAACCTCAATTTACCTTAGCTTTTAGCGATGAAGGTGTAGAAGATTTAAATAAAAATATAACCCAACTAAATAATGGCAAAAAACATCAACCAATTAATAAAGTTAAGTTTTTTGAGATTGGTAGTAAATTTCAAATAGGAGAGAGTGGTAATAAATCTTCTAAATATGTTGAAGCAGCAAAGGGGACTAATTTGTTTTTTGCTGTGTATTGGGATGAGAAAAAGAAGAAACGAAATTTTGAAACGATACCACTAAATGAAGTGGTAGCACATCAAAAACAAGTGGCGCATTTGCCAAAAGAAGATAGAACACCTATACAAACTACCCCAGAAAAGGGAAAGTTTTTATTTACACTTTCTCCAAACGACTTGGTTTATGTACCAACCGAAGAAGAAAGAGAAAATCCTCATTTAGTTGATTTTGAAAATTTAAGTAAGGAGCAGGTCAATAGAATATATAAAATGGTGAGTGCTTCTAATTCACAATGCTTTTTTCTTTTATCAAATGTATCAACTACCATTAAAAATAAATTTGAATATTCTGCTTTAAACAAGATGGAAAAAGATATTGATGGAATTATGATAAAAGATATTTGTTTGAAACTTAAAGTAGACCGTTTAGCGCATATTTCAAAAACTTAAATTATGATAAAACGGACACTATTTTTTGGTAACCCAGCTTATTTAAGTACTAAAAACGAACAATTAGTGGTTAATTTTCCTGAAGACAATAAAAAAGAAGCCGTTGTTTCAATTGAAGATTTGGGCTATGTAGTATTAGAAAATCCTCAAATAACAATTACTACAGGGTTGCTAATGAAATTGGTACAAAGTAAAACCGCTGTAATTACTTGTGATAAACAACATTTGCCTTGTGGATTTTTACAACCTATGGTGGGACACACAGAACAGACAGAACGCATCCGTTATCAATTAAAAGCTAGTGTGCCTTTAAAAAAACAATTGTGGCAACAAACCGTATTCGCAAAAGTTGATAATCAGGCCAATCATTTATTAAAACAAGGTAAAAAAGCGTTAAAATTAAAGCGTTGGGTGAAGGAAATAAAAAGTGGTGATCCAGGAAATATAGAAGCCATTTCTGCGGCCTACTATTTTCAAACTTTGTTTAATGAGTTAGATGGGTTTAGTAGAAACCAGAAAGGAGTTGCGCCCAATAATTTATTAAATTACGGTTACGCTATATTAAGAGCGGTTACAGCCCGTGCTTTAGTAAGTAGTGGGCTCTTGCCTGCGGTAGGGATTTTTCATAGTAATAAGTACAATGCGTTTTGTTTGGCAGACGATGTTATGGAACCTTACCGTCCCTATGTAGATGCCTTGGTTTATGATATGGTGGAAACAGGTTGTAATATAGAAGACTTAAATAAAAATATAAAAACAGAATTATTAAAAATTCCGGCATTAGATGTTGTTATTGAAGGAAAAAAGAGTCCGTTAATGGTTGCTATGAGTCGTACAACACATAGTTTACAAGAATGTTTTTCTGGAGTTAGCAGACGAATATTATATCCAGAGTTCTGCTAATGTGTTAAATATTGTAAGAACTTTGTAGAATAAATGTAAGAGGTAAAATGACATGCAAGATCGTTATTCTAGACTAAATCAATATAGGAGTATGTGGGTGTTAGTGTTTTTTGATTTACCAACAGAAACGTTTTCTGAACGGAAAGCGGCTAGCCAGTTTCGTAAACAATTGCTAAACGATGGTTTTGCTATGTTTCAGTTTAGTATTTACATGCGTTTTTGTGCTAGTAGAGAAAATGCAGCAGTACATATTAAACGGACTAAAGTTAATTTACCTAAAAAAGGAAAAGTGTGTATTATGGAAATTACAGATCGGCAATTTGGTATGATGGAGTTATTTCATGGGCAAAAAGAAGTTGATCCCGAAACACCAAGTCAGCAATTAGAATTGTTTTAGGATTAAAAAAAAGATTTCCAGTTTGAGTTGAGTAGAAAAATCAGGTCATTTTTTTATAAGCTAGAAAGTGTTTTAAAAAACAGGATACCAGCTGTTTATGGCGGGTATCCTGTAAATGCTATACTAAAATAGTAATCTGAAAGCAATTCACAACAAGCTCAATCAAATCCTCTATTATCGTTAGCCTGTAAATGCTATACTAAAATAGTAATCTGAAAGCAATTCACAACAGCTAAACCACTGCTATCTTTAGATGAAACCTGTAAATGCTATACTAAAATAGTAATCTGAAAGCAATTCACAACAATCTAAATCCTAATTCGTTGATTCAAGGACCTGTAAATGCTATACTAAAATAGTAATCTGAAAGCAATTCACAACATAGTGGTATATCCTTAATAAATAGCCCTACCTGTAAATGCTATACTAAAATAGTAATCTGAAAGCAATTCACAACAAGGTTCTCAAAATACATCAGAAATTATAACCTGTAAATGCTATACTAAAATAGTAATCTGAAAGCAATTCACAACTTTGTGTTCATGTTTAAAATTTATTAATGCCTGTAAATGCTATACTAAAATAGTAATCTGAAAGCAATTCACAACACCGTTTTATGATCGTTGTTTTTATAACTACCTGTAAATGCTATACTAAAATAGTAATCTGAAAGCAATTCACAACCAACCGAACCTACTAATTTCGCTACAGGTTCCTGTAAATGCTATACTAAAATAGTAATCTGAAAGCAATTCACAACAGTGATTGCTCTGGGGATTCAATAGTTTTTCCTGTAAATGCTATACTAAAATAGTAATCTGAAAGCAATTCACAACGCAATGGATTAACTAATTTAGAATATTGTACCTGTAAATGCTATACTAAAATAGTAATCTGAAAGCAATTCACAACAAATCAATTATTGATTTTTTTAAAAGCATCCTGTAAATGCTATACTAAAATAGTAATCTGAAAGCAATTCACAACTAATATTGCGCCAGGTGTTAAAGAAAACCACCTGTAAATGCTATACTAAAATAGTAATCTGAAAGCAATTCACAACAGCCCGATATAGATAAGATACTTAATAAATCCTGTAAATGCTATACTAAAATAGTAATCTGAAAGCAATTCACAACAAACAGACGCAGACCAATTAAAGCGAATACCTGTAAATGCTATACTAAAATAGTAATCTGAAAGCAATTCACAACGCCTTTTCAACTGCTAACTCAGCTTTTAACCCTGTAAATGCTATACTAAAATAGTAATCTGAAAGCAATTCACAACAAGACCTTCTAGGTGTGTTTGCTCCTTATTCCTGTAAATGCTATACTAAAATAGTAATCTGAAAGCAATTCACAACTATGATTGACAACTAATTTCATCCCGCAACCTGTAAATGCTATACTAAAATAGTAATCTGAAAGCAATTCACAACGGCGTGGCAATGGATTAAAACCATTAACGCCTGTAAATGCTATACTAAAATAGTAATCTGAAAGCAATTCACAACAGACTTAATCAATCAAGCAAAAGAATTAATCCTGTAAATGCTATACTAAAATAGTAATCTGAAAGCAATTCACAACAAAATAACGAGTCGTTTATAACAAAGGCAACCTGTAAATGCTATACTAAAATAGTAATCTGAAAGCAATTCACAACGATAACTTCTTTTGTTCTTCTTGTTTGGTCCTGTAAATGCTATACTAAAATAGTAATCTGAAAGCAATTCACAACCCGCCTGCTGTTATAGGCTGACCGTTATTACCTGTAAATGCTATACTAAAATAGTAATCTGAAAGCAATTCACAACGGCACTGTAGTTTCGGTTACAGAAATAAGTCCTGTAAATGCTATACTAAAATAGTAATCTGAAAGCAATTCACAACCATGTCGCCTTCGGGTTCTTTTCCGCCAGACCTGTAAATGCTATACTAAAATAGTAATCTGAAAGCAATTCACAACACAAGGTAGCTAATATACAGTAACATGACTCCTGTAAATGCTATACTAAAATAGTAATCTGAAAGCAATTCACAACGCCAATAGTTACAAGTATTTCATTTTATTCCTGTAAATGCTATACTAAAATAGTAATCTGAAAGCAATTCACAACAAAGCTTGTGTATTAGAAAAGTAAGCTAAACCTGTAAATGCTATACTAAAATAGTAATCTGAAAGCAATTCACAACAGCTACTGTAAAGCAATCTAAGTTAGATTTCCTGTAAATGCTATACTAAAATAGTAATCTGAAAGCAATTCACAACCCAACGTGCTATATCTTGTACGGTTGTTTTCCTGTAAATGCTATACTAAAATAGTAATCTGAAAGCAATTCACAACAACGGCGGACTAATTGAAACATCGAGAGCACCTGTAAATGCTATACTAAAATAGTAATCTGAAAGCAATTCACAACCATGTCGCCTTCGGGTTCTTTTCCGCCAGACCTGTAAATGCTATACTAAAATAGTAATCTGAAAGCAATTCACAACACAAGGTAGCTAATATACAGTAACATGACTCCTGTAAATGCTATACTAAAATAGTAATCTGAAAGCAATTCACAACGCCAATAGTTACAAGTATTTCATTTTATTCCTGTAAATGCTATACTAAAATAGTAATCTGAAAGCAATTCACAACAAAGCTTGTGTATTAGAAAAGTAAGCTAAACCTGTAAATGCTATACTAAAATAGTAATCTGAAAGCAATTCACAACGGCTACCGCTAGACCACTGACAATAACATACCTGTAAATGCTATACTAAAATAGTAATCTGAAAGCAATTCACAACACAGTATCATTTGTAAAGTCTAATCCTAAACCTGTAAATGCTATACTAAAATAGTAATCTGAAAGCAATTCACAACGGGATACAACATTGATTAAAAAAGAATATGCCTGTAAATGCTATACTAAAATAGTAATCTGAAAGCAATTCACAACACATCTTTTAGAGTATGTTAACGACTTAAACCTGTAAATGCTATACTAAAATAGTAATCTGAAAGCAATTCACAACTTGGTGTCTGGTGCGTATAGTTTCATAATACCTGTAAATGCTATACTAAAATAGTAATCTGAAAGCAATTCACAACAATATGACTGAATGTACTATAAAGGAATATCCTGTAAATGCTATACTAAAATAGTAATCTGAAAGCAATTCACAACACACGCTGTTACTTTTACACCTGAGTAAAGCCTGTAAATGCTATACTAAAATAGTAATCTGAAAGCAATTCACAACAATAAGTTTGCTCTCATAATTAAAATGGACCTGTAAATGCTATACTAAAATAGTAATCTGAAAGCAATTCACAACACGCTACTATTCTTATATTTTAACGTTAGCCCTGTAAATGCTATACTAAAATAGTAATCTGAAAGCAATTCACAACTGTTTTTCTAACTGCTGAAACATTAGGTATCCTGTAAATGCTATACTAAAATAGTAATCTGAAAGCAATTCACAACAGAGTATTCAGAATCAAAAGCTTGTCCGTTCCTGTAAATGCTATACTAAAATAGTAATCTGAAAGCAATTCACAACTATACGTCCAAAAGTATTAGTAGGGTTTATCCTGTAAATGCTATACTAAAATAGTAATCTGAAAGCAATTCACAACAATACTTCTGGTACTAATGCAGTTACTGGTCCTGTAAATGCTATACTAAAATAGTAATCTGAAAGCAATTCACGACAACTAAAAGCCTTAAAGGTTTTTCTTTGTATCTATTTTGTACCTTATGTTTTATAAAGCCATATTAAAAAAAGAATGGCCCTGGCCTAAATTAAACAGTTGAATATATCATAACCTTTATAAGACTGGGTTAATTGATTTCTATGTAAAAATGAAGTCATTAATAAATGTTTAATATCACACCTTCTTTTGTCATTTCATTCAAATTTACACTTCAACCCTTTGTTAAATACTTATAAGACACATGAGAGATAATAGTTTATATTTAATAAATAGACTAAACTATTAGTTTCTTTATTTGGGTAATTATAAACTAGTTTATATCTTTGGTTTATATTTGTAAATAATACTACACTATGAGTTTAGAAAAAGAACAAAAAATAAACTCTCTTTTGCGTGGTTGGCCACAAAACGCTGTGTATCTTACATCGTGGTTAGTGGAAAACGGGTATTCACATCAGTTATTGAGCCGATATAAAAAGAGTAATTGGATTACTTCTCTAAATAATGGAGCATTTGTGAGAAGTGGAGATGCAGCAACCATAGAAGGTGCTGTTTTTGCATTACAATCGCAAAGTCATGTTAGTATTCATCCGGGCGGGAAATCCGCTTTAAATCTATTAGGAAAGGCTCATTATCTGGAATTTTCAAGACAACAGTATATTCTTTTTGGAAATGAAAACGAGCGAATTCCTTCTTGGTTGACAAATTATAATTGGGAAATGAAGTTAAACTATTACCCTACATCATTCTTGCCTGCTGATTTTGGTTTTACAGAGGTTGAAATAAATGGATTTTCTATAAAAGTATCAGGTGCAGCACGAGCAATAATGGAGTGTTTGTATTTAGCTCCTAAAAAGCAAGATTTAAAGGAATGTTATGAACTTATGGAAGGTTTGAATAATTTACGTCCTAATCAAGTGCAGCAATTGCTAGAAGCCTGTAAATCAGTAAAAGTAAAACGATTGTTTTTATATCTGGCTAATAAGTGTCGACATCCGTGGTTAGAATTTGTAAACGTTGAGAACATTGACTTGGGAAAGGGGAAACGACAAATTGTCGCCGATGGCGTATATGATTCAAAATATAAAATTACAATTCCAAAAAATTTGGTGGATGAATAATTATAAGCATCAAGTGCGATTACTTCTAAGTGTTATTCCTGAAGTAGCAAAAGAAAAGTGCTTTGCTCTTCATGGAGGTACGGCTATCAATTTATTTGTAAGGGATATGTCTAGGTTGTCAGTTGATATTGATTTAACATATATACCTATAGAAAATAGAACAACTTCTTTTTCTAATATTAATAATGCCTTAAGAGAAATAAAGAAACGCTTGAATACAATTTTTCCAAATTTATTGATCGAACATCAAAAGGACAAGCTAAAATTACAGATAAGTAATAAAGATGCTTTAATTAAAATTGAAGTAAATCAAGGCATAAGAGGTTTATTGGGTGATACGCGTACTTTGGTTTTATGTAATAAAGCGCAGGAAGATTTCGATGTCTTTTGTTCAATTCAAGGGGTTTCTTTTGGACAATTATATGGTGGAAAAATAGTTGCTGCGTTGGATAGACAACATCCAAGAGATTTATTTGATGTAAAGGATTTGTTAGACAAGGAAGGGTTTACAGAAGAAATAAAAGAAGGTTTTATCTTTACATTGCTGAGCAGCAAAAGACCTATTAAAGAAGTATTATTTCCAAATTTAATCAATCAAGAACAAGCTTTTGAAAACCAATTTATGGGTATGACAGAAAGGCTTTTTTCGTATGCGGATTTTGAGCAAACTAGGGAAAAGCTAATTGGAAATATACAGGAAGAATTAACCGAAAGTGATAAGAAATTTATTGTGAATTTTGAAAACACGTCTCCGGATTGGAGCGTTTATGATTTTGAAAAGTTTCCAGCCATACAATGGAAACTTCAAAACTTACAATCACTTAAGGAAAGTAACCCTGAAAAGCATACTTTCAATATGAAGGAACTGAAAAGATTACTTCTCAATTAGTTAATACATCTTTTTTAGAAATACTTTCAAACCAAAATTTCAATCCCATTATTTAAAACTGAATTATCAAATGCCTTAAGATAAGTTTGTGTAATACTGATATTTTGATGGTCCATAGATTTGCTAATATTATCGGTAGTTACTCCTTTTTGTTTTAAGTATTCACCAGCATAATAATGTACCGAATGTTCCGAACGAAAATTCATTTTTCAATAGCTCTTGAATTAAATAAATTGTGTTTTAGTATTGTCGTATTTTCAAGGTTTTTTTTAATACGGGTGATATTTTCAAGGTTGCTTATAAAAAAAGCCCTCTAGAAAATCAGAGGGCAGTTTGTTTGCTGCTATTTATTTTTTAGCATCTTCTATAGAGACTTTTCTAAATTCTTTTAATAGTTTTTCAAGCCCTAAAGTTGATTTACGTGCTCTTGGCCCAGCTGCTTTTACCCCATTTTCAATTAATGAAGTTGATTCTTTTTTGAATGTTTCAATTTCTGCGTTGATTTTTTCAATTAATTCTTTCATGATTTTTTTTAAAATTAGGGGGCAAAAGTAGTGTGTTTGTTTTTGAAACCTAAAAAGATTAGTGTTAAAATAGGATTTTTTAGTGGCTACTGAAATCTATCAATTTTCATTATGAATTGCTACAGTTAAGTCCTGACAAATATTGGTCATCTTGCAAAATTCAATTCACCTTCAAACCAAAATTTCGATCGCATTATCTAAAACTGAATTGTCAAATTCTTTAAGATAAGTTTGTGTGATGCTGAGGTTTTGGTGGCCCATAGATTCGCTAATAATATCGGTAGCTACTCCTTTTTGTTTTAAACAGTTAGCAAAACTATGTCTGGCGACATAACTGGTTATCGGTTTATCAATTCCACAAATTTCGGCAATCTCTTTTAATTCTTTGTTATAGCGCTGAAGGGTTTTATGTTTTCTGTTTTCCAATTGTGGAGGGGTCAAGTTGTTTTTTAAAAGAATAGGAAACACATATTTAGTATCAATGGCAAACTCTTTATAGTAATTTAAAATCTCTCTAACAGGGGGTAGAATTTTAATTTTAAAATTCCCTTTAGTTTTAGATCTTGTATAATATATTTTATCATTGTTAATTGCTTTCCACTCAAGTTTCATCATATCCGCAAAGTTCATTCCTCTAGTGTAAAAACTAAATATGAAATAGTTTCTGGTATTGACGTACCGGGGATATCTTGCTAAGTCGAAATCTCTAATTTGAAGGATTTCTTCCATTCTTAAAGCCTTTTTCAGATTTTTCCCTTTGAGTTTTGATACCTTATAAATTTTAAATGGGTAGTCTTGTTCTTTAGCTATTTTTCTTTCAATAGCAAAATTATATAGCGCTCTTATAGTTCTCATTCGTACACCTATGCCACCATCGCTTCCTCCTCTTGACCTCAAGAAAGCTTCATATTTATTTAGAAAGGAAGGGGTGATGTCTTTAAAGTTAAGCCTAGTGCTTTTATGAAATAAATTTAAAGAAGCGAACACTTCTTTATTTACGCGTGCATTGCCTGTTCTTCCTGCATAATTCATTTCGCCAATAATCTCATCCCAAAAATAAAAAACGTTTTGTTGTACTGGATTAGACACAAGCCTAAAGCGATTTTCAAAATCTTTTAGAGTGAAGTCACTTTTTTCCATTTCTAAGTCAGAAAGAATTTTTAATGCTCTATCCTTGAATTTAAGAAGTAACCTGTTATTTTGGATATTATTTGAATTCTTTTTAGTAAAACTACCTGTTGTTTGATTCCACTCCATCGGGAATGCTCTAAATATTGTTTTGAAATATTTCGATTTTCTATCTTTCGACACTCTTAAAGAGATGGGGTAACTACCATCAGCAAGTACTGTTTTTCTCAATACGGTTTTTACGGTTGACATAGATTTAGATTTAATCAGTACAACATCTGTACAACAAATTGCCTTTTAAAGGTAAATCATATGCAAATAAAAACAAAACTAAAAACATTAAATATCTGATAATGAATATATAAGGTGCTAAATGTTACTAAATGAAAACTAAAATAATCCGTCTCATAATCAGGTGGTCCATGGTTCGAGTCCATGTGGGACCACAAAAGCCTTAACAGCAATGTTGAGGCTTTTTTTTATACTTTTAAAATAATAATAGAGTGTCGGATTAAGATTAAAAGTTGTGTTTAAGCAAAGATTGTAGTTAATCTAAACAGGAAAAATTCTATATTTTTGACGCCTTTAAACTGTGTTCTAAACGCTTTTATTTTAACATTAAAAGCTTCTGCAGCATTAGTACTTCTATTTATAAAATAATTTAAAATTGACCGATAGTTCAATTTTATTGTATTGAAATTGCTGTATTAAATATATCTTTTAGCCTTTTAACAAAATTTGATTCCCTTGATATTGTTTCTCAGTCCAATTAATTATTACATATAACTTTTAGAAATAACCTATAGTAAAGTTTATAAAATGTTTTATATCAGTTTTATAAGTTAAATAAACGAGGTAAAAACATCGATATTTCTGGGATATATGTGATGAGTAGTAACACAGCAATCATTATTAATAAAAATGGGAGCAAGGGTTTTATGACTTGTGATACCGAAACTCTAGCAACTCCACTTCCTACAAAAAGAATGGTGCCAACAGGCGGTGTACATAAACCAATACAAAGGTTGAGGACTAAGACAATTCCAAAGTGAACCGGATCCATACCTAAAGCAATTACAACGGGTAAAAAAATAGGGGTAAATATGAGTACAGCAGGCGTCATATCCATAAAGGTTCCTATAATTAATAGGACTAAATTGATAACTAAAAAGATGACAATTTTATTACTAAATTGTTCGAGCAGAAAACCACTAATCAATTCCGGAATACCTTCAAACGAAAACAGCCAAGACATCGCCATAGACGTACAGATTAAAAACATAATAACAGCCGTAGTCTTAGCGCTTGTTAATAATATGGCAGGAAAATCTTTTAAGTTAACGTCACCATAAATTAAGGCCAATACACCAGCATATAAAACAGCAATAGCAGAGGCTTCAGTAGCCGTAAATATACCTGAAACAATACCGCCAACCACAACGACTAATAGTAATAGGCTGAAAAAAGCTTTTCTAAAGTAGGTCCAAATTAAAGCTAACGGCACGCGTTCCCCTTTAGCAAATTTTCGAGTTATGGCGACAAAGGCTATGTAAGACATCAAGGCTACACCAAGTAAAATACCAGGTAAATAACCTGCAATAAATAAAGCTGCTACAGAAGCGGTGCCACCACTGGCTAAAGCGTAAACAATTAGAATATTACTGGGCGGAATTAATAAACCTGTGGTTGATGAGGTGATATTTACTGCAGCACTAAACGCTCTAGGGTAACCTTCTTTTTCCATAGGGTCGGTCATAATACTTCCTATGGCTGAGGTTGCGGCAATTGCAGAACCTGAAACGGCTCCAAATAACATGGAAGATAAGACGTTGACATAAGCTAAACCGCCAGGCAAACTTGCGACTAATGACTTCGCAAAATTAATAAGTCGATTGGCAATACCACCTTGTTTCATTATTTCACCTGCAAGCACAAAAAACGGAATGGCTAACAAAGCAAAACTATCGATTCCGGTGGTCATTCGTTGTGCAATGGTCGTTATACCAGGCATTTTATCAATATTAAGGAGTAAACTCAATGTGGTAGAAATGCCTATACTATAGGCCACAGGGACTTTAAGCATGAGTAAAATAAAAAAGCTTAAAAATAAAACGAGAATACTAATGACTTCTATACTCATAATTATTCGGTGATATCGTTAGTTCTAATTTTGTTGAAATGATATATTGAAAAACACATCATAAGTAAACCGCTCACAGGTAGAATAGCATAAATGTAACCTAGAGGAATACGTAAGGTTCCTGATAATTGTTCTAAATGAAGTGTTATATACACCAAATTAAATCCTCCAATTACCATTATAAAAAGGGCGAATAAAAACACACAGATTTCTATAAAAATTAGCGTTTTCTTTTGAGATTTCTTTCCCATTTTTTGATAGAGAAAATCCATAGATAAATGCTCTCGTTTGGCACTGAGATAAGCGGCACCAAGTATAGATATCCAAATTAATGAAAAGCGTGCTAATTCTTCTGTAAATGTAAATGAGGTGTTTAAAATGTAGCGCGAAAACACTTGTAATAAGACATCAATAACTAATAAACCAAAAATAGAAACCAGTACAATTTCTATGAATTTGCATACTTTTTGGAAAAGAATATCTGCAGTTTTCATATTTATTGTTTTTTAATGCTGTTAATAATAGGTTGCATTTCAGGATGTACTTTTATGAAATTTTCTAAGACAGATTTTGAACGCTCTTGAAATAAAGACTTTTCCGGAATTATGATTTCAACACCAGCGGCTTTGGCAATAGACATGGATTCTTCAACCGAAGCATTCCAAAATACTTTTTGAGCTTTAGCAGAAACTTCAGCAGCTTCTAGAACCCATTTTTTTTCTTGCTTGGATAATTTGTCCCAAAATTTTGTACCGATAAGCAGTACATCTGGAACTGAAGAATGCTGGTCTATCGTATAGTACTTGCTAACTTCATAATGATTTGAAGACACAAAAGAAGGTGGGTTATTTTCTGCACCATCAACCACACCTTGTTGCATGGCTGTGTATAATTCACCAAACGCTAATGGTGTTGCAGAACCTCCCATGCTATTTACCATATTTATGGCCATTTGGTTATTCATCACGCGTATTTTAAGCCCTTTTAAATCTTCGGGTGTTCTAATGGCTTTTTTTGAGGTGTAAAAACTTCGGCTTCCGGCATCGTAATAGCATAAACCACGTAACCAAAATTGACTTCCTTTTTCTAAGATAGATTTTCCAACGTCGCCTTCTAAAACATCAAATTGATGCTGTTTGTTTTCAAATAAATAAGGAATCCCAAATACATGGTATTCTGGTACAAAATTAGATAAGGTGGCTGCACTCACTTTGGTAATAGCTACACTTCCTATTTGTAATAATTCTAGGACTTCCCGCTCTGAACCCAGTTGACCATCAGGGAATATTTTTACATCTAATTTACCTTCAGATTTTAATCGTAATGCTTTTTGAAATTCTAAAATGCCTTTATGAACTGAGTGCGTTTGCGGCATATTATGGGCTAAATACAGTGTTTTAGTCGACTGGTCTTCTTTGCAACTTTGTAAACAACCAAAGAGTATTAAGATGTAAAACACGCTTTTTTTCATGGCTTTAATTTTCAAAGTTGAAATAGTTAACCGCGTTATAATAACAGATATTTTGAATCATTTTACCAAGGAATTCAATATCATTTGGCACCAGTCCGCTGTTAACATCTTCTGCAATTAAGTTACATAAGATGCGTCTAAAATATTCGTGTCTTGGGAAGGATAAAAAACTACGACTATCAGTTAGCATGCCTACAAATCGACTCAACAAACCCATATTAGAAAGTGTATTGAGCTGTTTTTCCATACCGTCTTTTTGGTCTAAAAACCACCAACCAGAACCCCATTGCATTTTTCCCGGAATACCTGCTTCACTATAATTTCCCATCATGGTGGCGAAGACTTCATTTTGCGATGGATTTAAATTATAAGTTATGGTTTTTGATAAAGAATTTTCAGCATCTAGCTGATTAAATAATTTAGACATGGCTTGCGCCTGATTAAAATCGCCAATTGAATCGACACCAGCATCTAATCCTATTTGATTTAATAATCTACTGTTATTGTTTCGTAAAGCTCCTAAATGAAATTGTTGCACCCAGCCTTTGTCATGGTACATTTTGCATAATTCAAATAAGATACAAGAGGCAAATACATTGGCTTCGTCTTTTGAAATAGCGCTATTTGAAAGACGTTTTTGAAAGATAGCATCGGCTTCGGTTTTAGTAAAATCGAAAGCATAAATTTGTTCTAATCCATAATCTGAAAGTCGGCAACCTAAGGTATTAAAAAAGTCAACTCTATGTTGAATAGCCTTTAGTAATTCTGACAAGTTTGAAATTGAAAATCCAACGCTTGAAGCCAGTTTTTCAATATAACTGTTATAGCTATCCGCTTCAATTAAAATTAAATTATCAGGTCTAAACGTCGGTAAAACTTTGGTAAAGAAGTCTTTTTTAGCAATTGTTTTATGTTGTTCTAAATTATCTGTTGGGTCATCTGTTGTACAAATAACTTCAACGTTCATTTGCTCTAATAATTGGGCTGGTGTTTTGCTTTCTAAAACAGCGTTTGCTTTCTTATAGATGGCTTCTGCAGATGAGGGTTGCAAAATCTCATCAATCTCAAAGTACCGTTTTAATTCTAAATGTGTCCAATGAAATAGGGGATTTCTCAAGGTGTACGGAACTGTTTCAGCCCATTTTAAAAACTTCTCTTTCTGTGTTGTTTTACTTCCTGTTATAAAAGCTTCTTCAATACCATTAGCACGCATGCCACGCCATTTATAATGGTCGCCATTGAGCCAAGCCTCTGTGATATTTTTAATAGGTTGGTCTTCTGCGATGAGTTTTGGTGACAAATGATTGTGATAATCTATAATTGGTAAATCTTTAGCATACTGATGGTACAGTGTTTCTGCGACTTCAGATTGCAGTAAGAAATTAGCCTTTATAAAAGGTGATTTACTAGTCATTTTGAAAAATTTTCTATGTTATAAGGAACGTCTAATACCTAATTCTAAACCACGTAATTCTGCTAAACCACGTAAGCGTCCAATTCCTGAATAACCAGGATTTGTTTTCTTTTTTAAATCATCTAGCATTTTGTGACCATGATCGGGCCTAAAAGGCATTCTAAGGTCTAATCGTCCTGCTTTTATACGTTTTTGTTGTTCTTTAATTAAAGCTTTCATCACGGCATACATGTCTACATCGCCATCTAAATGATTTGCTTCATGAAAATTACCTTCAGCATCACGTTTTGTAGCACGTAAATGAATAAAATGAATACGATCACCAAGACGTTCTACCATTCCTGCTAAATCATTATCAGCTCTTACACCAAACGAGCCTGTGCAGAATGTTAGTCCGTTGTTGTGAGATGGAATCGCTTCGTATAAATCAACAATATCCTGTTCGGTTGAAACCACTCTTGGTAAACCTAAAATTGGAAACGGTGGATCATCTGGGTGAATACACATTAATACACCAGCTTTTTCTGCAGCCGGAATAATTTCAGATAAAAATAAAAATAAATTCGCTTTTAATTCCGCCGGACCAACATTTTTATAGCTTGCTAAAATGGTATTAAATTCTTCTAAAGTATAACCTTCCTCTGCGCCAGGTAAACCTGCTATAATATTTCTAACTAAAGTCTTTTGTTCTTCAGCTGTTGAATTTTTTAAAAACGCTGATGCTTTTTCTTTTTGAGCATCAGAATAGTGGTGTTCAGCACCTGGTCTTTTCAATAAATACAATTCAAAAGCGGCAAAAGCTGCTGCTTGAAAACGTAATGCGGTTGATCCATCTGAAACTTCATAGTCTAAATTGGTTCGAGTCCAATCTAAAACGGGCATAAAATTATAACAAACAGTATCAATACCACACTCACCTAAATTCAATAAGGTTTGTTTGTAATTGTCAATATATAACTGATAATTTCCAGTCTTTGTTTTAATGTTTTCGTGGATTGGTACAGACTCAACAACAGACCATGTAAGGCCAGTGTTTTCTATAATTTCTTTTCTTTTGTTGATTTCTTCAACAGTCCAAACTTCACCATTAGGAATGTGGTGTAAAGCCGAAACAACTCCTGTGGCTCCTGCTTGTTTTATATCTAATAAAGAAACAGGATCGTTAGGTCCGTACCAACGCCATGTTTGTTCTAAATTTTGCATCATTTTTTATTTTTTAAACGCCACTGTATGCTGAAAATCCACCGTCAATTGGCACTACAACACCCGTTACAAATTTTGCGCCTTCGCCACATAACCATAAAGTTGTACCTATTAAATCTTCAGGTTCTCCATAGCGACCCATTGGCGTTTGGTCAATGATTTGTTGGCCTCTTTGTGTTAAACTTCCGTCTGTATTTGTTAATAATGTTCTATTTTGATCGGTTAAGAAAAATCCTGGGGCTAGAGCATTAACTCGGATTCCTACCTTAGAAAAGTGCACCGCTAACCATTGCGTAAAGTTAGATACAGCAGCCTTTGCACCACTATAAGCGGGTATTTTTGTTAAGGGTGTAAACGCATTCATAGAAGAAATGTTTAATACTGAACAACCTTCTCTACCAACCATATCTGTTGCGAAAACTTGTGTAGGAATTAAAGTTCCTAAGAAGTTGAGGTTGAATGTAAACTCAATGCCTTTTGGGTCTAAATCGAAAAACGTTTTAAAACCCTCAGTGGTATTGATTAAGTCTTCCGTTTCTAAAAAGGGGTTAGAGGTAGTGCCTAAAGGATGATTTCCACCAGCACCGTTTACCAAGATATCTACTTTACCAAAAGTCTTATTTACAATTTTCTTAGCAGCTATTAGTGAGTCTTTTTCTAAAACATTAGCCGTAATTCCAATAGCTGTTCCGCCGTTAGAATTAATTTCATCTGCTACTTTGTCTGCAGCTTCTTTTCTTAAATCTAAAACAGCAATTTTATTTCCTTGTTTTGCAAGGGCTATAGCTAACGAGCTGCATAAAACTCCTCCAGCGCCCGTTAGTACAATAACTTTATTCATTATTAAATTTCTTAGTTGGTTATAATTCTTATTATTTATACTTTTTCTAAAAAAAAAACAGCTATTTGCTGCGAAAAAAAGATTGTCTAAAAAAATGATTTTTAAACAATCCCTTTATACATTAAATAGGCTTTATTCTTTTATGAGTTTTGTGCTAGTCGTCTTTCCATCTGCCGTAAGCTTAACAATATATATTCCACTCTTTAAGTTTGAAATATCAATAATTGAGTTATTACTTTTAGGATTTACAACAAGTACTTCTTTTCCTAAAACATTATAGAATTTTATAGTGTCCATACTATTTTTAGAACTAATACTAATTTCTGTATTAGCCGGATTTGGAAACATAGTAATTTTAGATAGCTCAAAAGTCTCCGTTGACAAAACATCATTACTAGTAGAAAAATAAACGTGATCTATGTAAAAAATATAAGTTTCTGGTACAACAGATCCTGCGTCACCAGGTGTACTTTTAATAAAAAAGACATTATTAACGTCCGTGAAATTAAAACTTGCGTTTTGTGTAGAAATATCAGTAAAGGGTATTACCATAGTATGCCAGTTTCCATCATATGCAAAACCATATGATGTTGGGTCAAAATTTGCTTGTTGTCCACCCGCATCTTCAAATCTAATAATTGTTGGTTGTGGACTAGATGACTTCATAGAAAAGTGATAAAAGCTATAACTACTTAAATCTTGATTAGGGCTTCCGGGATAATTAAAATAACCCTGATAATTTTCAGCCCCACCAGAGTTTGCAACAGCTTCAATAACAGTGCTACCACCATCTGTACCTGCGTCAGAGAACGAAGTGTTAATAGTGATACCATCACCATTTAGATTTTGAGTAGCTACTGTTTCTGTTACGGTTGCTTCCGTGTAATACCCTAAAGTAGTTTGTGAATAACCCAAAGCACATGTTAATAAAGTAAAAATGAATGTAATTTTTCTCATAATAAATTGTTTTTAATTATTGGTTGAGATAAAATTATTACTTATATAACTTTATGAGTAGGACATACATTCTTGATAAGGGTGCCTTATGTGTTTATTGTTTTAAAATAAGGGTTTGTTTAGGTTTCAGATTAAAATCAATCTCTTTATCTATTCTTCAACCAATTCAAAATGAATTTTTTGATTTTTTATAATCACATAAAAATCACCCGGCTCAAGATGTCTGTTTCCTTCACTATCTACAAAACTTAAATCTCGTTCCGGATTAATTTCAAAACTATATTTTACTTTTTCTCCAGCTTTGATAAATTTTTTATCAAAATGTTTTAGCTCTTTTATGGGTCTAGAAATAGATGCAAAAGGATCTTTTATAAACCATAATAGAGTCTCTTTTCCGTCATAATCACCTGAGTTTTCGATTTCTACCTCAGCTATTAAAGTTTCATTTTTTGTTATTTTTTTGGAAGATAATTTTACGTCGCTATAGTTATATGTAGTATAGCTTAAACCATGTCCGAACCAGTATAATGGATCTCTTGGGATGTCTTGATAATGCCCTAACGTAGGTCTTGCTGCCTGACGCATGTTATAGTAAATAGGAATTTGCCCTGTGGTTTGTGGGAATGTCATAGCTAATTTACCTGAAGGATTATGTCTTCCTGAAAGTAAACCCGCAACTGCAGGTCCTGCCATTGTTCCAGGTTGCCAGATTTGAACAATAGCATCGGCCATTTTTTCTAATTTCATTAACTCTAATGGTCGTCCACTAGACAGCATCAGAATAATAGGTTTGTTAGTCTTTTGAAGTTCTTCTACTAAAGCTTCTTGAATTTTAGGTAGAGCAATGGTCGAGCGCGAACCATTTTCACCACTCCAATGTCTTTTTTCACCTAAAAACAAGACTACAGCATCCGATTTGTTTGCGGCTTGTATGGCTGCGTTAAAACCACTTTTATCCTCGCCATCGTAATCACAACCTAGTGCGTAATTTAAGTTTGCTTTATTTTTAAATTCTTTTTCTAAGCCTTGGTATATGGTTTTAACATCTTGTGGTCGTCCCATACCTTCCCAAAAGCCCATAATATGTATAGAGTCTTTAACCATAGGACCTATTACAGCTAGGTTTTTATACTTAGAAGTTATAGGGAGTGTTTCATTTTCGTTTTTAAGAAGTACAAACGATTCGGCAGATAATTGTTCAGCAACCTCTAAATATTCAGGGAGTAGGTAGCGTTCGTCTTCAGAAACGACATCTACATATGGATTTTCAAACAGTCCGAGTTTCATTTTTACTCTTAGAATGCGTCTTACGGCTTCGTCAATTGATGCCATTGGCACTTTTCCTTCTTCAACAAGCTCTGGCAAATAATCGATATAGGCATTGTCTACCATATCCATTTCAATTCCTGCCATAAATGATTTTTGAGCAGCTTCTTTTAAGTCTTCAGCAACACTTTGTTCAACAAGATTACGGACGGACCCCCAATCTGAGATTACAAAGCCATCATGCTTCCATTTGTTTTTTAATACTTCTGTAAGCGTGTAGTGATTGGCGGATGCAGGAATACCAGAAATATCATTAAAACCACTCATTAATGTGGCTGCACCAGCATTTACACCCGCTTCAAAAGGAGGCATAAAAGTTTCCCATAGCGTTTGATTTGAAATATCGCTATAATGGTAATCGCGCCCACCTTCAGATAAACTATAGCCTATAAAATGCTTTAAGCAAGCGGCAATCGTGTATTTTTCATTTAAATTAGAACCTTGGTAGCCTTGTACTGCTGCCACTGCAAATGCAGAATTGGCATAAGGGTCTTCACCATAACCTTCAGAGACCCGTCCCCAGCGTGGATCGCGAGCCACATCTACCATTGGTGAGAACGTCCAATCTAACCCTGATAACCAACTCTCTTTAGCTGTTATCGCACTCGATGTTTTTACTAAATCTGTATTCCAAGACGAGGCTTGTGCTAATGGAATAGGGAAGATGGTACGGTAACCATGAATGGCATCAAAACCAAAGATGATTGGAATGCCAAGTCGAGATTCAGTCATGGCCTTTTTCTGAATTTGGTTGCGGTATTCCGGATTGGTACTTCGGTATAATAAGGAACCTATCTCTGGACTTACTTCACGCATTTTTTCTCCAATATTATTAGGGTTGGCATTTTTACCGTAGGTCCATTGGTTCATTTGCATAATTTTCTCATCTAAAGTCATAAGACTTATAAGATGTTCTATACGGTCTTCAATAGGAGCATCTGGATCTTTATAATTAGCCGTTTCATTTTCGGTTTTATTGGCACAAGCAACCATGAGAAGTATGGCTAAGGCGAAACATAGTTTTTTCATTGAAGTAGATTTTTTGATTTAGAGAGAAAGTTTGAAGTATAAAAGTGATATATAAAAACCTATGACATATTGCATTCATAGGTTTCAAACTGTTTTAAAATTTAGTTGTTAATTACCAGCACCTAGATATTCTACGGTATTAATAAAAATGGTGTTTCCTGTTTCGTTTAGTCTGTACCCTGTAGGCGAAGACATAAACATTCGTTTTCCTGAAGCAGGAATCGCTCCAGCATACGCTTCGGTATTTGCTTCCCATTCTACAATAGCAACTTTGGTACCATCAGAAGCTATAAGTGTACCATTACCTACATCAGAGACTAACACGGTATGGAGACCATCAGCAAAAAGAATAGCTCCAGTATTTCCATCTGTTAACTCAACATCTGTAAAAATAGGATGCTCTGGTAGGTTGGCATCTAAACTATTTCCGCTGCCTTCATCAACATCTGTACTATTAAAAAGTTGCAGTCGAGAACTTCTTGCGGTATAAGCATTCATATTAAGTACTGGTGTAGATACTGATGCCCAAACATCAACGAGGGCACTATTATCGCCGCCAATGTTAACGCTATTGGTGTTTCTGCTAATAATTACTACATCAAAATTGTTTAATTGATTTGCACCCCCAGCATCAAGATTATTAAATTGACCGTTTATGGCTTGTACTGTGTGTCCGGCTTCTTCTAATAGGGTAATAAAACCTTGATCGTCTGCAACACTATCGGTTACCAATACAACATCAAAAGGTCCTCCTGTATTACAAGGTTCTGGTATGGCACCTGCAACAAGGTATTGTACGGCATTTAATAAGATGGCATCACCAACGTCGTTTAACATATAGCCAGACGTAGAAGACATAAACATTCTTTTTCCAGCAGCAGGTATTGCACCATCATAAAACTCTACGTTAGCATCCCATTCTACGATGGCAACTTTAGTACCATCTGAGGCGATTAAAGTTCCATTTCCGATATCAGAAACAATAACGGTTTCTAATCCAGACCCCGTAAGAATGGCACCTGTATTATTATCGGTTAAGGTGATTCCGCTAAAAACGGGATGGTCTGGTAGATTGGCATCTAAGCTATTTCCGCCACCTTCATCGACTTCTGTACTATTAAAAAGTTGCAGTCTAGAGCTTCTAGCGGTGTAAGCATTCATGTTTAAAACAGGCGTTTCAACTGTTGCCCAAATTGATGCCAAAGCACTATCTTCTCCACCAATTTCAACACTATTAGTACTTCTTGAAATGATAACAAGATCAAAGTTATTTAATTGGTTAGCACCTGTTGAGGTTAAACTATTATATTGTCCTTCTACGGCTTGTACCGTATGCCCAGCCTCCTCAAGTAACGTAATAAAACCTTGATCTGCACCTACGCTATCGGTTACTAAAGCGATATCAAAATTGCCGTATTCACCACATGGTACATCTGCAGGGCCTGCATTTGGGTCTTCTGCAACATTTATAGAAAATGAAAAGGTTTCGGTAGTATTATCTACATATTTAATAAGAAGGCTTGCTTCAAAAGTTCCTGAAGAATTATAAGTTACCGTTACGTTTGGGTTGATAGATGTAGAGGGTGTACCTCCTTCAAAGGTCCAATCTGTAGTAATTGCTTTTGTAGAAGAACTCGTAAAATTAATTGATTCTCCAAATTCTAGTTGAGTATTAGAGACATTAGCTATTGTTTCGCCTTCATCATATAAGGTAACTTCCCTGATATCATCTTCACAAGAAAAATTGAGTGCTGTGAAGCATAGAATGAAAAAATAGAGTTTGCTGAATTTTAATTTTTTAAGTTTCATAATAATTCATAATTAAGGTCTTGCAAAGTTCAAAATTTACATGGATACCACAGATTATAATTGTTTCTCTTTAGGGGTAAGAATGTACGTTTATTTAAAACTGAAGCGGGTTTCTATTTTTAAAAATTCAAACAATAGGCATAAGTGTATGATTTTTAGTTTTTTGTGGTTTTTTGTTCTGTTTTATTTAAAGGCGATGTACGTTTTCACCCCTAAAAGGATATCTTTAATGGTGTATAATTGTGATTATAATATTAATTTGCTCTTGTCCTTATTGGGGCAATGAAATTAGTAATTCAGTTTTAAACCTATGTGCAATTTGGCTAAATATAAAATAGGATTCGTCCTCATAATTTGTTTTCAGTGTCTGCTACAAGCACAAGTTTCACGATTAAATTTTGAGCAAATTAATTATGATGAAGACTTTTCTCCAAGTATGATTTCTAGTTTGGTGCAAACTAAAAAAGGTTTTATTTGGATAGGAACTGAGAATGGTTTGTTTAAATATGATGGTTACAGTTTTAATAGGTATGTAAGAGATAAAAATGAGGGGAGTTTAAGTAATAATCACGTGAATGTGATTTTTGAAGATAGTGAAGGCGATTTATGGATTGGTACCAATCACGGTGTAAATAGATTTAATAAAGATTCCAATACGTTTAGTTTTATTAATATTTCACTCACTAAGGGCGGTCGTAATTATATCAGTTCGTTTGTTGAAGATGGAAATAATAACGTTTGGGTTGGGACGTTTGGTGGAGTTAAAAAACTAAATAAGAATGAAAGCCTTTTAGAAAAAGTATCCAACGATTCTAATTTTATTCTCAACCGAAGTCGTGTGCTGTCATTATTTTACGATGAAGATTACGGTATTTTAATGGGAACAGCACAGGGTTTACAAGCCTTTGACCCAGAAACTAATTTACTGAATACCTTGCCTAGTGCTTTTCTAAGCAATCCTGAATTTTTAAAAGCTAAGATTTGGAAAATAGTAAAGGAGTCAAACGGCGATTTATGGTTTGGAACAGAGACAATGGGTGTCTTTAAGTATGCTAAAGAAAAAGATGTTTTAGTACAATTTGTACATAACGCTGAAGCTGAGAATTCAATTTCTTCTAATTGGATAAATGATATTATTACAGTAAATGAGCATACGATTTGGTTTGCTACTCAAAATGGCTTGAATGTTTATGATAAAAAGACCAAAAATTTTACCAAATACAAGCATAATGCATTAAACACGAGTAGCCTTATAGATAATAATTTACAGTGTTTTTTAAAAGACAGAGATGATTGTTTATGGATTGGTACAAAGTCTGGAGCAATAAATTTTTATAATAAAGCCAATTCAAATTTTACAAATATTGGAGAAACGGTTTACCCAAATTTTGGATTAAATCATACAGTTGCAACCGCTGTTATTGCAGATGGTGAGAATGATTTATGGGTTGGCACTTATGGTGGTGGACTTACACATCTTAACTTTAAATTGAATGTCTCTAACCATTATATGGTAAATGAAAAGGCAGAACGTAAAACCAAAAATCTAATTACTGCTCTAGCCAAAAAGAACGAAGACCATTTTATTTGTGGCACCTTTAATGGCTTATTTGATTTTGATAAAAATAGCAAAACTTTTACTTCTATACCATTAGCTTATGAAGGTTCTATAGCGAATGAGCGGCCTATAACATCGCTTGTTGTAGACCGAGATATAATTTGGGTAGGCACCGACGGTAATGGACTTAAGAAAATATTACCAGATGGAACTATTGAAAATTATTTAGCAGATGGTTCGCCTGGTGGCTTATCAGATAATTTTATTATCGATTTAGAAAATAGGAAAAACGGTATTTGGATCTCTACTCAAAACGGACTAAATTATTTTGATAAAGCGCTTAATAAGGTAACTAAAATTTATAAAACAACAACAGAACCTTCTATAGGAAACAATAGTTTAACAGCTTTGTTTACAGATTCTAAGGGTAGATTATGGATTGGTGGTGATTATGACGGCCTTTTTTATTTTGATGAATCAACGGAGCGTTTTTCAGTATTAAATAAGGATAAAGGATTTACAAATGCTTCTATTCATAGTATTTCAGAAGATGCAGAAGGGAATTTATGGGTGAGTTCAGAAGACTTTTTATTCAGAATAAAGTTTAATAGTTCTTCTAAAAAAGTTAATTTTAATACAGCAGAAATCAGTAAATTTTCTGAAAAAGATGGGGTTTCTGTAAAGCAATTTTCTCGTAATGCTAGTGTTTTATTTAATGAAAAGCAGCTTGTATTTGCTGCGGTAAAAGGGATCACTATTTTTAATCCTTCCGTTATATACAAAGCGCCCAATGAAAATGAAATTGTATTAACAACATTAATTGTTAATAATGAAATTGTAGAATCTAGTGAGGACAATTCAATTCTTCAAAAGCCTATTTCTGAAACATCAAACATTGTAATTAATTACGATCAAGGGTATATAGGCTTAGAGTTTAGTAGTTTAAATTTTATAAATCCCAGAAAAAGTAAGTACGCTTATAAATTAGATGATGATTTAAGAAACGATAATTGGCATAATACAGGAACTCAAAACAGAATAAACCTGTCTAATTTAAACCCTGGAGATTATTTACTGTCTATAAAATCTACTATTGAAGACGGCAGCTGGAATCCAAATATAAAAACGTTAGGAATTACGGTATTACCGCCTTGGTGGAAAACTTGGTGGGCAAATTTGGCGTACTTGCTTTTGTTTATTCTAGTTGTTTTAATCATTGTGAAATTTATAAACAATAGAGTAAAACTGAAACGGAAATTGTTTTTAGAGCATGTAGAAAGTGAACGAAAACAAGAAATGTTGAACATGCAACTCAATTTCTTTACAAATATTTCTCATGAGATAAGAACACCCTTAACTTTGATAAAAGGGCCTATTGAAGAATTATTAGAAAACTCGGATAATACTCCAAAATCAGAAAGTAAATTAAAGACGATACAGCAAAACTCGGATCGTTTATTAAAGTTAGTTAATGAACTATTAGATTTTAGAAAAGCTGAAAAAGGACACATGCGTATATATTGTGAAGAGCAAGATATTGTAGCCTTTTGTTTTGAAATATATGAGTCCTTTAAAGGTCTGGCGGCAAAGAAAAACATAGAGTACAATTTTGTTTTAAATTCTAACTCAATAAAAGTGTTTTTTGATAAAAATCAAATGGAAAAAGTGGTTTACAATCTGCTTTCTAACGCCTTTAAATTCACTAAAAAGAATGGAAAAATTGTATTTGCTGTAGAACAAATTCATACCGGAAATAAGAAAGTCTTAATAAAGATAAAGGATAATGGTATTGGAGTTCCTGAAGCAAATAAAAGCAATATTTTTAATCGGTTTTTTCAAGTAGATGATAGAGGTGTTCATAATATGGGAAGCGGTGTAGGGCTAGCGTTGTCTAAATCAATTGTAGAGTTACATAAAGGAAAGTTAGTCTTAGAAGAAGAAAAAGAGTCTTGGGCTAATACCGTATTTCAGATAGAATTACTTCTGGGTAAAGCGCATTTAGATGATGATCAAGTTGATGATGAATTAAATTTGGGTAAAACCGTTATTGATGCCGACTCTAATGCAAAGACACCTGTTACAGCGCACGAGAATTTTGAATTCGAATACACGGCATATGATCCTGATAAGAAAACAATTTTTACTGTAGAGGATAATGATGAGGTAAGAAAATTTATCGCAGGCGTTTTAATTGAAAGCTATAATGTTTTAGACTTTTCTAGTGCTAAGGAAGCAATCAGTTATATGGATAAAGAAATTCCAGATTTAATAGTATCTGACATTATGATGCCAGAAATGGACGGGTTACAATTTTGTAAATACATAAAAACAAACGAGAGTACCAATCATATTCCTGTTATATTGCTAACGGCTAAAGCTTCAGTAGATAATAAGGTGGAAGGTTTATCTATAGGGGCTGATGCTTATATCTCAAAACCCTTTAGTACTAAGGTGTTATTGCTAAGTGTGCAAAACTTATTAAAATCTAAAGAAATTTTTAGACAAAAATATAGTGGCAATTTTATCGTAGATTCTGATCTCGATAAGTTAACGACACCAGAAGAGTTGTTCCTTAAAAAGCTAATGAAAATCATTGAAGAAAACTTAGAAAATCCCGATTTTGACGTGAGTATGTTGGTCGATAAAATAGGGATGAGTAGAACAATTCTCTATAAAAAAGTAAATTCATTAACTAATCACTCCGTGGCCAGCTTAATAAAACAGCTGAGATTAAAAAAAGCAGCAGAAATTATTGTTAAAACAACATACCCTATTTCTGAAATTGCATTTATGGTTGGTTTTAATGATCGCAAACACTTTAGTAGAGAATTTAAAAAAATATACAACCATTCCCCTTCAGCATATAAAAAACTTCAAAGTGAGGCTGAAAATTAAAAGTGTTTTATCAATTTTATAAGGTTTTTATTACAATTTAGGGGTTGTATTTGCATTTTGTTTAATGTTAAATATTTGTTTTTTAGTGTTTTAACATGCAAACACATTCACACCCCTTGAAACGCATATTCAAACACCTAAAAATTTATTTTATTCAATCATATTTGTGTGCTACATAATATAACGCAATTAACTTCCATGATAAGATGAAAAATAAATTTATAATATCTAGATGTACCAAAACACTACTTTTTACATTGCTTTGTACGGTGTTCTCAAGTGTTTATGGACAAAGCAAAACAATAACAGGTATCGTTATAGATAATTCAGGTGTACCATTGCCTGGTGTTAATATTTTAATTGATCAAACGACAACGGGAACCCAAACAAATTTTGATGGCGAATATACACTACAAGTAGAGCCAGAAGATGTAGTGGTCTTTTCTTATCTCGGATTTAAGACGATGAAAATCACTGTTGGTACTCAAAATGTAATTGATGTAACTTTAGAAGAAGATACCGCAGCACTTGAAGAAGTGGTGGTTGTGGGCTACGGAACAAAAAAGAAGAGTGATATTATTAGTTCTGTGGTTACCGTAGATAATGACGACTTAGTAAAGGTGGCAACTTCAGATGTTGGAGAGATGTTAAGAGGTAAAGCTGCTGGTGTACAGGTCACTTTAGCGAGTGGTGCTCCAGGGGGATCGTCTACAATACGAATTAGAGGTCAAAACTCAATAAGTGGTGGTAATGATCCTATTGTTATTGCAGATGGTGTGCGTATTGGTAGTATAAACGATATAAATGCTAACGACATTGCATCTTTAGAGGTCTTAAAAGATGCTGCAGCACAAGCTATTTATGGAGCAAGAGCTTCTAACGGTGTTATTCTTATTACAACTAAACGTGGTAAAGAAGGCAAAGTCTCTGTATCCTATAATGGTTTTTCAGGGATACAAACCATCAATAGAAATTTTGATATCTATAGTGGTGAAGAATTTGCACAACTAAAACGAGAAGCTTTTAGAACTAATAATGGCGGTGAATATAGATTAGATGAAGATATATTTTCTGGTTTAGAATTGGCAAGTATACAAAACCAAGATTATATAGATTGGGAGGATTTAGTACTAAGAACTGGTGAAACACAAAACCACGCGATAAACATATCGTCTGGAACAGAAAAATTTAGAATCTTTAGTAGTGTAAATTATATCAATACTAAAGGTGTAATCCCTAACTCTAGTTATAATAAAGTTGGTTTAAGATTAAATGCCGACCAAAAAATAAATGATTGGTTAAACATCGGTCTAAATACCTCATTTCAATTTTCAGAAACTAATAATCCTAATAATGATGGGGTAATTTTAAATGCATTGACCACAGCGCCCTTAGGTAGCGTGTACAATCCAGATGGATCCTTACGTTATTTGCCTGGTGGATTTGAAGAAAATAAAAATCCATTAATTGACTTAAATGAAACCACAAATGTTACAGACCAAAGAAATGATATCTTAAATGTATTTGTAGATATATCTCCTATTGAAGGGTTAAATTATAGAGCTAATTTAAGTAGAAGGTCATGGAATTATAAGCGTAAGTCATATAATACTACGCAATCGTTATCAGGAATTGCTAACAATGGTCAAGGTAGTGGGTCTATTCAGTATCAGGATAACGTAGAGTGGCAATTAGAAAACATTATCACTTACGACTTTGATATCAATGAAGTTAATCATTTTGGGCTTACAGCAGTGCAAAGTATATCTGAAACCACGTATAATAATTTTCAAAATGTGGCAGAAAGAATACCAAATGATATTTTAGGTATAAATGGTTTAGAAGGTGCTTTTTTAAACACACCGAGTATAAGTGCCAATACTAGAGGTATTGTTTCTGCAGTGGGAAGAATAGAGTATGATTACGATAACAGATACTATTTTACAGTTTCAGGTAGAGCTGATGGCTCTACAGTTTTTGGAAGAAATAATAAGTGGGCCTTTTTTCCTGCGGCAAATTTCGGTTGGAATGTTCATAGAGAAACCTTTTTAGAAAATGCAGAAGCTATTAATAATTTAAAACTAAGATTTAGTTATGGTAGTGTAGGAAACGAAGGAATCAGTCCTGGGCAAAGTCAAAGTACAGCCGATCAGAGAGATTACATTATAGATGGTAATCAGGTGTCTGGTTATGTGCCAGGAACAACATTGCCAAATCCAGATTTACGTTGGGAAACTTCAACCACGTTTAATGCTGCTGTAGATTTTGGACTATTTAACAACAGAATCACGTCTACAATAGAATATTATAATACGAGAACAAAAGACCTTTTAGTGAGTGAACAGTTAGATCCTTCTTCGGGTTATAATTCAAAGCTTACTAACATTGGTGAAATTGAAAATCAAGGTCTAGAAATTACTTTAAATACCGATGTGGTAAGAAATGAAAATTTTAATTTAAATCTTGGAATGTCTTTCACTAAAAATCAAAACAAAATTATTAGCCTCTATGGAAGAGATGAAAATGGCGATGGTATTGAAGACGATGACATTCTTAATAGAAGATTTATAGGTGAAGAAATAAATGTGTTCTATCAATATCAACCGATAGGTATTTTTCAACAAGGTGAAGATATTGTGAATTCAGCGCAACCGACAGCACTTCCTGGAGATGTAAAATTACGAGATGTAAATGGCGATAATGTTATAGATGATGGTGATCGTGTGATTGTTTCTCAGTCGCCAGATTGGTTCGGAACATTGTCTATTAGTGCAGACTATAAAGGCATTGATTTCTCTGCTGATATATATACAGTGCAAGGCGTAACCAGAGATAATCCCTTTTTATACGGTTATTTAGAAGGCGGTTCATTACGAGGAATTAAAAACGGAATTAAGCAGAACTATTGGACGCCAGAAAATCCTGGTGGAGATTTCCCAAGACCTAGAGAAGGTAATGATCCTGATAATATATATTCATTAGGATTGCAAGATGCTTCCTATGTTAGATTACAAAATGTGACTTTAGGATATACACTACCAAAAGAACTATTAAGTAGCTTAGGATTAACAAAATTAAGAGTTTACACAACTGGAAGCAACTTAATAACCATTACAGATTTTCAATCTTATAGTCCTGAGAGAGACCCTAGCGATTATCCAGAAGCGGTAACTGTAGTTATGGGATTACAAATAGGATTTTAAACATAAAACATTAAAACATTTATTATGAAAAATACTAAATATCTATTATCACTTTCAATGTTAATAGCAATAATGCTGTTTTCTTGTGAGGATTTTCTTGAAGAAGAAATATTAGATGAAGTTTCAGTAGATTATATTTATAATTCACCTGAAGGATTAGAAGTTGGTGTTAATGCATTATATAATAGAATGCGAATTTATAATTCTCCAAGTGGCGATAATGATAACTTAAGAGCAAATGTGTTCTTTTTAGCAGCGACAGATTTAGGCTTGCACAGAACATGGTTTACGCCTTATGGGGCTACAGAACATACACCAGCGAGATTCCCAGCAGATAAGTGGAACAATGCTTACCGAGTTATAGATAGAGCTTCTGCTATAATTACGAGTGCAAGATCTGTAAGTATGGATGCTGATGCTAAAAATAAATTGGTAGCACAAGCTAAAGTTATTAGAGGCGAATTGTACCTCGATTTAATTAGAATGTATGGGACTATAATTTTAGATACTGTACCAACCACTCCCGAAAATATTAATGACCCAGTAGTTTATGAAGCTGCTACCGAAGAGGCTGTTTTTGGAGTCATCAATCAAGATTTAGATTTTGCCATCGAACATTTAGATTGGCAAGATCAAATAGGTCGCTACCGCCAAGGTGTGGCAAGACACTTAAGGGGTAAATCTGCTATGTGGACTGGTGACTGGCAAGAAGCCGCTGATCAGTTTGATGCAATTGTTAATAACGGAACACACGATTTAGTTAATATAGATCAAGTCTATGGCGCAGATGTAAATCACCAAGAAGCTTTATTTGTTTACCAAAGAGATCAGTTACTTGGCGAAGGTGATGCCCTTGCTGGAGGAGGCGGATTTTGGTTAGGAAGTGTATTTAACCAAAGACTTTACGAAAAGCAATCGGGCTCAGATCCCGTAGCAGGTAACGAAGTCATCAATAGTGTCGAATATGGTGGGCAGTCCTTAGGTTGGTTCTTTCCTAATAGTTATTTAGAATCCTTATATGACACGGCAACAGATTTGCGTTTTACAACTTATTATTGGCCAAAGGACTATACAGATTATTATGTAAATAACCCAGAGCATCCAAATTTTGGACAACCCATTACAGAACCAGAAGACAATTACAGAAGATTTCACTGGAGCTTAAAAAAATACGCCGATTTTGAAACCAAATTACCCAACACATTAGAAAGTTATAAGGACTATATGTATTACAGATTTGCTGAAACCTTACTGCTAGGTTCTGAAGCTCATGCTAATCTTGGAGAAAATGGTATTGCCTTAGAATATCTCAACAAGGTAAGACGTAGAGGTTATGGCTTAGATCCTAATGCAGCAGCGCCTAGTGTAGACTTCCCCTCATGGAATTTAGACGATTATTTAGAAGAATCAGCAAGAGAGTTAGCTTTTGAAAATAACAGATGGTTTTTATTAAAACGTTTAGGCTTATTAGAAGAACGCGTTTCTATGTATTACAGAAACGGTGATAATTCTACGGCAGAAGCTAATGATGCCGCAAACAGCGCAACACCATTTCAACCGCATTTTGTGAATTGTCCTATACCTCAAAGTCAAATTGATATTATAGGTGAAAATGCATCACAGTTTAACATTGGATATTAAGATTTAAAGAAGACATATGAATTACAGAAAAATTATTTTCGCACTAATAGCGATCACAACAATCAGTAGTAATGTTTATAGTCAAAAGACCATTCAAAATGTCTTTGATAGAGAGGCTATAAGTTTAAATGGTTCATGGAATTATATCATTGATCCTTATCAAATGGGCTATTTAGATTATAGACAAAAACCATTTGATGAAAGCAAATCGGGTAAAGGTGGTTTTTATGATAATCTTCATAATGTCTCAAAAGAAACTAAAGTAGAATACGATTTTAGTAATGAGCCAACCTTAGATGTTCCCGGAGATTGGAACTCACAAGATCAACGTTTACTTTTTTACGAAGGTACTTTATGGTACAAAAAGGACTTTGTAGTGAAGCCAACAACAGATAAAAACTACATCCTTTATTTCGCTGCAGTAAATTACGAATGCCACGTCTATCTTAATGGTAAAAAGTTAGGAACGCATAAAGGGGGCTTTACACCATTTCAGTTTGATGTCACTTCTAAACTTAACGACGGTGAAAACTTTGTAGTTGTTATGGTAGATAATACAAGAAAGAAAGATGAAGTGCCAACCATTAACACCGATTGGTGGAACTACGGTGGGATTACAAGAGATGTATTATTGGTAAGCACACCAAAAGAATATATCAATGATTATAAAGTTCAATTAGCAAAAGATAATAAAAAAGTAATTGAAGGATTTGTAAAAGTAAAGGGTATTAACACCAGTCAAGATGTTGTGGTAGAAATCCCTGAATTAAAGATTAAAACGACCTTTAAAACCGATAATCAAGGGTTGGTTAAGTTTAATATTCCAGTAAAGAAACTCACGTATTGGTCACCTAACTCACCAAAACTCTACGATGTAAAAATAACGTCTAAGTTAGATGAGGTTGAAGACAAAATTGGGTTTAGAACCATACAAACGGTCGATAAAAATATTCTGCTTAATGGCAAATCAATATTTTTAAAAGGCATCTCTATTCATGATGAAAACCCATTGTTAGGCGGACGATTAAGATCTGATGCAGACATGAGAATGCTACTCACTTGGGCTAAAGAATTAGGCTGTAACTATGTGCGTTTAGCGCATTACACACACAATGAAAGAATGGTGCAATTAGCAGATGAAATGGGCTTATTAGTTTGGGCAGAAGTTCCTGTGTACTGGACCATCTCTTGGACCAATGCAGAAACTTACGCTAATGCAGAAAATCAATTAGCTGTTGGTATAGAACGCGATAAAAACAGAGCAAGTGTAATTATTTGGTCTATCGGAAATGAAACACCTGTTAATGAAGACCGAAATGTTTTTATGGGGAAACTTGTAGATAAAGTAAGAGCGTTAGACGACACAAGATTAGTCGCAGCAGCTTTAGAAATTGAACGCGAAGGTTATAAAATTACAGTAGAAGATCATTTAGGAGACAAACTAGATTTGGCTAGCTTTAATGAATATGGAGGTTGGTATTGGTCTAATGCAAAAGAATTACCAAAATATTCTTACGATATTAAATTCAACAAACCCGTAATTATATCAGAATTCGGCGCAGGTGCCTTAGCGGGTTTTCATGGCGATGACGATACGATGTGGAGTGAGGAGCACCAAGAGTTAATCTATATTAATCAACTTGAGATGCTAGATAAAATGGACGGATTAAGAGGAATGACCCCTTGGATTTTAGTCGATTTTAAATCCCCGAGAAGACAGAATCCTGTATTTCAAAACTTCTGGAATAGAAAAGGATTAATTTCAAATACCGGTGAAAAGAAAAAGGCATTTTTCACTTTACAAGAATATTACAAGAAAAAAACCAAGCAATACAAATAGTATGAATTATTTAAGAAAAATGTACGTTATGAAAAACAAATTAAAAATTTTCACATTCTTAATTCTACTCACATCTTGTGCTTGTACAGAGGATGAAAAAATAGTATTTGTAGATGGTGATACTTTAGATGAATCTCCTATAGATTCAGAATTTCCTCGTGCTAAAGAAGTCGTTTTAGAAATGGGTGCTGGGTTTAACTTGGGTAACACGTTTGATAATGGTCAAAACGAAGCAACATTTCAAGCCTCAAAGCCCGTATTAGATTTGTATATCAGTGCTGGTATGACTCATGTAAGAATCCCAACCACGTGGATGGATCGTTTTGAGGGAGATCATATGGCCGATGCCGATGGAAATATCAATACCAATCACCCCAGGTTTTTAGAATTGGTTCAACTTATCGATTATGCATTAGATCAAGATATTTATGTGGTTCTTAATACACATCACGAATCTTGGTTAAAAGATAATTATGATGGTAGCGAAGCTTTCGATTTAAAGTTTCAAAACTTATGGACGGGAATCGCCACGTATTTTGAAGACCGTTCTAATCATTTAATCTTTGAAGTGCTTAACGAACCAGAAGGAAATTTAGGTGAGTTTGATGGCGACGGACCTTTCCCTGATCCAACAGATGCAACAGCTTTAGAGTACACAAGACATCTTAATAATGTAGGGTACGAAGCGATAAGAGCAACAGGTGGTAATAATACAACACGTATTGTTATGGTCGGTGTTAATAGTCAAGGTAACGCCCTATATATCGATGAAGTTTACCCAAATCAAATAAGTCTTCCTGGGGAAGGTGCAGATGATTATTTAGCCATACAGGTGCATAGCTATTCACCATGGGATTTTTGTGGAGAGATAGGGAGCAATGCCGCTTTTCCTGGTAATTCATTCTTTGAGCAAGGCATTCAAGATGTTAGTGTGCACGCCTCATTATTAGATGTCGCCATTAATTATGGTGAATTTGGTGTGGGTAGAGAATCTAATCAAAATGAAAGAAATACACCACTTGTTAGAGGGTATTATAAAACCGTAGCAGATGCTACTTTAGGTCAATCGATGTCATACACCGTTTGGGATGACCGCGGATGGTTTAGATTAGTTAATGATGAAGCTACTGATTTTTCATATGATATTATCCCTACGATGCTTGATTAATCTTAATTTGTAAACTTATAAAAGTCTGTGAACGTATTGTGTTCACAGACTTTTTAATATACTGTAAGGCGAAAATTCAATCGTATTTCAAAACAGAGTTAACCCTTCTAAAATCTTTTTTATGTTTCTAAAAAATAAATTATTTGCACTCTTAATCATAAGCGTATTAGGTCATATTAATCAGAATGTTTACGCACAATCAAAACCCTCGGAATTAAACACAGAACAAAAAATAGATGCTTTGTTAGCCCTCATGACGGTTGAAGAAAAAGTGGGGCAATTAAATCTGTACAACGGGTTTTGGAATGTCACTGGGCCAGCGCCAGAACATGGTGGTGCAGCCACTAAATACAAGCATCTAAAAAATGGTTGGGTTGGTGCAATGCTTAATGTTAGAGGTACAGAAGAGGTAAATAAAGTACAACGAATTGCGGTTGAAGAATCGCGCTTAGGTATTCCGCTTTTAATAGGATTCGATGTTATTCATGGCTATAAAACCTTAAGTCCAATTCCTTTAGCAGAGTCGGCTAGTTGGGACCTCAAGGCTATAGAAGCATCGGCACGTATTGCAGCTATAGAAGCCTCTTCAGCAGGAATCAACTGGACGTTTGCACCAATGGTAGATGTGTCTAGAGATGCACGTTGGGGACGGGTAATGGAAGGCGCAGGCGAAGACCCTTTTTTAGGGAGTCTTATTGCAATAGCGCGCGTAAATGGGTTTCAAGGAGATGATTTAACGGATGCCAATACCATTGCAGCCTGTGCTAAGCATTTTGCGGGTTATGGATTTGCGGAAGCCGGAAAAGAATACAATACCGTAGATGTTGGTCTTTCTACACTTTACAATACCATTCTACCACCTTTTAAAGCAGCTCAAGAAGCAGGTGTGAAGACCTTTATGAATTCGTTTAATGATTTAAATGGAATTCCTGTAACAGCAAGTGAATTTTTACAAAGAGACATCCTAAAAAATGGATGGGACTTTAATGGCTTTGTGGTTTCAGATTGGGCTTCTATGAACGAATTAATTGCTTGGGGTGTGGCTAAAGACAAAAAAGAAGCGGCAAAATTAGCGATTACTGCAGGTTCAGATATGGATATGGAAGGACATGTGTATATCAAAGCATTGGCAGATTTAATAAATGAAGGCACTGTAGATGTGCAATTACTTAATGATGCTGTAAGAAGAATTCTTCGAGTTAAGTATGAATTAGGATTGTTTGATAATCCGTACAGATACGGCAATAAGAGGGATGAAGAAAAACGAACTGGTAGCCAGTCGCATCGCGAATCGGTGTTAGATATGGCTAAGAAATCCATTGTATTATTAAAAAATGAAGGCGACCTTCTTCCTCTAAAGAAAAAAGGACAACGTATTGCATTAATAGGCGATTTGGCAAATGATAAATCGAGCCCTTTAGGAAGCTGGAGATTAGCTTCAGATGATGAAACTGCGGTGTCTGTATTAGAAGGAATGCAGAAGTATAAAGGCAATACGCTTAACTTTAGTAACGGTCCAGAAGTGTTTAAAGGCACATCCACTTTCTTAAAAGAATTAGATATAAATACTACGGATTATTCAGGTTTTGAGGAAGCTGTGGAAACGGCAAAAAATGCGGATGTTGTGGTTATGGTACTTGGAGAACACGGTTTTCAGAGTGGTGAAGGCCGCAGTAGAACAAATTTAGAATTACCAGGATTACAACAAGAATTACTTCAAAAGGTTTACGAGGTAAATCAGAATATTGTATTGGTCCTAAATAATGGTAGACCCTTAGCTATAACTTGGGCGGCAGAACATATTCCTGCTATAGTTGAAGCATGGCAATTAGGAACCGAAACTGGTAATGCCGTAGCACAAGTGTTGTATGGTGATTACAACCCTAGTGGAAAATTACCAATGACGTTTCCTAGAAATGTAGGGCAAATGCCAATATATTACAATTACAAAAACACAGGACGTCCAATTGATAAGGATAATAATGTGTTTTACTCGCACTATTCCGATGTTGATAAAACGCCACTCTTTGTTTTTGGCCATGGACTGAGTTATACAACATTTAGCTATTCTAATTTATCGGTCTCAAATACCTATAAAACGAATAAGGAAATTACAGTAAGTTTCGATGTGAAGAACGCCGGAGAGGTTACCGGTAAGGAAGTCGCGCAATTGTATATTAGAGACTTAGTCGGCAGCGTATCAAGACCCGTTAAAGAACTTAAGGGTTTTGAATTGGTAGAATTAGAAGCAGGTGAATCAAAACGAATTACAATAAAACTGACGGAGAAAGAACTCGGGTTCTATAACAATAAACAAGAATTTAAAGTGGAGTCTGGCGACTTTAAAATATTTGTTGGTGGTAGTTCCGAAACGGTTTTAGAAGCTGATATCGAGCTCTAATAACTTCAAAATACAAGATTGTTTAAAACCGAAATAGCAACGTTGAGCAACCTTGTAATTTAAAAATAATAGTCAAACCAAATCTAAAATTTAATAGTTCAAAAAAATGAAAAAAAGTGCGTATTTACTCTTAATTGCAGCAGTTTCTGCATTGGGTGGTTTATTATTTGGTTATGATACGGGTGTTATTAATGGCGCTCAATTTTACCTCACAGAACATTTTGATTTAAGTGATGGTCTAAAAGGTTGGGTTGTTGGTAGTGCGTTACTAGGGTGTTTTATTGGGGCTATAGTGGCAGGTCCGTTGAGTATTAAAATAGGTAGAAAATGGTCTTTAATTATTTCAGCCATCTTTTTCTCCCTATCGGCATATGGTTCAGGCTTACCTGATATATTTCCGCAATCGGTGAGTATGTTGGTGTTTTTTAGAATTATTGGTGGCTTAGGTATTGGGATCGCCTCAATGAATGCCCCAATGTATATCGCTGAAATAGCACCTTCAAATATTAGAGGACGTATGGTGACCTATTACCAATTGGCTATTGTCATCGGTTTTTTTGTGGTGTTTTTAGCGACGTATTTTATCGGTAATAATTTATCGGTTGCAGAAAATATAGAATTTGGGTGGAGACGCATGTTTTGGTCAGAATTAATTCCAAGTCTTTTATTTTTAATCCTCTTATTTATAGTACCTAAAAGTCCAAGGTGGCTCGCCTTAAAAGGAAAAGATGAAGACGCGCTTAATATTTTACAGAAAATAAATGGCGAGGATAGCGCGGCAAAAGAGATGCTACTGATAAAAGATTCTTTAAAGGAAACAAATAAAGGGACTAAGGTCAATTATTTTTCTAAAGCTATTTTGGTCATTATAGTAATTGGTACAGTACTGTCAATGCTTCAACAATTTACGGGGATTAATGCGGTGCTCTATTATGGGGCAGATATTTTTGAAAAATCTTTAGGCTTCGGGAAAGAAGATGTCCTTGCGCAGCAAATACTATTAGCGTTTGTAAATTTAGTATTCACATTTGTGGCCATGTTTACTGTAGATAAGTTCGGTAGAAAACCGCTTCTTTATATTGGCTCTATCGGGATGATTATAGGATTTCTATTGTTAGGCGTAACCTTACAACAGCAAAATGTTGGAATGTTATCTTTAATAGGTGTGCTTATTTTTATAGGGGCTTTTGCCTTGTCCATGGGACCTGTAGTTTGGGTGTTATTATCAGAAATGTTTCCTAATAAAATTAGAAGTGTAGCCATGTCAGTTGCCGTTGCAGCACAATGGGCGGCCAATTATATGGTTTCCCAATCGTTTCCGGTTGTCATGGGAAGTGAGGCTAACAATAGTGCCCCTTGGAATGGCTCTCTGCCTTATTTTATATTTGTAGCTTTTATTTTAATTATCGTTTTTATCACCTATAAGTTTATCCCCGAAACAAAAGGGAAATCCCTTGAAGAAATTGAAAAATTTTGGGAATAAATTTTGATGTTTTTTATAGATGCCTACACTAATTAATACGATTTGTGAGTAAATAATGCTCTATTCTAATTAGTTTAAATATAGGTGCGACCAAAAAAGCCTCAACAGCAATGTTGAGGCTTTTTTGGTATATTTATTTCAATGAGTTGTTGCTACATTTTATATAGTCCATCGATAGACAATTTTTATTTTATCAATAACATTTCTTTTTTTTACTAGCATTAAAGGCAGATTCTACTGATTTTGTTTAATTAAGTATAAGGACTAAAAATCTATATCCTTAACCACATATTTATGCTCATAATATAATTAAAGATAGTTTTAATAGCTTAATTTCACCCCTTACTAAAGGTCAGTAAATTCATACATTTAAAAGAAGGTTTTTAAGGGTAGAAGTTTTAAAATTAATCAAACAATAACAAATAAATGATGAGGACTATATTTTTAGCATTAATAGCTATTTTTTTATTTACAGCGTGTTCCACAGAGGATAACGATAACAGTTTAAATGATGAGCAATCACAGATATTAGGAAAATGGTTTTTTGATAACCCTAATAATAACCCTTCCTGGAACAATTCTTTTACATTCAATTCTAATGGTAATGTAACCTATTCTTTTTGGGATGGCGTTGATGGAAGTAATAACTACGACAGCGAAACAGGTACTTTTAGTTTTGAAGGAGATATTATGACTATGGTTTTTCCTGAAGGAGTAAGCTTAACTTTTGTTCAAAAAGTGGTTTATATTAATGATAATGTAGTAGAGTTTCAATCTACTGGCGTAACTGGTGAGGAAGCTTACGATGGAGATTATTTTAGGGAAGGAGCTGCTAATTATGAAACCCCTGATGATGGGGTAAGGATAGTCGCTTTTGATACCGGTAATGTTTTAAACTCGGGTTGGGGTTCTAGTTGCTATGGTTTATCCTCAACGGAAGACAATATCAATGTAAAACTCACTTTTTTATCCGATGGAGAAGAAGTATATACTCAGAATTATTCTCAAGAATCAGGCTACCAAATTCATGAAGTTGTAGAACTAACAGGAGATGTGATTTCTGTTAAGTTAGAATTATTAGATTTTAACCCTGCTATTTTAGATAAAGATATTATTATCTATGATATAAGTGTAGCCATAGAAAATGGCGTTGAAACTCTCATTACAAGTGAGTATCTCGGAGAATTGTACTATTGTACGGATTCAAGATATGAAGTGGTGTATACCTACAATAATACTAATGATACGTCTAGCATTGAAGAGCAAACCCATTCCTTTTAATTAATTGAATAATAATTGAGGTTAATAAATCACTTACTGTGGCTCGTAGCTTAAATCAAGCCCACAAACAACCTCAAGCCCAGCAGCAATGCAGGGCTTTTTTTGTGAAGCAAAGCGAAACAAATACAAAAGGTGTCAATAGTCTTTTTTATATGCTGTTTTTAATCTGAAAACCGTTTTCAATTGTTAAATTTGTCTTAATTCTGATTTTTTTACTATGAAAATAAAATGCGTCTTCACAATCACATTATTATTCTTTTTTTATTTGAGTAGTAGCCAAACCTTTGTCAAGGATTTTAATTCTATTAATGAATTTATTTCCAACGGTGAACAATCCTTTTTTGTAGCTGATGACGGTATTCATGGCGTTGAATTATGGAAAACAGAAGGAGCTAATAACAATACTGTTTTAATTAAGGACATTAATACGTTGTCTTCTAGCTCACCTAATCAACTTTTTATATATAATAATGAAGTTTATTTTACCGCTCATGATGGCGTATTTGGACGTGAATTATGGAAAACGGATGGTACAGAGCAAGGAACTATAATGGTAAAAAATATTCACACAGTATTTGGTGCAAGTTCTAATCCAAACGATTTTACAATTTATAATAATGAGCTTTATTTTACAGCAACTGATAACTATGCCGGAGCAGGTTTTCAAATATGGAAAACTAATGGTACTGAAGAAGGTACGGTTAAAGTCTATGACGGAAATGGAATTAGCATTTCACAATTAGTAACAGCTAACAATAAACTATATTTTAAGTTAAGTTATGGCCCTAATGGTTTAATTGAATACAATGGAAACAATACTTTCAATCAATTATCAATAGATGATTACTATACAATAAATCGATTAAATTCATTTAATGATGAATTATATCTTACCACAAACACCTCAAATAATCAAAGCATTAGAATTTATAAATTAGGTGCTAGTGGAAATCCTATCTTGCTTCAAGAATATACACGGCCTCAATATGGTGATATTGAAATTTACAATCTAACTCAAGTTGGAAGTGAGGTCTATTTTTCAATAACCACAGATTTTAATTCAGACGATGATATTGATCAACTTTGGAAAACAGATGGAACATACGCCGGAACTACAGTTGTTAAAAGCTTCGATTGGACGACTTATTTATATCAATCAAATATTTCAAATTTTATAGCGTATCAAAATGAATTATATTTTAATTCGGGGTCCCAAAATAATTATACGCTATGGAAATCTGATGGTACAGCAAGTGGAACTGTACAGGTGTCTAATGTTTCAGTTAATAATTCTACGGGTTTTATTGTTTTAAACGATTTATTGTTTTTTACAAGCAGCCAAAAATTATGGTCTACGGATGGGTCTGAGACTAACACTCAAAAAATATCGGATTTAAGTATTGAAAACCCGACCTATGACAATCTTTTTAGTTTTAAAGCGGACAGTAATAAGGTTTATTTTAAATCTCAATATCAAAATAGTAAGGCGCTTTTTACAACGGATTCAAACCCTATAATCGAGGTAAAAATGGGTTACTCAGTCATAGAACCTAATAGTAATACTTCTTTTGAATCAAAAATAGATAGTGTTGTTAAACAAACAATTCGTATTAAAAACATTGGAAATAAAGATCTTGTTTTTTCCAATATAAAAGTTATAGGCGAAGATTTTTATATAGATGGACAAATATTGAGTAATGTTTCAGGTGAAAATCCTGATGGAAATTTTTCTCAAGTTATAGAGCCTGGGAACGAATCTAATTTTGATATTTCTTTTTACCCAAGCACAGAAGGTTTAAAAAAAAGGGACCTTAAGTATGTTAAGCAATGATATTAAAACGCCTAATTTTCAAATAGATTTAATTGGATTTGCTGAAAATGAAATTGCACAAAGTAACAATGAAGACATTAGCCTCAATAAGGAAATCGATTTTAACACAAATGATTTTCTAATTCACATTGATAATAATTCAGTAATTGAAGATGCTGCAGTCAATTCACTTGTTGGAGCATTAAGTGTACCCAACAGTAATGATACTTTTAATTTTCAATTAAACTCAGAAGACAACGATACTGATAATCAATATTTCGTCATCGAAAATAATGAGTTAAAATCTAATTATGCTTTTAATTTTGAACAGAAAAACACTTATGTCTTAAGGATAAAAGCAATCAATACTACCACAAGTGAAGTCATCGAGAGCGATATTATAATAAATATTATAAATGTTACTGAAGATCCTATTCTCTTAGATTGCGCCATGGAAGTTAATAATATTGGCTTTGGCTTAAATGATGTTGAGTTCATAGATAATCAACATGTCGTTGCTGTTGGAAGCCATGGTGTCATTTTAAAATCAGATGATGCTGGTAATTCTTGGAGAAAAATTAGAAATGACATACAGAGTCACTTATATACGCTTCAATTTACAAGTAGTACTATAGGGTATGCAATGGGAGATAATTTTTTTAAAACAGAGGATGCTGGTGAGACATGGTTTGCTCTCAATTTACCCAATACATCATATCCATATCCTAATAATCTATACTTCATAGATTCAGATAATGGTTTTGTGTTTGGGAATGATGGAAAATTTTACAAGACAACGAATGGTGGGTATTACTGGAAACAAAAGAATATTGGCTATTTTGATATTAATTCTGTTTTTTTTATTAATAATTCTAAAGGATTCGTTGTTGGCGATTCTGAGAATTTGATTGTCACTTTAGATGGCGGTGAATCTTGGGAAACGGTTGACTTAGATATAGGGAGTTTAGGTTTTGGTACAAATTTTAGAAATGTCTTTTTTGTGAATGATTTAACGGGGTTTATTTCCACAAACAATGGAAAAATAATAAAAACGATTGATGGTGGAGATTCATGGACCTTAATGGGCGAAATACAATATGGTTCAAGCATTACTGAAATTTTTTTCCAAGATGAAAATTTAGGATATGCCTTAACAGAGGGGGCTTTGTCCAAAACAATAGACGGAGGAGAAACATGGGTTGTTGAGGATATAGAGTATTATTACAGTGGTTTTCAGGCGGTAAGTTTTAACAATAACGAAACGGCATGTTTGGTTGGTCATGGTACGTCATGCTGCTCTGGCATTAATACAGGGCATATTATTCATACAAAAGAACTTAATAATGATTGGGAAAATAAGTCTTACCTCTCATTAAGGTCCTCACCGCTTTTAGCTGTATTTTCTAATGAAACAATTCAATACGTTTTTGGTGATGATTTAGCAGCAAAATCTATAGACGGAGGTGTAACTTGGTTAGAAGTTATACCACCAGAAGAAAATATTTATCAAGTAGAAGTTATTAGCGACCATGTATACTTGCTAGGTCAAAATAATGTTTACAAAAGTGAAGACTTTGGGGAAACATGGACAACTCTTAGTTCATCAATTTATTTTAGAGAGCTTTTCTTTATCAATGAGTCAACTATTTTTGCTGCGTCATATGGGTCAGGGGTTTATAAAAGTACCGACGGTGGATTGAACTGGCTTAACGTTAATACAAATGCTTCTTATGGAGTTGATTTGTTTTTTAAAAATGAAAATGAAGGTTATGTTGGTACCATCAATGAAGGAATGTTTAGAACTTTAGATGGCGGAAACACATGGTCACAAGTCCCATTAGAACCCGTAGACTCATATCTGCATGTGTATTCTACTTATATTCTAAATGATATCGGTTTCTCAGGATCTTCAGCAGGATTATTAAAAACTATTGATGGAGGCGACACATGGGAAAGAACATATATCAACTTAGGTCAGGACATTAAGTTTCTACATGCTATTAATGAAGTAGAATGGTATGCCGTTTCTGAAAGTATGGTGTTTAAATCTAATGATGCAGGAGCGAGTTGGACAACGATTTATCATGGTGGCGATATTGAAGATGTACATTTTACTACGGAGAAAGCTTATGTGGTTGGCGATGAAACATTTATAGAAATAGACAAAAAAGGTGCGCCAACAACAACGGGTTATATATTAGGAGATACACATGTTAATAGCCAAAGTTTAGTAGAATTTAGTGTACCCAATAATTATGATTTTAATTATACTTGGACGGTTTCTGGAGATAATGAAATTAATAATACAGGACATAAGGCCCAAGTTTTTTGGAACAGTGCTGGCACCTACCAGATAACTGTAACCCCTTTCAATGATTGTGGTAGTGGAACTGCAAAAGAGATTACTGTTACTGTTGATGAGAACTTCAATCCTACAATTCTAGGAGACCAAGACGTAGATGAGTATGCAATGGATATAGAATATTCAACAGAATTAAATACAGAACTAAGATACGATTGGTTTGTATCCGGACACCAAGATTATAGTGCAAACAATAATGTAAATAGTATCAATTGGGGAACAGGAGAACTCGGTTTAGTAAAAGTTAGAGTAACAAATGAAAATTCAGGATCAAGAGAAGAAGCTATTTTAAATGTTAATATTAATTCAACATCACTTCCTATAAACAATATTGATGTTGAAGTAATAAGTGAGACTTGTCCAGGCCTAAATAATGGTCAAGTTATAATTTCAGCTATTGAAGCGTATAACTATTTAGCGACTATTAATGATGTTGAATATCATTTCACTGAGACTTTAATAATTGATGGTTTATCACCAAATAATTATGAGTTGTGTGTGTCAGTACCAGAGATTTCATATGTGCAATGTTATGCGATAGAATTAATGGAATCAGAAACTATTTCTGGAAGATACGCTGTAGATTCTGGAGTGGTTTCAATAGATATCGACAGAGGATCAGCGCCTTATTCTGTATTCATTAATGACCAGCTCTATATAGAGGAATCGTTATCAACATCGTTCTCATTAGACGTTAACCATGGTGACGTTATTGAGGTAAAAACAGATAAAGCTTGTGAGGGTTCTATGCTTAAAACTATTGATATCTTAGATGAAGTTATGCTCTATCCTAACCCAACAAATGGAAACTTTTACGTTAAGTTACCACTAGAAGTAGAGAATGTTACTATAGATATATTCACCTCAGATCAAAAATTAATATCATCAAACAATTATAGGGTTACAGACGGTCAATTACAATTAAAACTTAATGAGGTTAATAGTGGAATGTATGTTGTGAAAGTACACCTAGAAAATCCTGTAATCTTAAAACTTTTAAAACTATAATTATGAATAAAGTTATGTACATGATGGGTTTATTTATTTTATGCTCATGTGGTGGATCCGATAACGAAACAACAACTGAAGATAGTAATGAAGCGCCTACAGTGCCAATTTTGGTTTACCCATCAAATAATTTATTATGTATTGAAAATGGTATTGATTTTCAGTGGAACGCATCTGCTGATATCAATGAAGATATCATAGATTACACCATAGAGGTTTCAACAGACAATCAGTTTAATAGTATTGACTTCACAGAAAATGTATCATTAACATCACAGTTTTTCATTTTAAGTAAAGGTGTTGTGTATTATTGGAGAGTAAAGGCTACTGATACCAATAATGCTTCTAGTGATTATTCATCAGTAAATAGTTTTATTACTGAAGGAGATGGGGTTTCTAACCATCTACCTTTTCCACCAGAATTGATAAATCCTGCTTTAAACACAGAAGTAAATGATGGAAGTGTTGTTTTAGAATGGTCAGCTAGTGATGTTGATGAAGATCCATTAACGTTTGATATTTATTTAGGAACAGAAAACCCTCCAACAAATATAATTAGTCAAAACCAGACGAATAATTTTTTAAATGTAAATACCATTTCACAAACAATTTATTACTGGAAAGTGATTGTTAAAGACAATAACGGAGCCCAAACAATTGGACAAACATGGAGTTTTAGTATTAACTAATTAAGGACTAAAAAGCACACCAAACCAAGCATACTTCTTTTTCAGGCCAAGCTTATGTCTATAAAAAAGAGAGGATACAGAAAGACGACAACCAAAAGATGAAGCTTCAGCTAATGCGGGTGTTTCCAAAATTACAGGAGTTATAAGTTCTTGTTTTTTTACAATCTACAATAGCGCCATACAAAGGGGGGGCAACCTAGTACCATCTGAAATGGCCATAATCAACAAGGCAGAAGCCGTTTCTGTAAATTATCTTAGGCCTGTTAATGCTAAAGACCATATCGCTGGCAAAGCTAAAGGGTTGGTGATTCCTAATACCGAAACAAAATGTAATTACGGAAATCAGTAAGCAAATAACAATAGTTATTCTTACTTTTAAGTTTTCAATAAATCAAAGTTACTAATGGCACTATATCAGGTATCTGTAACTAAACAGCAACTTAAACTTAGAGCAAAACAAATTGTAGAAGCCTTACAAATCCAAACTGACCAAACCGATGCAGCAATTGACAAAATGGTTTATGAGTTGTATGGGTTAACTGAGGATGAAATTGAAATTGCAGAGAACAGTTAAAATATGGCAAGTATAAAAACTATAAATAAGTTATTTCTAGTCGGTAATGGCTTTGACAGAGCATTGGGTTTAAAAACAACATATGAAGATTTTTTATTCTGGTATTTTAATAAATTTATTACTGAAGCTTTAGAGTCTAATAGGGTAACAAGTGATACTGGAATTTATAAATATTTTCATAACGATGATGAGCTAATTACTCATTATTATACTAGAAGAATTCCTGATAATAAAAGATTTAATGAAAATTTCAAAAGAGATAATAATACTTATGAAAAAATAAGGAAGTATGTTTTTAACACTTCTAAACAGTTTATATTTAATCTGATTTGCTAAAAGCAATTTTAGAAGAATCTATAAAAGGTTGGGTTGATATTGAAGGGATTTATTTTAAGTTATTAAAGCAGGAATTTGAAAGTAAATCAATAAAATCAATAGATTCACTCAACAAAGATTTAGTTTGCTTAACACAATTATTGAAAGACTATCTAACCCAATTAGATATATCTAAAACAAAAGAGAAAACTGTAAGTCAGAAATATATTGACCAATTTATTAGTCCAATCGTTCCAAGAGATGTTATTTATCCTATAAATGAACATTTAATTAAATCAGATAGGTACTACTTTTTAAATTTTAATTATACCAAAACACTTTCAAATATTCTTTTAACCTTACCAGATGAATACTTTAAAAAATATGGTCACGATATAAATGCTTTTGTGTCTCATATTCATGGGGATATAGATAGAGAAGAAATTGTTTTCGGTTATGGTGATGAAATGGACAAAGATTACAAAGGCATTGAAGATTTAAATGATAATCGGTTTTTTGAGAATATAAAATCGTTTAAGTATAATAAAGCATACGAATATCGAGACTTACTAAGGTTTTTAAACTCAGGCGAATATCAAGTGGCTATTTACGGTCATTCATGTGGTCTATCAGATAGATTATTGTTAAATGAGGTCTTTGAGCATGATAACTGTAAATCAATAAAAATATATTATTACGATGAACCAGAGTTTACTACTAAAACTATGGATATCTCTAGGCATTTTAATAGTAATCAATTAATGCGTCAAAAAATTATAGAGTTTAACGAGAGGTGTGCAATACCTCAGATAGAAGAATAATTAAAACGAAATGAACAATCTTAGAAACGACATACCAGACTTTCAAACCATAATGCTACCAATGCTAAAGTTGTTGGAAGATGGTAAGCAGTAGACATTAAATGAAGTAATGCGTGCATTAACAGCGCATTTTAATCTAACATCCTAATGAAAAAGCATTACTTTTGCATCAACAGTACACACCACGCTACCCTTAAGCACAGCGTCCCAGGGTGTGTCTTTTGCTTTAAATAGGCTGTATACGTAACCAATTAGTCCTCACATCTAAATAGAATTGCATATAGTTTATTTTGCATGGTCATGACTTAAAATAATACCAGAAGAAATGCAAAATAGCAGCATAATTATAAATAAATTTTATTAATATGCAAAAGCATCACAAACCTAATACCCCCTTTTAATAAGGAATTTTAAAACAAACATTATGAGTAAAAACGCTGAGGTAAAATGTCCCAACTGTAAAGAAGTATTTAAGGTAGACGATTCGGTGTATACAGACATTGTAAAACAAGTGCGCGACCAACAATTTCAAGAGGAAGTCAACAACCGTTTAGAAGTCGCGCAAAGAGAAAAGCAAGCAGCCATTCAATTAAAAGCCGCAGAACTAAAAAATGAGTTTCAAGGCCAATTAGCTCAAAAACAGCGCGAAATAGAAGAGTTAACTCACAAAAGTAAAGCGCAATTGGTCGATGAGGTCTCTAAAAAAGAGAAACTCATTCAAGACTTACAATCTAAAATCCAAAATTCAGAAACCCAAAAATCATTAGAATTATCTCATGCAGTTAAGGATGCGGCCGAAGCATTATCTAAAAAAGAAGCCGAGATAAAAGCCTTAGAAGCTAAAATAGAAAACACCAACATCCAAAAAACATTAGAACTGTCTACAGCCGTTAGAGAGGTAGAAAAAGAAAGAGACCAGCTCAAAAACGATTTAAAGAGCAAAGACACCGAAAAAGAACTTTTAGAAAAGTCCTTAGTAGAACAATTCAAAAATAAATTAGAACACAAAGAAGAAGCCTTAAAACTAAAAGAAGAGGAAATAGAACGCCTTAAAGATTACAAGCAAAAGCTATCCACCAAAATGATTGGCGAAACGCTAGAGCAACACTGCGAAACCGAATTCAATAAATTACGAGCAACCGCCTTTCAAAATGCCTATTTCGAAAAAGATAATGATGCCTCTGGCGGTACCAAAGGCGATTATATTTACAAAGAACAAGATATAAATGGTAACGAAGTCATTTCTATTATGTTCGAAATGAAAAACGAAAACGACCAAACCGCGACCAAAAAGAAAAACGAAGATTTCTTTGCCAAACTAGACAAAGACCGAAAAGCAAAAGGCTGCGAATATGCCGTATTAGTATCCTTATTAGAAGCCGATAACGAATTTTATAACACAGGGATTGTAGACGTCTCCTACAAATACGATAAAATGTACGTGGTACGTCCGCAGTTTTTTATCCCTATCATATCCTTGCTGCGTAATGCAGGCATGAAATCCCTACAGTACAAAGCCGAACTAACACTCATGCGGAATCAAAATGTGGATATCACTAATTTTGAAGAAAAAATAAACGATTTTAAAACCGGTTTTGCAAGAAATTACGATTTAGCCAGTCGTCAATTTGGGGAAGCCATCAAAGAGATAGATAAAACCATGAACCACCTGCAAAAAACCAAAGACAATTTACTATCCTCAGTAAATAACTTACGTTTAGCAAACAACAAAGCCGAAGATTTAACCATCAAAAAACTGACCTACAACAACCCTACCATGAAACAAAAATTTGAAGACCTATAACACCCACCCCAAACCTTAAAACAACAATGCTGCTTGTGCTAAGCAAGCAGCCATTTTCCGTTGGACTTAAAATTAGCAAGTCACTTTTCAATAGCTATTATCATTTTAGTAGCACAACACAAGATTTTAGCAAAAAAACAATAACTTAATCACCAATCACCAATCACCAATCACCAATCACCAATCACCAATCACCAATCACCAATCACCAATCACCAATCACCAATCACCAATCCCTAATCCCTAATTCCTAATCCCTCACACCTCACACCTCACTCCTGACACCTCACTCCTGACACCTCACTCCCCAAAACCCGACACCCAACACCACCAGCCAGTCCATAAACCTCACCATCAATCACCTCATAAAAACGGAAACCCAAAACCGAAATCCCAAAATATTGCGGTGAGAGTACGGCATCAGGGACAAGCGTAAACGAAGCAGAAGCGGTTCCAACCTCTAATAAATGAGTGGGTGATACCGCTAACGTAGAGCTCAAACCTTCAAAATCAAAATCCAAAACCCCTAAGGTAACACCAACATGAGTCGCTGATTTAGGAAACGAATACAAACTCAGATTAAAATCACTAACCACAAATTGCTGTGAACTCCAGTCAAAAGAACCACGTCCAGACAAAGCATCTAAGAGTTGATGCTGAGGGGTAAACACAAACTGCGATAATAAACGCCTGCCTTTTGCTGTTTGCAAGCCTTGTATAACACTGCGTTGACCACGTTCAGAAACACCATCCAAAGCCTTAATACCTAAAAACAATTGCATCAGTCTAGCGTGCAATGCCCGACCTTTTATGTCGGCTAAAAAAGGCGATAATGCCAACCGGAATTCCTTTTTTACCTGGCTACAACGGCCAAATTCACTAGCATTTTCGCGTACACGGTGCATATTGGGCTGCCGCCGTATCGCTTCACCATTAAAGCCACCACCAGCTTTACGAGCATAACCAACACCCTTAATTACATAAAAATTAACAGCCCCCAAAGTCCCTGTTAGTTTTAATAAACCTTTTTGTCGTGCCATAGTAAAGCTAATATAGTGATTATTAGTTATATATAAAATAGGTATAGCGTATCTATACCGTATCTACCCCGTGTATCATCCGTGTCTAGTCCGTGTATGCGCTAGGGCAACCCCCAACTAAAGCGGTATTTAAGAGTCTAACACGCCCAATTTTCTTCATTTTAATGATATTGGTCAGTGTTATTAGTGTTTCTGCCTGCTAATGATAGCTTCTCTCAAAACGAAACTTTGGAGTGCTAGTTGGATTTGTTATGTGGTTAACATTTAGTGAGTTAAAAAAAACATGTGTGTTTATAATTTAAAAAATGACATTTTATATAGATTTCCTGCAACGAGTACAATATTTGCTGTCGTCCATACATAAGTAGTCCCTAGACACAGTTATAAATCAGATATTTGAGCACAAACAACAACTAATAAATAAACAATTAGTGTTTTGTAAGTGCTTAAATCTTAATGGGATTTAATGATTTCTTAAGCACTTTTCAGGCACTGTAAACTTTAAAAATCATGAATTTAAAAACACTTTTTTTAGGCGTATGTATGGCTTTTCTAGCGCCTTTTATTTCTAATGCGCAAGACGAAACAAAACTAGGCGGATATTTAGCCTATGGCACAGAAATAGAAAATATTGGAATCGGTGTCAATGCTGAATTTCCTATTGCGGAGCAATTAACAATAGCCCCGAGCTTTACGTATTTTTTACCTAAAGATGAATACGGCGTTAAAGTCAGCTGGTTTGAAGTGAACGCAAATGCAAATTATTATTTCGTTGAGGCATCAGGTGTTAGTGTCTATGGACTTGGCGGACTTAACTACTCAAGTGTTAAGGTATCTTACGATGACACTTTCGGATTTGGTGGTGACTATTCGGCTTCAGATGGTCGATTTGGACTTAATTTAGGAGCGGGCGCTAACTTTGAAATCGGAAGTAGCATCTTGCCATTTGCTGAACTAAAGTACGTTATAATTGATGGTGGTCAACTAGTAATTGCTGCTGGTGTAAAATTTAATATTTAAAAACATATAACTATAATGGGGATAAATAAAAATATTGTAAGAGTACTATTTATAAGCTTTGTGTTTTTGATTACCGCTTGTAGTAGTGATGATGATAATCCAAATGATGATGATAATGGAGGTGTAGTGGGCGCTGATCACACCTATGACATAGAGTTGGTAGGGGATTCTGAAACGATTAATGTTTCAGGTTCAATTTCTAATCCTGTTCAAGATAATGAGGAAAACAATTATGGTGTGGTTTCAGTATATGCTATTAATCCTGAAGCAGGTGAAGATAGTATCATGATATCAATGTCTATAGGTACTGGTAATGCTTTACAATCTATTTTTGGTGTATTTATGTTAGATGAAAATCGACAAGCATTATATCCTTTTGCCAACCCTGATGATTATGATGATAATGAAACAGGATTAGCAATACGACCAGAAGGGTCAAATACAATTTACGAATCTATTTCCGGGACATTAAATTTCTCAAATGTTGAGTTAGCAAGCACTTCAGCGGTATCTGGTGTGGCCAGTTTTACACTCAACTTTTCAGGTGTTTTCATAGATGATGAAGAAAACACTTTTCAAGGTTCAGGTACAATTGTTATTAACCCTTTATTGGGGCTTACCTATAATTAATCATTTTAGTAATTACAATGCAATTCTATATCGCTATTTCAAATCAACATAAAACCAATTAAATTATTGAGTTAGAAATTGTTTATTCGGTTTTTGAAACCAATTAAGAAATAGAGGCATTCGTTTCTTTAAGGTAGATAACGGCCCTAATCTAATAAGTTAGATTAGGGCTTTTTTATAGTAATATGAATTGCGATACAGTACAAATAATGGTTAAAGCAAAATGCTGAACTTCGGTTAATTTAAGATTAGAATTATTATTTATGAATCATTAGTATAAATGTAAAATGCGTTAAAATTTACATTAATTTTGAGGCCCTATTTTTATAGGAATCTAAATTGACTAATGTTACTATAATGGAAAATTTAATCACATTTGCATTAACCGTATTCACTGGGTTTTTCGCTATCATGAATCCCATCGCAAGTATTCCTATGTTTGTTTCTCTAACCGAAGGAGCTGATGCACAAACGAAGGAGCGTATCAATAAAAAAGCGACATTAACGGCGTTTTTAATTGTATCTACATTTGTGGTTTTGGGCAAGTTCATCTTCGACCTTTTTGGTATTACGATTCCTGCATTTAAAATAACAGGTGGTATACTTGTATTTTATATTGGTTTTGAAATGCTTCAATCTGTAAAATCTAGTGTAAAACATTTAAAAAATGTAGCTTTCGATGAACAAATAGCAATTTCACCACTCGCCATACCGCTACTTGCAGGGCCGGGTTCTATTGTTACAGCGATGAATTTTGTAACAGATGTGGAGGCCACCCGAATTATCATCGTGGTTCTTATGTTTGGTTTTATTTGTATGCTGACGTATTTCTGTTTTCGTTTGAGTGATTATATCGTTGACAAAATTGGAAAGAATGTCATCGGTGTGCTCAATAAAATCATGGGGTTAATTATTGCCATAATAGGAACCAATATGGTTATTGAAGGCATTAAAATTGCATTTGATTTAACGGTTTAATTCCTTGAAGAAAAAAGCACTGTAATATTTCAGATTAAGAGTTGAAAACTTGTTTTTAGTTGTCTGTAAACGCATTATCACGAGGTTCTGTGTCAGAAATATCCACTTGCTTTACGGTTTTCCCTTTTATAGCTAAGAGACGTAAATCTTCAAAAATAAGATATAAACAAGGCACGATAACCAGAATAATTGCTGTAGCAAAAACAATTCCGAAACCTAATGAAATTGCCATAGGAATTAAATAATAAGCCTGACTAGACGTTTCTAAAATTATAGGCGCAAGACCTCCAAAAGTGGTCATCGTGGTTAACATAATAGGGCGAAATCTTCGCAGACCTGCCTCGTGTATCGATTGGTAAATAGGGTCGCCTTCTTTTCTGCGTTTGTTGGCATAATCGATCATTATCAATGAGTCGTTTACTACCACTCCCGAAAGCGCAATAACTCCCATTAAGCTTACTAAAGACAAATCATAACCTAATAGAATATGACCAATAACTGCACCTACAATACCAAAGGGAATGGCTGTCATTACAATTAGAGGTTGTAAATAACTACTAAAGGCGATGGCTAACAAGGCGTAGATTAATAGCATCGCAATCGCGAATCCCAATTTTAAGGTGTTAGTGCTTTCGCGCATATCGGCTTGGCTGCCTTCAAAAGTCCAGGTTATCCCTGGGAAATCGGCTCTTAATTGTGGCAGCGTTTCATTTTGCACCGAGGTAATAACGCGCCCTACAGCATTAGCTGGTTCTATATCCATACCTACATTTACAACTCTACGACCGTCTCTTCTGTTGATGCTAGTAAAGGCTTCGCGTTCTACAATTTCAACAACATCCATCAAAGGAACTTCAATGCCATTAGGCGTACGGATTAAAAATTTTTCGAGATTATTAATATCCTTCCGTTCTTCCATTGGTAATTTTACACGGACTTCTATTTCATTCATGCCGCGTAATTGTCGAATGGCTAAAGCGCCAAAGAATCCGTCTCTAACTTGTCGACCAACTTCGTTAGAGGTTAAGCCTAGATTTCTTCCTTGCGGAAGTAATTTAAAATCGTATTGTAATTTGCCTTTGTTGTAATTATCGGTAACGTCTCTTGTATTCGAAAAGCTCTGCATTCGTTCTACAAAAGCGGTACTTGCACGTTCTAAAACAGCGATATCGGAATGGCTTAAATCGATACTTATGTCTTGTCTGGCGCCTCCTGGTCCACGTTCAGCTTCAAAAGTAATTTGATCAACGCCTTCAATATCTCCTATATTATCGCGCCATAAGGCAATGACCTCAGCAGCTGTAATATCGCGTTGGTCTGGCGGTAACATTACAATTTCCACATCGATAAAACTTTGTCCGCGGACATTGGTTTTTATGCCTTCAGCGACTTCGTAAAGGTTGTGTTCCTCAAACATACGTTGCGTAGATTCTGAAACGGCATGGGCTACTTTTGCGGCTTGGTCTGGGGTCGTACCGACAGGTAGCCGTACTCCAGCTTCAATTTCGTCAGCAGCGACTTCTGGCATCATAATCATGCCCATATGGCCACTAAAACCATAGCCACCAACAATAAGTAAAAGGGTTACGGCAGCACTTAAAGTGATGTACCTATATTTTAAGCAAAGGTCAAGAAAAGGCCGGTATCTTTGGTCTATAAACCTATCGAAACTAGAAGCAAAAGCACGTTGCCAATTTTCTAATTTTAGAACCCATTTATGTTTGTTTTTTTTCTTTTTAAGATGCGCTAAATGTGAGGGTAAAATAAAAAAGGCTTCAAGTAAAGAAACAGCCAAAATAACAATCACAACGGCAGGTAAAGGTTGCCAGAATTTCCCCGTTTCTCCAGGCATAAATAGTAGGGGCACAAAGGCAATTATAGTAGTGATAATACTGAAGGTAACGGGTAGAGAAACGTCTTTGGCTCCTGCAATAGCAGCCTTTAATGGGCTTAATCCTTTTTGTCGATATTCATAAACATTTTCGCCCACAACAATGGCATCATCGACAACAATACCAAGCACAACAAGAAAGCCAAACATAGAAATCATGTTAATACTGATGCCAATTAAGGGGAGTAGAATAATCCCACCAATAAAGGAAATTGTCATGCCCATCATTACCCAAAAGGCCAAGCGGTATTCTAAGAAAAGGGTTAGTATCACCAACACAATAAGGATGGCGAGAACACCATTTTCGGTCAATAGAGATAAGCGTTCTTTATAATCCGCAGCGCGGTTGCTATCTGTGCGATATTTGATTCCTGGAGGTAACTGGAAATTATCCATTATGTCTTGTGTAACATCGGCGATATCTAAAGGCGATTGATTTCCTATTCTGAAAATACGCAGTTCTACATAATTCTCTTGGTTAAATTGCCCATGAAACCCTGTCTCTTCAAAACCATCGGTAATAGTTGCAATATCGCTTAAGGAAACGTTTGCACCGTCTTCAGAAGTTACAATTGCAATACTACCATACTCTTCAGCCCATTGTTTTCGCTCTTGCATGCGTAGCAAAATTTCACCACTTTGGGTTTGTACAGCACCTGCCGGAACATCATTACTACTTTGTTCTATTAGATTTGCAACTTGCCCCAAGGTTAAATTATACTTTTGAAGGTTGAGCCTAGGGATTTCGATACGGGTTTCAAACTCAGGGACATTACCTAATTCTACTTGTGTAATTTCGGGGTCACTCAGAAGAATATTTCTTAAACGTTCTGCTACTTCGCGCAAGGTCCAGATATCAGCATCGCCATAAAGGCCTATTTGTAAGACATCTCTTTGGCGTGATTGCAACCTTACTTCGGGCCTTTCAATATCATCAGGAAATGTTCGGATACGATTAATGGCTTGGTCAATATCTTGGAAAACCTGCATCCGCTCAGATCCAGCAACGAGTTCAATGCTTATTTCAGCAGAACCTTCACTAGCTTCAGAGACCACTTCTTTAATGCCTTGCACACCTTGCACGGCTTCTTCAACAGGTTGAAGAACCCCTTGCTCTACTTCCACAGGGGATGCTCCAGGATAGGCAACAGAAACTTCAACAAAGTCGAGTTGAAATTCAGGGAAAACTTCTTTTTGAATGTTATACATGGTAAACAAGCCACCAACGAGCAATAGCAACATGAGTAAGTTAGCTGCAATGGAATTTTTCGCCATATATGCAATGATGCCTTCTTTTCTTATTGGCTTTCCATTTTCTTTGTTTTCCACGTCTCCCATTTCCTATTGCGCTTTTTTATTTTCAGAAGATGCTTTAGCTGTACGTAATTCAATACCTTGACTCACGGTACTTAGATCGGTAATAACAACATTTTCATTCGCTTCTAAACCTTGACGTATATAAGCATGTGTATCATCGGTTAACACAATATCTACATTCCTAATTTCTAATTTATTGTCTTTCATCACCCACACCGTCTGATTGCTTCTTACATAGTCGCGGTCTAGCTTTACAACATTGGCTATGGCATTCGCTTCAATTTTAACTTCTACAAAAGTGCCTATCATTAATTTTGGTTTCCCTTTCAATGCTTCAGTTGTCGCTAAAGGATCTGAAACTTTAATCATGATTCTCGCTAATCGGGTTTGTTCATCTAGGGCACCTATTTGTCGGTCTAAATAGCCTTCACGATAGGTGTCACCGCTCCAAGCTGTTGAATTTTCGATACGGACTAATGCACCTTCCGCATGAGTTTCATTAGGAAAACTCAACCATTGTAACTTAGACACAGGAACCGTAGCGACCACCCAATAATCTGCTGTGCCCACCATACGACCTAAGTCATCACCTTGAGAAACTAATGCCCCTTCGGTTACATTTTGGCTTAAAATATGAGCATCAAAAGGCGCTCGTATAGTGGTGCGTTCTAGATTTAGTTTCGCTTGATCCATAGAAGCTTTGGCGCCAGAAATTGTTGCTTTTACAGCACTGAGTTGAGGTTTTCTAAGGACTAACTTGCGTTCTTCTTCTGAAAGTGGATTATTTCCAAAAAGCGTATCGCCTGTAATAAGTTCTAAATCTTGTTCCGCAATTTGCTGACGCCCCATTTCGGTATCTAAGGTGGTTTGAGATTGCATGAATTCGCTTTTACGGAGTTCTAGGGTATTGCGATAATCGGCAGGGTCTATTTGCAACAACACCTGATTTTTTTTAACAAATCCCCCAGGTGTAAAAGCAGGATCTCTGCGGATAATTTGTCCGGAAACCAAAGGACTTAAATTGACGTCTTCTACAGGTTGCACAGTTCCAGTAGCCACAATAACAGGATTGAAGGTGTCTTTTTTAGTTGCAACCACTTCAACTAAAATAGCGGTTTCAATACTGGCACCTTCTTTAGTTGCTTCAGGTTCTGTTGAAAAGATAAGTATGGTGATTATGATACCTACGCCCAGAATGGCTAAGCAAATCCAAAGTATTTTTTTAGTGTTCATAATATCTTATTCGTTAGTTTCACCGTTATTTATTGTTCTGTCGGTTTCAAAACCACCTGCCAAAGCTCTATAGAGACCGATTCTAACCTGTATCTGTTCTAATTGTGCCGATACATAATCGCGTTGTAATTGTTGCTCTTGGTCTAAACCAATGAGCACGTCTAAATAAGGACTAAAACCATTTAAAAACTCGACGCGTAATTGCTTATTACTTTTAGTTGCCAGCTCTAATTGACGACTTATATTTTCTAATCGTTGCTTTTGCATAAGGTTTTGTGAAAGCCCATCTTCTACGTCTTTAAAGGCATCTAATGTGGCTTGTCCGTATTCATATAGCCGTTGTTGTTTGAGGGCTTCAGTTCTGTTAACTTCAGCATTTAATTGGCCGCCATAAAATAAGGGGGCTAATAAGTTTCCTGCAATGGAGTAGGCCCAATTATCAAAAAGATTAGCGAAATTATTGGATCGTAATTGGCCTTGTGTTTGAATAGAAATTCTAGGGTATTTGTTTCGTACGGCAGATGCCATGTCTCGGTCTGCAGCAAGTAAAAGGGCATAAGACTGTTGTATATCTGGCCTACGACGCACAAGTTCTAATGGCATTCCGGTTTGTGGTAGTGTTGAAATATCAGGTAACTCGGTTTCAGTTAATAACATACTTTTTTGAGGCTGGTGCCCTAATAGTACCGCTAATTGATTTTCTAGTAAACGAACATTGGTATGGAATATAATCTGTTGTTCCTCGGTGCTTTTTAACAGTTGCGCTTGCCGTAAAATATCTACACCACGAATTTGACCACCAACAAAACGAGAGCGCATTAATTTTATGATATCTTGATTTGTTTCAATTTGGTTTTGGGTAATTTTTAGTTGTTTTTTTGCTGCGACCAATTGGTACCACGTTGTTGCAATTTCTGCAGAAAGTGATAGGGCTGCAGTGCGATAATCATAAAGACTGGCTTCTGCTCTGAATTTTTCAGCTTGAACAGCTGTTTTTATTCTGCCCCATAAATCTAATTCGTAGGAGGCGGAGATCCCTAATTGTGTGTTTTCACCTCCTCTAAAATCATTTATCGGGAAGTTCTCTGCAGTTTGAGCAGAAGCATCGATTTGAGGCCATTTATTGGAAGTTTCCCTAGAAACTACGGCATTTGCTGCTACAAATTGTTGCCAAGTTGCCGCCAAATTAAAATTACGTTGCATGGCACTGTCAATTAAAGTGTTGAGCTGCTCGTCTTCAAAAACTAACCACCATTGGTCTTCAATTACACTTTCACCTGTATTTGAAAATACTTCTAGGTCGTCTATCGGAAGTTCTGTATTTGATAAGCGCGGCGAACAAGCCATAAGCAACAAAAACAAACCACCGATATAATACGGTAATTTGTTTTTTATCATTCTAAATTTGAAGTGCCTTTTAGTTTTCAAGAAGCTTTATTTTAACAGTTTTGAACGTAAAACATTGACGCTTAACACTAATATATGTATTATTTAATACTTATTTCTTAAGGAATACTTAATTGTTCTTTCGTAATTATTACAAATAGCGCAATAAGGTCTGTGAGAATAATGGTAAATACACCTTGAAGTTTGGTGTCTTTCGTAAATTTAAAAGCAGGGTTTAATCTTAGCTATTAGACGTGTTAATTGAAAATAGAAGCGTCTCTCTCTAGCGCATTTTTCGTCGTGGTATATCCTAAATTAAAAATAGCATCTACATGGCTCATCCCAAAAGTGGTGTAATTCACTAATTCTTGAGGACTAATTACCATATCGCAATTTGAAAATTTAGACATCGATTCTGCAGCAACCATAATTTTATAAGAACGTTCTACAACAGAATATGAATGTTTTAAATCTTTCATGGTTACCTTTTTTAAAGGATTGACATATACACCAACAATTTTATCGCATTTTGGGATTAAAGGTTCTACCGGAAAATTATTTAGTGTACCCCCATCTACATAAAATTTTCCATTAATTTCGGTGGGTGTAAAAACACCAGGAAAAGACGCAGAGGCAATGATGGGTTTTATAAGCTGTCCTTTACTAAACATCTTAGATGTTCCGTCTACAATATTTGCCGCAGGAATAAATAGTGGTTTTTTTAAATCTTCAAAGCGGTCTTGTGGCAAATAGCTTTTAAGATCATCATAGAAGTTTTCGGAATTTAAAAAACCTGGTTTTTTTCGAGCGAATCTTTTCGTATGGAAAAGAGGAATGGTTTTAAAGAACGTCAATATTTCAGACCAAGGAACTCCTGCGGCATATAGAGCACCGACAATAGCACCTGAGCTTGTACCTGCAATGTGTGTGGGAAAAATACCCTGTTCTTCTAAAGCTTTTATGACACCGATATGAGCAGCTCCACGAGCTCCTCCACCAGAAAGCACCAATCCAATACTCATTTTACAACTCTTTAAGATTGTTTATAAATGTATAATGATTTTTGTTATTTCAATATTAAATAGAGCAAAAATTATTTTTAAATAGGACTCATGTTTTAATGGCTTTGTAACATTTATCATAATTTCCCGACAAATATTATAAATAATTACTATTTGAATCTAATTACAAACACCATATCACCAGAAGATAAACAGGCCTTATTACATGCGAAATCTAGTATGCAAAACTTAGGCTGGGCTATACGTAATGTCAATAAAATTGGAAGTACTGTAGAAACCGGCGTTAGCTACGTCCCAGAAAAAGTCTTAGTTAAGGTCGAAAAGATTACAGAAAAAGTCTTGTTAAAGATTATTAAGGCCAATTTGCTAACCATACAAAAGCACAAGACTTTTAAAAAGCCTTCAAAAAACACTTATAAAAGTATTGTTACTGGTACAGGCGCGCTCAGTGGATTTTTGGGGTCATCTACAGGTTTTGGGACTGCTATTTTTGCCTCGGAAGTTACACTTACAACCAATTTTCTAATGCGAACCATAATGGATATTGCGCGTAGCGAAGGTGAAGATATTTATAGTTTAGAAGGGCAAATGCAATGTTTACAGGTTTTTGCTCTTGGTGGTGAAGCTAAAGATGATGATGGCATGGAGACCAGTTACTATACGACACGTGTGGCATTAAATTCAACTTTAAATAATATATCAGCTGCGGGAATAAAGACTAGTTTAGATGGCTTGGTCAAAGGCGTTGGTGCTTTGGGGTCTAATGCAGTTAGTGATTTCTTGTCTAAAATAGCAACACGATTGAGCCTGTTGATTAGTGAGAAATTTTTAGCACAAGCGGTTCCTGTGGTTGGTGCTATTGGAGGCGGTGGGTTAAACTATGTGTTTGTGGATCATTTTCAGAAAATGGCTACGGCACATTTTACTATTAGACGTCTAGAACGCAAATACGGTGAAGCTGAGGTGAAGGCGCTGTTTCAACATTTAAAACCTTAGCGTCTAGGACAGAACTTTAATTGGTTTTAATAAACGAGTTTCAGTCTAGAATAAAAAAAACCAACCACGACATATTTTCGTGGTTGGTCTGCTATTAATCAAGTAGGTAGGGCTTTAATAGGGATTAGTCAATTCATATTTAGGTTTAACGGTTTAGATGAGAACTGTAACAGTTCAATCTTTTACACGTTACAATTCGCATTTTGAAACTCTAGTTCATCATTTCCAATTTTAAAATCGACTTCAAATTCATCATCGTCTTCGTCATCGTCATCATCGTCATTATCAATGTCATCTAATAGCCAAGTGTCATTAATATCATCAAAACCTAGAATATCAAATGTTACATAAATGTTGTTACCTGAGGTACTTGTTGACCAAGTTCCGCTTGCTGTTTCGTCACCCCAAGTTACCGTAACCGTATTATCGATAGTGAAATTAAAATGATACCCAATATAGTTGTTTTCTAGGTCGCTATTGTTGCGTTCTAAATCGTCGATATACCAATCGGAACAAGCGCTTAATACAGACTCTAATTGTTCTGAGGTACAATTATTACAATCATCACCATAGTTAAAATCATCGTCGTCACTAGAGCAAGTTGCAGACATTAAAGAGAAGCCAAGCATTAAAAATACGCCGTAATAAAATCCTTTTTTCATAATATTATTTTTTAAGTTGTTAGTTATTTTGTTTAGTTACAATTATTATTTTGAAATTCTAGTTCGTCATCATCTCCAATTTCAAAGCTCACTTCAACATCGTTGTCATCATCATCATCATCATTGTCGATTTCATCTAAATACCAAGTAGCATTAATATTTTCAAATCCTGGAATATCAAACGTTACGGTGATATTGTTTCCTGTTCCACTAGTGGTCCAAGTTCCATTTTCGGTATTTCCATCCCAAGTCACGGTAAGTGTATTATCGGCAAAGAAATTAAAGAAGTAACCAGTGTAATTGTCTTCTAAATCATTGTCGTTACGTTCTAATTCTTCAATATGCCAATCTGAACAAGCGGTTAATACGGCTTCTAGTTGGTTTGGTGTACAATTATTGCAATCATCATCACCATAGTCGTAGTCATCATCTTCATCACAATCATCTTCGTAATCGTCAATAGCTTGTTCTAATTCGTTTAAGTTGTTAATATCAATAACAACACCATCGGAAAGCACTATACTTAGCGGGAATTCGAAACCAACAAGGTCGTCTTCATCGATATCGTCTATAAATTCGTAGAAATTATTATCGTTAGTGAAGGTGTAAGCGGCAATCACTTCGTTATTAGTATTAAAAACAGAGGCTGTTATAGGATATACAAAATCTAAACATTCTATATCGTCGTCAATTTCATTTTCGTCATTGCAATCGTCAGCTAAATCATCTAGTTGGTCTAGGCTGTTTACTTCAATTTCAGTATAATCGGCAAGAATAATAGTTACAGGAAAATCGATATCAATGTGATCATCATCGTCGTCAAATTCATCTAGAATATCTTCAAGGGCGTCATAATCATTAACTTCAGTAATGGTTAATTCTACGCCATTAATGGTAACTGTTATAGGAAGTTGAATAGTAAAACAATTGGCATTATAAACGATATTATCAACAGAACCATCGTTCATGGTTACATTTTGTATCTGGCTGGCTAAAACAGAATTAGCTTCTAAGGTGCTTTCTGCTGGAGGATCAATACTTAAATCGTCTTCAGTTCTACAAGAAATCATGGTTAGTGATAATCCTATTAGGGCAAAAAGGAAAGGTTTAAAGGTTTTCATAATTAAATTGTTTGTTATTAGTTTTAAAAAGGACCCTTTAATTGGGGCTTTATACTTAGAACAATTAAGTAATTAAATGTCCCAAGAATATTATTAATTTTTTTATTTATGCAATTGAAACTCGAGTTGTTTAAGGCTTTTAAAAGTTGATTTTAATTGAACAAATCGCGTTTGTACCACATTATATTTGTGTTTTTTTAGGGTGTTGTTAGAGTCTTGTTCAACTTGTTCTTTTAATTCTAACATTTTATTTTGGTATTGCCTCAATTCGCTTTCTTTTAATAATGCTATGTTAGAAACTAATCGAATTGTTTTTTTGCTTTCAATGGATTGATTCATGTTTTAGAGGTTTTAAATTTTCACTGCGCTTTTAAAAAATGAAGCAGTTATTTAGGGCTTCTATTTTTAAAACAACTAAATTGTAAAATCTCCCAATATTTTTTCACGTTAAAATAAAATCTAAAACTTGATGTTTTAATAATATTCCCTTTTTTATGTCCATTGAAAAAGATATAATTTTGTAGATTTAAAATTTCAAAACCACCTTTAATTGCCAAAGTCACTCCACAAAGATACTTGTGATAAACTCCGCTTTTCTAAACTCTATGAAAAGTATGCACAGAGCATGAGCAATATTTTGTACTACAAGTATGGCGATTTGCTCAATCCTTCAGATAAAGTGCAAGATGCTTTTATAAAGTTATGGGAAAACTGTGCTAAAGTTGCACCCGAAGCCGCCAAATCTTATTTATATACGGTTGCTAATAATATGATGTTAAACGAAGTAAAACATCAAAAGATAGTGTTTAAACATCAGGAAGTAAAGCCAAGGGACTATACTAATGAAACGCCAGAATTTATGTTGCGGAAAAAAGAATTTTCAAAACGTTATGAAATGGCTTTAGCAAGTTTAAAAGAAGAAGAACGAGTCGCTTTTCTTTTAAATAAGGTGGACGGCAAAACGCACAAAGAAATAGGTGAGCTATTAAATATCACTAAAAAAGTTGCCGGACATAGAATTTATGCGGCTTTAAATAAGCTAAAAGACCAATTAGAAGAACTTAATTAAAAATAATTTTGGGACAATTATAAGTTGAGTTGTTTTATAAGTATAGCATCAAGTTATGGACAAAGAATATTTATTAAAAAAATGGTTGGATAATGATTTATCTGAAGCAGAAGCGAAAGCTTTTAAAGCTTTAGAGGATGCTGATTTGTATGAAGAAATTGTAGAAGAAGCCCAGCGATTTGGTGGTCATCACCGAGCTAAAGTTCCTGCATTTGAAACTTTAGAACAACGTTTGAAAGATAAAAAAGTATCAAGCTTTAATTGGATAAAACCAGCATCCCAAATTGCCGCAGTTTTATTTATTGCTTTAGCGGTATTTATGTTTTGGAATACTAATAAAACCAATACAATTTCAACCGAATTAGCACAAAATGAAACGATAATACTTCCAGATAATTCTGTTGTAGAACTTAATGAATTATCGCAATTAGACTATAAACCTTCCAATTGGGACAAGGAAAGAACCTTAAACTTAAAAGGAGAAGCCTTTTTTGATGTGGAAAAAGGAAAGCGTTTTGACGTCACTACTCAATCGGGAACCGTAAGTGTTTTAGGTACCGAGTTTAATGTGTTTTCTAAAGATAGTATATTTAAAGTTACCTGTTATGAAGGCTTAGTGCAAGTGAGTTATATGGATGAGGTGATTAAATTGCCAGCTGGATCCGAATTTATTTTAGAATCGGGTAAAGCTCAAAAAACAGAAATTGCTATTGCCGAACCCTATTGGCTTAAAAATATGAGTGTATTTAAAGATGCGCCAATTCAAGCCGTATTTTCTGAACTTGAAAATAAATATAATCTTACAATTACAGACTCTATAACTGTAGATAATTTAAGGTTTACAGGCGCTTTTGAACATCTCAATTTAGAGCGTGCCCTAGAAGCCATTAGCCAACCACTTGGTTTGACCTACACTATCGTAAATAACAAAAAGGTCATATTACGCAATGCTAAAAACTAGTTACTTAACCTGTATTTTCAGTTTGCTTTTTTGCGCCGTTGCGAAAGGACAAACCAATACTCAGGAAGTTTCAATTATTAATGCGCTCAATGCGATTTCTAAAGCGCATAATATTACGTTTAATTATAAAAGTGACCTTCTAAAAGATATTTACGTTGTTTCTACTTCAGAAGACCTCAGTATCAATGCGAAAATTGAAAATCTAGAACAGCAAACCAATTTAACGTTTACAAAAATTAGTGATTATGTTATTTCTATTACAGAGGCGATAAGTATCTGTGGTTATATAAAAGACAACTCCGGATTACCGTTGTACGGTGCTACCATTACTACCCAAAATGAATATGCAGTAACGGATGATGCGGGGTATTTTGAAATTGAAATACCTTCTGAAGAAGCTGAATTGATGATTCGATTTATCGGTTTTAAAACCATAGAACGCCAAGCCAAATTTTTTAATCTCGAAAGTTGTGATACCATAACGCTTATTGAAGAAGCCCAACTTTTTAGTTCTGTGTTACTCAATGGTTACCTTGTAAAAGGTATCGATAAACGTCAAGATGGAAGTGTTTCTATAGACTACAGTAAGTTTACCTTGTTACCAGGACTCATTGAATCGGATGTCTTACAAACCGTTCAGGCATTACCAAGTGTATTGAGTGTAGATGAAACCGTATCTAATTTAAACATTAGAGGTGGTTCTCACGATCAGAATCTAATGCTTTGGGATGGTATTAAAATGTATCAATCGAGTCATTTTTTCGGACTGATTTCAAGTTTTAATCCACAAATGACCCAAACAGCTACAGTAATTAATAATGGTACAGATGCCTCGTATACTGATGGTGTTTCAGGGACTATTGCTATGCAATCTAACAAAGCAATCGAATCTAATTTTAAAGGGGCTTTTGGTGTTAATCTACTTAATGCAGATGTATTTTTAAATATTCCCTTTGGAACAACATCATCCGTTCAAATTGCAGGAAGGAAATCTATTGACGACTTGGTACGAACACCAACTTACGATGCTTATTTTGAACGTGTCACACAGCACACCGAAATTGAGGAAAACACTTTTAATGTTACCAATTCTAATCAGTCTTTCGATTTCTATGATACTTCGGTACGCTGGCTATATAATCCAACCGATAAAGATTTTATTCGGTTAAATTTTTTACGCGTTTATAATGATTTAACTTTTGATGAGTCGGCTTTTTCTAATGGTGCTTTAGAAACGAAAGAAAGTAGTATCTCTCAGAATAATATTTCTGCAGGTTTAAACTATAAAAGAGCGTGGAACGATAAATTTAGTACAACTCTTAGTGTTTATAACACTGATTATAAGTTACAAGCTATAAATGCGAATGTTATTGCAGAACAACGCTTTTTACAAGAAAATGTAGTATCGGAAACTTCGGTTAAATTTGAAAGTTTTTATACTCAGAACCAATGGCAATTTAATTTGGGTTATAATTTTATTGAGACTAAAGTTACCAATCTCAATGATATTGATGCCCCAAGATATGTAAGGCGTGATGAAGAAGTTTTAAGAGAACAAGCCGCTTTTGCACAAGTGCAGTTTCAAAATGACACTAAAGATTTTACTGTGAAAGTTGGATCGAGAGTTAATTATATTGAAAAGTTTGATGCGCTAATCATTGAACCTCGTGTTAGTGTTAGAAAAGCCTTAGGAGCGCATTTTGAATTTGAAGCTTTAGGGGAGTTTAAACACCAAAATACCTCACAGATTATTAATTTTCAAAATGATTTTTTAGGCGTTGAAAAACGACGTTGGCAACTTACAGATAATGATAGTATTCCTATAATTAAAAGTAAACAAGCCTCTGTAGGATTGCTTTATAAAAATAAAGGCTGGTTGTTAGATGCCAAAGCTTATTATAAAACGGTAGATGGTATTACCACACAAAGCCAAGGTTTTACTACTAAATATGAATTTGAAAAAGAAAAAGGAAGTTATGAGGTTTATGGCGCTGAATTTTTAGTCCGAAAAAATTTCAAAAACTTAAATACGTGGCTAAGTTATGCTTATCTTTTAAATGATTATACGTTTGAAACCCTCGAAGAAATTGAGTTTCCAAGTAATTTTGATATCTCTCACGCCTTTACATTGGGCACAACCTATAGTAATGACTCTTGGAATATTTCGGCTGGTTTAAATTATAGGTTTGGAAAACCAACATCAGTGCCAATTTCAGAACAAGAAGTAGTGAACGGAGATATTAATTATAGTCGTGCTAATTCGGAGCGCTTGCAAGAGTATTTAAGAATTGATGTTTCGGCACTGTATAAATTTAAAATTAATAAAACGTTCCGTTCAGAAGTTGGTATTTCGGCATGGAATTTATCAGATATAGAAAATCCGATTAACAACTATTATAGGATTAGTTCGGAAGGCAATGTGAATGAATTTTCTAGATATTCATTAGGAATTACAACTAATGCAGTGTTACGTGTTTATTTTTAAAAAACACTTTGGGAATTAAATACGTATTTTAGGTTTGAAAAATGTTTTTAATATTATATTTGCGTTAAATGTAGGTGACTTCCCTAAAATAGCCTAATATTTTGCGTTTTGTCGATAAAAAATAACCGTTCGTGGATATTTATAAACGTTTAAATTTTGTCAATTCGTTTTTTTTTATACTTTTACACCGTTATAAATAATAGAATGCAGAAGAAAAATTTGTTAGCCTCAATCTTAGTTTTTTTTGTAGGTTTCGCATCTATGGCTCAGGATATGCCTCCGCCACCCGCACCTCCACCACCTCCAGGGCTACCTATAGATGGTGGTATTGTTGTTCTATTTATTGTAGCTTTAGGTTATGGTGTTTATAAATCTTTTAAACTAAACAAGCCTAGTAATTAAGAGCGTAGCTCATTTAAGCGTGTTACGTATTTTCCGATCACATCAAATTCTAGATTTACCGTGTCGTCTACTTTTAAGTTTTTAAAAGTCGTATGATTAAAAGTATAAGGTATTATAGCTACAGAAAAACGATTCAACTGAGAATTAACCACAGTTAGACTCACCCCGTTTACAGTAATAGATCCTTTTTCAATAGTAATATTATTCAGATTTTTATCATATTCAAAAGTAAACACCCAACTGCCGTCTGCTTCAACAATAGAAATGCACTTCGCTGTTTGATCGACATGTCCTTGAACAATATGACCATCTAGTCGGTCACCGAGTTTCATGGCGCGTTCTATATTTACAAAATCTTTACTTTTTAAGAAGCCAAGATTGGTTTTTTCAAGGGTTTCTTGTATAACCGTTACGGTATAGGTGTTTCCGTCAATACCAACAACGGTTAAACAAACGCCATTATGCGCTACACTCTGATCTATTTTTAATTCATTTGTTACAGAAGCACGTACAGTAATATGCAGATTACCACCTTCTTTTACTAATTTATCAATTGTGCCTAGATCTTCAATAATTCCTGTAAACATTTTTGTACTTTATTTAGTTAAATTTGTAGTCACAAAGTTAAAACCAATTAATGGAATAGCGCTTTGTTTAGTGTATAGAAACTTTGATTAAAATAAAATCTTTATTATTTTCTATACCAATTAAGATAATACAAATATATGAAGCAAAATGAATCGGTCATCGTCGGAATATCAGTTGGTGACCTTAATGGAATTGGCCCAGAGATTATTATTAAAGCCTATGAAGACCCAAGGACTTTAGAGCTAAATACACCTGTTATTTTTGCAAACGGTAAAACCATGCAGTTTTTTAAGAACCATTTTAAAAGTAAAATCAATTTTTTTAATATTGATTCTCCAGATAAAGTCGTCGTTGGAAAAGTTAATGTTGTAAATGTATGGAACGAAACTGTTAAAATAGATTTCGGTAAGGAAGACAAAAAAATAGGCGAATACGCTATTAAATCATTAGAAGCAGCAACAAATGCTTTAAAAGAAGGGACTATTGATGTCTTGGTAACCGCACCAATTAACAAACACAATATTCAATCTGAAAAATTTAATTTTCCAGGTCACACCGATTATTTAGCTAAAGCCTTAAATGGTAAAAGTCTAATGTTTATGGTGTCAGACACTCTACGTGTTGGACTTTTAACAGATCATGTACCACTTAAAGATGCTAGTGAAACTATCACGGAAAATCTTATAAAGGAAAAAATTGCCACTGTAATAAAGTCTTTAAAACAAGATTTTGGCATTAGAAAACCAAAAGTTGCTGTTTTAGCTATTAATCCACATGCTGGAGATAATGGTGTCATTGGTGATGAAGATGATACGGTTTTAAAGCCAGCTTTAGAAAAAATAAAGTCGGGCGGTCATTTAGTTTATGGACCTTATTCAGCAGATAGTTTTTTTGGATCTGACACGTTTAAGAATTTTGATGCTATTATTGCGTCCTATCACGATCAAGGTTTAATCCCTTTTAAAACCATAACTTTTGGACAGGGCGTTAATTATACCGCAGGCTTAGATAAAGTAAGAACGTCTCCGGATCACGGTACAGCCTACGAAATCGCTGGAAAAGGGGTTGCGGACGAAAACTCTATGAAGCAAGCTATTGTAGCTGCAACCCAAATTTTTAAACTGAGAGCGGTATATAATCACTATGGTAAAAACCCCTTAAAAAAGGGTTCTCGATAGTTATAAACAAAATTTGTTGATATCTAGGCGTTAAGTAATTAAAAATTTATATATTTGCACGCTCAAAATGAATGTGATAATGAAGGCATTAAAATCTTATACTATCCCTTTTGTAGGTTTAAAGGTAGGAGAACACCATTTTGATTATCAAATTGATAATACGTTCTTTCAGCATTTTGAATATGATGAATTTAACGCTGTTGATGTAAAAATTGACCTTAAGTTTGAAAAAAAAACAACCTTTTTAGAGTTGCATTTTTCAGCCAAAGGCACTGTAAACGTTAACTGCGACATTACAAATGAACCTTATGATCAAACCATTGATGACCATTTAAATTTAGTTGTTAAGTTTGGTGATGAGTATAATGATGATAATGAAGCAATATTAATTGTACCTCACGGTGAGTACGAAATTAATGTAGCACAATATATATATGAACTTATTATTTTATCGGTTCCTATAAAACGCGTTCATCCAGGTATTGAAGACGGTACATTGCAGTCTGAGATATTTTCAAAATTAGAAGAATTGAGTCCAAATGAGGACAACAAAACAAAATCATCGGAGGATATTGATCCTCGTTGGAATAATTTAAAAAAACTATTAACGGATAAATAACATTTAAAATGGCACATCCAAAGCGTAAAATATCGAAAACAAGAAGAGATAAAAGAAGAACTCATTATAAAGCTTCTGTACCTCAAATAGCAACTTGCCCAACAACTGGTGAGCCACACTTATACCATAGAGCTCATTGGCACGAAGGTAAATTATACTACAGAGGTCAAGTATTAATTGACAATTCAGTAGAGGAAGAAAACGTAGCATAAGTATTATGCATGCATACAAGAAAACGCTCCAAAGGAGCGTTTTTTTTGTTATTATCTTTTTCAATAGAATAAAAACTACTTACTTTGCGTAATAGTTTGCCTAAAAATGATAAAAATTGACCGAATTACATCAATTTTTATCATTTTTGCCTACTTTTAATTATCTAAATCCTAATAATGAGTAAAATCACAGCGGCAATTACAGCTGTCGGAGGCTATGTTCCTGACTTTGTTTTATCTAACAAAGTATTAGAAACAATGGTAGAAACTAACGACGAATGGATTACCTCCAGAACAGGAATCAAGGAGCGTAGAATCCTAAAAGAAGAAGGCAAAGGAACTTCGTTTTTAGCTATAAAAGCAGCGGAAGATCTAATTCAGAAAAAGGGCTTAGACCCTAAAGAAATTGAATTAGTAATTGTTTGTACTGCTTCGCCAGATATGAAAGCAGCATCAACTGCAGCATATACGGCAACACAGATAGGCGCTGTAAATGCATTCTCTTACGATTTAGAAGCTGCATGTTCAAGTTTCCTATTCGGAATGTCTACCGCAGCAGCTTATATAGAATCTGGTCGATACAAAAAAATTCTTTTAATTGGTGCCGATAAAAATTCGTCATTTATCAATTATAAAGACAGAGCAACCTGTATCATCTTTGGAGATGGCGCAGGTGCCGTACTTTTTGAACCTAATGAAGACGGTTTAGGATTACAAGATGAATTATTGAGAAGTAATGGTGAGGGAAGAGAGTTTCTTCAAGCTACTTACGGTGGTTCTTCTTATCCTATAACAAAAGACACTTTTGAGGAAGGTAAACATTATGTGTTTCAAGATGGAAAAACGGTATTCAAAAATGCGGTTTTCAATATGGCAGATGTTGCTGAAAAAATAATGGATCGAAATCAACTGACCAATGATGATATAGCTTGGTTAGCAGCTCACCAGGCCAATAAACGAATTATTGATGCCACAGCTAACAGAATTAATTTAGAAGAAAACAAAGTAATGATGAATATTCAGCGGTATGGAAATACAACCTCTGCAACATTACCTTTGTTATTATTTGATTACGAATCACAACTTAAAAAAGGTGATAAAATAATATTCGCAGCCTTTGGAGGCGGATTTACTTGGGGCTCTATTTATTTTAAATGGGCTTATAATTCCTAACTAACAACTAACAAATAAAATATCTAAACATTATGGAATTAAAAGAAATTCAGAACTTAATAAAATTTGTTGCCAAGTCTGGTGCAAGTGAGGTTAAGTTAGAAATGGATGACATTAAGATTACCATTAAAACAGGTTCAGAAGACACCACAATTGTACAGCAAGTACCAGTACAAGCACCGTCTTCAATGATGCAACCTCAAATGCCAGCACAGCAAGCTGTGGCGGCACAAGAAACACCAGTTGCAACAACAACAGCTGTAGAAGATTCAAAATATATCACTATAAAGTCACCAATAATTGGAACATTTTATCGCAAGCCATCTCCAGACAAGCCCGTGTTTGTTGAAGTTGGTACAGATATAAAAGAAGGTGATGTACTTTGTGTTATAGAAGCCATGAAGTTATTTAACGAGATTGAATCTGAAATTTCTGGTAAAATAGTAAAAGTACTGGTAGATGATGCTTCTCCAGTAGAGTTTGATCAACCGTTATTTTTAGTTGATCCTTCATAAACATTTAGTTTAGAAGTTTTAAGTTTTAAGTTTAAATAAATGTATTTAAGCCAATAAACTGCTAAACAATAAACTCTTAAACTCAAAAGACATGTTTAAAAAAATATTAATTGCCAATAGAGGGGAAATAGCACTTAGAGTTATTAGAACCTGTAAAGAAATGGGCATTAAAACTGTAGCAGTTTACTCTACTGTAGATGTCGATAGTCTCCATGTTAAGTTTGCAGACGAAGCAGTTTGTATAGGGCCACCTCCAAGTAGTGAATCTTACTTAAAAATATCAAATATTATAGCCGCTGCAGAAATTACAAATGCAGATGCTATTCATCCGGGTTATGGATTCTTATCCGAAAACGCAAAATTTTCTAAAATATGTGAGGAGCATGGTATCAAATTTATCGGTGCATCTGAAGATATGATTAATCGCATGGGCGATAAAGCCAATGCCAAAGCCACGATGAAAGCTGCTGGTGTTCCTTGTGTGCCAGGAAGTGAAGGGGTTATAGAAAGTTTTGAAGAGTGTGTAAAAACCGCTAAAGCTACTGGATATCCCGTAATGCTAAAAGCCTCTGCAGGTGGTGGAGGAAAAGGAATGCGTGCGGTTTGGAAACCAGAAGACCTTGAAAATGCTTGGGAATCTGCACGTTCAGAATCTAAAGCTGCCTTTGGAAATGATGATATGTATATGGAAAAGCTTATTGAAGAGCCTCGCCATATCGAAATACAAATTGTAGGTGATTCTAGAGGTAAAGCCTGTCATTTATCAGAACGCGATTGCTCTATTCAACGTCGTCACCAAAAGTTAACCGAAGAAGTGCCTTCGCCTTTTATGACCGATAAATTGAGAACTAAAATGGGTAAAGCCGCTGTAAAAGCTGCTGAATTTATTAAGTATGAAGGTGCTGGAACTGTAGAGTTCTTAGTTGATAAGCATAGAGATTTTTACTTTATGGAAATGAATACACGTATTCAGGTAGAACACCCAATAACAGAACAAGTTATTGATTTCGACTTAATTCGTGAGCAAATATTAGTGGCAGCAGGAGTACCAATTTCTGGTAAAAACTATACGCCAAACTTACATTCTATAGAGTGTAGAATTAATGCTGAAGATCCATTTAATGATTTTAGACCTTCACCAGGCCGAATTACAACATTACATGCACCTGGTGGACATGGTGTTCGTTTAGATACACATGTGTATGCAGGTTACAGTATTCCGCCAAACTACGATTCTATGATTGCTAAGTTGATAACTACAGCACAAACAAGGGAAGAAGCTATCAATAAAATGAAGCGTGCTTTAGATGAATTTGTTATCGAAGGTATTAAGACCACCATACCATTCCACAGACAATTGATGGATCATCCAGACTATTTAGCAGGTAATTATACCACTAAATTTATGGAAGATTTTAAATTAGAAAAACAGATTGAAGAATAAATAGAAAAGCGGCTTTTTAAGTCGCTTTTTTACATTTCGGCAATTACTTTAAACTGCTTGAGTGTTTGAGGGACCTCATTAATTTCAAATTCAAAATCAATTTCATACTGCGTTTTGGTAATCTTTTTGATGTTTAATTGACCTTTATCAATTGGAAAATACCCAGACTGACCTCTACAGAAACAAAGTCTGCCATATGACGCATTAACTTGTTTCAACATCTTGTCTTCAAATGACATTAACTTTTCTTTGTTAATTTCTAGATAAACAACTTCTGTAAAACCGCTATCAGGAACAGCCTCAATTTGCCCACTTTTAAATTCAAATTTTAAGAGGTTAGATGTTGCTTCTGTGATTTTTGGATAATATTCACCAATATCATCTTTAACTAATTTGAAGCTTTTGTTTTTCAGAATTTCAAAACTACATGTTCCGCTTTCAGGGCATAATTCAGATGTATTGCTCTGAACACCAGTGAAATTGTCCTTTTGCGAATTACAAGAAAAATTAAGAAAAGCGATTAAAAAAAAAACAAATAATTTCATATATATAGTGATATTAGTCTTTTAGAGATATACCAACTATATTTGAGGAAATTAAATTCCCTTTATATATGAAAATATACTACTCAAAATTTATTTACAGTCTGCTAACGGCGTTCTTTTTTGTATCCGTATCTGCAGCCCAAAGTCAAGAAACTCTTTGGTCTAAGTCTACTACGGATAAAGTTAAAAAAGAAAATGTTATTTTTTATAAATCTATACCAAAAAATTCAATTTTACTAAGTCTTAATGTTCAAGCATTGCAAGCACGTTTATCAAATGCACCAAAGCGAACTCAGAGCTCTGCTAATGAAGGTGTAGTTATTGATTTTCCTGATCAAAAAGGAAATTTTCAATCTTATTTGGTGAAAGAAGCTTCTGTAATGTCATCGGAATTGCAAGCCCAGTTTCCTCATATTCGGTCTTATATTGGCAAAGGTATAGATAACCCAGCTTCGGTTATTAGATTTAGTATTTCACCAGAAAAAGGACTCAGTAGTATGCTCCTTTCTGATAAAAAAACAATTTTTATTGAACCTTACTCAGCAGATTTACAAAACTATTTGGTGTTTATCAATTCTATAGAAGATGGTCCTAGAACACCATTTGAATGTGAAACAGAATATGTTGAACCTGAACTTAATATTTCTAATGAAGCATATGTTGCACTGAGAAACGCGGACGATCAAACCTTGAGAACGTATCGTTTGGCATTAGCTTGTACTGTAGAATACTCACAATATCACGGCGGCACACTTGCGCAAGTTACTGCAGCTATGGTTGCCACAATGACGCGTGTTAATGGCGTTTATGAACGAGATTTAGGAATAACAATGGAAATGGTACCTAACTCATCTATAATATTCTTAGGGCCAAATGTAAACTCCGATCCTTATACTAACAATGATGGTAGTGCTATGCTAGGAGAAAATCAAACCACATGTGATAATGTAAATAATATAGGGTCAGCAAATTATGATATAGGCCATGTATTTAGTACTGGTGGTGGTGGAATTGCTCAGTTGTTCTCTCCTTGTAATAACAATTCTAAAGCAAGAGGGGTAACAGGTTCTTTTGCACCAACAGGAGATGCTTTTGATATTGATTATGTAGCACATGAGATGGGCCATCAATTTGGTGCCAACCACACACAAAATAATAATTGTCAGCGTTCTAATGTGTCAGTAGAGCCAGGTAGTGCTTCTACAATTATGGGCTATGCAGGTATTTGTGCACCAAATATTCAGAACAATAGTGATGATTATTTTCATGGTGAAAATATTAAAGAAATATGGTTAAATATCTCTGCAGGTACGGGTAGTACTTGTTTTACAGGAACTAGCACCAATAATGCTGCTCCGTTTGTAAATGCAGGTGCCAATTTTTCAATACCAAAATCAACAGCTTTTACTTTAAAAGGATCTGCTGTAGATGCCGATACTCCATTTGGGTTAACTTATTGTTGGGAACAAACTGATGCAACACCAGCAACAATGCCTCCACAGTCTACAAATACAGGTGGACCAACATTTAGATCTTTAGACCCTTCTAGTTCACCTAACAGGTATATGCCAGCATTACCTACAGTCATGTCTGGTTCACTAGCTTCAACCTGGGAAGTTGTTCCTTCTGTTGCTAGAGATATGAACTTTTTACTAACGGTAAGAGATAATGAATTAAACGGCGGTGCTACAGGGTCTTCAGAAATGATGGTTTCAGTAGAAGATGTTACGCCTTTTACGGTAGTTACTCCACCAACTTGGGGACAGAATACAAGTCAACAAGTAAATTGGATAGTTGGAGCAACTGCTGATCCAACAATTAATTGTCAATTAGTAAACATTTTGTTTACAGTTAATAATGGTGCTACATTTACAACTCTAGCAACAGAAGTTCCTAACACGGGTTCAGCGACAATTACAGTACCTAATATTGCTGATAACAATAATGCCAAAATACTTGTTGAAGCGGCAGATAATATATTCTATGCTGTTTCAAATGCATTTTTAATATCAGACGAAGAAGACTTCAGTATTGTTTCGCTAACAGAAAATCAAGAGGTATGTGCTGAAGATTCAGTAACTTTTGATTTTGATTTTATAACCACAAATGGCTTCTCAGAAAATACGTTTTTTACGGCATCTGGTGTGCCTGCAGGAGCAACGACAACATTTACGCCTGCATCTCTAAATTCAGATGATAGTTTTACATTAACAATCGGTAACCTTGGAGCCACAACTGTTGGTGTTTATGATATCACAGTAACTGGTACATCACCTTCATTAACTAGAACAGCAAATGTTGTTTTAGATAGAAGTTGTACAGAGGTTGTTTGTAATCCACCATATGCTACAGCAGAAAATTTAGGAGTTGCTATTCCTGACCCTTCAGGTGGAAATGCTGGTTTAGTAACCCATACCTTAAACATTCCAGATTCAAATATTATAGAGAGTATGACCCTATCTTTAGATATAAGCCATACTTGGATTAGTGATTTGCAAGTTTATATTTTACCTCCGGGAGGAACATTTGCCAACGATGCAATTAAACTTTGGGATAATACTTGTGCAGTAAGTTCAGGGACGGGGTATGAGAATTTTGCAGTTACTTTTGATGATCAAGCAGCAGCATTACCTGGTGTTGATGGATGTAGCGATAACTTTACGGGGACCTACAGCCCAAGTGAATCTTTGAGTGCTTTTACAGGCTTAGATGCCCAAGGCGATTGGCAATTACTCGTTGCAGATTTTTTTAATGGAGATACAGGAACTTTAAATAGCTGGTCTATTGAAATATGTTATGAAGCACCTTTAAGTATTGAAGAAAATAAATTTGAAGATTTAGCGGTCTACCCAAATCCAAATAATGGTAGTTTTAATATCGCTTTCAATCCAAAATCAGATGAAGACATTATAATCGAGGTTTTTGATATTAGAGGTCGATCTATTTACACTAAAACTCATTATAATAACATAAGTAGATTTGAAGAGGTTATTAGGCTTAACAATGCCCAATCTGGTGTTTACTTATTAACGATTGCTAATGGTACTCAAAAAGTGACCAAGAAAATTATAGTAGAATAAGAATTTAATTTATAATTTTAAAAGCTCCTAAATTAGGAGCTTTTTTTATGCGATGAATTTATCATATTGGGAAATAAAAAACAAACTGACTAACATTGATTATACCATTGTTGGTAGTGGTATTGTAGGGCTTAACTGTGCACTTCAATTAAAGCTCCGTTTTCCAAAAGCTAAGATTTTAATCTTAGAAAAAGGGATATTTCCGCAAGGAGCAAGTACAAAAAATGCAGGATTTGCCTGTTTTGGAAGTCTAAGCGAAATTATAGAAGATTTACACAATCATTCTAAAGAAGAGGTTTTAAAGCTGATTAAAAAGCGAATTAATGGACTTCAGTTGCTTCGTGAAACATTAGGTGATAAAACAATCGGTTATCAAAATTTTGGCGGTTATGAATTGTTTTTAGACTCAGATGAAACCCTTTATAATTCCTGTTTAAATCAGCGAGATGATATCAATCAACTTTTACATCCAATCTTTAAGTCTGATGTTTTTTCGTTTATGCCGAATGACTTAGGCTTTAAAAACTTACAATCTAAGTACAGTTTTAATCCGTTTGAAGGACAAATAGATACCGGAAAAATGATGACTGCTTTAGTACATAAAGTACAATCTTTAGGCATAGAATTATTAAATAATATAAGAGTTGAAACATTTTCTGAAGATTTAGATAAGGTGAAAATAAAAACCAATCATTTTGAGTTTTCAACAAAAAAGCTTTTTATTGCCACCAACGGATTTGCAAAACAGCTTAATATTCCAGAAGTTAAACCAGCTAGAGCTCAAGTTTTAATTACCCAGCCTATTGACAATTTACCGATTAAAGGGACATTTCACTTAGATAAAGGCTATTACTATTTCAGAAATATTGATGATAGAATATTACTTGGAGGCGGACGTCATCTCGATTTTAAAACCGAAGAGACAGATAGATTTGGGGAAACAGCGATTATTCAAAATAAATTAGAAGACCTTTTAAAAACAACTATTTTACCAAATACTGACTTTAAAATAGAATACCGTTGGTCTGGAATTATGGGTGTAGGCACACAGAAAAAGCCTCTTGTAAAAGCCATTGGAAATCATGTGTTTTGTGGTGTAAGGTTAGGTGGCATGGGCATTGCCATTGGTAGCTTAGTTGGAAAAGAATTAGCAGATTTAGTAGAATAGCAGATGAAGCGATTGTTTAGATTTATTGGGAAACTAGTATTGTGGTGTATTATCCTTTCTGTAGGTTTGGTTTTTTTATATAAGTATGTTCCAGTGCCTGCAACGCCTTTAATGTTTATACGTTATTTTGAAAATACAGATGAAACTAAAATTTGGAAGCACGACTGGGTGACTATAGATGACATATCAAAACATATGCAACTCGCAGTTATTTGTAGTGAGGATCAAAAATTTCTAGCTCATAATGGGTTTGATATTGAAGCTATTGAAAAAGCCTATGCATACAATAAACAAGGTAAACGTTTACGAGGAGGAAGTACCATTAGCCAGCAGACAGCTAAAAATGTGTTTCTATGGCCAGAACGCAGCTGGTTTCGCAAAGGTTTAGAAAGCTATTTTACGTTTTTAATTGAAATGATTTGGAGCAAAGAGCGCATTTTCGAAGTGTATTTAAATAGTATTGAAATGGGACAAGGTATCTATGGCGTTGAAGCAGCTGCTCAACATTGGTTTAATAAGTCGGCTGTTAATTTAAATGCCTATGAAGCAGCAGCTATAGCTTCAATTTTACCTAATCCAAGAAATTATAAAGCTAATCCAGCCACGTCGTATATTCAAAAACGGAAACAGTGGATTGTTAAGCAAATGCGATTTTATGGGGAATTTAATCTGAGTACTCAAAAATGACCATAAAACAAAAATTATATAACCAGTGTTTACAATTTATTGATAATCGATTGACTACCGTAAACCGAACCATTTCTGATATTCAAAATTCGCTACAATCTGAAACCAAAAGTAGTGCAGGAGATAAACATGAAACCGGAAGAGCTATGGTGCAGTTAGAGCGCGAAAAAGCGGGTCATCAATTAGCTGAAATTGAAAAACAGAAACAAATCCTTCAGAAAGTAAATATGGATTCAAAACACCATAAAGTGGCTTTAGGAAGTGTGGTTAGAACAACACAAGCGAATTACTTTATAAGTATCAGTGTTGGAGAAATTATTATAGACAACACTTCTTATTTTGCGATTTCTGCGGCAACGCCAATCGCGCAATTGTTATTGTCTAAGAGTGTTGATGATGCTATTGTATTTAGAGATAATAAATTCAAAATAAAAGATGTTTTTTAAAATTAAAAAGCAGACCAACCGAAGTCAGCCCACTTTTCCCCTTTCTAAGGTTAAATTGTAGACCTTGCGTTCCCTAAACCTTTCTGGATTAAAAACTAGCAGGTCTTATTTTTAAAGATTAATTTCTCTTTTTAGCGTTTCTACGCTTCTCACGTCTAACCTTCCAAGGAGCATTCTTCTGCCAATCGCCAGCCATAATACATCCATAAGGCAACACTTCATCAATGACTTTTCCTAGATTAAATTCGTCCATTTGTGCTCTAACGGCTTTCGCGTTTTTGTAAGCAGAAGGCAACTCAGTAATATCAATTTCCTTTGAGAAAAATCGGATATCTAATCCACGTGTTTCTTCTTTAAAGATTTGCATCGTAGTACCTGTTTTACTTTTTCTATGTTGGGTTCTACTTATGTTTCTACCTGCGCCATGTGGTGCAAACCCTAAATTGGTGTTTGTGGTATTCCCTTCAACAATCAAAACAGGTTCGGACATATTTAACGGAATCAATCTTGGTCCTGTAATGTCTGGCATAAACTTAGTATCTAATGGTGTTGCACCTTTAGCGTGGTAAAATAAATCGCCATCCTTAAATACAAAGTTATGCTCGTTCCAGTAACGGTTTTCAATCTCTATTTCTAAAGCTTCAGCTACTGAATTATGCAATACTTCATGATTGGTTTTTGTCCAATCTCTTATGATTTGCAAGGCATCCCAATAGGCTTGTCCTTCTTCGGTTTTAAACGGAATCCATGCATTTTGTTTCTTGGTATCTGGCGATAATTCTTGTCTAAAACGTTCCGCAATTTTCATGCCTTTGGTATACAATTTTGCGCCAGGACCTCTAGATCCGTGATGTGTGACCAACATGGTGTTTCCTGTTTTTTTAGATTTACCAACAAACAAGAAATGGTTACCATCACCTTGTGTTCCTAAATGCGACCTTGCAATTGAGATCATGTTACCATCATTCAAAAAATAGTTTGACTCAAAAGCGTCCAATAATTTCTTCGGAAATCTGAATTGGGAATCTCTATCGCGTCCACCAGGACCAAAATGAGTATTAGCATGTGCTGCATCTAAAATAGCCTTTGGGTCTGCTTTTCCGAAATCGGTTAGCATTACCGAACAGCAAATATCTGCACTATGCATTCCTGGATGAATGGCGTTTTTTGCTACCGCAACACCTCCAACTGGGATTGTTCCATCTGGACCCGTTGGGCAAGCATCTGGCATAATGGCGCCATCAACTAATGTTGGTGTTTTCATTAGGGTTTGCATTGAGTTAATCACCTTATCTACGTTGTCTTTTTCTTCTTCGTTTTCTGCTTTAATGTTTATTGAAAAGTCAATTGGTGTGTTGTGTAATGCTATTGGGTCTGGTGATTTGAATTGCTCTAAATATAAGTCTAAGGCTTCGCCTTTTAATTCATTTTTGTTGATATGAGTTAAGGCATCTTTCATCCATTTGCCTTGTCTGTAACCTAGGGCTTTTAAATCGTGACCTGTTATTTTAGTTTTCATGTTTTCTAATTTCTTAATTACATTACAAATATTATAGTGTATTGCGTAATGTTTTTGCGTAGTTGTTTTTTTGTCCTGCAAGGCATGTGCTGAACTTGATTCAGTATCTATTCTTGTAGGTATAATTACTTAAATATAATACCTACAAGGTTTTTGAAACCTTGCAGGATTAAATAATTTACTTATTCACGGAGAAAATATCCTTTAATTGTTCAATAACGTTTCCGTTTCCGGCTACTGTGATTTCTCCAATTTTGTCGGCAATTTTCTCAACATATTCCATCTCTTTTAATTTAAACAACATGCTGTTGTCTTCCATTAATTTTGCGGTGTTTAACAAGCTTCTAGTAGAAGCTGTTTCTTCTCGTCTTGTCACCACATTGGCTTGTGCTTTTTTGTGAGCTATTAAAACCTGGTTCATGATCTCTTTCATATCGCCTGGTAAAATAACGTCTCGTAAACCTGCGTGCAAAACATTAACACCTAACTTGTTGGCTTGTGCTTTTACAGCTTCTAAAACGGTTTTAGCAATCGTTTCCTTTTGCTCTAACAATTCGTCTAATGTATAAGCACCAACAAAAGCTCGTAATGCCAATTGCAACGTGATGTACAATTGCTTTTCGTAATCTTTGCTATGCATTAACGCGGTTTCTATGTTAGTCACTTTGTATTGTGCATAGAAGTTAATACGAACGGTTGCTTTGTCTTTGGTCAATAATTCTTGACCAGCAATTTCTAATTGCAACTGACGCATATCTGCTCTTAAGATTTTAATGGTTTGCTCGTTTTTCCAGAAATGGTACGTACCATGTTCTAGGATTTTAACAAACTCATCATTAACAATCATAATGGCTTTTTCGAATGCCGCTACCTCAAGCGTTCTAATGTATTGACGTAATTGCATATTGCTAAACAAAGCTTTGCTGACGTCTTCTGTGATGTCAATTTTACTTAAATCTACAGTGACAAATTTGTAATCTATTAAACCATTCCAGAAGGTGTAACGACCCGCTTTTAACACACATTTAAAGTTGTTGTTTTCGTAAAGCAAAATGATTTCGTTATCCTTTACATCTACAACATGCAATAGGTTTGCCAACGCCTCATCTTTGAGCAAGATTTCTAATGCTTTTGGCGCACTGAAAGCTTGAGATAAATCGTATTTTAAGACTTGCTCTCTAAAATTTATCCAATGTTTTCCTGCGGTAATAACGCGAACGTAATTACCGTTTTTAAACACTAAACCTACTGTACCTGCATGAATTCTTACTCTATACATGATTTCTAATTTTTTTGTTCTGAAGTTTCTATTTTTATTTCAGAACGGTTAAACATTTATAATAGAATTCTCTTTTTGAGAATGACTATTCAAAAGATCCCGCTTTTCAGCGGGATTAGTTCAACTAACATTTTTGAATGCGTCTTGACGACTTTCCAAAAACGAGTTTCACTAACAGAGCGAAAGAAAACCGTCTTTCTAACTACGGAAATACAAGCGATTTAAAGTGTTTTTAAATTTTGTTCTTTAGATGATTAATCAATTTTGAAACCATAGTTGTGGCATCATTAATTAAAAAATGAATCTTTAAAAGAAAACCTAAAACGGCTTTTCATACATTAGTATTTCAAGGTGTTTTCTAGACTACAATTACAACACGTTGCTTTTGCGAGTTTTAGTTCACTTTGTTTTTGCCATTTAAAGTGCGACACACTTGGTGGTTAGTTTTGTGAGATAACCAGCTCTTGGATATGGATTATGAGTCCATTTCAAACTGTAACCGAAATACAGCGCGTCTACCAATTCCGCCACAAACCGAATCTCGATTTGGTAGGACTCGAACCTACATATTGGATCTACTGCTTAACCGAACTTAGCTACTTCCCGTTAGAGAAGACAGGATTCGAACCTGTGTACATAGATGTGGTGGTTATTATTTACCAAATAACCCGTTGGTATCAAGTCAAGTTGGATATAAAAACCTCATACCAATTGGTAAGGATTTATACAATAGTGCTATACTGAAACACGTAACTAGACTTGCTTGATATTATTTCCTGCGAAAGCAGGAATCTAAGTCTGAGAAGCAGGATTACTCATGCTTTTAAATTTTTATGATTTGGTATTCGTGAATGCAATACATTTCGAACCTGCATCCTCTCGCACCCAAAGCGAGTAAACAGCCAATCGTTATCTTCCCAGTTTTTATGTTAATGAACTTTTATTAAGCTCTGCTAGATTCCTTTTTCTAGCAGAGCGCTACTTCAAAAAGTCTGATTCCAAATAGACTTCTTATTAATTACACTGCAAATATTTTATGCTATTGCGCAATGTTTTTGCGTAGTAAAGAATATTTTGTAAATTTTTGTTTACGTTCATTTTGCCTTGATGCAAAACCCTTCGACTACGCTCAGGATAAACCAAGCAAAAAAATCACGGTCAAGCCAAGGAATTTTCAGTTTTTCAAACTGAAACCGATTTGAAAACTTCGCGTCGAACTTCGTTCTCCTGATTTCGAAGCTTTTCTTCATCTATTCTGCACCTTGACGTTCAGTTCTAGGAATTGATAGGGGACTTCAGTTTTTACTTTTTTGTCGAAAATCTTTGGTTTTTGAATTCTTGCTTGTTACGTATAAACGTTTTTAGTTAACCAATAATACCTCTTGACTTTATAGGTTGGGTTAGTTTCAATTTTTCTTCTTTTGTTTCTTCTTGAACTTCGCTTTTTTAGGCTTTTTTGGTTTCATTTTGTTCTTAATTCTTTTAATTTCAGAATCTACAGTACAGATAAATCCATCGTTATATCCAAAAATTTTAGCCTTTTTTAGTGCTTTTATAGCTTTTTTATAGGCTTGAAGGTTTTCAAATAATTGCCCTTGAAACATATAAACCTCTCCTTTGTTCAGTCCTTTTACAGTAAAGGCAAAGTCGATTAGCTTTTGAGCTTCTTTATAATCTTCGTTCCATATCAACACTAAAATGTAGTGCGAATACACCTTGTGAAAATCTAGTTTATTAGCCAAAGCCTCTGCATAATACTCCTTGGCTTTTTCGTAATCGCCAAATTGTTCGGCTTGTAAACGTCCCATTAAATACAAAGCATACGCATTGTTAGCTTCGTAGGATAAGGCGTAGTTTAGATTTTCTACAGTTTCTTCTAGTTCGTATGGATAAGCATCTATGGCTTTTAGTACATAACTGTTTAATAAATTGGTGTTCATTGTTTTTTTGTCCTGTCCCAACGTTTTAGAATTTTCAGGATCTTTTTATAATTATTAGTTTCTTTAGAACTGAAATGCTTAGACTACGCTCAGCATGACATTGAGATTCGATTTTTATAATTACTGTTTGTGGAAAGATGTTTAGCAGAAATGCTAATTGTGAGATTCTGAAATTAATGCAGAATAAAAAAAATCCGAAACAGTATTTAACTGGCTTCGGATTTCTCATTTATAAGTTTGAAAAGTTTATCTAACGATAATCACGAAGCATCACAAAAGGCAGAATTCCTTTTGGATCGTTTTGATATGTTATAAATAAACTCATAGATTCTAATTTTTAATTCAACTTCTGTTTTGGTTGTGCTTCGACTGCGCTCAGCATGACATTGCGATGCAAATATAAAGTGATATTTTTGAACTATCCAAATAATAATTTAATTTATTTAGTTGACAATCAGAATATTATATTGTTTTTGGAATAGGGGATTCGAGTCCGCAAATGGCAGATTATATAATAAATTGAAGTGTAGTTATTTGCGTTTTAGACATGCATAATTATCAACTTGAAAAAAATTAATAAAAAAAGCATCCTTTTTTATGAGGATGCTTTTTAAACTTGACTATTTTTAGTTTTACCTATTTCTCTACACTACAGAAATAGCTTTTTCAGCATCCGATTATGTAAATTTTGTATTGTCATAGGTTGTTTTTTTCTTTGTTTCTTGGTGCAAATATGGTCATTTTTTTTGAAATGAAAAGTTTTAGTAACTACGCGGTTCTTTAACGTATTGTTTTTTTAGTTTAAATTTAATGTTTTAGACCTGCAAGGTTTTACAAACCTGATAGGTCTTTTGTTTTAAAAACTAAGTCCTATGGCAGTAAACAAAAACGCATTAATTAGATATAAAACCATTGATAAATGCCTTCAAAATCAGTTTAGACAATGGACGCTTAATGATTTAATAGAAGCGGTTTCTGATGCGCTTTACGAATACGAAGGCAAAGATATTAATGTTAGCAAACGTACTGTGCAATTAGATTTACAAATGATGCGAAGTGATAAATTGGGTTACAATGCCCCAATTGTAGTTTACGACCGTAAGTTTTATAAGTATGAGGACGCTGATTATAGCATTATTAATATTCCTGTGACAGATAAGGATATCAAAGTAATGAATGAAGCGATTCAGTTACTAAGGCAATTTAAAGATTTTTCGCTATTTAAAGAAATGGATGGTGTTTTACAACGTCTAGAAGACTCCGTTTACTCATCACAAAAAGATAAACGCGCGATCATTCATTTAGATAAAAACGAACAGCTAAAAGGTCTTAATTATATAGATGTTTTATACGATGCTATTCAAAATAAGAAAGTCATTGAAGTGTCTTATCAATCGTTTAAAGCAAGTAAAGCGAGTGTGATGAAAGTGCATCCACAATTACTTAAAGAATTTAATAATCGATGGTTTTTATTGGCAAGTCAAAACGGGAAATTTATAACTTTAGCTTTAGATAGAATTAGTGATATTGTAAAGCTAAACAATGAAGTTTATGAAGATTTTGAGGTTGATGGTGATGACTATTACAAAGCGGTCATTGGAGTTACAGTTTCCAATTCTAGAGCAGAACGGGTTCAGTTTAAAATAGATCATAAAAATGCTCCTTATGTAATTACAAAGCCATTTCATACGACACAGCGTATTATTGAAAAGACGAATGAAGGTGTAATTTTCAATATTTTTGTACAAATTAATTTTGAATTAGAACGCCTTATTCTAGGATTTGGAGATACTATTGAAGTTTTAAAGCCCCTTAAACTTCGAAATAGAATGCTTAATAAATTAAAAACTGCTGTAAAGCATTACGAAACGACAGAAAAGTAGATTTCTGAATCTTTATCTAATTCTGTATGATGTTGAATAAATATTTTTTCGGAATTATAAAACGCTTCTATAAGCCATACATTTCCATTAAAATATGCACGATTTACTATCGCTTTAAGATTCGATTTTTCTACAATTTGAAGCTGGTGAGCATACACAATACCATAAGGTTCAATGACGTTGAACTCACCGAAAAACGAAGCGATTAATGGTAATTGGGGGTTCTTATATAAATTTTGAGGTTGGTCTTTTGCGATGATTTTAGTATCGTTGAGTACCATAATTTGATCGGCAAATCCGAGGACGTCATTTCTATCGTGAGTGGCAACAATACAGGTGATTTTATTATTTTTTAGATAATTAAATACATTACGTCGTAAACCTTGTTTCTGAAAATTATCAATATGGCTAAAAGGCTCGTCTAATAATAGTATTTCGGGTTGTTTTGCTAATGCTCTAGCTATGGCAACGCGTTGTTTTTGTCCGCCACTTAAAAATTTCACTTTAGTATTGGCAAACTCTTCAAGCTCTACTACTTCAATAAGTTCTTTGGTTCGTCTTTGGCTTTCTTCAGGATAAAAACGCGATAAAAACTTACTAATATTTTCTGCGACTGTTGTTACTGGCATTAAGTCGAATTCTTGACTTACATATTTCATAAAATCGTAACCAACCACTAAATTGTATTCCGGACCTAAAATTTCTTCGTCTTTCCAAAAAATCTGACCTTGCTTTAGGTCGTGCTCACCGTAGATTAATTTTAATAAAGTGCTTTTTCCGGAACCGCTTTCGCCAATTACAGCTAGATTTTCTCCTGTTTCAACAGTAAAATCTATAGATTTTAGAACCTTAGTTTTTTTGTATCCGAAAGTGAGGTTTTTTACTTGAAGCATATTACAAACATACTATTTCAAAAATAAATTAAACAAAAAAACCATCTGATTTCTCAAATGGTTTTTCAACATTTTTATTAAGATAATTATTTTTTAATAAACTTTCGTTTCATAGTTTTTCCTTCAGATTCTAATCTTAAAAAGTAAACACCACTTGCTAAGTTAGAAACTTCAATAGTATTTGATTGTAGTTTCATGCTGTGTATTTTTTTGCCGTTAACATCAAAAATTGTTGCCACTTTATCATTAAGATGAGCCGTTGTTTTTATGTTTAATTCAGCTTCAACCGGATTAGGATAAATAGACACATCGCTTAAAGTTTCGTCTTCAATACTTAATGTAGTACCTTCAGTAATATTATGTGTCGTATTTATATCAGGATTTAGAATTGTATCTATTGTGCCAGATGGCCAATAAATAGTTATGCTGTTAATATTAGTGTCTGTACCGATACCGAAATGTGTATTTAATGAGCTCATGTATTCAAAACCTTCACCACTTCTAACATCTCGTATTTGTGTTCCGGATGGTGTGAGTATTTCTACTCTAGCTCCAATACCATTACTATTACTAGCGGTTCCGACTGTATTAATTTTAATCCAATTATTAGCATTGGTATTATTTAAATAAATATTGCCACTCCTAAAGATATCTAAAAAGCCATCATTATTTGTATCTCCAATAGCGCCACTAGGTGGCATGTTAGTACTGTGATTTGTAAACGTAAAATCGCCATTATTAAATAAAATATCCCCATTACTTAGAATATCTACATAACCATCATTATCAAAATCGGCAGGTGCATTTTCAATTCCTAATTGTGCGTCTAAAACACCAGAACCAGCGGTTACGTCTGTAAATGTGCCATCGCCATTATTACGCATAAGTTTAGAGTCACCATCTACAGTACTACTAGCTCCAACATAAACATCCATATAGCCATCATTATCAAAATCTGCCCAGGCAGAAGACCAAGTTTGCACTAAGTCACCCAAATTAGAAGAGTTATTATGACCTACACCTGGATAGTTGCTATTGTGCCAACCATTACTATCCGCAATGTTTACAAAGACACCGTCACCATCGTTTCTCCACAACTCATTGATACTTATGGTTGAATAACCTCTACATTTTGCGATAAATAAATCCATATCATGATCATTATCAAAATCTATCCAAACGGTACCGTAATTACCTCCTCCAGGTACTAGACCAATACCATTTGGCAATTCTGTACTTTGTCCTTGGTAAAATGTTAAATCACCAGAGCCATCATTCATATAATAAACATTAGCCTGAACATCATGACAAACAAAGGCGTCTAAATGGCCATCATTATTAATATCTACAAAATTTGTACGTTGAGAAAACACATAATCGGAACCTGATATTTCAGTATATGCTGTACCTGTACTATTTGCTTTCATAAATGTAACGCCATTTTGACCACCATAAACAAGGTCATTATAGCCGTTACTATCAAAATCACCTGCGGCTAAACTCCAACTTGGCGGATTACTTACAACCGTTGTTGGTATATTAACGATGTTAAAACCACCAGAAGTTAATTGATAATGTACGTTTAAATTATTAGCACTAACAGAAACGACATCATCTAAAAAATCACCATTCAAATCAACCAGAGCACTATCATAATTGCCAGTAGTATTTATAGGGTTTGTTGTAAACGTTACAGGATAACCAGAGATATCAATCCCTGTTGTAAATCCTTGGCTTGCCCAATTGCTGTAGCCACCATCATTACAATTAGCTCTTACATAAACAATATAGTACGTTTCTGGGGTAAGGTCTGTAAAATTATACGTATTTGTTGTTGTCGTATTTGTAGTGGTTGGTACACCATCAGAAGGTAGTAAAACAGTAACTTCCCATGAGGTTTCTGAACTACCAGCAGTCCAGTTTACTGTTGCACTTACCGCATTAATATTATTAATAGCCAATGCAGTTACATTAGAGCAAGCAGGTGGAGGACTTGAACTAATTATTGGTGAATTCACACAAAATCCCCAGCCATAAGAGCCATTATCGTTATAGATAATACGGTACTTAAACCCGGTTAATTGTTCATTTGAAAATGAAGCAATATCTAAGCCATTGCTACTGTAGTTAGTTGAGGTACCTGAACAGAAGTTGACTGTTGTTGTGGTCGTATTTTCATCAAGTGCGTTTCCCCATTCTAACCATTCATTAGCGCTATTATCCCAATATTGAAGATGAAGCGTTTCTGTCTGCCAAATATTTAAGACATAGGGAAATACAACTGTTATTTGAGTTTCATTAGCGTTATAGGCAGCACTAAGGTTAATAATTGGTGATTCTGCAGCAATTATATTATTAGAAGTACTTCCTGCGAGGTTGTCATCAAACGAAAATGACCCACTTGAAGATGTTGTTGGGTCTTCAAAAAAATAGGCCGCATTATAATTTCCTGAAAGCGTCCACTGACTATTAGGCCAATTCGCTTGCTCATTTAGTTGTTGAGCAAAACTTAATGTGCAAACAAAAATTAAAAGTACTGTAAGGCGTAATAGTCTTTTCATATTAATTGGTTTAGTTACAATTTGTGTTTAAATTATTTATCCATGCTTCAATGAGCTCAACACCTTCTGTGTGAACAATGTTACGTGATAATAGAGGCATTCTGTTTGAGGGTTCTATAGAACTTAGCCTAAAGTGTAAAACAGAATTTCTGGGGTCACCAGGCTTTACAATTGGTCCGAGTCCAAGCCCTAAATCTGTATCTGGATCAACACAAACGCCCATATTTATTGGGTTTTCAGTTGAAGTAAAATCGAGTCGTAACGGTCTATACGAACAATGGGTTTCTTCGGAATGGCAATGTGCGCAATTAATGTCTAAATAGGCTCGTGTTCTTAACTCTAAAGATTCATTAGTATCATTATAGTTTGGTGTTTTTGTGATGTTAGTCGGAAGTGTGTTTTCTAAATAGCCAACACTAACTAATTTGTCTAATTGGTTTGCTGTCCCTTCATTATAAGTGTAGGTTAAATTGAGGTTTCTTGGTTTAGGACCAATGGGTTTTGCTATTTCCATCACTTTATGGCAGGTGTGGCATTCGGCATCTGATGGAATTCTGTATTGTACCGATTTTAAGGTTTCATTCTGTTGCCATTGTATATCTACAAAGCTTCCGTTTAGATCTAAAAAAGCATCGGACTGTTCACTGTTCCATACATAATTTGCAAAAACCCAACCCTCTTGTTTTCTAATCATTAGCCTTGTTTCAATATGCCTTGTATCGTTTTCTGGAAGGACATTATTGTAGTAGAAGCTTTTTATTAATATAGTGCCTACCGGAAAATTTAAAATATCGTTTTCATTTGTAAAGGAAGCTTTCTGGTTGTCTGGCATCCAGATAAATCGTTTTTTTTGTGCATAATCACTAAATAAAGTGGCGTTTAGTGTATAAGGAATAACACCAAATGTAGGTTCTAGATTTTTTAAGTCACCTTCAAAAAATTGGTAATCTGTTAGGGATTGAAAAGGCATTTGCTCTAATTCGTAGCGCACAGTTGTAGCTGGTGATAAACCATCATCTTTAGCACAAGAAAGTATAAACAAAACAGGAATTAAAAACAGAAAGTATTTTTTTTTCATCTACAACAATTAAACTACACTCATTAAACAACTCAGTTGAACAAAGCCCTACCTGAATTTGATGAATAAGCGTTAAATCTAAAGTTTTTTTATGAATAACGAAGTGATTTTATAAAAATACAGCAATATTACTAGTTAAACGTTAGTTTTATTTAAAGACATTAAATTTCAATAAAAAATAACGGTTAAGAATTTTAAACCTGAAGTATTTATTAATTCTAAAATAGAGGTAAACTAAATACATTGGTGTAAAAAATGCAATGAGCTTGTTTTTTTTATAAAGCATTGGTTTTAGCTTTACTAAATACCTAAAGTACTTTTCGGGTGTCATTAAAAATTTAATGACACTTTTTACTGGACTTTTAATTTTAGGAGGCTCATAAGAAATGCCAACTTGATTATGACCTACATTTTGATAAAAACCATGGCTTAAGGTTTCTAAAAATTTTAATTTTTTAGTGTTTTGAAATAAGCCAACTTTCAATGCCATTTTAGAAATGGTATCTTGGAGTGTATCATAATTGTAGCACAACGATTCTAAATCCTTTAAAAGCATTTGCTGTAGCGCAAGCATTATTTCCTGATGATTTTTGATGTGATTATCGTACAACCACTTTTCTTCAGGTTTATGATATTCTAAAGAAAAATTTTCAGCCTCTAAACTATAACCCAAAGCACTACCATGGTCTGCGGCCGAAAACTGTTCGTATAACTGCATGTTAGCCATTAAAATACAATCGTTGTAATCTGTGTAAGGCAATAATGAGAAGTTAAGACCATAGCGCTTAGTTTTTGGTTGAATATCATAGATATTAGCTAAACCAAGATAATAGCCTGTTACAGGAATTTTAGTATCGAAAAACTCATATATAGCTTCTTGCATAGTGCCGCCCCAACCAATATCTACAAGTTGAATTCCGTTTTGTTCAATGTCTGAATTAAAAGAATTAATGTAGGCACTAAATGCATCATGACTTGCTTCTCTATGGGCATTGTAATAGTTTCTAAAGGTTTTATTTTGCTTTAAGTTTTCAAAAATTGAAGTATTAAAGAAATCTATAACTACAGTTTCGCCTTCTTCCTTAAGTTCTAATAAGATTTGTGCTCTTAATTCATCTGAACAATTAACCGCAATTAAAAATTCATTTATAGAAAGGTCACTGTATTTTTTTCTTAGGAAAACAAAGGGTTCAACGTCTATTGCTTTAAGCGACATTTGAAGTGCTGCATGCCTCGATATTTTTAAATAATGGGTGTTGATTTTTTTACTTTCATCAATAAGTGAAAATGCTTGATAAGCATCAAACAACTTTTTAATAAACTGACCTTCTCGCGATAAAAAAAATAAATCCTTAATCTGTTTTCTTTTTGCCGTTTCGTACAAGCGTTCAGCAAAAGTGTGATAATGTACAATGTATTCTGTATAAGGAATAGCTTCCTTTTTACAGGTTTTATAAACGTTGTTAATAATTTGATTTAGACGTTTTTTATCATTTCCAAAATTATTGCGTTTGTTCTTTTTAAGATACTTAGCATGTGGTAAATGGTAGGCGTTAAGTCCGTTTTTAATCGCATTATTATAATCGCTTCGCTGATTGTCTCCAATCATCATCACTTCTTTAGCATCTATAGCTAATTCAGATAAAATCGGTGCATAAATAGTACCAGTATGTTTACTTTTTTCTAGCTCAGCAGAGCTATAAATAGCATCAAATAGGTTTATAATGCCATGATGAATTAAAAGCTTTTTAAACAATGTTTTAGAACCGTAAAAATCGGAAACCAAATAGACTTTTCCACCATTTGATTTAAAATACTTTAAAGCATCTACCACATCTTGATTTAAGTATTGAACACTCGATTCTGCTTTTACATCAGCATCTTCAAAAAGCGCTATAACATCTGCTTTTTCTTCAATCGTAATAATATCTGAATTTATAAGACGCTTACAGATTTCTTCTTGTAATGCCTTATATGGAATTTCGGCATCTATTCTGCCGAGTGTTTCAATAAGGTAACTAACAGATGATTGTCTTATAAAATAAAGTTCATCAATAGAAATTGGTAAACCTAATTCTCTAATCATAAACTTTGCCCAAATACGTTGTGCATAATTAGGGTGTACAGTTCTATGGACTATAGTATCGTAATAGTCTGTAAAAAGAAATTTTATACTTTTTTCTTTAAGTTGTTGATGAAGTGGTTTTAGTGACAAAATAAATTGATTAGGTAGTTTTATAGCTTAAAATCAGTTAGCCTTTTACTTTTCTTCAATTTTAGTTGGTAAAACTTCAAATCCCATATTGTAGAGTGTAAATCCAAAAATATCAGCATACTGTTCAATAGTTTTGCTTACAGGTGTACCAGCGCCATGGCCAGCATCTGTTTCTATTCTAATAAGTGTTGGGTTATTACCAGTTTGTTTGCTTTGTAGCTCGGCAGCAAATTTAAAACTGTGTGCTGGTACAACTCTATCATCATGATCTCCTGTAGTTATCATTGTTGCAGGATATGCGACACCTTCTTTTACATTATGAACAGGTGAATAGCCTTTAAGATACTCGAACATTTCTTTGCTGTCCTCAGCTGTTCCATAATCGTAAGCCCAACCTGCACCTGCTGTAAAAGTGTGATAGCGTAACATGTCTAAAACACCAACCGCAGGAAGTGCTACTTTTGCTAACTCTGGACGCTGTGTCATGGTTGCTCCCACTAATAAACCACCATTAGAACCACCTCTAATCGCTAGATAATCTGAGGCGGTATAGTTTTCTGATATCAGATATTCTGCTGCAGCTATAAAATCATCGAATACATTTTGTTTTTGAAGTTTGGTACCTGCATCGTGCCATGCTTTACCATATTCGCCACCGCCTCTAAGGTTTGGAACCGCGTAAATGCCACCTTGTTCCATCCAAACGGCATTAGCAATACTAAAGCTTGGGGTTAAGCTAATATTAAAACCACCATAACCATAAAGAATGGTTGGGTTTTTTCCATTAAGCTCTAATCCTTTTTTATGGGTGATTATCATTGGTACTTTGGTACCGTCTTTGGAGGAAAAGAATACTTGTTTGCTTTCGTAAGCTTCAGGATTAAAATCGATACTTGGTTTTTTGTATAATTCTGAAGTCCCTTCTTCTATATCATATTTATAGATACTACCTGGTGTTACATAATTAGTAAAAGAGTAGTATAATTCTGTTTCTTCTTTTTTAGCACCAAAGCCACCAGCACTTCCTATGCCTGGTAATTCGACCTCACGGATTAATTTTCCATCATAATCGTATTGTAAAACTTTTGAAACGGCATCAACCATATAATTTGCAAAGAAGTAACCTCCAGCTGTAGATGGACTTAAGACGTTTTCAGTTTCAGGTATAAAATCGACCCAGTTTTCTGGTGTTGGATTAGCCGCATCAACAGTTACAATCTTTTGGTTTGGCGCTTCCAAATTCGTCATGATGTAAAGTTTAGAACCTACGTTTTCTATGATATTTGAATCGGAATCGGTATGTCCTAATATCTCAATTAATGGCGCATCTGAAATGGTTAAATCTTTGATGTAGAGTTTGTTTCCTGAAGTTGAAACGCGTGGTGTAATCACCAAATAGCGGTCATCCTCTGTTACACTCCCATAAATATAACGGTGTTTTTCTTCTGGAGTTCCACCAAATATTAATTGATCTTCAGCTTGTTTGGTTCCTAATTTATGGTAATATACTTTATGTTGGTCTGTTTTAGCAGATAACTCACTGCCTTCAGGTTTGTCGTAGCTAGAGTAGTAGAAGCCTTCATTTTTATACCAAGACATACCGCTGAATTTGATATCGATTAAAGTGTCTTCAACGATTTCAGTGGTTTCAGTATTCATGACTAGAATTTTTCTCCAATCACTTCCGCCTTCAGAAATAGCATAAGCTAATGTTTTGCCATCTTTTGAAAAACTGGTGCCGCCTAATGAAATTGTACCATCTTCTTTAAAGGTATTTGGATTTAAGAATACTTCGGCTGTACTCGGATCAGCATCCGTTTTGTATCTGTAAAGCACAGATTGGTTTTGCAAACCGTCATTTTTATAGAAATAGGTGTAATCCCCTTCTTTAAATGGGGCACTTATTTTTTCGTAATTCCAAAGTTTGGTAAGGCGTTCTTTTAATTCTTCTCGGTATGGTATAGTATCTAAATACCCAAAAGTAACATCGTTTTGCGCTTTTACCCAAGCTTCGGTTTCTTTACTTCGGTCGTCTTCTAACCAACGGTAAGGGTCTGCTACAACTTCACCAAAATAGGTGTCGGTAGTATCAATTTTATTGGTTTTGGGATAATCTACAGTAATTGTTTTCAATGTTTCAGCTTCGTTTTTACAAGACACAATAGCAAATGATGCTAAAGTGATAAGAAGTAGTTTTTTCATGGATTTAAGTTGTTTTAAAATAAAACGTCATTTACTTCAAAATATAGGTTATTTGACTTCGTAAAAAAATTTAAAGTCAATTTAGTGACCAATATAGGCAAAGATATATCTTGCAGATTAATTAATGGGTTGAAATACATTAATTTACCGCTATTTTGAAATTTTAAGACGAAGTAAAGAGAACTTAGGTTTAGACTAAGTCATTTTTAACAAGATATTCAGCAATTTGAACCGTATTAGTGGCAGCTCCTTTTCTAAGGTTGTCACTTACAACCCACATGTTTATGGTGTTTGCTTGTGAGTTATCGCGTCTTATACGACCCACAAAAACATCATCTTTACCATGAGCAAACATTGGCATTGGATAAACGTTAGTATCTAGGTTATCTTGTAAAGTAATACCATCAGTTTCACTGAGAAGTTGTCTTACATCGCTTTCGTCAAACTCATTTTCAAATTCGATATTAACAGATTCACTATGCCCACCAGCGGTTGGAATTCTTACAGCAGTGGCAGTTACAGCAATCGTATTATCACTTAGAATTTTTTGCGTTTCGTTTACCAATTTCATTTCTTCTTTGGTATAGCCATTATCTTCAAAAACGTCGCAATGTGGAATGGCATTTTTATGAATTGGGTAAGGGTATGCCATAGCACCTTCTTTACCTAAAATCTCATTTTCCATCTGCTCTACAGCTTTTACTCCGGTACCAGAAACAGATTGATAGGTTGAAACAACAATACGTTTTATTTTATATTTTTTATGAAGTGGTGCTAATGCCATTACCATTTGTATGGTAGAACAGTTTGGGTTAGCAATAATTTTATCTGATTTAGAGAGCTCACCAGCATTAATTTCTGGAACAACTAATTTTTTAGAATTATCCATTCGCCAAGCCGAAGAGTTATCGATAACCGTAGTCCCTACTTCCGCAAATTTTGGAGCCCATTCTAAAGAGGTGCTGCCACCTGCAGAAAATAAGGCAATATCAGGACGAGCTTCTATAGCGCTAGGAATACTAATTACAGCAATATCTTTGCCTTTAAATTTTATCTTTTTACCTACAGAACGTTCTGAAGCTACTAATAATAATTCATCTAAAGGGAAATTACGTTCTTCTAAAACGTTGAGCATTACATTTCCTACCAAACCTGTTGCTCCTACAATTGCTACTTTCATGTGTTTATATTTATTGTTATTAATCCGAAATTATCGGGACTCAGATGTGACATCTTTAGCTGTTGATACTTTTATTGATTAGCTAATATTAGGGATGTTTCATTAGGTCAAAAGTTTACGAACTCAAATTTATAATATTTCTTTAAGGAAATGTCATATTTAGGTCTTAAAAATGCGATAAAATAGTGGAATTTAATTATTATTCTGTAAAAAGAAAAACCCAAACTTTTCAGTTTGGGTTTGGTTAAAAAATAATAGTGTAGCGATGATGCTAACTGTGTTTATTTTTTTAATGAATCTCTGATTTCTTTTAAGATATCTAATTCTGATGGTCCTGCAGGAGCTTCTGGTGCAGGCTCTTCTTTTTTCTTCATGTTATTAACGCCTTTAACAACTAAGAACATTACAAATGCAACGATAATAAAGTCGATAACATTAGTTAAAAATGTTCCGTACTCCAAGAAAACTTCACCGACCATTTCGCCAGCATCGTTTAAAGTTCCCTCTTTTAATTGGTATCTTAAGGCTTTAAAATCTGAATCGAATATCATACCAATTAATGGTGATACGATTCCTCCTGTAAATGCAGTAACAACTTCTTTAAAAGCAGCACCCATTACAAAACCTACTGCAATGTCAATGAGGTTGCCCTTCATTGCAAATTCTTTAAACTCTTTTAACATAATTTAGTGTTTTAATTTAGTTAGTGTTATAGTTTAGACCCCAAGTTAATTAAAAAAGTCACATTATCTAAAAAAAATTATTGAGGTAAGATAATGCGCTTAATACGCTGTGATAAAGCGGTTAGTATTTCATATGAAATTGTACCGGCCGACTCAGCAAGAGCACTCACTTTATGTTCTGAATTAAAGATGATAACTTCATCTCCTTCTTTACAATCGATATGAGTAACATTCACCATAATCATATCCATACAGACATTACCAATTATGGGTGCCTTTTGGTCATTAATATAGACAAAACCTTTGCCATTTCCATAAATACGGCTAATACCATCAGCATGACCAATGGGTATAGTTGCCGATTTTTCTGTTTTATTAGAGGTATATGCCCTGTTATAGCCAACAGTTTGACCTTTTTCTATCGTGTGAATTTGTGAAATAATAGACTTTAAACTCGCAACGGGCTTTAATTTTTTATCTTCTTCATCAGAATTTCCGTAGCCATAAAGACCAATACCACTGCGTACCATATCTAAATGTGCTTCGGGATAATTAAGAATTCCAGAAGTATTACACAAATGTAGCCATGGCTTAACTCCTGATTGTGCTTCAAAAGTATCAGCGATGTTTTTAAATTTTTTAATTTGAAGTTGGGTAAACTCTAACTCATTTAAATCTTCGCTAGCTGCTAAATGTGAAAATATAGAAGTGACTTTAATTGCCGATGTATTTTTAAGTTTTGAAACGATGGCCTCAATATCATTCTCATTAAAGCCTAATCGATTTAAGCCTGTATTAAATTTTATATGAACAGGGTACTGTTTTTGACCTTGTGCTTCGGCTGTTTTTATAAATTGATCTAAAATAGCAGTACTGTAAATATTGGGCTCTAAGCAACGGTCAATAAGTGTTTTAAAACTAACAGCCAAAGGGTGCAGGACTAAGATAGGCTTTGTAATCCCTGCGTCTCTTAATGCCACACCTTCTTTGGTGTAAGCCACAGCAAAATAATCGACATCTAATTTTTGAAGATGTCTTGCAATTTTTGCCGCATCATTTCCGTAAGCAAAAGCTTTTACTACAGCTAAAAATTTAGTTTTAGACTGTAATTTTGATTTTAGGTAGTTATAATTATGAGTAAGTGCACTTAAATCAATTTCGAGAACGGTTTCTTGAGCTTTAGGCATCGTCATTATGGTCTTTAGAGTCTATTTCCTTCGCGTCATTCACGTTCATTTGCCTTAATTTGTCTCTTTGCATGCTTTTGTAATACGCCGCTCTGCTTAAAGGTTCGTATTCATCAACTTCTCCTAATAAAACCAAGTCGTCACTTAGTGCTTTTCTGTGACTAAATTGTGCTAAGTTTCCTGTTTTTGTACAGACCGCATGAACCTTAGTAACATATTCTGCCGTCGCCATAAGATTAGGCATAGGACCAAACGGATTCCCTTTAAAATCCATATCTAAACCAGCCACAATAACACGGATGCCTTTATTAGCAAGGTCGTTGCAGATGCGTACAATTTCATCATCGAAAAATTGAGCTTCATCAATACCCACCACATCGCAGCCATCGGCTAAAATCGGAATATTAGCCGCAGCAGGTACAGGTGTTGATCTAATTTCATTAGCATCATGAGAAACCACCATTTCTTCATCGTAGCGCACATCTACAGCGGGTTTAAAAATCTCTACCCTTTGTTTTGCGAATTTTGCGCGTTTAAGTCGTCGGATTAACTCTTCGGTTTTTCCAGAGAACATTGATCCGCAGATGACTTCAATCCACCCAAATTGTTCTTTTTGATTTACTGTATTTTCGAGAAACATTTTGTAATTTTAGCACTAAATCGAAGTTTGGCTTCGATTTAATAAAGGTCACGCAAATTTATTAAAAATCAAAAGCAAAATAAGCTAAAAGCGTATAAAGAAATTATAAGCTGGATTTTAATAAGTGTGTAAAGTTTTTTATTTTAATTAAAAATTAAGGAGAGCCTTAAAATTCTTCATTTTAAAACTATTAAATTTAGAATAATGAAAAAGAAATTAGAATCAGAGTTGGTTAGTATTGCGCATAGAATTCTGAAACTGAAAGGTAGAGAGGATGTCGATCAAATGCATAGCGAAGTCTCTAAGCTTTATGAAAAATTGACCGTTTTAAAATTTGCTCAAGAAAACTTTGAAGATCGAATGCCTAAAATTGGCCATAATTCTTCATTTTTTGGAATGTTGGATACTGCCTTTAATAATAAAGTGAGCGATAATGTTGAGGTTGAAGATCGCACATATGTAAATTTAGATGAGGTAGAAGATGATGGTATCATTGAGCCTGTGATGACTAAAATTAAAGATTTAGTAGCGCACATGCCTGAAGATGAAGAGGTAGGGCCTGAAAAAGAAATGGAAGAACCTAAATTAGAGAAAGTAGAAGAAGAGGTTAAACAAAACGTAGAAGAAGAAAAACAAGATGTGCCTTCTTCATCTAATGAATTTGAAAGTATTACATCTGGTTTTGATCAGATTCCAGAATTCGAACCTATAGAAGAGGCTAAAAAGCGCGAGGTAGCCTTAGAAAAAAAATCACTCAACGATAAACTTAAAGGCAAACGATTAAATATTGGTCTTAATGATAAGTTAGCATTCATTAAACACCTCTTTGAAGGTAAGAATGAAGACTATGATCGCGTGATTTCTCAGGTTAATACGACTCACTCTTTTGAAGATGCACAAAATTTAATTTTAACCATGGTAAAGCCCGATTATAATAATTGGGAAGGAAAAGAAGAGTATGAAACGCGTTTTCTTCAAGTTATTGAAGGGAAGTTTAATTAATGAGAATTAAACAAATAATATATTGGTTCTGCACTATCGCCTTGTGCTTCATTTTTTTGTATTCTGCACAACTATATTTTTTCAATTTAGAAATGATGAAGGGCTATTTTGAAAACCTTAACTATCCAAGCTATATTGTTTTGCCGCTTGCCATTTTAAAAATCCTTGGTGTTGGTATGGTATTGTGGCGAAAAAACAAATGGTTAACAGAATGGGCTTATGCAGGTTTTTTCTTCGATTTGGTTTTAGCAATAACCGCTCACTATTTTGCAGGTCATGGTATTTTTGGTGTTTCCTTTTACGGACTGCTTGTTATTTTTCCGTCTTATTTTTTAGGCAAAACGCTACGAGACTAGCTCTTAAATTGGGTTGAAAGCCATAATTAATAATTCAAATATATATATCCTACAAAAGGGTCATTAAAGCTGTTTATGCTTAATATATAAAAGTAAGTCCCTACAGGTAATAATTCTGAAGATTTAGGAAATCCCATATTTGCTTTTCCATCCCAGGTATTTAAATAATTTTGAGCTTCATAGATCTGTGTGCCATAACGATTGTATATTTTGAGAGTGTTTTCTGCATAATCTTCTATACAAGGAATAAACAACACATCATTTTTTCCATCGTTATTAGGTGAAATCCCTTCAGGAATCATTAAACAATTTGAAATTTCTACCGTGGCAGAATCTTCATTATTACTAAGGTCTCTATCAACTTCGTTAACGCTATTTAATAATGCAACATTAGTTAAATTACTTGAAGCAATAACACGTGCCGTTATAGTTAAGGTTTCAAAAGCATTGGGATTAAGGTTAGGAATATTCCAGATAAAAGTAGTCTCGTCAAAAACACCAAAACTTGTTTGTGCAGAAAAAAATTGATAGCCTTGAGGTAAATTGTCTATCACTTCAATTAGCGTCGCTGTGGTTGTGCCTAAATTGGTTGCTGTAATGGTAAAATCAACATCCTGCCCCATAACAGCTTCAGAAGGAGAAACAGTTTTAGTAATTTCAATATCAACATTAGAGGTATCAATAATGACTTCTAATGTGGCACTGGTTTGGGACGTGTCTATATTGTTATTATTGCTAAAGTTTTGAAAATTATTTAGATAAATTCCTGGCGTGTTAGAAGTTACCATAACCGAAAAAGAACAACTAGCAACACCTTCAGGAAATACTAAGTTTTCTAACCCAACAAAAGCATCATCAATAGTGCCTATAAAAGTGGCAGTACAACCATTGGCTTCAATCCAGCTGAGAGTACCAGAAAGTAGTATGCCACTAGGTAAATTATCTAAAAATGAAATATTAGTTTGATTAGGATTAGACGCTAAATTATACACTGTAAATAGTAATTCACTTTCTTCACCTTCAACAATAATATTTGGCGTAAATGATTTTTGAAGTGTAGGCGCAATAATCTGAATGCTATTGATTGAAATATTAGAGTCTGGTGTTAATTCTTCATTGTTAGCAGCATCAGGAATCGCTTCAGCAATATTATTAAAAGCACCTCCAAAACTTGGCGCCATAACCGGAATACTAATTCTAACGGATGAACCTGCTGCCATGCTTGGGATAGTTCCTGTTATAAAATTATCAGTACTATTAAAATTTGTCATGCAAGTCGCACTTCCTGAAGTTACCGTGCAAATAGGATTTCCAACAATAGTAAAAACAGGATTAACAGTGTTTTCAAAAAGAACATCAATCGCGTCAGAACTTGTACTGCTATTGCTAATGTCTACAATCCAATTGAAGGTTTGATTGGTGTTTACTTGAGAAAATTCAGGATAGGTTTGCACTACCAAATCTATACAAGGCGCAAAATAAGTCCTTAAAGAAGCTGTGTTATTTTGGGGGGTGCTATCTATTAAATCATTAGCATAACTAACTTCCACGGCATTAAGCCCAATCATTGGGTCGGTAGAGCATTCGGGAGTCCAATCTATAGTAAGATTAAAACTTACAGAACTATTTGCTGGTAATTCCCAATTGTCTTCAGCTGTAATTTGCCAAAAGATATCGGGTTCGCCATTTTCTATAATGCCATCTACAGGTACACCAATATTAGCGTTTTGGATATTGAAACAAGTTGCAGTTCCTGTGGTTTCAATACACTCAACATTGAGTAAAACAGCAGATAAAGAAGCGTTGCTATCATTAGGAAGCGACATAAAATCATCTAAAATAATTATAGCATCTTCATCTCCAACATTGGTAACAGTTACGTCATAAGTTACCAAGCCCCAAGGAGCAGTGATGTCTTCTGAGATTCCAATTGGTAATTCCGGATTTGTTTGCGTTTTACTAACTTGTAAATCATAGGCATCACATGGTTCTACAGCAGGTAGTACTACTGAGTTGGTAAAGTAATTATTATCGGGATTGGTATCTATAATCTGATTGTCTAAAATATTTGTAGCACTTCTTATTTGGGCCACAACCTCATTATGGTTTACGCCACATTCAGGTTCAAAATAACTCAGCACGGTTTCAATAGTTATGGTAGTATTGGGCTCTAAAATAAAATCAGTGCTCACCCAAATCTGTCCATTGTTGCTCAGTGAAAAATCATTACAGCTTACGGCGCCTGTAGTTGCTAAACAGTTGATGGCACTAATATCCCAAGTTAAAGTTGATAAATTTTGAAAAAAGAAGCGCATAGGTGCTGCAGAAGGGCCATTATTACAAATGGTAGTCTCAAAGGTGATGTCTTGTTCATAATCTATTACCTCTGAAATATCAGGATTAGTTTGTACCGTTTCGATACAAATATCAGTTTCTTGGCAAAGCTCGGCTAAAAGTAAATCTGTAGTAACGCTATTAGAATCTATAGTTGTTAAGCTAGACGTATTATAGGCTACAGAAATTTGGCTATCTACAGTAATCGGCATAGGGTCTGGCGAACAAGTAAAGTTGGTGTATTGGTAAGTCATTTCAAAAGTGATACTTCCGCCTGCGGTGATTTCAACAGGGTTACCAAACAAGAAGATTGTACTTGAGGACTGAATAGACGTAGAATTTCCTGTGAAATTTGTTAAATCCGGACAAATAGTGCCATTCGTTGTTGCTATACATTCAAGCGCTATAAATTGAACTAACGGTTGCCCATTATCATAAGGCGAACTTAAACTTAAAAGCCCTTCAATATATGATAACGGAAAATCAATAGCACTAGTATTAGTGATGGTAAACTGGTAAGTTACGGAGTCTCCCCAAGCAGCAATTGCCGTTCCTTCAGTAGGCTGAATTTGCGTATGTGTTATTGAAAAATCAATAGGAACGTCTAACACATCTATAGATATAATAGCTTGATTATTACTTGTGTTGGTGTCTTGTATGTTATCAGGCGGATTTACGGTTCCATTTGCTGTGATTCCTCCTATACTTGTTGGTGCAGTAACCAAAATAAGTAATTCTACACTAGAATTATTGGGCATGTTAGCTATAGAAGCTGTTAGAATATTATCCGTAATGCTAATATTAGAAATATCAGAAGCACCAGACGTATTGTTTTGCGAATTGTAAGAATTGATGCTTAAATCGGCATCAAAATTTATAGAAAGCGTAGTGTTTTCAACCGAGTTTCCAGAATTTAAAACAGTAACTAAATACTGAAAATCTTCATAAATATCGACTTGAGAAATGGCTGTTCCATTCAAGTTTTGAGCTTCAACAGAAATAGACAAATCTGTTGTTTGTCCATATATTTGTAAACTTATTAGAAATAAAAACAACAGGTAAACTTGTTTTCCTATCATAAATTGCAGTTTTAATTAATGCGATATGAAATTCTGTTTTTCTATAATAAAACAAGTTAAGAGGTGTTTTTCCTAGTAAAGTATCGAATTTACGAAAAACATGTTAAATATGATGTTTGGTTAGATAGTATATAATAAGAAACATTGTAAATTTGAAAAGAAATTGCCATCCATGAGTAAACTTTATCTTGTACCAACACCTATAGGAAATTTAAAAGACATGACGTTTAGAGCTGTTGAAGTTTTAAAGGAAGTAGATTTAATTTTAGCCGAAGACACGAGAACTTCAGGGAAGCTTTTGAAGCATTTTGAAATTACCACACAAATGCAAAGCCATCACATGCACAATGAGCACAAAACGGTCGATGGTTTAATTGAAAAACTAAAATCAGGTTTAACCATTGCTGTGATTAGTGATGCTGGTACGCCTGCCATTTCTGACCCAGGTTTTTTGTTGGTAAGGGCTTGTGTTGAGCATAATATCGAAGTGGATTGCTTACCGGGAGCAACCGCTTTTGTTCCGGCATTAGTTAATAGTGGCTTGCCAAATGATAAGTTTGTGTTTGAAGGCTTTTTACCTGTTAAAAAAGGGCGTCAAACCCGCTTATTGTTACTTGCCGAAGAAACGAGAACCATTATTTTTTACGAAAGTCCACACAAGTTGGTAAAAACGTTAGGTCATTTCTGTGAGTATTTTGGAGACGATAGATTGGTCTCTGTCTCAAGAGAAATTACCAAACTCTACGAAGAAACCATTAGAGGGACAGCCAAAGAAGTTTTTGAACACTACACCAATAAATCACCAAAGGGTGAGATTGTTATTGTGGTTGACGGCAAACATAAATAGTAGTATGACCTTAAACGATTTTTTAGTTAAGCTTAAATCACACCCAATGCAGATTGATTTTTCTGAGACCATGGCTGTCATAGAAGCTAATTACCAATTTATACCAACAGCTTTCACCAATGGCACTTTAGAAAATGCTGCAGATCAAAATTTAGGCTCTTGTAAATTATTTGCCTTTGCAGTAAATCAAAACTTAACAAAAGAAGACACTCTAGCGTGTTTTGGAGCTCATTATTTTAAAAATGTTTTAATTCATCCTGATGGAATAGGACATCAGAACATTAGAAATTTTATGAAAACAGGTTTTGAAGGCTTGCATTTTGAAACCTTTCCTTTAATTAAAAAATAATCGATGAACATCTTCAATATCGCAAATGAACAAAATATCATCCTTTTGTGATTGGGTTAATCTTTGAAGCAACAGCATTACTGAACCTTAATTAGATTTCATAATTTACTAGTTCAATATTAGAATTATGAAAACGAAACATTACGACGTATTTATCATTGGAAGTGGAATTGCAGGACAAACGGCTGCTGAGGTTTGTGTTGAAGCAGGTCAAACCGTTGCTATTGCAGACCAAAGAGAATTTGGAGGTACTTGTGCCACGAGAGGTTGCGATCCCAAAAAAGTACTGATACAGTTTGCCGACTTAATGCAAAATTCAAATCAGCTTAAAGGTTTAGGAGTCAAAAAATCACCTAAAATTAAGTGGAAAGCAGTACAGAAATTTAAAAAGACATTTACTAAGCCGGTCCCATCAGAGACAGAAGAAAACCTAGTAGACTCAGGTATCGATTTATATCATCAATCGCCAAAATTCATCAGTGAAACTGAAATTATGGTGGAAGGCAAAACTATTACCGCTGATAAATTTGTGATTGCTACGGGGTATTTACCACGAACATTAGAGTTTAAAGGGGCTGATTTATTAAAAACAAGCGACGCTATTCTTAACTTGAAAAAAATCCCGAAATCCGCGATATTTATAGGCTCAGGATATGTTGGTATGGAATTCTGCTACCTGCTTTCTACAATGGGATGCGATGTTACCATGATTGAAGTTGGTGAACGTGCCTTAGCACCTTTCGATGCCTTTTTGGTTGAAAAATTGGTTGAGGTATTAGAAAATCGTGGCGTTACATTTATTTTCAACGCAACACCTAAGCAAATAAAAAAAGGCAAGAAAAAGCTCAAATTAAGTGTTGAAATTGATGGCGAAACCAAGAAGATTAAAGCAAAAAAAATCTTTAATACCGCAGGTCGTGTGCCAGCAATAGATAAATTAGATTTGGAAAAAGCAAATATCAACGCTGATGAATCTGGTATACTCGTCAATGATTTTATGCAAAGTACTAGTCATGAAAATGTTTATGCTTGTGGCGATGTATCTAGTAAATCTCTACCTTTAACACCACTTTCTGGCTTACAAGGCTATATTGCGGGTCATAATATGGTTAATGGAAACTCAAAAGCATTTGAAAGTCCCTTAGTTCCTTCTGTAGTGTTTACAAAACCGCAAATAGCTAGTGTAGGTTATTCTGAAGAAGAAGCGCAAAGCCGCTATAAAAATGTAAAGGTTTATAAAGGTGATGCATCAAGTTGGTATAATGCCCAAAGAGAAAATGCTGAAGCTTATGCGTATAAAATTTTAGTCAACGACCGTACCGATAAAATTGTAGGTGCACATTTATTAGGTTCGCAAGCCAATGAAACGATTAATATATTTACAATGGCCATAAACAAAGAGATGACCGTTGCTGATTTTAAAAAGGAAATATTTACGTACCCATCTTATACCAACGACTTAAAAAGCATGTTGAAGGATGAGGATTAGTATATGAAGGAATTACTATACACCATTAGCCAATGTACACTTTGTAAAGCCCATTTGCCTTTAGGTCCAAGACCTGTAGTCACCTCAAACATACATTCTAAAATTGTAATTATAGGACAGGCACCAGGGACAAAAGTCCACGCTTCTGGTATTCCTTGGGACGACCAAAGCGGAAAACGATTACGACAATGGCTCAATGTGACGGAAGCCCAATTCTATGATACCAAAAATTTCGCGATTATGCCTATGGGATTTTGTTACCCTGGAAAAGCGAAAACTGGCGATTTACCGCCACGACCAGAATGTGCCCCAAAATGGCATGAGCAATTATTAGATAAAATGCCAAATGTGAAGTTGATTATTTTAATAGGTGCTTATGCGCAAAACTATTATTTAAAAGGTAAAGCTAAACGAACGTTGACGGAAACTGTTGGAGACTACAAGGCGTATTTGCCTAAGTATTTCCCCATTCCACATCCGTCACCAACCAATCGCTTTTGGCGTAGTAAGAATCCTTGGTTTGAAGAATTGGTAGTGCCTGAGTTGAGGAAGAAGGTTAAAGAATTAATATAAGTTTGATTAATTAAAATACGGATAATACTTCATGGCAGCATCTGGATTTGCTTTGACATCTACTTTTAAAATTTCATCGCCATTTTCATCGAGTTCTATGATGTAGAAGCTTTCTTTTTCTTCTTTTCTTTGTAAGTATATTTTTGTGCTTCCATCGTCATTGAAAAACTTTATAGTTTCGTAATCATCATAATTAGAGGACACCATTTCAGAGTATATCTTTCCTTCTACAATCTTTTGTGTAATTGTTCTGCTGTCTTTAATAAAACGTTGAGAAACAATATTTCCTAATAAATCAAAATACTGTGTCTCTATAGATTCTCCATCTTCAATTTTAGATTCGGATTGTACATTTCCACTTTGAAAATAAGAATAAGTACTTCCAACTAAAACATCATTTTGATACGTCTTTTTACTATTTAAAACACCATCAGGATAATACAATAGTTCGTCACCATGTTTTTTGCCATTAGCGTATAGCGTGTGAGAAAAAATTTCACCATTGGGATGAAACACAATATAATCACCATTTAACAAACCTTCTTTAAATTCAAATTCTTCCCATTTAGACATTTTATCACCAACAACATAATAGCCATCCATGAATTTTTGGGTTTCATTTAATCTATAGTATTCTAAACCATTGTAGTAATTTATAGTGTAAGCGTTTCTTCCAACAAAAGTAAAAGAGTCCTCACTTTTATCTTTTTCAGAAGATTTACATCCAAGTAAAAATAAGGTGTTTATTGCTATAAGGAAAGTGAATTTTAATAGTTTCATTATAAAATTAATTTTGAATTAATACAACGACCCATCATGCTTCCCAACCACAAAACCATGTTTTCCTAAAAATTGATTGCCACTTTCAATCGCTCCACTTTCCATAGTTGTTCCCATAGAATCATTCCAACGGTTTAAATAACCAAATAATGAAATGACACCTAACATTTCTACAATTTCACCTTCATCCCAATGTTGGTATAAGCGTTCTTTAATTTCCGCATTTACTGCATTTGGTATTTGACTAGCTGCTAAGCTAAAATCAAGTGCTGCACGTTCGGCTTCAGAAAATGCAGCATGGGTTTTATACTCCCAAATGTTATCTAACTGCTCTTGTTCTGCACCATAGCGTTCCGCTGCTCTAATGGCATGCGCCTGGCAATAACGACAACCGGTTGCATTACTACTCACCCAAGCAATCATGCGTTTTAAGGCTGAGGTCACGCGACCTTCATTAGCCATCACGGCTTTATTTAAGTTAATAAACGCCATACTAATTGCTGGCCGGTGCTGCATGGTCAATACCGAATTTGGACAAAACCCAAGGGTTTCATTAAAAAATTTTGCTAATTCCTGAGTTTCTAAATCGTGTTCTGCAGACAAAGGGTTGACTAATGCCATAGTTATTTTTTTAGTAGTATTTTTGAAGTAACTAAGATAACACTTTAAGATTTAGTAAAACTATAAATCTTAAATACCACAACGATTACTAACTTTTAAAACGAAACACTATGCAACATAAAATCACGACAAATTGGAAGGGTGGCTTAACATTCGAATCCGATAATCCAAGTGGAAAAACTGTCCTAATGGATACCAATATTGTGGGAACCGACAAAAGAAATGGACTTTCACCAAAAGCCATGATGTTGTCCTCTTTAGCAGGGTGCTCTGGCTTAGATGTGATTTCTACGCTCGATAAAATGAAAGTAGAAATTGATGATTTTAAAATGGATGTTTCTGGAGAACTCACTGAAGAACACCCTAAATATTACCACACCGTGGTTGTAGATTATCATTTTTATGGTACCGATTTAAACGAAAAAAAATGCGAACGTGCCGTGAACTTATCCGTTGATAAGTACTGTGGTGTTATGGAAATGTTTAGACAGTTTGCAACCGTTGAAACACATATTCATTATCATAATAAATAAGAATATAATTATTATCGAATAGTTTTTGGAATTTATAATTTTAAAGATTGAGATTTATTTTCAAAGAAAATTATGCGTTGGACACTTAAACCAAAACCAGAAGCCAGTAAAGTGGCATTTTTGAAAGAAGCACTTCAAGTTGATGATATCGTTGCAACCTTATTATTGCAACGTGGTATTACTACTTTTGATGCTGCTAAAACATTTTTTAGGCCAAGTTTTAAAGACCTTCATAATCCATTTTTAATGAAAGATATGGATAAAGCGGTTGCGCGTATTGAACAAGCGCTTGAATCTGGTGAAAATATTATGGTTTATGGTGATTATGATGTCGATGGAACCACCTCAGTGGCTTTAATGTCTTCATATTTAAAAACGCGAACTGATAAAATAGCGACGTATATTCCAGACCGCTATGACGAAGGTTATGGTATCTCTTTTAAAGGCATCGATTTTGCAGACGATAATGGCTTTACCCTAATTATTGCACTCGATTGTGGTATAAAAGCCATCGAAAAAGTCGCTTATGCTAAAGAAAAAGGTGTCGATTTTATTATCTGTGACCACCACAGACCAGGTGCTGAAATTCCAGATGCTGTTGCGGTTTTAGACCCCAAACGCGACGATTGTGACTATCCATTTAAAGAATTATGTGGTTGTGGCGTCGGGTTTAAACTCATTACGGCTTTGGCTTCCAAACAAGGACAAACAGCTGAAGATTTAACCGAATATCTCGATTTGGTGGCTACCGCCATTGGAGCCGATATTGTTCCTATTGTAGATGAAAATAGAGCTTTAGCCTATTTAGGTTTACAGGTAATTAATACCAGTCCAAGACCAGGATTTAAAGCCATTATTAATCAGGTGAAAAAAGAGACATTGACGATTACAGATGTTGTTTTTATTATTGCACCTCGGATTAATGCGGCAGGACGCATGAAACATGGTAATTATGCGGTTCGGTTATTATCCGAAACCAATGCTAACCTTGCGGAAACCTATGCTTTAGAAATTGAGGATTATAATGCAGACCGAAAAGAAACCGATAAACGCATTACGCAAGAAGCTTTAGTTCAAATTGAAGAAAATAAAGAGCAAGAAGGCTTTACAACCGTTGTGTATCATGAATCTTGGCACAAAGGTGTTATTGGTATTGTGGCGTCTCGTTTAATAGAAACGTATTACAGACCGACTTTGGTGTTCACTAAAAGCGGTGATAAATTAGCGGCTTCAGCACGTTCTGTAAAAGGATTTGATGTGTATAATGCACTCGAAGCATGTAGCGAACATATTGAACAATTTGGTGGCCATAAATATGCAGCAGGATTAACTTTATTACCTGAAAACTATGAGGCTTTTAAAGCCAAATTTGAAAATGTCGTTAAAGAAACTATAGACCCAAAACTTTTAACCGAAGAGTTAAAAATAGATTTAGATATCGAACTCGGTGAAATCAATAATAAATTATTCCGCATTATTAGACAATTTGCCCCATTTGGGCCTGGAAACATGTCGCCCACCTTTATGTCGCAAAACATAACAGATACTGGTTGGGGGAAATGTGTTGGCGAAGATGATAAGCATATTAGGCTAACGGCAACGCAATCTTTTAGTGCGTGTACTGAGCAAAGTGGAAATAATAAAATTGTGTGTATTGGTTTTGGTCTGGGAGATAAAATCGATATGATAAAAGATAAAAAACTTTTTAGTGTCGCTTATGCTATTGATGAAAACCATTGGAATGGAAATGTAAGTTTACAGTTGAAACTGAAGGATATTAAGGCATAATGAATCCTGCAAGAAGAGATATCAAATCAGGTTTGCAGGTGCCTTCTAGGTATAAATAATTGGTAATATTTTTTACAGTAATAAAAAATCCATTGTAGACCTGTCAGGTTTCAAAAACCTAACAGGTCTAGTAATTCTAAACTAAATTGGCAAAAAACGACCCCTACGCAGCATTAAGGATTAGAGAATTTAATACCTTTTTACTATTACGATTTTTATTAATTTTCGGCTGGTCTATGCAATTTATTGTGATAGAATGGGAGGTGTACACCTTAACTAAAGACCCGCTGTATTTAGGTTTAATTGGTTTAATGGAAATTATACCTGCTTTTACCATGGCTTTGTTTGCAGGGCATATTGTAGACCAAAAAGAAAAACGAAATCTACTTGCCTTATGTATCGCAGCATTTTCATTAATTAGTTTGGGCTTATTTCTACTAACTTGGGAACAAGCCGTAGGTGATTGGGAAACCTCTACCATTCTATATTGTATTTATGCTTTGGTCTTTTTTGGTGGCTTTTTACGTTCGTTTTTTGGCCCAACCATTTTTTCTTTAATTGCACTTATTGTTCCTAAAAAAGTATATCCTAATGCTGCCACTTGGAGCAGTAGCACCTGGAAAGCGGCGAGTGTTTTAGGTGCTCTTTTTGCTGGTTTTTCTATTGATTGGATGGGTGTAGACTATACCTTGTGTGTCGTTTTTGCTATGGTGACCTTATCGCTAATTATTACATTTCAAATTAAGAAAAAGCCTATTCTAAATCCAAATATTGGAGAATCTGTAAAGAAAAGTTTAAAAGTAGGACTGCAATTTGTATATAGTGATAAATCTATTTTAGGCGCTTTATCCTTAGATATGATTGCTGTTTTGTTTGGTGGTACCGTCGCCCTATTGTCTGTATTTGCACAAGATATTTTACACGTTGGTTCTAAGGGTTTTGGTGTTTTAAATGCTTCTATATCCATTGGAAGTATCCTTTCCATGTTTATTACAACCTATTTACCTGTGACTAAAAACGCAGGTAAAAAACTACTGATTTCCATTTTCTTATTTGGGCTCTGTATTATTACATTTGGTATGTCTGAGATATTTTGGGTCAGTGTGGTGGCTTTATTCTTGTCTGGCGTGGCCGATGGTGTTTCTATGGTGATACGGCAAACCATTTTACAATTAAAAACACCAGACCACATGCGCGGTCGTGTTGCTTCCGTAAATTCTATGTTTGTAGGGTCTTCTAACGAGCTGGGGGCTTTTGAAAGTGGTTTAGCTGCAAAACTATTAGGTCCGCCTGTTGCTGTTATTTTTGGTGGGACGATGACCTTAATTACGGTAACTGCAATTGGTATTAAAAATAAAACGTTGCGCAATCTCGATTTAACCAAAGATATTGAAGCACACGAAAAAGAAGGACTATAAAATAACTTTTAAGCCTTGTCATTTTTATTACTTTTGCAAGCAAAATATAACATTTAGCATGATTCTAAAACTGCTTAAAATAGCTTTAGAAAAAGACATCATTATTTCTTCAATTAAAGTCGCTATAGTGGTTGGTTGTATTTTAAATATTATCAACCAAGGCGACCTTTTATATCATTTAAATTTTGAGAAAGTAAATTGGTTAAAGCTTGGCTTATGCTTTGTGGTGCCTTATTCTGTGTCTACTTACGCATCTGTTAAAGTAAAAACAAGGCGAAATTAATAGGTATTTAATTCAAAAGTTTCTCCGTCAAAAACGCCGTAAGTATAATACTGAATCCAGTCGCCTAGGTTAATATACTTTGAGTTTTTATTCAAGTCAATTTCTAAAGGCAGGTGTCTATGTCCAAATACGAAGAAATCTCTATGCTTCGATTCCAGTTTACGTTTGCAATATACCGCTAACCACTCCTTATCTTCGCCTAAAAATTTAGCATCATCATCGCCAGAAATCATCTTGTTTTTTACAGACATATATTGGCCAATTTTAACACCAATATCTGGATGCACCCATTTAAAACACCACTGGAAAAACGGATTGGTAAACACTTTTTTCATGCGTTTGTAGCCTTTGTCTTCAGGACCTAAACCATCGCCATGACCAATAAATACAGCGGTATTATTAAATAGGAATTCTTTAGGTTCATGATATACAGGAATACCGAGTTCTTCTTCAAAATAACCATTCATCCATAAATCGTGATTCCCTACAAAATAGTAAATCGGAATTCCGGAATCGCTTATTTCTGCAAGTTTGCCAAGTGTTCTTGTAAATCCTTTTGGGACAACCGTTTTATATTCAAACCAAAAATCGAATAAATCGCCTAATAGGAAAATTGCAGCAGCATCATGTTTAATCTCATCTAACCAAGCGACAAATTTTTTCTCACGAGGTTTGGAAGCGTCACTTGTTGGAGCACCTAAATGATTATCGGAAGCGAAGTATATTTTTTTTCCTTCGGGAATGGTTATGTTGAATTTGTCTCTATCCATTGTAGTTTCTACTTTAGACCTACTAGGTTTTCTTAATTGTCTGATGCATACCATTCCGCAAAAGAGGATGCTGTTTCCGAAAGTCTTAATGAATGTAGCTCAATGTTATTAGGTAAACGTTTTTTGATTTTTTCAGCAAAATCAATCACCATCATTTCGCTTGTGGGTTGATAATCTACCAATAAAACGTTGTGGTCTCTAGCTTCTAATTCTCTTGCTAGCTCTACATGAGGGGTGTTTTTGTTAAACACCGTAGCATGGTCAAACACATCAACAATGTCTTCCTTTACAATCTTCTTTAAATCTCCAAAATCAATCACCATACCGTATTTTACGTTATTAGTATCTGAAATTGGCGTTCCAATAACCGTTACGTGTAAGTTGTAACTATGGCCATGCACGTTTTTACACTTACCATCGTAGCCATATAAGGCATGACCTGTTTCAAAAGAAAACTGTTTTGTAATTCGAATTTTACTCATGGGGTACTAAATTATACTGCAAAGATATTATAATTGAACTCATCTTGACTTTTTGTTTTTAACCGAAAATGAAAAGAAATTTGTTCAGATGAAGCTATTTTTGAAAGACATAGCACCGCTACGTGTAAGAAAATAGATGAAATATGGGCAAATTTAACTCATTTTTTAGGATAAAGAAAAAGTGATGATGAGTTCTTTCTAAAAGGAATGGCTTTTTAGATTACATTTGCGCACTTTTTTTAAAATATTGAAAGTGTATGAAGGCATTAAATTTTTGCACAAGTAACGGTGAATAGTCTTTTTGAAGCTATTCCGTTTGTTGAAAATTCGCTTTATGAGCGTATTATTTCAGACATTTCATCACAAAAATATAGTATTGTTGATGATTTTTTTTCAGAAGATGAGGTTGTTGCTTTACGGCATTCCTTGCTTTTAAAGTATGAAGAAGATGCTTTTAAAAAATCGGCTATTGGGAATAAAACCAACGAACTGGTTAAAAAAGCCGTCCGAGGCGATATTATTCTTTGGATTAATGAAAATGTTATTAATACGGCAGAGGAACTATTCTTTAATAAAATTAATGATTTAAAAGCGTATCTCAATCGCACGTGTTTCCTTGGGGTTAATCAGAAAGAGTTTCATTATGCTATTTATCCTGAAGGAACTTTTTACAAACGTCATTTAGATACCTTTCAGAATGATGATCGACGTAAATTATCATTTGTTTGTTATTTAAATAGTGAAGATTGGCAACCTGAAAATGGCGGCGAATTGGTACTTTATTTAGATGGTGAGGACAAAGTGATTTATCCTTTTCCTGGTAAAGTTGTCATTTTTGAGAGTCAAGAATTAGAGCACGAAGTAAAACCCGTAAATACGCAAAGATTGAGTATTACAGGGTGGTTAAAAACACGTTAAATACGGGATTAGCGACGTTTGTTTCTATTGTAGAAATATATAATAATGAGTCCTAATCCTAAGATTAGAAATAAGCCATTTCCGCTTAAAAAACTAAGGATATCCATGTTAATTGTCTTTAAATCTATTTTTATTATAACGGTAAATCGCAAATGCTATAAGTACCAATACGACAAATGGTAAAAGTGTGCCAATAAAGACACCCACACCATAACTACTATCTGGTGCATTTTTTATTTTTTCGTCAATATTAATGTCTTGTAATAATGTAATGAACAGATTCATCTATAGTGGTTGCGTTTCAAATAATGACCAAATTTAAGCCTTTTGTGCTAGTGGCTTAAATGTTTTTCTAAATTTTATGATTAATGGTAAACCACGTGCTACCATCCAAAGTGTGAACGCTATAAAAATACCATAAAGCTTATAGTTTAAACTATCGGTCCAAAAAATAACAGGTATAAAAATGACGAGCGATGAAAACAATAAAACATTTCTGAGGTATTTCATTTTACCGAGACCTTTAAAAACACCATCGAAAATAAATGCGAGCGCACACAAGGGTTGCATAGCCAGAATAATCCAGAATATGTTGTAAAATTCAGTTAATACGGCGTCATCATTACTAAAGATGCGTCCAATTGGAAAGTAAAAAATTGTTCCAATTAAAGCGATAATACAACCTGCAATAATGCCATATTTTATCAGTTTGTTACTTAATTCTATAAGGTTTTTATAATCTTTAGCACCAAATAACTTTCCTGATAAAATATTTCCAGCACTTGCATAGCCGTCAATAAGAAAGGCTCCTAGAAACCATAAATTAATTGCAATAGTGTAGGCTGCTATGTAATTAGCGCCATACTTTGTGGCAAAGCTAGTTCCAAAATATAACGCAATATTTAAAGCCAGAGTTCGGATAAATAAATTGAGAATCATGAGTGTAAATCGTTTCATCTCGGGATTAAACGGTAATGTGGCAAGCAATGGTACATCGGTTTTTTTGAGTAAATAAAAAGCAGAGAGTATTGCCATAAGTAATTGCGCTAAAACACTAGCGTAGGCTGCTCCTTTTATGTGCATAGCTGGAATAAGGTCTTCTATACCATAAACAAAAATAAAGTCTAGTAAAATATTAGCTGCAGCACCAGAAATGGCAATTAACATCGGAAAATAAGTGTTTTGAAGCCCTCTAAATGTACCAAACACCGCTATTGTGAATAGAGTAAATGGAAATCCAAACACGCGAATTCTGTAATAATCAACACTGTAATTTAAGATGGTTCCATCGGCATTATAAAGTTTAAAAATTTGTGCAGCCAACGGATACGTTATAGCGATTATAATAAGACTTAGCGTGGTGATTACCAGAATGGCTTGTGCAGGCAAGTTTTTTACAGCCTCAATATTTCCAGCCCCGAGATATTGTGATATTATAGATGAAATAGCACTTCGGGTTTGTCCTAAAACCCAAATTAGCATGGATAAAAAGGTCGTTACAATACCAACGGCAGCTAAAGATGTTGTGGCGTTTTCTTCCATATTACCTATAATGGCGGCATCTGTTAGAGACAAAATAGGTTCTGACACCCCAGCAATTAATGCAGGAATGGCGAGTTTGTTAATCTGTTTTAAGTTTATGCTAGTGTTCACAGGGCTAATTCGTAACAATGAAAAGGAAATTCACTTTGCTTTGGAAAGTAGATATCACCTAATCGTTTATAACCGCGAAGTTCGTAAAACTTTTGGTTTCTTATATTCTCTGAAAAGGTATCTAATCGAATAGAACTATAATTTTTTTCTACAGCGAATTGCTCTGCAAAATTCATTAGTTGTTGGGCGTAACCTTTACCTTGAATTTTAGGGTGTACAGCTAAACGGTGAATATAAATGTTGTTTTCATTTTTAGTTCGCCATTTAATGGGTTTGTATTCTGAATCCATATGTGTAGAAATCACAATGCATCCACTAATTATAGCATCTATTTCTAAAATATAGAGTTCGTTACGTGCTATATCTTTTTCAAACGCTAACTGATTAGGATATTGTTCGTTCCATTGATAAATACCTTTAGTAATCATGTGCTTTGCACAAGCTTTAGTGATTTCTAAAAGAGCTGGTATATCTTTTTCTAATGCTAAACGAATCATTAAATTGTTTACTTTTGTGCACCCAAGATAGTAATTATTTGGGGATGTAGCTCAGTTGCCTAGAGCGCTTGACTGGCAGTCAAGAGGTCGTGGGTTCGAATCCCATCTTCTCCACCATTAAAATAAGGGTTTCAGAGGTTTTAACTTTGAAACCTTTGTTTATTTATACACTAAATTCAGTATAGTCTAATTCGGTGTTAATGAGGTTTCCTATAGGGTTGTATACTTCTAAGTTATTGTCTAATACAATTAGGAGTATAGAAAGGTCTCTGAATTAAAAACCGATAACTTATCAGGCTAAACGCCTCATATGGCATTAGGAATTTAGTAATATAAGCAATACTATATTTCAGGTTGTCAAAAAAATAGCATAAAAAAAACATAAATGACAAAAAGAATTGGGTTTAGAACCTGTTTAGGCTTAAATTGTATGGTTTTCGTATATTTACAATAAACGGTATATAATCCAAATGAAATTGAGCCCTGTTAGAATTAAAGATAATGTTGAGGTTAATAGTTTAATACTATCTAAACTTAGAGATTTTATTGATTTAAGAAGGTTAGAGCTAGGTGATAAATTACCATCTGAACGTGTTCTTAGTGAAACGCTTAACGTTAGTAGAAGAAGTGTTAGAGATGCTATAGATAAACTTGAACTTTATGGTTTAGTAAAATCTGTTCCTAAAACAGGTATATTTATAAATACGGGACGAATTGCTTTTACAGGTGTGATTGAGGGGATGCTGAATATAGGAGAAGAAGACTTCCTTTCTTTAGTAGAATCTCGGCTTATGCTTGAAAACAAATCAGTTTCTTTAGCTGCTACAAGAAGAACCAAAGATGACTTAATTGATTTAGAGATTGCACTTAATGCCTATAATGATAAAATTTCTAACAGCGAAGATGCCTTACAAGAAGACCTTCTATTTCATTTAGCAATTGCAAAAGCAAGCAAAAACACCACGATTTATACTATGATGTTGCAAATGATACCTAAAATAATCACGGTATTTGTAAAAACTAGAGTTTGTGATGAAGAAGGGTTTAATTACGAAATAGATAAACACCAAGCTATTTTTGATGCTATTAAAAACAAAGATGCAGAACAAGCCGTTAAAGCTATGGATTTTCACTTTGAATTGCTTAATGAATATTGTAATGATTTTAAACAACGACAAATATAGTTGTTGCACGTCTTTCGTCTAATTTTTTAGATTAGTTCCTAAACCTTTACTAATAGTTCTATACATATCTAGTGTATAGATTTTTTTATAAAACAGTTTTATTTGTTTTTCTAATATTATTTTTTACTCCTCACCTTTATGAACCCTAATTACAAATAGCGGTTTTTATACATTTCGATTGTCATCTATGTAATCTTATAAAGCGTTTTATATTTTGTAGTACTCGTAATGGTTTCTAAAATCACCATAATAAGCAGGTTGCTTTTAGTTATGAAATAAAGGCTTTTTTTTAATGCCTAATGGCATCACCTAAAAATTTTAAATTGTTTTTTATATTATTTAAACTAATAATTTTTTTATGATTATATTTGGTGCACCAGTTTGGTGCGCCAAATATAAATTTAAAAAGGATAATAAAGTTTATAAATACATATTATATGAAAATGAACAATGTAATTTTTATAATGGGCGTTTCGGGTTGTGGTAAAACAACAATAGGAAAGTTACTTTCAGAAGAACTTTCACTTCCTTTTTTTGATGCAGATGATTTTCATTCTGTAGCTAATATTAAAAAAATGTCAGAAGGGAAACCTTTAAATGATACAGATAGGGAAGGCTGGTTAAAAATTATTAATAAACTCGCAATAGATCAATCTCTAAAAAAAGGTTGTGTAATTGCTTGTTCTGCACTAAAAGAGCATTATAGGTTTATACTAAGTACTAAGTTAGAAACAAATGCAAAATGGGTTTACTTAAGTGGATCTTTTGAGGACGTTTATAATCAAATTTCTGAACGTAAAAATCATTTTATGCCATCAGAATTATTACAATCACAATTTGAAATTTTAGAAGTTCCAGCAAACGCAATAGAAGTTTCTATTACGAATTCTCCCCTAGAAATTATTAAAATAATAAAAAAACAGTATATGAAAAGTGAATTTGGTTTATTTGGTTTAGGAGTAATGGGAAAAAGCTTGACTAGAAATTTAGCCAACAACGGCTTTAAAATTTCTATGTTCAATAGGCATGTAGCTGGCGTGAGTGAAAATGTAGCTGTTAACTTTAAAAACGAACATGATGAGTTGTCAAATACTTTAGCTTTTGACAATATTGAAGCATTTGTAAACTCGCTACAAACACCGCGAAAAATTATGCTCATGGTGAATGCAGGTAAAGTCACGGATTATGTTATTGAAGATTTATTGCCTTATCTTTCAGAAGGTGATACCTTAATTGATGGTGGAAACTCTAATTATAAGAAGACAAAAGAACGGTCAGCGTATTTAAAATCTAAAAACATCTACTTTATAGGTACTGGTGTTTCTGGTGGAGAAGAGGGCGCATTAAAAGGGCCTTCAATTATGCCAGGAGGATCAAAAGAAACGTACGAATCTATTGCTCCTTTTTTAAATGCTATTGCAGCAAAAGATAAAAATAATTTGCCATGCTGTACTTACATTGGGCCTGATGGCAGTGGTCATTTTGTTAAAATGGTTCATAATGGTATAGAATATGCCGAAATGCAATTATTAGCTGAGGTCTATGTTATTTTGAAAGAGTTAGGTAATATCCCTGATGAAATTGCTGATATTTTAGAATCATGGAAAGCATCAGCTAGCAGTTATCTGTTAGAAATTACTATTGATATACTTCGTAAAAAAGAAGGTGATGATTGGTTAGTTAATAAAATAATGGATAAGGCAGGAAATAAAGGCACAGGAAATTGGACCACAATTGCTACCGCAGAATTAGGAGTGTCTAGTTCATTGATAGCTTCGGCTTTATTTGCTAGATATACTTCATTTTATAAAGAAGAACGCGTACAACTTAATAAATTATACGATAAGCAAACTCAGACACCTAAAATTACAGTTGCTGAGGTTTTTGAAACATATCAGTTTGCTAGGATTGTAAATCACTACCAAGGTATAAAACTAATTGCTGAAGCCTCAAAAGCGTTTGAATGGCATATTAATTTAAGCGAAATGGCAAGGATTTGGACCAATGGTTGTATTATAAGGTCAACTTTTATGGAAGAATTAGTAGAGATTTTAAAAGAAACAGACAATATTTTAACTAATAGTGTCATTGTTGACCAGACAAAATCTTTAAAACCTAGCGCCAATAAAGTTATTGCTCAATGTGCTCTAGCGGAATTACCTATTGTGTGTATGAGTGAATCGGTAAATTTCTTTAATGGATTAACCACAGCAGATTCATCTGCAAATATTATTCAAGCACAACGCGATTATTTTGGTTCACATACCTACCAAAGATTGGATGATGAATCAGGAGCATTTTATCACACAGAATGGATTAATGAATAAACAGAGTAAGATTTAATAGGTAGAAAATGGTCGTTAATTAGTTTTTCTGTTAGTTTAGGAATTTTTTACATTCAGTATTATAAGTATAAGCCTTTTTACTTTTACTTAGGAAATATTTTAGCTTTTAAAACCATCTTATTTTATTAATAACCTTTGAAGTAAGTAATATTTGAAGTGCTTACTTTATGCAAAACAGGTTAATTTGTCAATATTATTTGTACCAATGTTTGTCAATTATCAACATTATTAAGATGAACTATCGTCTACATTCTATTAAATTCTCATTTTAATTACGATATATTATTAATTTCTCATTTTAAAATTTGTTTACATAATAAATATTTATATATTTGGTACACCAAACTGGTGCGCCAGTTTAAAACATTTAATATCAATGGCTTATTAGGTTATTAAAATGAGCTTTACTATTTAAATTTATAATGACACCACGTAACATTCATAAAGGAAATTCTAACAATTTAGTTAGCGATATTATGGAATTTAACAAAGCGGTTACAGATGCTAGCCCTGGTGATGTTATTTCCTTAACTAATGGTGTTTGGAAAGATGTAGAATTAGTTTTTGAAGGAAAAGGAACAGAAACCCATCCTATAAAATTAACAGTAGAAGAAAAAGGGAGTGTTATATTAGAAGGCGCTTCAAATTTACAATTAGCAGGAGAATATCTTGAAGTTGAAGGTTTGATTTTTAAAAATGGATTTACACCAACAAATACAGTAATTTCATTTAGAAAAAACAGAAATGAATTAGCTAATAATTGCCGTTTAACCGAATGTGTTATTGATAATTATAACAATTCAGAACGCAATGTACAAGATTATTGGGTTGCAATTTATGGTAAGAATAATCGAATAGATCACAATCATATTGTTGGCAAAAAGAATTTAGGCGTAACAATGATAGTTGGTTTGGATACTAAAGAAAGTTTACAAAATAATCACATAATAGAATATAATTACTTTGGTCCTCGTCCAACGTTTGGAAATAATGGAGGTGAAACTTTAAGAATTGGTACAAGTCATAATTCATTAGAAAACTCAAATACATTAGTACAGTCCAATTATTTCGATAGAACCAATGGTGAACATGAAATTATTTCAAACAAATCGTGTCAAAACACCTATAAATACAATACTTTTTTTGAATGTACAGGAACATTAACGTTGCGTCATGGAAATGAAACCTTGGTAGATGGTAATGTGTTTATCGGTAACGGAAAGCCAAGTACAGGAGGTGTTCGTGTCATTAACGAAACTCAAACGGTCATTAATAATTACCATTTTGGCTTAACAGGTTACAGATTTAGAGGAGCATTTGTAATGATGAATGGTGTGCCAGATTCTCCACCACACAGATATGTGCCTGTAATTGATTCAAAAATAAATAATAACACATTTATTAATTGCGATAATATTCAATTAGGAGCAGGAAGTGATGCCGAAAGAAGTCAGGCACCTAAAGCCTCAGAAATTTCTAACAATATTTTTTACCATGAAACAAAAAGTAATTTGTTTACAGTTTCGGATGCTATTTCAGGTATAAAATTTGAAAATAACATTACAGGAAAAAATATTGAACCTTTAACTGCTAATGGATTCGAAAAGGCTAGTATAGAATTAGTTGAAAATAACCAAGGGTTTTTGATTCCAAAATCAGATCAAATAAAAACACCAATTACAATTAGTGAAAATATTGCAACTAAAGAAAATACAGGGACAACGTGGTATTCAAAAAAGCAAAATATAGTTACCCTAAATTCAGGGAAAATTATAAAAGTGGCACCGGGTATTAACACCTTATTTAATGCTGCAAATAATTCTCAACCTGGAGACATTTTAGAACTAACTTCGGGTGAATCCTATGGATTAACGAAGACTGTTAAAGTTAAACACCCTTTAACATTGAAGTCTTCAGGAGTAAAAAAACCAATCCTATTTTTTGAACGGATGATAGCTTTAGAAATTCAAAATGGAGGAAGTTTGTTTTTAGATCATATTAAGTTTGATGGCCTTCACTCACCAGATTATGCTGGGAATTCTGCAATTGCTACCTGTAAAAAATCAATGATTCAAAATTATAAATTATTTATAGATCATTGTGAATTCAAAAACTTTACGGTCAATCATTCTTTTGATGTGTTAAGAGTTTCAGAAGGCACGTTTGCAGATATTATTAGCATACAAAATTCAACATTCGAAAATATAACAGGCCACATTGCAGCATTAGATAAAGAAACCGATGATATAGGAGCGTATAATGTTGAACATTTTGTTATGAAAAATAATTTGTTCACTAATATACAGGGTGCAGCTTTAAGATTATATAGAGGAGGAAAAGACGAAAGTACATTTGGTCCATTTTTAAATGTAAACCATAATGTATTTGATAACGTGGGTTACGGCAGTAAAAATAAATACAAAGCTATGATGTCTTTATATGGCGTACAGGTAAACGATATTACAAATAATATTTTTACAAATTGTAAACGCATGAAAATGCATTTAGTAGTAGGAGAGCCAATAGTAAATATTATAAACAATAATTTATACAATTCAGATGACATTCAAATTACTGGAGATGAAAAATACAACATAGAAAATTTATGGAACTTTAACCCGGAGTTTAATAAAGATGACTATTCACTTTTAGATATATCACCTTTAAAAGCAAAGGGAACCGAGGGCTTAGATTTGGGATTATTAAAAATAATAAAGTAAAAACTGCTATTTATGATCTGATTTCAATGTTGAGATGATATTGTTTGTTAAGTAGATCTGAAAGAGTATAAAAAATTAAAAGCATTAATATGAAAATTAAAGATATAAAAGTTTACGTATGTTCTCCCGGGCGCAATTTTGTAACCGTAAAAATTTTCACAGATCAAGGTGTCTATGGTTTGGGAGATGCAACTGTAAATGGAAGAGAGTTGGCAGTTGTTGCTTACTTAGAAGCGCATGTCATACCATGTTTAATTGGTAGAGATCCACATCAAATAGAAGATATTTGGCAATATTTAGCTAAGGGAGCCTATTGGCAAAATGGAGCAATCAGTATGGCAGCCATTGGAGCCATTGATATGGCGCTTTGGGATATTAAAGGTAAAGTTGCAGGTTTACCTGTTTACCAATTGTTAGGCGGAAAAAGTAGAAGAGCTGTAACCGTTTATGCCCACGTAAATGGAGCGACAATAGAAGAGGTTATAAATAACTTAGAGGTCGCTATTAATGAAGGGTATAAGGCTGTAAGATTACAATGTTCTATTCCTAATTTGGCAGGAACTTATGGCACACTAGAAGGCAAAAAAAATTATTATGAATTACAAGGTGATAGACCTTTACCTCCAGAACAAGTTTGGTCTACAACAAAATATTTAAACTTTATTCCAGAATTATTTAAAACGGCTAGGGAAAGATTTGGCTATAATATTGAATTGTGTCATGATATCCATAGTAGGTTAACACCTATTGAAGCGGCACAGTTAGGAAAAATGTTAGAGCCATACCGTTTAAAGTTTATGGAGGACACCACTACTTATGAAAATCCTGAAGGCTATAAAATTATAAGAAATCACACGACGACCCCAATTGCATTAGGCGAAAAATTTAATACAATTTGGGATGCAAAACCTTTAATTGAAAATCAATACATCGATTTTGTTAGAACAGCTGCAACTCACGGAGGGGGAATAAGCCCATTGAAAAAATTAGCAGATTTTGCAGCACTATATCATGTGAGAATGGCACCACATGGCGCACCAGATCTTTCGCCTGTTTGTTTTATGGCACACATGCACTTGGATCTTTGGGCCCCAAACTTTGGTGTACAAGAATTTATCGGATTTGGAACACCAGAATTAAATGAGGTGTTTAAATATAAAGCAAAACTAAAAGAAGGAGAAATCTACATTGATGATACACCAGGACTTGGAGTTGATTTTGATGAAGAAGCCTCTAAAAAATACCCTTACAACAGATCTTACTTACCAGTTAGTAGATTAGAAGATGGTACACTATGGAGCTGGTAAATAATTATTCGTAGTGTTATTAATTTTTAATTTATAGTAATTACCTGAGTTAAATATTTGATTTACTTGTAGATGTAATTGTTTTACTGTACAGTCAATTCTTTAATTTTTCTACACATTTAGTGCACTAAAATGTTGTGGGCAGGACATTGCTACATTTTATACAAACCAAAATAATTTATATATGAAACTAAAATCTAAAATGAAGTTAGGTTCTTATGCAACTATAATTTCTGGGTTACTTCTTATGAAATCGAAGTAAAATAAACTTGTGATGCTATACCTAAATCACTTTTTAATTTTAGAAATAGAGTTGAAATTCTGAGATGAAAGTATAGTAAAATAAAGTGTTAGTCATCTTTTATGTCAATATATATTCTGTATTGATGATTAATTAATTTAACTAAATAAACCACAAATGAATTTAAAAATAAAACTAACAATATTTGTGTTATTACTATGTAGCTTTACATTAATAGCACAACAAAGTTATCAAATATCAGGTACTGTTTATGATGTGTCAGCGATGCCAATTCCAGGAGCAAGTATTGTTATAGTAGATTCTTCAAAAGGGACTGTAACCGATTTTAATGGTGAATTTAATCTCGAAGTTACCCAAGGTGATGTTTTGAGCATTTCTTATGTAGGGTTTAAAACACAAACACTTACAGTAAGTGATCAAAAAGAATTAAATATTACGCTTGTTGAAGATACCGCAGTATTAGAGGAGGTCGTAGTAATTGGTTATGGAGCTATGAAAAAATCTCATGCTATCGGAGCCGTTTCTCAAGTAAGTGGAGACAAAGTATCTAAAGTCGCTACCGCAACTGCAGGTCAGGCACTTCAAGGGCAGTTGGCAGGTGTAAACATTAAAACAAATAGTGGTAATTCTGGAGAATCTGCTCAGATTCAGATCAGAGGGATGTCTTCAATATCTGCATCAAACTCACCATTAATTGTTGTTGATGGATATCCAATTCAAGGCGATTTATCTAGTGTTAATATGCAAGATGTAGAATCTATAAATGTACTTAAAGATGCTGCTTCTGCTTCCATTTATGGATCTAGAGCAGGATCGGGAGTTATTCTTATTACCACTAAAAAAGGTAAAAGGGGTAAGGTTACGGTAGAGTATAATGTTTATGGAGGGTTTAAAAATGGGATTCGAGATAACTTAGACAAAAACCCTATAAGCTCTAGTCTAAATAAATTTCCAACTATTGGAGAATGGAAAGATTATGTTATTTCTCAGGGTGGTACTGACTTAGATGAAATTAATTTAGCAGAAAGCTTTGGAACTAATACTAACTGGTACGATGAAATTTACAGAACAGGTTACATAATGAATCATCAGCTAAGTGCTTCTGGTGGAACAGAAAATGTTAATTATTTTTTCTCTGCTAACTATACAGATGAAGAAGGGATAATGCTTACAAATGATTATACTAAATATAGTTTCAGAGCCAATGTAGATGTTAAAGCTAACGATTGGTTAGAACTGGGTATAAATATTAATCCTACCTATAGTGAGACTAGAAAAGTTAATAGAGAAAATCATCAGTTATTTAGAACAGCTCCATGGGTTCCAGTGTATCACAATGCTGCAACTGCCGCCATTACAGGAAAAGAGATTGGAGAATACGCACATGAAAATGATTTTGATATAGGAAGAAATCCAAATTATACAGGAATTCGACTTAGAGAGCAGAGTGATTATAACCCTATTGCAATGTTAGAAGGAGAGTGGTATACCATTAATAGGATTGAAGGCTTTGCTAACGCTTATTTAAAAATTAATTTTTCGGATGAACTTTCTTTAAAAACTAGTTTTGGAGGTTATATGGATCAATTAGAAGACCAACGTTATTTGTCATCTATCGTAAGTAGAGAAGGCGCAGACGTAACTCTTGCACATTATAACACCACTAAAATTATTGATTGGTTAAATGAGAATGTTTTAACTTATAATAAAACAATTAATGACATACACCAATTAAATGTTGTAGCAGGTGTTTCAACACAGGTTACAAGTGTTACAAATTCGAGTGTAGCAGCGAATAATTTTGTGATAGATTATATTCATACAGTAAATGGCGGGCTTTTATCTGGAGGCACTTCAACGAGAAGTAAAAGTGCTTTGAATTCCGCTTTTTTCAGAATTAATTATGATTTAAATAATAAGTACTTATTTTCAGTTAGTTCTAGGTGGGATGGAAGTTCAAGATTTGGTGCAAATAACCAATACGGTTTTTTCCCATCGGCATCATTCGGATGGAGAATTTCAGAAGAAAGCTTTCTTAATTCTTCTGACGTTGTAAATAATCTTAAATTAAGAGCGAGTATAGGTACTACTGGTAACAATACAATTGGAGATTATAGCCATATAGGATTATTGGGGATTAATAATAGTATACTTGGAGGAGCAGCAACTACAGGATTTGCTCCAACCAATGTTTCTAATCCTAATCTTAGTTGGGAGAAGACACAAGAACTTAATTTGGGCTTAGATGTAGGCTTGTTTAACAGTAGAATTCAATTAGAATTTGACATGTTTAAAACATCTACAGAAGATCTTTTGTTAGAGGTGCCCCTTTCTTATGTTAGTGGTTTTGAATACTTTTTAGATAACCAAGGTAAAGTAGAAAATAAAGGTTTTGAATTAAACCTTAGTACCATTAATACCACAGGAGAATTATCTTGGAGTACAGGCTTCAACATATCTCGATATAGAAATGAGTTGGTAGATTTTGGAGGCACACAACGTCTTATAACTGTACCAGAACCTAAAAGACCAAACGAGTTTTTAGCAGAAGTCGGTAGTCCACTAGTTCAATTTTACGGATATGTATCAGATGGCGAGGTGCCTTACGGTTCTCATAATACAACCTGGCCTGTTAATGCAAGTACAGACTTTGTTTATGCAAAAGACTTAAATGGAGATGGGGTTATAGATGAAAATGATAAAACAGTTTTGGGGAGTCCATATCCAGATTTTACTTGGGGATTAACAAATAACTTAGAATATAAAAATTTCGATTTTGCAGTAACTTTTCAAGGTTCACATGGTGCAGAAGTCTTTAATATAGATTCTTATTATGAAAATTCCCAATATGCCAATGAAAGTGTAGACGGGTTTGACTTACCTCAAGCAGATAAAGATAGATTGGTTATACGTTCAAATTCTGATGCAAACGTTCAAGATGCTTCATATTTTAGTTTAAGAAACATGACGGTAGGATATACGCTTCCTTCGGAGTTTAATGATAAAATAGGCTTATCTAGTATGAGATTTTACTTAACAGGATCTAATTTAATATTTATTACAGGAAAAAGTTATACAGGTTTTAATCCTGAGGCTTCTACAGAAGCTACAACGTTTGCGGGCACTTATTCGGATAATCCACTAGTATCAGGATACCAAAGGGGAGCACATCCGGTTCAGCGAACTATTGCAATAGGAATTAATGCTAAGTTTTAATTAAAATTTTATACTTATGAAAAAAATATATAAAAAAACAATAAGAAGATGGGGCGTTTTACTTGCCATATTTAGTGTGTTAAGTTGCTCTGATTTAGATTTGCTTCCAGAGTCGCAAGTGCCAAACGATGGTTTTTATACTAACGAAGCTGAAATTGAAACTATAGTTTCAGGAGTTTACGACGGTTTACAACATAGTTATTCAAGACAATCTGCACCCGGTGGTTTATGGAGTTTAACTGATGTAAGAAGTGATGATTTGACTATTCTATTATCAGAAGGCGAATGGGGAAGAGCGGAAAATTTAAATATGTTACCAACAAGTGATATTACTCTAGATTTTTGGCAGAATTGTTACCTCACTATTTCAAGAACCAATAATCTAATTGCTAATTTAGATGTAATCAACGACGAAGGCACAAGAAATAAATTTGAAGGGGAGGGAAAATTTGTTAGAGCTTTAACGTATTTTAATTTAGTAAGGTTGTTTGGTGACGTCCCATTAACAACTACAGCAACACTTTCTACCGAAAATCTTCCAGATTTAACAAGACAATCGACTTCAATAATTTATGATCAAATTATTGCAGATTTATCTGATGCTATAAGCTTATTGCCAGAAACTAATGAGGTAGGTAGAGCTACCTCAGGTGCTGCCAAAGGTATATTAGCAAAAGTGTATTTAACATTAGGAAATAATTCTTCAGCCAAAAGTCTTTTAGAAGAAATTTTAAGTGCTGGTTATACATTAGAGCCAACGGTTATAGATGTATTCTCCGTTACCAATGAAAGTAACAATGAAATTTTATTTTCGGTAGGTTATAAGTCTGCATCAAACGGAGAAGGAAATGGGTTCTCTTATCATTTGTTAATAGACGGAACAGGTTATGTCCCAACTCAAGAACATATGGATCTTTCTCCTGCAGGTGATAGACATGATGCTACTTTAGCAGTTATTGGAGTAGAAAATAGAACGATTAAATATGATCCTGATTACGCTGTTGAATACGAGGGAGATAACGACTGGGTCGTATTAAGGTTAGCAGATATTATTTTAATGTATGCTGAAATATTAAATGAAGAAAATGGTGATGCTAATATGCAGCCTGCAATTGATGAGCTAAATAAAGTTCATGCAAGAGAAGATTTAGCGCCTTATGTGTTAAGTGATTTTGCAAATGCATCAGAACTTGAACAAGCCATTAGAGACGAACGAAGATTTGAACTTGCCTTTGAAGGGCATAGATGGTTTGATTTACAACGCTATGGAAACCTTGTTTCTGTAATGTCTAACCATTTAGGAGTTCCAGTTACTGAAGATGATTTATTATTACCTATACCTCAAAGAGAAATTGATGTTAGTCAAGGTGTAATCACCCAAAATTCAGGATATTAAGAAGATGTTTTTATTTGTTAAATGAGTTAAAAGGTTATCCGACCCGATGTGCAATGGGTCGGGTGAACTTTTAACATTTATTAAAGATTGTATGTTTTTGCAGCTAGAACTTATTTGATATTTTTACTGTTCCATATTGGTGCACCAATTTATTTTAAATAATATGAACTTAGATATACTTTCTAAAAACGAAAATCAGAAGATAACAGCACGTGTCAGTAAGTTAATTTCTCAAATACGAGATTTAATAATCGAGAAGCATTTGCAGCCAGGAGATAAATTACCTCCTGAAAGAATATTGGCAGAAAATTTTGGTGTCAGTAGAAGAAGTATTAGAACTGCAATTCTTAAACTAGAGTCTTATGGCATATTAAGATCGATGCCACAAAGTGGAACATTCCTTGCAAATATTGGTCAAATAGCAATGAATGGGATGATTGATGATATTTTAAGCCTTGGTTTACCAAATTTTAAATCTTTAGTAGAAACCAGAATTTTGTTAGAATTAAAGGCCGTAAAGCTGGCAGCAGAAATTCGTACCGAAGAAGATTTAGAAAAGATAAAAAGAACTTTAGATGCTCATAACTCTAAATTATTAAAAGGAGAAGATGCTGTTCAAGAAGATTTATTGTTTCATTTAGCAATTGCAAGGGCAAGTGGTAATGTTACTATAAATCAAATTATGATAGCCATTACACCTCAAATAATTGTTGATTTTAAAAAATATCATACAGATTATAATCATTTAGATGCGTTAAGAATTAAAGAACATGAAGAAATCTATAAAGCAATTGAAATTCAAGATCCGCAACTAGCAGAAGAAACAATGAGAAAACATTTTAATAAGTTGTTTCAATACTGTGATAATTACAAAGAAAATGAAGAATAAAGTTTAACATTAATATTTACATTCAGAATTTATATAAAAATAAATATTAATAAAATTGAAAATAAAATGAATTTAAAAGGTAAAGTAGCCGTTGTAACAGGCGGTGGTCGCGATATAGGTCGTGCAGTATGTGTAAAATTAGCTAAAGAAGGTGCTAAAGTTGTTATGAATTATTTTGATAGTGAAGCAGACAGAGATGCAACTATGGAAGCCATTAATGCTGTTGGTGGAGAAGCAATTGCTGTTTACGGTGATGTAACTAAGCAAGAAGACATCAATAATATGGTTGCTAAAACTAAAGAGGCATATGGAGAAAAAGTTGATGTTTTGGTGAATGTTGCCGGAGGTTTGTTTGCCAGAAAAACAGTCGAAGAATTAGATGAAAAATTCTATAACTTGGTAATGGATGTAAACTTTAAAGGCACCGTATTTGTAACACAGGCTTTTAAACCTTTGATGGAGAAAGGCGCTTCAATAGTGAATTTTGCTTCTCAAGCTGGTCGAGATGGTGGTGGTGCAGGTTCTGTAATATATGCAGCATCTAAAGGTGCCGTGATGACATTAACAAGAAACTGGGCTAAAGAATTAGGACCACAAGGAATTAGAATTAATGCTGTTTGTCCTGGAATGATTGCAACAAAATTCCATGATGATTTTACAAAGGATGAAGTGCGTAAAAATGTTGCCAATGGTACACCATTACGAAGAGAAGGTTCTGCTGAAGAAGTTGCTGATTTAGTAGCGTATTTAGCTAGTGATGAAGCCTCATTTATTACTGGTAATAATGTAGATATTAATGGAGGTTTAGCTTTTAGTTAATAGCCAATTTATAGCCATACATTAAATTAAAAAAATCAACCTTAAATTAATCTTTAAAAGGTGTTTTTGATTAAGACAAAGAAACATAATTAATTTTAATTGATTGTTATTCAGAACAATAATGGCGTATAATGTCGTGCTGTAGGGAATTTAGGTGCGGAATCGTAGACAATATAGATGCTGTCTAAAATGTTTCTAGTTGATACATAGTTCAGGCTACTCGTTTGAATTGAATAATTTAATTTAAAAATGATTAGATATTCAATGTTAGTTTGTATGAAGTGTTTTAGTACTTCACATCTAATTTTTAAACAAAAAAATGTAAAATTTTTGAGTTGAAATCATTTAAAAATAGCCTGGTTTAAAAATTTTAAACTAATAAATATTATGAGTAGAATTATATTAAGTACAATCGTTTTGTTTGCATTCGTCCTAATGGGGCAGTCGCAAACACCATACACACTTACAGCTAATGATGTAACGGTAGAAAATGGGGTTATTACATCCTCAACACTTACAAACAGTGATGGTGATAATTTTCAACCCGATATTATTATTTCAAAAAAGCTTAAAGGGCAAGTTATTACCGAAATTGGTGAAGATGCTTTTAAAGGTAAAAACCTAAGCAGTGTTGTTTTGCCTGCAGCGCTTAAAAGCATTGGATCCAGTGCTTTTAAAAATAATCGTCTAACTAGTATAGATTTTCCGGATGGACTAATGGTTATTGGAGATAGTGCTTTTCAGAACAATCGCATTACTAGCGTAACTTTGCCAAAAGGGCTTACCTCTCTTAATAAAAGTGTTTTTGAGTCAAATAACATTATCAGTGTCGATTTACCTAAAGGGCTAACGTCTATTGGGCATGGTGCTTTTAGAGATAATAGTTTAATCAATGTAGATTTGCCAGCCGGACTTACTTCTTTAGGGAGTTTTTCTTTTCAGAACAACCGGCTTATAAGTGTTGATTTTCCTGCTGGGATTACAACCATTGAGGAAATGGCTTTTAATGTTAACTTTCTAACTCATATGGATTTTCACGAAGGAATTACAACTATAGAGGACAGTGCCTTTAGAGATAATCGCATCACTAGCGTAAATTTTCCTGAATCACTTACATCTATCGGAGATAGTGCTTTTCTTGCTAATCGAATTACTCAAGTAGATTTTCCTGCTGGTTTAACTTCTGTAGGCGAAAAGGCTTTTAGTGTAAATGATGATTTATCTAATTTTGTTTTACCAAAGGTTTCTTCTACTGGAAATTCATTGCAATGGGAAGCTAGTAATGGAATTGCTTTAGGTACAGATTATGTTGTTCTACCTGAGGATTTTGGTTATAGTTATAAAGCTATTATCCAAGATTAAAGTGTCATTATTAACAGAATTTTTTTTAATTAAAAGAAATTTTTTCCTTTTTAAGGATTGTTTGCTAGTAACTTTTTTCTAAAATTTTGGAATTTAATTAATTCTGATAAATCAGTTTTACCATTCCAATAATATCTTACAAACAGTATTTGAATACTACAAAAATCTATTGATTTCTCTAGTACCATCAATGTATCTTAGACCTCCACTTCTTATATTAAATTTCACAAATTTTTATAAATAAAAGTGTCTACTTATATAAGTAAATAAACTTATAATGACTTTAGTACTAAATGTGAGATGTAAGTTTAAAAAAATCTAGAAAGCATATACGTGTCTTTTAATTCCTTCCTGAATTTAAATGGTTTTTTATCAGTATAGAGCTTCTTTTAAACTGTAACACGTAATTAAAACACTGATGTTCAGTTGTATATTATAAATGCCATAGTAAGTCGATATCTTACTATGGAAATCCAAAAAAAATCCTTATTTTTGGTACACCAATGTGGCGCACCAGTTTTTTGTTGATTTATTTTTAATAAAATTAAATAATCTTAAGCTGCTATTTTATAACAGTTGTCTTTTGCTTTCACATTGAAATAGAATGCAATTTCTAATCCGACATTTGGTAGTTTTTTTGCCGAGTTTAAGTTAGTCAATGCTTCTTAAAGACTTTTATAAAACCGCTGAAATAAAATAATAAAGCCCCACAAATAAACTAATTAAACAAACCCATATTAAAACAGTCTAAAATGAATAACAAATTAAAAGTATTAGTTTCTGGAACTGGATTTGCAGGTCAAGGCCACGCGGATGCATTTCGAGCTGCAGGTGCAGACATAGTAGGTATAGTAGGAAGAACACCAAGTGTTGTAAGTGAAGTAGCTAAGAAAAAAGGGATTCCTTATTTTGGAACAGATTGGCAACAAGCATTAGAAGATTGCAAACCAGATATTGTAACTATAGCAACACCTGGGGGAGCTCATTATGAACCTATAAAACAAGCTATAGCATTTGGGTGTCATGTATTTAGTGATAAGCCATTAACAGCTGAAGGAGAAACAGCTTTAGAACTATATAAACTAGCCCAAGATAAAAATTTAAAAACAGCATTTGCATCTAGCTTTCGGTATATGCCACACATTCAACATGCCAAACGACTTGTTGCTAATGGTGAAATTGGTGAGCCTACGGAAGTAGAGTGTATGTCTCACTTTAACTTAGAACGAGATATCCCTTTCGGGTGGTCACATAGAAAAGAAGATGGTGGTGGTAGACTCAACAATAACTTTACCCACATGATGTCAATTGTTACCTCTGTTATCGGTGAGAAGATACTATCAATTATAGGAGAAGTAAGAGATGACTTAGGAAAAGCGCCTATTGTTGAAGGTGTTCATAATTTTAAAACACGAAGAGACTTTATACCAAAAGATCTTAACGACCCATCTCTTAAATGGGGAGAAAGTAATGTAGAATGGTCATATACGGTTTTAGCACAGTTGGAAAGTCCAATAGCTTCTAAACCTGTTTCTGTGTTATTTAAACATGGAGGACTTAATCCAAAGTTTCACGAGAATCATATAGTTTTTTATGGTACTAAAGGGGCCATTTTCATTGAAGGACATTATGGTATGGGACCACTTTATGTATGGGATAATAAAACTTGGAAAACGTTAGACTTACCTCAAGATATTGTTGATAATCAACCAAAGGTAGATGGCGATACTGAGCGTAACTGGCATTATTTAGTAAGAGAATTTGTAAATGATATTAAAGGTGAAAAAGTAGCGTATTACCAGTCTTTTAAAGAGGGTAGTCTTTACCAACAACTTATCGATTTAATTAGAGAGAATAATAACTGGACAGATGTAAGTCATCTGCAATAAAATATCAAAACTATGTTTTACGATTATATTGTAATTGCACTCTACTTTGTACTAATTCTCGCTATAGGTGTTATATTTTCAAGAATGGCAAGTAAATCTACGAGCGATTATTTTCGTGGAGGAGGACGAATGTTGTGGTGGATGGTAGGTTCAACTGCTTTTATGGCACAATTTTCAGCTGTAACTTTTACAGGAGCTGCAGGTAAAGCTTTCAATGATGGGTTTGCCATTTGTGCGGTTTATATAGGTAACACTTTTGCTTTCTATTGTGGTTATTTATTCTTTGCGCAGCGGTTTAGACAAATGAGGGTAGATACTCCTACAGAAGCAATAAAAAGAAGATTTGGTTCGGAAAATGAGTTGTTTTTTTCATGGGCGTTAATCATATTTTCATTTATAAATGCAGGAGTTTGGTTAAACGCTTTAGGTGTTTTTACTAGCGCCGTTTTTGATGCCGATATCTTTACAACCATTATAGGAATCGGATTGACGGTTGTTTTTGTATCCGTACTATCTGGTGCATGGGGTGTTGTTGCCTCAGATTTTGTTCAAACTTTGGTAGTGGCTGTAGTTTCTATAGCTACTGCAATAGTTGCATTGGTGATGGTTGATGGTCCTGTAAATTTAGTTGAAAACTTCCCAGGTGGTTTCCTAGTTGGTCCAGATATGAATTACCCCTTAATACTAATTGGAACTTTTATTTTCTTTTTACCGAAACAAATCATAACCATGATGAATCTTCATGATTCATTTCGATTTCTTGGGGCAAAAGATACTTTTAATGCGCGTAAAGCGGCTTTATTAGCTATGGTGTTAATGGGCGTAGGTACTATAATTTGGTTTATCCCACCATGGGCAGCTGCGACTTTATACCCGGATGCTACAGCAGACTATGCGCAATTAGGAAACAAGGCTGCAGATGCAGTATATTTAGTATTTGCACGTAATGCAATGCCAATAGGAACTGTAGGGTTACTAATGGCTGGCCTTTTTGCTGCTTCCATGTCTTCAATGGATTCTGCATTAAATAAAAACGCAGGAATCTTTATCAGAAGTATCTATCAGCCTTTTTTAGCTAAAAGAAGTAAAGAAAAAGATGATAAAAAATTATTGAGAATTAGTCAATTAGTGAGTTTTATTAGCGGAATGGGAGTAATCGCCGTTGCGTTTTATTTCGCAACACTTAAAGAACTGAGTTTATATGAGCTTATGATGCGCGTTTCAACGATGGTACAGTTACCAATGATGGTGCCATTAGTAGTGGGAATTGTAGTGAAAAAAACTCCAAAATGGGCACCTTGGGCTACTATTGCTTTAGGTTTAGGTGTGTCTTGGATGATAGATAATGTTATTACTCCAGATGTTTTTGTGTCTTGGTTTGGTATAGACTCTCTTACAGGTCGTGAAATTGTGGATATGAATATTATTCTAACCATTGCTGGTCATGTATTTATTACAGGAGGATTTTTCTGGGCAACTTCATTATTTTACAACGAAGCCAAGGATAATCACAAACTTGAAACTGATCGTTTCTTTGAAGATTTAGTAACTCCAGTTATTGCCGATAATCTACAAGATGAAGTTGATAGTCAACAACGAAGAAAATTAGGTAATATGGTTATGACTATGAGTGCGGGTATTTTGCTTATGACTCTAATTCCAAATCCTGTTTGGGGTAGAATCTTGTTTTTAGTCTGTTCAATAATCATTTTCACTATTGGCTTTTTATTGAGAAGAAGTGCCAAAGTCAACGTGTCTACAACCAAATAATAACTATAAAATTATGAATGTGAAAAAATTGATTTTACTAGTTTTAATTCAATTATGGTTTTGCTCTTGTTCAGAACAAAAAGTAACACTTACACATGGCATAGATGAAACTGCTGGAGGTGGGTCTGCTTATATAGTAAGTACCCCTTCAGCTATATATTATCTAGAAAAAGAAGGCGGTGGCTTGTCGAGTATGATTGATAAAGATGGTGTAGATTGGATTGGCTTTCACAATGAAAAAGGATCAGGTCATAAGGGAGAGTACAGAGGATTTCCTAATGCAATTCATCGACAAGATGGAAGTTATTTTCACGCCATGAATGCTGGTACAGACCCTTCAACTTCAATAGTTGAAATTGAATATGAAGACCATGTTCGCATAATATTTACATCAGAAAATAAAAAATGGGAAGGCCAATGGGATTTTTATTCGGATCGCTGCGATTTTACGATGACTAAAGTTAGTGATGGGTATAAATATTGGGTACAATATGAAGGTGTACCTGGAGGAGAAATGGACACAACAGATTTTTGGTATGCCTCAATGGATAACCAAAAACATCCCATAACTGAAACATTTACAGGTGATTTGCCTGCTCCTGAATGGATGGCTTTCGGAGATCAAAAATCCTCACGGATGTTATTTATGTTACATCACGAGGATGATAATTTACCCGATAATTATGTTAGCAGACCAGATATGACTGTGTTTGGTTTTGGTAGAAATAATGGAGAGCGTACAACTAAACATTTAACTACAATTGAAACTTTTTCTATTGGTTTTATAGAGTCCACAGCGTATTCGTCAATTGATCAAGCTGTAACAGAATTACTTGATTAAAATTTTTGAATGTACATAAATAATCAGAAATAATGAGAATAAGAAAGATGCAACTATCGTCAAAATCACTCTTACTGATAAGTATTTCATTATTTCTGATTAATTGTGGTCATAGAACTAAAAAAACGACAACTGTAGCTAAAGACACCGTTAAGTATCCAAGTGATGTAATTCCATTTATGGATGGCTGGTGTAGTATGCTTTGTGGTGATGGTACGCGTCTAGAAAACTTAGAAAATTCTGAACATAAAAATTTTTTTTATGTGTCAAGTGATGATGAAACTGATTGGGTCGTATTTAAAGCACCTAATTCTGGTGTTACCACTAGGACTTCTAGTAATACTCGGACAGAATTAAGAAACCAAACGTATTGGACACCTAAAGAAGGTGGTAAATTAACAGGAAAGTTAAAAGTAATGCATGTTTCAACCTCGGGAGATGCAAGAGTAGCCGCGTCATATGCTGTGGTTGTAGGACAAATACATAGTAAAGATGGCCACGAAAATGAACCTTTAAAAATTTTTTATAAAAAATTTCCGGGACATAAAAAAGGTTCTGTTTTTTGGAATTATGAAATAAACACCAAAGGCGATAATTCGGGTAGATGGGATTTTTCAACAGCTGTTTGGGGTAATGATATGTCTGTAATTGGAACAGGCCCAAATTCATTCCCTGAAGAACCAAAGGACGGTATAAAATTAGGTGAAGAATTTAGTTATGAAATAAATGTATATGGAGGCATGATGCATTTAACTTTTATCAGTGAAGGACATGATACCAAAACATTTAGCAAAAGTTTGATAAAATCAGATTTTTCCAATAAACAAAGTATTCCTCAACAAATACTTACATTATATGCTCCGATAGGTCGTGATGGTATTGAAAAAGAGGAGGCATACGCCGAAGAATTACAAACTTTTATGCAAGGTGCTTATAATCAAACCAACGGTAAAGATCCAGAAGAAAATATTGTTTGGAGTACAGGCGCTGAGACGTATAATGGAGATATAACAAAACAATATGCCAATGGCAGTTATACTGAAGTATGGTTTAAAGAAGCATCTATAGGAGTTGGTACAAAACTAGATATGGATTATTAGTCCTATTTCATGGTTTAGCGTGTTGATTTTTTATTTCAAAAACTCCACACAATGTTTTATAACTGTCATGAGTTCCTCTGATAGCTCTTTCTTCTTCCAAGGATGTCTCGTATCAAAAACATGGTCTGCTCCTTCAATAATTTCAAGTTGACTATCAGGATTCCATTGATGTAAAGCTTCAGCTTCACTTAGTTTTACGGCAGCATCTTCAGTACCTTGAATAATTAAATGTGGAATGTTTAATTGTTTGGTTGCAGTTTCAATATGATATCGATTTTCATTGGCTTTAAAATCTTCAAAAAACTGATAATAATGTGGCATTTGTTGTTTCGTTCTGCCATTTACAATATATTTTACGCCTTTGGTTTTCCAGTCATTTATCTCAGCATCAGACCCAAACCTAACGCCAAAATCACTAACACTTGCTAAACTTATAAGCTTAATAATTCGTGTATCTTCAGAAGCTTTAATTAGTGTCACACCACCGCCACGACTATGACCTATTAATGAAATTTTGTTGGTGTTTATATTAGCATTGTTCTTGAAGTGATTTTGAGACCAAGTAATAATAGCATCTAAATCATCTAATTCTTTTGTGTAATTATTGTTCCCAAAAGCTTCTAAATCTGGAAAATCTATTGGGTTTTCCATAGTGCCACCGTTATGCGAAAAGTTGAACTTTATAAAACATAATCCAGCTTTGGCAAAAGCCTCTGCCATAAGATGCCAGGCACCCCAATCTTTAAAACCTTTGTAACCATGACAAAATATAAGTATGGGTTGATTCGCTTTAGTTTCAGAATAAAAGGTATCTATAAGAATAGGTTTCTTATTTTTTCTTTCTAAAATGATGTTTCTATCGATTTGCATTAGTTGAGTTCTTTTTCGGTGAATTTTAAATCAGGATTACTGATTTCAGTAATCAGTTTTTTAAGTTCTATTTCGAAATTCTGAAGTGTTTCACTTGTAATTAATTGGTCTTTTTTAGCATAAGCTCCTGCTTTGTCTTTTTTTGCGAACTTTAAAAAGCCGCCATTCAAATTTTTAAATGAAATTATTCCGGCTTCAATCGGTAATTCTATTTGCTTATTTTGATGCATCATATACGCATAGCATAAAATCTGAAAGGGTTTGCTGTATTTGTCGTAATCTGTGGTTATGTCCTCCCAATTTACTATTTCAACTTTGTTTTGTTCCACCTTACCAGATTTGTAATCAATGACTCTAGTTACGCCATTAAAACGGTCTACACGATCAACTTTTCCATGCAGTTTAATGGGGAATTCTAAGCCTTCAATAGTAATGTGTATGGCTTGGTCAGCTTCAATAGAAATGATTTCAATCTCATTACCTTGCTTAAGACTTTCTATTTCTAAATTAATAAAATTCAGGATATAACGCTGGGCAATTTCAAAAATGATAAGATTTTTTCCACTCGAAAAACCTCCTTTATTATAGAGGTCTTCAAAATGTTTAGTTACCATTGCCTTAGTACGGTTTTTAAAATCTTTAAGATGTTCAACAGTTAAAAAAACACCTTCCAAAGGTTTATAAAAATCCTCTAAGGAATTATGAATAACAGACCCTAAGGTATTGGCTGCAATATTTTCTTCAACCTCTTCAAATGCTTTAATGCCTAAAATTTTTTCATAATAAAAGTCTATAGGATTTCTAATGTAATTGGTTAGTGAGGACGGTGAATAGCCTTTATTAGAAAGTACTTTTATCTGTTCTACAACGAAAGGCGTTTTGTTTATTTCGGTTAATCTCTGTTCAATAATTGGTACTTCAGGTGCTAATATTTTGTGTTTAATGTTATGGATTCCTTCTACTTCTAACTGCGTAATAAATCTACTTTTTTCACCGCCTTTTAAAGCGTCAATTTCTGTATTATATAATATATAAACATTTTTAGCGCGTTGTAATAATCTGTAAAAGTGGTAGGTGTAAACAGCATCTTTTTCTTTAAATGTTGGGAGCTTATTTTCAATTTTTACATCAAATGGAATAAAGGAATTATTTGTCTTTCCAGAGGGTAAAATTCCCTCGTTAACAGAACTTATAATTACGGTTTCAAAATCTAAAACACGTGACTCTAACATGCCCATAATTTGAAGTCCTTCTAAGGGTTCACCTTTAAAATCTAAAGTTTCAGAACTTAATAATTCCTTGTAGACCCCATGAAGTGCTGTAATTGAATTTAAGTATTTGTAATTGTTATTTAATTCTGTTAGCTGATTAAATAGGGTGTTGAAACGGTACAGATACTCTAACTCGAGATGGTGATTTTGTTTATTCTTATCATAATTTACCTTCATTTTAAATATTAGCTCAGTACTTTGTTGTAATGCTAAACTTGGTTGGTTATGCCATGATTTAAAAATTAAATTTATGATTTCAGAATTTGATTTGCTGAGTTTTAAGAGTGTTTCTAGAGTGATATATACAAGGTTTTGTTTTTGTATAATTTCTATGATTTCATCAGCGGTATTCGTCTCTTCTGTTTCGAATAGTGGATATGCTGAAGGGTGAGATAGTAAGTTGATGACATCTTTATAATAATACTGTATTGTGTTGTTTTTATGAAGTACCATTAACTGTTCAAAAAATGATGCTAAAGGGACGTATTGCAAGGGTAGGCCCATTGTAACATTAAGCTTTTCTATAGTATTGGGAATAGAATTTAGTACAGGTAATAAGAGTTGTTCTTCCCCTAAAACAACTGCGATTTTAGAGAGGTTGTTTTCAGACTCTGTTAACTCTTCTAATATTTGACCGATGTATTTTGCTTGCCCAACAAGTTTTGGAATCCCTATGACCTGAATGTTTTTTTCTTGCTTGTAATTTGAAGTAACCCAATTAAAAGTATTTGATTCAAAGTAATTCCATTTATTTCTGTGTTGCCTTGTAAACCAACCAGCATCATGTATAGGGTCGTCAATAAAAGTTTTATCAATATCCCAATAGATATGTGTTAATTCATTTTTAAGTAAGCTTTGAATAATTTGAGATTCTGCCGTGTTTAAAGCATTAAACCCAAGAAAAATATGTGTTTTGGTAGAATTATTGTTTTTGTATACTTCTAAATTTTCAACTGCTTTTCTATAGATAAGGCCTTGATAACCCTGATCTGATTTTAACAAGTTTTCTGTAAATGCTATATAGTAGTATTTAAGCTGTTTCCAGAACTTTAAATGATTTTTAATCAGTTCGGTTTGGTTGGTTTCTAAAGACCAATGATTTAATTCTTTAATGGCACTTAGGTAGTCGAATATGTGATCTTTTGGTATAAGGTAGCGATCAATCTCATTAAAGTCTTGTAATAAGATTTGTGCCCATTTTGAGAAGGAATCAAAAGGCTCTTGTTCACTCTCATTAGTATGAGCTTTATAAGTTTGATATAACCTAAATAGTAAATCGGTATTAGGTAAGGTTTGTAAGCCAGATAGCTCTTCTACAAATTCTTCTATACTCAGTATTTGAGGTGCAAAAATAGGTTGGTCTTGCAATAATGTAGAAAGGTGATGTTTAAGAAATACACCAGCACGCTTGCTAGGTAATATGAAATGTAGATTTTCGAAATCTAATTCTTTCTTTTGAAGATCTACGAGTACAGATTTTATAAAACTTATCATTTTATAAAAATAAAAAACGCTCCGAATTTCGGAGCGTTTTTAAAATATATTTTAGATGTGATTAGTTTTTCAACTTCACTTCTACACGTCTGTTTTCTTTTTTACCAGCGCTTGTACTGTTACTAGCAATTGGATTGTCTTCACCAAAACCAGCAGCAGATAATCTTTCAGAACTAATTCCGTTAGCGATTAAATAATCTCTAACTGCATTTGCTCTTCTTTCAGATAACGCTTGGTTCATAGATTTAGATCCATCACTATCAGTGTGACCTTCAAGTGAGAAGCTAGCTTCTGGGTATTCTTTAAAGATAGCTACCATAGATTGTAATACTTGATCCGTTTGTTTTTGGAAAGTAGCTCTACCAGAGTTAAATAAGATAGATCTAGAGTACTCATTTAAAGTTTCCATAACTTCTTCAGTTGGCTCAATTTCAGGACAACCGTTGTTTGCAACTGTACCAGCTTCGTTAGGACATTTATCATCTTTGTCTAATACACCGTCACCGTCAGTATCTGGCCAAGGACATCCGTTGTTAGCAGCAGGACCTACTTCGTTAGGACATTTGTCATCAGCATCAGAAACACCATCACCGTCAGTATCAGGACAACCAGCTAATTCTTTTAAACCAGCAACTTCAGGACATTTATCATCTTTATCAACAACACCGTCACCGTCAGTATCAGGACAACCGTTAAATTCAGCTAAACCTGCTGTGTTAGGACAATCGTCTTTTGAATCTTGAATACCATCACCATCTGAATCTGGACAACCATTAAAGATTTCTAAACCAGCTTCTTCAGGACAAGCATCTTCGTGATCGTAAACACCATCACCGTCAGTATCAGTACCACCAAACTTAAAGCTTAAGCCTACTGAATGTTGGAAATGCTTTGGTAAGTAATCTTCAAATGCATGTTTGTAAGTCGATTGAAAATCTACACCTAAGTTCTCAGTAAACCAAAATTTGATACCTAAAGTTCCGTTTAATGTACCAGCTCCGATTTCATCTACCCAAGTATAACCACCACCTACACCTAAATATGGGTCAAAGGTTTTTGAATTAATAACGTCCATAAAGCTGTAAGAAACTCTACCGTCTAATCCGTAATAAGTTAAGTCATCAACATTATTAGTTGTTTCTTCACCTGTCATTAGGTCAACATTTGAACCAAATTTGTCAATTCTGTTTAAAGAACCTTTAGCAGTAAAGGTAAAACCATCACTAAGATATCTAGAAACGGAGATTGTAGAAAGCGAAGGAATAAAGTTCCAGTGATCATCTACGTTAAAGTATTCGTCAAAATACTCTCCTTGAGGCATGTCTTCTCCTACAGGGTACACATCAACTGCATTAGCTCCGATTGTAATAGCCCATGGATTGTTCTTGTCTTGAGCATCAGAAGTGCTAAAGCCTAAAATAAGCACTGCGACAAAAAATAATCTGCTAAGATTTTTCATATTCTAATTAATTTTAATTTAAGTGTTAATTATTGCAAAAATAAGATGTTAAGATTTATTAACAAAGACAAATATATAAAATTATTGGTATATCGCCTTTAAATAAAGCGATTGAATTAACATTTGTAGTATATCAGATAACATTTAGCGATTTTCCCACTTTTATGAAGGCTGCTATGGCTTTATCCAATTGTTTTTGGTCGTGAGCAGCAGAAAGCTGTACTCTAATTCTTGCCTTATCTTTAGGAACAACCGGGTAGAAGAAACCGATGACATATATGCCTTCTTCTAATAGCATATTTGCCATGTTTTGTGATAGCTTTGCATCATATAACATTACCGGTACAATTGCAGAATCACCATCTACAATATCAAAGCCAGCTGCTTTCATCCCTTTTTTAAAGTATTTTGTATTCCAATCGACTTTATCTCTTAGCGTGGTATCGTTTTTAAGCATGTCAAATACTTTAATAGAGGCACCTACAATGGCAGGTGCTAAAGAATTTGAAAACAAATACGGACGAGATCGCTGACGTAAAAGCTCAACAATTTCTTTTTTAGCTGTGGTATATCCTCCCATAGCACCACCCATGGCTTTTCCTAATGTTCCAGTGATAATATCAATTCTTCCAAGAACGCCTTTTTCTTCTAAAGTACCGATTCCTGTTTCACCTATAAATCCTGTAGCATGACATTCATCTATCATTACCATAGCATCATATTTATCTGCTAAATCACAAATTTTATCTAGAGGTGCTACCAGACCATCCATAGAGAACACACCATCAGTAACTATAATTTTATAACGAGCACCTTTGGCATTGGCTTCTATTAGTTGTGTTTCTAAATCTGCCATGTCATTGTTTTGATAACGATATCTTGCTGCCTTACATAACCTTACGCCATCAATAATTGAGGCGTGATTTAAAGAGTCTGAAATTATAGCATCTTCTTTTGTTAGTAAAGGCTCAAAAACACCACCATTAGCATCAAAAGCTGCGGCATATAGTATGGTATCTTCAGTGCCATAGAAATCAGCAATTTTTTGCTCTAGCTCTTTATGAATATCTTGAGTTCCACAAATAAAACGTACCGAAGACATTCCAAAACCATGCGTGTCCATAGTATCTTTTGCCGCTTGAATAACCTCTGGATGCGCTGACAAACCTAAATAATTATTGGCACAGAAGTTCAGTACTTTTTGTCCTGTGTTTAGAGTGATTTCGGCACCTTGAGGTGATGTAATAATGCGTTCTTCTTTAAAAAGTCCGGCGTCTTTTATAGATTCTATTTCTTGTTGTAAGTGATTTTTTATAGCTCCGTACATGGTTTTAATTTTGAGCAAAGATACTAGGAAAAATCAGACTTCAATAACTTCAATTGTGTCATTTATATAAACCAAGAGTTTATGGCTTACTTTAAGAGGCATCTGATTTAATACGGCTTCATAGTTGTTAAGTTGATTGGCGTGAGACGCCTTAGGTTCTCCTGTTTTATAATCTATAAGAGTAGCTTGATTTTTAGAGTTGATGTTCAATCGATCTGGTCTTAGAAGTTGTCCCGAGTTAGTAATAATATCACGTTCATTATAAATTTTAAAACCTTCTTGAAAATAATCTTTTAATTGCGGATGATTTATAATGTCTGTAACTAATAGTTTTAAAGGTTTGTAATGTTCTTTAGTTATATCGCCAGCAATTAATAAGTCATTAAAGGCTAAATCAATATCATTGGCAGTTTTGATCTTAGATAAAATTAAATGCACTAAATTCCCGCGTTCAATGGCTGCTTCTTGTTGGGTGTCCCACAATAACCCCGACTTGGTTACTATGTTTAAATTGTGAGCTTCCTTAGGGACTGAAATGAATTTTAGGGGATTAGAAACGGCTTTATTTTCAGAAATTTTTTGGTTGGGTGTTAAGGTTCCGTAACTATAGTTTAGTTGGTTCTCTGTCCATTTTTTTTCTTTTAATAAGAAATTGATAAGCATGCCGGCATACGTTTTTTCATTGATCACACCTTTAGAACTTATATCTTTTTTCGAAATAATATGCAGTTGTTCTACGGCTCTTGTTAAAACAACGTAAAGTAAATTAATGTTGTCTAGCTCTAATTGCGATTGATGAGTGTTGTAAATTTCAGTTCCTAGATCTCCAAAATCTTTCACGTCTTTATTGTAATTAAGCAGTAAAGTATTAAAACCATTGTAATTTTCTGCTTCAACAGGAAACCAGACTTTAGGTTCTAATTCTTTATAAATATTAAGGTCTGCATAGGGGAAAATCACCACAGGAAATTCTAGTCCTTTAGATTTATGAATGGTCATAATCTGAACTGCATCCATGTTTTCTGGTGTAACCACGCTTAATTTGTCGGCTTTCTTTTCAAAATAAATGACAAATGCTGCCACATCTGCATTCTGCTTTTGTGTGAATTCTAAAACCACATCTAGATAGAATTGTAGATATGCATCCGAAGTTTCATTAAGGTTAAAGAGTCTTACAATATGCTCCACTAATTCGTAAAGTGGTAGTTGAAGGCATTGGTTTTTGTCAATGTAAATATTTAACTGTTTTAAGGCTTCAAACATATCGTCAAGACTTTCCTTGAGATAACTGGTAAAAAACAGGTGTTTATCCGTAATGGAATGTTGGTCGGCTAAATATGATAAGACGTCAATCTTAAGCGTATCATTGGTGGGTTGAATGAGGAGTTTTAAAAATGAATTAATAAAATTCACCTTGTCTGAATTTTTTAAAAGTAAAGTTTCAGAAGACGTGATTTTAATTCCGTTTTCATTAAGGTAATTTGCAATTGTAACACCATCTTTTCTTTTTCTAACCAAAACACAAATGTCATCTAGCGGATATCCATTAGCTTGACATTTTTTTATAGTTTCTAAGACTTGTTTAGCATACATTTCATGGATGTCATCTTCTTTCTGAACATCTAAAAAATTAAGGTTAACATAACCTTCAGATTTGTTATGTGTTTTTTGTTTTGCCTGTTTATAAAGGTCCGCATATGTAGGGTCACTAAAAATGGTGTCACTTAAGAATTCGAAAAATGAATTATTAAATTCTATAACTGCTTTGGCACTTCTGTAATTGGTGCCTAATGGTAATACGTCGGCTTCAAGTGGAAACGGATTATCAATAGTATTGTAAAGTTTAATAAACTGCTCTGCTTCACCGCCACGCCATCTATAAATAGCTTGTTTAGCATCGCCAACCAACATAGCTGAGCCATTAGCAGCAGCAAGTACATTTTCTAATAAAGGGACTAAGTTTTGCCATTGCATTTTAGAAGTGTCCTGAAACTCATCTATAAAATAATGCTTAAATTTTTCCCCCAATCGTTCGTAAATAAATGGGGTGGGTTGATTTTTTATCTCGTTACTGATAATAGTGTTGAATTCTGAAATCAGCATTTTATTTTGATCAGCTTTCAGTAAATCTAATTCGTTTTTAATGGCGTTTAATACGGAAAGCGGTGTTATATTTTTGTATAATCCTTTTTTGAGTTTTATATCGAAAATTAAAGCTTTTGAAGTTGTAAAAGTATTTGCTAATTGTGGTTGAAGATTTTCAATAGTTGAAGCAACACTAGTAGAAACACGTTTTGGGTATAAGGTACTTCCATCAATGACATCATTTTGCCAGGCAGCGTCAAAACTTACGGAAAGTACACCTTCACTTAATTTTTTAAAGTGCTTTGGGAGTGAGCCTCTACTAAAATCGTCGAATTGTAAACCAGACTCTTCAATAAGTGTTAATGTGGTATCGGCAAGGTTTTTTATAGTGTCTTCAATTTTAATGATGTCTTTGGCAAGTTGTTGCTTTAACACTTTAAAATCATCAAGCGTTTTAGTTTTTAGGGTGTCAATGGCAGAAAGATCATTCTCATTGACCAATAATTTCGCAATTTTATTAAAATCAAAGCTAATATCCCAACTTCGATCATCGTCAGCCTTTTCAATCGCAAAATCAACCAAGACTTTGGTTAAGGTTTTATCGCTTCCAGCTTTAGCAATAAGACTGTCAACGGCTTCATTGAGAAGTCGTTCTTGGTCTAATTCGACTTCAAAATTTATCGGTAATTTTAAATCATGTGCAAACGTCCGGATGACGCGGTGTGTAAAACCATCAATAGTAGAAATATCAAAGGCACCATAATTATGCATGATGTGTTTTAGGATGTGTTTAGATTTATGGTGAAGTATTTCAGGTTGTATTTTTAGCTCTTCACAAATAGCGCTAAACATTGGGTGTGGGTGTACCAGGCTTTCTTCGGCAGAAAAAGAAGTTAGCATATCTACAATGCGTTCTTTCATTTCACCCACTGCTTTATTAGTAAAGGTTATCGCTAGAATGGATTTAAATTGGTCGTAGCTTTTAGATTGAACTAAAATTTTTAAATAGGCTTTTGCTAGCGTAAATGTTTTTCCACTACCAGCAGAGGCGTTGTATATTTTGAAGGCTGAATTTTGCAAGAGATAAATTTTATACCAAAATAGGGAATCTTAATAGTTTATTAAGATAAAATTGAGGACAAAATTGTAAATTTGAGTTCAAGTAAATTATTAACCAATTAAAAACAAAATAATTATGGCTTTCGAATTACCGAAATTAAAATATGCATACGATGCTTTAGAGCCTCATATTGATGCTCGCACAATGGAGATACATCACACCAAACATCACCAAGGATATACAACTAAATTGAATGCTGCTATTGAAGGCACAGATTTAGAAGGAAAAACAATTGAAAACATTCTTATTAATCTAGATAAAGACAACAAAGCTGTTAGAAATAATGGTGGCGGATTTTATAACCACTCTTTATTTTGGGATGTCATGAATCCTGAAGGAAAAGGACGTTTGTCTGGAGATTTAAAAGATGCCATTGAAGCAACATATGGTTCTTTTGAAGTATTTAAAGATGAATTTTCTAAAGCAGCGGCTACACAATTTGGTTCTGGTTGGGCTTGGTTATGTGTACATGAAGGTGGAAAAGTTGAAGTATGTTCTTCTGCAAACCAAGATAATCCATTAATGCCAGGTGTTGGTTGTGGCGGTACACCAATTTTAGGTTTAGATGTTTGGGAACATGCTTATTATTTAAACTACCAAAACAAAAGACCAGATTACATTGAAGCATTTTTTAATGTGATTAACTGGAATGAAGTTGAAAGACGTTATGCTGAAGCTAAGTAATTAAGTTTATCTTTTAAGTTTTTTAAAACCTTATAGGTAAGTATTATATAAATGAAATCCGAATCTTTTAGAGATTCGGATTTTTTTTATGAGTTAAATTGTAATTTCTGTTTAGGAGGTTTTCACTTTTGTAAGAATATAGATAGCTGTCTTTACAGATATAAAATGAAAAAGGTGAGTTATTTAACTCACCTTTTTGCCCCAAATCTACCATAAACTTAACCTACTTATGTTATGGTGGTTCAAATATAAGGGGACATTAATAACGTATTCAATTTTTTGGATAAACGACCTATAAATTAGTCTAAGCGTGGGAAATACTATGATTCTGCTATTTTAGGAGTTTAATACAGGTGTTTTAGAAAATTATAAGCTTATTAAGTTGCTTCATTATAACGCATAAAAAAAGGTGAACCAAGTTCACCTTTTTTTGCCCCAAATCTACCATGAACTTAACCTACTTATGTTATGGTGATAGCAATGTATATTTATTTTGACAGAACAAATTAAAAATCGGACGAAATGCATTTTTGAACGATAAAAAGCTTATTTTATCGGGTAAAATGATTGTTTGTCATATTTTAATAAGCACGTTCTTTATTTCCTTCATAAAAATTAATAAAGGCTCTGTTTACAACTCTATTTCCTCCTGCGGTTGGATATTCTCCTGTAAAATACCAGTCTCCTAAGTTTTTAGGACAAGCTTTATGAAGATTTTCAACGGGTTGAAAAATAATTTTAACTTCTGCCTTGATGTTTTCACCCCCTAATAATTCTGAAATTTTATCAGAAATCTCATCATCTGTAAATCTATCGTAGATTTCCTTGACGTGGTTTACTACATGAGCATCTTTAAGGTCTACTTGCTTAATACATTTATCGTAAACCTCTTCTACTATATGATACTGATTGGTATCTTTTAACAAAGCTAATGCCGCTTTAAAAGCAATTAGTGTTTCAAGATTAGCCATATCTATACCATAACAATCAATATAGCGTATTTGAGGCGCAGAAGAAACTACTATAATTTTTTTAGGATTTAAGCGATCCATCATTTTAATGATACTTTTCTTAAGTGTTGTACCTCTTACAATACTATCATCAATAATGACCAGGTTATCTGTTGGTTTTATAACGCCATAAGTAACATCGTAAACGTGTGCAACTAAATCATCTCTGCTACTATCTTCTGTAATAAAGGTTCTTAGTTTTACATCTTTTATAGCAATCTTTTCTATTCTTGGACGCTCAGATAGGATTTCTGTAACACGTTCAGCTGATAGGTTGCCGTTTCCATTGAGTATAGAGTTTGTTTTCTTTTCGTTAAGGTGATCTTCAACGGTTTCTATCATACCATAAAACGATGTTTCAGCTGTGTTTGGTATGTAAGAGAAAACACTATTTTCAGTATCGTTATCAATCGCCTCGAGTACCTTAGGCATGAGCAATCGTCCAAGCATTTTCCGTTCTTTATATATCTCAGCGTCACTTCCTCGAGAAAAATAAATACGTTCAAAAGAACAAGACTTACGCTCTAATGGCTCTAGTATTTTTTTGATTTTAGTTTCGCCAGATTTTTTGGTGATAATAGCATGTCCTGGTTCTAACTCTTTTACGGATTCAAAAGGAACATTAAACACCGTTTGTATGACTGGTCGCTCTGACGCAACGACTACAATTTCATCATCTTTATAATAATAAGTTGGTCTAATGCCAGAAGGGTCTCTTAATACAAAAGAATCACCATGGCCTAGCAAACCTGCCATAGCATAACCACCATCCCAGTTTTTTGCAGCACGCTTTAATATTTTACCAACTTTTAAACGTTCTGCAATAAGCGGTGAACATTCACTTTTATTGTAACCTTCCTTTTTAAGGTCTTTATAAATTTTAGCAACCGCATCATCTAAGAAATGGCCAATTTTTTCCATTACTGTAACGGTGTCGGCTTTTTCTTTAGGATGCTGACCAATTTCTAATAAATTGTCGAAAAGTTCATTGACGTTGGTCATATTAAAGTTACCAGCGACAATAAGGTTTCTATGCATCCAGTTATTTTGTCTTAAAAAAGGGTGTACACTCTCTACGCTATTTTTTCCGTAAGTTCCGTAACGTACGTGCCCTAATAAGACTTCGCCAATATAAGGGATGTGCTTTTTCTGTAATGCAACATCGTCTTGGTATTCTGGGTTTTTGGTCAATTCATCGTTAATACGTTCATTAATTTGAGCAAAAATATCCTGAATAGGCTGTTGCGCAATAGATCGCACACGACTTATATAGCGTTCGCCAGGTGTAACATCTAATTTAATGCTAGCAAAACCAGCGCCATCTTGGCCACGGTTATGCTGTTTTTCCATCATTAAATACATCTTGTTAACACCATAAAAAGCACTTCCATACTTTTCTTTATAGTATTCTAAAGGTTTTAAAAGTCTAATGAGGGCTATTCCGCACTCATGTTTTAAAGCATCACTCATGTTGTGTTTGTGCTGTTATTAGTGTTATAATAAATCATTCCGGTTTCTAGCGGAATAGTATAAAAAAAACACGCTCAATTTAGAGCGTGTTTGTTTAGTTTAATTCGATATCAAATTGCGTTAGACTCTTAAATTGGTCTAATCGTTTATAAATCTCTTTGTCTGTTAAGCTTTGCATGCGTTCTGTACCAAATTTTTCGACACAAAAGGAGGCTAATGTTGAACCATATATGACTGCTGTTTTCATGTTCTCAAAAGAAAAGTCACCAGTTTTTGCTAAATAACCTGCAAAACCACCTGCAAAAGTATCACCCGCACCAGTAGGATCAAAAACTTCTTCTAAAGGAAGCGCTGGAGCGTAGAATACATTTTCATTATGAAACAATAAGGCACCGTGTTCTCCTTTTTTTATAACGACGTATTTTGGTCCCATTTCATGAACCTTTCTCGCTGCAACAACTAAAGAATATTCCCCAGTTAATTGTCGTGCTTCTTCATCGTTGATGGTAATAACGTCAACATTTTTAATTACAGAAAGTAAATCGTCTAAAGCGATATCCATCCAAAAATTCATGGTGTCTAAAATCGCTAATTTTGGTTTTTTAGTCATTTGGTTTAATACCCCTTGTTGTACAAGTGGGTGTAAATTACCTAACATCACGACGTCAGAATCTTTGTAATTATCTGGAACTATTGGATTAAAGTGTTCTAGCACATTTAGCTCTGTCGCTAAGGTGTCTCGCGAATTCATATCGTTGTGATATTTTCCGCTCCAAAAGAAGGTTTTGCCCTCTTTTACAATTTCGATACCTTCAATATCAATATTTCTATTTTTTAAAAGGTCTAAATATTCTTGAGGAAAATCGCCTCCAACGACAGAAACTGCGGAAGAATCCACATCAAAATTTGAAGCTGATAAACCGATGTAGGTTGCTGCACCACCAAGAATTTTGTCGGTTTTACCAAAAGGTGTTTCAATAGCATCAAAAGCTACAGTACCAACAATCACTAATTTACTCATAAAAGTAGTTTGAATTAAGTTGCAAAAATACATGATTTTTTTGATTTGAATAGTTGCGAAAAACCAAACTTCAAATTTTTGTATTCTAGCAGTAGTTTATGAGGTAAATCTAATTTTCACATCGTTTTCTTAGTGAAATCTATTCTTTTTGTAAAAAATCACTTAAAATTTATACAATATGAAATTGTGTAAGTTGAAACTCAGAAAAGGGTTAATAGCTATCGTGTTCTCCATCAAAAGGAATATTGTAAATAATACAATTTTAAATTACTTCCTTCCAAAATCAGCAGGTATCTCTCCCCAAGCCTTGGTTTCCCATTTAACAATGGTTGTAGAATACTCATTGGTTTTTAACCAGTGTACAGCGCGATCTACCAAATCATAAACGGGTTTGTTTTTTGCATTGCGTTGTAGTTTAGAATTGCATGCTTTTTTACGTACCCAACTCATCGCAGTTCTAGAATCGGTGTACATAATACGTTCGCTTTTGTGTTGTTTTAGAAAAGCTAAGCCATGCACTAAGGCTAAGAATTCACCGATATTATTAGTGCCTTGTTCAAAAGGCCCTTGGATAAAAAGTTGTTTTTTTGTTTTGGTATCAACACCTCTATATTCCATAATTCCTGGGTTTCCGCTTGATGCAGCATCCACCGAAATAGAATTATAGTTGGGTTGACCTATTTTTTTAAGTTCAGCATCAGAAAGTCCACTGCTAAAGGTTTTTTTCTTTCCTATATAATCAAAGTAATTTCCTTTAAATGCTTTTTCGGCTTCATTAAGCGTCGGAAAAGATTTGTATTGCGCACCAGGGTAATCTTTGATTTGGGCTTTACAAGCATTCCAAGTTTCAAAGACCCCTTTTTTATGACCTTGCCAAACGGTATAATATTTTTTTTTCTTTTTACTCATGTTTACTTCCCGTGAAAACGGAAATCTCATTTTGTCATTCTGAATGAAATAAAGATTCTATTAAAGATGCTTCAATAAACTCAGCATGACAGTTGAATTATTAATTTAATAATTTTTCTACTACTAATGGAAAATGTTCCATTTCTAGCAAATGGATTTTTCCAGCAACATCTTCAGCTGAATCTGATGACAAAACGTCACACTTAGCTTGAAAAATAGTAGCGCCTTCATCATAATTCTCATTCACATAATGAATCGTGATGCCCGTTTCAGTTTCCTTGTTATTAACGATGGCTTCATGTACATGCATGCCATACATCCCTTTTCCGCCATAGTTTGGTAAAAGTGCTGGATGAATATTAATCACTTTATTTTCAAACGCTTTTAATATGAATTCAGGAAACTTCCAAAGAAAACCAGCTAACACAATTAAATCTGGTTCTGCTGCTTTTAAAATATTTAAAACATCTTCAGATTTTGAAAATGCAATTCGGTTAAAAGATAGGGCGCTAATATTTAATGTTTTACAACGATCCAAAACTTTGGCATGAGGATTGTTGGTGAGTACCTGAATAACAGACGCCGTATCGCTGTTGTAAAAAAACTTAATTAAATTTTCAGCATTAGATCCACTTCCGGATGCAAAAATTACAATACGTTTCATCAGTTCATTTATATTTTAATTAATGGTTGAATGGAATTTGCTAATTTAAAATTACAGAATGCACTGCAACCTTTGATTAAGCTTATTATTACACTAGCCATTCGAGTTCTATTTATTCAAACAAAAAAAAGAATAATAATTAACAATTAAGGCAAAACCAAAATACTTTATCTTTATTTTTGCTAAATTACAAGCACATTTTATCGGTAAAGGTGAATATTCAAATAAAGTTTTTTATTTTTGCCATCTAATTAAAACTTAAAATTAAAAATTATGTCAGACATTGCATCACGAGTAAAAGCGATTATCGTAGATAAATTAGGTGTTGATGAGAACGAAGTTGTAACTGAAGCTAGCTTCACTAACGATTTAGGAGCGGATTCATTAGATACTGTAGAATTAATAATGGAATTTGAAAAAGAATTCGATATTCAAATACCAGATGATCAAGCTGAGAACATTGCAACAGTTGGTCAAGCTATTTCTTATATAGAAGAAGCAAAATAATAACTCAATTTTTATGGAATTAAAGCGAGTCGTAGTAACGGGTTTAGGTGCACTTACACCAATAGGGAATACCAAAGATGAATATTGGGAAGCTCTTATTAGTGGCCAAAGTGGTGCTGCACCTGTAACGCATTTTGATGCTGAAAAGTTCAAGACACAGTTCGCTTGTGAAATAAAAAACTTTGAAGTAACTGACTTTATTGATAGAAAGTTAGCCCGGCAAATGGATAAGTTTTCGCAGTATGCAATGGTGGCTTCTGATGAAGCAATTGCAGACTCAAAACTAGATTTAGATGCTGTAAACAAATTGAGAGTTGGTGTTATTTGGGGCGCTGGTATTGGAGGTTTAGAAACATTTCAAGATGAAGTGTTAAACTATGCAGCTGGTGACGGTACACCTCGATTTAACCCACGTTTTATACCGAAAATGATTGCTGATATAGCACCCGGAAACATATCTATAAAATATGGTTTCATGGGGCCTAATTATACCACAGTATCTGCTTGTGCATCCTCTGCAAATTCAATGATCGATGCTTTAAACACTATTCGTTTAGGGACTTGTGACGTGATTATTACAGGAGGAAGTGAAGCGGCAGTAACCATTGCTGGTATGGGAGGATTTAATGCTATGCATGCAATGAGTACTCGAAATGATGATCCTAAAACTGCTTCTAGACCATTTGATGCTAACCGAGACGGTTTTGTATTAGGTGAAGGTGCAGGTGCGATTGTTTTAGAAGAGTACGAACATGCAAAAGCAAGAGGCGCTACAATCTATGCAGAAGTATTAGGTGGTGGTTTATCTTCAGATGCTTATCATATGACAGCGCCACACCCTGGTGGTATTGGTGTTGTTGCGGTAATGAAAAATTGTTTGGAAAATGCTGGTTTAAACCCTGAAGATGTTGATCATATTAATACACACGGAACATCAACACCATTAGGTGATGTTGCGGAGTTAAAAGCAATATCAGAAGTGTTTGGCAGCCACGCTAAGAACATAAATATTAATTCTACCAAATCTATGACAGGTCACTTGTTGGGTGCTGCCGGAGCTATTGAAGCTATTGCTTCAATTTTAGCAATGAAGCACGGTATTGTACCACCAACAATTAACCATGAAACGGTTGATGAAAACATAGATCCTGAATTAAATTTAACCCTCAATAAAGCTCAGAAACGAGATATTAAAGTCGCGATGAGTAATACCTTTGGATTTGGCGGTCACAACGCCTGTGTATTATTTAAAAAATTAGATTAAATCCCGAATGAACTTCATTCGTAACATATTAAATTCCCGCTCTCAAGAGGACGGGAATTTTTTTTTACAACTTAAAGAAATTCTTGGATTTAAGCCCAAGTCTAAAATACTTTACATTACGGCCTTTACACATCGCTCCATGAATATTAAGGACGATAAAGGCAATCCTATTAATTATGAGCGTTTAGAATTTGTTGGCGATGCCATACTCGGTTCTGTTATCGCTGCTTACCTCTTTGAAGAAGTGCCGCATGGCGATGAAGGCTACCTTACAAAAATGCGATCTAAAGTAGTTAGTAGAGAACATCTAAATAAATTAGGACAAGAATTAAAACTTATTGATTTTGTAGAAAGTAGAATTCCTAAATCTAATTTTGGCGACAATATTCACGGTAATCTTTTTGAAGCTTTAGTCGGTGCTATATACTTAGATAAAGGTTATAGTTTTTGTGAAAAATTTATTTACAAATGCGTTATTAACCCGCATATAGATATTGAAGTTCTAGAGGGTAAAGTCATAAGTTATAAAAGTTTACTGATAGAGTGGTGCCAGAAAGAAAAGAATACCTTCGATTATCAGGTCTATGAAGACACTGGTAATGATGAGTTAAAGCATTTTTCTGTAAAATTAGTCATAAATGACAAAGTGGTTTCAAAGGCCAGAGCAACTTCAAAGAAAAAAGCAGAAGAGAAGGCATCTAAACGTGCTTTTTTTGCTTTTCAAAATCAAATAACTAAACCACAATAAATTAAGCTAATCTATAAAAACTTATATATTTAGCTAAAACGTTTTCGTAAATTATAAATAGTAATCTTAACTTATTCTTAATGAGTTTAAGCTATTTATGCATTATATTTGTGGACTATTATAGATGCTATAAAAATACCAATTGTCGTCTAAAAGCTTGTTTTCTTTTAACGCATTTGTTGTTATTAAATTTGAACGGTAACTTTGGTTTCATTCAAGTTTTATTTCCAAGCTAAAAATTATAAATTTAGTTGGTATCAAAGTTATAACTGTATGGCTTTACACAAACTTCAAGTAGATGATTTTTATGATGACTCCTATAAGCTTATAGCGATTCATACAAGATTAGAAGATTATCGGTTAGCTTATTTGCTTAACAAGCATTTAGAACTTAAGTTAGAACGTAAGGAACATGATATTGACTTTAAGTATTTAGAGTCTTCATATAGTATTTTTGAATGGCATAATGAAACAGAATACGTTTTTTGGAATTTAATTTCAAACGTCTGTAAAAAGGAACAAGATAGTTTGTATAGTTCAGGCACTTTATTTGGCAATAACGAAAAAGTACTTAAAACATTTCATCTCATTTCAGAATACAAAAAGGTGGATTATTTTATTAAGATTTCTGATGAAATACAGTGTGTAGATGATAATTATATCTTAACTAAATTGCAGTCCATCCCACAAATTATAACAAGTTATACGGTAGATCCGTTAAAAATAAAGTCTAAAGATCATTTAATATTTTGAATTGATGACAAAAAATAAGAAAACAAAAATAGTAGCCACCTTAGGCCCAGCAACCAGTACTAAAGAAGTACTAAAATCCATGCTAGATGAAGGGTGTAATGTATTTAGAATTAACTTCTCTCATGCTGATTACGCCGATGTTGAAGCGCGAATAAAATTGATTAGAGAACTTAACGAAGAGTTTGGTTATAACGCTTCAATTTTAGGTGATTTACAAGGTCCTAAATTGCGTGTAGGTGTTATGCAAGGTGAGGTCATTGTAAATGAAGGGGATGAAATTATTTTCGCTACAGGAGAACGTTTTGAAGGTACGAAGGATCGTGTTTATATGACCTATGATAAATTTCCTCAAGATGCCAAACCTGGTGAGCGTATCCTTCTAGATGATGGTAAATTAATCTTTGAAGTTGTTTCTACAGATAAGAAATCTGAAGTTAAAGCTCGAGTAATTCAAGGCGGACCTTTAAAATCTAAAAAAGGGGTTAATCTTCCTAATACTAATATATCTCAACCTGCTTTAACAGAAAAGGATATTGAGGATGCTATTTTCGCCATCGGACAAAAAGTCGATTGGATTGCATTATCTTTTGTGCGTCATGCTGAAGATTTAATGGAATTAGAAGCATTAATTAATGAGCATAGTGATGAAAAAATTCCTATTATAGCTAAAATTGAAAAACCTGAAGCTGTTGAAAACATTGATAAAATTGTTGCTTATTGTGATGGTTTAATGGTGGCTCGTGGTGATTTAGGTGTAGAGATTCCTGCTGAAGAAGTGCCACTAATTCAAAAGCAATTAGTACTGAGAGCTAAACGTGCTAGAATTCCTGTAATTATTGCAACCCAAATGATGGAAACCATGATTACAAGTTTAACGCCAACACGTGCAGAGGTTAATGATGTTGCTAACTCCGTAATGGATGGTGCAGATGCTGTAATGTTATCTGGTGAAACTTCAGTTGGTCAATATCCTGTTCAAGTGATTCGTCAAATGTCTAATATTATACGTAGTGTTGAAGATTCACCACTAATTGAAGTGCCACAATCACCACCTCATATTCGTACGAAACGTTATATCACAAAAGCTATTTGTTATCATGCAGCTAATATGGCCAATGAAATTAATGCACAAGCGATTTCTACGCTAACCAATAGTGGTTATACCGCGTTTCAGATTTCAGCTTGGCGTCCTTCTGCTCATATTTTAGTTTTTACTTCTAACCGACGTATTTTAACACAATTGAGTCTACTTTGGGGTGTACATGCATTCTATTATGACAAGTTTGTAAGTACAGATGAAACCATTGAAGATGTTAATGCTATTGCTTGTAAAATGGGATACCTAGAAGTAGGTGACATGCTAATTAGTTTAGCAGCGATGCCTATTCAAGATAAAGGTATGGTAAATACTTTAAGAGTTTCAGAGATTGAAAACTGTAGTTTCTAACAGTATTTTACATAACTAATATTCAAAAAGCGATTTGGGTTTAATCTCAAATCGCTTTTTAGTTTTATTTATTTCATGATTAAAATGAAAACTTCAACTGTACACTTACTGTTGCTTTAGCTTCTTTTTTAATTTTTTTGACATCTGTATTCAAATTAGAAATTGAAATCCCGAGTAATCTAACGGAGTTATTCAGAGTGTTTTGATATAGTAATTCTCTTGCTGTTTCTAATAAAATAGCTTTTTCACTTACAAAATAAGGCAGCGTTTTGCTCCGTGTCTGTAAAGTAAAATCGCTGTATTTTATTTTTAAAGTTATTGTTTTTCCAGTAACGTTACTCTTCCGTAAGCGTTTCTCAACTTCTTCGGCGATATGTTCTAATTTTTCGAGCATAAATATTTCCGACGATAAATTCTCTCTAAAAGTACGTTCAGCAGCTAAGGATTTCCTGATCCGATTTGGTTTTACTTCACTGTGGTGTATTCCTCTAACCACATCGTAATAATAACGTCCAGATTTTCCAAAATGTTGGCTTAAATAGTCAACAGTTTTAGATTTTAAATCTTTGCCTGTAAAAATACCTTTTTGGTACATTTTTTCTGCAGTGACTTTACCAACACCATAAAATTTACGGATATCTAAATCCTCTAAAAATTGTAGGACATCTTCTGGGTTAACCGTTTTTTGTCCATTGGGTTTATTGTAGTCACTTGCGACCTTAGCTATAAACTTATTAATTGAAATACCTGCAGAAGCCGTTAAGCCTATTTCATCGAAGATGCGTTGTCTTATTTCTTCTGCTATTATTGAGGCGCTAGGAAGTCCTTTTTTGTTTTCTGTAACATCGAGATAAGCTTCATCTAATGATAATGGCTCTACTAAATCCGTATAATCAAAAAAAATTTGTCTTATGCGCTTTGAAATTTCCGTATAACGCTCAAAATCTGTGCTCACAAAAATGAGCTCAGGACAAAGTTTTATTGCTAATCGACCAGACATGGCGCTTTTTACCCCAAATTTACGTGCTTCATAACTTGCCGCACTTACTACACCTCGTGCTCCACCGCCACCAACAGCTATAGCTTTTCCCCTTAGTTCAGGATGGTCCATTTGTGCTACAGAGGCATAAAATGCATCCATATCAACATGAATTATTTTTCTTATAGGAAAATCGTTAGGCATAATGTAAATTTATGAATTACTGTGGAGTTTAGATTCTCATATAAGACAATATTAACCAATTATAAAAATTCCTATTTAAACGGTCACTAGGCCCTTAAATTATATCTCATATTATGATTGAAATTGAACGAAAATTTTTAGTGAAATCGGATGCTTTTAAAGTTGAAGCTTTTAATAAATACACTATTAAACAAGGTTTTTTAAATAGTGATAAGAACCGCACTGTGCGTGTTAGATTAAAAAAAGATTGTGGTTATTTAACTGTAAAAGGTAAATCGACTTCAAATGGCTTGTCGCGTTTTGAATGGGAAAAGGAAATTTCTAAGCAAGATGCTGAACATCTTTTAGAACTTTGTGAAACGGGTATTATTGATAAAACACGTTATGAAGTTAAATGTGGCCCTCATATTTTTGAAGTTGATGAGTTTTATGGTCTTAACCAGGGTTTAATTATTGCTGAGGTTGAATTAAATTCTGAAGGTGAACATTTTGAAGTACCAAATTGGTTAGGTAAAGAGGTGACTGGCGAGGTGAAATATTATAATTCACAATTGAGTAACCTACCTTTTTCAGTTTGGTAAATAAAAAAAGCCTATATTTTTAAAAATATAGGCTTTTTTTGAACTTAATGATTACTATTATTCTTCAGTAGTAACATCTTCTGTTGTCTCTTCTACAATAAGAAATTCAGAGCGTCTATTTTCAGCATGTTGATCTCTAGTACAACCTGCAGAACAATCTATTAA
>NZ_JABFDG010000049.1 GCF_013403955.1 Winogradskyella vidalii | reverse complement strand
TGCCAACGGTTTTGTGTATGGTTAGTTGCGTGGTTCAGCAACTAAGTTAGCAAACTTTTACGAACCCGTGAAAATTCCGCAGGAATTTTCGCAAGTAGGGAAGAACATAGCAATTAATTATACACGGTGTTGTGCATAGTTTTTTATTCTTCAGTCACGAATTTGAATGGCAGAAGAAATTTAACTTTCACTTTTTTATTATTTTCTAATTCCGCTGGTTTCCAGTCAGGAATTTTAGATATTACTTTGTAACAAGCAGTATCATAATCTTTTCTCAATCTTTCAATTATTTCTATATCAACCACTTTTCCAAGAGTGTCAACTACAAAAGTCGATTTGACTTTTCCATTAATGTATTCCGTAAATCCTTGATGAAACTTATAATTCCGTTGTATAAATTTAGTCAGCGAATCAAGTCCGCCTGGAAATTCAGGCATTTTTTTTAAACTCGCAAAATTTATTTGTTCGTTATTTTCGTCTAAAAGTTGATATTCTAAGTCCAGCGAGTTTTGAGATTCCACTTTTTTAAATTCGGATTGAGTGATTTTATTTTCAGATTCAGAATTATTTTCCGTTTCAGTTTTTTCCGAATTCTTACAAGAAATCAGAAGTAAAATTGTCAATATAATTCCTATTATTTTATTCAATTCGTGAGTTTTCTCAAATTATGCACAACG
>NZ_JABFDG010000048.1 GCF_013403955.1 Winogradskyella vidalii | reverse complement strand
TGTTGTGGCACGTTTTTATTTTTCCACTTTTTCTTGTTTTCAATTATTTCGGCTGATAAAGAATTAATTTCGTCTTGCATTATACATTCCAAACAAGAATTAATTATTGTTTTCGTGCCGCTCAAATTCAAAATTTCATCCTGTTTTGGTTTTCCGTATTCTATTGCAATCATTGATGCCCAAACAGATACTCGATATTGAGATTCCATTAAATATCCTAAAAAACTTTGAATCCCTCTTTGAGCCAAAAGTTCTTTTCCTAATTCAACTATTTGTTTGTATTCATTTAGATTTCTTTTATCAAAGTCAAAAGGATGAATTGATGCTAAATAGAGATTTTTACAAGCAAACAGAAAGTCAGTTCCTTTTTCGTTAGTTAGGAACTTAATTGGTTCAAGATTCATTCTATCCGCAATCCTATCCATTCGGTTTTTCTGCTCAACATTCAATTCCATTTGGCATTCAGTTATTATGTATGCAAGATGTTCATAAGCAATTCCGTATTCTCGATTTTCTAAATATTCAGCAATGATTTGTTTTCCATCTTTTATTCCGAGACTCTCAATATTTGATTGTTCAATTTTATTCGACCAAACAGAATTCAGAATCTCATTGCTCAATTCGGCAAGCTCTTTCTTTAATGATTTCTGAAATATTTTAATCAAATCTCGATGTTTTTCAAATGTGCCACAACGTTGATGT
>NZ_JABFDG010000047.1 GCF_013403955.1 Winogradskyella vidalii | reverse complement strand
GCCAGTGAGTTTTTACCGACTATAGAACGTTGTGATGATGTTAATACCGGCGATGGTTTAGAGGAATTTGATTTAACCGAAAACGAAGTGCTTATCCAAAACGGCGAAGCAGGAGTGACCATCACGTATCACGAGACACAAAATGAAGCTAACACAGGTACTAACGCGATAGTAGACCCAACAGCCTATACAAATACAACACCTTTAGAGCAAGAAATCTATGTGCGTATGACTAAAGATGCGACGGGTTGTTATGCGTTAGTAGACTTTACTATTGTGGTACACCCATTACCAAGCGTCGTTGCGGTAACGGACTTTATCCAATGTGAATTATTCACCGATAATATTGATACTTTTGATTTATCAACAAAAGACGAAGAAGTCTTAAACGGACAAGACGCGACGCAATTTATAGTAAGCTATCATGCGAGTTTAGCTGATGCCGAAGCCGGAACTAATGACCTAGTAAGTCCTTATACCAACACGGTTAACCCACAGCAGATTTTTGTAACGATTACCAATAATGTTACCGGCTGTTCAATTAGTACGCAGAGTTTTTATATCGAAGTTCAGGAGGCCGCACAGGCTAATCCAGATATGGAACCTATTGTGCAAGAAACCTGTGATGATAATATGGAAACCGATGGTAACCCAGCTAATGATAGTGCTCAGTTTGACCTTACGGATAATGATGAATTTATTCTAGACAGTCAAAACCCAGACAACTACATTGT
>NZ_JABFDG010000046.1 GCF_013403955.1 Winogradskyella vidalii | reverse complement strand
CGTTGTAAGTAATGCCGAAAAACCCAGAAACCGAGTGAATAAAACGATATTTGAAATTACCAAAATGGACTGTCCTTCAGAGGAAAATCTAATCCGAATGAAATTGGACGGAATTTCAAGTATTGCGAATCTGGACTTTGATATTCCGAATCGAAAATTGACTGTTTTTCACAGCGGAGAAATTGACCAAATCGAAAAGTCAGTTATCGAACTGAATTTATGCGGAAAAAAAATCTCAACGGAACAAACCGACCAAACGGAATTTAAAGAAAACGCAAACCAAAAAAAGCTACTTTGGTCTGTACTTGCAATCAATTTTGCTTTTTTCATTATCGAAATGACAACAGGAATTGTCTCAAAATCAATGGGACTTGTTGCAGACAGTTTGGATATGCTTGCCGACAGTTTCGTGTACGGAATTAGTTTGTTTGCGGTTGGAGGAACTATAGTTAAGAAAAAGCGGATTGCAAAACTTGCTGGATATTTTCAAATTACACTTGCGATTATCGGATTTGTGGAAGTTTTAAGAAGATTTTTCGGAGACGAGAAATTACCCGATTTTTCGACAATGATTATCGTTTCTATTTTTGCACTTATCGCAAACGGAATTTGTCTTTACATTTTGCAAAAGTCAAAAAGCAAAGAAGAGGCTCATATGAAAGCGAGTATGATTTTTACATCAAATGACGTGATTATAAATTTAGGAGTAATAATTGCTGGAATTTTGGTAAATTGGTTGAGTTCGAGTAAACCTGATTTAATTATCGGAACAATCGTTTTTATTTTGGTAATTCAAGGAGCGTTTCGGATTTTGAAATTAAGTAAGTGAATGAAAAAAGCACTACTTACAACAA
>NZ_JABFDG010000045.1 GCF_013403955.1 Winogradskyella vidalii | reverse complement strand
TTTCAAAAAATAATGTATCGGAAATTATTCTTGGATTTAATATACACGAATCTGAATTAAAAATACTGTAGGTAACAAAGTACTGTGGTAAAAAACAAGTAAAAATGCACTAATTTTTCACTAAAGTACTTCTATATGTATCATCATATATTAAACCTGATTTTGCTATAGCAAAAGCCTGTTTTAATAGTTTATTACACACCGCTATCAATGCCAATTTTTTACTCTTTCCTTTTGCTACTATTCTCTCATAAATATCACGACATGCTTTATTGTATTTACAAGCATTAAAGCTGCACATAAATAACAGATTACGTAGTTTCTGATTTCCTATTTTACTGATACGAGGCCGTCCATTTACACTACTCCCACTCTTTCTAACTACAGGGGTTAATCCAGCATAACTACACAATTCGCTACCGCTTTTAAAACGATCAAATCCATCGGTTAAAACCAATAGCATTACTGCGGTTTTATTTCCTATACCTGGAATAGTTTTTATTCGAGTTAGTAAATCTTGATACTCTTGTTTTACTATTATTAATAGTTTTTCTTCTAAGGTTTTTAATTCTTTATCAACCTGCTTTAAACTACGCTTTAATGAAGCCACTACGACTTTACTTGGGTTACCTAAAACAGCTTCTCCATGTAGCTTATTTTTAAGCATAGTGCTTTGTTTTGTATACAATGAAAGGAGTCTGGTCATTTGTAAGCACTCTGTTTGAACTTTGGAATTGCCTTCCCAAAGTTTTAATTCCACCTGTTTGGCATACTCACAAATCAATTTAGAATCACTTTTGTCTGTCTTGATTTTAGACAACTTCATTTGGATAAAACGTTTTACTGATAATGGATTTTCAA
>NZ_JABFDG010000044.1 GCF_013403955.1 Winogradskyella vidalii | reverse complement strand
CTAAGCGGGTGCAAATATAAAACCCTTTTTTCATTCTCACAACTTTATTTTGAAAAAATATTTTTTTATTTTTTCTAAGTTAAGGTTGTCTGGAAATGAACGTCTGAAACTTGACGCGATGTCTTTGTTTCGGGGTGCAAATATAGACCCCTTTTCTAAACCCACAACCCTTTTTATAACTTTATTTTAATATTTTTTTTAATCCGCCTGTAACCAAAGTGTTACATCTCTATATTTTTATAACAAAACATAATATGTATTCATAACTTCTAATTCTTTAACTATTTTAAACCAATTTAATGATTAAAAAAAAGTAGTTCGTAATGAAGTTTACGTATTATTCAGTTATTAAATAAGTAAAAGTTGAGTTAGTAATTCTATAAAAACCCCCATCTTTTATAATTAATTTGAATACATACCCTACAACTACTTCTATATTATAATAGAAAAATAAAAATTTTCTTTGTTAGGCTTATAAACTTCTATTGAACGTAATATTTTATAGGTTATATTAATAGCTTTAACACTATAAAATAGTCTGAAGTTAAAGTATCCCCAACCTATTATCGAATTTTAACTATGAGGAGCTGACAATATATTTTTTTTATGTATCAATAATATTTTAAGAAGATAAAATAACCGGTTTTAATTCTACAATCTGAGTAGAATAGGTTCCTGGCTCTAGAAAAAGTAAATCTCTAAATTTCTAATGTCATTAATGAAATATGTATAAATTAATTAAAAACTAGATATCTAAGCTCTGTAACAAACCTATTACAAAACGAGAATTAAGTTACAGGCACTAAATGAAGTACAAAAAAAAAAAAAAATCGAACATATATCTATTGGTATTACTAACATAATTCAAGTCTAATCAAATCTAATCACATTCTTCTGAGCACATACCCAGTGCATCAAATACAATAAAATAACATGTTCTGTTATATAATAAAATGATATAACTGTTACACACAAATGTGCTTAATATCTTTATGAATAATAATTCTAATATATAAAAGGAAGTAGAAGTAGTAAGCAAATTAATAAACACAAAAAACCCTTACTAGTAATCTAGTAAGGGTTTTTAAAAAAAGGCGGTGACCTACTCT
>NZ_JABFDG010000043.1 GCF_013403955.1 Winogradskyella vidalii | reverse complement strand
TCTGTGACATCAAAAACCAAATGGCTAATGTCTATTCCAAAATATTTAATATCTTTATTCATAAGAAATGTTTTTTTTAAAGGACAATCTACGCGAGTTTCAACGACTTAAAATCGAGGTCTTAAAGCCTCATAGAACTGTACGAAATCTGTGTAGAAAAGAGAGGGGATTTTCAATGTTGACGAGATCTGAAGTCTCTGCGTATATAATAACCTTACTCCTCTCTTTTGTTCTTTCTAATTTATAAATCTTAATTTAGTGTTTTTATTTAATTGCTAACTTAAGCCGTGTATAATTAATTGCTTGGTTCTTGCCTACTTGCGAATATTCCTGCGGAATATTCACAGGTTCGTAAAAGTTTGCTAAATTAGTTGCTGAACCACGCAACTAACCATACACAAACACGTTAGCAACAAATTAAACCATAATCGTATTTCAATGAAAAACAACTATTTAAACTTAATTCTATTCTTTATTACAGCAACTATTTATGGACAGGATTTGAATTTTGGTCTTGTGCTTGGTGGAAATATGACCTCTACATACAGTGATGGTGCGTCGGCATTAAACCTTGTAGATAATTCTGGAGTTACAAACTTTTACGGAGGAGCTTATCTTGACTATTCTTTTTCAAACAAACTTGGACTTAAGTCTGATATAGTATACACAAACAACAAACTTGTAACTGCAATTGAGAATGATATAAAAATGAATTTTGTTGTTCATACGCCAAACTTAAAATACTCATTTAATGACGAATATTTTAAAGGATTTTATTTAATAGGAGGACCAAAAATATCTATTCTGACTTCAGCTGAATCGGATGGGGCTGATTTAAAAGAAATATTTAATTCTACTACTTTTGGAGCTCAATTAGGAGCAGGAACGAATTTAAACAACTATCTCTCAATAGAAGCTAAATTCGACGCAGGTCTTTCCAATTTACTCTCAGATGATTCTGATAAACTGAATTTTATTGCATTCATTTTGACATTGAACTTGAACATTAATGAATTAATCAAATAAAATCTGTTGCTAACACCGTGTATAATTAATTGCTTTGTTCTAGCCTACTTGCGAAAATTCCTGCGGAATTTTCACGGGTTCGTAAAAGTTTGCTAACTTAGTTGCTGAACCACGCAACT
>NZ_JABFDG010000042.1 GCF_013403955.1 Winogradskyella vidalii | reverse complement strand
TCATCTCCATCAACACCATCTGAACCAGAAGCACCTATTAACGAATCTAAAAAGTCTTGCGCTGAGCCTGTGTTTCCGGCTACTAACCATTCTTCGTATGCTGAATCTCCATTCTGACCTTCAGCAACAACACCTGTATCTGTTGTTCCAATAAACCAGTTGCCATTGGCTCCGATTTCTGGGGTTAAACCGTCTGTTCCGTCATCTCCATCAACACCATCTGAACCAGAAGCACCTATTAACGAATCTAAAAAGTCTTGCGCTGAGCCTGTGTTTCCGGCTACTAACCATTCTTCGTATGCTGAATCTCCATTCTGACCTTCAGCAACAACACCTGTATCTGTTGTTCCAATAAACCAGTTGCCATTGGCTCCGATTTCTGGGGTTAAACCGTCTGTTCCATCATCTCCATCAACACCATCTGAACCAGAAGCACCGACTAATGAATCTAGAAAGTCTTGCACTGAACCTGTGTTGCCAGCTGCAAGCCATTCGTCATATGCTGAATCTCCATTCTGTCCTTCAGCTGCAACTCCTGTATCTGATGTTCCAATAAACCAGTTGCCATTGGCTCCGATTTCTGGGGTTAAACCGTCTGTTCCGTCATCTCCATCAACACCATCTGAACCGGAAGCACCTACTAATGAATCTAGAAAGTCTTGCGCTGAGCCTGTGTTTCCGGCTGTAAGCCATTCGTCATATGCTGAATCTCCATTCTGACCTTCAGCTGCAACTCCTGTATCTGTTGTTCCAATAAACCAGTTGCCATTGGCTCCGATTTCTGGGGTTAAACCGTCTGTTCCATCATCTCCATCAACACCATCTGAACCAGAAGCACCGACTAATGAATCTAGAAAGTTTTGCACTGAACCTGTGTTGCCAGCTGCAAGCCATTCGTCATATGCTGAATCTCCATTCTGACCTTCAGCAACAACACCTGTATCTGTTGTTCCAATAAACCAGTTGCCATTGGCTCCGATTTCTGGGGTTAAACCGTCTGTTCCGTCATCTCCATCAACACCATCTGAACCAGAAGCACCTATTAACGAATCTAAAAAGTCTTGTTCTGAGCCTGTGTTTCCTGCTGCTAACCATTCTTCATATGCTGAAGCACCATTTTGTCCTCCTGCAACAATACCTGTATCAACTCCTCCGATTATCCAATTATTATTCGTCCCTATTTCTGGG
>NZ_JABFDG010000041.1 GCF_013403955.1 Winogradskyella vidalii | reverse complement strand
TCTGTGACATCAAAAACCAAATGGCTAATGTCTATTCCAAAATATTTAATATCTTTATTCATAAGAAATGTTTTTTTTAAAGGACAATCTACGCGAGTTTCAACGACTTAAAATCGAGGTCTTAAAGCCTCATAGAACTGTACGAAATCTGTGTAGAAAAGAGAGGGGATTTTCAATGTTGACGAGATCTGAAGTCTCTGCGTATATAATAACCTTACTCCTCTCTTTTGTTCTTTCTAATTTATAAATCTTAATTTAGTGTTTTTATTTAATTGCTAACTTAAGCCGTGTATAATTAATTGCTAGGTTCTTGTCTACTTGCGAATATTCCTGCGGAATATTCACGGGTTCGTAAATGTTTGCTAACTTAGTTGCTGAACCACGCAACTAACCATACACAAACACGTTGGCAACAATTTGGTGATGATTCATATTTGATGTATATTTACACCAAACAATTGAATTATGTCAAGACAAAGTATATCATTTACAGAACCTAACGACGAATGGCTGAAAGCACAAGTTAATGGTAAAGAATATTCAAGTAAAAGCGAATTAGTTAACGATTTAATTAGACAAGCTAGAAAACAACAAATCGAAATAGATTGGGTTCGAACTAAGTTGGAAAAAGCTGAAAATAGCGGATTTACTAGCGAATCAAAAAATGAAATTTTAGCTCAATCAAAAACTTTACTGAATGGCTAAATATCGATTAAGTAACGAAGCTAAAAATGACTTAATCCGAATCCATCACTATGGAGTTAAAAAATTTGGTATGACTCAAGCGGATAAATATTTTGAATCATTCTTTAAATATTTTGAAATTATTTCCCAAAGGCCTTTTTCATTCGAGTCAGTTGATTATATAAAAAAAGACTACAGAAGATGTGTTTGCGGAATAGATAGTATTTACTATAAAATAAATAATGACGTTGTTGAAATAATGGCAATTGTCGGAAGACAAGATTTAAACGACGTACTGTAATCTGAATAATAAAAACTGTTGCCAACACCGTGTATAATTAATTGCTAGGTTCTTCCCTACTTGCGAATATTCCTGCGGAATATTCACGGGTTCGTAAATGTTTGTTAACTTAGTCCCTAAACCACGCAACTAACCATACACAAAACCGTTAGCAGCAATTACTACAAAAAGTGAATAAACTCGACTATAGCATATCATTAAGAGCAAAAAAGTTATCCAAAAA
>NZ_JABFDG010000040.1 GCF_013403955.1 Winogradskyella vidalii | reverse complement strand
CGCTGGAATTTTCTATCTGTGATTTGTTTGTTAACTTAGTTGCTTAACTACGCAACTAACCATACACAAACACGTTAGCTGTAATTTAAGCCATCCGATGAACAAGAGAAATTGGTATAATCCAGTATATCACAAAGGAACTCAACCGATAAGAGTTTTATCTGAAAATATCATTTTATGGTTTGAGAACTCTTATCCTAATTTTACAGAAGAAGTAAAAAATGAACTAGAATATAATGGATTAAAAAATAAAATCGATTATTTAATTGGTGAAAATAGAATTCAAGAAATCGCCTATATTGATTCGAAAAAAACTATTACAATAGAAGAATCCTTTCTCTCGTATTTATGGATAATTGGCTATGTAATATTTGTCAACTATGATGAAGTTGTTGCAAAACATAATGATAACAAATCAACAGAAGAAATCATTAAATCCTTAAATTATGTTTTAGACTCTGAATCATTGTTTGATTATGGAATGTCTTTAACAAAATCATATAAAAAATGGGATAAAAATAAATTACCAAATCCTGAATATTACGATAAGCAATCAAATAGCTACATAGAAAAGATGAATGGAGTTTTTCTATCTGCTATTAATTTTATAATGATACACGAATTTGCGCATTTAGTTTTAGGACATGTTGACCTTGATAATCAAAAAAACACATTTACCGAACAAGAATATAAAGAACATGAATTAGCTGCCGATAAATATGCTATTGAATCACTTTTAGAATCGGACTTTAATAAAACTAATATTCATATAATAAGAGGTGGTATTTTAGCTGGACTTATTTCATTAACTTTATTGGATAACACAATGGAAGGAGATACTCATCCAGACCCTGACCACAGAGTGAGATTAGCACTTGAAATGTTCAGTTTAAAAGACACTGACCCACTATGGGGAGTTGCATGTATGGGATTTAAACAATGGAGCAGATTTTATAAAAAAGACTTGGATTGGCCAAAAAAAGTTGAAAACTGGAAAGAATTGTTTTACTTGACAATGAATAAATTAACCGAAATAAAAAACTACAGCTAACACCGTGTATAATTAATTGCTATGTTCTTCCCTACTTGCGAATATTCCTGCGGAATATTCACTGGTTCGTAAATGTTTGCTAACTTAGTTGCTTAACCACGCAACTAACCATACACAACAACGTTCTACGCAATTTAAAAACCAACTTAATGAATTACAAAATCTATTTTCATCTCTTACTTGCAATGTTAATTTCAT
>NZ_JABFDG010000003.1 GCF_013403955.1 Winogradskyella vidalii | reverse complement strand
CGCTATAATAGAGAGTTTTTTCATTATAATAAGTTGAATCTGTTAATTTATTATCTGTTAATATATACCCAAGCACTACGTCTTTTAGCTCCTCCTTCATATTCCATCGTATAGAAATAAGTACCTACTGGCAATTCTTTACCATCATTAGTTTTTCCTTCCCATTCGTTTGTGTAGTTATTTTTTGAATAGACCAAAGTTCCATTTCTATTAAAGATTTCTAGTTTAGTTACATTGAAGCTACTTAAATCAAAATAATCATTTTGTCCCGGTGATACGCCCGGTGAAATTCCTTGAGGAATAACACAATTCTCTAATTCAACAACTGTAACTTCAGTAAACTCATTACACCCCGTATCGTTAAAAATGACTTCAATTTCATAAAAACCAGCCTCTAACACCGCTAAGCTAAGACTACTCTCATTATCTATAACACCTCCATCTCGATACCAAACGATAGAGACTTCTGAAGATAAATAGTTTTCAGGCTGTGCTTCAATAATAATTGGAGTTGAAGCATTAGGACAAACTTCATAATCAAAATCTGTAGGGAAACTTGTAATTGGCTCATCTCCGATGACCAAATTGAAACTATTAGTAACATAACAATTGAAGTAATCTACCGACTCAACTCTTACAAATAACGTTTCACCTGAGCTATCATAACCTCCTAGAATAGCACCCGTTCCTAATGTAGCATCTGCTTGAGATGTGTGATAAGTTACTTCAAACAATGAAGCATCTTGACCATTAAGTATCATTGCGTTGTAATCTGACAAATAAAAGGTAGCAACACCATCATTATCAAAATCACAACCAATGGCATCTATACTTTCTGCTGTATGTGCTGGTAAAGTTGTTTCTAAGGTAAATATTGTTGTAACAAAACACCCTGTTGCATTATCTTCTACTCTCGCATAAATTAACTGAGGATTTGAAACATTAGTGTAAGGAGAGCTTAATTCGCTTAAACCATCTATAGCATCTTGCTCTGATAGGTGATAAGTTACCGTAAAATCATTTGAATCTTGATCACCAAGAATAGTTTCAGTATTTTCAGTAAGATCAAAGACTGCTTGGTTGGTTGTAGAACATTCAAATAAATCTGAAGCAGGATTTGCTGTTGGCTCAAGTAAGAATTCGATAAGAATACTATCTGAAATCATACAGTCTCCTGAAAAGACAACCTGAACGTCATAATAATCAGGTTCTGTAACCGTTAATGTAGATGAACTTTCACCAGGAATAACAAACCCGTCTTTAAACCATATGTGTTCAAATTCAGGTGCATGAGTATCTAGAATTATAGGCTCATTTAAACAAGTTGCGGTCCCTGCATCTATGGTAATATCATCTCCTAAACTTAATTCTCCAATATCAAAACTACCTGCTTTAAGAAAAACACCAGTGTCGTATTGAGAATCTCTATCATCTGCAACTATGAGTTTTATATGGTACGTTTCTCCAATAGTTACAGGAGACTGAGCTGTGAAAACAGTAGTTCTACCATTAAAATTCATTGGAGGAAGATTTTCAGGAATATATTCACCAAAATAAGCCTCATTAATAGCATCACACTGTGAGTTTTGAGGATGAATGTTTGTAGTTAAAATAGGCGTATCAGAACTTGGAATAACTGCTAAATTAGTTGTATTACCATTAGAATCACTTAAGAAAAAAGCAAAAGCATCTGAAAAATTACATTCATCTGTTCCACCTAAAGCTCCTGTATATTCCTCAGAAGCCATTAAGAAATCAAAACTTATATTGGGAGTGTAGGGTACAAAATCAAACTCAATAATGGTAGCGTTTCTAGAATCAACACCAAAAGTATTATCTAATTCGTAATCACCAGGCCAAGCACTTCCTCCTGCACTCATTAAGCTGTTGTTTGTTCCGGCGGCGTCAACAGCATTTCCTGTACTCATTAAAACACCTTCACTGAACGGAAACTCATCTCCATCCATTGTAAAATACCCTATTCCATTGGGTTGATCACTACTAAAACTAGTCCCTGTTGAAAATGAAATATTTGAAACATTAGCACAATCGCTACCAAACAATATGCTTTGTACTAAATCTTCGATAGAATAAGAATCATCACTAACTTCTATGCTATTAAAGCCAGGTTTAATACACAAATCAAAGGTTACATTTTCAGCCTCTAAAGACTCTGCAAATACTCTAATATAATACGTATCACCAATTATCAGTTCTGGCGTAGTACTATTGATATTATCAACACAGTACAGTTCATTAAGGTCTCCACAACTCCCTTCATAAAGGGCATGATTTAAACCAGAGAAACTACCATAGCTAATGATGTTTTCAAATGTAATAATTTGGATATTATTTAAAGCTGTAAATTCAAACCATACATCATCGGATTCACCGGCGCATGAGGACGCTACAACACCAGATGGGGTTGCTGATAAAAGTGTCCCTGAATTTAATTCGGTACAACTATCATCAGTATTAACAATTGCAGTGGTTGCATTAAAGCAATCATTGTTATCCGGAATACAAGCGGACAACCATATAGGCAAGCTGTTAAATACACAATTTAAATCTTGATCATTGCTTAAAGTATAAACAACATTAACATTTAATGGAAATGGTCCTATTTGATAAACACCTGTAGATGTTACTGTTGTGGTATTAGAATTAATATTATTAGATAAAGTTAATGATGTTGCACTACCTAAAGAAGTGACATCAACATCGACTAAAAATTGCTCTCCATTATCACAGTCATCAACAAGCGTAAAGGTAGACTCTGAGTTTGTACATGTAGCGCAATTAACGGTGTAAGTGATACCTCCCCTCATGGGATCAAATCCACTAGCACAACTTGATGGTACAAAATCATCTGAAGCGACATAAAAGGAAATTCTATTTCCAGTAGACGTGTACGTCACACCTGTTAAATCTCCTTCGTCACCGAAAAAATAATCCTCATAAGCAACTATAGAAGAGCCATCACTATCAATAACCACCAATGGATCCCATCCATCTTGAACAAAGCCAGACAGAAAAGTTAAAGTTAAAGGAGTGCCATCTGTACTCGTAAAAGTAAATACTTCAGGATTAGCTACGCCGCCATCTCCATAACACAGTGACCCAACTAAAGGGCCAGCATCACAATCTACTATAAAATCTGTTTGTATTGGCGTTGTAAAAGTTAAAGGACCTGCCCAAATACTATTACCGTTTGTACAATTTGCTCTTACATATACGTCATACTCCATATCAAATAATAGGTCGTTTTCTATAATAGTTGTAACAGAAGAGAATGTACCCGATGAAGGAATATTAGATCCTGAAGGTATTACAACATACTCCCATGACGACTCACTATCATTAGCCTCCCAAGAGAAACTGGCATACGTATTGTTTTCGTTAGAATTGATGTAATTAAGAGAAAGGGTTGGTGAAATACAAAACGTTCCACAAGTCTCTACACGTAATAAATCTATAGACATATCTGCTCTACCACTATATGTATCTCGAGTATTCTTAAATTCAATATATATAAATTGCCCAAGATAAGCATCTAAATTAACACCAACTGGCACCCAAGCTTCAGAACTAGATGTTTGTAATTGACCTGCCCATGTAAATACATTTGTAAAGGGCCCTGAAATTGAAGTAGAAATCCCAACTTCCAACTCCCCCATATTATCCCCATAAGCATGCATATAAAAAGACAATTCAGCCCCATCTGTAGCTGTAGTGAGATCAATAACAGGACTAATAATTGATGCTGATGATTGGTCAACATTACCTGAAGCTTCAAAATTCATATAATTAGAACCACTAAATGCTGAACTTGGCCCGGTTTCGCTACTATCAGAATAACCCGGAACTTCCCAATGGCCCCCAATGTTATTAGTAGTTATATCCCCTACCCATCCGTCAGAATCGTCAAATTCTTCTGTAAATACGTAAGTAGAGTTATTAGAAGGGCAAGATACCCCAACTGGCGAGGGTATTGTTTGACATAAAGCTATTGAACTCCCCAGCAAACATAAAGCTAAAAAAGTCAGTTTGAAGATATTCTTATTCATTTTCAATTTTTATTTAATTCGGTAAAAAAAAGTCAATATTTAAACAGACACCTGTTAAACCTTAAATTAATTAAAACAACAAAAGCCACATAGTAAAATTAAGTGGCTTCTGTATTTTAAAATAAATTTATTGTTTGATTACTCGTATCGTTTGCGTTACACTTTCAATAGTAACTTTAACAAAATAAGTACCAACACTTAAGCTAGACATATCTAACTCATTGGTGATATTATTAGGAGCTGTTCTCAACACCTTTTGACCCAACATATTGTACACCGTTACATTTTCAATACTTTTTTGAGCATTTAATGTTAATGTGTTTGTAACGGGATTAGGGTAATACGTAAATGCAGCTTCGTTAATCACATCTTCAACTCCTAAAACAGCACATGAAACTGTTGCTTCCCAACCTGTTAAATTAGTATAAGGACTAGACCTAAACTCAATAGTAAGGGCTCCTGATGCATCTGTAGAAGTAAAAGAATCACCAATATGAAGTTCACTATCTGCTACGATTGTATTATCTCCATTGCTGCTGTCTTGTCCACACAATGTTTGTGCTAATACAGGATATGTATTATCTGGCCCATTATAAATAGTTAAATAGTCATAACAACCATCTTGTTCTCCTGTACCAAAAGTATCAACCTCTATATCAACATATGTGAATGTAATTGTTACGGCTTCTCCAGCTGAATCTGGAAGAATAGTCGAAGACGAAAATTCAGATTCTGAATAACTGCCATGACTTCCTCCTCCATCAACAAAAATACCTTCACAAGCTGGAGGAACAATTGCTGTTGCAAATATAAACGGACCTGTCCATGTTGAAACACCCTCTATACCACAATCGGCTTGCACATAAACTTCGTAATGGTTATCATCTTCTAAACCTGTAAGTGTATATGGATTTGTAACCCCAAATACAGTTGCTAATCCAGTAGTTGTTTCGCCGGCAGTTGTATTAACAACTTCAATATTCCAAGTTGTACCAATACCATTAGCTGTCCAAGCTACATCTGCAGTAGTTAATGTAATATTTGATACAGATAAATCTGTAGGAGCCATACAAGCAGGTGCCTCATCAAAAGTAACGTCATCAATAGCAATATCATCGTCATTATCACCAGGAGCAATAACTTCAGAAAATGTAAAACGCGCTTGTGCTGGTCCGGTAAATGTTAAATCACTAATATCTAAAGTCTTCAATTCCCAACCTACTGTATTAGTATTATATGTTGCCATAAGATTCCAAGCAGCACCATCCCAAACTTCTACATCTAATTGTGCATTTTCTGAATCTTCAGAATTACTTATTTCATAAAAACTTAATGCTGGTGATGTTAATGTACTTACATCTACAAAAGGACTCAACAAATATCTAGGTCCATGATCACTAGAAGAATCAGCTGCGGCATAGAAACTTCCTGAAGCCGTACTTCCTGTTATAATACCATCATTTCCAACATGGCTCAATCCTGAAGCTTCAAAAAACCATTCTTCTTCTCCTGAATCGCTATACATTCTCCAACAATCTGGTATTGCACCACCATTATCAAACCCTTCTGTATATGGTGCCGTAAGCGCATTACAATCTGTTTGAAATGATATTGGTTCTATCCAAAGCGAATTTCCATCCGTTGCACCACAATTTGACTGTACATAAATTTCATAATATGTATCTGGCAATAAATCTGTAGCTGTAAATGGGTTAGAAACCCCAGTTAAAGTTGCTACACCTGTTACAGTTTCACCTGCAGTTATATTTACAATTTCAATATTCCAAGCCGAAGCACTACCAGTTTCTATCCATGCTAAATCTGCTGTAGTAGCAGTAATATTTGCAACTGATAAATCTGCAGGAAAAATACAAGGTATAGGGTTATCAAAAATTACATCATCAATAGCGATATCATCTCTACTACCTCCATTAGGTTCAGAAAAGGTAAAGCGAGCTTGTGCTGGTCCTGTATATGCTAAAGTACTTATATCAATTATTTTTAACTCCCAACCTACTGTATTTGTATCAAATGTAGCCATAAGATTCCAAGCAGCCCCATCCCAAATTTCTACATCTAATTGTGCGTTACTTGAACCTTCATTATCACTTATTTCATAAAAACGTAATTCAGGCGTAGTTAACGTACTTACATCTACAAAAGGACTTAATAAGTATCTTGGACCATGACTACTTGATGCATCACAAACAGCATAATAGCCATCTGACAATGAATTTCCTGTTATATCGCCATCATATCCAACATGACTTGGTCCTGAATCTCTAAAAAACCAATCTTCTTCTCCTGTGTCGCTGTAGGTTGTCCAACAAGCTGGAATATCACCTGAATTCTCAAAATTTTGTGTATAAGGTGCTGTAAAAGTATCACAAACCGTTGTAAATGCCATTGGGCCCATCCAAATAGAAGAACCATCAACTGCACCACAATCTGCTTGTACATAAAATTCATATTGGTTACCTGAGACTAAATTAGTTACTGTATAAGGGTTAGTAACTCCACTAATTGTTGAGGTGCCGGTTACAACTCCACCAGCAGTAATATCAACAATTTCTATATTCCAAGCTGAAGCAGTACCATTCTCTGTCCATGCTAAATCTGCTGTAGTAGTAGAAATATTATCCACTGTTAAATCCGTAGGCTCCATACATGCTGGAAATGTATCATTTATAAAATTGTCCACATACAATTCCCATTCACTTTGTGAAGTTGATCTAATTGCAACATAAATGGATTGACCATCATAAGGTCTTAAATCTAGTGTTACTTTAGTCCATTCTTCAGGGGCTAAACTTTCTTCTTGTAAGACTACAGTAAAATCGGCTGCAGTCGCTGTACCATTAGACAACAACACATCGTAAGACTCTAAAAATAAACCACTTCTTGATTTTACATAGAATGAGATTCTATCATTTAAGTCAGAAGCTACTGTAATTTGAGGTGTAATTAAGTAATCGTCATTAGGATTCTCAAATCCAGACTCAATTCTTGCAATAGCAGAACCATCTTGTGCACCATCACCTTCTGGAGTATCATCCCATACCCATGAATTTGTACTAGAGAGATCTAATATAGTCCATGTTGCAGGTATCTCTGTTTCGAAGCTCTCACTAAATTGTGCATTAGATTGCCAACAAAAAGCAATCATTAAGATAAATAGAAAAGTAATTTTTTTCATAAAGTTTGGATTAAAAAGTTAGTGTTAATATAGTTTCAAAAAATAGCGCTTTCAAATTTTAAAACTTATGAAGCTAAAGTTGAACATTATCTTCCTTATTTTTGAATTTTAAGGGTTATCAAAAGGTAATCAAGCCGAATTTAGCAAACACACTTTTCTTTAAATCACCTACAATCAATACGTTAAGCTAATAATGGATTTACAAGAAAAAAACCAGCATCCTTATTAAAAATATAAGAATTAAGTAGAAATATTGAGTTTTGATTGAATTTATATCAAACAAAATAACATTTACCAAAATGATTCTAGATAAAAAACTTAATGAATTTGAAAAAAAAATTAAGTGTTAAAATTATTTGTCAAAAAAAATCTAGGCAAAATATTACAGTGAGAATAGTATTTATTTTGGTAAAAAAACACACCAAAAATCATGATTATAATAAAAATTTAGAAATAAATTTAATTACCGTAATTATATTGTAAACTTTCTTTATTATTAAATTTTTAAAACTAGAATAATAGCTTTTTTTAAGAAGAATTACCGTCTAAAATAGATAAAAAATTATAACGTTTGTATGTTTTCAAATGCCAAAGAAATAATAATTATACTCATTTTGTCGTTTGTTTTTTGCAATTCATTATTTGCTCAAAATAAAGAACGTATAATTAAAATTAATGACTTAGATAGTTTACACCTTAAATACTATGGTCAGGCTACTGAAGAATCGTACATAATTCATAATAAACTTCTAAGGCAATCAAAAAAACTATCTTATACTAAAGGGATTCTTTTCGCCTATAAATCGTTGCTTTGGCAACATGGCACTAGTAAAAGAGCAAATTTAGATAGTGTTTTACATTATGCTAATCTTTTTGAAACCAAAATAGCGACTAAGAATATTCAAAAAGACACCGCTTTAATTAGAGAACTTCAACTTCCCGAATATTACTTAAATAAAGGTCAAATATTAGCTAATGGTTTTGGTTTGCCTGAACAAGGCTTAGAAAGCTATTTTAAAGTTTATCCATTAATCCCAAAAGGAAATGTTAGATTATCAATAGCCTATAACATTTCTATTTCTGAAATATATTATCATAAATTCCAATATGACAAAGCACTTGAAGTACTAACGCCATTATTAAAAGACACAGTTGGCCTCGGGTCTTTTACAAAAAAGAGATTATTAGAAAATATTTCAGCAAATTATGTCCAAAAAGACATGCCTAAAAAAAGTTATCCTCTACATAAAGCATTATTAGATATAGCTATAAAAAATAATAACATTTTTGACATTTGGTGGACTAAAAACAAATTAGCAAATGACTATTTTAGACTAGGTGATGTACAAAGAGCTATTGACTCTGCTTTAGTTGTGAGAAAATATTGTTTAGATAAGAATATTCATCAAATCGTTTTTAATAATACAGCATATTTAAGTACATTCTATCACGCAGCAGGAGATTTAGATAAGGCCATTGCCTATAGAAAAGAAGCTCTTGAATTTTCATCTGGAGCAGAATACAAAAAAGATACATACGATAGACTTGCAGATTATTATACAGAGAATAAACAATACTTAGATGCTATTGAAATATATCAAAAGAAAGATGAGCTGATTGATAGGTTAAGAACCAATGAGAAAAAAGCACTTACTAGCTATATTGATTCTAACATAAAACTTCTTAAAGAAAAACAAAAAAGTCAGAAAATACTTTTTGACATGGAGTTGTTAGAAATTAAAAACAAAAAGCAAGAGCTCTATTATTTAAGTATTAGTGCCATACTTGCAAGCATCATTCTTTTATTAGGAAGTATTTTATTATTTAGAAAATATAAAAAAGGAGAAAAAGTTATAGAAGTTTTAAAGAGTAACGAGAAAAAACTACTTGAAGAAAAAATTACACTTCGCGAAAATGAACTAGAAGCTTCTGCTATAGCCTTATCAAAGCGTATAGAAATGCTTACATTAATAAAGAATGAACTAGACGAAATAAAAAAACCACTAATACCAAAATTAGAAGAGGCCAAAGGTAAAATAGACAGTCTTATAAAAACGGCTTCAGATATGTCAATAATTACTAAAAGAATAGAATCAGAATACCCAACAATGGCAGCCACCTTATTAAATAAATACCCAAATTTATCAGACACTCAAATCCGCTATTGTCTTTTAACAAAACTCAATTTATCTATAAAAGAAACCGCTACCATACTAAATGTAACACCTGACACAGTAAAAGTAGCTCGAAGTCGATTAAAAAAGAAATTAGACATTCCTTCGAATATTTCAATTAAGGTCTTCTTAGATAATATATCAAGAGATTAAGGACGCAAATAATTACTTGTCATTTTATTAAAGTCGTTAAACTTAAGTAAAGCCTGAATACATAAAAACAATATTCACTACTTTTGCAAATAAAAAATGACAGATACCAAAATCTCTATAATCCCCACTTCTAATGACGCTATTTTAAAATTTGAGGCAGACCGGTTTTTAACACACCATAACAGTTTTGAATTTAATAATATAGATGAAGCAGAACACTCGCCATTAGCTCAACAGTTATTTTATTTACCCTTTGTAAAAAAAGTTTATATCGCTTCAAATTTTGTAGCTATTGAGCGCTATAATATTGTAGAGTGGAAAGATGTACAAGAAGAAGTCGCTACACAAATTGAAGCTTATTTATCTAAAGATGGTGTTATTGTCACTGAAGATGCTGTGAAACCTAAAGCTGCAGTGACTTTTTATGCTGAAAGTACACCTAATCCTGGCGTATTAAAATTTGTATGCAATAAAGTATTGGTTGCTAGCATGTACGAATTTACTTCTATAGAAGACGCTAAACCTTCTCCATTGGCCACGGCATTATTTCAATTCCCATTTGTAAAAAATGTATTTATGGAAAAGAATTTTGTTTCGATAACAAAATTCGATATTATAGAGTGGGAAGACATTACACTGCAACTTAGAGAATTTTTGAAATCTTATGTTGAAGATGGTAAAACAATTCTTAATGATGATGCCCCTAAAACACTCAACAAAACAGAGGAAGCTATTGAGCAAAAGTTTGAAGCTTTAGACGATACTTCAAAAAATATCATAAACATCTTAGAAGAGTATATAAAACCAGCTGTTGAAAGTGATGGTGGAAATATTGAATTTAAGTCTTATGATGAAACTACCAAAAAAGTAGAAGTTCTATTGCAAGGTGCTTGTAGCGGATGTCCTTCTTCAACGTTTACCTTAAAGAATGGCATTGAAACAATGTTAAAAGATATGCTAAATGACAATTCTATTACTGTAAATGCTATAAACGGTTAAAAATTTATTAATTTCACTTTTAAAAATGACTTTATGCTTGTGTCTTAAATAGACATACATGGTTTTAAACAAATAATTACTACTTATCAACTATAGTCAGGTTACCAACTATCGTCAGGGTCTTATCTAAACTTAGGATAAGTAAGAAATATCAAAACAAAATTGAGAGCTACAAAGACATTTCTAAAACATTAAGTTATAAAATCCTAGTACTTAGTTCCATTTTAATAAATTCTAACATGCTTATTTTTTTAAACTAGACTATAAATTTAATAATTCTTAAATAATTTGATAATAATGACAAAAAAAATCATAACAATTACAACTTTACTATTTATATCTTCTATGAGTATTATGGCTCAAAATGTGACATGGGGAGAAAATTTTGCTTCAAGGGGATTAATAACCGTATTCAATAATAACACTTCTGTACAGGGATCACCCTACTTAGAAGAAGAGTTTTTACCGGCTAAAATTCAGATAGGTGATGAAAGTAAGGTATATGGAGTTAGATATAATGCATACGATGATATTATAGAACTTAAAAATGAATCAGATGAAACTATAGGTTTAAACGAAAGTATATCAAACGTCTCTATTGCTTTTTTAAAAAACAACAAACTCTATAGACCCTATAAATATATCAATCCGGATAATGACACAGTAAACAATAAAAAAGGGTACTTTGTAGTAGAAGATGACACAGGTGAAAAGCCTCTTTTATTAAAAGAAAAAGTAGTTTTTATTGAGGCTAAAGAGCCAAAAAGTGGATACGATGATGTAAAGCCAGCAAAATTTAAAAGAATGAATGATGAATTCTATACTTTAAATAATGAAGGTGTCGCAGTTAATCTTCCTAAAAACAAAAAAAAACTAGCTAAAATATTTCCTAATAACTCAAAAAAAATTCTAAACTTTATAAAATCCAACAAAATTAAGACTTCTAAAAGAGAAGACTTAATTTTATTATTTGGATATATCAACACTTTGAAATAAGATAAACAGAATTATTTTTTTCTTTAATACATTTATTTTTGAACTAAAATTTAATACACAAATATGGATACACAAAAATGGATTGACTCTGGCTACAACTTTATAATTGAATTTGGTCCTAAAGTAATAGGAGCTATTCTAATATGGATAATTGGTAGCTGGGTTATTAAAGTACTTCTTAAAACGGCAAAAAAAGCAATGAATAAAGGTGATTATGACGAGAGTTTGAAAAAATTCTTATCTAATCTGCTTAACTGGATTTTAAAAATTATTTTAATCATTGTCGTGTTAGGTACCGTAGGTGTAGAAACCACATCCTTTGCTGCTATTATTGCTGCTGCCGGTTTGGCTATTGGTTTAGCCTTACAAGGTTCATTAGGTAACTTTGCTGGTGGTGTCTTAATTATGATTTTTAAACCTTTTAAAATCGGAGATTATATCCAAGCACAAGGAGAAGCTGGAACGGTTAAAGAAATTGAAATTTTCACGACTAAACTAACCACTCCAGATAATAAGGAAATCATAATTCCTAACGGAAGTTTATCAAATGGAAATATTGTAAACTTTTCTACCGAAGCAACACGACGTGTCGATTTCACATTTGGTGTCGGTTATGATTCAGATATTAAGCTAACCAAAGAAACAATAATGAGTGTTATTAACAAGCACGACTTAATTCTTAAAGATCCAGCTCCAGCGATTAACGTCTCTGAACTAGGTGATAGTTCTATAAACTTCTTTACAAGAGTGTGGGTTAATAAAGCGGATTATTGGACCGTTAACTTTGACGTCATTGAACAAACAAAAGAAGCTCTTGATGCTGCAGGAATTGATATTCCTTACCCACATCAAGTTGAGATACATAAAGAAGCTTAATGTTTCTTTTTTAAAGCTACAAAATCCTTTAAGTAATAAGGTTCTAAATAAGCGACATCTTCGGTGTCGCTTTTTTTATGCTTAATTTCGGCTAACAAAGACATCTCATTAGCAGACGGTAATTTTCCTTCAATAAAAATAGCGTTTGGATGCTGAATTAACGCTTTAGTTTTTTCTACACCATTACCAATAAAATACACCTTATACGTTTTTAGAAGTTCTGCATAGCTGTCTTCTGTTAAGATTTCAGCTTGAATTTCTCTATGTATTTCAAAATTTGAATTATAAATAGCCGAATAAACTTCCATACGTCTGGCATCTAACATTGGGACAATAAACCCATCATTGTTTTTTACTTGATGTGCTAAACTTTCTAATGTAGAAATCGCAATCAATGGTTTATTTAAAGCAAAACACAAGCCTTTAGCAGACGACACACCAATACGTAACCCCGTATAAGACCCTGGTCCTTTACTTACGGCTACAGCATCAATTTGTGATGGTTTAATGTTAGCTGTTTTTATAACTTCATCTATAAACAGATGTAAGGTTTCTGCATGTGAGTACCCTAAACTATTATCCTCTTTTAAAACTAAAGTCTCTCCATCTTTAGACAGAGAGACTGAACAATTTGTAGTTGCTGTTTCTATATTTAGCACTAATGCCATCGCTTTATTTTTAACCGTTTGATTGATTCTAGATGCTGTTCAACCGTATTTTTTTTTAATCTTCTGTATTGCTACTTGAAGTAACTGAAGTCGATTTATTTTCAACTTCAATTAAGTCTCCAGGATTCAAATTTTTAGAAACCATAATATATGGCCCCGTAATAATTTTATCGTCTTCACTCAGGCCAGAAACAATTTCAATATTTGCATCATCTTGAATTCCTGTTTTTACGACTCTTAATTTTGCTTTACCATTTTCATTTACAAAAACACATTCAAACTTTTGCTCTTGCGCATCATAATCACCAGTATTGCTTTGATAAGTTTCACTGTAAGATTTCTTAGTAGAAGTCGTATCTGTTTTTATAACAATAGCACTTATTGGTACAGATATAGCATCTTTTCGAGTTTTGGTAATAATATCTACCGTTGCCGTCATGCCAGGTCTAAAAGGCGAATAGGTTTCTGGTTTTCCTTCCGTTAAATCTTTATAAGACTCTTCTATAATTCTTACTTTAACTTCAAAATTAGTCACTTGATCTGCTGCTAAATCGCTTGCTGCAGAGTTTGCAATAGCCGTAACAACACCTTTAAATTGCTTTTTTAAATACGCATCAACTTCAACAATTGTAGAATCACCTATATTAACTTTTACAATGTCGTTTTCATTAACATCGACTTCAACCTCCATGTTTTTTAAATTAGCAACACGCAGAATTTCTGTTCCGGCCATTTGTTGCGTACCAACTACACGCTCACCTAACTCAACACTTAACAGTGAAATAGTCCCTGTCATTGGTGAATAAATCGTAGTTCTATTTAAGTTGTCTTTAGCTTCATTAACCGTTGCTGCAGCACTCTGCACATTGTAATAAGCCGAATTTTTACCCGCAATAGCAGTTTCGTAAGCAGCTATAGATTGATCCCAATCAGATTTGGAAATTACGCCCTTATCAAATAGTATTTTACTTCTATCGTAATCGGCTTTAGCTTGTTTAAGATTAGCTTCAGCTTGCTCTAAACCAGCTCTTACATTTTGATATGATGCTTGAGATCGGCTAACTGCAGATTGAATTAAATCTGGATTTACTCTAACTAATAAATCGCCTTTTTTAACTTCTTGACCTTCTTTAAATGGTAGCTCTAAAATCTCACCAGACACTTCAGAAGAAATTTTCACTTCTACTTCTGGTTGAATTTTTCCTGTTGCCGAAACCGTTTCTACAATATCCTTTAAGGTGACTTCTTTAACGGTTACTTGTTTAAAATCTCCTTGTTTACCAAACCACCCCATTGATTTCCCAAGTACTAAGACTACTAGTGCTACAACGACAATTGCGATAATGATTTTTACTGTTTTGCTCATAATTAAAACTTTAATTCAGTTGCTGGGACTCCGAAATACAATTCAAGAACCTTTAGCTTAAAAATATAATCGTATTTAGCACGATTTAATTCAATGTTTGCATTGTCGAATCTTAGTTTAGATTGACTAAAATCGAATGCATTAGTTAAGCCTACGTCGTAACGCTCCTTAGCATAATCGTATGCTAATTGCTGTGACTCTAGAGCTGATTCTGCTGCTTCATAAGATTTTAAAGCGCCTTTAGCATCTACATAGGCTTGATAAACGGTAGATTCTAAATCTAATTCTGTTTGTTCCAATTCAAACTTAGAACGTTCTAAATTTATTTTACTTCTCTGGATACTTCCTTTTGTTGAAAAACCGTTTAATATAGGAATATTAAGTTGAAACCCGTAAGCAATACCATCGTTAAGATATAATTGATCAACAAACGAATCTGCACCAACTTCTACGGCGTATGTATTTGGCAATTCGCCAATAACAGGCTGCCCGGTACCTTCAACAACACCAATTTGCTGTGTAATTGTAGGATTCTCAGAATCTATTCGCTGATCAAAAGAAGTGGCATCGGTAAATCTTGTATCATAACTAAAGAAAGCAGATAAAGTAGGATAATTAGCGCTTTTTGCGATTTGTAAATCTTTAGATGCTAAGGCTACATTTTGCTCTGCTATTTTAATTTCGGAACGTGTTTCCTTTGCTTTAGTTAAAATTTCTGAAATACTTTTATCAGAAATACCGTCATCTACAATATCATAACCTTCGTCTTCGATATCAAAATTTTCATAATCTTTAATCAGTAGCAATTGCGCCAAACTAATTAAAGAAATTTGGATGCTATTTTCTGCATCAATAATAGAACGTTGCTCACTGGCATCTGTAGCTTTTATTTCTAATAAATCACCACGAGGTAAAGACCCTGCATCTACGAGTTCTTGAGTTCTTTGAATCTGTTCTTTAGTGACTTGATTCTGAGATTTAAAAACTGCAAGATTTGCTTTATTTAATATGACTTGCAAATAATTATTCGCCACAAAGAGAGAGATATCATCTTTCATTTTATCTAAACGATATTGACTCGCAAGCTTAGAAATATCTGCGCGCTGTAACTGCCTAAAGTTTCTCAGACCATCAAACAAAGTATAACCTACATTTATTCGCCCTGAAACCGACAAAAAAGTTGTGGTTTGCGCATTGTTTGTCACCGGATTAAAACTTAGACCTGTATTTTCAGAAACACCACCACTGGCATTTAAGCTTGGTATAAAATTACCCTTAGCTGTAAGTTGATCTACATCTGCTAACTCTATATCTAGTTCACTCTGCTTAACAGAAATATTATTTTCTAGCGCATGTTCTACACATTCTTTTAACGTCCATTTTTTGTGTTGTGCTTGAGCTATAACTCCAAAAAAAAGCAAAACAATAAGTGTTGATTTTTTCATTTATAATGATAAATTTTATTGCCAAATATGAAAATAATTATTGGGATGATTCATAAACTAGTTAATTATTATCTCATATCCTAATGCCTATTTGTCTATGTAAAACTAAAAGTGTTACATTTATTTTAAAATTTATAACCATAAATTTTAAAAACGAGGGTTTATGATAGGTTTTCTTTGGTGTTTTTCTTTTTATTAGGTTGATTATATTTTCTATAAATAATATACCCAATAGTGGCGACTAAAATGTAAGGTACAGCCATTAAAAAAACAATACCATCATTAATACCTTCTGCTGCAGATTGATCTTCACCACTTTCTAAAACGGCTCTACACATAGCACATTGAGCATTCGTTTTTATAAAAAAGAAAATAGAGAAGAGAAAAAAAAGAATCTTACGTTTCATAAAATTAGATATAATAAGGTGAAATCATAATGTAAACAATAACACCTGTTATAGCAACGTATAACCACATAGGATAAGTGATTTTTGCTATTTTTTTATGACGTTCTATATCATTAGTAATTGCTCTTACGTAAGTAATTAATACAAATGGAATAATAATAACGGATAATACGATGTGGCTGAATAAAATGACATAATAAACATATTTAATGACACCTTCACCTCCAAATTTTGTTGAATCACTCGTCATATGATAGGCAACATAAAGCACTAAAAAGACAACAGAGCAATAAATAGCTGTAGTCATTAAATTTTCGTGTAAGACAATATTTTTATTTTTTATGGCTATAACCGCAATAATCAAAATTAATGCTGTTATGCCATTTATAGTCGCATAAATTGGTGGTAAAAAAGTTAAAGGCTCCACATCAAAACCTAGACTCCGTAAATTTACACCGAATAAAACGGCTACAGCTATTGGAATAATTATAGACAATACAATAACCCATTTATTATATTTTTTTGCTTTTTCGTGGTCTATTGTATCCATAGTTATTCGTTTAAAAGTTTAGCAATATCTTCTTTTAACATGGAAATTTCTTGTGGAATGCCATCTTCATCTACGCCAACGGCTTCTGGAATTAATCCATTGTAAAATATCATTGGATTTCCAAAATCATCATTTCTAGATCTTATATATCCTTCTTTATCTATTAAAGCAAAATTTCCTGAATGCTCAAAACCTCCTGCAGCCTCATCATCTTTAGCGGTATAAAGGTTAAACCCTTCATTCGCTAATTTATAAATGGCTACTTCATCTCCGGTTAAAAAATTCCAGTTTGGATTGGTAACCCCATATTTTTCTGCATAAGCCTTTAAAACTTCTGGGGTATCTATTTTTGGCGCAATGGTAAAAGAGGCCACACCAAAGTTTTCAAAATCAGTAAAATGGTTTTGAATTTCTACCATGTTTTGATTCATAATAGGACAAATGGTTGGGCAGGTTGTGAAAAAGAATTCCACCACATAGACTTTACCTAAGTAATCTTTGTTAGTAATCGTCTTTCCATCTTGATTTGTAAAACTAAAGCTTGGTACTTTTTTAGCTTCGCCATTAATTTCTAGATAGCGTAAACCACTATTGTTTTCCTTTTTGTGTTTTTCGATGGTTGATGTGGTAACATCTTTACTTCGACTTCCGTCTCTTGTAATATCATCTTGATTAACACGATCTATAATTTTTGGAATAAAAATAATTCCAAATACTAAAATGATAAATGCAATTCCTACATAGGAATAATTTGATTTTTTACTCATTGTTTAATTCTTTTGCTCTTCTTGTGTTGGAGTCGTCAAATTTACCTTTACGTTTCTGGCGGTATTCTGTAAATAAAATCCTAACATCATCACTCATCATATTCTTGATTTCTGAGACTTCTATTGTATTATAAGCATAAACACTAAATGCGGGTTTATTATCTTCTATTTCACGCTCAGTTCTGCCATCAATTCTGCCGCGTTGGTTAAGATCTTTATCTATAATAAAAACACTATTTACAGCTAAGTCATTTCCTAATTTTTCTTGAGACTTTAAAGAATTATATAACATTTTTATTTCTCCTTCTGTTCCATATGCATAATGCCAGAACGTTAAATCTTCGTATGTATTGACTTCTTTCTTAAGTGTTGCTATTTCGTCTTCTGTTCCCTCGGGAACCACAATTACAATTTGAAAATTTTTAAAGCCTTTAAACTTATCATAGACTAACTCTTTGAGATTAGAAGCTTCAATGGAGCGCTCTAAGGGATTTTTTCCTAAAAATCCTAGAACAGTAATTTTGTCTTTTAATATTAACTCTTCGCTGTTATCTGATAAGAAATTATGTATGTCATAAACATTATTATTAACCACATTTAAGGGTATATAATTATGTTTGGCAGGATACAACATTAATAAAAAGGCTACTGGCAGGAAGAATAATATGCCCAGAATTACATAACGTTTTGTAGTGTTTGTTTTCATCTATTAAGAAATAAAAAACCAGCGTTGATAGAGAGGTTTTGGTACACCTTTAATCCCCATAATTTATTAAAATGCAAAAATAAAAAAGGTGGTTTATATAAACCACCTTTTCATTGTATTTAACACTTAGACTAAACTTAGTGAGGAACTTATATTTTTAAAAATCATGTGTAATTAGAGAATCAGCTCCATTGTAGGCATTAAACACATAACCACCTTCTTGTAATAAAATAAAAACTAAATAACTGATAAGAAAAACAGCTGTCCAAACAATCATTTTTCTCAAGCTACCAGTTTCATCTCTAACGTGCATAAAATCCCATGTGATATAATAGGCTTTTACAATTGTTAACACGATAAAGATGAAGTTTAAAGGCTTCATGTAAACAATAGGCGATAAAATTATATTACCTACAGTTGCGAAAAATCCGCCACCTTCAAATGGATCCATCCAGATTTCCATTAATATATCTGGTTTGTAAATACCTAATACAACTTCTATAGCAGTTACTATAGACAGGAATATTAATACACCCCAAATTTTGTCTTTATTAGATTTAAATTTTACTAAACCTCTAAATATTTCTAATTTATGCTCTTGTGCCATAATTAAATATTATTATTTTTAAACTAAGTAGAAGAATGTGAATACAAATACCCAAACTAAATCTACGAAGTGCCAGTATAGCCCGACTTTTTCAACCATTTCATAACTACCTCTACGCTCATAAGTACCAAGTACCACATTAAAGAAAATAATAATATTAAGTATTATTCCCATTGTTACGTGAAAACCGTGAAATCCTGTTATAAAGAAAAACATATCAGCAAAAAGTGTTGTACCGTATTCGTTAACCTTAAGATTAGCGCCTTTTACAACTAATTTACCATTCTCCTCTATTTGTCTAAGTGACTCCGCTCGAGATAAAACCGTTTTATGTCCTTCTTCATTAAGTATTTGCGTTCTTACTAAAATATTATCATTAGCCGCCAATCCTGTATAAATTTCATCTACTGAAAATGGTGGTAATGCTGCTTCATCAGTAAACCATATACCATTATTACGCTCATGCGCTACACGATCGCCAGCAACAGTTACTGCGAAATCCTCGATAGCAATACGCTTGAAGACTTCTTCACCTTCTTCATCATTGACATATTCGCCAAATTGTAGAATATTCCCAGCCTTTGTTTGTACAGCACCATAATCTCCATTAATAAACGTTGACCATTCCCATGCTTGAGAACCTACAAACACAATACCACCAATAATGGTTAAGAACATGTAAATGGTTACTTTGGCTTTATTCATATGATGACCAGCATCAACGGCAAGCACCATTGTTACTGAAGACATAATAAGGATAAAGGTCATAAAAGCCACATAAATCATTGGCAACTCTTGCCCATGTAAAAAAGGTACGTGAGTAAATACTTCATCGGCTATTGGCCATTCATTTACAAACTTAAACCTTGAAAAACCATAAGCGGCCAAAAAAGCTGAAAAGGTTAATGCATCTGATACAATAAAGAACCACATCATTAACTTCCCATAACTTGCTCTAAGTGGATTGTTACCACCTCCCCAAGTTTTATCTTCTGTGCCAGTACTAACTACTGTAGAATCCATAGAATTTATTTAAATTTTTTTAGATTGGACAAAAATAATCAAATTATATATCTAAAAAAATATAAAAACAAAAAGAGCACAAGCCAAAGCATATCTACGAAATGCCAAAAATTTGCTGCAAGTTCAAAACCCAACATATTGTTGGCGTTATACTTTTGTTTAAAATGATTATAAATTACGACAATGAGGCATATTAGGCCAGCAATAACGTGAGCTATATGCAATACTGCAATAACATAAATGTAAGACATTGTAATATTACTGGTTTGTCCTGTAAAGTAATATCCAGCCGAAATAATTTCTTGAAAACCTTGAAATTGACTAAAAATGAATCCGAAACCCAAAACCAAGGTAACTAACAACCATAAAGTTACCATTTTACGATTATTTTGCTCTAATGCACGTTTGCCTAAAATAAAAGTAAAACTACTTAATAACATTAGTATTAAGCTTATAAAAAAGGCATTAGGTAGTTCATAATTAACCAGCCAATCTTCATTTAATCGCTGTTTACTACTTACAATAAATGCACTAATTAATCCTGCAAAAGACATGATTAAAGAGCCAATACCAAACCAAAGCATCATTTTTTTTGACCGGGCGACTTTCTCCTGTTTTGTTCCTTGTGTTAAATCCATTTATCTTAAAAATTTATCTGCAACATATATAATTTGCAACATGGTAATATAAAATACACTTGATAGCATTAATTGTTTAGCCGCTTTTATTGAACGTTTAGTAAACAACTTAAATGCGTAAGACAACATTACTAAGCCAAGCAAAAACACTAAAATAGCACCTACAATAGACAATTTTAAATCTCCTGTGAAGCCAAAAACAGGAATAATAGACGCTATTATTGTCCAAACACTGTACATTATAATTTGTACTGCTGTTCCTTTATCTGGTTTTCCGGTTGGTAACATATGAAAGCCTCCTTTTTTATAATCCTCGTGTAAAAACCATCCGATAGACCAAAAGTGAGGGAATTGCCAGAAAAATTGAATTGCAAATAAGGTTCCTGGTTCAATACCAAATTCATTACGTGCAGCCACCCAACCTAACATAAAAGGAATTGCTCCTGGCAAAGCACCAACAAAAACAGCTAATGAAGTTTTAGTCTTTAACGGTGTATAAACACTTGTATATAAAAATATAGAAATGGCACCATACATTGCCGTTTTAGGATTAATTATGTATAACGTAATTAAACCCAGAATAGTAAAGGTCGTTGCGATTGCAAAAGCGGTGTTTACGCTCATTCGGCCAGTAGGAATAGGTCTATTTTTAGTTCTATCCATTAACGCGTCCAAATCACGTTCAATAACCTGATTATAAGCATTAGACGCACCAACCATAAAATAGCCACCCACAATTAATAATAGGATTGTTGTAGCGCTTATCACTTCTGCACCCAGAAAATAGCCAGCAACAGAGGAAAACACGACACTTATGGACAAACCAACCTTAGTGATTTGCTTAAAATCTTTTACCACAGAAGCTCCTGACACCGAAGACTTTATACTACTCAAGTTATCTATTTTTAGTTGTTTTTAAAGCGATTGCAAAGGTAGTTTGAAAATTGATTCTAACCTACCTTATAACTTAGTTTTATTATTAATGGTTAAAAATCATTATACCAGTTAAACAAGTCTGTTCTTATACCTAAACTAAACCAAAGTGTATTAGAATCCATCGTTGAAGCCGTAATAGCGTCTGGATTAAAGTCGCGATAAATAATATTTGTAAATACTTTTAAATTGGTTTCAGGATTTAATAAATAACCCGCTTGTATTTCGGTCATAAAGCTATTGGTTGTGTTCCCTTGACCGATTTCTATCCCTGTATCTGCGTTACGCTCGTTATAATCTCTATAAATATCGCCTCCATAAGAAAAACTATCTTCATCGGTATTAAAATCAAAACCACGTTGCCCAATAATAAATTTAGCATCACCAAACCAACGTTTATAATGGTAACGACCAATAAGTACTAACTCTCTAAAATTTGCTCCCCAGAGATGCGCCATGGGTTGATTAAAGTGGGCGTAATTTAAAATTTCAGTATTATGAGAATAGGTATATGGTCTTACTCTATTATACTCAGCTTGAAGTAATAAGTTATCCACATCAAAGGCATTAAAATACTTAGCACCTAATTGAAACCCAAATTTATTCTTCCAACTTTTCTCTCCTGCTTTTACTTCACTTAAAGAAAATTCATCTAAAATAAATTGCCCGTAAAGATTCACTTTATTATTCCATTTGTATTTAGAACTCAAACCTAAAATTGCATTACCAGCACCTTGACCTGTTTGAAATTCTATAGCTCTGAAAAAGATAATAGGATTTAAATAGTTAACATCAAAACCTCTTCCATTAGAATCTGCCCACAATACGGATTCAAACAAACCAATATTTAAACGTTTAGAAACATTCCAACTCAGATAATGATTCGCCATATATTTAGTTAAAAATGCTTTATCTACAATAACTTCGTCTCTAACATCTTTTAACCAATTCCATGTACTCGTGTATTTTATTTTCCAGAAGGTAGCATTTAATTTTAAGAATGGATAAGGGCTAGCAACATCACTCTGAAATAAAGAGCGATAACCATCACCAATAAAGTTTTTACCATGTCCGAATTGAATATTTAAAAAATCGGCAGGTGTATAAGACAAATAAGCTTCTGCTACTGGGTAATCATATGAATTTTCTTTAAAGCGCTTTGCAATTCCACGACCTGGAATAATGGCTGGATCTGGACCAAAAGCTTTTAAACTTTCGGCATACCGATTATAATAATCTGCAAAACGACCTTGACTTTCATAAACCGAAGCGGTTAAATTAAAACGTTTTCCTAAGCCAGCTTGAATATTAATACCTCTTGTATTATTCCATGTAGAATTAAAATCGGCTTCGGTATCTTTTCCTATTTGTAAATCTATAATTGGATTTACAGTGAACCAATAGTCTTTACCTTGGATTTCAACCATATGCTCATTAAAAAGTTTTCTACCCAACCAAGTATCAGTATCTTTTGCTAAGCTTTCTTTTTCTGCTTTTATATCATAATAGCGTTCTACGTCACTATACAAAAATGGCTTTGCAGCCGTATGACTATTGGCACCTATAACATTCATTTCTGCATCAAAATGTGCATAATATGAGTGGGTAAATGGAACATTTAATTCGCTACTATATTCTAATTTCTTATAGGGTTTTAATTCTTTTGCCAATTGATCAAACTCATCAGACAAAGTAGCGTTGAGGCTATCATTTTTAGTAATTTGAACGTCATCTTCTAGAATATTTACTTTCCTAACTGGCTTTACCAATGGAATTGCAATAGAGATACTGTACTGTACAAATGTGGGATTTCCATTATAGGTTGCAGGCGCTATGTTTGGTAAAGCATTAAACACACGTTTACTTTCTGTTTTTAAAGCTTCATATAGAGCATCTACATAAATGATTTTAAATTCACCTTTATTATTCACTTCAAATAGCAATTCAATCTCTCCTTGATAAGATTCGTCCTCTACAATCTGAGGTACTTCAAAATTTTCGTATATATAGGTGTTTAGTGTGAAGTTGAAACAGGATTTTAAATCCGCTACAGCTTCAGAATTACATTCACTGAACACCGGAGGTTTTTCGTAAGTTAGTATGTTTTGAGCATAACCAAAGCTAGTTAATAACAAAAAAGCAAATAGAAAAATGCGCTTCATAAAAGACAATTTTAAAATCTGCGAAAGATACTTCTTTTTTTTAGTAACCTGAGCTACAAATAACAGATTAAAAAAACCGTTATTGAGACAATAACGGTTCTATAAAAATGATGTAACTATATAATTAATGTTACTACTCTAATTAATTTCGAGCATCATACATAATCGGTAAAGTATAGATAACGCTGACTGGAACTTGACGCTGTAAACCGGGTTGCATTTTTGGAATTATATTTAGAACACGTTCAGCTTCACTTTCTAATGCATGATGCGGCCCTCTAATTTTAACGTCTGTAACGCTCCCGTTTTTATCAATTGTAAACTGGGTAAAGATTTTTTGACGACCTGAAATACCATATTCAGAACCAATATCAACGTTAAATTTTCGACCTACTAATTTGTTAATCTTATCAGACATGCATTGTCTACGATCCTCGTTGGTAGTGTATTTTTCACAACCAGGATAAACAGGTACTGATTCTACACGAACAAAGTCGACTATTACTGGCTCACTTGGTTCGTCCACTGTTATAATATCTACAATTTTAGTGGGCTCTTCTATTATTGGCTTCGGGTCTTCTTTGCTATCTATAACTGTTTCAACTAAAGGTTTATCGTTGTCCACTTCTTTAACCTTATCTTTAAGTACAGTATTCGATTTTGGTTTAGGAGCCTGTTTCTCAATTACCTCTTCTATAAAAGGCGGCACATAATCTATCATAATTGGATCGACCTGCGCTTTTTCTTTAATAATGCTAAGGTCTGTTTCTTGAAACTGCATTTCAAAAAGCGCATATGTTCCCAATAAACAAAGTATCAAGCCTATTTGAAAATAAAGGCTTGAGTTTTTTTGTAAATTTGCATCGTGCTTGTGTGGTTTCTTTACTTCTTTAGTGCTCTGACCAGCACTTCCGAAGTCATGTTTAAAATTTTTCATAATACTATTTATTTAAATGTTAATATTATGCTAAATCCACAATAAGCATACCAAAACGAAAATCCCGTCCAATTAATTTTGAACGGGATTTTTATATTAAGTATGTTTTTGACTATTTCTTAGTCTTGTACTTGGAATACAATAGGAATTGAGAATGGCATTACTACCGCTTTTCCTCTTTGTTTACCTGGTTGCATTTTAGGTAACTGACCAATAACACGTTTTGCTTCACGCTCTAGTCCAGGGTGTGGTCCACGTGCAACAACATTGGTTATATTTCCTGATTTGTCAACCTTAAACTGAACAAAGATTCTTTTTCTTCCAGGAGGTAAACCTAAATCTCCTGCTAAATCTGTATTAAACTTTTTACCGATGAATCTATTCACCTTATCATTCATACATTTTTTCTTAGCAGCATTTGTTTTTTCCTTTTCACATCCAGGAAAAACAGCAACATTTTCAATAACACTAAAAGGTACCTCTATATCTTCCTCAACTTCATCTACAATAACTTCTTCAACTTCAACTATTTCAGTCTCCATTTCAACTTCTGTAGATTCAATTACGGTTTCTTCTACCTCAACTTCATCTTCAACAACTTCAATAATTTCTGGTGCTGGTGGTGGTGGTGGAGGTGGTGGTGGTGGTGTAACAATTTGTTCAGTAATTGGTACTTCTTCATCTAGTTCATCGTCTAGATTAAGTGTATCAGCAATTACATCAGTTTTATCGTAAGTCTTGTAGTTGATAGCCATATAAGTAATGCCTAACATTAAGGCAAGACCAACAGCAAAGTATAAAGAGCTGTTACGGCTGACATCTGATTTCGGATTCTTTTTAGGTTTCATAAAATGATTTTAATTATAACATCGCTAATTTAACTAATAAATAGTAAAAAAAACAAAGGATTATGTTATTTTAATTTAAATATATTTAGACTAGCTGCAATTAACGTACCAAAAACAGCTCCTATCGTATTCGCTATTAAATCGTAAGTATCATAAGTTCTATTAGGATTTACAAAGTACTGCAACAATTCTAGAATAAAGCCAAGAAAAATAGCTGCTAAACACACTTTAACAAGTAAACCTCTAGTTTTATATAACTTAGCACATAAAACCCATAGAAAGGCCAAACCAAAGTAAGCGACCACATGGAAAATCTTATCATCAAAGGATGACCCTAAACTTGGGACACCATTTAAACTGATTAAACTAGCAATAATTAATGCCAATGTATAAAATATTGACACCAATAAAAGCATTTTTTTAACCACTGATAAGTGCTTTATAGTCTTCTGCAGATAATAAATTCTCAATTTCTGTAGCATCAGAGAATTTTAATTTAATCATCCAACCTGCTCCATAAGGATCAGAATTCACATTTTCAGGCTCATCTTCTAAGCTTTCATTGAACTCAATAATTTCCCCAGATAATGGTAAAAATAAATCTGAAACAGTTTTTACAGCTTCAACAGTACCAAAAACTTCTTCGACATCTAAAGTTTCATCTAAGGTCTCTACTTCAACGTAAACGATATCACCAAGTTCGCTTTGCGCAAAATCTGTAATACCTATAGTAGCTATATCGCCTTCTATCTTAATCCATTCGTGATCTTTAGTGTACTTTAACTCTGTTGGTGTATTCATATTTTAAAAGGATATAAAATTAAGAAAGCAAAGATAATTTATTAATAGCATCAATCAAGCTTAATTCCCAAAATTATAACGCAAGGTAATTCCGGATCTTAAAGAGGTCTGTGGGAATGAGGTTGAAATCGCAAAATCAGAGAAGGTATAATCAAAATAGAAGATACCCGTTAGGTTTTTACTAAAGGCATAATCTGCGGTATATTGAAGCCCCCAAATCGTTTGACCTGCTGTAACTTGGTTATTATCTAAATCTAAATATCTAATAATTGTTTTATTATCTCTTACAGTAACATCTGCACGCATATTTAAATCACTTACAATAATTTGTTTAGGACCTGCAAGTTGAGATCTAATTCTTAAATCCTTAAAACGATAACCTAAACCAAGCGTATACTCTTTACCTTGAATTTCTGTCATTAAATTATTATCAAAGCTAAGTGATAGCGTACGGTCTGTCTTAATTTCAGCTAAAACCTTGATAGAATTCTTCATTTCGAAATCTAAACGAATTAGAGGACTAAATTGTTCTTCTAGGTTAATATTACTATAAAGTGTTTCATTTTTAAAATTTCCAGCTTGATCAATAGCGTCTGCGTTTTCTGGATCGCTGGCTAAGTAATCGTAATCTGGTGACACATAATTTAAATTAGTTCTAAACTGATTAATTGTATAACTAGAACGATAACCGTGTTGAATAGAAAAACGTTTAAACGTATTTTTAAACCAAGGGATTCTCATTAACCCTGTATACTTCAACGTCCAGTTTGGAAGTGGAATATCTCTAAATGCCCCCGTATTTACACTCTCTGGATTGGATCCTTGATAAGCAGACAAAAATGCTGGAAGCAATACACGTTGGCTATTTTTTCCATACCCAATTGGGTACCCTTCATCATCTAAGTTATCTGCATCGTTAACATCCATACCTGACTCTGAAGCAAGCCTCTTTGCTATAACTAATCTATTGGCTCTAAAGTCTTCAAAGGTTGCCGATTGACTTTCGTCACTTTTACTAAACGCTGTTTTAATAAGTACGGTTGAAATATTAAAGTTACCATAAGCGTTAGTAATTAAATCTTCATAGGTATCACTCAAACCATCATCATCTGAATCTATAGCTATAAAACTTTCAGAAACATTATTAGCATACATTCTGTTTCCTGTTAAGTCTAATTTTAGATCTCTCATCGGTTCTATATTAACCGAGTAATCCAATATCTTATTTTCTATTTCAGTATATTGTTCACTAAAGCTATCATATATAGTTAACCACCCATTACTTGCTGCTAGTTGCCTAATATCATTCTGACTACCAAACGTATAACCAACAGTAGGCTTTAAAGTACCTACAAAACCAGGTGTTTGTAAATATCCTGGAAGGTATGTACCATTATTTTCACCGTAATTAAACTGAACACGTTTTACCATGGTTATAACATCTAGCAACGTATTATAAGCTTTGTCACCTGTACTCAACTTATTAGGATCATCTTCATTATCTCCTCCTCTATCTGGAGTTGCTGAACGTCTTGTTACTGGCGCACTTCTTTGTCTTGATCTACCTCGTGTTTGTTTTCCTTTTTTAACCAAACCTAAAGTCTGGTATAACGTTTCCATATTAAGAGTAGAATTGATGTTATGCGTATTAGAATTCTGAATCGAATTACCTAAATTATAAGTTTCATAAACCCCTGGATTATCTGGATCTTCTACTTGTAATCCCGTATTTAAATCCGATCCTTTTTGCCATTGAAAAGCACCGTTATAAGCATAAGTTGCTCTTAAGAAACTTAAAGCCGGTATTTTATATAAAGGCAATTCGTAGTTAACCTGAAGTTCTTGGGTTTGATAATTAGGATCTCCAAAATCAAAGAACCCGTCCCAAACATTTAGCTCTGCATCTTGAGTTCCATTAATACGATCGTCTACAAAATAATTACGAACAATATTACTATTAGATGCCATAAAATTAAGACTCAGTGCATCTGTTAAATTGTAATTAATATTGTATTGAAAATCGAAGGTGTAATCTCTTCTAAACAACTCTTGAATGCCAATATTATCGCCTTCTAATTCTACTTCTCTAAATTTTTGTTTACTGAATTGTCTATTGATATCAGAATTAATTGAAAAACTAGAGGGTAATAAATTAAGATTAAAATCTTTCAAAATCTTCCAATGTTTACTCGCAAAGAGTGAATCGTTTTCTTTGAAAGGTTCAATCTTTAAAGGTTCAAAAGCATAATTGTAATTAGCACCTGCTCTAATGGTTTGATCTAGAGAATTTTCAATTTCAAAATCGCGATGTTCTACCTTATTGTAAGAATAATTAAAGGTTAAATTTTCTACATCATAAACACGCTTTTTAGAGTCGTCCGTTTTTTGCTTTCTTACACCAATAAAATTTATACTTTGGCGCTTAGTATAATCTTCTGATTGTTCTCTTATTTGATCCTCTTCTGCATCAGATTCTGCAGCATCTAATCGTGATTGTAACGTTAAATCGTTATAATATTGATCGTACTTAGGCGTAATGAGCTCTTCACTTTGTGCATAATTAAACGGAAGCTGTACGCCCCATTTTTCAGGTAATAATTGCCCTAATTGCACATTAGTAACAACATCATATTGCTTTACATCTTCTAAACTACGCTCACTTGGTCCTTGTTCTATTCCACCAAAACCAACAGTACTTTGACTTCCTGTAGCACTGATATTAGCGAAATCTGCAATTTGAGTATCCATACTTACTACTGCAGCCCAACCGCCTTCGTTATCCATATCTGACATTCTCAATTCGTTAAACCAGAATTCCCCACAAGAATTCATTCCTGTAATTCCCGAATTTTTAATACCAATCATCAACACCCTAATATCACCAAAATTTGGATTTCCTTTAATAGCAATACGTTGTTGCTTAAGCCCTGAATCCATTTCATAAGGCACATCATTAGGGTTTGTAAATCCTTCTTCATCTAACACCCCATCAACTACATTATAAAATGTAGGGTCTTCTGCTGACAACGATCCATTAGAAATACCTAAGGATTTAATCGTTTGTAAAAACTCTAGAGGAATATTAATTTCGTTTTGATCTGGCCATACTCTTTCACTGTCTGTACCTTCCGCATCAGCACTTGGTAATAAAGGCAATTCTATTTGGTAGTAGTTCTCTGTGAAGTCATTACCCATTCTTATAAAACCAATCATTTCACCAGCTTGTAGGGTTGAACCTTCTTGAGCTTCTGCATGCATAAACATCCGCAGTTTTTTATACTGACGCATGTCTAAATCGATGTTTTTAGTAACACCTTTAGAATCTGTAGATCGTAAATCACAAGCTTGTAAAACTAAAGACTGTTCATTCTGTCTAATTATACTGTTGTTATTATTAAGCTCCTCTTGTTCTACTCCTGGTGGTGTTTCGTAATCTGGATTATCTTCAACACCTACAACACCAACATTAAATTCTGCATTGGGGCTGTTATTAGTATCATCATTATCTAAATCTAAGGTATAACGTCTCCAATCGCTACGCACTAAGTCTAAAGAGGCAAAACGCATCACTGTATTTTCGGTAAAATCGGACACATACATACGAGCAAAACGTACCGAGCGAATATCGGTTATTCCACCAACACGCTGGGTTTCTTCATCGATAGGAATTCTAAACTGATACCATTTTACATCGTCTCTAACATCGCCATTAGGTAACGTTACCTGAACATCCTCTTTTATATCGTTAATTAAAGGGTTACTGATATTTAAACTTGTAGGCGTAATATCTATTTCATATTCAAAATAGCTATCAATAGTATTCATGGTGTTATCTCTATTGATATCCTCAACATCTGGTTGCGTTGTAGAACCACGGTTGGTATCTGTAAAGGTATCTGGGGTATTACCTTCAGTACCATTGTATTTTTTATAACGGTCAAAGATATTACCAGTTGTATTTAGATAATAACTGTAATTATCGTTTGATGGATCCTCACCAAACTCTGCCCCAAACCTATTAATTTCTTCAAAGTCATTATAACCGTCTAAACCGACATCTTGGTTGGCTCTGTCAGCTCCAGTAGTCGCAAACGTATAAATCAGAGATTGGTTTTGTGGTACAACAGTTCCAAATTCAGTAGGATCTAGCATAGATATATCTCCATCGTCAGGCAAACCGTTTTCATATTGTTTTTTACCATCTTTAATAATATCTTCAGAGATATTACCAAGGTTAATAAATAATTTCCCACCGGTATTCGTAGACGAATCTAAAAAAGGATCTTGTACCCAAAATTCAATATACTCTACGTTTGCTTGCTCAAAATCGGTAGATGTTATCGACCTCATTATACCAGCCCAACTTGTGTTAGGGTTTAAATCGGCTCCATTTGCTGCTGCAGGATCAAAATTGTAAGGACCACGCTCTCTAGGGTAATACGCTAAATCTAAAGTATTGATAACAGAGGTTTGTCCCTGTGCTATATCTTGCCTAAAAATTTCATCTATAAAAACACGTCTCGTATATAAATCAGAAATATCATCATCTGTAATACCATCAGGACGTTGACTACTATAAAATATAGGGTCAATAGTATACCAGTTTAAAAGCGCTCTTCCATAACCGTTTTCTATTCCAGGATTATTAACAGCGTTATTTTCGTCCACACCATTAACTGTGAGCGGTCTACTAGATAAGGACCAAGACAAAGGACTTAATAAATCAATAGCGCCTTGGCTACCTTCAAAATCATCGATATAAGCCGTTGCTTCGCCATTAAAATCAGCACCACTTGAGGCACCTGGTAATAAGTAAGCAAACTCACCTCTTATAGAAAGATTAGATGGTACATCAGTATCTATATTTGGTAATTTATTTACCATTCGAGTTAAAAATGGAACTTCGGTAGAGTAATTTCCATTAAAACCAAAAATGGTATTATTAATAGGTTCGGAGTTATAATTTGCTTTTTGTGTAATTGGCCGTTCGTTTAGGTTTAACAAGGTTCCCCCTAACACAAAATTCTCGTTAAATTGATGTTCTACATTAATGCCTGTAAAACGTTTGGTTTGCTGACCAAATACCGCATTATTTTCTACAGAAACATTAATAGGCGTATTAGATGCTTTTAAGGCTTCGTCTAAAATTTCTACACGACCTAACTGATAATTCACCGTATAATCAATACCCTCTACTAGCTGTCTTCCGCCAGCGGTCACTGTAACAGAACCTCTAGGCACATTAAACGCACCAATAGGAATCCCACTATCACCACCACTACTTGTAAAACGACCTTTTATTAAGAATTTATTCTTTTCAGATTCATCTAAAGCAGCCGTTTTAGTTGATTTATATAATAAATCATACACATATTTTTCTTGATTGGGATTGGTGTATGTTGCAGCATCATAATTTCCTGGATTATCTGGATCGTCTAATACATCAAATAAATAACTACCAAAAGGTTGTGTTTTGGTAAAAATAATTTTTCCGTTTTGAGATAAAACCGTTTGTCCTTCTACATAATCAAAGAAACCATCACCACCTTCTTGTGGGTCATTATTTGAGTTTAGCTTATCTAAATGAAATAACCTAATTAACGGCGTTTCTGAAATTACAGCATCATCACCATTATCAAAAGGCGTATTATTATCATATAATGGAAACGCTGTACCTTCAACTGGGTTAATATAGTTTGAGGCAGAAGATTCATTATAAAAAATATTAAGTACAAAATCTTCTTCGCTAAGTTGATACGCCCCCGTATCATAAATATTTTTCATCATTAAATCCCAAATCGGCTGATCGACAGAAGTCACCGTGCTTTTCAGCATTTTAAGGATTAAGCTTTGATTATTTATCACTTCATTACCCGAACTATTATCTACAGTTGTTGCTTCTACACCATCATTGGCAAACTCACCAACTTGATACACCTGACCTCCAATAGTGTATTGAAATGCTACGGCTAATACTTCGTCATTTTGTAAGCGCTGATTTAAGGAAATATACCCTAACTCTTCATTTAAAACATACTCCTGATTCTGCGTTAATTTTCGTGCCGATTCTAACTTACCATAATCAAAACCTTCATTAACATTCACTGTATTTACACCAGACTCAACATTGGTAATATTTCTAACGGCATCGGTTAAAAACGACCCAGGACCGCCAATATTAGTGGGGTCAAACTCATTGTTTTCATTATTTGGTCTTGCTCCAGGATTATTAACAAAATTGGGGGGATAAGACGTAAGTCCAATATTCTCTATTGAAGACTCTCCTAAATCTTGAAAAGCAACAATATTTCTAACGTTTTCAGTTTGATTATTTGTATTAGTTACCCATACCTCTACTCTAGTGATCTGAAGACCTTGGTTATCTATCCAAGGATATTGCAGTAACGCTTTATCATAAGTCTCTCTAAAATAATGTGCTAAGAAAAAGTGTCTGTTTTCATCATAGTCTCTGGCATAAAACTCAAATTCATCAACAGTTCCTCCGCCTTCAGCTACTACTGAAGTCGACTGTGATTGCTGTTCAGAAAACACAGCTGTTACTCTTGTTTTACCAAATTGCAATTCAGTTTTTACACCAAAAAGACTTTGCGCTCCTGTGATTAAAGAACTATTTAATGGCATGCTTACGTTACCCACTTCAATCTTACGTATTATATCGTCTTCAGTTGGTGTATATTCTAATTTTACAACCTGTTGAAAATCGAAAGTGGCTTCTGTATCGTAATTAGCGGTAACTTGCAGACGTGTTCCTACTTTACCTAATAAACTTAAACTAATTCGCTGATCAAAATCGAAGGTAAAATTCGTTCTATTTCTAGGGGAAGTATTGGGATTGTCTTGCTTAGAAAACAACACCCCTAAATCTACTTCTACTGAACCTTGAGGTACTACATTTATAGTATTTCCACCAAAAATAGTTTCAAATAATCCTGAATTGACATAAAACTCTGGCAATAAATTCTTCTGATCTTCTTCTGAACCTTCTTTTTGTCCGGCTGCAGCATCAGCCATTTTCTTGTAATATTCTTTTAATTTTTCTTGAAGTACTAATTCTTGAAATTCTTCAGGCGTAAGAATTAAAGGGTAATTAATATTAAAATTGCCTATTTTTTCGGTGTATATATAACGATCAAGTATAGGATCGTACGTATATTTTGAAACAATACTAGTTGGGTTAGGCATATTGAGTTTGCCCATTGCAAAGCTAGTACTGGTTGAATCTTGTTCTGTTTCTGTTTCTTGTGCAATAAGCGGGTTGCTCATTAGCATTACAAAAGCTAATATGCAGTAAAAACAATTGGATAAGCGTTGGTTATGACTAGTAGTATTCAATTGGATTATAAGTTTTTTAGAGCTTCTTTAATAATTTGCTCCACTTGGGCTTCTGGTTGGACTTTTAAAATTTTATCGACCACTTTTTCAGACTGTTTTTTATTAAATCCTAAAACATCTAAAGCAGATAACGCTTCATTTTTGTGCGTATTGTTTGGTATTAAAGAAAGTTCATCAATACCATACACTTTTAACACTTTATCCTTTAAGTCAATAATAACACGCTGGGCAGTTTTGATACCTATTCCTTTAACACTTTGAATTAAAGCAACATCTTCACCTGCTATTCCTTCCTTTACTTGCTCTGGTGTAAGAGAAGACAACATGGTACGTGCTGTATTAGCACCAATACCACTAACAGAAATTAATAATTTAAATATTTCACGTTCTGTTTTTGTTGAAAATCCATAAAGACTATGTGAATCTTCACGAACCTGAAGAAAAGTATAAAGTTTGAGATGTTCTTTATCTGGAATTTGAGAAAATGTGTGTAATGAGATATTAATAAAATATCCAACGCCATTGCAATCTATAACAATATCAGTCGGGTTCTTTTCTACAAGTTTGCCCTCTATATGTGTAATCATTTATTAAAGAAAAGTTAAAAAACCAAATGTAGTAAAATTATTTTCATTTAAGGGTTTCAATCAGCACTATGAAACTTGGTTTTAGTAATATGTTTAATTTAATAGCGATTCTGTTATTGGAAACGGAATGAATTATTTCTTGAAGTCATCAGAACGGATTACACGGGTAATTTCTGGAATTTTTAGAAAAAACCAGACTGAGATTTCGAGGAAGTTTGTCGAAGACAAATTAAAACTGTATATCTGATTTAATCTAACATTTTTCAAATTAACCCTCTAACTTCTCATCTCTCACATCTAACCTCTGGCTTCAATTTTACGTTCTCGTTTTTCACATTCTTGAGCATCTATAACGGCAATTGCGGTCATATTTACAATTTCATCTACACTAGACCCCAATTGTAGGATATGCACAGGTTTACGCATTCCCATCATTATTGGACCAATTGAATCTGATTTATTTAATTCCTTCAACAATTTATAGGTAATATTAGCAGCTTCTATATTTGGAAAAATAAGCGTATTAACTTTTCGACCTGCTAATTTTGAAAATGGAAATATGTCTTGAAGCATTTTTGAATTTAATGCAAAATCACTCTGAATTTCACCATCGACTACCATATCTGGATAAGCCTTATGTAATTGAGCTACAGCTTCTCTTACTTTTTCTGAATTAGGATGATCTGAAGAACCAAAGTTAGAATACGAAATCATTGCAGTAACAGGCTCAATACCAAACATTTTAGACACTTTAGAAGTCATACGTGCAATTTTAGCTAAATCCTTGGCCGTAGGATTGATATTTATTGCTGTATCACTTAAAAACATAGGTCCACGTTGCGTCATCATTAAGTTAGTGGTTGCAACTCTGTTAACGCCTTCTGCCATACCAATTAACTTTAACATTGGTCTTACTACCGATGGATAACTACGAGAATAGCCCGTAATAAGCGCATCTGCATCACCAACATTTACCATCATTGCGGCAAAATAATTACGCTCTCTCATTTTCTTTTGAGATGAATAAAGTGTGACACCTTCGCGCTTACATTTATCCCAATAAACTTTAGCATAACGATTTTTTCGGTCTGTTTCCTCATCTGATTTAGGATCAATAATAAGAACATCAGCATCAAATTCAATCTCTTTCATCAGTGAAGCTATAACCTCTTTTCTACCCAATAAAATAGGATAAGCAATGCCTTCATCATATACTATTTGAGCTGCTTTAACCACATCGAGCTGATCAGCTTCTGCAAAAACAACACGTTTTGGATTCGTTTTTGCACGTTCTAACAACATACGAACCAACTTATTATCTGACCCTAAACGTTCTAATAACGAGTTTTTATAACGGTCCCAATCTTCTATTGGTTCTTTAGCCACACCACTTTCCATAGCTGCTTTTGCTACAGCAGGTGGGACTTCTGAGATAAGTCTTGGATCAAAAGGTTTTGGAATAATATAGTCCCTTCCGAACGTTAATTTTGTTTCAGAATAGGCAATATTAACTTGTTCAGGTACGGATTCTTTAGCTAAATTAGATAAGGCTTTAACGGCTGCCATTTTCATAGCTTCGTTAATTTTTGTCGCTCTAACATCTAACGCGCCTCTAAAAATAAATGGAAATCCGAGTACATTATTAACTTGATTAGGATAATCACTGCGGCCCGTAGCCATAATAATATCTTCCCTTGTATTTTTAGCGAGTTGATAATCTATTTCGGCAACAGGATTTGCCATAGCAAACACAATAGGGTTTGCATTCATAGAAATTAACATCTCTGGCGTTACTATATTAGGCTGTGATAAACCGATAAAAACATCGGCATCTTGCATTGCTTCAGTTAACGTATGTATTTTACGATGTGTAGCAAACTCTGCTTTTTGAGGTGTTAAATTATCTCTATCATCTCTAATCACACCTTTACTGTCTAGCATCACAATATTTTCACGGCGAGCACCAAAAGCTTGGTATAATCGTGTACAAGAAATTGCTGCTGCGCCAGCACCACTTACCACAATTTTAGCTTCTTCAATATTTTTTTCTGCGATTTCTAAAGCGTTCAATAAAGCTGCTGCGGATATTATTGCGGTACCATGTTGATCATCGTGCATCACCGGAATATCTAATTCTTCCTTTAAACGACGTTCAATCTCAAAGGCTTCAGGTGCTTTGATATCTTCGAGGTTTATCCCTCCAAAAGTTGGCGCTATATTCTTCACCGTTGCAATAAAAGCTTCGACATCCTCAGTATCAACTTCAATATCAAATACATCAATATCTGCAAAAATCTTAAATAGCAAACCTTTACCTTCCATCACAGGCTTAGAAGCTTCTGGTCCGATATTTCCTAAACCTAAAACAGCTGTTCCGTTTGAAATAACAGCTACTAAATTTCCTTTAGCTGTATATTTATAAACATTATTAACATCCTTTTCGATTTCTAAGCAAGGTTCAGCTACACCAGGTGAGTAAGCTAATGATAAATCGCGCTGGGTAGCATACTTTTTTGTCGGTACTACTTTTATTTTTCCTGGAGTTGGTTTAGCATGATACACTAGAGCCTCTAAACGTTTACTTTGCTTACTCATATCTTGAAAAGAATTAAGCTACAAATATAAGCATTTGAATGTTGAGTATTCATCCTAATACGCTTAAAAAAGGGTGGTCATCTATTTTTAAAATCAATAATCTTTTATAGGAGGCGCTTTAAGTTTTATAAGTAAAACCTAACCTTTTAAAAATTTAATATTCCGTTCCAAACCAGAAAACTTTGTCCGCTTCACTGCCGATTTCTGAAACACTTTCTTAAAGGTATCTTCTGTTATTTCCTCCCAATCTTTTTTGGTCATATCTAATAACTCGGGATGTGGATTAAACAAAGGTTCATTATGTGGTTTTGAAAAGCGATTCCAAGGGCAAACGTCTTGGCAAATATCGCAGCCAAACATCCAATCGTCAAATTGGCCTTTAAATTCGGTGGGTATATTTTCTTTTAATTCTATAGTAAAATAAGAAATGCATTTACTACCATCTACCACATAAGGTTGGGTAATGGCTTCTGTAGGACAAGCATCTATACAGGCTGTGCATGTACCGCAATGATCAGTAACTGGCATATCGTAGTCCAGTTCTAAATCAATTATTAATTCAGCAATAAAATAAAAGGAGCCGACTTTTTGCGTTAATAAATTAGCGTGTTTTCCTATCCAACCTAAACCCGATTTTGCTGCCCAAGCTTTATCTAAAACTGGCGCTGAATCTACAAATGCACGTCCACCAACCTCACCTATTTCATCTTGAATAAAATATAATAGTGATTTTAGTTTGTGTTTTATGACATGATGATAATCATTGCCATAAGCATATTTAGATAACTTGTAAGTGTCCTCTTTTTGAACTTCTGAAGGGTAATAATTTAATAATAAAGACACTACAGATTTTGAACCTTCAACAAGTAAAGTAGGATCTAAACGTTTTTCGAAATGGTTTTCCATATAACGCATTTCGCCATTCATGTTCTTATTAAGCCAAGTTTCTAATCGTGGGGCTTCAGCTTCTAAAAATTCCGCTTTACTAATACCACAAGACAAAAATCCGAGGCGTTTGGCTTCGGATTTAATCATCGCTGTGTATTTTGCTTTGTTATTCAATTTATGGTATCGTTAAATCAGACCTATATAAACCTCTAAAGGCTTTGACTATGCTCAGCCGAGCAATTATCTTTCTTCAAACTTTAGAAAAGCATTTTTGGGTTTTAATGTAATTAATGGCGTAATATCTATAGTTTCAAAATCTGGGATGATTTTATAGTTTGACACTAATTCTGAAATTGCAATAATCATTTCGAACATCGCGAAATTATTCCCTATACATTTTCTTGGTCCTGCGCCAAATGGAAAATACTGTGATGAAAATTTACGCCCACCTTCACTAAAACGTTCTGGTAAAAACGCATCAGGTTGTTCCCACAACTCGGGATGACGATGCATTTCGTAAACGGAAAATAATAAATTAGATCCGGCTTCAAAATTCAGACCATTAAAAGTGTCTTCTGTTTTATTAACCCGATCTATAAAATATACCGGTGGATATAAGCGCATGCCTTCCTCAATAACTTGTTGACATATTTTAGACTTGGTCACCAAATCCATAAGGTCATCACTTTCGCTTTGTATCTTTTGGCGTTCCTTTAGTATTTTATCCTGCCATTCGGGATGTAATGCTAAAAGTTGGGTTACAAAAGTGAGAGCATTAGATGTGGTTTCATGACCTGCTGTAAATAAAATTAAGATTTCATCAATCAGTTGTTCTTCTTCCATAGGATGACCATCCTCATACCTGGCCTCTAACAACATATCTAACAAATCGTGCGCCTTTATCCCCGAAGTTCTTCTTTCGTTAACAATGCGCTTTAATATTTGTCGTGCTTCTTGGGTTAAATCTAGATGCTTTTTAATTTCACCACTAACAGTAAACCACCAGCCTAAATACGGTTGACGTAATTCTTTAACCAACATTTTTTGAGCTGCTTCAGTAATATATTGCAGCCTGTTAATATCTTCCTGATTGGCAGCACTACTAAACAAAGATTTGACTACAGTTTGAAATGCCAAATCATTAAGAATAGGAAATATATCTATAACTTGGTTGGGTGTAATCTTATTATATTCTGAAGTAATAGCATTAGCTATACTATCTAAAAGGTTTTCTAACTGTTTTTTATGAAAGGCTGGCTGAATAAGTTTACGCTGCTTTTTCCAATGCTCACCTTCTGCAGTTAATAAACCTGTGCCAACATATTTGACTAAGTCTTCGGTTTGAATTTTAGATTTGGTATAATTCTTTTGATTCTTCTGAAGCACATACGCTGCAAAAGCGGCATCTCTTACAAATACCACACTATTCTTTAGTCCAATTTTTAACCTAAAAACATCGCCTTGTTCCTCAAAATTTTGATGATGAAACGGGAGCGGATTTTTTAAAATTTCTAAGGAATGTTTAACAAATCGACTTAGTGGAACTGTAGGTATGTTATTTTCAGAATTCAAATATATGATGCTTTAATAGTGATTCTTAAATTGTAATTACTTCCCTTAATCAGCAAAATACAACCGAAATAATAGAACAAGTCACTCTTAATAGGAAACATTCTAAAACAAGCCACCTTGAGTTGGGCCTTTTGTTTTTCCCAAATGCGTATAGGCTTGTGGCGTAACTTCACGGCCACGTGGTGTACGCATAATAAAACCTTGTTGAATAAGGAAAGGTTCATATACTTCCTCTATGGTTTCAGGACTTTCACTAACGGCTGTAGCAATGGTTGTAATTCCTACAGGACCACCTTTAAATTTATCAATAATGGTTAATAAAATCTTATTGTCCATCTCATCGAGACCATATGCGTCGACATTTAATGCTTTTAAAGCAAATTTAGAGATGGCAATATCAATTTTTCCATTGCCTTTTATTTGTGCAAAATCCCTAACCCGTCTTAGTAAGGCATTAGCGATACGAGGTGTTCCTCTACTTCTGCCAGCAATTTCAATGGCTGCTTCCATAGAGATGGGCATATTTAATATAGCGGCACTACGCTGAACAATAGAAGTTAATAGTTCAGTTTTATAATATTGTAAACGACTGCTTATACCAAAACGCGCACGCATTGGCGCTGTTAGTAATCCTGACCGTGTTGTGGCTCCTACAAGTGTAAATGGATTCAGATTGATTTGAACGGTTCTTGCATTAGGGCCAGACTCAATCATAATATCTATCTTATAATCTTCCATGGCTGAATAAAGATACTCTTCAACTATAGGACTTAAGCGATGAATTTCATCTATAAATAAGACATCACGTTCTTCAAGATTTGTTAATAATCCTGCAAGATCACCAGGCTTATCTAAAACAGGCCCTGAAGTAACTTTGATACCAACATCTAATTCATTTGCTAAAATATGCGCTAAGGTGGTTTTACCTAAGCCAGGAGGACCGTGAAACAGAGTATGATCTAATGCTTCTTCACGTAAATTGGCTGCTTGTACAAAAACCAACAGATTTTCTAAGACTTGATTTTGACCTGTAAAGTCATCAAAGGTTAAGGGTCTTAATTTCTTTTCGACATCTAGTTCTTCGGGTGTGAAGTTATCGTTGTATGGATTTAGGTTTTCGTTCATGCTACTTCCTGCGAAGGCAGGAATCTCTTATTTTATAGTTTCTAAAACCTACAAGGTTCCGAAAACCTAGTAGGTTAGCCAATTTTAATTTGGCTAAAGCAAATATAAAGAAAAAGACCTTTGGAAACTAAATGCTTTCCAAAGGTCTTTTTTAATCTATGTAGAGATACCCGCTTTCGTACGTATTTTAATGTTGTAACTCTTCTTCACCTTCCATTAATGGAACATTCTGAGGTACAAAATCAACATCATGTCCTGGTTTACTATAGTCGTAAGACCAACGGTAAACATGAGGAATAGCCCCTGGCCAGTTACCATGTACATGTTTAACAGGCGTAGTCCACTCTAAAGTAGTAGATTTCCATGGATTTTGTTCAGCTTTCTTACCATAGAATATACTAATGAAGAAATTGTATAGATATATAATTTGTGCAATACCACCAACGATGGCAAATATTGTAATAATTACATTAGTATTCGCTAAATCATCGAATAATGGGAATGATGAGTTAGAGTAATAACGTCTAGGTAAACCTGCCATACCTATAAAGTGCATTGGGAAGAACACCCCGTAAGCACATACCGCAGTTATCCAGAAGTGTAGATATCCTAAGTTTTTGTTCATCATACGACCAAACATCTTTGGATACCAATGATAGATACCTGCAAACATACCGTATAATGCTGATATACCCATTACCAAGTGGAAGTGTGCAATTACAAAATACGTATCATGAACATTAATATCTAAAGCACTATCTCCTAAAATGATTCCTGTTAATCCACCTGTAATGAAAGTAGAGACAAAACCTATAGAGAATAGCATGGCTGGATTCATTTGAAGATTACCTTTCCAAATCGTCGTTATCCAGTTAAATGCTTTTACAGCTGAAGGAATTGCAATTAATAAGGTTGTAAATGTAAATACAGACCCTAAGAACGGATTCATACCAGAAACAAACATATGGTGACCCCATACAATAGTTGATAAAAATGCAATAGCTAGTATAGAAGCAATCATCGCACGATAACCAAATATAGGCTTACGTGAACTTGATGCCATAATTTCTGAAACTAGACCCATGGCCGGAAGAATAACGATGTATACTTCTGGGTGACCTAAAAACCAAAATAAATGTTCAAACAATACTGGTGATCCTCCTTGATAATGTAATACTTCACCTTGAATAAAAATATCGGATAAGAAGAATGACGTACCAAAGCTTCTATCCATTATTAATAATAGTGCTGCTGAAAGTAGAACTGGGAAAGATACTGTTCCAATAATTGCAGTAACAAAAAACGCCCAAATAGTAAGAGGCAATCTTGTCATTGACATACCCTTTGTACGAAGGTTAATTACAGTAACAATATAATTTAAAGATCCAATTAACTGAGACGCAATAAATATCGCCATAGAGATTAACCAGAGTGTCATACCCATACCTGAACCACTAGATGCCATAGGCAATGCTGATAAAGGTGGGTAAATTGTCCATCCTGCTGCTGCTGGTCCGGCTTCAACATATAAAGAACCAATCATTATAACACATGAGATGAAGAATAACCAATAGGATACCATATTAAGGAAACCAGAAGCCATATCTCTTGCACCAATCTGTAATGGAATTAAAAGGTTACTAAACGTACCACTTAAACCTGCTGTTAATACAAAAAATACCATTATGGTACCGTGAATGGTAACTAAAGCCAAATAAATATCAGCATCCATAACACCATCAGGAGCCCATTTTCCTAATAAGGCTTCAAATAAAACGTTTGGCTTTTCTGGCCAAGCAATTTGCATACGAAACATTATTGACATTAAAATACCAATAATACCCATCACTGTACCTGTAATTAAGTACTGTTTAGCAATCATTTTATGATCTGTACTAAATATATACTTAGTTATAAATGTCTCTTTGTGATGATGTACGTCGTGATCGTCGTGACCGTGTGTATCTGCTGTTGCTGACATAATCTCTTTTTCTTTTTCTTAAAAACCTTTAATTAATTAATCAATGAATTAGGGAAAGTAGTTTGCTCTTCCATCCACGCATCAAACTCTTCTTGTGTCTCTACAATGATTTTCATCTGCATATTGTAGTGCGACTTTCCACAAATTTTATTACATAAAAGCAAGTAATCAAACTCGTATATCAGCTCTTGTCCTGATGCCTCAACTTCCGCTGAACGTTCTACTCTAAGTTCATTGATATTTTTTACTTTATCAATTATTTCTGGTGTTTGACGCATATCAGCTGTTGTAACTGTAGGTGTAAATCCAAATTGTGTTACCATACCTGGAACACAATTCATTTGTGCTCTAAAGTGAGGCATGTATGCTGAGTGCAATACATCTTGAGAACGCATTTTAAATAACACAGGCTTTCCTACTGGTAAATGAAGTTCTGTTACAATAACATCATCTTCAGCATTAGGATCTTCTTCATCAACACCTAAAATGTTTGCTCGATCAATATCAATCAATCTTACATTAGCTTTACCTAATACATTATCGTTACCACTATAACGTGCTTTCCAGTTAAACTGCTGAGCGTACAATTCAATTACCATTGGATCATCATCTTCGTCGATATTCATAATATCATTCCAAGTGAATAAACCATATATAATTAAACCTGCCAAAACAATTACGGGTATAACCGTCCAAATAAATTCTAAAGTATTGTTATCAGCATAGAAAAATGCTTTTTTCCCTTTCTCTCCTCTATATTTAAAAGCAAAGTAATGTAAAAGGAATTGGGTAATTGTTTGTACTACAAAAATCACTATCATAGAGATAATCATAAGATTATCAACTTTAGATCCGTGTTCTGATGCAGCATTGGACATTAAAGGTAAATCCCCTAAATACCAAAAACTAAGAATTGTTATTAGATAGATAAAAATTAGAAAACCAATCATTAGATAACCATTGATTTTGTTATCATGGTCATCCGCAATTTGCGTGTTAGTAGTACCAACCTGAGCCAAGTCAAATATCTTTACCATTTGCCACAAGGCAACAGCTACAAATAGTACAATTATAATCGTTAATATAGCAGTCATTATCGTTTCTGTTCTTATTTAAAATTAATAGTGGAAGTGTTCACTTTCCTTAATAAATGGATTTCCTTTTGCTAATAATGGATATTTGCCAAGCGAAGTAAATACAATTAGCATAAATAAACCAGCAAAGAATAGTATTGAACCTATTTCTGGCACACCTATAAACCATCTGTCACCAACTGTTGCAGGCATAATCATGTTGAAAACATCTAAATAATGTCCAAATAGAATCACCACACCAGTCATCACAACAAACCAAGGAATACGTTTGTAATCACTATTCATTAATAATAATAGTGGGAATATAAAGTTTAGAGCTAACATACCAAAAAATGGTACGTTATAATCTTCAATACGAGTTATAAAATAAGTTACCTCTTCTGGAATGTTTGCATACCAAATTAACATAAATTGAGAGAACCATAGGTAAGTCCAGAAAATACTAATACCAAACATGAATTTAGCTAAATCATGAATATGACTATCATTTACAAATTCTAGTAGACCTTTAGATTTAAGATACAAAGTAATTAAAGCAATAACAGTAATACCACTTACAAACATACTTGCAAATACGTACCATCCAAATAATGTACTAAACCAGTGAGGATCTACACTCATAATCCAATCCCAAGACATCATAGATTCTGTATAAATATAGAATACTAAGAATCCTGCTGCGATTCTAAAGTTCTTTTTAAAATTACTATTATCATTAATATCTGCTAAATCTTGAGCTACTGAAAATTTTCTTGAAAAATGACGGTATAAAGACCAACCAGCTAAATAAATAAAACCTCTAATAAAAAACCATGGTTTATTTAACCAACTTGATTTATTTTGAATTAAGGTGTCATGAGCAACAACACTCTCATCTAACCAGATAAAGATATGACTATCGGCTATCCAAAGGATAATTAAAACAAGGATACCTCCAGGTAAAACATAAGAGGTAATTCCTTCCATAACTCTAAAGAGCACTGGTGACCATCCTGATTGCGCAGCATATTGAATGGCATAAAACGCCAAAACACCTAAAGCAATCATAAAGAAAAACAAAGCAGCAACATATAAAGCCGCATAAGGTCTATTGTGTATTTGATGTAATACATGTTCTTCATGAGATAACTCATGACCTTCTACTTCTGCTTCAGCACCATGGCCGTGATCTTTTTCTAAATCATGTCCTTCGGTAGCATGTGCTTCACCATGATGATCTTCGCTGGCTAAATATTCAGTGATATTATCTTCAGTAACGCTATACGCATCCATAAAGCCATAACCTACACCTAATACGCCTAAGACCATTAAAATGATAGCTCCTATTCTTAATCGATTTGAAATTTTATATTCCATTATATAATCTTTATCTAAATCTTATTTTTCTAAATCTGCCTTAAGTTTTTGAACATAAGCAACAATCTGCCAACGTTCTTCTTCGTTCAATTGGTTAGCATAAGAACCCATTGTATTTTTACCATAATAAAGTGTATGATAAATACTACCTTCTGTTATAGCTCTTCCTGCATCTGCATAACTAGGAACACCTAAAATCTTTTCGCGTTGTACCAATTTACCTTGACCATCACCTTTATTACCGTGGCAAATTCCACAGTAAATTCCAAATAATGGTCCTGCTCTATCGTAGTCTATCTGAGTAGAATCTAAAGGACTTTTAAGGTTCTCTTTAGCATACAAGTAGCCTTCGTTTGTGTTTTCAATTTCAAAAGGCATAAAATCACCTCTTGGTATGGTTCCTTCTGCAGGTAACTGGGCTTGAACACCATTTGCAAAAGCATCTGATTCTTGATATGTTTCATAACCAACCGACTCATACATGTTGGGCATAAATTGGTAATTTGGCCTAGCATTTTCTTGGCAAGATACAAGACTTACCAGTAATACTAATACTACGATATATTTTGTGACTATCTTCATATTAATGTGCATCTTCATCTTTATCAACAATATTTATCTCAACTGCACCTGTATCTTTTAACAGGTTAGTTAATGATTCTTCGTTATTATGAACTGCAATTTCCATTAAAAAATGGTCATCTGTAGTTCTTGGATCAGGATTTTCAGCGTCTTTAAATGGCCACATTCTACTTCTTAGGTAAAAAGTAATTACCATTAAATGCGCTGCAAAAAATACAGTAAGCTCAAACATAATTGGCACAAATGCTGGCAAATTTTCTAAAAAACTAAAACTTGGCTTACCTCCAATATCTTGAGGCCAATCTTCAATCATTATAAAATTCATCATTGCGATGGATACAGATAGCCCTAAAGCGCCATATAAAAATGCTGTTATCGCTAAACGAGTTGGTGCCAATCCCATCGCCTTATCTAGTCCGTGAACAGGAAAAGGTGTGAATACATCTTCAATGTGATGTTTTTCTTGTCTTACCTTCTTAACAGCAGACATTAATACATCATCATCAGTATAAATAGCATGAATTACTTTCGAAGTTTCCATAGCCTATATTAGTTGTTTAATAAGTTTTTAGCTTGTCCTGACCAATCATCACGCTCTGCTCTTCCTGGGAAAGAACCTGTAATTTCGTCTAACAAGTCATATTCTCTTTTTGTCATTTTACTTACTTGAGCATAAGTAAAGATACCAATCTCATTAAGTACTTCTTCCATTTTTGGACCAATACCGCTAATAACTTTTAAATCATCTGCAGTTTGTTTATCAGCATCAAAGCGTCCAACACCTTCTAGTAAGTTACCTAATTTCTCTTCTTTATCTTGAGACGGTTTAGGTGCTGTTGTTTCTTCAGGAATTAATGGATGTGATGTTCTAGCATCAGTACCAGTTCCTACTAAACTTTCACCACTTTCTCTAATACGTTTGTAACGCTCTCCTGAAGATTTCAAAATTGTTTTTACCTCTGCTTGTGCAATTACTGGGAAGGTTCTTGAGTATAATAAAAATAATACAAAGAAGAATCCAATAGTTCCGATAAAGATTCCGATATCAACAAATGTTGGAGAAAACATTGTCCAAGATGATGGTAAGTAATCTCTATGTAATGATGTTACAATAATTACAAAACGTTCAAACCACATTCCGATGTTTACAACTATAGAAATAAAGAACGAAAACATAATACTAGTTCTTAGTTTCTTAAACCACATAAATTGTGGAGAGAATACGTTAAAAGACATCATACACCAGTATGCCCACCAGTAAGGACCTGTTGCTCTGTTTAAGAACGCAAACTGTTCGTATTCTACACCAGAATACCAAGCAATAAATAACTCTGTAATATATGCTACACCTACAATTGTACCTGTAAGCATGATTACAATATTCATTAATTCGATATGTTGAACTGTGATATAATCTTCAAGGTTACACACTTTTCTCATAATAATAAGAAGTGTGTTTACCATCGCAAATCCTGAGAAAATTGCACCTGCAACGAAGTACGGTGGAAAAATTGTTGTATGCCAACCTGGAATTACCGAGGTAGCAAAGTCAAAAGATACAATAGTGTGTACAGAAAGTACTAACGGTGTAGCTAAACCTGCAAGTACTAAAGATACTTCTTCAAAACGTTGCCAATCTTTAGCTCTACCAGACCAACCGAAACTTACTAAAGCATAAATTTTCTTTTGAAACGGACGTACAGCTCTATCTCTAAGCATTGCAAAATCGGGTAATAAACCAGTCCACCAGAATACTAATGATACTGACAAATACGTAGAAATTGCAAATACATCCCAAAGTAGAGGTGAGTTAAAGTTAACCCACAGAGATCCAAATTGGTTAGGAATTGGGAGTACCCAATAAGCTAACCACGGACGACCCATGTGAATAATTGGGAATAAACCTGCTTGGAATACAGCAAAAATGGTCATGGCTTCCGCCGAACGGTTAATTGCCATTCTCCATTTTTGACGGAATAATAATAGTACCGCAGAAATCAAAGTTCCTGCGTGACCAATACCAACCCACCAAACGAAGTTAGTAATATCCCAGGCCCAGTTTACAGTCTTATTAAGACCCCAAACTCCAATACCAGTCGATACGGTATAAATAATACAACCTATTCCCCAAAGGAATGCAACCAAAGCAATACTGAAAGCAATCCACCAAGATTTGTTGGCTTTGCCTTCTACCGGTCTTGCGACATCAACAGTAACATCGTGATACGATTTTTCTCCGGTTACTAAAGGTCTTCTAATAGGTGCTTCGTAATGAGACGCCATAATTATATACTTGTTTCTTTAATTGTTTTATTAGTTTGAAGCTAGAAGTAGGAAGCTTGAAGCTGCTCACTTGCAATTATCGTTATTCCAGTTTCAAACTTAATCTCTATTGTTCCTTTATTCTATATGCAAATCTTAACTAGAATTACTTACGTATTTCTCACTTTAGTATGATAAAATACATTAGGTTTTGTGCCTACATATTCTAACATATGATACATACGATCGTCTTCTTTTAATTCAGCAACTTTACTTTCTTTGTCATTAACGTCACCAAAAATCATAGCACCGTTTCCACAAGCTGCTGAACAAGCTGTTTCAAACTCACCATCTTTAACTAAGCGACCATCACGTTTAGCATCAAGAATTGTTTTCTGTGTTTTTTGAATACAGAAAGAACATTTCTCCATAACACCACGAGATCTTACAACAACATCTGGATTTAATACCATACGACCTAAATCATCATTCATATAGTAATCAAACTCATCATTCTTGTTATATAAGAACCAGTTAAAACGACGTACTTTATACGGACAGTTGTTTGCACAATAACGTGTACCTACACAACGGTTATAAGCCATTTGGTTTTGACCTTGGCGTCCGTGTACAGTTGCTGCCACAGGACATACTGTTTCACATGGCGCATGATTACAATGCTGACACATTACCGGTTGGAAAACCACTTGTGGGTTATCTGCTGGATTCTCTAATTCTCCAAATTCACTTAATGAACTGCTTAATCCTGAAATGTTAGTTTTCTTCTCTAAATCTTGCTCGAAGCTATCTTCAGAAGAATAATAACGGTCAATACGCAACCAGTGCATATCTCTACTACGTCTCATTTCAGACTTACCAACAACTGGCACATTGTTTTCTGCGTGACATGCAATTACACATGCACCACAACCTGTACAAGCATTTAAGTCTATTGATAAGTTAAAGTGATGACCTATAGAGCGATCAAACTCATCCCATAAGTCTACATCAGGAGATGTTACAGGCGTTTCTATATGATTTAAGGATACTTGAGGCACTGCATTCCAGTGTTCCTTATCCTTAGTATTGAATATCTCTAAACTAGTTTCTTTAATAATGTCGCCACGCCCCATCAACGTATTATGCAACTGTACACAAGCAAACTCATGTTCACCAGAAGCTTTTTCAATCGTTACGTTTTGTACCTTATTGAAGTTTTGATATAACGGATATGCATTAACACCCGTTTTCATTTCTTCTTTTAAAGCCGCTGAAGTTCTACCATAACCAAATGATAATCCTACAGAACCTTTTGCTTGTCCTGGCTGAATAATCACTGGCACTGTAATAGCTTCTGCACCGTTAACCGAAACTTTAGCATAACTACCATTTAAACCACCATTAGCAACGTTCCAGTTTTTCAACTCTAAACGATCTGCATCAGCTTGAGAAACGGTTAAATAGTTATCCCACGTTGTTCTTGTAATTGGATCAGGAAATTCTTGTAACCAAGGGTTATTAGCTTGTTGGCCATCGCCCATTCCTGTTTTGGTATAAAATGATAATTCCATACCATCAGTTAAGGCTTCTTTTGCTAATGCTCTAGCTGCTGCGCCTCCTGTTAATACTGAAGCAATACCAGCATTTGTGCTAGAATTGTTTACTGTTGTAGACGTTGTGGTCGTTACAAATTCGTCTTTATCTTCTTCTTTGATTCCGACACCTACGGCAACGTCATGTATAACACCACCTAAAAATGTTCTATCTTTTTTATCTTTTAATGTTGTAGAAGTAGCGTTAATGGTTGTTGCCCCATTAGAACCACTAGCCGATGAACCTGATACAAAAAAGCCATCTTGAATTGCTTTGTTAAAAGAAGCACCATTCAATACACTTTGTGTCCAGACAGATTTGATATAATCTCTGTAAGTTCCTGTTGTATTTGTCCAACCCATTAAGACATCCTGAAACTGCTTCGTATCAAATAAAGGACGAATAGTTGGTTGCATCATTGAGTAATGCCCCGATTTTATTTCAAAATCCCCCCAAGATTCTAAGTTATGAGGTGCTGCAGCAATATATTGACAGTTAGATGACGTTTCATCTTGTTTCATAGAAAACGCAACTGACAATTCTGTTTTAGCTAAACCTTCTTTAAAATCTGAAGCATTTGGAAGTGTATAAATTGGATTAACTCCATTCATAATCACTGCACCAACCTTACCAGCCTTCATATCAGCTACTAGTTGTGTCACTGCTGCATCACTACCTTGTCTCGTATTTATAGTTGTACTTGGATCAAAAGCTTTACTTCTTAAAAAAGTATTGATTTCTAATATGGTCGATTGTGCATTTACATCTTGAATTCCAGATACAACAACACCGTTACTACCCGCTTTGCTTAATTCATTCGCTGCTGCTTGAACGGCTTTATCTAAACCTTCAGGAAGACTAACACTACCTACAGCATTACCTGTAATACTACTGTATAATTTAGCTAAAGCTAATTTTTGTTGACTTGGTGTTAATGGCACACGTTTATCGGCATTAGCACCAGATAATGACATATTTGATTCAAACTGAATATGTCTAGACATTTTACCGTTAACAGGAATACGTTTTTTACCATATTCAGACTCAAAACCTCCACCTTGCCAATCGCCTAAGAAATCAGCACCAATAGAAACAATGGTTGTAGCTTTAGAGAAATCGTAATTAGCCATCCCCCTAACTCCATACTTTGCTTGGTAAGCATCTAATGTTGCAGATTCAGAAACCGCATCATAAGCAACATGCTGTACATTACCATACTTAGATTTGAATTCTGCAATTAATTTATTTGTTGATGGACTTGGCATAGATTGCGTTAATAACACAATAGATTTACCATTAAGTCCATTTAATTTTGAAGTCGTCTCAGACATAAAAGTGTCCCAAGAGATAGCAGAACCATCTTTCATTGGCGACTTTACTCTTAAGCTATCATATAAACCTAAAACTGAAGCATTAACTCTAGCATTAGCAACACCATTAGTACTGGCATCTGTATTGTTCTCTATTTTAATTGGACGCCCTTCTCTTGTTTTTACTAAAACACTTGCAAAATCAAAACCATCTGCAATTGTAGTTGCATAATAATTGGCAACACCAGGAACAATTTCTGTTGGTTGCACGATATAAGGAATGGACTTAACAACTGGCCCTTCACATGCTGCTAAAGAAGCAGCTGCAGTACTAAAACCAACGTATTTTAAGAAATCACGACGCGACGTAGATGAAGACTCTAAAGACTCTTTATCTCCTAAAAATTCATCTGTAGGAATTTCATCCACAAACTCATTTTGTTGAAGCGCCTCAACAATAGAGCTGTTTTCGTTTAGCTCTTCAACACTTTTCCAGTATTTCTTGTTTGATGACATAGTGTTTATTTATGATTTACGATTATTGATTTACGATTTTGAATTCTAAAACCAAATCTATCTAAATATTTAATTTTTTATTGTTTTGTTTTTTTGAGATTTTCGTCTTCACGAAAACTATTAAAATTCAATATTTTAATAGTGACATTTACCACATTCTAAGCCACCCATTTGTGCTGCTGTTAATTTCTCAACACCATACTTTTTAGATAATTCTTCATGAATCTTAGTATAATATTCATTGTCCTTCACTTTAACATCAGTTTCTCTGTGACAGTTAATACACCATCCCATAGTTAATGGCTCATGTTGATACATGATTTCCATTTCTTCTACTGGACCATGACACGTTTGACATTCAATACCTCCAACCTCTACGTGTTGAGAGTGATTAAAATAAGCAAAGTCTGGTAAATTATGAATACGAATCCATTTTACAGGTTTCGCTTCTCCAGTGTAAGCCATACCATCCCAACCAACAGCATCGTATAATTTTTGAATTTCAGCATTATAATCTACACCATGCTCATTACCTTCTGCTAACGTTTCAGGTGCAACCTCTAAAATTGATTTATGACAATTCATACAAACATTTAAAGATGGAATACCTGATGTTTTACTCACTCTTGCTGAAGAGTGACAAAATTTACAATCGACACCATTATCACCAGCATGAATTCTATGTGAGAAATGAATTGGCTGCACGGGTTCGTAACCTTGATCAACACCAACCTGCATAAAATAGCCATAAACAAAATACCCACTTGCTAACAGAAATAATATTGTAGTCATTAAAACCAAAAATTGATTTTGAGCAAATGCTTTCCATAATGGTGTTCTTTTACTGTCTACTTGAACATCAATACCTTTAGCTTCAGCAAAACGATTTAACGTACGCTTCACCAAAATTAACGCCATGGCTAACAACGCAAATAAAAGAGCTAATGCCCCAAGAATTAAATCATTTGACACGCCGCCTTGTTGCGTAGCTGCACCTTCTGAAGTAGCCTCTGCAACAACTGGTGCTGGCTTTTCCTGTGCTGTGTAAGCTAAAATATCTGAAATATCCTGATCACTCAATTGTGGAAATGGAGTCATTGTTACATTATTCCATTCATTGTATACTTTATTCGCATACGCATCACCAGAATTAATGAGCGCTGAACTATTTCTTATCCATGCTTGCAACCAGTCTCTATCTAAACCTTCGTTTTCTGCCAACCTAGTCTCAACGTTACGTAACGCAGGACCTGTTAGTGGCGTATCTAATCTATGACAAGCAGCACAGTTGGTATTGTATAGTGATTTCCCTTTTGCTGGATCACCTTCTTGGGCGGTAAGTGAGGTTGTAAACGTAAGCAACAGAACAAGGCAAAGACGAAATATCTTTGAGGTTAAACTACAGTAAATCACTTGTTTCATATTATAAGTTGGATTATCTTCTAAACTTTGGTACGATTTTTTCATTAAAAATGTAAAAAAAGATCTTTATAAAAACTCTGGCAAAAGTAACATTTAAAGTCGATTTTGAAAATCATAAAGAAGTGTTAGCATCTAATTTATACCAATTCTAAATAATCTATTTGAAATTATAGGAATGAATTTTCATTCTAATTTTATCGACAGATTGAAGTGCAATTGGTTACCACAAAATTTGCGCTAAAAAAAAATTACACTTGTTTCGATGAATACTATACCTTTGCCTTAAAAATTTTAAATTTATGAAATTAAATAATAAGTCCGTTTACTTAATTGCATTAAGTTTTGCTTTTACATTATCAATGCAAGCACAGCAAGGTGAAGTTAAAATCACTCAAGATAGTGATATTGACACTTTACTAGAATATAAAAAAGATATTAAAACATCAAAAGTATATAAGATTCAAGTGTATCAGAATGTCGATCCTGACAAGGCGCAACGAGAAAAATCAAATTTTTTAAACCTCTATGAAGATTGGCCTGTAGAGATTGTTTGGAACACACCTAATTATAAGGTATGGGTAGGCAATTTTGCAACACAATTAGAAGCGGATCGTGCTTTAGCTAAAATTAAAAAAGAGTATATGAATGCTTTTCCTTTTCAACCTAAAACGGAGGACTAAATATCACATTTAAAACCCATAAAAAAACCGACAATTTCTTGTCGGTTTTTTTTATTTCTAAAAGTTATTATTTTAACTTTTTCTTCACTTGTACTTCTTGGAAAGCTTCAATTACATCTCCAATTGCAATGTCGTTGTAGTTTTTAATTTGCATACCACAATCGTAGCCTTTAGATACTTCTCTAACATCGTCTTTAAATCGTTTTAGAGCTTCTAATGTACCTGTATGAACTACCACACCATCTCTAATGATTCTAATGTTAGAATTTCTAAAGATTTTACCATTCATCACCATACAACCAGCAATGTTTCCAACTTTAGAAACTTTAAATATTTCTCTTATTTCGGCTGTTCCTGTAACTTCTTCTTTAACCTCTGGAGATAACATACCTTCCATGGCATCTTTAAGATCGTTAATAGCCGCATAAATAATAGAGTAAGTTCTAATATCAATTTCTTCTTTGTCTGCAATCAGTCTTGCATTTCCAACAGGACGCACATTAAAGCCGACAATAATAGCATCTGAAGCCGTTGCTAACAATACATCACTTTCTGTAATGGCACCAACTCCTTTATGTATAATATTGACTTGTATTTCTTCTGTAGATAACTTTTGGAAAGAATCTGTTAAAGCTTCAACAGAACCATCAACGTCACCTTTAAGAATAATATTAAGCTCTTGGAAGTCACCAAGTGCAATACGTCTTCCAATTTCATCTAATGTAATATGACGTTGTGTTCTAACCGATTGCTCACGTTGTAATTGTGTACGCTTAGTCGCAATTTGTTTCGCTTCACGTTCATCAGAAAAGACATTAAACTTGTCACCTGCTTGCGGCGCACCATCTAAGCCTAGAATAGATACTGGCGTTGCAGGACCTGCCTCAGCAACATCTTGTCCACGCTCATCTTGCATGGCTTTTACTTTACCACTATTTTTCCCTGCTAATACGTAATCACCTACTTTTAATGTACCGGCTTGTACCAAAATAGTTGATACGTAACCTCTACCTTTATCTAAATAAGCTTCTACAACAGTTCCGCTTGCAGCTTTATTTGGATTCGCTTTTAATTCTAATAACTCAGCTTCAAGCAATACTTTTTCAAGCAATTCTTGTACACCTGTACCTTTCTTAGCAGAAATGTCGTGAGATTGAATTTTTCCACCCCAGTCTTCAACTAAGAGATTCATTTGTGCCAATTGCTCTTTTACCTTTTCAGGATTTGCATCTGGCTTATCTATTTTATTAATCGCAAAAACGATTGGTACACCTGCCGCTTGTGCATGAGAAATCGCTTCTTTTGTTTGAGGCATTATAGCATCATCTGCTGCAACAACAATAATAGCAATATCTGTAACTTGAGCACCACGAGCACGCATCGCTGTAAAGGCTTCGTGACCTGGTGTATCTAAGAAGGCTATTTTTTGTCCGTTCTCTAATTGTACACCATAAGCACCAATGTGCTGTGTAATACCACCAGACTCTCCTGCAATTACATTTTCTTTACGTATATAGTCTAATAACGATGTTTTACCGTGATCTACGTGACCCATTACGGTTACAATTGGAGCTCTAGATATTAAATCTTTTGGATCATCTTCTACAACCTCAATAGATTCTTCAATATCTGCTTTGATGAATTCTACATCGTAACCAAACTCTTCGGCAACGATAGTTAATGTTTCTGCATCTAAACGCTGATTCATCGTAACCATCATTCCTAGAGACATACATGCTGAAATGACTTGCGTTACACTAACTTCCATCATAGTAGCAACTTCACTTACAGTAACAAATTCTGTCACCTTAAGTGTTTTACTTTCTGCTGCAGCAATTTCTTGATCAATCTCAGTCTGTTGACGGTGTTGATCTCGTTTATCTCTACGGTATTTTGCGCCTTTACCTTTATTTGATTTTCCTTGAAGCTTTTCTAAAGTTTCACGGATTTGTTTTTGAACATCTTCTTCACTTGGCTCTTCCTTAACGACTTTAGGCCTAGAATTGCCACCTCTGCCTTTATGGCCTCCTTTCTTATTGTCAAAGTTTGGTCTAGAATCATTTCCGCCTTTACTAATTCTACGTCTTTTACGTTTATTAGCATCACCAGCACCTTTGGGTTTGTCCTCTTTTTTCTTCTTAGGCTTATTAAATTGCGATAAGTCAATTTTTTTACCTGTGATATTTGGACCAGAAAGCTTTTGGTACTTTGTTTTTAATGTTTCTTCAACAGGTGCACTAGACGTTTTTTCAGTCTTTTCTTCTTTAGGAGCTTCCTTGGTTTTTTCTTCGGTTGGTTTTACCGTTTTCATTTCCGTTTCAGCTTTTTCTACTTTTTTAACCGTTTCTGCCTTTTCAACTTTTTCAGTCTTTTCAACCTTTTCAGTCTTTTTAGCTTCAATAGGTTTTTTAGTAGGTTCAACAGCTTTAGGAGTTTCCTCTTTTTTAGCTACTGGTGCTTCTTCAGCTTTAGGGACTTCTTCTTTAACTTCTGGAGTTTTTGGAGTTTCAACCTCTGGAGCCTTTGGTTTATTATCTAAGTCAATTTTACCAACTTGTTTTGGCCCACTTAACTCAGCTTTAGCCTTAACCACAGCTTCTCTGTCTGCTTTTTGCTTTTGCTTTTCTTCAATTTCGCGTTCTCTTTGTTCGCGAAGCTCTTCTTTTTCCTTAAGTTTTGCTTCACTTACTTCTTGAGCTTTTTCACGCTTAGATGCATCCGTCTGAAATTCATCAGATAGCGTGTTATAAACCTCTTGCGAAATTTTAGTATTAGGGCTTTTCTCAATCTCTACACCTTTGGATTCTAAAAAATCCACAGCACGATCAATTGAAATATTCAATTCCCTTAGTACTTTATTTAATCTTGTTGTTTGAGCCATAAATTGCCTGTAAAATACTTAAATATATTATATACTAATTTTAATTTAAAATAAGCTTAAATAAAAACATTTTTTATTTCTAGTTCAGCATAAAAAAAACCTAATGATACTATGCTTTATAGTTATGCTTTGTATAAAGATAAAAAATCATCATTTTATTCAAAGCCAATTTTAATTAAAATTAGGATGATACCATTACAACTTTAAAAGTGTTAAAACCATTTTAAAGTTATAAGGCTATTATTCTTCAAATTCTTCTCTTAGAATCCTAATGACATCTAAGATGGTTTCTTCTTCTAAATCAGTACGCTTCACTAAATCTGCAACGTCTTGTTCTAGAATACTTTTTGCGGTATCTAAACCTGCTTTACTAAATTCAGAAATTACCCAACCTTCAATTTCATCAGAGAATTCTTTTAACTCTACATCTTCTTCTGCACCTTCTCTAAAGACATCAATTTCATAACCGGTTAATTGGCCTGCTAAACGAATGTTGTGACCACCTCTACCGATGGCTTTAGAAACTTCTTCTGGCTTTAATAAAACCTCAGCGCGCATATTTTCTTCATCTAATTTTAATGAAGTAACTCTTGCTGGGCTTAACGCTCTGGTTACAAAAAGTTGAATATTATTGGTATAGTTAATAACGTCTATATTTTCATTTCCTAACTCACGTACAATACCGTGAATTCTAGAACCTTTCATACCTACACAAGCTCCAACAGGGTCAATTCTATCATCATAAGAATCTACTGCTACTTTTGCTTTTTCACCTGGAATACGCACCACTTTTTTAACGGTAATTAAACCATCGAACACTTCGGGTATTTCTTGTTCAAATAATTTCTCAAGAAATATAGGTGACGTTCTAGACATTACAATTGCCGGCTTACTTCCTTTTAATTCAACACTTTCAATAATTCCTCTTACATTTTCTCCTTTTCTGAAAAAATCTGAAGGAATCTGTTTGTCTTTAGGAAGTATAATTTCATTACCGTCGTCATCTAACAAAATAATTGCTCTGTGACGGATATGGTGTACTTCTGCCGTGTAAATATCACCTTCAAGCTCTTTAAAGTGCTTGTAAATGTTTGTGTTATCGTGTTCGTGAATCTTAGAAATTAAGTTTTGTCTTAAAGCTAAAATGGAACGTCTTCCCAAATCGATTAACTTCACTTCTTCTGCAACGTCTTCACCAACTTCAAAATCTGGCTCTATTTTTTGAGCTTCAGATAATTCGATTTCTTGATTTGGTTCTTCAACCTCACCATCTGCAACAACGATACGGTTTCTCCAAATTTCTAAATCACCTTTATCTGGGTTTATAATGATATCAAAGTTATCGTCATCACCATACTTCTTCTTTAAGGCATTACGTAATACATCTTCAAGAATCGCCATTAGGGTAACTCTATCTATTAGTTTGTCGTCCTTAAATTCTGAAAATGATTCAATTAACGCTACATTTTCCATAATTGATATGAATTAAAATTTTATTTTAACTTTTGCTTCTTTAATATTACTGAAAGCAACCGTTGCTGTTTTAGCCACAGTTACTTTTCCTTTTCCGACAGGTTTTGGTTCTCTGGCTTTCCAGCTTAAAACCACGTCTTCGTTGTTTACTTCAGTAAGCTCACCTTCAAAATTTTGACTATCTAAAGTCTTTATTTCTAAATTTCTACCAATGTGTTTATGATATTGTCTTGGCATAACTAGAGGTGTTGATGCTCCAGAGGATAATACCTCTAAAGAAAAATCGTGTTCATCTCTATCTATATTGTGTTCAATAGCTCTGCTAATAAACATACAATCCTCTACTAAAACACCATTATCACCATCAATAATAATCTTTATTGCGTTATCTGCCGAGAGACTAAAATCTATTAAAAACAAATCTTGTCTTTCGTCTAAGGCCGTTTGAAGTAAGTTTTCTACTGTTTTCTTAAACATTTTTTAATATAAAAAGAGAGGACTTTTCGTCCTCTCGCTTATTTATTTTTAGTAAACAACGGTGCAAATGTACAATATTTTAATTTTTTATACAAGCTATGTAATGTGGAATAATTTTCTTAAATTTAAAGAACTAACATAAACCAATACCAATGAATAGAATATTAGTCCCCACCGATTTTTCGGATCAAGCTGAAAACGCCCTAAAAGTAGCTGCCATGCTTGCCAAAAAACATGGTGCTGAGATATACTTATTACACATGATGGAAATTCCTTTACAACAAACTGATCAAGGAAAAGTAAGAAGCGATATCCCAGAAGCTTTATTCTTTATGCAGTTAGCGCAAAAACGATTTAAAACGCTAATAGAACAAGATTATTTGCAAGGTATTACCGTACATGATATTGTTAAAGCAGACATAACCTTTAACGAAATCAACGAATCCTGTAAGGAATTTAATATTGATATCATAATAATGGGGTCTCACGGTGCAACAGGCATGATGGAGATGTTTGTAGGGTCTAATGCCGAAAAAGTAGTTCGTAACTCCGAAGTCCCTGTTTTAGTTATAAAAAATGAACACCAAAGTTTTGAAGTCTCTGATTTTGTATTTGCTTCAGATTTTGAGCACGACAACAAAGAAACTTACAAGCAAGCCGTAAAATTTGCAAAAGCTTTTGGATCTAAAATACATTTGCTATTAGTCATCACCTCTAGCAATTTTATGACATCCTACGAAGCAAAATCTAAAATTGATGATTTTATTTCTGGAGAGACTTATGACAATTATACCATTACTATACACAATGATAATTTTGTAGAACAAGGAATTTTAAATTTTTCTAAAGATATTAATGCCGACCTCATTGGTATTAGCACTCACGGAAGACAAGGTATTGCTCATTTCTTTAATGGCAGTATAAGTGAAGATTTGGTAAATCACGCTAATCGACCTGTGATTACTTTTAAAATCTAATTAATTTTAATTGTTTTTAATTATACAGCCTGATTATTTTAAAAATAGTCAGGCATTTTTTTTCATAAAACCCTTGATTTTAGTTTGATTTTATACGAAATCAAATAACTAATAATCAACAATTAAGCCCCCATAAACTAATTACAACACACGCCCAATAGTAACTCATACTATAAAAGCACTTTCTGTTTTGAGACTAACTTAGTGTCCAATAAATACTACATCTTCATATTAGTGAATTTTAAACGATTCAAAATATACCTACTATTGGGTATTTTATACAAAGACTCCCCTTACTAAATTTAACCCTTTATTAACCAACACCTTATTAGTTTATGAAAAATCTTGCTATTTTTTTTAGTTTACTGTTGTTTTTTGGATGCTCAAAAGATGACAACAATACCACCTCTGACGAAAATCCCAATCAACAGGACGCCGAAGTTGCAGAAAATGTAGTGGTAATTTCTAATGAAAATTCTGACCTTATAAGTTCCGAAACAGACTTATCTAACGGTATTTATATCTTAGAATTTGAAAATGACCCACCAGAAGTCAATATCGATGACATTATAGTTGGTGATGAAGGCGAAGGTTTCCTGAGGAAAATTGTTTCTATAGACACTAACGGAAATAGTTTAACACTTGAGACAACTCAAGCCACATTAGATGATCTTTTTAACAATGCCTCCTTAGAGTTTACATCAGATATTTCTGAAAGCTCTAGATCAGGCAATAGAAGAGACTCAGAAATCACAATCAATTACGCTAAAAATGGAGTAACTGTAATGGACGATGGTGTCGATTATAACTTCTCAAATACAACACTTTACGACAATAGTGGTTTAACGTTTAAAATAACAAGTGGTACTGCTAAATTTAATCCTAGCCTACACTTTAAAGCAGATTACACATTATTCGGTGGTTTAGATTACTTTAATTTTGAAACAGATAATGCAACACTTGAAATTGATTGTGACTTATTGTTAAATGCAAGCGGAAGTGTAAATCTACCTGAATTTAGCACCACATTAATTGATTTTGACAAAAAAATCACCATATTATTAGGTGGTGCTCCAGTGATTGTTACCATAAACACTGAACTTATTGCTGAACTAAATGCCGGAATCGATGCTAGTGCTTCAGTGACTTCTGGCTTTACAAACAATTACTCATTTACATCTAGTATTAAACACGAAGATGATATTTGGACTGCAAATTTTGATTTAGACTCAGACCTCACCCCAAAAGACATCAATTTTAATGGAGAAGTTAACCTGGCACAAAATTTAACTATCACTCCTAAAGTCACTGTAAAATTATACAGTGTTATTGGTCCCTATTGCGAACCTAAAATGACTGAAGATTTCACTTTAAATGTTGCTTCACCCTCTTTAGATTGGGATTCAGAGTTAAAGGTTGGCTTAGACTTAACAACAGGCTTTATAATCACTATTATGGATCATAATATTACCCCATATTCTAGAACTGACAATTTTGAAGATACGATTTGGAGTGCACCTAAAACATTAGAAATTATTTCTGGAAATGGCCAAAACGGAACTCAAGAAGAAGCATTAACCAACCCTTTAGTTGTTAAAGTAACTGATTTATTAGGAAACCCAATTAGTAATGTTCCTGTATATTATACAATAACTGAAGGTGACGGAACCGTAGAAAACGAAAGTGTAACATCTGTAATGACTGATGGCAATGGTCTAGCGCAAGCTATTTGGACTCTGGGTAATGCATCACCTTCACAAACGGTTGAAGTTACCGTTAAAAAAGCTAATGGCGCAGACATTCAAACTCCTGTAACTTTTAATGCCACTTCTGAAAGCACCATTTTTATTGACCCAAGAGACGGAAAAGAATATAATTTAGTCACCATTGGAAATCAAACTTGGTTTGCTGAAAATTTAAATTATGATTCTGGAAGCGGCGCATGTTATGACAATAATACTGAAAATTGTGATACTTACGGTCGATTATACAGTTGGTCAGCTGCAAACAGTGCCTGTCCTGATGGCACACACTTACCAAGTAGCTTTGAATGGGAGGAACTAGTGACTAATCTTGGCGGAAGCGACATCGCTGGAGGCAAAATGAAATCTACAACCCTATGGAGCTCGCCAAACACTGGAGCAACAAACGAATCTGGTTTTTCAGCATTACCTGGAGGCTCTTGGACGACCTACCCTCCGCCATCTGGTTCTTATGGAAATTCTCCAGGCTTAGGATACTGGTGGACCTCTGACCAAAACAACGTTGTTCTAAGTGCTACAGATGAAAACGTTGCGACAGCCTCTCCTAATACAGAATTTAAATTCTCATGCCGATGCCTATTAGACTAATAGCACCATAAATACAAAACAACTGTGTTAGCTCTAAGAAACATAGTTTCTGAATATTGAAAAAGCAGGACATTTAATATACTAAGGCCCTAACCTTAATTATATTAAAATATGTTCTGCTTTTGTTTTGTACAAGAATCACTCCCAAAAGTCGTGTGTGATGATTAAAAAAAAGGCTATAAAACAAAAAAGCATCCCAATCTTCTTATTCAGAAAAAAGGAAAGCCTTTCATTGGTAAGTCCTCAACAATCGTTAAGAATCTTACAACTACTCTAGGATTCCTCCTAGAACAACACAACATCTTCATACCACCACCTGAAGTGGGAATAATGCTTAAAAAAAGCCTCAATTTCTTGAAGCTTCTTTTTGCAATTTTAGCGGTCTGGACGGGACTCGAACCCGCGACCTTCGCCGTGACAGGGCGACATTCTAACCAGCTGAACTACCAGACCGTTGCATAATTGCGAGTGCAAATATACACCGCATTTTCAATTTGACAAACAAAAAAGTAAAAAAATTAAATAAATTTTTGTCGCTCTATCATGTACGTCGTTAATATGCTATTAAAACCAGCATTAATATCAGCCTCAACATACTTAATTCTGTATTGACCACATTTTATTTTTAAGTCCGTAAAGTATTCTTTTACAGATTTTTGGTAATTATTTTTTATATTATCTGCATACAAATTAATATACTCACCGGTCTCTACATCTATGAAACGTTTAGGTCGATTGTCAAAATCAAAAGAAAGTTCTTTTTCTTTATCAAACACATGAAATAAGACTACTTCATGTTTATTATGCTTTAAATGTCGTAATGCTTCAAAGAGTTTTTCGTCATCTTCTGAGGTTTGAAACATATCAGTAAAGACAAAAATTAAAGACCTACGATGCATTTTTTCTGCAATCTGATGTAAATATTGATAGGTTTCAGTAGTTTTAGTCTCAGGTTTAGAAATTACAGCCTCACTTAATTTATGCAATAACATCTGGTGATGCCGTTCGCTCCCCTTTTCTGGCGCATAAAAATCATAATTATCACTATAAATACTTAGACCAACCGCATCGCGTTGTTTTTTTAAAATATGCATCAACGAGGCACTGGCTAAAGCTGAAAAAGCAATTTTATTTAAATTATCAACTTGAGTTCCTGCCGTTTCAGGATAATGCATCGATGTACTATTATCTAGTATTAGATGGCAACGCAAATTGGTTTCTTCATCATAACGCTTAGTATACAAACGATCTGTTTTAGCGTAAAGTTTCCAATCGATATGCTTAGTGCTTTCTCCTGGATTGTATATTTTATGTTCAGCAAATTCGGCAGAAAATCCATGAAAAGGACTTTTATGCATGCCGGCAATAAAACCTTCTACGACTTGTTTTGCTAACAATTCAAGATTTTTAAATCCACCTGTTTTATTGAGTTCTTGTTGTAAATTCATTGCGCTTTATATAGTGCTTATTCAAATTTAGACTTAATACTTTACAAACTTTGCTGTACCAAGCCCTTCTAGAACGACAAAATACATACCTTGTTTTAATTGCTCGACATTTACACTTATATTTTTTGAATAATTTGCATGCATTGTCATCACATTTTGCCCTAAACTGTTAAATATTTCAAAAGCTCCAATGGCAATTTTTGAAGAAGTAATCGTTAATGCATCACCATGAACTGGCACTGGGAAAACACGAATATGATTCGCTGTACGCAATTCAAATTCAGAACTACTTAAGCTATCATCACAGGCTATATCACCATAAACATTAACCTCTGCAATACTTACCCAGTTTGAAGATGAAGAACTATTACCATAACCTGTGATTTTCACATAGCGCGCAATGCTATTATCTAAGCTAAACAATTGCTCCTCACTTAGAGGCGCAATACTAGAATCTTGATTCGCTAGAATTGTCGTAAATGTGTCACTTCCATCTGCGGCAACAGCCAAATCGAAATTAGTTGTTCTTTCATCAGATTTTAAAAAATGAATTCCTATTTCAGTTAAAGTGTGGTTACAGGATAAATCGAAAGTAATTGAAGCCTCCCCATCTTCTGGGTTAGCAGACCAATAATAGGCATTTGTAATTGGATAAACATCATCATGAGCAAAATCGGTAGCTACATTATCCTTACCTTCTTCCGTACCTACACCAACTGAAGCATCTACAACTATTTCTTCTGGAATAAAAGCTTCTGTAGATTGTGTAATATTTATCACAATAGGCGCTGCTCCATTGTCTGCTGTTAATGTAATGGCTCCTTCTCTATCAGTTCCATCAGAATTATCTGTTGCTGTAATGGTAATATTGTCTCCTCCTACACCGTTATTACTGCTTAAAGAAATCCAAGATAAATTATCCACAAAATTCCAGTTGGTATCTGACTCTGTAATAATTTCAACATTTAAATCGCCTCCAAGACCTGCATACACCAACAAAGATTCAGATGCCATTAAAACTGGACCTTCAGCAGCACCGAAACCTACAGACACACCAACATCACTTTGCTTGTATGGGGTGTTTGTTATTGTAGCGCCATATTCTTGAGCACCGACATCAAATACACCTGACCGTAATCCGCCAAAAACATCATCATTAAAAATAGCCTGACCATGCGTTCCTATAGAACCATCTATTGCAGGACTAGAATTAGCAATCGCATAAATGCCATCGGTATTTAATTCACTTTCCAAAAACCCTGAGCCAATTGCAAAACCTATTGCTGCATCTCCAATACCTGTATCATACAAATTACCTTCAAAAACTGAATTGGTTGCAGGTCGCTCAGTCTCTACATACACCTCACAATCTACAATGAGATTATTAGCGACAATAATATCATTGGGAGCTACATTCTGACCAGAACCTCCAGTATCTACGCCTATTCTTATGCCTAAATCACAATCAACAATAGTGTTATTAACGACCATTACATTGTGAATTGGCCCATAACCGCTAAGTTGGTCATTATTTGATTGCGTTGCTGAAATATTTATAGCTCCTAGTCCACCACCTTTGCTAGACGAATTTTGTTTTGTAGCGTTTGTTCCTTGAATATAATTATTATAAATTTTATGATTTTCACCAATAATTCGAATACCACCATTAAAGTAAGATTCATCTTTACCATCGTTTAGAAAGAAGTTATTATAAACTGAACATCCATTGCCATGTCTAAGCGATAAGGCGCCTAAATAATTTTCAAATGTGTTTCTGTAGTATTGGTTATTACCACTTTTATTGGCGATAATTTCAGGTTCACCACCTTTAACTTCGTAAAAATAATTATCATAAACTTCGGAAGACGAATCAGATAACGACTGGCTACTATCACCAATTCTAATTACGTCAACATCATTATATTCATCGGCAATACCCACCTGATTTCTGAAGGCAAAATAATTATGATGAATTTTCATGCGGTCTTCAATACCAGAACTTCGCTGATTAAAAATCATAGACCCCAGACAGTCTTTATTGATAAAGGTATTGTAACTAATCTCGTTATCCTGACCATAAACTCTAATCCAACGTAAATCACTGGTATTAGAAGGCGGATTATAGTCTTCAATTTTAACCTGAGACACTTTACAATTGGAACACTCTGAAATATTTTTAAATGAAATTACATAAGAATTAGCACCAAACTCGCTAAAATTATAAGTACCCGAAAAAACAACCCCTGTCAGAGTTATATAAGTCCCTCCCATTTTTATACGGCAGTTGTCAAAAATAACTCCGCCTGGTGTTTGTGCCTGAATAGTTATACGATTCGTAAAAGTCCCATTCGCTTCAATTGAAAAATCGCCATTACTATAGGTACCATTTTCAATCGTGATTATTGAACCTTCTGTGGCTGAGCTTAATGCATTTTGAATGGCTTCGACTGAAGATATTTGAGCATTACCAATCGAAAAAAAAGCTAAAAAAAGGAGTTTAAAGAAAGTGATTTTATAAATCATAAGGTAGGATTAGGTATAATTTTATAAAAATAATGAATTATAAAAAATCCTACGAAGAAGAGAAAAAAAATTAATGCTTAATCCTAAAAATATTAAGGTCTATTTTTAGGATTAAACATCTTGTATTGTAGCTATTACAAAAGCTCGTCAATAGCGTCTGAATACGCATTCTTTGGAGCTACACCAACTTGGCGACCTACAACTTCACCATCTTTAAAAATTAATACTGTAGGGATGTTTCTAACACCATATTTAGCAGCAAATTCTTGGTTTGCATCTACATCAACCTTACCAACTACAGCTTTACCATCGTATTCTGTACTGATTTCGTCAATGATTGGTCCAACCATACGACAAGGTCCACACCATGCAGCCCAAAAATCAACCATTACTGGCTTCTCACTTTTTAATACTGTTTCTTCAAAATTTGCATCTGTTATTTCTAATGCCATAATATTTATTTTTTAATATTGTACTTCTCTTTTATTCCATCGTTAAATGGAATTACAAAATTAGTCAAAATATTTATGAAACCTTACAAAGCCTGTATATGTTTTGGTTATAGCTAAATAGACGACTTATATATAAGATTTTGGGCGCATTAAACCAGGCTGTCCGCTATATCTTTTTTGCTTTTAATGGCAAAAAAGGATGCTGCTTCCATCCTTTGCGCAAATTCAGGATAACTACAAGCCTTTAAACTTAATTATAAGCTCCAAATACTATTTACTTTTTTAGGTCTATTATTCTATACCGTTATGAAACAAAAACTCTATAATGAGTTTTCCTATTTCTCTTGTTTTTTCTTCTGCTGCAAAATGGCCTGCATCTAATAAGTGTAGCTCTGCATTTGGCACATCTCTTAAATAAGCTTCCGCTCCTTTATAATTGAATTTCAGGTCCTTTTTACCCCAAGTAATTAAGGTTTTTGGTTGGGTCTCTCTCAACATTTTTTGCCATTTTGGATACTGAATTAAATTGGTATTATAATCTTGAAATAACTGAACCTGAATTTCTCTATCTTTCTCAGAGCTTAGAAATGCTAAATCATGCGTCCATGCATCCGGACTTTGTATATTAATATTTGTAGCATCCAAATCAAACAAATACTGTTTATTTATTATAGCATCTTCGCCTGTTAAGCTATATAAAAAATCGTGCTTAACTTGCGACGTATCGGTTTGTGCCGTTCTAAAAAAATCTTGCCGTTTAGGTGTTAAACCATCTAAATAAGCATTTGCGTTTTGAACAATTAAAGCTTCAATCCGTTTTGGATTTTTCATCATCATTCGGAAACCCACAGGAGCACCAAAATCTTGCATGTACATTACATAGTTCTTAATTTGAAGTGTATGGATTAGCTTCTCTGTATAATCTGCTAACAAATCAAAAGTATACGTCGTCGTTGCTGGATCTATATGCGTACTGTAACCAGAACCTAAATTATCTGGTGCTATCACATGGTAATACGTCGCCAACATAGGAATTAAATTTCTGTACGAATGCGAGGACGACGGATACCCATGAAGCAATACAATTGTTGGTTTGCTTTTATCGCCTGCTTCTCTATAAAACAGTTTTACACTATCAATTTCTATATAATTATATGTCGTTGCTGGCGGTAAAAAGAATTGTTTCTCCTGTTTTTCTGATGTATTCTGACACCCAAATAAAGAAATTGAAATCACTAAAATTAGTACAAACTGTTTCATTATAAAGGCTTATTTATTCTGATTTCTCATGAAGATTCTAATGTTTTCAATAATAGCATCACCATCTTCTTCTAACGCAAAATGTCCCGTATCGTAAATGTTATAATCAATGTCTTTTACATCTTTTTTAAACGCTTCGGCACCACTTTCAGGAAAGAAAGCATCATTTTTACCCCAAACTATTAATAATGGTGGCTGATAGTCTCTTAAATATTGCTGCCATTTTGGGTAAAGCTTCACGTTATTTTGATAATCATAAAACAAATTTAAATTTACAGCATGTGCGTTTGGTCTAGACAATCTTAAGAAATCTAAGTTATAACTATCAGGGTCTACTGTCTCGATATCTCTAACACCATGTGTGTATTGCCACTTTAATCCTTCTAAAGAAAAAGCAGATAATAGCGCCTCTTCGGTTTCTTTAGTTCTATGTTTCCAAAGCGCTTTTATGCCGGCCCAAGCCTCTCCTAGACCTTCTTCGTAAGCATTTCCGTTTTGGTTGATGATTGCTGTGATATGTTCAGGATGCTCTGTGGCTAAACGAAATCCAATAGGTGCGCCATAATCTTGAATCATTATGGCATAAGAATTAATATTTTTTTGCTCTAAAAAGGACTCCATAGTAATCGCAATATTATCAAACGTATAAGTAAACGTTTCAACATCTGGAAAATCACTATTACCAAAACCAGGATAATCAGGTGCAATTAAATGAAACTCGTCAGATAATTGTGCTAACACTTTTCGGTATTGAAATGATGATGCAGGAAAACCATGTAGTAAAACGATGGTTGGGTTATTCACATTTCCGGCTTCCCTGTAGGCAATGTTAATTCCATTAACCTCTAATATTTTATATTTTAATGCTGATTCTTCACTTGTTACCTTTGATGTTGTTGTTTTAGAAACACGATCTATTTCTGATGTTACCTCGTCTTTACAAGATATAAACAGTAAAACAAAACTTAAGATTAGGACTGGATTTTTCATAGTTTAAATTCAAATTTAAGTCTCAAAATAATTTTAAAACTTATAAAATAGAAAAGCCATAACCGAAATTAGTTACGATTATGGCTCCATAATTATTTTTAGTTTTTAATTTCTACCAGCCATAACTCCACCATCGGTATCCCAAATGGCACCTGTTACCCAAGCAGCCTTGTCTGACAATAAAAAGATAATACTATTAGCTACATCTTCCGACTCTCCAAAACGACCGATAGGATGAAAACCATTAAAACCAACTAAGGCTTCTTTAGCCGCTTCTTCACCTCCAAAAACACCATGATAAACAGGTGTATTCACTAAGGCAGGAGACACTGCATTAACACGAATGTTATCGTCTGCTAATTCCATAGCCAAATGTTGTGTTAGCGAATGTAAACCTGCTTTCTGCATAGAATAGGCTGTAGAAGGTGTTGCTTTAACAGCTTGTTTTGCCCACATAGAGCCCACATTTACAATAGAGCCACCTTGAGTCGCTTTCATTTTTTTAGCAGCACTTTGTGTGATAAAAAAGAAGCCTCTATTTAAATCTAAATACGAATTGTAGTCTTCCATCGTATGATCTAAAAAAGGTTTAGGACCAAAAATCCCAGAAGCATTTACTAAATAATCTAAGTTATCTAAACCATCAATTTTAGCGATTAAAGCATCCACTTCTGTTGTACTAGAGATATTTGCTGTGTGTTTTGCTAAGTTTGGTGCGTCTGCAATTTTATCAGTATCTCTACCTACAACATGTACGGTTGCTCCTCCTTCTAATAAGGCGTTTGTAGTGGCGTTACCTATTCCGCTTGTTCCACCAATGACTAAGGCTACTTTGTTTTCAAATTCTTTCATTATAATTTTCTTTAATTTTTAATTGTAGACAGACAAGTCTGTCTTAGTTTATGCAAATTTTTTTAAGCTATTATTATTTCACATAAATTTTTAGACTCAACAATAGGCCAATCCTCTTGATGCAAGTGACTTTCTCCAACGGCACTTTCGTAAAGTAAATAGATTTGTCTTGCGAGTGAATTTACTTGTTCACTTTTTACTTGTTCTAAGTTATTAGTAATCAAATTTTCTATGATGGCAATAAAATCATTTTTTTGAGATTGAATTTCATTACGGATCATCTCATTATCTTTTGGAATTTCCGAAACCGTTTTAATACACCAACACCCATTAAAATCTTTATCTTGATAAAACAGTTGAAGGAAATCGAATATTGCTAGGATTTGCTCTTTTCCTTTTGGTTTAGACATTGTAAAAGTTTCAAAATCACCTAGAAAATTAATATTCTTGTGCTGAAGATATGCCAGACAAATCTCTTCTTTAGATTTAAAATGATTATACAACGTTGCCTTAGCAATTCCTGCTTCCGCAATAATTTGATTGATACCTGTAGAATTATACCCATTCTTATAAAATAAAAATGAGGCCGTTTCTGTAATTCTATTTTTTACTTCGGCATGTTTCATGATGCAAATATATAAAGTATTTTTTAAAAACAGACAGGTCTGTCTATTATTTTAAACTAAAATCAATTAAGCTTGTAAAACATACTAACTTACCCGTCTAAATTATTACGCTCTAAACATCTAATTCAACTTATACATCACATCGTTCTCTTTCAAACTATTCAGTAAGCCTTGAGAAATTTTAATTTTATTCTTTCGGCTAGGCATTTGGACCTTTATTTTTTCAGCATTATCATAGACCACAAAAGTTAAGGTCTGATTGCCTTCATGAAACTTAATTAAGTCGTACAACACATTAATTTTATCTTTTTCTAAATCTCTAATATTAAGTTGTATCGATAGTTTTTTTGCATAAGTATCCATCACATCATGTAGCAACTGGAAACTATTAAACTGAATTCTTGGTTCGCCTTTTTTACCTGTATCTCTATTTACCCAACCTTCGCGAACAAAAGCGCGCACATAGACAAAAGAATTGATGACAAAAAAGTGTCTGAACTTTAAATAATCTTCTCCAAAAATCCTGAATTCAAAACTATCGGTATAATCTTCAATCGTAAAAATGGCCCAACCTTTACCCTGTTTACTAACACGATGTTGCACATCAGTGACGACACCACCAAAGGTGACTTCTTTATTAACAATGGCTTCTAAATTATTAAAATGCGCAACGACACCATTACAAAATGTTTTCATTTCAATTGAAAAATCATCTAGTGGGTGGCCCGAAATATAAATCCCAACAACTTCACGTTCTCGCGATAATTTTTCCATAGTACCCCAATCCTCACAAGGTGGAACTACAGGTTCTGCAATCTGCACATCACTTGCCTCACCAAACAAACTAACTTGTGCTGAGTTTTCATTTTCTTGATGTTTTGCGCCATACTTTACGGCTTTTTCTAAGAAGCTGATACCATCACCATCATGAGCAAAATACTGTGCTCTGTGCGTGTCTGACCAGCAATCAAATCCGCCAGCATTGGCTAAACCTTCGAATGCTCTTTTATTGGCAGCACGTAAATCGATACGTTTAGCAAAATCAAAAATAGATTTGTAGTTTCCGCCCTCTTGTCGGTTGTCCACAATGGTCTGTACAGCGCCATGGCCAACCCCTTTTATGGCGCCCATTCCAAAACGCACGGCATTATCTTTGTTTACCGAAAATTTATAAAAACTCTCATTAACATCGGGTCCTAAAACGGGCAAACGCATCCGTTTACACTCTTCCATAAAGAAGGTCACGGATTTAATATCATTCATATTATTAGACAGTACCGCAGCCATATATTCTGCTGGGTAATGCGCCTTTAAATACGCGGTTTGATAAGCAATCCAAGCATAACAGGTAGAGTGCGATTTGTTAAAAGCATAACTTGCAAAAGCTTCCCAATCCTTCCAAATTTTTTCAAGCTTTTTGGCATCTAAGCCTTTAGAACTTGCCTGCTCAATAAATTTTGGCTTCATCTTGTCCAAAACCGCAATTTGTTTCTTACCCATCGCCTTACGCAAGACATCGGCTTCACCCTTAGTAAAATCTGCTAATTTTTGAGACAGAAGCATTACTTGCTCTTGGTAAACTGTAATGCCGTAGGTTTCCTGAAGGTACTCTTCCATCTCTGGTAAATCGTAATCAATCTCTTCATCACCATGTTTACGCGCAATAAAACTCGGAATATATTCCATTGGTCCGGGGCGATACAGAGCATTCATCGCAATTAAATCATCGAAGACCGTTGGCTTTAAGTTCTTCATGTGTTTTTGCATGCCTGGCGATTCATACTGAAACACTCCTACGGTTTCACCACGTTGGAACAATTCGTATGTTTTTACATCATCGAGCGGAAAACTATCGGGGTCTAAATCAATATCGTGCTTCGCCTTTACAATCTTAACCGTATCCTTAATTAAAGTCAAGGTTTTTAAGCCCAAGAAATCCATCTTCAACAGGCCAGCACTTTCTACAACCGAGTTATCAAATTGTGTGACGTATAAATCGGAATCCTTAGCTAAGGAAACGGGAACATAATTAGTTATATCACCTGGTGTGATAATAACACCACAAGCGTGAATTCCTGTATTTCTAACCGAACCTTCTAAGATTCGAGCTTGGTTAATAGTTTCAGCTTGTAAATCATCACCATCGGAAATATTGAGCAATTCATTAATTTTCTCTAAATCTTCGGCTCTAAATTTCTTAGCGAGTTCCTTTTCATCTAAACCGAAAATTTTCCCGAGTTTAGACATCAACGGAATTAATTTCGCAATATGGTCGGCTTCGTTTAAGGGTAAGTCCAAAACTCTAGCAGTATCTCTAATCGATGATTTTGCAGCCATGGTACCATAAGTAATAATCTGCGCTACCTGATTGGCACCATATTTATCAATAACATAATCCATCACTCGACCACGACCTTCATCATCAAAATCGATATCAATATCGGGCATACTTACACGGTCTGGATTTAAGAAACGCTCAAAAAGTAAATCGTACTTTATGGGGTCTATATTAGTAATCCATAAACAATATGCGACCACTGAACCTGCTGCGGAACCACGACCAGGACCTACGGAAACATCCATTTTACGGGCTTCGCGAATAAAATCTTCTACAATCAAGAAATAACCTGGATACCCTGTATTTTCAATAACGCTTAGCTCAAAATCGAGACGCTCTTTTATTTTTGGTGTAATTTCACCATAGCGTTTTTTTGCACCTTGATAAGTTAGATGTTTTAAAAAGGCATTTTCTCCACGCTTACCGCCATCAGCCTCATCATCTTTGTGCTTAAATTCATCGGGTATATCAAAGGCAGGCAATAAGACATCACGAGCCAACTCGTAAGGTTCAATTTTATCAACAACCTCTTGGATGTTCACAATGGCTTCAGGTACATCTTTAAATAAAGCCTTCATTTCTTCAGAAGACTTAAAATAATATTCTTGGTTTGGTAGACCATAGCGATAGCCTCGACCACGACCAATTGGTGTCGCTTGTTTTTCACCATCTTTTACACACAATAAAATATCGTGTGCATTGGCATTTTCTTGGTCAACATAATACGTATTATTAGTAGCGACTAATTTTATATCATGTTTTTTAGAAAATTGAATTAACACCGGATTCACACGGTTTTCATCTTCCTGATTGTGACGCATTAACTCAATATACAAATCATCTTGAAAGGTCTCTTTCCACCATAACAAGGCTTCTTCCGCCTGATTTTCACCAACATTTAATACCTTACTTGGTACTTCTCCATAAAGGTTTCCTGTTAGACAGATTAAATTTTCTTTGTATTTCTCAATCAGTTTTTTATCAATTCTCGGTACATAATAAAACCCATTGGTAAAGGCTGCAGACGACAGTTTTGCTAAATTGTGATAGCCTTTTTTATTCTTTGCCATTAACACAATTTGGTAACCGTTGTCTTTTCGGGTTTTGTCTTCGTGGTTTTCACACACAAAGAATTCACAACCAATAATTGGTTTTATAAGTTTTCCTTTCTTTTCTAATCCGGCTGCTTCGGCCTCTGCATGCTGTGCCTTTACCTTTTTATTATGACCAGAAACAGCACTCACAAAGTGAAAAGCTCCCATCATATTTCCATGGTCAGTCATTGCAACCGCAGGCATATTCTTTTTGGCTGCTGCTGCTACTAAATCTTTTACACTAATGGTTGATTGAAGAATGGAATATTGCGAATGGTTATGCAAATGCGCAAAGTCTACATCCTTTATTTGTGAAGCGGCCTCTTTATTTACTTCTGTTGGTGTGGCTTTGTTGGCCTGTTCTTTTTGAAGACGTGCATTAATCTTTGCACTTTCTTTCTTAAGGTTGATATGTTTTAAACCAATAAGCTGAATTTCAGCAGGATTTTCTTGCGTAAAATTCTCAAAATAATCAGGCTCTACATCAAGCTGTTCCTTGGTGTATTGCTTACGACGAATTAATTCTAAAAAACAACGTGTTGTTGCTTCAACATCGGCCGTAGCGTTGTGTGCTTCCGAAAATGGTTTGTTGAATAAATATTCGTGTAACTCCGTTAAGGTTGGTAACTTAAATTTCCCATAGCGTCCACCAGGAATTTGGCATAAACTTGCGGTATGTTCGGTACAAGTATCTAAAACTGGTAATTCTTGAAGTGAATTTGTGACGTCTTCACGAACAAATTCCGCCCCCATAATATTTAAATCGAACTTTACATTTTGTCCGACTACAAATTTGGTTTTCGCTAAAGCTGCATTAAACTTCTCTAAAACTTCTGCCAATGGTACGCCTTGTTCTTCGGCTAATCCTGTAGAAATTCCGTGTATTTTTTCAGCATCATAAGGAATATTAAAACCTTCTGGTTTCACCAAATAATCTTGATGTTCAATACAATTCCCCATGCCATCATGCAATTGCCATGCAATTTGAATACACCTCGGCCAATTATCGGTATCTGTGATTGGTGCATCCCAACGTTTTGGTAATCCTGTGGTTTCGGTATCGAATATTAAGTACATACGTTAAGGTTCAAAAGTTTAGAGTTTAAAGTTCAAAGTTATAATCTGAACTATAAACCAAATACTGAAATAAGTTCAGCATAAATTGTTGCATTGGTTTTTCTCTCGAAGGCGCATAAGCGCAAACTGAAAAATTAATGTCATGCTGAACGCAGTCGAAGCCATTCAAAACCAAGTTGTTAATAGCAATTTGACTACACTCAGTGTGACAAAAAAAATTAGCTTATAAAATTACATAGAATTTGCACCTTATTAAAGTGAACTTTAAAAGAGTTTTGAACATAAAAAAAGTCAATCTATTTAGACTGACTTTTCAAATCTATTTAATATGATATTTACGATACGAGTTCTTCGTGAACTTTTTCAGTATTGATTGCCGACTGAATTGCATTTTTATGCTTCAACAATAAGGCATCAATACTCGGTGGCAAGTTACGCTCTTTGAGTAACTCATTGTACTCTTCTAAACTAGCTTCTTCACCTTTAATAGCTTCTTCAAGAACCATTTCTTCATTATTGGAAGAAAATGTGGCTTTTAAACTTGTCCAGTTTCTGTGTACGACGCCTTTAAAACTTCCTGAATCTTCTGGTATTTCACCGTATTGCAAAATCTCAGTTCTTAATTCTTTTGCAAATTCACTACGTTCCGAGGCTCTTCGCTTAAAATACATTTTTAATTTATCACTCTCTATATTTTCTATAGCGTTAATATAGCCTTTTTCTGCATCGTAATTTTTGACTAGTAATTCGTTTAATTTATTTGATATGTCTTTTGAAAACTTCATTTTATCTTTTATCATTTTATCCGTTTCAATATATTCTTTTAGGATGTGTATTGTTTCACATCAGCTTTAATATAGTGCTCAAAGCAGAACAAATCAAGAAAATTAACACCCTTAACAAAGACTTAAGTGTATTTAACAAAAAAAAAGCGTCACTCAGAAGAGCAACGCTTTTTTTTATAAAAATTTTATTTTTTTAAGCCTGTAAATAATCTGGGACACCATCACCATCAGTATCAACAGCATCGTCAGGATTACCATCAGCATTTGGATCAGCACTTTCGTCTATGGTTAAAATACCATCACCATCATCATCATTATCTAAATAATCTACTTGGCCATCACCATCTGTATCCGCAGGGTTACCATTTTCATCTACAGCTTCATATTGTGACAAGACACCATCACCATCATCATCGTTATCTAAATAGTTTGGAATACCATCACTATCTGTATCATCATCTTCAAAATCGCCATTACCATTAAAGTCTTCAAAAACATTTGGTATGCTATCATTATCATCATCACCACAGTCTAGAGTATCAATTAAGGCTTGGATACTTCCATCGTCATCACCACAAATATCAATTTGCTCTTCTAAATGAAACTGGTATTGTGCACATTTTTCAAAATAATTTCCGATAGTAGCGACAATTAATTGGGTTTGTGCTTCCTCTACATTAGCGATTGCATCGTCGCAAGACATATCACAACTACCTAAACCATCTATTATTGTTTGTATGGCGCCATCAACATCACCACAATAATTACGTTGATTAATAAGTGCAGCGATATAGTTTTGGCATGCCGCTTCTACATCTGCTCTAATTATAAATTCTAAATCTGGTGAATTTGAAGCTTCGTAAGCGGCTAAAGCTACATTAGCAAGATCCTCTACATCCTCACAAACCACAGGGTCCGAAGGAATGGCACCAGATACCAAAGGAACTTTAAAGAATATACCTCCATAAATTGGTTCATCCGTTGCACTATCTATTTCTTCTGTTATTCCTGTAAAATTAACGACATTGGTTCCTGTTGCATCAAAAGCATTAAAACGAAACGTTCCTGTAAAGGTGTTATTTAAAATTTCATTTAATCTTATTTCACCATAATCAGGATACAAAGAATTACTTGGGTTATTAGTAGAATAAACTGTTCCATCTACGGCGGTAAATTTGGCCTCAATAGATTCAACATCACCTAAAACATAAGTTCCAACGGTTGCTGTAGGCAGAATCAACTCTAAAGTCTCTACATTATTTGTTCCTGTAAGTGTTAAAATACCAGTTTCACTAATACTTGCTGAAAAAGCTTGAGCTCTCCATAATTGATTATTATATGACCCTTGAAATGCAGGTGAACTAAATTGGACTTCATCACCGCAACTGAAAACAGTGAAAAAAACAAGAGATAAGAGTATTAGTTTTTTCATATTTTAAAATAAAAAGAAATTTTATCTATGCTCCAATGATAACGAAACAAGAATGCCAAAAGTATAATTTTTTTTCATATTGCCGCTATCTTGAATTTTTCTTTTCGTTTAAACGCAATAAAACCCTATAATAACTCATTTTATTTACATTTTTTTCACATGAAATCATTCATATTTGTCATAATTCAGCTATTTCATAGATTACAGCATTAAAATATCTCTATACAAAGCATATTACACCTACACCTTTCGTCTCATTTTCAGTTAAAAACAAAAGATATGAATAGCCTCTATATTAAAAAAAAAGAGTATATTTGCGCCCGCCTAAACGACATAGATGATTTTGTCGCGAAGGTTATTATTAATAACAGAGGTCGAGAACCTCACTAATTAATTATTATGCCTGTAAAAATTAGATTACAAAGACACGGTAAAAAAGGAAAACCTTATTACTGGATCGTAGCAGCGGATTCACGCTCTAAAAGAGATGGTAAATACTTAGAGAAATTAGGTGCTTACAATCCAAACACAAATCCTGCAACTATCGAATTAGATGTTAACGGAGCTGTACAATGGTTACAAAACGGTGCACAACCAACTGACACAGCAAAAGCTATTTTATCTTATAAAGGAGCGATGTTAAAAAACCATTTAGCTGGTGGTGTTAGAAAAGGTGCATTAACTGAAGAGCAAGCTGAAGAAAAATTCAACGCTTGGTTAGAAGAAAAAGCGGCTAAAGTTGAAGCAAAAACTGAAGGTTTATCTAAAGCCGATGCAGAAGCTAAAGCTAAAGCACATGAAGCTGAGAAAGCAGTAAATGAAGCACGTATCGCTGCAGCTGCACCAGTTGTTGAAGAAGAAGTAGCAGAAGATGTTGCAACTGAAGAAACAGCAGCTAACGAAGAAGAATAAAAAATAATTTTTTTATACTTTTAACCCAGACTAGTTTAGTCTGGGTTTTTTTGTGAAATAGTATTTTGGCTTTTTCCAAAATACGTCATTGAACAAATTCCGCTGAAAAGCGGAATCTCATTTATCTTAGAAAGAGATCCTGAAACAAGTTCAGGATGACCAATACATTTGTCATGAAAAAAGAAGACTGTTTTTATTTAGGAAAAATTGTATCAAAATACAGCTTCAAAGGAGAGCTCCTTGCAAAGCTAGATACTGACGAACCTGATTTATATGATAATTTAGATGCTGTATTCTTAGATTTAAGAGGGAACTTAGTCCCTTTCTTTCTTGAAACATCACAATTACATAAATCGGATTTACTACGCTTAAAATTTGAAGACGTCGATAATGAAGCTGATGCTGATGCTTTAATAAAAACCGAATTATATTTACCGTTAGATTTACTTCCTAAGCTTGAAGGCAATAAATTTTATTTTCATGAAGTTATAGGATTCACCATTAAGGATACAAATTTTGGAGATGTAGGAGTTCTACAAAGTATTAATGATACCACAGCACAATCTTTATTCGAAATTGACCGAAATGGCACAGAAATTTTAATTCCTATGAACGATGAGTTTATAGTTAAAGTAGACCGAGAAAATAAGACCATTGAAGTTAATACACCTGAAGGCTTGATTGAGCTTTATATTGAAAATTAACAAATTCCAAATTGAAAATAACAAATCCCAAAGAGTAGGATTATGGCAGGCGGTAAAGTTTATGATTTAGAAGAAAGAACTTACTTGTTTGCACGCAATTGTAGATTCAAGCTTAGAGAAGTATTTCTAATATTGAAGACGGAAAACAATTAGTAAAATCATCTGGGTCTGTTGCCGCAAACTATATAGAAGCTAATGAAAAGCTTGAGGATAAAGATTTTAAATTTAGATTAAAAATCTCAAGAAAAGAAGCCAAAGAATCTGTCTTATGGTTAAAGTTACTAAAAGACATGAATCCTGACGACAAAGAAATAGTCAACCTTATAAATGAAGCGGAACAACTTCGGAAAATATTATCTGCAATTATTAACAAATCTTAATCCGTTTTGGATTTTGGTGTTTAACATTTGGAATTTTTAATGAAGCCATTCAAATTCAAACAATTCTCAGTCAATCAAGACCGTTGCGCCATGAAAATTGGCACCGATGGCGTTTTACTTGGCGCATGGGCTTCTGTTGCTCACGATCCATTTTCTGTTTTAGATATCGGTTCTGGCACAGGTGTATTGAGCTTAATGCTAGCACAAAGAAGTCATGCTGAAACTATTGAAGCTTTAGAAATTGATGCTGATGCTTACGAACAATGTGCTGAAAATTTTGAAAACTCGCCTTGGGCAGACCGCCTGTTTTGTTATCATGCTTCACTATTAGAATTTGTTGAAGAAATTGATGATAAATACGACCTTATTATTTGCAACCCTCCATTCTATTCCGAAAATTACAAAACAGCTAACGACGCAAGAGATTTAGCACGCTTTAATGACGCTATGCCTTTTGAACACTTAAATTATGCTGCAGGCAACCTATTATCTAATACAGGCCTATTTTGTGTGATTATCCCCTATAAAGAGGAAGCCGAATTTATAAAATTAGCATCAAAAAATGGTTTACAGCTTAATCGGTTGCTTCATGTTAAAGGCAACCCCGAAACAGAGGTAAAACGCAGTTTATTAGAATTTTCTTTTGAAGAAACAAAAACCGAGGCTTCAGAATTGATTATAGAAACAGCCCGTCATCAATACACCGAAGCTTATATCAACTTAACTAAAGATTTTTACTTAAAAATGTAATTGGTTTTAAAATAAAGTATTGACTTAAAGACAAAATTCCTCACTGTTTTTAAGCATGACCACATTCAATATATAACGACTAAAATTGTGTTGATTGTAAAATTTTGATGTATTTTTAAGTATCTAACTTAAAAAAATCTTTCGTGAGCACCCCAAAAATAGAGATTTCAGGACTTAATTTAATAAAAACACTGTTACTTAGTGGAGGTATAATAGCTTTATTTTACTACGGAAAAGACCTTGTAATTCCCTTATTGGTGGCTGCTATTATAGCAATATTACTAGATATACCCGTTCAAAAACTTAAAAGTTGGGGGTTGCCAAATTGGGCTTCAATTACCTTAGCTGTTCTACTTATGCTGATATTATTTTTGTTGATTTTTTGGCTTTTAAATTCACAAATAAGCAACATGGCGGAAGATTGGTCTACTATTAAAGATAAAGCAAACGAAAAACTCAATTCATTATCTCAATGGACAAACGACCGGTTAAATTGGAATTACAAAGATTATATTGAAGGTAATAAAGAATTGGTTGAAAAAGCAGAAGGTTTAGCGAGTACATTTTTATCCTCTATAATGAGTCTACTCTCGCAATCACTCATCATCTTTGTATATATTATCCTTTTCTTAATGCAAAAAAAGCAATTTATAAATTTCTTTAAAAAACAATTTTCTAATGAAGCCGCAATAAGTTCGCTAATGGTGAAGTCTGCTCAAACTATTAAAAATTATTTTGTGGGTAAAGGAAAAATTATGGGATTCCTTTTTGTTATTTATTACATAGGGTTTTTATTTGGCTCTGTGCCTTACGCCTTGTTTTTAGCCTTATTTGCATCACTATTTTCAATAATTCCGTACGTTGGTAATATCATTGGGGGTGGCGTTGCTGTATTACTATCCTACTTATATGCTGGATCAACACCTGCACTAATTGTTATTGGTGTTATTTCAGTAACACAACTTGTAGAAAATTATGTATTAACACCTTGGATTATCGGTGATGAAATCAATTTAAATCCATTTATTACCATTTTCGGTATCATTGTATTCTCAGCGTTATGGGGTGTTGTTGGCGCTGTTATTTCTTTACCTTTAATAGGCGTTTTAAAAGTTGTTTTTGACCACACAAAAGGCATGGAAGCTTATGCGTATTTATTAAAAAAAATGGATTGACATTAACCGTATTGCTACGATAATTTTTTATTTCTGCTGAACAAATCCTAGTAATTAGCGCTGTCAAAAAACACTTATTAAATTGTAAAACCGCAATCGTTTTCGTTATTTTTGTAACTCATTTTATATAAATTCGAGAATGAAAACAGCTAAGCATTTTCACTCCTATTATATCAATAATTACCATTAACTTGAGCGCAGGCGATAGCCTTTAGCATCTAAAATCAATTCCATGAAACCAGATTTATTTGAAGCACCAGATTATTATAACCTTGACGAATTATTAACAGAAGAACATAAATTAGTGCGCGATGCAGCAAGAGCATGGGTAAAACGTGACGTTTCTCCCATAATTGAAGAGTATGCTCAAAAAGCAGAATTTCCTAAACAAATCATTCAAGGTTTAGCTGACATCGGAGCTTTTGGACCATACATCCCTGAAGAATATGGAGGAGCTGGTTTAGATCAAATTTCTTATGGATTAATTATGCAAGAGATAGAGCGTGGTGATTCTGGCGTACGCAGCACAGCCTCTGTTCAATCTTCTCTAGTAATGTATCCTATTTGGAAATATGGAAATGAAGAACAACGACAAAAATACTTACCTAAATTAGCTTCTGGTGAATGGATTGGTGCTTTTGGCTTAACCGAACCCGACCATGGTTCTAATCCGGGAGGCATGACTACTAACTTTAAAGATATGGGTGACCATTACCTTTTAAATGGTGCCAAAATGTGGATTTCTAATGCCCCTTTTTGTGAAATCGCTGTGGTATGGGCTAAGGATGAAAATGGACGTATTCATGGCTTAGTTGTAGAGCGCGGTATGGAAGGTTTTTCTACACCAGAAACACACAATAAGTGGTCACTAAGAGCAAGCGCTACTGGTGAGCTTATTTTTGATAATGTAAAAATCCCAAAAGAAAATTTATTACCTAACAAATCTGGATTAGGTGCGCCTTTAGGATGTTTAGATTCAGCACGTTTTGGAATCGCCTGGGGTGCCATTGGTGCTGCAATGGATTGCTACGATACCGCTTTGCGCTACAGTAAAGAGCGTATGCAGTTTGGCAAGCCAATTGGGCAATTTCAACTACAACAAAAGAAATTAGCTGAAATGATTACTGAAATTACCAAAGCACAATTGTTAGCTTGGCGACTCGGTGTAATGCGTGAAAATGGTACGGCAACTTCAGCACAAATATCAATGGCAAAACGAAACAATGTAGAAATGGCGATTAATATTGCACGTGAAGCTAGGCAGATGTTAGGTGGTATGGGAATCACTGGTGAGTACAGTATAATGCGTCATTCAATGAACCTAGAAAGTGTCATTACTTATGAAGGCACCCACGATATTCACCTATTAATCACAGGCTTAGATATCACTGGCCTTAACGCTTTTAAATAAAATATTAAGTCAACATAAGTCTTAATATTTAACTATTAAATGATATTTGACATGTTTTAAAATTCTTTTGAATCATAAATTTGTTTTAAATTTAGATTTTAATCAAACTTCTATAGTTTAAAGCATATGGATGAAGCAAGAAAAGAATTAATTCAATTTATCAACTTACAATTAGCCTCAATAGGGCAACCTACTTTTAAAGATACTGAAGATAGCACAGAAAAGTTTTGCGACCCTAAATTTGAAGTATTATCAAATGGCTTAATTAGAAGTATTCGTGAGAAATCTAGACTATTGGCTAGTCACCTTAGCCCTGTAGATTCAAGAATTCAAAATTTTATAGACGACTATTTAAAAGACGTTAATATTGATAAATCGTATATTATTCCTAACGATACCTTAATTTTATCAAAAAAAGGGCAAGCAAGAGAAGCAAGTTTACCACCTGATGGCTCATCATTTGAAAGTGATTTAGTGACGTCCTCACGTCTAAAACAAGGGATTTTAAACAATCCACTACACGATAAAAGAACAACTAAAGGCACCTTTCATATCGTAGAAGGTCCACTGCCTGTTCCGTTAGATAAACAAGAAGTTCCTAAGGTCGTTTTAGCACACTTTTTACATGCGGCTTTCAATCCTTCAGATGACTTAAAAATACTACCTTTTACATCCAATCAAGAGGACAAAGCAAAAACGATGGTTTCTATGTTATTGCGACCTGTAGTTTGCCCGGAAGTAAAAGGGATTCTTTCTCAAAAATCCTTAGAGGTTCGTTTTTTTGCGCCTGGTAATTTAGTCAGTAATTTAGATTTTGTAGAATCTATTTTTGGCAATGCTGGCGATCCTAATTTAGCACATAATGATGCTGCGTTAGACCCAGAACATTGGACAGGCCATACAGGTTGTATCGTTTTAGCACCACAATTATTGACACTAAAGAAAAAAGATGTAGGACTTCCGCATTATAACGATGCTACAGAACGCCAGAAAAAAGATGGCATGTGTTGGACTAATGAAAACGAGCTTTACAATAATGGTAGTGCCTTTAAAATTACCTGTAGAGATGAAAGAGGTGTGGTTATTACTTTAATTGCTGACAACTACTATGGTTATTCTAAAAAAGAAATAAAAACACAAATTAGTTACTCTGCTAACCTTTTTGGTCTAGCTGAAGAAGAACATGCAGGAGGCGCTATTGCTTATGCTAGGCGTGTAATGGGTGAAACTGTAGATTGTAATGATTACTCTAAATACTACGGCTTAGACCATACATTTGATGATATTAAAACCTTAATAGCTGATCGCATTGAGGTGAAGCCCGAAAATTATGCAATAGATAAAAATTATCCAAATATCATTTACGTTCCAGAATCTTCCTATTTCAATACTGCAACTAATAGTATTACCTGGAATCATAAAGGCAAAGAACAAAAACTTACCTTATCACCTTTTAAAACCTATATCCACCCCTCAGGAAATAAGTTGAAATTAGAAAAACACAATTCTATTGATTTGTGGCGTATGATAGAAACTTATCCTGAAGGCGTATTTTGTCATAAACCATGTACGGTTTCTGGTGGTGGTAAATCAGAGATTTCAAAATCGATGCAAAATGCCATAACCTATAATGCATTTAACATTCATAATATCGATGAGGATTTTAAGAAAGCAGACGAGATTATTGAATTTAATTATTCTACACGATGGAAAGTTAAAGATCCTAACAGACCAAAATCAAGATCGTTTTTAAGTGAAAAAAGAACCTTAGGTTCTGCCGTAAAACTATTAACACCTAACGAAGAAAATTCAGATGAATTCAATGAATTTCTAAAAAATATTCCGGTTCATATTCGTTCTTTAGTATTGTTTGTAAAACGTTTATTCAGACAAGCACATGGTGCTAACCTTAACTGGAAAGACATGATGTCTGTAGAATTCATCAACGGTGTTAAAGGAACATCCTTAAATTATAACCATACACCAGTAGTTGGTAGTTATGTAAGAATTGGCTTTAACCAAAAAGGGAATTGGATGTTGAATAAATTACGTTCCGATTTCTCTGCCTGCGAGAAAATTCAAACGGAAGATGATATTACAGCATCGATTACACTTCCAAATGAACGCTTTAAAAATTTAAACCCAGAATACCCTAATAAAAGTGTCAAAGTGCTAACCAACTGTGAAGCACATTTATTTCAAAGACCCGACGAGGCTATTGTTAGAGGCTATGATAAACTAGCCGAATTAGATATCATTTCAGATGGTAGATTCTTAACCAATTACGAAATGCTAACTAAAGCAGATGCTATTGCGATTTATGAAGACACCATTAATTACGATAAATACACACAACCGGTCAAAGATTTTATCAAAGAAATTATTGACTCTAATGATGATGACATTCAGTTTGTTTTACCATCTCATCCAAGAATTGTAGATGGCGAACCAACAAAAAACCCGCGTTATTTAGAACCTAATGTATTCTATGACGAATCTGAAGCAACATATATTTCAGATATAGGTGTGCGTTTGTGTAGAAGAATTAAGCCTGAGGACCCCGTTATTCATGTGGTCAATGCCGTTTTAACAGGCCGAAGAAATAACCCAGCAGATCGCGAAGCTGGTATTAGACCTTTAGCGGTTTATAACCCAATTCACTATCAAGAAACGCCTGAGTTATTTATGGACTTTATTTGTAGTCTTACAGGAAAATCGCCATCGACTACAGGAGCAGGTACTGAAGGGGCTCTAACCAAAGCACCGTTTAATATGTTGACACCTACAACCGATTTAAACAATGCTTTATTATCACATATCCTAACAGAATCTAACGGCTTTAGTACAGCAGCTGGTTACGTTGGTGCAGAGAACAAAATAGATCATGATGTTAGTCTCCTAATCCCAGAGATTTGGGCAAGAATGGCTCCTGAAGATCGAGATCCTCAAAATTTAATTGCTAATAGATCTTTAGAAAAACTTGAAGATTTTGAACATAATGGTAAAAAAGTATTAGCGAGTCGTTTAGGTTATAGAATTACGAAAAGATTTTCTTTACTGTGTTTAAATCGCCTATTTGATGAACCTACAGCTGTATTTAATGAGCGTATGCTAAAGCCTGAATTACAGAATTTAGAAGATTACGTCGATGGAATTAACAATATTGTTGAAGCACAGCAAAAAGTAGCCTTAAACTATTTTGAAGATGGCAGCATTGAAGCGGCTATCCCACCGTTAAAGATTCTGTTAAACATTATGGCTTATGGTCATTATGAAGGCAAAGATATTAGCGACCCAGAATTAAGACAATATTTTGACCGAAGTTATGTTGTAAACTCAGATTGGTACAAAGAACGATTAGTTTTAAAACAGCAAAAAGATATTGCTTATTATAAATCTCAAATTAGTTATCTAGAAGCCTTTATTAAAGATTCTAAAAATGAACTTTTAGTTGATGAAATGGAGTTAAATTCTCGTTTACATGCGACTAATAAATTATGTGAGACCGTAAAATCTTCAGATTATATTGACCGATTGGTTGGCACTATTGGTGTAGACCCGTTGTATAAGAAATAAACTAAAGGTTAATTTAAATAAAAATGCTTCTCTTTTTGAGAGGCATTTTTTGTTTAATTTAGGTGTCTGTATAAAACAAACAAATGTCTACCAACTCTAGATTAGATCACGCTTATAAACATGCTAAACGCCTTAAGTTTAACAACGCTTCTAAAATTATATTATTTAGCGATTGCCATCGGGGTGATAATAGTTTTGCAGATGATTTTGCCAATAATCGTAACATTTATTATCATGCTTTAAGACATTATTATCTTGAAGGTTTTAGCTATTGTGAGCTTGGTGATGGTGATGAGCTTTGGGAAAATTTATCTTTTGAATCCATATTTAGTGCGCATAAGAATGTCTATATGCTAATGAAGCAATTTCATGATGAAGAGCGTCTACACATGATTTGGGGTAATCATGATATGGTGTATCGCGATCCAAAGTATGTTGAAAAACACTTATATTCCTTTTTTGACCCAAAAACAGGTAATGATGAGGATTTATTTTGTGATATTAAATATCATGAAGGGATTGTTTTAGAACATTCAGAAACCAATCAAGAATTATTTCTAACTCATGGTCATCAAGCGGATTGGTGGAACTACAACTGTTGGAAATGGAGTCGTTTTTTAGTTCGTATCCTTTGGAAACCGTTAAATGTGATGGGAATCGCGGACCCAACAACACCTGCTAAAAACTATACAGAACTCATTAAAATAGAAAAAAGAACCAAACGCTGGATTATTGAAAACAACAATTTAATCACCATTGTTGGCCATACACATCGACCTCGCTTTCCAGAACCTGGAGATATTGCTTATTTTAATGATGGAAGTTGTGTTCACCCAAGAAGTATTACTGGTCTTGAAATTGAGAATGGAGCCATTTCGCTAATAAAATGGCAAATAATAACGTCTGAAGATGGTAATTTAAAGATTGATCGGTTTTTGTTAGAAGGACCAACAAAGTTAGCCGATTATAAAACGGAGTAATCTCTTTAAGAAAAACAGTAATTAAAAAAATAAAAAAATCTTATGAGCTATAATAACATCTTACTTGTTGTTCTAATGTGTTTTATGAACATGACATCTGACATGCAATCCAAATCAACGATAAACTTTTCAGAGTACACCTTTAATACGATTACTGGTGAACAAACCTCAATAACCCTAGAAGATGACAAAATTTACATCTTAGACTTTTGGTATCTAGAATGTGCACCTTGCATAAAAGACCATCTAGTCATCGCTAAGTATAGCGACTACGCTAAAAAGCAAAATATTGAAATCATTGGAATATCCATCGATCGAAGCAAAAGCAAATGGGCAGCCTATTTAGAAACACATGATTATAACTGGACGAATTACAACCAATTTGGCACTGATAAATCACTCTATAAAGATTTAGAAATACAGTTCTTCCCTACGTATTTAGTAGTAAATAGTAAAGGCGACCTACTTCATAAAGCCAATCGATTTAAAAGTGCTTTGGATTTTATTGAAGCTTCAAATTTTAAAAATGAATAAATATTAAACTCCTAAATTCCAAATTGACGATTAGACTCCCGCCTTCGCAGGAATTTGTTACGACTCAGGAGCCAATTCTACTTCTAAACCTTCCATTTCTGGTGTCATTTGAATTTGACAACCTAAACGCGAATTATCTTTTACATAGAAAGCCTCAGAAAGCATCGCTTCTTCATCATCTTGCATTTCGGGTAGTTCGGTGTCACTTAACACATAGCATTGACAAGAGGCACACATCGCCATACCACCACATACGCCGATAGTACCTTCTGGAGCCAATTCGTATGAGCGAACTACTTCCATTAAGTTCATCGCCATATCTGTAGGTGCTTCAATTGGATGTTTTACACCTTCGCGATCTATTATTGTTATGTTTATGTCTTGTTCCATGATTAGTTTCTACAAAAATGCGAAGTTTATTTTATTATATCACAGAGACTCACAGAGCTTACACTGAGATTCTCAGAGTAAAATTAGTTATTAATTGAGATCTCACAAATTTTAAAACCTCTAAGTCCTGTTTTTTTATTTTGAGTAAATACAACACTATGAACGGAAACTAGAATCTAATCAAAAGCTTTTACAACAGCTTTTGGTGCTTCTTTTCTAGAGCCATCAAATCCATTAACACCAGCAACGGTTGTATATTTTAAAACATAACGTTTTCCTGGATTAATAATTTTATAGGCGGATTGACACATTAATGTTGCTTCGTGAAAACCGCAAAGGATTAATTTTAATTTTCCTGGATAAGTATTCACATCTCCAATAGCAAAAATCCCAGGAATATTAGTTTGGTAATCTAATGAATTATCTACCTTAATAGCATTTTTCTCAATTTCAAGCCCCCAATTCGCTATTGGACCAAGTTTTGGTGACAAGCCAAATAACGGAATAAAGTGGTCGGTTTCTAATACAAATGGCGCTTCATCTTTTTTAGTGACTTCAACACTTTCAACTTTATCGTTTCCATTTATAGCGGTAATTTCTGCTGGCGTAATTAAGTTTATCTTTCCAAGGTTTTTTAACTCTTGTACTTTTTCAACAGAATCTAAATGCCCTCTAAATTCGTTTCGTCTATGAATTAAAGTGACGCTAGCAGCAATATCACTTAAAAAGATACTCCAATCTAAGGCTGAATCTCCTCCTCCTGCAATGACTACATTTTTATTGCGATACATTTCAGGTTCTTTAATCATGTACTCCACGCCTTTATCTTCAAAATCACCGATATTGTCTAATAATGGTTTACGCGGTTCAAAACTTCCTAATCCACCAGCAATTGCCACAACCGGAGCCTGATGTTTGATGCCTTTGTTTGTAGTAACTATAAAACTGCCGTCCTCTTGTTTATCTATGGTTTCAGCACGTTCTCCCAAAGTAAAACCAGGTTCAAACTGCTTGCATTGCTCCATTAATTTATGCGTTAAATCGCCTGCTAAAATTTCTGGATAAGCAGGAATATCATAAATCGGTTTTTTAGGATAAAGCTCTGTGCATTGTCCACCTGCTTGTGGAAGTGCGTCTATTAAATGGCATTTTAGTTTTAAAAGTCCTGCTTCAAAAACAGTAAAAAGTCCGGTTGGACCTGCGCCAATTATAAGGATGTCTGTTGTAATCATAATAATGCCCAAGGAAATGGGAATTTCAATTTAGTAAAGCATAAATCTAGGGTTACTGCTTCAATTTTTATTAAAACCTATAAGGTTATTTCAATCAATATTTTAATTATGGGAACAAAACTACTAATGTCATTTCAATCAGAATGTGATAAATATCACATTACCTTTTCAATATTAATAACTTTTTCAATTTGTGGTGCATATTTTTTGATGGTCATCTCTACACCCGATTTTAACGTCATTTGATTGACACTACATGAGGTACAGGCACCAACCAGTTGAACTCTCACCAATTTACCATCATCAATAGATAATAAGTCAATATCACCACCATCACTTTGTAGAAATGGTCGGATTTCGTCTAATGCCTTTTCAACATTCAATCTAAGTTCTTCTGGATTCATTTTACTTTTTATTTGTAGCAGAACAACCTGCCATTGTTGTAATTTTTATTGCCTCTGTTGCTGGTAAGGCCTCATTTCTATCCACCACTTGTTGCACCACTTCTCTTGTAATGGCTTCAAAAGCACCTTCAGTAGGAGTTCCTGTTTGCATAGCAGCTGGTCTTCCTAAATCGCCTGCCTCTCTAATGCTTTGCACTAAGGGCACTTCACCTAGAAACGGCACTTTTAAATCTTCTGCTAAATGCTTAGCACCCTGGTTTCCAAATATATAATATTTATTTTCAGGAAGTTCTGCAGGTGTAAAATAAGCCATGTTTTCAATAATTCCTAAAACAGGCACATTAATACTATCTTGTTGAAACATTGCCACCCCTTTTTTAGCATCTGCTAAAGCTACATTTTGAGGTGTACTAACCACTACAGCACCTGTAATAGGCAATGCCTGCATAATACTTAAGTGAATATCACCTGTTCCGGGAGGTAAATCGAGTAACAAAAAGTCTAATTCTCCCCAAGCGGCATCAAAAATCATTTGGTTTAAAGCTTTAGACGCCATTGGTCCTCTCCAAATAACCGCTTGATCAGGTTTTGTGAAGAAACCTATAGACAATACTTTAACACCATAATTTTCAACAGGTTTCATTTTAGATTTCCCTTCTATGGTTACCGATAATGGGCGTTCATTAGCCACATCGAACATGATGGGAATAGACGGTCCATAAATGTCAGCATCTAAGACGCCAACTTTAAAGCCCATTTTAGATAAGGTTACCGCCAAATTTGCAGTCACTGTAGATTTACCAACGCCACCTTTTCCCGAAGCTACTGCTACAATATTTTGAATCCCAGGGATTGCTTTACCTTTAATTTCGTTTTTTGGCGCTGCTGCAGGTGCATCAACTTTGACATTGACTTTTATTTTTGCTTTTTCATAAACATTTTTATGAATGGCTTGTAAAATTTCTACTTCTGTTTTTTTACGTGCCTGCAGTGTTGGGTTTTTTATAGTAATATCTACAATAACCTCATCTGCAAAAGTAACCACATTAGTAACGGCGCCACTATCCACCATATTTTCACCTTCACCAGGTGCTGTTATCGTTTTTAGTGCGTTTAATATATCTTGTTTGTTTAATTTCATATTGAATAAAGACTTGAGAATAATAGAGGCTAAAATATCGATTCAACATCCTCTTATTAAGATTAATTCTAAATGCAAAGATACTTAGAAAAGTTTAGAATTAGAACTAGATAAATTGAATTGTGCAATTGGTATATAAGTCTTAATTATAGTGTTTTTAAAAGGATAGAAATGGATAGTAAACCCATCACTTTTACATTAAATTACTATCGAATTTCCTTAGCAGGATCCCAATACACAACCTCTAAATTCTGAATTTGATTATCGATTACTTCTATGCCTTCATTTTCTAAAAGTTGTTGCATAAGATTAGTACCTTCAAAATGGTGTTTTCCTGTTAAAAGCCCTTTTCTATTAACAACGCGGTGTGCAGGTACGTCTTTTCCGTGAGAGCCATTCATAGCGTAACCAACAATCCTGGCGCTTTTGCCAGCACCCAAATATTTAGCAATAGCACCATAACTCGTTACTCGTCCATAAGGGATTTGTTTGGCAACATCATACACTTTTTCAAAAAAACTAAGCGTTTCAGGTTTCATTTATAAATCTCTTAATATATTGATTAACGTAATTAGAGCTACAAACCCTGTAATAATACCGATACTTAAATTCATGCTTTTTTGGGACGTAAATTTTCGGTCTTTAATCTTATCAAAAAAGAAAATATAAAAATAAAGCATTACAAAAGTTCCTGTTGCTGCTCCTGTAACATAGGTAATAATACTCAATCTCTCAAAACTCATCCAACTAAAAGACACTAAGGTAATGGTCATATAGGCTTGATAAGGAATAGGAAAAACATTTAGCGCAGATAATAACATACCATGCAATAATCTGCCGTGCTTGCTTTTTATTTCTGCTTGTACTTTTTTCTCTTTTTCCTTAGATGATGACACTAAAAAATAGATGGTAATAAGCACAAAAATAACGAATGCGACACGCTTTAAAATCGCTACAATATCGGGGTGACTAGACAAATATCTTGCAAAGATAGCCGCTAGATAAGTTTGTATAAACACCACAATACAAACACCTGTAGAAAACATAATACCACGAGCTGCGCCTTCTTTAAGACTTATTTTAGCAGCGGTCATATTAAGTAACCCAGGCGGAACAACGCCAATAAGCGCTACTATAAACCCTAAAAAGAAAATAACGGTTATATTCAAATTTTAGTTGATTTTGAATCTAATATACGTAATTGCTTTGTCTTTCTCTAAGTACTGATTTTCGTAAAATGTTTGAATTTCAGTAACGTCTTCTGGACTACCTTCTAATTTATACACATTATGATTGGCATAAAGCACTTCTAAACCGGCACCATGTAGCAAGCCTAAGGTATAACCATGCATGAATTCACTATCCGTTTTTAGATGCATTAAGCCACCTGGCTTTAAAACCTTTTTATAGCGCTCTAAAAACTGTAAATTAGTCATTCGGTGTTTTGTACGCTGATATTTTATTTGTGGATCAGGAAAAGTAATCCAAATTTCATCAACTTCATTTTCTTCAAAAATATATTCAACCAGTTCAATTTGCGTTCTAATAAAAGCCGCATTGGAAATATCTTCTTCGATAGCTGTTTTGGCACCTCTCCAAAAACGTGCGCCTTTAATATCTATACCTATAAAATTTTTGTTAGGATAACGTTTCGCTAAACCAACAGTATATTCTCCTTTACCACAGCCAAGTTCTAAAACCAAAGGGTTGTTGTTTTTAAAAACTTCTGACTGCCATTTTCCTTTTAATTTATAAGTCGCATCTACCAATTCTTCTCGTGTTGGCTGATACACATTATGAAAGGTTTCGTTTTCTCTAAAGCGTTTAAGTTTGTTTTTACTTCCCACTAATTTATGATTTATTAATAATTCGGTAAAATTAAGCAAACATTTTAGGTTTACCTTTGTTTAATACAACCTAATCTAAAATTAAGAAACACGAACCTAAGTTGGATACAAAGAAAAAAATTTTAGTGGCGCCTTTAAATTGGGGATTAGGTCATGCTACACGTTGCATTCCGATTGTCAATGAATTGATTCGGTTTAATTTTGAACCTATAATCGCCAGCGATGGTGTTGCGCTAGAATTACTCAAAAAAGAATTTCCAACGCTTCAAACGCTTGAACTACCTTCGTATAAAATAAAATACTCAAAAAAATCTAAGCATTTTAAGTTGAAGCTTATAAAAGACAGCCCTAGACTTTTAAAAACGATAAAGAAGGAGGAAAAAGCTATTGCTCATTTTATTAAAACGACTACGATTTCTGGCATCATTTCAGATAATCGTTTTGGTGTAAGACATAAAAAAGTACCTTCTGTATTTATAACACATCAATTAAAAGTTTTAAGCGGAAGCACCACTTGGCTAAGTACTAGTATTCATCAAAATATCATTTCAAAATTTGATGCTTGTTGGATTCCGGATTATGAAGGCGAAAAAAACCTAAGTGGTGTTTTAGGACATGTCAAAGATTTTGATGCGCCTTTAAAATATTTAGGACCTTTATCGCGATTTAAAAAACAAAACTTAGCCATTAAACACCAGCTTTTAGTATTGCTTTCTGGTCCAGAACCACAACGTACTTTTTTAGAAGAAAAATTATTTAAAGCGTTAGAATCCTATAAAGGAAATATCTGTTTTGTAAAGGGTGTCGTTGAGTCGCAGCAAACAAACACTCAACATCAGAACATGAGCATTTACAATTACATGACGAGTGCAGAACTAGAAACCGCAATAAATGAAAGTGAAATAGTATTGAGCCGATCGGGTTATACCACGATTATGGACTTAGCTAAATTAGAAAAGAAAGCCTTTTTTATTCCGACACCCGGACAATTTGAACAAGTGTATTTAGCTGAAAAGTTAGAAGCAGAAGACATTGTTCCTTATTGTACTCAAGATGAGTTTTCAATAGCGTTATTAGAACAAGTTAAAGACTATAAAGGATTTACTTTTGAAGATTTTGAGTGTAACTACAAAGACTTATTTAGACTTTTCTAAGGTAAACGAAAATTCACTACCCACATCTAGTTGGCTTTCAATATATATTTTTTCTTCGTGCGCTTCAATAATATGTTTAACGATAGACAAGCCCAATCCCGAACCGCCTTCTTTGCGTGAACCACTTTTATCTACACGGTAAAAACGTTCAAACAGACGTTGATGGCTAGATTCATGAACCCCTTCTCCATTATCTGTGACTCTAACAATAACTTTATTTTTAATTAGGTTTTCTATACTGATTTCTGTGGTTCCCTTTTCGCGTCCATATTTTATAGAATTAACTACTAGATTTGCTAAAACTTGCTGAATACGTTCTTTATCTGCAAAAACCATAATAGGCTCATGATACTTAATATCAAAAGTTAAGGTAATGCGTTTTTTTGCGGCTTTCATTTCAAAAAGATCAAAGACACTCTGAACCAGTTGAACGATATCAAAATTTTCTTTATCGAGCTTCATCACACCAACTTCTAGTTGGGTAATCATATCTAAATCTTTAATGATATAGGTTAAGCGTTCGACCCCTTTACTTGCTCTAGTGAGATATTTTTTTCTGAGCTTTTCATCTTCAATTCCTCCATCTAATAAAGTTAAAATATAACCTTGAACTGTAAAAAGCGGCGTTTTTAGCTCATGAGAGACATTACCTATAAACTCTTTACGATACTCTTCCCTTATTTTTAAGGTTTCAATTTCAATCTTTTTGGTTTTGGCATATTTATCAATTTCTCTCGTTAAAGTCCCCATATCAGTAGTGATGGGTTGTTGCCTTAAATTTGTAGATTCTAAGAGTGTAAGATCATCGTAAATTTTCTTTACACGTCTATATATAAATCGCTCAACTCTATATTGTATAATTGAAAAACACAGCGGAAAACAGATTATTGGAAAAAAAATCACCTGCCAATTAAATGTGTGGTAGTAATCTAAAAAAACACTCACAAGGAGTGTTGAGAACATCGTTACATATAACGATGTCCTTATGGCGAATTTATATGTTTTTCTCAGATTGTTTTTTTGCATTAGTCTACAAACTTGTAACCAACACCTTTGACCGTTTTAAAGGATTTATCGCCTATTTTTTCACGAAGTTTTCTAATATGTACATCAATGGTTCTACCACCAACAACAACTTCATTACCCCAGACTTTGTCTAAAATTTCATCGCGTTTAAAAACCTTACCAGGTTTGGTTGCCAACAAAGATAATAATTCAAATTCTTTTCTCGGCAAAGTTGTTTCTTGACCCTTAATCGTAATTTTATATTCTTCTTTGTAAATTACTAAGTCGCCAATTTTTACAATACTATCTACAGTACTCTCAACATCCTTAAAACGTCTTAATAATGCTTTAACTTTACTAATTAAAACCTTTGGCTTTATAGGCTTAGCAATATAGTCGTCTGCACCAGCATCAAAACCGGCTACTTGGGAGTAATCTTCACCACGTGCCGTTAAAAATGTAATGATTGTTTCGCTTAATTCTGGTATTTCTCTGATGCGTTCACAAGCTTCAATACCGTCCATTTTAGGCATCATAACATCTAAAATAATTAGATGGGGTTTATGTTTTTTTGCTAATTCAACAGCTTCTAATCCATTTTCACCCTTTAAAACTTGATAACCTTCCGCAGATAAATTATAACCAACTATTTCTAAAATATCTGGCTCATCATCAACTAACAATATTTTAATATCTTTCTTTTTCAATGGTGTTCTATTTTATAGATTGTAAATATAGGATATATCTCTATTACCCCTTGTATATTTATCGAATTGATAACAATTCCCTAACATTAAAAATATAAATCATTGATCACTAGAAGCACCTGACATCTACTAGATTAACTTATTGTAAAATGATAACTATTAACTAAAGGGATTATTGAAACTGAGGATTAGTTATTATATTTGTGTTCTAATCTTTTATATAAAATAATTATGAAAAAAATTTACTTTTTATTACTTTGTTTAATAAGTGTTACAACTTATGGACAAAACTTAGCTGCTAACGGTGGTTTTGAAAACTGGACAGCTGGTGTACCAGATTCTTGGACTACAGTTGATTTTAGCACAGATGACCTTAGTGAAAATACAACTTTTACTACTGAAGGTAGTAGTTCTGCAAGTGTAAATCTTTTAACTACTGAGCAAGCAAATACTGACATAAAACAAACAGTAGCTTTAACAGGTGGTGTTACTTACACTATGAGCTTAGATGTTTATGCGACTAATAATGAATCTAGAGCTAGAATATTTAATGGAGATGGTTATACACCTTCTGTTTATTCTGATGAAACTATATTAAATGAATGGCAAACTATTTCTTTTGAATACACGCCAGCAGCTGATGAAGATTTTGATTTCGGTATTCGTTTTTACGACTTAAGTTCAAACTGGGTATCAGGAACTCAATTCTACATTGATAATGCACAAATTATTGAAGCTACAACTCCAAGCGTTGTAATAACTAGCCCAAGTGATTATACTACTTTTGATTCTGGTACAACTTCTGTAGATGTAGAATTTTCAACAGGTAACTTAGTAGGCGGAGAGTCAGTAACTATTACTGTAAACGGAACTGAGACAACTAATGCATCTAGCCCTTTTACAGTAACAACTACAGATGGTGAATCTTACACTGTTACTGCAGATTTAATAGATGGTACTGGTACAATTAGCACAAGTACAATAACTTTTAGTGTTTCTAACCCTACAACAACAACACAAGTTGCTAACATCACAGAATTAAGAGCAGGAAATACTGGCGAAGAATACATATACGAATTAACTGGTGAAGCTATCATCTCTTATATTGTAACTAACTCTACAAGAAACCAAAAATACATTCAAGATGATGGTGCAGGAATCTTAATTGATGATGCTGATGGAATTATCACAACTGCTTTTGCAATTGGTGATGGTATGACAGGTATTACTGGAACACTTAATGAATATACTGGCGTTTTACAATTTATACCAACTCAAAATGTAGCTTCTGCATCTTCAACAGGAAATACAGTTACACCAATCGTTGTTAGTGCTTCTGATTTAATAAACAACGGTGAAGCTTACGAAAGTAGATTGATTACAGTAAACAATGTTACTTTTTCTGCAACAGGAACTTTTGAAGCTTTTACAAACTATGATTTAGTAGACGGAACTGATGTTACAAATGCTAGAACTTCTTTTGACGATGAAGATATAATTGGTGCAGCTATCCCTACATCAGCTTCTAGTGTTACTGGTTTAGGTGCTGAATATTATGGCGAATACCAATTACTAGTAAGATATGCTAGTGATATTGCTGAAGCTTTAAGTGTAAATAACTTTAATGCTAACTCATTTAGCTTATACCCTAACCCAACAAATACAGGTTCTGTTTCAATTTCTTCTACAACAAACGAAGTAATGAACGTACAAGTTTTTGATATCTTAGGTAAGCAAGTTAAAAACCAAACTTTAACTAACAACACATTAAATGTGTCTAACTTAAAATCTGGTGTTTATATTGTAAAAATTACTCAAAACAATACGTCTACAACTAAGAAATTAGTGATTAAGTAAGTATCTTTTTGATATAATTATTATAGACCTGATAGGCTTTAAAAACCTGTCAGGTCTTTTTTTATGTTATTTTTGCAGCATGATATCTAAAGACGCCATTTTTAACATAAAATCTAATGCTGAGTTTGATGCTTTAGCTTTGGAAGTTTTTAAATTTCAGTTTAAAAACAATAGAGTTTATCGCTCCTTTTGCGACTTACTTTACATACATCCTTCTGATGTAAAAACGATTGCTGACATTCCTTTTTTACCTATTCAGTTTTTTAAGTCACGAGACGTTTTGAGTTCTACACAAACTATTGAAAAAACATTCTCTAGCTCAGGAACCACAGGAAGCACAACAAGCAAACATTTAGTGACCGATTTAAAGCTTTATGAAGAAAGTTATTTAAAGGCTTTTAAGCATTTTTATGGAAACATTGAAGACTACGTGGTCTTAGCTTTATTACCGTCTTATTTAGAACGCGATGGCTCATCATTGATTTATATGGTTGATGATTTAATTAACCAATCTAAACAGTCAGAAAGTGGCTTCTATCTTAATAATCTTGAAGAATTAGCAAATACACTAAAAACACTTGAAGCTAAACAGCAAAAAACACTACTTATTGGTGTCTCCTTTGCTTTATTAGACTTGGTTGAAGCCTATCAACTTAAATTAAAGCATACCATAGTTATGGAAACTGGTGGTATGAAAGGCAGACGTAAAGAAATTATACGTCAAGAATTACATCAAATTTTACAAACAGGTTTTGGCGTAAAACAGATTCATAGTGAATATGGTATGACCGAATTATTGAGTCAGGCGTATTCTAAAGGACATGGTGTTTTTGAATGTCCGCCATGGATGAAAATCTTAACACGCGATACCGAAGATGCCTTAACAATACAAGCTCCAAATAAAACGGGTGGCATTAATGTTATTGATTTGGCCAATATAAATTCCTGTTCATTTATTGCTACCCAAGATTTAGGTAAAGTTAATACTAACGGGGAGTTTGAAGTGATTGGAAGATTCGACAATTCCGATATTAGAGGTTGTAATTTAATGGCCTTGTAAGGAACTTTATTTTAATACGACTTAACAATTGCTATGAAAAAGGAAGATTTTCATTAGTTGATTGATTGGTTAGAAGTGCTCAAACACAGTTTGGGCACTTTTTTTATGCCGAAAAAATAAAAAGACCTGTTAAGTTTTTAAAACTTAACAGGTCCAAATCTATTTTTAATAGAGTAAGTTAAACCACTTTTAAAATAAAATTGGTTTTCTTTCCTCTACTTATAATAATATACTTATCATGTATTAAGTCTTCAGAAGACAATATATAATCCTCTTTCACTTTTACTTTATTTACGGCAACAGCATTTTCCTTTAACGCTCTACGTGCATCGCCATTAGAATTTAAAAAATTTGTTTTAGCCGCTAAAGCAGCAATCATATCAACACCTTCGTTAAATTCAGCTTCAGAAATTTCAGCATCTTTTACTCCTTCAAAAACATCTAAGAATAAAGATTCTGGCAACTGCTTAATTTCATTTTTAAAGTCTTTGCTAAACAATATAGCAGAGGCTTTTACAGCATTATCATAATCCTCCTTACTATGTACAAATACCGTAATCTCTTCAGCTAAACGTTTTTGTAACAAACGCAAATGTGGTGTTTCTTTGTGTTCTGCAATTATAGATTCAATCGTTTCCTGATCTAAAAAAGTAAAAATCTTAATATATTTCTCAGCATCTTCATCACTAGAATTTAACCAAAATTGGTAGAATTTATAAACCGAAGTTTTATCTGCATCTAACCAAATATTTCCACCTTCAGATTTTCCAAATTTAGAACCGTCTGCTTTGGTGATTAAAGGACAAGTCATTGCATAAGCTTTTGCTTGATCTTCACCATCGTGCATACGTCTTACCAATTCGGTACCAGTAGTAATGTTTCCCCATTGATCACTTCCTCCCATTTGCAATTTGCAATCCATGGTTTTGTACAAATGATGAAAATCGTAACCTTGAATCAATTGGTATGTAAATTCCGTAAAAGACATTCCAACACTCCCTTCTTCACCAGAAAAACGTTTTTTTACAGAATCTTTAGCCATCATATAATTTACAGTGATACGTTTACCAACATCTCTTGCAAAATCGATAAAGCTGAAATCTTTCATCCAATCATAGTTATTCACTAAAACCGGCGCATTTTTATCCGCTGAATTAAAATCTAAAAAGCGTGATAATACACTTTTTATACCTGCAACATTATGTGCTAGAGCGACTTCATCTAACAAATTACGCTCATCACTTTTTCCTGATGGATCACCAATCATTCCGGTAGCACCACCAACTAAAGCAACAGGTTTATGACCTGCTTTTTTTAAGTGAACCAATAAAATTATAGGCACTAAACTACCAATGTGCAACGAGTCTGATGTAGGATCAAAACCAATATAGGCTGTAGTCATCTCCTTATCTAATTGCTCTTCTGTTCCAGGCATGATATCATGTACCATTCCTCGCCATCGTAATTCTTCTACAAATGTATTTGCCATTGTATTTTTAGTTTCAAATTTGATTTGCACAAAGATATGTTTCCCTTGCTAAACACAAAAGACAATTTTAACCAATTTATTACGGTTAAAAATTATTTAGATAGAAATTCACAAAACTATAATCTAGTTATAAATTAGGCTTAAAAAACGTAACTTCGCTTTATGATTTTAGTCACAGGAGGCACAGGTTTGGTTGGTTCGCATTTGCTCTTTCAACTTTTAAAAAGCAACGAACCTATTAGAGCAATATACCGTAGTAAAAAAACATTAGCACGCGTAAAGCATGTGTTTTCTTATTTTTCAGATGATGCTGATACCCTTTTTAACAGTATTGAATGGGTAGAAGCTGATCTTAATAATATACCTCAACTACAACACGCTTTTAAAGGCATTACACATGTCTATCATTGTGCTGCTATGGTATCTTTTGAACCTGATAAGTTTAGACTAATTCGAAAAATAAACATAAAAGGTACTGCAAACATTGTTAACTTATCCATTAGTCATCAAGTTAAAAAATTATGCTACGTCAGTTCTATTTCTGCTATTGGGCACCATATTGACCCAGAAAAATTAATAGACGAGCGTACGGAATGGAATCAAGAAGACGACAATAGTGTATATGCGATTACAAAATTTGGTGCCGAACTTGAAGTTTGGCGTGGTACACAAGAAGGTCTAGATGCTGTTATCGTAAATCCAGGTGTGATTTTAGGTGCTGGCTTTTGGAATGGTGCCAACAGCGGCAGCATATTCAAACGTATTTATAATGGATTTCCATACTATACTAAAGGTGCCACAGGCTATGTTGATGTTTGGGATGTTGTAAGTGTGATGCAACAACTTATGAACAGTACCATTAAAAACGAGAGTTATATTTTAGTTTCTGAAAATCTAAATTTTAAAACTTTCCTCACCCAAACTGCTGAGGCCTTACATGTGAAACCACCATCTAAAGAGGCAAAACCATGGTTATTGGCTGTATTTTGGAGGTTAGATAGGCTACAGAATATTTTTTTAAGAAAGCGCAGACGTTTATCTAAACAAGCTTCAAAAACAGCAATTAGTGTCACTAAATACGATGCTTCAAAGTTAAAAAACACCTTAAATTTTAAATTTAAACCGATACGTAAATCTATTAACGAAGTGAGTCAGCTATTTCTAAACGACCTCTAGGTGTAGGTCGTTTACTAGAACCAACAGTATCCAATCTTTTTTTAGTCTTAATCTTATCTTTCGTCTTTATTCTTAAGTTTCTAATTGAATCCTGACGTTTTTTGATAGAATCACTATTTTTTTCTTTTATAAGATCAAACTCCTTTTTATTTTCTTGTAACCTAGCTTTTACGGTTTCTACAATCTCATTGTAAGTTTCAGAATCAAAAGTATAATAAGCATTACTATCTGCAAATTGGATGCTATCAATATTATATTTATCTAAGATGTAATTTTCTGGATCAAAACCATTAGTTTCTAAGGTTTTTCTATTGACACCTTTGGCGGCATTAATGAGATATAAATCATACAAAAGATCAGACATCTGAGCTTTAGAAATTAAGTTATCTGGTTTTTTAGGTCGGTTAGGACCATGACAAGCCAAAACCAAAAAACACAACACCAATATAACACTTATATGCTTTAACATCTTATCTATTAAAAGTTAATCGTTCTCCTGCTTTAACGTCTAAAACTTTAAAATTCTTATACGCTAAACGACCATTAACAAAAGTATGGGTAATTCTACTTTTAAACGTACTGCCTTCAAAAGGTGACCATCCACATTTATAAAGGATATTACTTTTATTAACTGTCCAAGGACTTTGCGGATTTATAATCACCAAATCTGCAAAATAACCTTCTTTTATATAGCCTCGTTTTTCAACATTAAATAATATAGCAGGATTATGACACGCCTTTTCCACAATCTTCTCAACTGAAATCTTACCTTGATGATGCGCTTCCATTAAAGCCATCAACGCATGTTGTACTAAAGGGCCTCCAGAAGGTGCTTTAGTATAAGGATTGTTTTTCTCTTCAAGAGTATGCGGTGCATGATCGGTTGCAATAACATCTATTTTGTCATCTAATAAAGCTTTCCAGAGTTTCGCTCTATCATCTGCTGTTTTTACAGCTGGATTCCATTTAATATGACTTCCTTTTTTGGCATAGTCTTCATCAGAAAACCATAAGTGATGCACACATACCTCAGCTGTTATTTTCTTATCCTTTAAAGGCAATTTATTTGAAAACAGACTGGTTTCTTTTCCTGTTGAAACATGAAACACATGTAATCTTGCGCCGGTTTTCTTTGCTAATTCTATAGCTTTAGATGACGACAAGTAGCAAGCCTCAGCACTTCTAATAATAGGATGCTTTTCCATAGGAATATCATCACCATATTCTGCTTTATACTTTTCTAGGTTTTCTTTTATAGTTGCTTCATCTTCACAATGTACTGAAATAACCATATCAGTACTCGAAAATATTTTCTCAATAACTTCAGGATCATCAACTAACATATTTCCTGTGGAAGAACCTAAAAATAGTTTTAAACCTGCAACGGTTTTAGGGTCAACTTTTAGAATTTCGTCTAAATTATCATTGGTGCCACCAAACATAAACGAGTAATTCGCATAAGATGAATTAGCAGCAATCGCAAATTTTTCTTCTAACTTTTCTACAGTGGTGGTCTGCGGATTGGTATTAGGCATTTCAATAAACGAGGTAATACCACCAGCCAAAGCAGCTTTAGATTCTGATTCAATATCAGCTTTGTGCGTTAGTCCTGGTTCTCTAAAATGGACTTGATCATCAATCATTCCAGGAAAAACATATCCGCCTTCTGCATCAATAACAAGCATCTCGGCAGATTTTACACTAATAGATAGGTCTATTTTTTTTATAATATTATCTTCGATAAGGATATCACCTTCTACAATTTTTCCTTCGTTGACAATTTTTGCGTTTTTAATGAGAGTATGCTGCTTCATGTTCTTTTACTTGGCAAATAAACTTATAATTTTTAAACTAATAACTCCAAAAATAGCTTCAGAAATAATACTTCCGCTCATTTTAGATTTTCCTTTAGTTCTATCTTTAAATATAACTGGTATTTCTGTAATATTAAAGCCTTTTTTATAAGCTTTAAATTTCATTTCTATTTGAAAGGCGTAACCAACAAATCTTATTTTCTTAAGGTTAATATCTTCTAATACTTTGCGCTTATAGCAAACAAATCCGGCTGTAGAATCCTTTACTTTCATACGTGTTATTAGCCTTACGTAACGAGAAGCTCCGTAAGATAGAATAATACGAGACATTGGCCAATTAACAACCGTAATACCCTTAACATACCTAGAGCCCACTGATAAATCTGCTCCACCCGAAGCACAAGCTTTGTACAACCGAACTAAATCATCTGGATTGTGTGAGAAATCGGCATCCATTTCAAATATATATTGATATGATTTTTTAAGAGCCCACTCAAAACCAGAAATATACGCTGTTCCTAAACCACTTTTCTCTTGGCGTTCAAGTAAAAACAGTTGGTCATTGAATTCTTCTTGTAATTTCTTAACACATTTGGCAGTGTTATCAGGAGAATTATCGTCAACAACAAGCACATGAAATCTCTTTTCCTGAGAAAACACTGCTTTGATGATTGATTCTATGTTCTCAATCTCATTGTAAGTAGGGATAATGACAATTGCGTCAGACATTAATTCACATTTGGAGACCCTATAGAGTCATTTTAGAGTTTCAGCAAAAATAAAGTTTTTAATGGATTAAATGCTTGAATTAACTTTTTTGATAAATATGATTATGCCTTCATTTTAAACTTTATTTGGTATTAGCTCAAATTTCTTTATAATTTAGCCGTATGCGAAATTATATTACACACGAGTGGTTTACGATATTCACAATCATTGGATTATGTGCTATTGTTGCTGCAAAATATATAAATACGCTACGGTTTAATGATTTTATGTATGTCATTGGTAATTCTAAGTACTTAAAAATCTATACAAAGGATCAAAAATTTATAGATCAGTTTGATAGTTTTCTATTTATTAACTTAAGTCTATCACTTAGCATTTTTATATTTTTTGCTTACACCACATTTATAACACCACTTAATTTTGAGCTCGCTTCGTTTTTAAAGCTATTACTTGTTGTTTCTACCGTTATAATTATTAAAACACTTTTAGAACGCCTTATAGGCAGCCTTTTTGAAATGGATAGTTTAATTGATGAATACCTATTTCAAAAAACAACTTTTAAGAATTTTTCTGGTCTGGTTTTCTTAGTTGCCAATTTATTTCTTTTATACACCAATTCTTACACCGATATTATACTTATCACAGCGTTTTCAATGGTTTGTATAATAAACCTTATAGGATTTTTAAGTGCTTTTAAAAGTTATCAAAAGTTAATAATTCCTAATTTTTTCTATTTTTTGTTGTATCTTTGCGCTCTCGAAATCGGGCCTTATGTACTTTTATATAAGGTTATTAGGGAGTATAACGCTTAAAACACCAAAGTTTACTTATGAAAGTAAAAACAATTTTAGTATCACAACCAGAGCCTAAAATAGAAAACTCTCCTTACTTTGATTTGCAAGAGAAGCAAAAAGTCAAAGTGGATTTTAGACCCTTTATTCACGTTGAGGGTGTATCGTCCAAGGATGTTAGACAACAAAAAGTTGACCTCAGTAAATATACAGCTATAATTCTTACCAGTAGAAATTCAGTAGATCACTTTTTTAGAGTTGCAGATGAAATGCGCTTTAAAGTACCAGATTCTATGAAGTATTTCTGCCAATCTGAAGCAGTAGCTTATTACTTACAAAAATATGTCGTTTATAGAAAACGAAAAATTTATGTTGGTAAACGAACCTTTGAAGACTTAATGCCTTCAATAAAAAAATATAAAGACGAATCTTTTTTATTACCAACCACAGATAAAGTAAAACCTATTATTCCTGAAAAATTAGATGCTTTAGGTGTCAAATGGAAACAAGCTACTTTTTACAGAACGGTGATTAGCGATTTATCTGACTTATCAAATGTAACTTATGATATTTTAGTATTCTTTAGTCCATCTGGCATAGAATCTTTATTTCATAATTTCCCAGATTTTAAACAAAATGAAACGCGTATCGCTGTCTTTGGAAACACTACAGTTAAAGCCGTTGAAGAAAAAGGAATGCGTGTCGATATTTCAGCACCTACGCCAGAAACACCTTCTATGACTATGGCATTACAAAAGTATATTGATGCCGTAAACAAAGGAAAATAACACCTTATTTATTATATAAAAAAAAGCGATTCTGAATTCAGAATCGCTTTTTTGATTTATAGAAATTATTATATCTAGAACGAATAACGTTGCGGACCGCCTCGCCTTACTTCTTCAGATGCATACGATTCAAACTTTTTAAAGTTCTCTCTAAAGGCATTAGAAAGTTTAAACGCCATTTTGTAATAGGCTTCATCATTATTCCATGTGGTTCTTGGACTTAATACTTCTGTTGGTACTCCTGGGCAAGTTCTTGGTTGCGCCACGCCAAATACAGAATGAATGTGGTAATCTTCGTAGGTATAATCATGTAAATCGCCATTTAAAGCCGCATTAATCATAGCACGAGTATATTTTAATTTCATTCGTGTACCTACACCGTAAGGACCACCTGTCCAACCTGTATTTACCAACCATACATTAACTCCTGCATCTTTCATTTTTTTACTAAGCATAGCCCCATATTCTGTTGGATGCAATGGCATGAAAGGCGCACCAAAGCACGCTGAAAAACTTGGTACTGGCTCTACAACACCTGCTTCTGTACCGGCCACTTTAGCGGTGTAACCAGAAATAAAGTGGTAAGCTGCTTGACTTGGCGTTAATTTTGAAATTGGAGGTAATACACCAAAAGCATCTGCCGTTAAGAAAAAGATATTTTTAGGGTTTTCGCCAATAGATGGCTGTCTAATATTATCTATATGGTAAATTGGATAACTTACTCGGGTGTTTTGCGTAATAGAAGTATCAGCAAAATCTACCTCACCATTAGCATCCATAATTACATTTTCAAGAATGGCTCCTTTTTTAATAGCAGCAAAAATCTCTGGCTCTTGCTCTTGAGATAAGTTAATCACTTTAGCATAGCATCCGCCTTCAAAATTAAACACCGTGTTTTCTTTTGTCCAACCATGTTCATCATCACCAATTAAACTTCGGTTTGGGTCAGTAGAAAGTGTTGTTTTTCCTGTTCCTGATAAACCAAAGAAAATTGCTGTATCGCCTTCTTTACCAACATTAGCACTACAGTGCATTGGTAACGTATCTTTAAAAACGGGTAATATAAAGTTAAGCGCAGAAAAAATGCCCTTTTTAATTTCACCAGTATATCCTGTACCACCAATTAAAGCTATCTTACGTGTAAAATCTAATATAGCAAAGTTATGCTGACGTGTGCCATCCACATCGGGATCTGCCATAAAACCTGGCGCATTAACAACGGTCCATTCTGGTGAAAACTCTTTTAATTCATCTTCCGTAGGACGCAAAAACATGTTATAAGCAAACATATTGCTCCAAGGATATTCATTAATCACTCTAATATTAAGCTTGTAGTTTTCATCTGCACAAGCATAACTATCACGAACATAAATTTCTTTTTCAGATAAATACTCGACAACTTTATCGTAAAGTTTCTGAAATTTATCGCTTTCGAAAGGAATATTAATATCGCCCCACCAAATTTTGTCTTTGGTTATATCATCCTTTACAATAAATCGATCCATTGGAGAACGCCCAGTAAACTCACCTGTGTTAACCGCCAAAGCACCAGAAGAGGATGTTACACCTTGATCTTTTGAAATGGTTTCAGCATGAAGCGCTTCTGAAGATAGTTGATAATTAATTGTTGCATTTTTAATTCCATATTGATCTAACGAAATCGTTTTCGTTAATTGGGAATGGTTTGCCATAATAATTGTGTTGTTTTAGTCTTACAAAATTATAATTTTATTTTAAAAAGAAGGTAATGAATTGAATTAATCCATTTTACGTTTAATTATACCTAATAGCATCACCACCCAAGCTGAAATAAGTAATAAGCCGCCAAGTGGTGTTAGCATTGCAATAGTTTTAAAATCAAAACTAGATAATGAGTTTGTTGCTAAGCCATATATAGAACCCGAAAAGAAAAGCACACCTATCACGACTAAATAAAATATGACCTTTTTTAGTTTACTATTCAAAAAAGAAGTCCCTCCCAAGATTAATAGAAAAAAGGCATGATAAATTTGATAACGAACGCCCGTTTCAAAGGTTGCAATAGCATCTGCATCAACTAATTTTTGTAATCCATGAGCTGCAAAAGCGCCCAAAATAATGCCTAAAATTCCTAAAATAGCGCCCGTAGTTAATAGTGTTTTATTCATAATAAAATGGGATTCAGTTTCAATTGCCTATAGGATTTCTTACATTCGTGAGATACAAATTTAGTCATAAAACCTAATTATGCGAAACATTTTAATCGTTGGTGCCGGTAAATCTGCATCCTACCTCATAAAGTATTTACTAGACAAATCTCAATCCGAAAAACTTCATATTACCATTGGCGACGTCAATGTTGATAATGCTAAAAAGTTAATTGGGAATCATCCAAATACAAACGTCATACACTTAGATGTATTTAATGCTGACTCTAGAATCCCTGCCATTAAAGCTGCAGATATTGTTATATCTATGCTTCCTGCACGTTTTCATATTGAAGTTGCTAAAGACTGTATTACTTATAAAAAGAATATGGTTACAGCTTCTTATGTGAGTCCTGAAATGCAAGCTTTAGATGAAGATGCTAAAGCCAACAAGCTCATCTTTATGAATGAAATTGGTGTAGACCCAGGTATTGACCATATGAGTGCTATGAACGTTATTGACCGCATTAGAGCCAAGGGTGGAAAAATTATTTTATTCGAATCATTTACAGGTGGATTGGTCGCCCCTGAAAGTGATAATAACCTCTGGAACTATAAATTTACTTGGAATCCAAGAAACGTGGTGGTTGCCGGACAAGGTGGTGCTGCAAAATTTTTACAAGAAGACAAATTCAAATACATCCCCTACAACCGTTTATTTAGACGTACCGAATTTTTAGATGTAGAAGGTTACGGCCGTTTTGAAGGTTATGCCAATAGAGATTCTTTAAAATATCAAGATGTTTATGGTTTAGAGCATGTAAAAACATTATACCGTGGAACTATGAGACGCGTTGGTTTCAGTCGCGCATGGAATGTTTTTGTACAACTAGGAATGACGGATGATAGTTACACCATTGACGACAGTATAAATATGAGCTATCGCGATTTTGTAAATTCGTTCTTACCTTACAGTCCAACGGATTCGGTTGAGCTTAAGTTTAGACACGCCTTAAAAATAGACCAAGATGATATGATTTGGGATAAGTTTTTAGAGCTTGATATCTTTAATTCTGAAAAAATGGTAGGGCTTGATAAAGCAACACCTGCTCAAATTCTTCAGAAAATCTTAATGGATAGTTGGACGCTTAGTGAAGATGATAAAGATATGATTGTGATGTACCATAAATTTGGATACGAACTCAATGGTGAAAAGCATCAAATTGATGCTACTATGGTAACCTTAGGGAAAGACCAGACCTATACCGCGATGTCTAAAACTGTAGGCTTACCCGTTGCCATTGCAACCTTAGCGATATTGAATGGTGAAATAAAAACACCTGGTGTACAAATTCCTATTACAAAAGAGGTCTATGAACCTATCCTAAAAGCAATGGAATCTCATGATGTTATCTTTAAAGAATATGAAATGCCTTATTTAGGTTATAATCCTTTAAATGTATAAATTGAATATATTTATATAATAATCTTTAAAAGCGTTTCGTATTGAAACGCTTTTTTTATCTTTCACTTTCAATTTATTAGCTACACCTATGAAAATTAACGATAACGGTATTTATATCGATGGCATAGATAAAAAAATACTCCGCGCATTAATGGAAGATGCCAGAACACCAATTCTTGAAATTGCTCGTAATGTCGGAATTTCTGGTGCTGCGATTCATCAACGTATAAAAAAGCTTGAAAAATCAGGCCTTTTAGCTGGTTCAAAATTTATGATCAACCCAAAAGCTTTAGGTTATACCACTATGGCTTTTGTTGGTGTATATCTCGATAAAGCTATTAGTAATCCTGAAGCGGTAAAGCAATTACAAAAAATCCCTGAGGTTATTGAATGTCATTACACCACAGGAAACTGGTCGATTTTTATAAAGATTCTTTCAAAAGATAATGAGCATTTAATGCATGTGCTTAATTCTGAAATACAAAGTATAAAAGGGGTTTCTCGTACAGAAACATTCATCTCATTACAGGAACAGATTAATCGTCAGATTAAGATTTAAACAATTCCTGCGAAAGCAGGAATCTCATTTGAGTTAAGTTAGTTTTGTAAACATTTTGGCAAACTGCACTTCTATACCTCCGAAACAAAAAGCATGTTGTTACTTTTTAATATGCAATGTGAAACCTAATATTAAAAAACATCATAAACATAAAAAGACCTCAAAAAATTTTCATTAATCGAAGCCTTTGCCAAGATTAAAAACTTTTTGAGGTCTAAATATATATTAAGGTTTTAAACCATAGAGATTCCTGCTCTCGCAGGAATTAATTAAATTTCATTTAACAACTTAGAAATCTCATCTAACTTAGGGGTTAAAATCACTTCTATTCTTCTGTTTTTAGCTTTACCGTCAGCTGTATCATTCGTTGCAATTGGTGCAAATTCACCACGACCTGCTGCGGTTAAGTTTTCAGGATTAATAGCGGCATTTTCTCTGAGAATATTTACAATTGCTGTGGCACGTTTTGCCGACAGGTCCCAGTTACCACTTAATTGTGCATTTCCTTTATAAGGTACATTATCGGTATGACCTTCAATCAGCACTGAGATTTCAGGATTTTCAGCCAGAACACTGCCTAATTGTTTTACCGCTTGCTTTCCTTGTGCTCCAACATACCAGCTTCCAGATTCAAACAACAACTTATTTTCCATAGAAATATACACTTTTCCATTGCGTTGTTCTACTGTTAAGCCTTTGCCTTCAAAATTAGTTAAGGCCTTAGAAATGGCATCTTTTAATTTATGCATGGCAGCATCTTTACTAGCAATAACATTTTCTAATTCAGCAACACGTTGCGAACGACTTTCTAACTCTTGTTTTAAAGTATTTAAGCGTTCATTTTCTGCTGCTAAAGCTTGTTCTTTTGCTTCTAATTGCGCTAACAATTCTCTGTTTTTCTGTGAGTTTTTAGCAATCGCAGCCGAACTGTTTTCTTCTAAAGCTTGGTAAGAGGCTTTTAAAGTTTCTAAATTAGATTTCGCTGCGGCATAATCTGCTTGAAGTTTATCTCGCTCCGCAACCGCTTGGTCGTAGGATGCTTGTAATTGATTTAAATCATTAGTCAATTTTGTATTATCACTTGATAAGGTTTCTAATTCATCCGATAAACCTCTGTTTTCCTGTTTTAAATCGGCATATTTATCTTCAAGGTCTGTATAGATTTTTTTAGACACACAAGAGGTAAATAATGTAATGGTTAAGGCTAAGATTGAAAGTTTTTTAATCATGTTAATTTATTTTATATACGTTTTAACACCCCTAAAGTCCCCTCAAGGGGACAATCTAAATTGGGAACTTTGAGGGTAAAAATCTCTTTGTTAGTAATTATAAGTCTAGCTCCAATAAAATTGGACAATGGTCACTATGAACCGCTTCTGTTAGTATAACGCTGCGTTTTATTTTTTCTTGTAAAGGTTTGCTCACCATGGCATAATCTAATCGCCAGCCTTTATTATTGGCTCTAGAATTTGCACGGTAACTCCACCATGAATACTCCTGACGCTCAGGGTTTAAATACCTAAAACTATCTATAAATCCACTATCTATAAACGCCCCTAACCACTCGCGTTCTTCAGGTAAAAATCCTGAAACACCTTTCATTTTAGGATTGTGAATATCAATTTCTTCATGACAAATATTATAATCGCCACAAACCACCAAATTTGGTTTTTCTGTTTGAAGTTCGGTTAAGTACTCTTGAATAAGGTTCATATATTCAAACTTATGCGATAATCGAGCATCATTAGTTCCTGAAGGTAAATACATACTCATTACAGAAACACCATCGTAATCTACTCTGATATTTCGACCTTCAAAATCCATAGATTCTATTCCGGTGCCAAATTCAATATGTTTAGGTTCCGTTTTGCATAAAATAGCCACACCACTATAGCCTTTTTTTTGTGCACTAAACCAGTAATTAAATTTATAGCCTGCTTCGGTGAACACCTCTAAATCGAGTTGGTCTTCCATCGCTTTAATTTCTTGCAAACAAATAACATCTGGACCTGTCGCTGTTAACCATTCTATAAAGCCTTTTTTTAAGGCTGCTCTAATACCATTGACGTTATAAGACACTATTTTCATACGCATTTCCCGTGAAAACGGGAATTTCATTTTAAGTTAAACAATAGATGAATTGCTAAATTAAATAATACTGTACTTTTACCCTATTATTTTATACTGCTTTTAACGATAAAATAATTCTTGTTTTAAGAAGTTATTATTCTACATGAAAATTGCTATTTCCTTTCTACTAATGCTATGTGCTTTTTTGGGGTTTTCCCAAGAGCAGAATAGTAATTACGTTCAGAAGAAAGTAGCTGTTAAAGACTCTATTCAAATTGATTCTGTTAGTATTAATCCTTCACGTTTTACGGTGAAAACATTAGACAATACGCTTATCGATTCTACCTTATATACTATCGATTTTCCAAAGGCTTTATTGCGTTTTAAAATGCCTACTGAAATCGATAGCATCAAAATTGACTACTTGCGTTATCCCGATTTCTTAACCAAAGTTTACAAACAATTAGATGATGCGGTGGTGATAGAGCGGCCTTCAGAATACCAGCAATTATATACCTTACAAAACTCAACTAACAAGGACACATTTACACCTTTTGATGGCTTAACGACTTCCGGAAGTATTTCTAGAGGTGTCACTATAGGAAACAATCAAAATTCGGTATTAAATAGTGAACTCGACTTACAGATTTCAGGAAAACTGAGCGATAAAGTATCGTTGAGAGCCTCTATTCAAGATGCCAATATTCCGCTGCAAGAAAGTGGCTATTCGCAACGTTTAGATGAATTTGACCAAGTATTTATTGAATTATTTAGTGACGAATGGAATATACGTGCAGGTGATATTGACCTGGAAAACACAAAAAGCTATTTTGCTAATTTTTCAAAGCGTGTACAAGGGTTGTTGGTCAATGCCAACTTAAGTGATAAGACTTCTGTTTTTGCTTCAGGCGCTTTGGTTAGAGGTCAATTTACTACCACTCAATTTACCGCACAAGAAGGTAACCAAGGCCCTTATAAATTAACGGGTTCTAATAATGAATTGTATGTGCTTGTCGTTTCTGGCAGCGAAACGGTGTATGTTAATGGTGTGCCGTTACAACGTGGTGAAAACAACGATTACGTTATTGATTATAATGCTGGTGAAATTATTTTTAATTCCACTTTTCCGATAACGTCCGAAATGCGAATTACAGTCGATTATCAATTTAGTGAACGTAATTATTCAAGATTTACCGTTTTTGGTGGTGCTAATTATGAAACCGAAACTTTAAAATTAAATGTCGCCGTCTATTCTGAAAGTGATGCTAAAAATCAACCGTTACAACAAAATCTTTCTACAGAACAAACGGAAATATTAGCAAATGCAGGTGATGATTTAGATTTAATGACAGCGCCTTCAGCTTCGCCTGCCACCTATTCTGAAAATCGTATTTTATACCGAAAAGAAGTCATTGGCACAGAGGAAATCTATGTGTTTTCTAATAATGCTGAAGATGAATTGTACAGTCTTAGTTTTACTTTAGTCGGTGAAAATGAAGGTAATTACATCTTAAGTAATAGCAATGCTATCAACAACATTTATGAATATATCGCGCCAATTGCTGGTGTTCCTCAAGGAAATTATGAACCTATTACACAACTCGTAGCGCCAGAACGCTTGCAAATTGCCACTGTGAACGGCCAATACAATCCAAGCAAAAACACGGATGTCTTTTTTGAATTGGCAGCCAGTAAAAAGGATGACAATCTATTTTCTGACCTAGATGACAACAACAATGATGGCTATGCCGGAAAATTTACCTTAAAGCAAAATCTTATACAATCGGATAGCCTTTGGAATGTTTCCGCGCTTGTTGATGCTGATTTTATTCAAAAAAACTTTAATACCATTCAACGGTTATACAGAGCCGAATTTAATCGGGATTGGAATTTAAACACTTCAGATAATACCGAAGAAATTATCGATTATGGCAACCAACTGTTATTCACTTCTGGACTGCGATTATCGCATGCTAAAAAGGGGGTTGCGACGTATAATTTTGAACATTTAAACTATGCTGAAAACTTCAATGGAAACCGCCATAATGTTACTGCCAATTTACGTTTGGGTGATTTTCAGGTGTTTTCAAACTCAAGTCTTTTAAACAACGAAAGTAGCATTAACCAGTCAACATTTTTACGCTCGTTTAACCGTGTAATTTATGGTAAAAACAATAAATGGGCTGGTGCTAAATTTTCAACAGAAGACAACGAGCAACGCGTACTTGCAACAGATTCCTTAACGCCTTTAAGTCAGAAATTCAAGGCCTATGAAGCTTTTGTTGGTATAGGTGATAGCACAAAAGTTTACGCCGAAGTGGGATATGTAAAACGGTATAACGACAGTTTACGAAACAATTCTTTAAAGCGCGTTAACAGCTCTAACACTTATTATTTGAAATCGCGATTGATTCAAAATCAAAATACAAACCTTCAAGTCTTCTTAAATTATAGAGAATTAAAATCGGAAGATAGTAGCGTTGAAGATGAACAGAGTTTGAATAGTAGATTGAATTTTAATCAGAAATTATTCAATAACCTCATCGTCTTAAATACCAGTTTTGAAACCAATTCGGGTACTTTGGCACAACAAGATTTTACGTATGTTGAAGTTGAAGCAGGCCAAGGTGCTTACACGTGGATTGATTATAACGACAATGGCATTCAAGAATTAGATGAGTTTGAAATTGCGCAATTTGCAGACCAAGGCAGCTATATTAGAGTCCTATTGCCCAACCAGGTTTTTGTACAAACCCATCAAAATCGATTTGGACAAACCATAACTATAAACCCACAAAGCTGGAGTGTTTCAGAACAAAAATCGAAACAATTTTGGTCCCATTTCTACGACCAAGCCTCTTTTATTGTGGATAGTAAAAAGTTTAAAGATGAAAGTTCTTTTAACCTCAATCCTTTTGAAGCCTTAAAAGACGATTTAGATACGGAAGATTTTGTGTCCTTAAATTACAGCATTAGAAATGTGCTATTTTTCAACCGTGGGAAACAACACTATACCACATCATACACCTTTTTAACCAATAAAAGTCGAAACTTATTATCCACAGGTTTTCAGCAAAACAAAACTAACAGTCATCAGCTCAATTTCAATCATAAGTTTAATGTAAATTGGCTGGTAAACACCTTGGCAAGCATCGGAAAAGACGACAGTAAAAGCGAGAATTTCACAAATAGAAATTACACCATTGACAATTACCAATTAAAACCAAAACTGAGTTATTTATTTAGTGAAAATGCACAGTTCGATGTATTTTACCAATACGCTTCTAAAGAAAATACCATAGGAAGTTTAGAATCCTTAGCACAGAATAATTACGGTTTATCTTTCACCTATAACAACGCTCAAAAAATAGCACTAACAGGTGAGTTTAACTTTTTTGAAAATAAATTTGACGGCGATGCAAATTCGCCTGTTGCCTACCAAATGCTCGAAGGCTTACAACCTGGAAAAAACTTCACTTGGAGTTTATTAGCACAAAAAAAACTGACCAAATATTTAGATTTGAATTTGAATTATTTCGGAAGAAAATCGGAAACTTCAAAAATGATACATACAGGAACTATTCAGTTGAAAGCGTATTTTTAAATATTATAGATTATAGACCGCTTCGCTTTAAGAAAATAGATATTAGACAAGGCTCTTAGAACCAAAGAGATTGCAACGAAAAAACATGCCTAAGTTATAACATCTAGCAATCACGATAACTATAGGAACGGTCTAAGTTCTTTATCTAACGGCAACGATATTTAACGATAATCTATTTGTATAAACCCTTTAAAAATGGTATTATGTCCAGATACCAACAAAACAAATTAATGAAAGACTTTGTAATCATAGGTGCCGCACAAGCCGGACTTTCTATGGCTTATTTTCTAAAACAGAAACAAAAAGATTTTTTAATTATAGACCGCGAAGACCAAATTGGCGCCTCTTGGCTTAACCGTTGGGATTCTTTACAATTATTTACACCAACAGAGTTTAATCATTTAGTAGGCATGCCCTTTCCGGCACCTAAAAGTCATTATCCAGATAAATTTGAAGTCGCAGCGTATTTTAAACAATACGTTGACACCTTTCAGTTCCCCATTCAGCTTAACACCTTAGCGGAACGTATTGAAAAAAAGAACGACCATTTCATTATAAAAACCAACCAACAAGACATTAGCTGCAAACAGGTTATTATTGCTACAGGACCATTTCATATTCCTTTTACACCCGCTTGTCACACTAAACTTTCCGACAGCATATACCAAGTGCATAGTAATTATTATAAAAGCCCTAAGCAATTACAAAAAGGACCAACATTAGTCGTTGGTGGAGGTGATAGTGGTTTTCAAATTTTAGATGAAATTTCAAAAAACACTTCTGAAACCACCTATTTTTCTGGAAGCACGGATATTAAAACATTGCCACAAGAAATTTTAGGAAAAACCTTATGGTGGTGGTTCTCCATTACTGGGTTTTTAAGTTTTAGTAAAAATTCATGGATAGGGAAAAAGATAAGCCAATCTAAGCAACCTATTATCGGAACTGATGTAAAAACTATTATAAATCGTAATAATGTAGAGGTTGTTGGACACACCGTTAATGCTGAAGAAAACACAATAAAAACGGCAACAAAAAAGCTCACTAACGTTAAAAATATAATTTGGGCAACAGGTTATAAACCCAATTTTAAATGGATTGAAAACCTAGAACTCGCAGCAGACGGCTATCCTAAACACCAAAGAGGCATAAGCACTACAAAAGGCCTTTACTTTATTGGTTTACCTTGGCTACACACTAGAGGCTCTGCAACATTAGGTGGTATAAAAAAAGACGCCAAATATTTAGCCAATAAAATCCTTTAACTAACTACAATAGAACCATTTAAAATAACCACTTATTTATTAGCCATGTAACATTTATGACATAATTATTAGCTAAAATTTGTACCTTCGTAAATGTTATGACTAAATTGGTGGCATTTACATATTCACTATTGATACTGTTCCAAAGTTTCAATATCAGCTTAGAAGATTTTTCTAAGTTTGGTGTTTTATTGGAGCATGCGGACTATCATAAAGAAATGTACGGGGACACTTTTTTTGAATTTTTAGCAGAACATTATGGTAATGCTAAAATCACCCACGATAACAACCATAAAGAGCACAAAGATTTACCTTTTAAAGGCACACACCACTTTTGTTCACATATCAGTTCGGTTTTTATAAACACGACTATTACTTATGATTTTACGCAACGAGATTTTATAAAAATCCCTTTCAACTTTTATTATACAGACTCTCATACCAACTTTGAGAAATCTTCTGTTTTTCAACCGCCTAAACACGCCTAATTCATTTTAGATTTAATCCTGTTTTTTTTACAAAACAGGCATCCGTTATTTCTTAATTTTTATGAATTATGTTAGAATACATTATCAAATTCAGCTTAAAAAACAAGCTGATTATTTTCCTATTTACAGCTTTTATTGTTGGTTTTGGAATCCTTTCTATAACGCAAATTCCTATTGGAGCTGTACCAGATATTACCAACAACCAAGTACAGGTTATTACCACCTCGCGAAATTTATCAACGCAAGATGTTGAGCAATTTATCACCTACCCTGTAGAATTAGAAATGGCGAATTTACCTGGTGTAGAAGAAATTCGTTCAGTATCTAAATTTGGCTTATCCGTCGTCACCATTGTTTTTGAAGACGCTATGGGAACCTACTTACCCAGACAATTAATCGCCGAAAAAATAAAGTCAGCCTCCGAAAAAATCCCTGAAGGTTTTGGCAGCCCAGAAATGGGACCGATTACCACCGGTTTAGGTGAAATCTATCAATACATTTTAGATGTAAAACCGGGCTATGAAGACCAATACTCAGCAACCGACTTAAGAACCATTCAAGATTGGATTGTAAAGCGGCAACTCTCCGGAATTCCTGGTGTGGTTGAAGTGAATACTTGGGGTGGATTTTTAAAACAATATGAAGTGGCTATAAACCCGAAGCAATTAAACGCCATGGATATTTCAATTTCTGAAATCTATGAAGCACTCGAAAAAAACAATTCCGTTGCCGGTGGTGGTTATATTGAAAAAAATGATGAAGCCTTTTTTATACGTGGCGAAGGTTTAGTAAAATCTCTTGCAGACATAGAAAATATTGTCGTTAAAAACACAAGCACACCAATTTACATCAAAGATGTCGCTAAGGTTGGTTTGGGAAGTGCCACACGCTTTGGAGCCATTACAGGAAATGGAGAAGGTGAAAAGGTTTTAGGACAAATTATGATGATTAAAGATGGTAATTCTAAAGCCGTAATCAATGCCGTAAACGAACGTGTGACTTCTATTCAGCACACCTTACCAGAAGGCGTTTATATCAATGGTTTTTTAGAACGAAGCGAATTGATAAACAAAACCACATTTACAGTATCTGAAAATTTAATCCTCGGTTCACTTATTGTCATTTTTGTAGTGGTCTTATTGTTAGGAAATTTACGTTCTGGCTTGGTCGTCGCTTCAGTTATTCCTTTGAGTTTATTGTTTGCCATTTCTATGATGAATGTATTTGGCGTAGATGCCAATTTAATGAGTCTTGGCGCTATTGATTTCGGAATTATTATTGATGGTGCTGTTATTATTGTAGAGTTTATTGCCTTTCAAATAATTAGAAAAAGTGACCAACTAAAAGCAATCAACAAACACGAAAAACAGACCGAAATTGACAATATTACCCTAAAAAGTGCTTCAAAAATGATGAATTCGGCCATTTTTGGACAATTAATCATCCTCATTGTTTTTATTCCTATCTTAACACTAAGTGGTGTGGAAGGCAAAATGTTTAGACCCATGGCACTTACCTTTAGCTTTGCGCTCGTTGGTGCTATGCTTCTGTGTTTAACCTATGTGCCCGTAGTGGCTTCCTTATTTTTAAAACCTAGTCAACCGTCTTCAAAAAATGTTTCGGTACGCTTAATGAATTTTATCAAAAAAGGGTACGAACCTCTTATTGACTTTTCTTTAGCTCACAAAAAAATAGTTCTGAGTCTTTCTGCAATACTATTATTGTTAAGTGCATTTTTATTCAACAAAATGGGTGGCGAATTTATACCGACTCTAGATGAAGGTGATTTTGTAATTCAACCCGTTCTTAAAACAGGAACCTCCCTCGGAAAAACCATAGAAATCACCACAAAAATAGAACAGATTTTACTCGATAATTTTCCTGAAGTCGAACAAGTCGTTTCCCGAATTGGTGCAGCGGAAGTCCCTACCGACCCGATGTCTATGGAAGAGAGTGATGTTATCATTAAACTAAAACCTAAAAAGGAATGGGTTTCAGCAAATAGCAAAGACGAACTAGCCACTAAATTTAAAGATGCTTTAACAGTAATCCCTGGAATGGAAGTAGAATTCACCCAACCTATCGAAATGCGATTTAACGAACTTATAACAGGCGTAAGAGCTGATGTCGCTATTAAAATTTTTGGTGAAGACTTATCGGTTTTAGCCAAAAAAGCCAATGAAGTTAAAACCTTAATTGAACATGTAGAAGGTGCATCTGACATTGTGGTAGAAAAAGTTGAAGGTTTACCACAAATGAGCGTGGAGTACAATAGACATAAAATAGCCCGTTATGGCCTTAACATTTCCGATATTAATAAGCTTATTTCTATGGGATTTGCTGGTAAAACCGTTGGGAATGTCTTTGAAGGTGAAAAACGATTTGATTTCGTAGTTAGATTAGATGAAAACAGCAGAAAAAATCTTGAAAGTCTTCAAAATTTATATGTCGATGTGCCCAATGGTAGCAAGATTCCTTTGCGTGAATTAGCCACGATTACTTACACGGAAGGTCCTGCAAAAATTTCGAGAGATGATACCAAACGTAGAATCGTTGTCGGCGTAAATGTTAGAAATAGAGATTTAGAATCGGTAGTGACAGAGGTTAGAACTATTCTCGATACGCAATTACAACTTCCGGTGGGTTACAACATTACATATGGTGGCCAATTTGAAAATCTTCAAAGTGCTAAAGAACGCTTACTCATAGTAGTTCCCATAGCATTGATTCTAATTTTTGTACTCCTATATTTTGCATTTCATTCCGTAAAAGAAGCATTAATAGTGTATTCTGCCATTCCGCTAGCTGCTGTTGGTGGTGTGTTGTTATTGTGGTTGCGCGACTTACCCTTTAGTATTTCTGCAGGGGTTGGTTTTATTGCTCTATTTGGTATTGCCGTACTTAACGGTATTGTGCTTATAGAACATTTTAAGGCGTTACACGACGAGGAAGGCATGAATGACATTGAAGCGCTTGTAAAGCGAGGTACAACGGAACGTTTAAGACCTGTATTATTAACAGCTTCGGCCGCTGCCTTAGGATTTTTACCTATGGCCATTTCTACTAGTGCAGGTGCAGAAGTACAGCGTCCTTTGGCCACGGTAGTGATTGGCGGCCTGTTTACTGCCACTATTTTAACCTTAGTGGTGTTACCCGTTCTTTATGCATGGTATAAAAATAAAACAGCACATAAGATGAATAAAACAACAGTAGTCACTATCCTCGGTTTTCTATTTATGTGGCAAGGCAATGCCCAAACACCACTGACGGTAGAGCAAACTTTAGATGTCGCTTTAGCGAATAATGCCCATTTAAAAGCTTCACATTTAGAAATTGAAAAGAGCGATGCTTTGGTTGGAAGTGCTTTTAATTTTAATAAAACGGCGTTGTATTATAATTATGACCAGAGCAATTTAGCCGTGAACAACGAACCTTTAAAAGTATTTGGAATTGCTCAAGATTTTAAATTTCCAACGGCATATTTTGCAGATAAAAAAGCTAACAAAGCCAGAGTAGATTTAGAAACCTCTAGATACAACATTCAATTACAACAGCTTAAAAAACAAGTTTATTCTAGTTATTATCAATTAGGTTATGCGAAACAAAAGGCAGAAACCTATCGATTTTTAGATAGTTTGTATCATGATTTTGCACAGAAATCCGCACGACGTTTTGAACTTGGTGAGACCAATTATTTAGAAACTATTACGGCCGAATCTAAGCAAAAACAATTGCGAACCTTGTATAAGCAAGCACTGCAAGATGTTGCATATTCAAAAGAGCAATTAAAAGCAATTGTGCAAGTCGACACTATTGTTATAATAGACCAGGACTTAGACCAATTAGAATTAAACAGTCCTTCGCTTCAAGATAATTCTGGTTTACGATATTTCGAAAATGCCGAAAATTACCAGAATGCTCTTTATAAATCCGAAAAGCAAAGTCTTCTACCTGACCTTAGTTTCGATTATTTCCAAGGAACCAACGACCAATTAAATGATAATATTAGAGGCTATCAATTCGGGCTAAAAATCCCCTTGTTATTCTTTGGAAATTCTTCCAAAATCAAAGCCTCTAAAATTGCCAAAGACATCATTGTAGAGCAAAAACAAGATTATGAAGTCCAATTAAATTCAGAATATAAATCGTTGCTTACCACACTACATAAATTTGAAGAAGCTATTCATTATTACAATACCCAAGGCAAACGCTTAAAAAATGAAATTATTAAAACAGCCAATAGAACCTTTAAAGAAGGTGAAATTGACTTTTTTCAATACATCCAAAGTTTAGAAACCGCTACAGACATTGAGCTCACGTATCTCGATAATCTAAATGCGTACAACCAAACTGTTATTAGTATTAATCACCTTATTTTAAATCAATTTTAAAGATGAAATATTTATATATACTCTTATTCGCCATGCTATTTACAGCCTGCGGAAACGATAAAAACAATGAAGTCGAACTCGCACCGACAAAAGCAGACCATGACCATATTACCGTTACTAAAGCCCAATTTGAAAGTGAAAACATGGTGTTTGGAAGCTTAAGTGAATTCGATTTTAGTAATGGCATAAAAGTCAACGGCATGATAGATGTTCCACCACAAAGCAAATCGAGCATTTCTACGTTTATAGGTGGTTACATTACCAAAACACCGTTATTAATTGGCGATAGCGTTACTAAAGGACAAGCCTTAGTTACACTTGAAAACCCTGAATATGTAGAAATTCAACAAAACTACCTGGAAGTCGCAGAGCAATTGAAGTATTTAAAATCGGAATTCAATAGACAAAAAACCTTGTTTGATGAGCAAATAACCTCAGAGAAAAATTATCTCAAAGCGGAGAGTTTATACAAAAGCAATTTGGCCCATTATAATGGCTTACGCAAAAAACTGCAAATGATGAATATTAGTCCAAAACAAGTAGAAGCAGGACGAATTTCATCTCATATCACGTTGTATTCCCCAATATCTGGCGCTGTAAGTAAGGTTAACGTAAGTAATGGTGCTTACGTAGCACCAAGCGATGTAATTTTAGAAATTGTGGATACGGACCACATTCATTTAGAATTGGAAGTTTTTGAAAAAGACGTTATGAAAATCAAAAAAGGCCAAAGCATCCGTTTTCAAATTCCAGAAGCCTCAAACGAAATTTTTGACGCAGAAATTCATTTGGTAGGTACCACTATTGATCCAACCAGCAGACGTGTACAAGTACATGGACATGTGCATAATGAAGCGCATAATTTTATTGTAGGTATGTTTGTAGAAGCAGAAATTATTACCGAAAGCACCCAAAAAATGGGTGTACCCAAAGAAGCTTTAATACCCTTAGAAGACGGCACCTATGTTTTAATTTTAGAAGAGAAAAACGATAGTGAATTCCATCTTGAAAAAGTAAAATTAGAAATAGGAAAACAAACAGAAGATGCTGTTGAAGTTTTAAATACAGATGCTTTTAACAACCAACAAATTTTAATTAAAGGCACAGGTATGTTGCTGAATGAAAGCGAAGGAGGTCATAGTCACTAGAAAATTAAATGAGTGTTTTTAACGCAACCTTTTGTTCTATTTGGTATCTATAGAATATAAATTCTTAAAACAAATCAAAATCATCAATCTATCAAAATCAACTTATGAAATCATCACTTTTTGCCCTATTTCTGCTATTTTCTGTCTTAACCATTAATGCCCAAACACAAATTGAAGAGACCTCTAAAGAATCAGAAATTTCAACCAATCTGTTAGATTTGGTCATTGCAGGAACTTTAAATGTGAATTATGAGCGTTTATACAACAACAATCAATCGTTATTTATTGGTGCTAACTTCTTCGATAGTTATGCATATTATGATGTTGGTTATATTGATAAAACCACAGCTATCAGTCTAAATGCGGCATATCTTGTTTATTTCTCAAAGCATAAAGACCATGCCGGTTTTTTCTTTTTTCCACAACTTAAAGTAAGAACTGGGGAAATTTCGGTGGATGACGGTTACTATTATTATAATGATGGTTTTTCTGAATCTTATGTTGAAGATAAATACACTTATGATGTTTCAGGTATTTCTGCCGGATTTGGGATAGGCCATAAATGGATGTTTAGTAATAAATTCACCTTAACACTTAAGGGTGATGTAGCGAGAAACTTAGGGAATTTTGATACCGATTATTTAAGTAATGTTGAATTACGATTTGGTGTCAACTTTGGTTATCGTTTTTAACAGATAGTATATTTATAAAAACAAAATGTCCAAATGATTAGAATTTGGACATTTTTAGTCTTTGAGATTCCTTCCCGATAGTTTCGAGGTTCGTAGGAAATTATTATTTCATTTTCTTCAGCCAATGCTTTACATCAACCTCAGCTTTTATAATCTCTTTTAAATCTTCAATCTTTACACGTTTTTGTTCCATCGTATCTCTATGACGAATCGTAACGGAGTTATCTTCCAAAGTATCGTGATCTACGGTAATACAAAATGGTGTTCCGTTAGCATCTTGTCTTCTGTAACGTCTTCCAACAGCATCTTTTTCATCGTAAGTCACGTTGAAATCCCATTTTAAGTCTTCAACAATTTGTTTTGCGATTTCTGGTAAACCATCCTTTTTAACTAATGGTAAAATCGCTGCTTTATTAGGCGCTAAAACAGCTGGTAATTTTAAAACGGTTCTTGTAGTATTATTTTCTAATTCTTCTTCTACTAAAGCATTAGAAAATACAGCTAAAAACATACGATCTAAACCAATAGAGGTTTCTAAAACGTATGGCGTATAATTCGCTTTATCTTCATGATCGAAATACTGAAGTTTTTTACCTGAAAATTCTTCGTGCTGTTTTAAATCGAAATCGGTACGCGAGTGAATCCCTTCCAATTCTTTAAATCCAAATGGAAATTTAAATTCAATATCCGTAGCCGCATCTGCATAATGTGCTAATTTTTCGTGATCGTGAAAACGGTAATTTTCATCTCCTAAACCAAGAGATTTATGCCATTTTAATCGGGTTTCTTTCCAATACTCAAACCATTCTTTTTGAGTGCCTGGCTTAATAAAAAATTGCATTTCCATTTGTTCAAACTCACGCATTCTAAAGATAAACTGTCTTGCAACAATTTCATTTCTAAAGGCTTTTCCGGTTTGTGCTATTCCAAAAGGAATCTTCATACGTCCGGTTTTCTGAACGTTTAAGAAATTTACAAAAATACCTTGTGCCGTTTCTGGTCTTAAATATAAGTCCATTGCGGTTTCGGCAGAAGCCCCTAACTTAGTCCCAAACATGAGGTTGAACTGCTTAACATCGGTCCAATTACGACTTCCTGCAACAGGGCAAGCAATTTCCAATTCTTCAATTAATGCTTTTACATCAGCTAAATCTTCTTTTTCTAAAGATTGACCTAGACGTTTTAGAATAGAATCGATTTTTTCTTGGTAACCAACAACACGTCCGTTAGTAGAAACAAATTCTTCTTTATTAAAGGCATCACCAAAACGTTTAGCTGCCTTTTTGACTTCCTTTTCAATTTTAGCTTCAATTTTAGCACAATAGTCTTCTACTAAAACATCAGCTCTATAACGTTTTTTAGAATCCTTATTATCAATTAAAGGATCACTGAAAGCATCTACGTGACCAGACGCTTTCCATGTGGTAGGATGCATAAATATTGAAGCATCAATACCAACGATATTGTCATTCATCTGAACCATGGCTTTCCACCAATAGTCTCTAATATTTTTCTTTAATTCTACTCCATTTTGAGCATAATCGTACACTGCACTAAGTCCATCATAGATTTCACTACTCTGAAACACGTAACCATACTCCTTTGCGTGAGAGATTACTTTTTTAAATTGATCGTCGTTTGCCATAATACTGCAAAAATAGAAAACCGCTCTGATTAACAGAACGGTTTTTAAAAAATTATATCGTTAATTGTGAACTTAAATTAAATTAATTCAAAACTGGTGCTTCCCAATTTTATGTTTTCATGAAAAACATGAACAAAGTAATAGCCTTTTATTAATGGTTTATCATTACTATCAGCAACTATAGCCGTACAAATTTCTAAATTTTCATTTTTATAGTCAACGACTTCTTTTTTGCTGTAGACTAAAGATAAGTCTCCAAAAACTTCCTCACCTTGGTCAGAAATCACATTTCCACTAGGACTCACAATTTGAATATAAATATCTTTATCGCCCTCTAAAGTTAATGGGTTCTCAGTAAGTGTTAGGCATACGTCAATAGCATTGACACGTTTAGCACGTTTAGTTAAACGTTTTTTATCTGACTTTAACTTATAAGGTTCCACTTTAATATTATTGGCTTTTAATACTGCTGCATTATCAATAGATTTATGTAAAGCATCATTAGTATCTTCTAAATCATTAATAGTTGTTGTATTCTCTTTTATAGCATTTAAAGCATAGCGGTGCTTTTTCTGCAATTTTTTATTTGCAGAATTTAAGGAGTCAATAGTGCTTAGTAACACTTTGCTTTTAGATTTTAAAACTATAAGTTGATCTTTAAACTCAGTAATTATGGATAAATCACTATTTAATAATCTCAAAGAATCTAAAGCTAATTTAGTTTCTATTTTTGCTTCTTGGAGCTGAGAAGCCGTAAGATTATAGTCTTGGTTTTGTTCGTCGTAACCTAACAATAGATCTGATAGTTCCGTTTCTATCAAAACTTTTTCTTGTTCTAGGAATTCTTCGTAGGATTCAATGGATTTATATTTAGTAAAGCTATATATTCCTAAAACAGTTAAAACAACCAATAAAGAACTTATAATTAATCTGTAGTTAAATAGTTGAGGGTTAACTATCATTATTAATTTTCTTAATTTCATACGAAATTAGATTTATTCTATACATAGGATTATTTTATTCGATTAAGTGATGAAAAACTTGTTAAACTTATTATTTCCTAAGGTTTGCGAAGCCTGCAACACCGTTTTGACCGATAATGAGCTACTATTATGTACCAGTTGTAGACACCATTTACCGGTAACAAATTATCATTTTGATGATATAGAAGCCGTAAAAAAAGTAGTTTATGGTCGTATAAAATTAGAACAAGCAACGGCATTATTACATTTTTCTAAAAAAGGAATTGTACAGCAAATACTTCATAATTTAAAATATAGAGGTCACGAAGCCATAGGAGAATTTTTTGGCAAGTGGCTTGGTGCAGAATTAGCAACCATTGAAGCTTACAAACAAATTGATGTGGTTGTGCCTGTACCTTTGTACAAAACCAAATTACGAAAACGTGGCTATAACCAAGTTGCTAAATTTGGAAAAGAAATTGCAAAAGCCTTAAATGCCGAATATAATGATACCGTTTTAATAAAAACAAAAGCCACAAAAACACAAGTTTTTAAAGGACGTATGAAACGTTGGAATGACGATGGCGCACTATTTAATATTTCTGAAAATAAATCCTTAACAGGAAAACACATTTTATTGGTTGATGATATTGTTACCACTGGTGCAACGGTTGAAGCATGTGCTAGTGTTTTGTTAAAAATAGACGATATTAAGTTAAGTCTTGCTACCTTGGCAATTGCAGATTAATCTTAATCGTTTTTTCTAAAAAACCTAAAAATGATATGTTTTGAGTATCGCTTTTTATATTGTTTCTTTGTGCTAAATTATTTTGAATAAATGCGTATAAATTTAATACGAGTTTTAAGCCTTATTTTAATTGCAATTAGTATTGCAAGTTGTGCTAATCGTGGGAATCCATCTGGAGGAGATATAGATGTTGATCCACCGGTAATAACATCGTCTAAACCAGAAAATTATTCTACTAATTTTAAAGGTAAAGAGATTATTATCAATTTTAACGAATACATTAAAATTAAAGACCTTACGAAACAGCTTATTATCTCTCCACCTATGGACACGGCTCCCATTGTAACACCAATGAGTGGCGCGAGTAAATATATTTCCATTACAATTCAAGATACTTTAAAAGACAATACAACTTATGCTTTTAATTTTGGAGAAAGCATTGTAGATTACAACGAAGAAAATCCTTATCCTTATTATCGTTATGTCTTTTCTACAGGAAATCACATCGATTCATTGTCTGTAAACGGTCATGTAGAAGATGCCTTACTCCAAGAACCAGACACCTTTGTTTCTGTAATGTTGTACGAAGTAGATTCTACCTATACCGATTCTATTGTTTACAAGCAAAAGCCAAGATATATTACCAACACACTAGACAGTCTTACAACATATAAGATTGAAAATATTAAATCTGGAACCTATAAATTAGTCGCTATAAAGGATCAAAATTCGAATTATATGTTCGATCAAAAAAATGATAAAATAGGATTTAATGAAGGTTTTATTACCTTGCCTTCAGACTCTTCTACCTCTCATAAACTTACTTTATTTAAGGAAACGACTAATTTTAAAGCTATAAAGCCGAAACAAGAAGGAGACACCAAAATTATCTTTCCGTATGAAGGTGATTATGAGTCTATGCGTATTAAAGTTTTAGATAGCACACCAGAAGATTATAAAACCCGAATTATTAAAGACAAAGAAACAGATACACTTTACTATTGGTACCGCCCTAAATTTGAAGTGGACACCACCTTTTTTGTCGTTACTAACGAAAAATATATAGACACGTTTAAACACCGTTTTAGAAGTATAAAAGCAGATTCTTTAAAAATGTCTGCCCCAATACAAGGAACTATAAACTACGAAGAGGATTTTACAATGGAAGCTAATATTCCATTAACTAAAATAGATACCACAAAAATTAAAGTCATAGATAAAGATTCACTTCCTGTACCTTATAAAGTGAAGTATGATTCCATTTATAATGTGTATAAATTCCCTATTGAGAAACAAGAAAAACAGCAGTACAATTTTACTTTACTTCCAGGAACTTTTACAGATTTTTACGACAACACCAACCTGGATACTTTGAATTACACGGTGCGTACAAAACTAAAATCTGAATATGGTAGTATTAGAGTCAGCCTAAAAAATGCTAAACTTCCATTGATTGTTCAATTAATAAACAACAAAGGAGAGGTTTTATATGAGCACTATGCTAAGGATTCTCCTGTAGTAGATTTTATAAACTTAACGCCAAGACTATATAGTTTACGTGCTATTTTTGACACCAATGAAAATGGAAAATACGATACTGGAAACTACCTATTAGGTATACAACCGGAGCGTGTTGCTTATTTCCCTGAAGAAGTTGAAGTGCGTGCTGGATGGGATTATCCTACAGAATTTATTTTATTAGATTAAATTCATCACGATCATTTAAAAAGTTTAATTTTTCTCGGTATTTTTTAATACAATCTTTATCTAAGCTTACAATTTTGGTTGCTTCTTCGTTTTCAGATAAGGTATCTATTCTATTCCCTAAAACATCGTAGGCTACAGAATGACCAGAGTGTTCATAATTATTACCGTCTAAGCCAACTCTATTTACACCAACACAATAACACATGTTTTCGATGGCTCTAGCTTCTAATAAGGCATCCCAAGCTTTAATACGAACTTTTGGCCAATTGGCTACATAAATTAAGAGGTCATAATTCTCTACATTTCTAGACCAAACTGGAAAACGTAAATCGTAACAGACTAATGGACAAATTTTCCAGCCCTTATAGTTTAATATGACTTTTTCTGAACCTGCTGTATAAATTTTATGTTCGCCTGCCAATGTAAAGGTGTGACGTTTATCATATTTGGTTATAGTCCCAGAAGGTTCTACACAAACCATGCGATTATAAAAATTATTATCCTCAGTAATAACAAGACTTCCTAAGATAAGGACTTGTTTTTCTTTCGCTTTATTCTTCAACCAAGCTATAGTCTTACCATTCATGGTTTCAGCCACTGCAGCAGGATTCATGGTAAAACCAGAGGTGAACATTTCTGGTAAAACAACAAGATCAACACTATTACTTATAGCATTGATCTTATCGTTTAGTAAACGTCGATTTTCATCTGGGTTTTCCCAAACTAAAGGCGTTTGTATTAAGGCTACGTTTAAAACGTTAGACATAGTTATATTTTTTCTTTCGCTTTTTCTACTTTTTCAGTAAGCTTTTCTATTTTATCAATCCACTTATTCTCATCTACAGGAGACAATTTACCTTTTCTTTTTAACTTATCGAATTTCTTCTGTGCCTTATCTAGTTTTTCCTCTGCTTTTATTAAATTAGATTGTAGCTTTTCTTCTTTTTTTAAGGCCTTTTCTGCTTTCTTCTCAGCCTTATCTGCTTTTTTCTGAGCTTTTTCAGCGGCTTTCTTTTCTTTTTCTAATGCTTTTGCGGCTGCTTCTTTTTCTTTTAAGGCTTTGGCTTCTTCTTTCTCAAGCTTTTTTGCTGCCTTTTCTTCTTTTGCTTTCACCTTAGCTAACTGTTCTGTCTTTTCTGCTTTTGCTTTTTCTTCTGCTGCTAATTTAGCTTTAGCTTCTGCTTCTTGTAATTTTGCAGCTGCTTCTAATTTTGTTTTTTCTGTAATTGCTGCAGCTTCTTTAAAAATAATCGCTTTATCTTCTAAACTTAAAGATTCCGTAACATCCTTTCCTTCTAAAAAGATTTTCTGCTCTTTTACTTCATAGATTTTTCCTTCTTTTGTCACTTCTTGGGCATGTAAAAACACCACAAATAATAAGCTTACACAAGTTAATATATATTTCATAATTTTTATTTATTTACGTTATTCATTTTTTCTTTTGCGGCCTTGAGTGCTTCCTTTAGTTCTTCTAATTCTTCAGCACATTCTTCTTCATCTCTAGGAGATAGCTTTCCTTTTTCTTTAAGCTTTTCAAAGCGCTTTTGTTTACTTTCTAAACGTTTATTTGCCTTTAAAAAATCTTTACGAGCATCGTCTTGCGCTTCTAACCGCTCTTCTAAAGCGTCTTGCTTCTCTGCTAATTTTTCTTGCTTTTCTTCGGCTTCTTCTTGTGCCTTTTTCAACTCTTTTTGCTTTTCTTTAAGTTGCTCTTGCAATTCCTCAGCTTCCGATTCCGCTTTTTTATTCGCCTTTAATGTAGCTTTAATTTCAGACTTACGGTCTTCAGATAAAGTTTCCGTAACATCATTACCATTGCTTTCAATAGTACTTCCTTTTACCTCATAAACTTCACCATCTGAAGTAATAACTTGTTCTGAGCTCCCACAAGATAACATCAAACTTAATAGAAAACATGCTACTATATTTTGAAATTTCATATTTTATGTTTTGGTTCTATAGATAAGACCCAAAAAGACATCTTGAGTCACCATATTACGAAAGTTTTAACATTAAATCATATTCAAAATTTCAGCCGCTCGTACTAATGTTTCATCAGTTTTAGCAAAGCAAAATCGCAACACCTTGTCATCGTGGTTATTAGTGTTAAAAACCGAAAGTGGAATAGAGGCTATCTTAAATTCTGCAGTCAGTCGTTTAGCAAAATCCACATCGTATTCGTCGGTAATTTCAGAATAATCTAAGACTTGAAAATAGGTACCTTGAGCAGGTTGAAACTTAAATCGCGACTCTGATATTAAATTCAAAAACAAATCGCGTTTGCGTTGAAAAAAATTATGTAATTCTAAAAAGGTTGCTGCATCTTTCATATAATCTGCTATCCCTTTTTGAGAAGGATGATGCACCGAAAACACATTAAACTGATGCACTTTTCTAAACTCTGCCATTAAAGCTTCGGGGGCACAACAATAGCCAATTTTCCAGCCGGTATTATGAAATATTTTTCCGAAAGAAGCCGTTATAAAACTACGCTGTTTTAAGTCGGGATATAAGCACACACTTTGGTGCTCCTGATTGTCGAAAACAACATGCTCATACACCTCATCACTCAATACAATAATATCCGTATTTGCGGTTAACTTTTGGAGTTGAAGCATATCGCCTTTAGACCAAATAGTCCCACTTGGATTATGTGGCGTATTAATAATAATCACCCTTGTTTTAGACGATATTTTTGAAGCCACCTCAGCCCAATCTACCTGATAATTTGGTGCAGATAATTGAACAGCAATTGTTATTCCTCCATTAATTTGAACGGCTGGCTCATAACAATCATAAGCAGGTTTAAAAATAATGACCTCATCATTTTTATGTATAAATGCAGAAATGATGGTAAAAATAGCTTGGGTTGCACCTGCCGTAATTGTAATTTCTTTATCGGGATGGTAAGTACTTTTATAAAGTAAATTATACTTTTTAGTAATCGCCAAACGCAGTTCTAAATTGCCTGCCATAGGCGCATACTGATTATACCCATTATCCATAGCGGTACTCACCAAATTATTCAACTTTTGAGAACTTGGATAATCTGGAAAGCCTTGCGAAAGATTTAAGGCATTATGCGTTTTTGCCAAAGCACTCATTTCCGTAAAAATAGTCGTGCTTATATTGGGTAATTTAGATTTAAAATTCATTAAAATTATATGCTTTATATGCTAAAACATTAAAGATATAAAACAAGCTTTTCTATCTTTACAAAAACTAATAAAATATTAATGATGCGCTTATTAAAAATTCTTTTTCTTTTTGTTGCTTTTCAAGTTTCTGCCCAGCAAGGGGGCATGTGGATTCCTTCACTTTTAGAAGGGATGAATGAAGATGAAATGCAAAGTTTGGGTAGTAAATTAACGGCTCAAGACATATATGATGTTAACAATTCTAGCTTAAAAGATGCCATTGGTCATTTTAATGGCGGTTGTACGAGTGAAGTCATTTCGGACCAAGGTTTGATCCTCACCAATCACCACTGTGGTTACAGTCAGATTCAATCCCATTCGTCTCTAGAAAACGATTATTTAAAAGATGGATTTTGGGCCATGAATAAAGAAGAAGAATTACCTAATGAAGGTTTATTTATCGAATTTATTGTGAGTATTCACGATGTATCTGATGTAGTCTTAAAGGACATAACGGATACTATGACTGAAAAAGAAAAGCAATCTCAAATTGCTAAAAATAGTAATGCTGCCATGAAAACTTGGCCAAGAGAATCGTGGCAAGATGTAAAAACAAAAGCCTTTTATGAAGGCAATCAATACTTCCTTTTTGTCACGGAACGTTTTGAAGATATCCGTTTGGTTGGTGCTCCTCCAACTAGCATTGGAAAATTTGGAAGTGACACTGATAACTGGGTATTTCCACGTCATACTGGTGATTTTTCATTGTTTAGAATATACGCCGATGAAAATAACCGCCCAGCAAAGTACAGTAAAGATAATAAACCTTACACACCAAAACACTACCTTCCAGTATCATTAGATGGTGTAGAAGAAGGCGATTTCACTATGGTTTTTGGTTTTCCAGGGACTACAGAAGAATATCTTCCGGCGGTTGCGATTGAGCATATTACTAAAGAATTTAACCCAACCAATATTGCTATTAGAGAAGCTGCTTTAGAAGTCATTGATGAAAAAATGAAATCAAGTGACGAAATACGAATCAAATATGCGTCCAAACAAGCCCGAATTGCTAACTCTTGGAAACGATGGATTGGCGTTAATTTAGGTATCGAAAAAAGTAATGCGGTAGAACAGCGTAAAGCTTTTGAAGCTACGTTCACTAAAGCTTTAAAAGAAAAAGGGTTAGAAGATAAATACGGTCATATTCTACCAGAATTTGATAAGTTATATAAAGATTTTGCTGCTATAAATATTAAACGCAGAAACTTTATAGAAGTCTTTTTAACCACCAATGAGTTAATGCAAATGACTTTTAGAGCTTATCAAGTAGAACAAGCTTTAATTGAAAACCCCGCAATTCTTGAAAGAGGAAAAGAAGTTTTAACAGGCCAATTAAAAGGTATTCATAAAAATTATGATGCAGATTTAGATAAAGGTGTCTATGAAAATGTAATGCCATTTTACACGGATAATATAGATGCTTCTATTTATGAAAAAACAGCATTTACCAATTTAGAATCAGCATTAGAATTGCTTGAAGGGGATGCGGAAACCGTGATAAAAAATCTTAACAACGATGCGGCTTATGCCTATGCTAAACCTATTATCGCTGAGTTTTTTGAAACGATTAATCCAGAATACGAAGAAAAAAACACACCAATTACCGCTTTACAAACCGAATACATGACGGCCTTAATGGAAGCATTACCTGAAGAACGTTACTTTCCAGATGCTAACAGCACACTGCGTGTTACCTACGGACAAGTTAGAGGCTATTCACCTAGAGATGCGGTATATTACAGTCCGGTGAGTTACTTAGATGGCGTTATTGAAAAATACGTTCCTGGTGATTACGAGTTTGATGTACCACAAAAATTGATTGAGCTATACGAATCTAAAGATTACGGTCAATATGCAGACAGCAACGGCAAAGTACCGGTTTGTTTTTTAGGCACAAATCATACCACAGGTGGTAATTCTGGAAGTCCAGCCATTGATGCACACGGAAACTTAGTAGGCTTAAACTTTGACCGTGTTTGGGAAGGAACTATGAGTGATATGAATTACGATCCAGAAATTTGCCGTAACATCATGGTCGATTTACGTTATGTCCTTTTTATTATTGACAAATATGCTGGTGCACAACATTTAATTGACGAAATGACATTGGTGCACCCTAAAAAAAAGGATTCTACATCTAAGAAAAATAAGAAGAAAAAACGTAAGAAACGTAGTTAGTTAGCAGTTGATAGCTGATATATAATAAACAAATTTATTAGACCTCATCGTTTATAACGGTGAGGTTTTTTTGTGTTTGACATTTTCGCTTCTCGATACAATTCCTCATTCTTCGGAATCACTCGAAGTGACGTAATAGATTCATCTTAGATTTAGAATTTCAATTGAAGTAGAATCGTCAGTTCGAATGAAGTTGCTTTTTCTGCAATTTTGTATCGAGAACTAAACTGGAACTATAAGGTTTAACTGATTATATGAGCTTCTCGATACAATTTCCTCGTTCCTCACAAATCACTCGAAGTGACGTTGTAGTTTCATGATAAATATAAATTTTCAACTGGAGCAGATTCGTCAGTTCGAGTGAAATTGCTTTTTTTGCAATTTTGTATCGAGAACTAAACTGGAACTATAAGGTTTAACTGATTATATGGGCTTCTCGATACAATTTCCTCGTTCCTCACAAATCACTCGAAGTGACGTTGTAGTTTCATGATAAATGTAAATTTTCAATTGGAGCAGATTCGTCTGTTCGAGAGAAATTGCTTTTTTTGCAATTTTATATCGAGAACAAAACTGGAGCTATAAGATTTAGTTGATTATATGAGCTTCTCGATACAATTTCCTCGTTCCTCACAAATCACTCGAAGTGACGTTGTAGTTTCATGATAAAGATAAATTTTCAATTTGAGCAGATTCGTCAGTTCGAGTGAAATTGCTTTTTCTGCAATTTTGTATCGAGAACCTCTAAAATTTCTTTTTTGCTAGATTTGGAAGCTTATCAAATTCTTCATTAATTAAAGCTTCTTTTTTTGCCCTCGACCATTTCTTAATTTGTTTTTCAGTCTGAATTGCTAAATTAATATCTGTAAATTCTGCATAAAATACTAATTCTAATGGTCTACGATTATACATGTAACTGTCTTTATGTTTTCCTGTTTGGTGTTCATTTAACCGTTGCGTTAAATTCGAGGTTATTCCTGTATAGTAACTGTCATCAGAACATTTTAAAATATAGACATAAGATTGTTTCATGTTCTAAATATAGAAACTTCTCGATACAATTCCTCATTCTTCGGAATCACTCGAAGTGACGTTGTAGTTTCATGATAAATGTAAATTTTCAATTGGAGCAGATTCGTCTGTTCGAGTGAAGTTGCTTTTTCTGCAATTTTGTATCGAGAACCTCTAAAATTTCTTTTTTGCTAGATTTGGAAGCTTATCAAATTCTTCATTAATTAAAGCTTCTTTTTTTGCCCTCGACCATTTCTTAATTTGTTTTTCAGTCTGAATTGCTAAATTAATATCTGTAAATTCTGCATAAAATACTAATTCTAATGGTCTACGATTATACATGTAACTGTCTTTATGTTTTCCTGTTTGGTGTTCATTTAACCGTTGCGTTAAATTCGAGGTTATTCCTGTATAGTAACTGTCATCAGAACATTTTAAAATATAGACATAAGATTGTTTCATGTTCTAAATATAGAAACTTCTCGATACAATTCCTCATTCTTCGGAATCACTCGAAGTGACGTTGTAGTTTCATGATAAATGTAAATTTTCAATTGGAGCAGATTCGTCTGTTCGAGTGAAATTGCCTTTTTTGCAATTTTATATTGAGAACCGCATTAAAAAACCCTCACATTTCTGCAAGGGTTAATTTATATTTGAGATTCTTAGCTTTCGCTCAGAATGACATTAGTAACGGTAATGTTCAGGTTTATATGGTCCTTCAACCTTTACACCAATATAACTAGCTTGGTCTTCTTTTAATTCTGTAAGCTCAACACCAATTTTTTCAAGGTGTAATTTAGCTACTTTTTCGTCTAAGTGCTTAGGTAGCATATAAACATCATTTTCGTAACTAAAACTATTTTTCCAAAGCTCTATTTGTGCCAACGTTTGGTTGGTAAATGAATTGCTCATTACAAAACTTGGGTGACCAGTTGCACAACCTAAGTTTACTAAACGGCCTTCTGCTAAAACAATAATGTCTTTTCCGTCGATAGAATATTTATCAACCTGAGGCTTAATAGTATCTTTTGTGCTTCCGTATTTCTCATTTAACCAACCCATTTGAATTTCGTTATCAAAGTGACCAATATTACAAACAATGGTCTTGTCTTTCATCGCTTCAAAATGCTCAGCTCTTACGATATCTTTGTTTCCTGTAGTGGTGATAATAATATCTGAATTGCCAACAACGGTTTCTAATTTTTTAACTTCAAAACCATCCATTGCTGCTTGTAAAGCACAGATTGGGTCAATTTCAGTAATGGTTACAATAGATCCAGCACCTTTAAAAGAAGCCGCTGTCCCTTTACCAACATCACCATAACCACAAACCGTCACACGTTTACCAGCTAACATAACATCTGTTGCTCTACGAATTGCATCTACAGCAGATTCTCTACAACCGTATTTATTATCAAACTTAGATTTAGTAACCGAATCGTTAACGTTAATCGCGGGCATTGGTAAAGTCCCATTTTTAACACGCTCATAAAGTCTGTGAACTCCAGTGGTTGTTTCTTCAGAAAGCCCTTTAATACCTTCCGCTAATTCTGGATATTTATCTAAAACCATATTCGTTAAATCACCACCATCATCTAAAATCATGTTTAATGGCTTACGGTCTTCTCCAAAGAAAAGGGTTTGTTCTATACACCAATCAAACTCTTCTTCGGTGAGTCCTTTCCAAGCGTAAACCGCTGTTCCTGCGTCTGCAATAGCAGCAGCAGCTTGATCTTGTGTAGAGAAAATATTACAAGAACTCCAAGTAACTTCTGCACCTAAAGCTTGTAAGGTTTCAATTAAAACAGCTGTTTGAATCGTCATATGCAAACAACCTGCAATACGTGCTCCTTTTAAAGGCTGCTCGTTTTTATATTCTTCTCTAATACTCATTAAACCTGGCATTTCTGCTTCGGCTAATTCAATTTCTTTTCTTCCCCAAGCCGCAAGCGACATGTCTTTTACCTTGTTAGGTACGTAAGCAACTGTTTTTGTACTCATATTCTTATTCTCGTTATTTTTTATATTATGAAACACCTTTGGGGTTAGCACTTAAATAGTTAAATTCGCTATTGAAAAAATGCCAAATCTGCCTTAGGCAGTGCAAAGATAATCAATAACATTCAGAATTTTAAATGCCACTATATAAAACCATTAGTGTTAACTCACAAACTACTGTTAAAATCTGGAAGATTGAAGAATCTTACGATAATTTAATGAAGCCTTTAGATTTAAAAGCCAGCAGTTTAAAACGTGTTTTAGGCATGAAAAGCGAACTGCACCAACGGGGTTTTTTGAGCGTTCGTCATTTACTCCACGAGTTTGGTTATACAGATCAAGATTTATATTACGACGAATACGGAAAACCACACCTTAAAGATGGAAAGCATATTTCTATTACCCACTCATTTACATTTTCTGGTGTAATTGTTAGTGACAAAGAAGTGGGGATTGATATCGAAAAGCAACGCGAAAAAATAAGTGTTATTGCACACAAATTTGTAGATTATGAATTCGATTATTTAAAATCTACAGATGAAGATTATATCAATAGGCTTACCGTAATTTGGGGCATTAAAGAATCGCTTTATAAACTTTTTGCAACACCAGGCATGCTATTTAAAGAACACTTTTTAGTGATACCTTTTATGCTTAAAGATGGTAAAACAGTGGCTTGGATAGACTATAAAAATAAAAAACACCGATACAATACGGCCTTTTTAGAATTTGAAGGTTTTACTTGTGCCTATGTGGTTCCTTAAATAGTGGTTAGTGGTTAGTGGTTAGTAAGATGAGGTTTGAGGTTATAAAATAAAAAAATGAAGTCTATTATTGTTTAATAGTGATACGCTAAAGAAAAGAATGAACAAAAAAAGAACGGATATATTAAGTCGCATAACAAAAGCACAGAAGTGCCTTGCTGTTTTAATTGACCCTGATAAAATGAAGCTTACTTCAGTGCCTCGTTTTATAAAAAAAGCCAATCAGTCTATCGCTACACATATTTTTGTTGGAGGTAGTGAGGTTGATGAAGGCTTAACCGAATCTTTAGTTGTAGAAATAAAAAAATACACTGAACTTCCTGTTGTATTATTTCCTGGAGACATCATTCAAATTACAGATAAAGCCGATGGTATTTTGTTTTTATCTTTAATTTCTGGGCGGAATCCCGATTATTTAATAGGAAAACAAGTTAAAGCGGTATCGAAGTTAAGTACCTCTAATTTAGAAATTATTCCCACGGGCTATATTTTAATAGAAAACGGAAAGGAAACCGCTGTTCAGCGTGTTAGTGAAACCAAACCAATACCTCAACAAGCGCTTCAAACGATTAAAGACACCGCAAAAGCAGGTGAATTATTAGGCATGAAACTGATTTATCTTGAAGCGGGTAGCGGAGCCATACAAGCTATTGCGCCGCATATCATTTCAGAAGTAAAACAAAATATCAATATTCCTTTAATAGTAGGTGGTGGTATTAGAACCAAAAGCGAATTAGAATCTGCTTATATTGCAGGTGCAGACTTGGTGGTTATAGGCACCGCCTTTGAAGATGATGACACTTTTTTTGATGATTTAAAAAAACAAAAATTACAAACAAATATTTAATATTAAACGCCCCGCTTTTGCGGTTACAACCATGAACATATCAATAGAATTACAATTATCACCATTAAAAGACGATTGGGAACCACACATTATTGACTTTATTAAACATTTACGAGCTTCAGAATTTAAGGTTCTAGAAAACCCTTTAAGCACACAGATTTATGGCGATTTTGATACACTTATGCCTTTTTTAACGCAAGAAATAAAACGGTCATTCTCGGGTATTGATATTGCCGTATTACAAATGAAAATTGTAAAAACAGATCGAAGCGACTATGAACCCCATTTTTGATTTTTTCTTAGAACCTTATCGTACTGCAACAGCTCTTAATATTAGCATTGAAATTATTGCTGTTATTTTTGGTATAGCTAGTGTTTGGTACGCGCAAAAAGAAAATATACTAGTATTTCCCACAGGAATTATTAGTACTATTCTGTTTGTGTATTTGTGCTATATTTTTACTCTTTACGGCGATTTAACCATTAATATATATTATACCTTAATGAGTATCTATGGTTGGTACATGTGGAGATATTCAGACGATGTCAACCAATTAGCCATCTCTAAATCATCACTAAAAGATTGGACAAAAGCAGGATTAATTTTCTTAACAACCGTGATTTTTGTAATTTGTGTCTATCTCTATTTTAATCGTTTTGATAGAATCACAGATTATATAGATACCTTAACTACAGGAATTTTCTTTGCCGGAATGTGGTTAATGGCCAATAAAAAAATAGAGAATTGGATTTTATGGATTGTTGCAGACCTCATATCTATCCCTTTATATTTTGTGAAAGGGTTAGGCTTTACTGGCGTTCAATTTATAATATTTTTAATCTTAGCCATTCAAGGCTATAATGCATGGAAGAAAAGTTTAAACAAGAACCCTCAAACTGCATAAAAGTAGTTTTATTTGGGCCTGAATCTACAGGAAAAACAACCATATCACGTCAATTAGCAAGACATTACAATTCTGTATGGGTGCCAGAATATGCACGCGAATATTTACAAGACAAATGGAATAACGAACGCAAAACTTGTGAACCTAAAGACTTACTCCCAATAGCCATCGGACAGATGAAACTTGAAAATGAATTGGCACAAAAAACCGATTCCATTTTAATATGTGACACCAATTTACTTGAAACTAAAGTCTATAGCGAAACGTATTACAAAGGCACTTGTGACCCGATTTTAGAAACATATGCTCTAAAAAATTCGTATGATCTTTACTTTTTAACTTATATTGACACGCCTTGGGAAGCAGATGACTTAAGAGACAAGCCTGATGAACGCGAACGGATGTTCAAAGCTTTTGAAACGGCATTGATAACGCATAAAAAACCATACCTCCTTCTAAAAGGAACCAATAAAGAGCGGTTAAGCTTGGCTATTAAACATATTGACAAATTGTTAACTAACAAAACATAAGGCATGATTATCAAGGTTTCGACCTTAATTAAGATGACTAAAAGCAACAACAGCAGCTCAGAATAAAACAATAAACAACAACACATGAAATTTAAAGAAGAAGATATTCAGCAAATAGAAGCCAAAGATTTAAATTTAGACAGCGTTAAAAAGCAAATCAAGCTTTTTAAAAATGGAATTCCATTTACACACATTTCTGAAGCGGCGACTATAGATAATGGTATAATGCCGTTAAATACTGATGTAATAAATAAATATGTCGCATTATTTGAAGCTAAAAAAGACGACATGTCCTTATTAAAGTTTGTTCCTGCTTCTGGAGCGGCAACCAGAATGTTCAAATTTTTATTTCAGTTTATTAATCAATATAATTCAGAAGAACAATCGCTTAATTCATACATTAATAAAAACAAATTAAAAGATTTATCACTGTTTATGGTGGGCATGGAAAAATTTCCGTTTTACAGAGCGGTTTTGGAGGTGCTTAATTCTAAAGGTATTGATTTTGAGACCCTGTCTACGCAAGAAAAAGTATGGCATTTTGCAAAAGCAATGCTAGACGACAACCAATTAGATTTTGGAAATCAACCTAAAGGATTATTACCTTTTCACGAATATAAAAAAAACCATATCTCAACAGCATTTGAAGAGCATTTATATGAAGCAGCCTTATATGCTTCTAGCAACGGATTAGCTAAACTTCACTTTACGGTTTCAGAAGTTCATGAAACAAAATTTATTGAAGAGTTTCAAAGCATCAAAGAAAACATAGAGCAAAATACAGGTGTAACTTTTCAAATTTCATTTTCGTACCAACAGCAATCTACAGATACTATTGCGGTAACCTTAAACAATAAACCGTTTAGAGAAACTGATGGTTCTATACTCTTTAGACCTTCTGGTCATGGTGCTTTATTAAAGAACCTAAATACACTAGATGCTGATATTATCTTTGTTAAAAACATAGATAATGTTGTTGTTTATAAATACAAAGAAGAGGTAGCAAAGTACAAGAAAGTATTGGCTGGTATACTTATAGAATTACAATCTAAAACCTATGAGTATTTACACGATTTAGATTCAGAAGAAGTAACAGAAGGCAATATAGCTGCTATTGAAAACTTTCTAACACATAAATTAAGCATTAAAATTTCTGATGAGTATAAAAAATATTCTCATCGTTATAAGGTGGAGTATTTACAAGAAAAACTAAACCGTCCTATCCGAATATGCGGTATGGTGAAAAATGAAGGCGAACCTGGTGGTGGTCCGTTTTGGGTAGAAGACAAAAAGTCTAACCAATCGCTTCAAATTGTAGAGTCGGCACAAATAAATTTAGAAGACCAAAAACAAGAAAACATTCTAAAAAACGCCACACATTTTAACCCTGTAGATTTAGTATGTGGTGTTAAAAATTATAAAGGCGAAAAATTTGACTTAGAAAATTACGTCAATCCTAATGCTGCATTTATCACTAACAAAACAAAAAATGGTAAAGACCTAAAAGCCTTAGAATTACCAGGGCTTTGGAATGGAAGTATGGCGCATTGGAATACGATTTTTGTTGAAGTGCCAATCATCACTTTTAACCCGGTAAAAACGGTCAACGATTTATTAAAATCACCACATCAAATTAAAGAGTAGTGGCCAATAACATCCTAAAATCTGAATTATCTTATAAATATGTTCGAAGTTCTGGCAGTGGAGGTCAACATGTAAATAAAGTCTCTTCTAAAGCTGAATTGTATTTTGATATTGAAAACTCAGCTGTTTTTGATGCAGACGAAAAACAACGGCTTGTTGCATTTTTTAACAACAGACTCACCAAAGAAGGCGTTTTAATTTTAGCTTGTGACGAAAGTCGAAGTCAATTTAGAAACAAAGCTTTGGTTACACAACGCTTTTTAGAACTTATAGATGAAGGTTTAAAAGAAGAAAAAAAACGCATAGCAACCAGAGTTCCTAGAAAAGCTAAAAAGAAACGTCTAAAAAACAAAAGGATTAACGCTGAGAAAAAGGCAAATCGTAAGCCACCAACACTAGATTAAATGCTGAATATATCATCGCAAAAGTACAGCGTCACAAAAACAACGATATAGTTTTGTGCCTTTGCGACTTAGTAGGCTAAAACTTTTAAGCATCACTTTCCAATCAAAAAAAATTTAGAATCGTAATTCGTAATTCTAAAATCTATTATATCTTTGCCGCGTTCTCAAAAAAGGGGTGCTCGATTGATTGACGATTACCAATTAATGATTAACGATTGCTGAATAGTACTGTTCAAAACATCCAAAATCTGAAATTTGAAATCTGAAATCCATTTGGCTGAGATCATACCCATTGAACCTAGAACAGGTAATGCTGTTTAGGAAGGCGATAATCGCCATTATTTTATTTACCTATGTCACCTTGAGCGTAGTCTAAAGGTCTTTCAGGAAAATAAAATTAACATCAATTATTAACCAAGAATAATGACCTCTTTTTATTCGATTATAATACTATAGTCGTATGAAAAATCTATTCAACAATCTCTCAAAAACAAAACGACAGAGATTAACGATTTCCATTTTTTTATTAAGTCTTAGTGCCACTTACGCACAAGAACAACAAAACGAAAAACCACAAGACTCTACCAAAGTAGAAAAACTAGATGAAGTTTTAGTTAAAGCCGTCCGTGTGGATGCCAAATCTCCAATTACGCACAGCAACGTGACTAAAGAAGATTTAGAAAAACGTAATTTAGGACAAGACATTCCTGTGTTACTTAACTTTTTACCATCGGTAGTAACCACAACAGATGCTGGTGCAGGGGTTGGTTACACAGGTATTAGAGTCCGTGGTGTAAGTTCGCAATCTACCAATATTACTATTAATGGTATTCCGTATAACGATGCGGAATCTTTAGGTACATTTTGGGTCAACTTAGGCGATTTTGCCTCTTCAACGGAAAGTTTACAACTGCAACGAGGTGTTGGAACTTCAACAAATGGCTCTGGTGCTTTTGGTGCTAGTATTAACGTCTTAACAGACGCGGTTTCTAAAGAAGCCTCTGGCGAAATTTCGAATTCATTCGGAAGTTATAATACTAGAAAACACACTGTAAAATTCAGTACCGGACTTATGAACGACCATATTGAAATTGCTGGTCGTTTATCTAATATAGCATCTGATGGGTATATAGATCGTGCTACTTCAGATTTAAAATCGTATTTCTTACAAGGTAGTTATGTGGATGATAACACCTTAATTAAAGCCATCACTTTTGGCGGTAAGGAAGTCACTTATCAGGCTTGGAATGGTCTTGAAGATTTAGATAAATTAGAAAATGACCGTACCTATAATACCGCTGGAGAATATACCGATGCTAATGGCGACACGCAGTTTTACGACAATGAAGTTGATAATTACAGTCAAGATCATTATCAGTTACATTGGAATCAACGTTACAACAACCAATGGTCTACTAATATTGGGTTAAACTACACTAAAGGTCAAGGTTATTTTGAACAATATGAAGATGACACTGATGAATTAGATCTTTATGAAGGTATTGTCTCACCTACAGATATTATATCATACGAAGATGAAGATGGAAACACCGTTGAAATACCTATAACAGATTTAATTCGTCGTCGCTGGTTAGACAATAACTTTTATGTGATTAATGCTTCGGCTAATTATAAAACTAATACGCTAGATATGATTTTTGGTGGATCGTTTAGCCACTATGATGGTGATCACTTTGGAGAAGTTATTTGGGCAAAAGAATTTACGGATAACGGAACTATTAGAGACCGCTATTATGAAGGTAACAGTAAGAAGAATGACTTATCAATATTTACAAAAGCAAATTATAAATTAAACGAAAACATAAGTCTTTTTGGTGATTTACAAGTCAGAAACGTCACCTATAAAACCACAGGAACAACTTCTGATGTTGTAGAATTTGCAGTAGATAAGTCGTTTACGTTCTTTAATCCAAAAGCTGGAATCACCTATGAATTAAATAACGACAACAACCTTTATTTTTCATATGCTAGAGCCAACAGAGAACCTAACCGTACGGATTTTGAAAGCAATAATGATATAAAACCAGAGCAACTTAATGATTTTGAATTAGGCTGGAGACATAACAAAGGTAACTTTAGCTTTAATGCTAATGCCTATTATATGCAATACAATCAGCAATTAGTATTATCAGGACAAATGGATGATGTTGGTAATCCTATAAGAACTAACAGTGGCGAAAGTCACCGTTTAGGATTAGAACTAGAAGCTATAATTCCTGTAACACCAAAACTAACCTTACAACCTAACGTTACACTCAGTAGTAATAAAAACAAGGAAACCATTATTAATTTTGATGGCGAATTAGTAAACTTAGGAAAAACTGATATTTCTTTTTCACCAGAATTAGTGGCTTCAAATGCCGTGGTATTTCAACCTATTAAAAACCTTCAAATGGCTCTATTAAGCAAGTTTGTTGGTGAGCAATATATGGGTAATACTGAAGCTGAATTATCTAAACTAGAGAGTTACTTTATCAATGATTTCAACATTAATTATACCATAGAAACAACATCTATTTTTGACTCTATTGTAATTTCTGCTTTAGTCAATAATATTTTTAATGTGAAGTACCTTTCTAACGGTTATTATTACACATACGATGATACTTGGTCTAACCCAGGAACTATTGCAACCCAAGAGGGTGCTGGTTTTTATCCTCAAGCCACCACTAACTTTTTAGCTGGTGTTACCATGAAATTTTAATTACTAACCAAATACGTATTATTTCCGATAAGCTCAACTCTGTATGGTTTTAACGTACAGGGTTGAGAATTATCGTTAAGCGCCACACCTGTAATTAAACTATATTCATTACCATCCTCACAGCCACAAACAGCATTTAATCCACTGATATCCATAGCTGAGCATGCTGATGGCGTATGGTTTGGATCGGCACCATCCCAAGCTAAAATAGAACTTGTATTCGCTCTAACCAGAATTATACCTTCATTACCAACGCCTTCTACTCTAACAGAATTACCTATAAAATTAAGTTGATTATATTGTGGAAAATTAAGATTAACGGTAAGGTTAAGCCCTACATCTAGTAAATAGTTACAATTATATATCGTATCATCATTGGTACAACCAAAAATCATAACACTACTAAGTATTATAAACATCTTTTTCACAAGCCTAATTTTTATTATTATTTTGAAAATAAACAGATTAAAAACACAATCCTTGTCATTAGTATTATATTCATTTACACTTTAAAATGCTTAATTTTCGAAGCGCAAATTTACAATTAATTCAACTATACCGTAAATATTTCATATATTTGTAGGGTAATCTCGTCAGCGCGAGATTTTTTCTTTAATCCCGAACTTGTTTCGGGATCTTTTGGATAAAAACGCACCAGATTATATTTATTAACGAACAAATTATGAGTAAAGTATCTTATTACACAGCTGAAGGTTTAAAAAAGTTACGAGAAGAACTAAACTATCTTAAAGACGTAGAGCGTCCTAAAGCATCGCAAGCTATTGCAGAAGCTAGAGATAAAGGGGATTTAAGTGAAAATGCAGAATATGATGCCGCTAAAGAAGCCCAAGGTATGTTAGAAATGAAAATTTCTAAAATGGAAGAAACACTTTCTGGAGCAAGAGTCATTGATGAATCGCAATTAGATTTGACTAAAGTTTTAGCTTTATCTAAAGTTAAAATTAAGAATCAAACTAATGGTATGGAAATGAACTATACTTTAGTAGCCGAGAGTGAAGCTGATTTAGCTTCTGGTAAAATTTCTGTAAACTCGCCTATAGGTAAAGGCTTATTAGGAAAATCTGTTGGTGATACAGCCGAAATTAAAGTGCCAAGTGGTATTATGAAATTTGATATTTTAGAAATTTCTAGGTAACAACTTACTAAAAAGCCAGTATTCTTACAGTTATAGTATAAAAAGATTCCTTATTACAGGAATCTTTTTATATTTATAGTAATCTCCGAGCTTAAAAGCAGTAGAATCTTATAACAAATCATTACAACAGTACTATTACGATATGGCAACACTCTTCACAAAAATAATTACAGGCGAAATACCATCTTACAAAGTCGCTGAAACCGAAGATTTCTTTGCGTTTTTAGATATTAACCCTAACTCTAAAGGACACACGCTTTGTATTCCTAAAAAAGAAGTTGATAAAATTTTTGATTTGGATGAAGCAACTTATATGGCTTTGATGCAATTTTCTCGTCGTGTCGCTTTAGCAATAGAAAAAGCAGTACCATGCGAACGTGTAGGTATGACGGTCATTGGACTAGAAGTACCACATGCTCATGTACATTTAATTCCATTACACACAATGAATGATGCACAATTCACCAATAAACAACAGCTAGAGCCTGAAGAGTTTAAAGCTATAGCAGCTAAGATTTCATCGTATTTTTAATTAAATAGAAAAGACGCCTGTAACTAATAAGATTACTAAAATTACAACCACGATACCTAGAGCGATTAAAACACCTGATACAGGCTTCAGTTTCATAGATTTCGCCTTCATATTAAGACCTCTTTTGTGATAATCCACAACACGCTCAATATCATCAGTCCATTGTATAGGGAAAATTTGCTCTTCACAATTTAAACAACGCAATTCACTTACAATCTCATCTGTAATGGCTTTATAAAATTTAGATTCAGTTAATTTTTGTTTAAACGTAAGTTCTAAACTATCGTTAGAATAACAGACAGGACAGTTATTACCTATCCTAGCCTCTTTTAGAGTAAAAAGTCTTGACGAATTCATGCCCAAATTTAAACTAAAATTTTGATTCTATAATAGTAAACTTAACAGACGCTTGGTATTTATTTACCCCATTAAACTTGCTTCAACATAATTTGAATGGTTGTTCCTTTACCAATTTCAGAAGTCAACACTTTTATTTTTCCATCGTGATAATCTTCTATAATGCGCTTGGCTAAAGATAAACCAAGACCCCAACCTCGTTTTTTTGTGGTGTATCCAGGTTCAAAAATTTTAGAGAAAGAGGATTTTGAAATACCTTTACCAGTATCAGAGATATTAATAAAAACTTGATTTTCGAGCTGATGTAATTCTAGTTTTAAATCGCCTTTGCCCTTCATGGCATCAATGGCATTTTTCACTAAGTTTTCAATCGTCCAACTAAAAAGTTGCGCATTTAAATTGACTAATATTTCACTATTAGGAATTAGAATTTCAAAATTAATTAACTTAGAAGAACGTGATTTTAAATAATCAAAAGAAGATTGGGTCTCTGCTACGATATCTAACGTTTTAAGTGTGGGCACGGAACCTATTTTACTAAAACGCTCGGTTATAGTTTGAAGTCGATCAATATCTTTTTCAATTTCGATAATATAATCTGGATTAACATTTTCGGTCTTTAGGATTTCTGCCCAACCTACAAGGGATGATAAAGGCGTTCCTATTTGGTGTGCCGTTTCTTTCGCCATACCTGTCCAGAGTTTGTTTTGTTCTGCAATTTTAGAGCTACGATAAAAGAAATACACCACAGCAGCGAACAATAAAATGATGAGCAGTAAAGCTAAAGGATAATATTTTAGTCGATTTAACAGCGGTGAATTACCATAATACATGGTTTGCATTAACGTATCACTAATCTTTACAGGTATCGGTTGATTTTCACTTTCGTAAGTCCGGATAAGTGCTTTTAACTTTTTAGGATCAGACAGCGCTGTACTATCAATATTGGTAGAAAAATTAACCTCTCCATTTTCATCGAGTACAATAACAGGTGTACTAATTATAGTCTCAGTAACCACATGTGATGTAACTGCATTGACATCAGAATCTAAATTATCGATACTATTTAAATCAATCTGAGCAACAGACCATGTTTTCATTTTTGAACGTTCTTCAGCTTTAAAATTTTGAAAAAAGGTATAAGTATTCCAAAGAATTAGAGAGATTATAATAAAAGAAGATGCAATAATAATCCAGCGGATTATATTTCGATTTAAGCTGAAAGTCATTCGTTCGTTTTATGGCTACGGTTTCAATTTTAAATATAATGTAAAACTGTTAATAATATTGTATGCTATTGTTTATAAAATACTTTCGTTGACAACTCAATATAATTATATTTGTTGAAAATCAGCAAAATACATGCTCTCACTCAACCCTAAAGATCTTAGTACTGGCGAATTACACGGTTATTTATTAAACGCTGTTGCACCAAGACCAATTGCTTTTGCAAGTACCATTGATGCAGATGGCAACGCCAATTTATCGCCATTTAGCTTTTTTAATGTATTTAGTGCTAATCCTCCGATTTTAATTTTTTCGCCAGCGAGACGTGTCAGAGGGAATACCACAAAACATACCCTAGAAAATGTTGAAGTAATTAAAGAGGTTGTGATTAATGTCGTAAATTACGATTTAGTGCATCAAGCCTCTTTAACAAGTACAGATTATCCCGAAGGCACTAACGAGTTTGAAAAAGCAGGTCTAACCATGCTACCTTCAGATAAAGTAAAACCATTTAGAGTTGCAGAATCACCGATACAATTAGAATGTAAAGTGAATGAAATTGTACATCTAGGTACGGAGGGCGGCGCAGGAAATTTAGTGATTTGCGAAGTGGTAAAACTTCATATTTCTGAAGATGTATTAAATGCCGACCGAACCATAAACCAAGAAGCATTAGACCTGGTTGCTAGAGCTGGTGGAAGTTATTACAGTAGAGCTAAAAATGGTTTTTTTGAAATCCCAAAACCACTAAGAAATATGGGGATTGGAGTAGATAATATGCCTGAACATGTAAAAAACAGCATGATTTTAACAGGAAACAATCTAGGTATGTTAGCTAACGTTGAAGCTTTACCCAACGAAGATGACGTAGCGATATTTGTTAAGGATATTGCCGAGCGTTACCCAGATATTAAAACTGCATCTCATAGAGAAAAACATAAACTCGCTCAAAATTATTTGAGCTATGGAGACGTAAAAAGTGCTTGGAAGTTATTACTTTCGTAGCCTGAAAAAAATAAGTATAAATTATAGATTAAGCAAAAATGGAAGTACAAGGACGTATTAAAATGGTAGGAGAGACTCAAACTTTTGGTAGTAATGGGTTTAGAAAAAGAGAAGTTGTAGTGACGACAGAAGAACAATACCCACAACATATCATGGTAGAATTTGTTCAAGATAAAACAGATTTACTAAACAGTTATAAAGTTGGACAACAGGTTAAAATTAACATTAACCTAAGAGGAAGAGAATGGGTAAACCCACAAGGCGAAACAAAATATTTTAACTCAATACAAGGTTGGAGAATTGAAGCTGTACAAGCAGATGCTGCAAGTGGTGGCGGTATGCCTCCTGTACCACCAACAGAAGCTTTTGAACCTGCTAGTGATGTAAAAGACGATGACAATGACGATCTACCTTTCTAAGTAGAACGTCAATTGTAAATGATATTAAAGACTTGTTTTTGTAAAAAAACAGGTCTTTTTTATTTTACAATAGTGAACTTATTCACCTGTTTATTATACAATTATAAAATTTTATTTTTTTAGTAAAAACAAAAAAAGTCCTGATGGTTAGTCAGGACTTCATATTATGGTTTTAGGTTTGACCTCTATAAATAAATTAAAAAAAAGCAATGATGAACAAAAATTTAATTTATAAAAGTCATCTCAAATATCATTAAAAATCTTTTACTATCAAAATGAAACCCTTAAATTAACGGCAAAAGATTATCATTGAAGTTTTGACTCATGCACTTTTTAACTCGAAAAATAGAATTTCCAGATGTCACTGAAGCTTCTGCCGATGGGCTTTTAGCTATCGGTGGTGATTTAACCGCAGAACGACTTATCCATGCCTACTCAAAAGGTATATTTCCATGGTTTCAAGATGACGAACCTATACTTTGGTGGTCACCAGATCCGCGCTTTGTTTTATTTCCTGAAGATTTAAAAGTCTCTAAAAGCATGAGACAAGTTCTTAAAAAAGATAATTTTAAAGTGTCTACAAATACAGCTTTTAGAACTGTTTTAGAAAATTGTGCGCAAATAAAACGCCATGATCAATATGGTACTTGGATCACTGACGGTATGATTAACGCTTATGTAAAATTACACGAATTGGGCATTGCTAAATCTGTAGAAGTTTGGCAAGACGATGCTTTAGTTGGTGGATTATACGGCATTGAAATAAATAATGTTTTTTGTGGCGAAAGTATGTTTACCAAAGTGAGCAATGCTAGCAAAGTAGGCTTTATAAGCTTAATTCAAAATTCTAATTACCAACTAATCGACTGCCAATTACATACTAAACATTTAGAGAGTTTGGGCGCAAAACATATATCGCGTAATGATTTTTTAAACTATTTATAAGCTTCAAATTCAGATTCGAGTTCAGTTTTACACCTCATTATATCTATAGCAAGATACTTCATGATCATTCACCATACCCGTAGCTTGCATATGTGCATAAATTACGGTTGATCCTACAAATTTAAAACCACGCTTTTTTAGGGCTTTACTAATCCCATCACTTAAAGGTGTATTTGCTGGTGAATTTTTAAAATGATCAACCTTATTCTTTATAGGTTTTCCATCCACAAAATCCCAAATAAACTTTGAAAACGAACCAAACTCTTCTTGAATTTTTATAAACGCCTGGGCATTACTTATAGTCGCATTTATTTTTAATTTATTTCTAACAATACCAGCATCTTGCAATAGCGCCTCAACTTTAGAAGCATCGTATTTGGCAATTTTATGGTAATCAAAACTATCAAATGCTTTTCTAAAATTATCCCGCTTTCTTAAAATGGTAATCCAACTTAAACCCGCTTGAAAAGTTTCTAAAATTAAAAATTCAAATAACGTTTTATCATCATAAACAGGAACGCCCCATTCGTTATCATGATAAGCTTCATAGATGTCACTACCTGCACACCAACCACATCTGTTTTTATTCATCTTGTAAGGAATTTAATTTATAACGAACTTATTTCCACTGCTTATGTTTAAGCAAAAAAGTTTTAATTAATTAAGCACTAAAGTAACAACTGTTGCACAAAAAATGACCATAGAATCTTATTTTTGTAATATGAATACAGATACAATCACATTAAACGATATCATTTCAGAAAGTCTAAAAAAGAGTATGACTTATGCTGAATACAGAGCCCTAGTTATAAAATTAGTTGAAGACAAATCAACGACTGGAAACGAGATAACTGAAAGTTTAGTTGGCTATACACAACTAAATGATAGGCGTATGAGGCGTTGGGATAAAACGGGAAAAGTATCTGAAGGGATGAAAACCAAGATTCAGAATTTTGACAAAAAAATAACTTGGTTAGTAATTTCTGAAAGTTGGTGTGGTGATGCTGCTCATATTATGCCAATTATTAATAAAGTCGCCGAGCTTAATAATAACATTACTTATAAAATAGTGCTTAGAGATGACAACGATGCTCTTATGAATCAGTTTTTAACCAATGGCGGCAAATCGATACCAAAGCTTATTATGATTGATTCTGAAACCAATGACGTTTTAAACACTTTTGGACCACGGCCTACCGTTGCAACAGCTATGGTGCAAGCTTATAAAGCAGAACATGGTGTTATAACTCCAGAATTTAAAGAGGATTTACAACGTTGGTATAATTTAGATAAAGGTCAATCTTTAATAGAGGATTTAGTAAAGCTTTTAGAAGCTTAAGGCTTTTTATCTTCACCCTATATATAATTTCTAAAGGCATTGTGGTAAAAATCCTGAGTGCCTTTAGTTATTTTATATAGGTTTTTAGTTTTACTTAAAAATGTAAAACCACTATTTCCCTTTAAATAAAAAGGTAATTGTTCCTAATTGGTCGGTTCGTGTAGCACTATTAAATTGAACTGATTCTGCATAAGCAATAGCATGATCAATTAAACATTTATTATTAGAGTTAGAAGAACTATTCACATAAGCATCATACACATTACCAGAAGCGTTAACTTTAATATTAACCACAATTTTCCCGCCTATTTCACATAAATAACGTGGAATTTTATAATGTGTTAACGTTCTACCTTTTAAAGAATAAGTAAGTGTCCCTTTAGTTTTGGCATGTTCGTCTGCTTGTTTTTTATTTTTAAGGCGTTGCTGAAGTTCTTCTTGAAGTTTTTTATACGATTCCGTTTCGCCAGAATTTAGCGCATAGGCATTACTGTTCGTGTACGATTTAGAAATACGTGTTTCTTCTTGTTCAGCTTCAGTGGCTTTAGCTGCCTCCATTGCTTTTGTGGTCCGTTCAAAATCATTGTCATCTACTGCCTTAAAATTACGCATCATCTCTTTATATTCCTCGTCTTCATTAAATGCTTTATTAGTAGATTCTGCATTTAAAGCTTCTGTATTCTGAAGTTCTTCTTCTGGTAGTTCTGGTTCTGGTTCAAGCAGATAGTAACTCTCAGTAATTAAATCTTTGTGTTGTTTTATTTGAATACTAAACATACCAAAAACTACAATTCCTGCGAAAAGGAATGTGATAATCAAAGCTTTATGTTGTTCAATAAAATTCAATATAAAGAAATATTCAGGTAATTCTATATACGAATATAACGCAGAAAAAGTTTAATCACCAATACTAAATCTTTGTTAGATTAATCTATAGGTGGTAAACTTTCAATAAAAGCTTCGGGGGTAAGAGCGTCTTCAACTCTAAAATCACCAATTCTTGTTCGACGTAATTCTGATAAGTGCGCACCTGAATTCAAGGCTTTTCCAAAATCGTGTGCCAAGGATCTTATGTAAGTACCTTTGCTACAAACGACTCTAAATTTTAGTTCTAAACCGTTAATTTCGGTGATTTCAAATTCGGTAATTTCTACCTGACGCGATTTTATTTCGACCTTCTCTCCTGCTCTAGCAAATTCGTATAAACGTTTGCCATCTTTTTTTATCGCAGAAAATACAGGTGGAAATTGTTCTATTTTCCCTGTGAATTGTTGTGTTGTAGTATGGATTAATTCATCTGTGATATGTGATGTCGGAAAGGTGTGATCAATTTCGGTTTCTAAATCAAAAGACGGCGTTGTACTACCTAAAGTAAACGTCCCTATATATTCTTTTTCTTGACCTTGAAAGGTGTTGATTTGCTTCGTCATTTTTCCTGTACAAATCACTAGTAAGCCTGTCGCTAAAGGGTCTAAAGTCCCTGCATGACCTACTTTAATTTTTTTAATACTAAAGGCTTGACGTATTGACCAACGCAATTTGTTAACGACTTGAAAAGAGGTCCAAGTCAGTGGTTTATCAACTAGTAAAATTTGCCCGGCTAAAAAATCTTCTTTAGTTTGCATTAGCTTAAAGACCATATTATGGCAACGATACCAACAATTAAACAATAGATGGCGAAGTAGGATAATTTACTCTTTTTCACCAAAGCAATCATCCAAGTACAAGCAAATAATCCGGCTACGAATGCTGCAATAAATCCTACACTTAATGCTGTAAAATTAGAACTATCATAGGTTAATTCACCTCCTAATAGGTCTTTTGCAATTTTACCAAAGATTAGAGGCACCACCATTAAAAATGAAAATCGTGCAGCTTTAGTTTTATCATTTCCTAATAATACAGAGGTTGAAATTGTAGCTCCAGAACGTGAAATTCCGGGAAGCATGGCAATAGCTTGAGAGACACCGATAACAAAAGCATTAGAAAACGAGACTTTCTTTTGGGTATCCTTTGCCTTATCTGCCATATAAAGTAAAATTGCGGTAACAATTAGCATACAACCAACTAATAATATATTACCGTTAAAAAGTTGTTCTAATTCTTCTTCAAAAAAGACACCAACAATAACTGCTGGTAGCATGGATAGTGCAATTTTTGAAACGAATTGTAAGTCTTCATTCCATTCAAACTTTAAAACACCTTTTAGAATTAATAAAATATCTTTTCTAAAAATTACAATGGTACTTAAAGCTGTTGCAAAATGAAGGACTACGGTAAATAATAAACTTTCTTTTGGGACCGAATTGTCACCGAGAATCGCTTTACCAAGCTCTAAATGTCCACTAGAAGAAACCGGTAAGAATTCTGTAAGACCTTGAATAATTCCTAAAATAATAGCATCTATAATTTCCATGGCGTAAAAGTATCAATTCTGAGAAAGACACAAATTAAAAGTGAATAAAAAGGCTATTTATTTTTTGCTACCCTTGTTTGGGTTTAAAAGAATGGCATAGACTTGAATACCAAAACCTATCAAAACTAATGTTGGTGCTAAACGAATACGTCTCCAACTGTAAATAGATTCATCAAACACATTAGGGTCTTCACTTCCACCACCAGACATAAGAATAAACCCAATAACGATAAATGCTAAACCGATAAATAAAAATTTATAGTTTTTCTTCCCGAAAATAAATTCAGATTTTGCTTCTTCCTTGCGTTTTTGTTCTCCCATGACCTATTTCATCTATACTTTAGTGCTGCAAAATAACGGTTTTATTTGTAATTGCAGCGTTAACACTTTGTGAATTTATTAAATTTGTCATTACAACCTTAAGATGCTCTATAATAGTTTTCTAACGCTTCAAAAGAATAGAACTTTGTTTTAATCTCGCCATTATTATTAATCAATATATAGGTTGGAAATTCCCATACATCTAATGCATCAATTAAATCATTCCCTTTTCTAAGTTCTCTATAATTTTGCCAATTATACCCATGACTTTCTAAATAATCTAACCACTTATCACTTTCAGTATCTATAGAAATCCCAACTAATTCCACAGCATTATTGCTAAACATATTTAAATTGGCTCCTATTTTTTTATGATCGCGCACACAAGGTGGGCAATGAACAAACCAAAAATCTAAAAGGTAATCCCCTTTATGAGACAAATCTAATTTTGTGATTGTTCCTTCGCGGTTATAAAATTGAAAGGTGGAAAGATTGATATATTCTTTTTTTACTAAGTCTTCTAAATTTCGATGAACACTGAGCGTATGGTTTTTTAAAGCTTCTGATTGTTTCTCTAATACAGACTTCAAATCCACTAATTTAGAGGTGTAATTTTGATTTTTTTCTATATAATAGTTACTTATTTCAAAAGACAAAGGATGATTTAGATTCGCTTCCGTAAAACTCAATAAAAAACTATTTATTACAGAGTCACTAGCTTGTTTCTTATCTAACTGGCTTAAAGTTTTATAAAAACCAAGTGATTTATAATAGATTTCAGAACCTATAACGGTATCAATACTAAAAGTGCCTGGCTTAAATTTAGCTTTAATGGTAATAGCTTCACCACCTAAGAATATTTTCTTTGAAGTTAATTCGCCATCCTTAAAAACATCTATGGCATAAGCATCATTAATGCTATCTTCTAAATTAAAAATATAAGGGTTTTGATTTTTGGAAACAATACCGTTAGATTTATTATAACTCACCAACTTAATACTATCAGGTTGTTTGTCACCTATGATTTCAATAGAAATACGTTTAGTATTGGTTTGCTGTAAATCATCACAAGAAGTTAATAAACAAATAAAAAAAAGAAAGGCAAAAGAAGCTTTCATAAATTGATTATTTAAGGACTAATAATACAACTGATCGGTCTTTAAATTTAAGAAACGCTGTGTCGCAATAAACGTACTAATCCAAGTAATTACTATACCTAAAAGAAAAATACCAATAAACAAACCTGCTATTAATACGGTGTTCTTTAATAATTCTAACTCTGGGAAGGTTAAGTCTAAATAATACAACACTACAGCCATACCAGCTAAAGCAACTAAAGCTCCAATAATACCAAGCTGTACACTTTTCCATACAAAAGGGCGACGTATAAAACGTTTTGTGGCTCCAACCATTTGCATGGTCTTAATTATAAATCGTTTTGAATACACGGCTAAACGAATAGAACTGTTAATTAACAACACAGCAATTAAAGTGAATAATCCGCTAATGATTAGCACCCAAAACGTGATTTTCTTAACATTATCGTTCATTAATTCTACCAAATCATTATCATATCTAATCTCTTCTATAAATGCTTTATTAGATAAGCCATCGGTAATCTCCGACAACTGTTCTGTAGTAACAAAGTCTGCTTTTAAATGGACATCAATAGAGTTCTTAAGTGGATTATACCCTACAAAATCCATAAAGTCTTCACCTGTTTCAGCTTTCATAAACTCAGCAGCTTCCTCTTTAGACACATAAAGCGCATCTTTAGTATAATCTGCCATAGCCAAACTCTTTTTAAGTTGATTAACCTCAACATCCTTTGCGGTATCATTCAAATAAATAGTCATCACCACCTGCTCTTTAAAGTGGTCAGCAACTTTTTTAGAATTAATCACCAAAAGCCCTAAACAACCTAAAAGAAACAAAACCAAAGCGATACTAATTACTACAGATACGTAGGAAGATATTAGTTTACGTTTTTGATATTTATCAAAAGATGATGCCATAAATAAATGCAGATTTAAGTTGTAAAAATAATAAAGAAATTGCTTCCACACTATTTAATATTTGAAATTGCAAGAAGAGAAAAAGATGATTTTTTCTTTGTGCGAAAAAGAAATCGAAGATTCATGAATTTGTTGATTCAAATTATAGAGTTACAACCTAAAATTAAAGCATAGCCTTAGCTAAGTTTTATTTTATTTTGAAACAGAACGACATAGAGATCTTTAGCATTGTAATTATAAGTATTTGATAGCGTAAAACAATACAACGTTTAGTTTTTAATTCTGTTGTAATAGGTTTAAATTTGCGCCACTATTACAAGGAAAACAAGACAATGACATACGATTTTAACAGCATAGAAGAAAAGTGGCAATACCATTGGGCAAAAAACCAAACGTTTAAAGCCTCAAATATAAGTGACAAACCAAAATATTATGTTTTAGATATGTTCCCTTATCCTTCAGGAGCAGGTTTACATGTTGGCCATCCACTAGGTTATATTGCTAGTGATATCTACGCGCGTTATAAACGTCATAAAGGTTTTAATGTATTACATCCACAAGGTTACGATAGTTTTGGTTTACCTGCAGAACAGTACGCGATTCAAACGGGTCAGCATCCTGCAGTAACCACAGAAGCGAATATAAAAACCTATCGTCGTCAGTTGGATCAAATCGGGTTTTCTTTCGATTGGAGTCGTGAAGTGCGTACCTCTAATCCCGAATATTACAAATGGACACAGTGGATTTTTATTCAATTGTTTGAATCTTGGTACAATTACGATTCAAATAAAGCTGAAGACATAAAAACTTTAATTTCAAAATTTGAAGTTGAAGGAAATGCTAAAGTAAATTCTGCTTGTGATGAAAATATAGATCCTTTTACTGCTGAAGAATGGAATAACTATTCCTCAGAAGAACAACAAAGCATTCTTTTAAAATATAGATTAACTTATTTAGCTGAAACCGAAGTAAATTGGTGCCCAGCATTAGGTACTGTTTTAGCGAACGATGAAATCGTAAATGGTGTTTCAGAACGTGGTGGTCATTCGGTAGTACGTAAAAAAATGACCCAATGGAGTATGCGAATTTCTGCCTATGCCGAACGTTTGCTACAAGGTTTAGATACTATTGATTGGACCGATTCTTTAAAAGAAAGTCAACGTAACTGGATTGGTAAATCTGTTGGAGCGTCTGTTTCTTTCAATGTTAATGGTTATGATGATATTATCGATGTCTTCACCACAAGACCAGATACCATTTTTGGTGTGTCTTTTATGACCTTAGCACCAGAACACGAATTAGTATCAAAAATTACAACAGCAGAACAAAAAGAAGCCGTTGAAGCATATATTGAAAAAACAGCTAAACGAAGCGAACGCGATCGTATGGCCGATGTAAAAACTATTTCAGGTGTATTTACAGGTGCTTATGCAAAACATCCGTTTTCTAAAGAACCAATTCCTATATGGATTGGCGATTACGTTTTATCAAGCTATGGAACAGGTGCCGTAATGGCCGTTCCTTGTGGAGACCAACGTGATTATGATTTTGCAAAATATTTTGATATTGCCATTCCAAATATATTTGAAAATGCCGATATTTCTGAAGAAGCCTTTGCCTCTAAAGACAATGTGAAAATTACTAATAGCGATTTTCTAGATGGTATGAACTACAAAAAAGCATCTAAACGTGTTATTTTTGAGTTAGAAAAACTAGGACAAGGAGAAGGAAAAACCAATTACCGATTACGTGATGCTGTTTTTTCGCGTCAACGGTATTGGGGCGAACCTTTTCCAGTATATTATGTAAATGACAAACCGCAAATGATTGATGCGGCACATTTACCTATTAGACTTCCTGAAGTTGAAAAGTATTTACCAACCGAAGAAGGCGAACCACCTCTAGGACGTGCAGACGTTTGGGCTTGGGACACAGAAACTAATACTGTCGTTTCTAATGATAAAATAAACAATACAACCATTCATCCTTTAGAATTGAATACCATGCCAGGTTGGGCAGGAAGTTCTTGGTATTTCTTCCGTTATATGGAAGACACAATCAATAGAGATAATGCTTTTGCAACTGAAGATGCGCTTAAGTATTGGGAAAATGTCGATTTATATATTGGTGGTAGCGAACATGCTACAGGTCACCTCCTCTACTCGCGGTTTTGGGTAAAATTATTAAAAGATCGCGGTTTTGTAACTGTTGAAGAACCTTTTAAAAAGTTGATTAACCAAGGGATGATTTTGGGGACTAGTGCTTTTGTTTACAGAGTAAAGCCAAACCCACCGCATTCTTCAGGAATTGATTACAATCAAGCAGATTTAATTAAATTAACCAATAGTTTTCCTCATTCAGTATTTATTCCGAAAGGCTTAATTGACTCTAAATTCGGATTGAAATTAAATTCAAAGGAACATTTAACCTTGAAAAAATTATATTTCGATTGGTTAGAAAAAAATGGATTTGATGTTTCAATTTTTCAAAATTCAGCTTTTATGCTTACTTGCGCTATTCAGCCTCTACACGTGAAAGTACAATATATAAATGCTTCTGATGAATTAGATATTGAAGCATTAAAAACGGACCCTGAATTTGGAGCTGATTATAAAGATGCTATTTTTATTAGTGAAAACGGAGATATTATTGAAGGAAATAACGATGTTTACAAAGTAGGAAGAGACGTTGAAAAAATGTCTAAATCCAAATACAACGTCGTGAGTCCAGATAGCATATGTAAAGACTATGGTGCAGACAGCCTAAGATTGTATGAAATGTTCTTAGGACCCTTAGAGCAATACAAACCTTGGAATACCGCTGGAATTACAGGCGTTCACAACTTTCTTAAAAAACTATGGAAGTTATATGTTGCTGACACTGGCTTAAAAGTTAATAATGCTCAGCCAACCGCAGACAACTTAAAAACACTACACAAAACCATTAAAAAAGTCCAAGAAGACATTGAGAATTTCTCATTTAATACGTCAGTCTCTACTTTTATGATTGCTGTAAATGAGTTAACTGCTCAGAAATGTACTAGTAAAGATATTTTAGAACCGTTATTAATTTTAATTTCGCCTTATGCACCACATATTGCTGAAGAATTATGGGAGCAATTAGGTAATGCCGATTCTATATCAACGGCATATTTCCCAATATTTGACGCTAGTCATTTAGTAGAAAGCAGTAAAAAATATCCTATTTCTTTTAACGGAAAAATGCGTTTTACCCTAGAATTACCAATGGACATGAGTAAAGACGATATTGAAAAAACCGTTATGGCTCACGAAAAAACTATTGCACAATTAGACGGTAGAACACCTAAAAAGGTCATTGTAGTACCAGGTAAAATTGTAAATATTGTAGGCTAATATTTAAAACAAATACAGATTATACCCCTTTTGATTTAAGACAATCATAAGGGGTATTTTATTTAAAATCTACATCAAAAATATCTTTTAAAGCATATAATGATTAAATTACTCTAAACATTGAAAGTACCTATATGTTATTAGACAAGCCGTCTTTAAAAGAACCTACATCCCCAAAGAAACGCAAAGCATTAAAAGATTTTTTTGATTTTCGTAATAATCAGATTAATCAAATAGGATTAATTTTCTTTTTAGCATTTGTAATTAGTACGTCCTTGCACTATTTTTTTGAGAGTCGTTTTGACGAAGAACGCTGGAAAGAAAATCCAATGAAACGTTACGAAATGGTAGATGACATTTTTGATAGAGAACTATTTCTTAGCAATACAAAAAAAGAAATCATTCAACAATTAGGTTATCCAAAAAATGCCTATTCACTAGAATCCGATATCTACAATTATTACATAGGTAGAGAGCTGAAATTATCAAATAATCAAATTGTACAACTTACACTGGTTTTTAAAAATGGGCGTGTTGTAGAGGTTTCTAAAACGCCAAGTAAAGAGTAATTTATTTTACTGATTTTAAAAGTATTATACATCGGCAATAGCAGTAAATATTCATCAAATATCATATTCCACTGAAAATCAACACTCTTTTTGTAAGTTTTCAAAATATTAACACAAAAATATCAATTCCATAAAAATCATTTCAAATTCATAATCAAGTTTGGTTTGGTTTCATTTTTAATAGTACTTTTCAACAGCTTTTAATTTAAAAACCAAAAAAAAATGAACATCGGCGTCCCAAAAGAAATAAAAAACAACGAAAATAGAGTGGGTATGACACCTGCAGGAATTTTTGAATTAACCAAAAATAAACATACTGTTTATGTGCAGAAAGACGCTGGATTTGGCAGTGGCTTTTCTGATTTAGACTATATTAATGCTGGTGCAATAATTCTTGATACTATTGAAGACGTCTACGCTTCTAGTGAAATGATTGTAAAGGTAAAAGAGCCTATTGCAGAAGAATACCCGTTAATACAGTCACACCATGTTGTATTTACCTATTTTCACTTTGCTTCTAGTGAGCCCTTAACCAAAGCGATGCTAAAAAGTAAATCGGTTTGTATTGCTTACGAAACAGTAGAAGACAAAGATGGTGCATTACCATTATTAACACCTATGTCTGAAGTTGCCGGAAGAATGGCCATTCAGCAAGGTGCAAAATATTTAGAAAAACCTATTAAAGGACGTGGCGTTCTTTTAGGTGGTGTTCCTGGTGTTCCTCCAGGTCGTGTTTTAGTTTTAGGAGCTGGTATTGTTGGAATTCAAGCGGCAAAAATGGCTGCGGGTTTAGGTGCGCATGTAACTATTATGGATATAAACATGAAGCAATTACGTTATGTTAACGACGTCATGCCAAGCCATGTGGTTACTGAATTTTCAAGCGAATATAATATTAGAAAACGCATTAAAGATCACGATTTAATTATTGGTGGTGTCTTAGTAAGAGGTGCTGTGGCTCCTAGATTAATCACTAGAGATATGCTTAAAGACATGCGTCCAGGAACAGTTTTAGTCGATGTTGCCGTAGATCAAGGTGGTTGCATGGAAACCACAAAAGCAACAACACATGAAGACCCAACTTTTATTATTGATGATGTGGTTCATTACTGTGTGGCAAATATGCCTGGTGCTGTACCTTATACATCAACCTTAGCCTTAACCAATGTTACCTTACCTTATGTATTGCGTTTAGCAAACCAAGGTTGGAAAAAAGCTTGTGAAGCAGATGCTACTCTAGCTAAAGGGCTTAATGTTGTTAATGGAAAAATCGTTTATGAAGAAATTGCGGAAGCGTTCAACTGGTCTATTGAAGCCATGTAGACAATACACTGTCATTAAATCTACTGACAAAATTTCTTAACTCAAATTTGGCTTATTTTTTGCTTATCATTAGTTAAATTTACAAAATTAAAATTTTCAAAGTATGAGTGGAATGATAGGATATTATATACTAATTGGTGCTATTGCTTTAGTGAGTTGGTTAGTGAGTAACCAGCTTAAACGCAAGTTCGCTAAGTATTCTAAAGTACAGTTACGAAATGGATTATCGGGAAGGGAAATTGCAGAAAAGATGTTAGCTGACAATGGTATCTATGATGTAGAAGTGATTTCTACCCCAGGACAATTGACAGATCATTATAACCCAAAAAATAAAACCGTAAACTTAAGTGAATCTGTTTACAATCAACGCAACGCGGCTTCAGCTGCAGTTGCTGCACACGAGTGTGGCCATGCTGTACAACACGCACAAGCATATAGTGCATTAGGTATGCGTTCTGCATTAGTCCCAATTGTAAGTGTAACCTCTGGTATGTCGCAATGGTTAGTTATTGGCGGTTTAATTTTAGGCGCTGCTGCTGGTGTTGGTATAGGTTATTGGGTGGCTGTAGCTGGCTTAGTTTTTATGGGTTTTGCAACCTTATTCAGTTTTATAACTTTACCAGTAGAGTACGATGCGAGTAATAGAGCCCTAGCATGGTTAAAAAATAAAAACATGGTAACTCCAGAAGAATATAAAGGTTCTGAAGATGCACTTAAATGGGCGGCAAGAACCTATTTGGTTGCTGCTATAGGTGCATTAGCTTCACTTCTATATTGGGCACTTCAAGTGTTTGGAGGAAGAGATTAATCCTTAAAGTTTAATACAATACAAAGGCTCTGAGAAATCAGAGCTTTTTTTTATTGAAGAATTGAATATATACCGAGAATATTAAAAACAAAAAAACCTTTCTCCCGAGAACTATCGGTATGAAAGGTTTTTTTTAATAGATATTAATTGATTTTGTTACCATTTTTGTCATAAAAATGATATTCAAGATATGTGTAAGCATCTCTAGGTAAAACTTTTACCCATTTTTTGTGTTCAAAAAACCACTTTGAACGTGGTGATGGAAACCCTTTGGTTAAAAAGGCTGCTATAAAAGGGTGTGTGTTAAGTGTTACCTTTTTAAAGTCTTTTTTGAAAATACGTTGTAGGTCTTGATTAATTCGTTCCACCACTTTAATCGGTGCTTCGATTTCATCGCCTAATACATTAGGATTTTCTTCTTTCGTTTTAATATTACGTTCTGGCCTAACGCGTTGTCTGGTTATTTGCACTAATCCAAACTTACTCGGCGGTAATATTTTGTGCTTTGCTTTATCATCTTTCATCTCATCTCTAAGATAATTATAAAGCTTTTTTCTATTCTCTGCTTTACCCATATCAATAAAATCGATAACGATAATGCCACCCATATCACGCAAACGTAATTGTCTTGCGATTTCTTGAGCTGAGATCATGTTGACTTCTAGAGCTGTATCTTCTTGGTTTTTTTCTTTATTAGATCGGTTACCACTGTTAACATCTACCACATGTAGTGCTTCAGTATGTTCTATTACCAAGTACGCTCCTTTAGCCATAGAGACCGTTCTACCAAATGATGTTTTAATCTGACGTTCTATGCCAAATTTTTCAAAAATTGGAACACCATTTTTGTAGTACTTTACTATAGATTCTTTGTTTGGTGCAATCTGTTGCACGTAATCTTTTACTTGTACATACATTTCTTCATCATCTACAACAATACCTGAGAATGAATCATTAAAAATATCCCTTAAAATTGAGGATGCTTTGTTCATTTCTCCCAAGACTTTTGTTGGGTGATGTGCTTTGTACAATTTTTTACACATTGCTGTCCATCGATCCAGCAAATTTTGTAAATCTGAGTCGAGTTCGGCAACTTTTTTGCCTTCTGCGACGGTACGAATTATAACGCCAAACCCTTTAGGTGTGATACTTTTTACGAGTCTTTTTAAACGGTCTTTTTCTTCTTGCGAGTCAATTTTTTGTGATATTGAAATGCGATTTGAAAAAGGTACCAAGACAATGTATCTTCCTGCAATAGACAATTCTGAACTAATGCGTGGTCCCTTTGTAGAGATTGGTTCTTTTACAACTTGTACTAAAATGGATTGGTTAGATTTAATAGCATTTGCAATGCTACCATTTTTATCTAAATCCTTTTCCATTGGAAAATTTTTAAGAGTATAGTCTTTTAATTTTCCTGTGCTTACACGTTTAATGAATTTTAAAAGCGAAGGCAATTGCGGTCCTAGATCATGATAGTGTAAAAAACCATCTTTCTCATAGCCTACGTTAACAAACGCGGCATTTAAACCAGGCATAACTTTTCGTATTTTGGCAATAAAAATATCACCTACAGCAAAGTTGTTATCCTCTTCGTCTTTGTGTAATTCAATAAGTTTTCCATCTTTTAATAAGGCAAAATCAACAATATCTGAACTCGATCTTACGATTAATTCCTTGTTCATAATGTTAATTTAAATCTAGCTCTTCATTGAGTTAGATGGATGTTTACTTAATGAACTCATTTAAACTTTTTTAATCTTTAAAAAAACAGCTATTTCTAAACTTAAAATCCTCAACTTCTCAGCGGCTAAAAGCAACTAAAAAAGATTACAAAAAGACTAAAAATTTCTATTTTTCGCTAGATATAAAAAAGCTCAAATCAATTCAATTATTTGACACAGGTCCCGAATATTTTCGGGAATCCAGCAAATTTAACAGTACTCTATTAAATACTGACTAAATTTTATATCAAAGAACGTTTCGTTAATAAACTCTAATTTACTTTTTTTGATTTCACGGTAAAACATTCAACCTCACAGTTAATTATCAATCCTTTAACCTAGAAACTAGGTTTTAGAAAAGCGTTTTAAGCTTAACAATCTTTAAGTTTTTATCCCGATAGTTATCGAGATTCCGTAAAAACAAAAATTCAATAAGAGTCCAAACTGAAAAAAGTAGCTATAAAACTACTTTTAACAATTTATTTCTTTTTATGACGATTAGCGCGTCTACGTTTTTTACGCTTGTGCGTCGCTACCTTGTGTCTTTTTCTTTTTTTACCACTTGGCATAATAAATAATTCTTTTTAATTAATATTTTGTTTAAATGCTTTCTTAGTTAACCTCAACATTAGTCTTTACACCTTCTAAAAATACTTTAGCAGGTTTAAATGCTGGTATGTTGTGTGCAGGAATTTTTATTGTAGTATTTTTTGAAATATTACGACCTGTTTTTTCAGCTCTTGTTTTAATGATGAAACTTCCAAAACCTCTTAAATACACGTTATCTCCGCTTTCTAAAGATGTTTTTACTTCTTCCATAAAGGTTTCTACTGTTGCTTGAACATCACCTTTTTCAATACCTAACTTATCAGATATTTTTGCTACCAAATCAGCTTTTGTCATTTGTTATTAGTTTTAGGGTTACTATAAATTCTAAGGGATTGCAAATATAGGTAATTTAATTTCAATAGTTCAAACGTAATTAATTAAAATTTAACACAATAAACATTTAATTTTGCTTTTCAATATAAAAGCCCCATGGAATTCAAAGACAAACTAATCAACTGGTATTCAAATAATAAGAGGGAATTACCTTGGCGAGAAACATGCAACCCTTATCATATTTGGCTTTCAGAAATTATTTTACAACAAACTCAAGTTAAGCAAGGTTTACCATATTATGAAGAATTTGTTGCCAATTACCCTACCGTTTTTGATCTTGCTAGCGCTTCTGAAACTTCAGTTTTAAAATTGTGGCAAGGTTTAGGATATTATTCTAGAGCTAGAAATCTTCATACGACAGCAAAACACATAACCACCGAACTTAAGGGACATTTTCCAGATAACTATAAAGACCTCTTAAAATTAAAAGGTGTGGGCGATTATACGGCCAGTGCGATTGCTTCCATTGCCTTTAACGAAGTTGCTGCTGTAGTTGACGGTAATGTTTATAGAGTTTTATCGCGCTATTTCGGTATTGAAACCGCCATCAACTCAACAAAAGGAATCAAAGAATTTAAAACATTAGCGTCGTCTTTAATAGATAAAGAACAGCCTGCAACCTATAATCAAGCTATTATGGAGTTTGGTGCGCTACAATGCAAACCAAAAAATCCTGATTGCGAAGTGTGTCCTTTAAAAGAAAGCTGTGTTGCACTTCAGAAAAATAAAGTAGCCACGCTGCCCCTTAAATTAAAGAAAACCAAAGTCACTACAAAGTATTTCAACTTCTTAGTCTGTATTGACGCTCACAACAAAATAGTGTTTGAAAAGCGCACGAATAAAGGAATATGGCAAAACCTCTATCAGTTCCCCTTAATTGAATCTAAAAAGAACCTAAACGCTGATGAATTTCACCTTTTAAATTTAGACGGCTCATTCTTAAAGACAATGCCTTTTGATTATGCTCTATATAATGACAAGCCCATTGTACACAAACTTTCGCATCAACACCTTTATACAAAGTTTTGGATTGTTGAAGTAGAGCAGCTTCCTAAAGATGCTATTACGGTTGATTCCTTAGCAACATATCCAGCCCCTGTACTTATAAGTGATTTTATTGAAGCCTTCAACTTTAATTGATATATGATTTAGAACCTTAAAAAAATCACATTTTTTTATTACTTTTAAAGTAGTGCTATCAAAAACTGTAACTTTGCAACTTAAAACGAGATTATTATGGCTGGAACACTGAATAAAGTAATGTTAATTGGAAATTTAGGAGATGAAGTGAAAATGCATTATTTTGATGATAAAAACTGTGTTGGGCGTTTTCCTATAGCTACTAGTGAGACTTACACTAGCAAACAAACTAATGAACGTATTACCAATACCGAATGGCATAATATTGTAGTCCGTAACAAAGCGGCTGAAATTTGTGAAAAATACTTATCTAAAGGCGATAAAGTTTATATAGAAGGGCGTATAAAAACCCGAAAATGGACCGATGACAAAGGCATGGAACGCTATTCTACAGAAATACAATGTGATGAGTTCACTTTTTTAACCCCCAAAAGTGAGCAACAACAATCAACCCCTTCTAATGCTATTCCAAAAACGCAACCGTCTACGGCTCCCAAAGCAACACCGGAAAGCGATGATGATTTACCATTTTAACCCTAAAATATTATCTTAACTTGGATCCTGAACCCACGGTTTTAATTTTACATTTATTAATAATTAATACACCATTTGTAACGAGTATCGTTATACTTATTATATTATTAATGTCCTCTGCACTAATTTCCGGAGCTGAAGTCGCTTTATTTTCTTTAACTAAATCAGACTTAGATAAAGGCCTAGAAAACAAAACACCTGCAATGGAAATCATTGCCTCACTTTTAGAGCGACCAAAAAAATTATTAGCCACCATATTAGTTGCTAATAATTTTATTAATATCGCCATTGTTTTGTTATTTGCCTATATAGGAGAAACACTTTTCAGTACGATTAATAATACCCTCTTACGTTTTTTGCTTGAAGTTATTTCGGCAACCTTTTTAATCTTGCTATTTGGAGAAATCATTCCTAAAATTTATGCCAGTAGAAATAGTGTTGAATTTTCTTCGTTTATGGCAAGACCTTTACGCGTTTTAGACGTTATCTTTTCGCCATTAAGTTTACCGATGCGCTTTGTAACCATTCAAATTCATAATAAATTCGGAAAACAGCGTTCTAATTTAAGTGTTAATCAATTATCACAAGCCCTAGAGCTTACTAATGATGAAGACACCACACAAGAAGAACAAAAACTACTAAAAGGTATCGTTTCTTTTGGAAACACAGACACCAAGCAAGTAATGCGACCACGTATGGACTTGTTTGCTCTAAGTGTAAATACTCCCTACGAAACTATTATTAAAGAAATTATTGAGAATGGCTACTCCCGTATTCCTGTTTACGAAGAAAGCATTGACACTATAAAAGGCGTGCTTTATGTAAAAGATTTATTACCGCATCTCAATAAGAAAACGTTTGATTGGACTAGCATTTTACGTCAGCCTTTCTTTGTGCCAGAAAACAAAAAGTTAGATGATTTAATGTTAGAATTCCAGACTAAAAAAGTACATCTAGCTGTTGTTGTTGATGAATATGGTGGTACCTCTGGACTCGTTTCACTTGAAGATATTATTGAAGAAATTGTAGGTGATATAAGTGATGAGTATGACGATGATGATTTGGTTTTTACCAAATTAGATGATTACAACTATAGTTTTGAAGGTAAAACGCCGCTTAAAGATGTCTATAAAATAGTCGGTATTGAAGACGATATTGAACTTTTTGAAGCGAAAAAAGGTGAAGCCGAAACACTTGCAGGCTTTGTTTTAGAGATTTCTGGTGGATTTCCAAAAATAGGAAGTAAAATAAATTATGAAAAATACGTTTTTACTGTAGAAGCTTTAGAGCGCAAACGTATTAAACAAATTAAATTAACTTTATTAGATTTGTAAACCCTTTCTGTATTATTATAAGCGATTGTTTATTGTAAAACAGATAGAAATCTAATAATTAAAAAGATTCCCACACTCCTTGAAAAAAGTATGAAACGAATTGTTTTACCCATTTTAAGCCTATTGATGTTAAGTTGTGGTGATGACCCACTACCAAAACCTAAAGGCTATTTAAGATTAGAATACCCTAAAGCTGATTACGAAAAAGCGGAGATTCCTTTACCGTTTTCTTTTGATAAAAATAAATTAGCAGCGCCAATAACAAGCGTAAAATCTTCAGCAAACACTAATGGTGTAGATGTTAAATATCCTGCTTTAAAAGCCACTATTTATTTGACTTATAAAGAAGTTAAAAATGGGAATTTAGATAGCCTATTGAGAGACACACAAAACCTAACTCAAAAGCATACGCTTAAGGCTGCTGAAATCTCACAAGGTGAATTTTTAAACGCTGAAAACAGAGTTTACGGCATGCTCTATGAAATTGGAGGCGATGCGGCATCACAATCACAATTTTATGTTACCGATAGCATTAATCACTTTTTGAGTGGTTCACTATATTTCTATGCTAAACCTAATTATGATTCTATTTATCCGGCTTCAGAATATTTGAAGAAAGATATTAAGCGTATTATGGAGAGTGTACGGTGGAAAGAGTAAAATAAGAACTGTTTTTAAAACTTAAAATCATATAAAAAATGCCTATCATTTCTGATAGGCATTTTTTTTATTAAACTAATCGATTGCTTAATCTACAATCCATTCGCCACCTTCTTTGATAAAGGTTTCAGTTAATTCATTACTTCCATAATCATACATTACATATGTAATTGCATATTTCTGTCCTTCTTCAGCATTAGGGTCTAAATAATCTAAGAAAAACAATAAAGTTGTAGTTACTTGTCCTGACGTCCAGTTGTAATCATAGTTATGATATTCAGAAAGCGTACCAACGATATTAGTATACTCTGGGTCACTAACAAAAGCATCATGAATATATTCATAATCCGGATTCGTTAATGTATATCTAATGGTGTTATCTGGCACCCAAACACCATCTTCAAAACCAAACTGTAATGTTGTAGCAATGGTTGTTTGAAAAGGAACCCACACCCCATCAGTAAAGGTATATAAATCTCCTCTAATTTGTGTTTCTCCACTAGAATAGTATTTATACACAACAAATAGTTCATCTTCTTCTTGAGCATAAGGATGTTTTATACTTAAAAGTGCAGGAACATAACCACTAGGAGGAACAGCACTACTAAAGTTATCATATTGTCCTGGTTGATTAGAGCTTTCTCCCATAGCGTTGTAGTCTGCTGAGCTTAAATAATAAACACCTTCAGCAGCCTCCCAAGAACCATCAGTATAAGTAAAATAATCTCCTTTTACATCATAATCTCCAGCGATACCAATTGCCTTAACTAAAAGCTGATCGACTTCCCAAGTTGAAGCGTCATCAACTGTAGAAATATATCTTAGTGCTACATGAACTGTTTCACCTTCAAAATCTGATAAGTCATAATCTTCAGATAAAATAAAATCCCAACTATCGCCTGAAGGAATAAGTTCAAAATCTACAATTTCCCAAGTAGCCTCTGTAACATCATCTCCTGAACTATAATCTGAAGATATAAGCACACTTAATAACGACACATCATCAGCATAGTTTATCGCTTGATTAATTTGCAGGCTTACGCTGCTTTCATCTTCTAAATCAATTTCTGGAGAAATTAACCAATCTTCATTATCAAAAGACACATCGTCATAACCGCTCATAATAGCATATTCTGCACCACCATAAGCACCTGCTTCCCATACTTGGCCATCACCTGTAACATTAATGCTTTCAAAACCATCTAGTGAACCATTAAAACCAAAAGTTTCTATTTCAGAAATTCCAACAACTGGCACTTCTGTATAATGATTATAAGTTACTAAAACCAGTTGTCCTTCTTCAGGCTCGGTAAATTCCTCTTCTAAAAACGTAGGGATTTCATCAGTTGCCATTATATCTGGGTAAAAACCATTAACATCACTACCTGTAGAAGCGTAATTAGCAGTAGATAACTCATAAGTACTTGCAGAGGTGTAATCACTTACGCCTTCAGCATCTCCAATGTATAAGTTATAATTTACTGTAACAGAAGACCCGTTACCCCAATTAGGAAACATATCTGCAATAAAATCTGGCAACATTTCTTTTGCTTCTTCTTCAGAGTTAAAATTACCGTATTCTAATTCTAAAGTTTCGTAATCCTCATCGGTTAAAGTGTATTCTTCTACACCAACCACAGGGTTTTCTAGCGCATCAATTTCATTATTAATATCTTCTAGTGGATCACAACCTATAAAGGCCATACCTACTATTGCAAGTAAAAAAATTATTTTTTTCATATTTCAATTTTATTAAAAATTAAGTTTTGCTCCAAGACTAAACGTTCTTCCAAAACCATAGTAAACTTTAGATGTTTTATAGGTAGATGGTGGAATATATCCTGCATCACCAGGTTCTCCAACAGCAGAACCATCAAAAGCATCAGCGATATAAGTCACATCAAAAACATTATTTAATCTCGCGATTAAAGTAGCATCGAATGGACCAAATTTAAAACCATGACTTATAACTGCATCAAAAGTACCGTAAGCTGGGGCTTTCCATGCATCTGGAGCGTCTTCATCACCTCTATTACTTGGGTCAAAATCAGCATATAAATTATCAAAATAATTATAATCTACACTAAGTCTTGTTTTATCTGTTAATTTATAAGTTGTCCCTAAAGCTAAAGTCGTTTGTGCAGCATCACCTACGTGTAAATCCTCGATATAAAGATCTACGGTTCTCACTACTTCTTGATCTTCATTAATAATATCTACATCAGTTACATTGTTTTCCCATCTCCAATCTCCTAAAGATGCCATGCCTGTTAGTGTAAATTTATCTGAAGCTCTGTATATAAAGTCGAGTTCAATACCTTGGTGAAGTGCATTAACACCTAATACATTGGCATATGCTCTGGTATCATCTGGTTGTTGAAAACCAATTGATTCTGTTCTATCTCTCCAAGTTGTTCTATATAAGTTAACGTTAGCTGTTAATTTTTCACTTCTAAAACCATAACCAAGTTCAAAACTTAATATTTTCTGGTTTTCTGCATCTTCATTAGTATCGTGATTATTAAAGTTAGGGAATACAGCATCAAAACCAGGTGCTTTTTCAAAATACCCAACGTTAGCAAACACATTATGATTTTCATCAAGATTATAGTTTGCACCACCTTTAACACTATAGCCTAAAAAGTTATATCGGTCAGACTCTTGTAATGGGTCGCTATCTAAATAGGTAAAATAATCGACACGTTTATAAGAGGTGTTAGAACCAGCAAGTGATAAGAATGCTGATGTTTTATCTTTTGAATATTCTAATTGACCAAAAAGACCTGCCCAACCTACAAGGCCATCATTATAATAACTGTATTTATCGCCTACTTTAGCTAATGCATCAGGATCATTTACATTACCATCATCTGCATAATATTGACCTCCAAGTAAATCTTTTACTTCGTTATAATGAATTCCTTTATAGTCTCTTAAATCTATACCCGTTAATAATACTAAATCATCAGATAAATCTATAGTTAACGAAGATAAAATACCATACCAATTGTGGTTGTTATTGGAAGCTCTCAATATGGTCTCTTAACCATTAGCACCATTAGCAACGTTTTCATCTACAATTTTATCAAAATCAATTGGTCCATAGGTTCCAATTCTATAGTCACTCATGCCATTAGTTCCGATGCCAAATTTATTAACACCAGCGGTTCCTCCACCACCTCCAGTACCAAAACCAGCATAAACAGCAGTTGACAACTCCATATTGTCACTTATATCCCAATAGTGATTTAATGATATTTGTGGTTTGTGATAAAAATTATCTTCTGCATACGTAACCTGACCATTTTTATAACCCCAATCTGAGTTGTATTTAATACCACTATCACTGTTTCTATACGTCTCTATTAATTGCGAGTTTTGTCTTTGTCCATGAAATTGTTGCGCTCCAAAAGCTGTTAATGATAATTTGTGATTATTACCAAGCTCTTTTGAAACATTGAGAAAATAAGCCACGGCATTAAACTCTGTACCATCTACATAACCATCACCATCTGTTTTAGATGCCGATACTGTTACCGCAAGACCATTATCCATAAGACCTGTAGAATAAGTCGCACTGAATTTTGTATAGCCATCATTACCTAACGACGTAGACACTTTTCCGCCTTCTTCAACATCAGTGGTTTTAGATAAAATATTAATTGTTCCACCAATAGATGGCACAGCGACTCTAGAAGCCCCTAAACCTCGTTGCACTTGCATTGAGCTTGTTACATCCGAAAGACCTGCCCAGTTGCTCCAATACACCCTTCCGTTTTCCATATCGTTAACAGGCACACCATTAATCATAACAGCAACGTTTTCTGACTGAAACCCTCTAAGGTTAATTCGACCATCACCGAAACCACCACCAGATTTCGTAGCATATACGCCAGGTGTGGATTTTAAAATTTCAGGAAATTCTTGAGTTCCTAATTTTAAATCAATATCAGCAGCTCTAACCGTAGAAACAGCTACAGGTGTTTTTCTGTCTACGGCAATAGAAGCAAAAACTTGAACTTCTTGTAAGCCTACGTCACTTGGTATTAAAGTAATCGTTCCTAAATTAGTATTACCATTAAAAGCAATGGTTTGACTAACGTAACCTACATAGGAAACCACTACCTCTCCAGAATTGGTTTTAGCTTTTAGACTAAATTCACCATCAAAATTTGTGGTAGCTCCATTTGTCGTTCCTTTTACCAAAACATTAGCACCAGGAAGCGGTGAGTTCATGTCACTATCAATTATAATACCCTTGATAGTACTCTGGGCATATGCAAAAGTTGTTACACTTGTTAAAACAACTATACATAAAAAAAGATTAAATTTTTTCATATAAAATTTAAGTTAATTAGTTTTTTTTATTAATCAATGTAAAACTAAACAATACAACACTTTTAACATTAATTTAATATTAACAATTAAATAACATTTTGAAAAATATAGCACCCTACGCCAATAGTGACCTAAGCACAAAGCCTAGTTGTTTTGTTAACAACATTTTAACACAAACTAATAAAACCGCAATAATTATCTTAAAAAGATACCAATTATCCACTCTAAATCAAATCGCCCCTGAAGACTAGCTATTTAAAACTTAACCGCTAGGCTAGTTACGATAAATCAGGCATCAATTCTGTTATGAGTTTACTCCATAAAAAAAAGGCAGCCATTTGGCTGCCTTTATCTGTAATTTTATCTTCTAAATGTTTTAGAAGTTATAACGTAAACTTGCGTTAAACGTTCTTCCAATACCTAAATAGTAACCATAAGCATCCTTTTGGTTAATATAAGCTTCATTGAATAAGTTGTAAACGTTAGCTCTAAATGTTAATGGATTAGCTCCTAAAGAGAATCTATAAGTTACACCAGCATCTGCTAAAGTATAAGCTGGTAATTTAATTGACTCATATACGCCATTAGATAATGCAGTATCTGCAACATCTGCAGGATCAACAAACTCATATAAACCAGAATAAATGTTATAATCCATATCTACAGAAAGTCCTTTTGCGATATCAGCTTTAAAACCAAAACCGAAAGAAGTTTGAGGTGCATTACCAATTTTAACATTTGTTAAATCTACGTTACCATCGCTAGTAATGAAATCTCCAGTATCATCATTTTGTAAGGTATATGGTGTTTCACCATCATATTTCCAGTTTCCAACAGAACCAAATGTTCTAAATGACCAAGACCCACCATAAGGACGGTATTCCATATCAAATTCAACACCATTGTGTCTTTGTGTAACATCTGTTAATCTATAAGTACTAAATTCATCATCAGCAGTTCCAAGATTACCATCGGCACCAGCTTGAGCAGGACCATTAATAGATAAGAATCTGTTACCCCATTGTGTACTGTAAACATCAACATTAACTCTTAACGTTTTATTTTTAAAACGGTAACCAGCTTCAAGACCTGTAATTTCTTCATTATCTACGTCTGGTTCAGCAAGTGCATTGTCATATCTAATATCGCTAAAGATATTATCTAAGAAAGGTTGACGTGAGTAAAAACCTGCATTTGCAAAGAAAGAATGCTCAGTATTGATTTTATAAGCAGCACCACCTTTTACATTGTAACCCTCTTTACTTACTTTATCAGATTTACCTAAACCATTTCCTCTTCCTTCAAAGAAACCTTCTCTTTGGTAAGACTGTGTAGAAACAGCACCTTGAACGAATGCTGAAAAATTATCATTAGAGTATTCTGCTTGACCGAAAGCACCTAAGTATTGAATTACTTCTTCATAGTTATAATCATATCTTTGATCATTATCAGCAAAATCAAATAAGGCTGCCCAAGGATCAGCATCAAAAGTTTCTGTAATTACATAATCACTGTCACGACCTGTTAAATAGTTATCATTATAACCGTCTAAACCTAATGTGTTTTCTAACTGTCTAAAGTGAATTCCGTTATAAGTTCTAGCATCAACACCAAAATTCATTGACCAGTTTTCATTAGCATCGTATTCTAAGTTAGATAATAAACCGTACCAGTTATGGTTGTTCATAGAAGAACGTCTTAAATAAGAATCTCCATAAGTTCCGTACTGACCACCATTAATTGTTGTAGCCGAAGCAATGTTATTTAACTCAATCTGATCAAAATCGATTTCCTCAGCGTTTAAGCCATCACCACCAACTCTTACTCTTCCGTTACCAACATTTCCGGTTCCACCACCACGTCCCCATGATGCATATAAAACGGTAGATAAATCTAATTTATCATTGATATTAAAATCCCAGTTTAAGTTAGCAATTGGCTTATGGTAAAAGTTACGACGCTCCGTATAACGCTCACCTTCATAAAAACCAGTATTACTGTTCGCTTTTTCTCCATAAGCTTCGTAAAACTCAAGATCTTGAGAAAAATGTTGATCGTGCCATTGTGGAGCACCTGTCAATAATAAGTTAAATGTATGCTTGTCATTTGGTTGGTAACCTACAGAGAACATATAGTTTTGCCCCTGACCTGCAGTACCAATTGAATATTTTCTATGTGCTTGCCAGTGATCTAATAATACTGAAAAAGCCCATCCTTTATCGTTTATACCTGAATCATAGCTTAATGTACTTTTTACATAACTATCATTACCACCTAAAAATCTTACAAAACCACCTTGTTGTTTTTCAGTCGTTTTAGACACAATGTTTACAGTACCACCTACAGAAGAAATCGCTAACTTAGAAGACCCTAGCCCTCTTTGAACTTGAACCACATTAGCAACATCTGACATACCAGACCAGTTAGACCAGTACATTCTACCATCTTCCATACCATTAATTGGTTGACCATTTAACATGTAAGCTGTGTTTGTTTGATCAAAACCTCTTAAGAAAATTTGGCTATCTCCAAATCCACCTGCTTGGTTAGAAACATATACAGATGGTGTGTTTTTCATAGCTTCACCAAATTCTACGTTACCTGCAGATTTTAATTTTATGTCTCTACCACTAATTGTAGAAACAGCCACAGGAGTCTCTCTACTACCTGCTAAATCTATCACTCCAGAACCAACAATTAGAACTTCGTCTAAAGAACTGTCTGTGTTTAAGATAATGTCTCCTAAATCTACACTACCACTAAACTTAACTACCTTAGTTTGGAAACCAACATAAGAGATTTCAATTTCACCAGATGCAGCATTAGTTGACAATGTAAAATTACCATCAAAATCTGAATCAACACCGTTAGTTGTCCCACTTTGAAGAACGTTAGCTCCCGGAAGTGGTGAGTTTGTTTCAGCATCTATTATTCTACCCGTAATAGTGCTTTGAGCAAATGTTACTGTAGTGCATAGTAACATCACAGCAAAAAATAAAAATTGATTAAATTTTTTCATTATTAAAATTTTCAGTTATTGTTTTAATAGCGCAAAATTACGTAATACAATAATGAAAACATTAACTTAGTGTTAACAATAAAGCTGCCTAAAGATAAATATTAAATCAATAGAAATTAATTTAAAAATATCGAATAATTAAGATTTTTTAACAATTAACCTTGTAAAAATCTAACAAATTAGAAGTTGAGGCATCATGATGTTGCTTGGTTTTTTCATCTTGAAGCTCAGCAAGAATAGATTTTGCTAATTGCTTCCCCAATTCTACTCCAAATTGGTCATAACTATAAATGTTCCAAATGATTCCTTGAACAAAAATTTTATGTTCATACATAGCGATCAGCTTACCTAAACTCTCTGGTGTTAATTTTTGAATCAACAAAGAAGTGGTTGGTTTATTACCTTCAAATACTTTAAAAGGCACTAATTTAGAAATGACTTCTTCAGACATAGCCCCACCTTTAAACTCCGCTAAAACTTCAGCTTCGGTTTTACCATTCATTAAAGCTTCTGTTTGTGCAAAGTAATTAGACATCAATTTATTGTGATGGTCTTTGTTTCCGTAAAGCGATTCAACATAACCAATAAAATCGGTTGGAATCAACTTTGTACCTTGATGAATCAGTTGAAAAAAAGCATGTTGTGAATTGGTACCTGGCTCTCCCCAAATTAAAGTTCCAGTTTGGTAATTTACTCTATTGCCATCTCTATCTACACTTTTACCATTACTTTCCATGATACCTTGTTGCAAATAGGTCGCAAACTGGTTTAAGTATTGGGTATATGGGATTATAGCTTCACTTTCAGACTGAAAAAAGTTATTATACCAAACGGTTAATAACGCAGAAATAACAGGTATGTTTTCTTTAAAATCAGCAGTTTTAAAATGCTCATCCATTTTGTGCGCTCCTTCTAATAAGCTTTCAAAATGTTCATAGCCTAAAGCTAAACTAATAGATAAGCCTACAGCGCTCCACAATGAAAAACGTCCACCAACCCAATCTTTCATTGGGAAAATATTAGCTTCAGCAATCCCAAAGTTTTTTACACTTTCAATATTAGTAGATACCGCAACAAAATGTTTAGAAACAGCTTCTTTAGGTAGTGATTCTAAAAACCATGCTCTAATGGAATTAGCATTGGATAAGGTTTCTTGTGTTGTAAATGTTTTAGACACAATCACGAAAAGTGTGGTTTCCGGATCTAAATTTTTAATAATCTCTTTATGGTGATCTCCATCTACATTACTTACAAAATGAGTGGTTAATTGATTTTTGTAAAACTGTAGTGAATCCACTACCATAGCAGGTCCCAAATCAGACCCTCCAATTCCAATGTTTACCACATCGGTAATAGCTTTGCCCGTATGACCTTTATGGTCTCCATTGACGACCAAATTTGTAAAGTCTTTAATTTTATTTTTTACTTGATGCACTTCTGGAATAACGTTTTCACCATCAACAAAAACTTCTGCATCTTTAGGCGCTCTAAGTGCCGTATGCAACACCGCTCTTCCTTCGGTAGCATTAATGACATCGCCATCAAAATATTTTGAAATCGCATCTTTCAACTCTAATTCATCAGCTAAGTTTACTAATAAATCTAAGGTTTCTGTAGTGATTCTATTTTTAGAGAAATCGGCATAAAAATCCTCCCATTTTACCGTTAGGTCATTCGCCCTTTCAGCATCAGCACTAAATAAATCTTTTAAATGCTGCGATTTAATGGTTTCAAAATGTGCTTGTAATTTTTTCCAAGCGTTTGTAGTGGTTGGGTTCGTTGCTTTTAGTGCCATTATTGTATATCTAAATTTAAATCTTCAGTTATGGTATTTTCAGTTTCTTTTGGCTCTGCCTCAAGGAAGAAAATATTATCTAAACGTTGTTTGATAGGTTTTATATGTTCTAAGTATTTCACCTTTAAACTGTCTGAAATAGGTTCTGCTTCGGGTAGTTTTTCTTTAAAAGGATCCACTTGTCGACCATTTTTCCAAAAACGGTAGCAGACGTGTGGGCCACCTGTATTTCCGGTCATACCTATCCAACCTATAATATCGCCTTGTTTTACAAATTCACCCTTTTTTACATTTTGAGCTTTCATGTGTAAATACTGGGTGCTGTAAGTAGCGTTATGTCTAATTTTAACATACTTCCCATTACCACCTCTTCTGGTAGATTCGGTTACGGTTCCGTTGGCCGTTGCCATAATTGGTGTTCCTATTGGCGCTGCAAAATCGGTTCCCTTGTGTGGTCTTATTCTATTTCCGTAATACGCTATTCGTCTTTTGAGATTATAACGCGACGAAATTCTACTAAATTGAACAGGTGCTTTTAAAAAGGCACGTCTTAGGTTTTTTGCATCTTCATTAAAGTAATCCACAATACCTTTTATAGAATCGGTTTCAAACTCAAAGGCATATAACGAATCTTTGTTATGCTCAAAATAAGCAGCTTTAACATTATGAATTCCCGCATAAATCGTGTCGTCAATATATTTATCGGTATAAATCACTTTAAAACGGTCCCCTTTTTGCAAACGTCTAAAATCTATAGTCCACGCATAAATATCATCTGCCATTTTATAGGCTAATCGTTGACTTAAGCCTTTATCTTCAAGCGTTTTTGAAATACTACTTTCTATAACACCTGTCGCGGTTTTTTCAACATAAGTTATTGGCTTTCTACTGGTATAAGCATGTATAGAATCTTTTAAACCTATAACTACATATTCTTCTTGATTAGGCTGATAGATAAACGTCGTAGGACTCGGTAAGCTATCTTTTTCGGATGCCTTTGAATATAATAAGGTATAAGGTTTTCCTTTTTGTAGTTTTCTAATATCGAAGGTGTCTTTAGTGACTTCAGCTATTTCAAAAATATTGGGATAACCTATATTATTACGTTGCATAATCTCACCAAAACTATCGCCAGATTTAATGGTGTCGCGTTGCACGATGTATTCATTGATATCGAAACCAAACTCTAGAATTTTTTCTTCTTCAACAACTTCAGCTTGTTCTTTTACTTTAGCGATTTCAGCAGAATTATCTTCTTTACACGTCCATACACTAATTGCAATAATGAGTATTGCTAGGCTATTTTTTAATTGCATTAACTACTTATAAATTATTTCCCCAATTTTCTAATTCTTCTGCACTCCATAATTCTGGGAAGAAAATACGTTTCTGATATTTAGGGTGCATGTATTTTTTCCAATCGCTTCCTCCTGTCGCTTCACCATCACCGATACCGCTATCAATGTAGTGTTTTGCTGCATTGTAATGACACATTACCCAAGAGACATTTACGGTATAATCGTAATGACGCATGGCTTTTATAAGCTCATCATTTTTCTGGTCTTTTTCAGGAAGCTCTTTAAAACGTGTCCAAAGATTTTTGGTATTATAGGTTTCCATAAACCTTAAAAATTCGTCTTTGTAACGTTTTTCAAAATTAACTAAAAGTGTGGATTTTTTTCCTGTTTTATGGTCTTTTCCTGCGGCTTGCCAATATAAATGTTCAAAAGCGTGTGTGAACGGTGTATTTCTATCTATATTTTTTCTAAATCTGTAATCGATAAGATTAATTAATTCGGTAGAAGCGAATTCTATTAGTCTATATTGTGCACTTTGAAAACCACTGGCTGGCGTTAAGGTATATCTAAATTTCATATACTGCTCCACATCCATACCTTCTCTCATAATATTGAAAGACGTGGACAGCATATCAAAATAACGACTAATACGCATCAATTTAGTTTCAAAAAACGTTACGTCTAAATCTTCTTTCTCTGCGACTTGAGAAATTTCCCAGAGAATCATTTTAAAAAGCAGTTCATTAATTTGATGATAAGCAATAAACACCATTTCATCGGGCAATGTGGTACGTTGAATTTGAAGGTTCAATAAGGCATCGGTTTGAATATAATCCCAATACGTTATAGGTTTACTATACAAAAGACCATATAAATGGTCGTCGGTATCTTGGTCTATTTTGGCGTACTTTTCTTCAAGCGCTTTTACAATTGTATTGTATTTTTTTTGCTCTGACATATTTTAAATTAATCTTTGTAAATGATTTCAAACGGATGCTTTAAACCTTTAAATGCTACAAGATCTGCTCGTAATGAACCCACAGCTAAATCTGCTTGAATCTTTAATGGAATTTTGTTTCTATCTTCACTTACCCATAGGGTTAGACTTTCTTCTTCTTTAAACACACGACCAGCCATAACGTATGGTCTAAATTTTACGGTTTTCACCTTACCAAATTCTGTTTTAATGATTTCTTTTCCTAGGTATTTTAATTTGAACCCGTAATTTTCTTCGTCAAAAAACATATTCGTCTTTATTTCATCACCTACTTTTAGGGTTGAAATATCAATTTCATTTCGTAGATAATAGTACATAGACACCATGTCTTGCACATTTTCTTCAGTAGAAACAATGCTTATTTCATTTTTCTTATGGTTTTTAACTTCAGCTTTTCTGGATTCATGATCAAAGTTAATTTCGACGTCTTTAGTATGACCACCTTCATCAATTTTTCTGATAAATTTATACGGTACTCCTGTCACTTTATCAAAATAACTTTCGTAGCGGTCTTTAACTTTAAAAAACCATTTTATAGCACCTGTAGTCCAACCTTTGCCAATAACATGATAAACGGATTTGCCTCGTAAACTGGTTTCATTTACAGCCAAAGTCGCATTTCCTGCTTTAAAAAAGCCACTATAACTCATTTCAAATTTAAACCACTCCCCATCTTGAAAAGCGGACTGCTTCTCTACATTAGAGGCTTGAAATCCTACAAAGAATACTATAATTGCAAATAAATGTTTCATGTGTATTTATTGTTATTTACGGTCACATATGTTCGCTATTAATCATTTCGTAGAGCGCTATCGTTTTTACCTTGCTCGGTTTATAATCTCTAGTTTGTAAATATAAATAATGTGACGCATAATTTTGTTACAATTATCATAAATACAATTACTGTTCCAAATGTAAAAGGACATCTAAAATCACCTATAATTAACACTAAAGTTATAGTATTTGAACAAATTACCAACCTTTTACTAAATCGCAACTGGTGTTCAACAGCAATAAGATTTAACATAAATAAAGATGCGTTTAGCTTAAAAACTAAACGCATCTTTACTTTTAAAGTGTTCCTCTTTTCTCTTGCTCTCGTTCTATAGACTCAAACAAGGCTTTAAAGTTTCCGGCACCAAAACCACGAGCCCCCATGCGTTGTATGATTTCAAAGAATAAGGTTGGTCGGTCTTCTACAGGTTTTGTGAATATTTGAAGTAAATAGCCTTCCTCATCGGCATCTATCATAATACCTAAGCTTTTAAGCGTTTCAATATCTTCTCTTAGCGCGTGACTGTGCTCTTCTAATCGTCCTGGAACGGCTCTGTAATATTCCTCTGGTGGCGTAGACAAAAACTCAACACCTCTAGATTTTAGTTGTGATACGGTTGAAATGATATCGTCTGTAGCTACCGCGATATGTTGCACTCCTGAACCTTCGTAAAAATCTAAATACTCTTCGATTTGCGATTTTTTAGCGGCTTCAGCGGGTTCGTTAATTGGAAATTTAATGCGACCATTTCCATTGCTCATTACCTTACTCATAAGTGCCGAATATTCGGTGTGGATTTGTTTGTCATCAAAGGATAAGAAATTCACAAAACCCATCACATCTTCGTACCATTTTACCCAAGTATTCATTTCGCCCCAACCTACATTACCAACCATGTGATCGATGTATTTTAAGCCTGTTGGTTCTGGATTGTAATCACTGTTCCATTCCACAAAACCTGGCATAAATGTTCCTGAATAGTTTTTACGCTCTACAAACATATGTACGGTTTCACCATAGGTATAAATTCCGGCGCTTACCACTTCACCAAACTCATCTTTTTCAACCGTTGGCTCCATATAAGATTTTGCGCCTCGTTTGGTGGTTTCTTCGTAAGATTTACGTGCATCTTCTACCCATAACGCGACGACTTTTACACCGTCGCCATGTTTTACAATGTGCTTATTGATTTCAGATTTACTATTTAAAGGGGTTGTTAACACCAAGCGAATTTTATCTTGTTTTAACACATAACTCACCGAATCCTTAGATCCTGTTTCTAAGCCTTTATAAGCATAGGATTGAAAACCAAATGCTGTCTTATAAAAGTGAGCCGCTTGTTTGGCATTACCCACATAAAACTCCACGTAATCCGTTCCTAAAAGGGGTAAAAAATCTTGTGCGCCTTCAAATATTTTTTCTAAACCGTAGTTTACATTTTCTACTTCTTTTGCCATAAAATAAAAATTTATTTAAACTTCACTTTTCAAAATTCAAATTCCAAAAAATGAAGTTTCTTAATTTAATAACTTTTTCAAATCAAATTCTGACTTGCGTTCTGTATTTACTCGTTTTCCAAGCTATCTAATTCAATCTCTTGCGTCTCATTTAACACCTCTTCTTCTACGTCCTCAATACGATAAGTGTCATCATCCCAATCCTCATAACTTTCTGGCTCTATAGTCGTTTCGTATTCAGACTCATAATAATAGTCATCACTTTCAAAATTTCCATTTTCTAGGCCATCTAAAATAGCTGAAGACATTAATGTGCCATAAAACGCCAGTACACCAAGTGCTATTAAAAACACAAAACCGTTAATTACAATGGCTATAATATTTATAATCTTAGCCGTGTTGACATTACTTCGTGTTTGTGGATTGTAAGCTTCTGGGTTTTCGCCATATTCACGTAAACTTCTGTTTGCCGACACCAATCCAATTATGGCTAAAATCAATGGAACAATGGCGGTAACCCCATAACAACAGCAGCCAGCGATACCAATAACTAGTGCTAATATTCCTAAAATTAATGATAATGGATCTGCAGGTAATTTATTTTGATTCATTTATGAATGTTTATTATTATTTAGTGTTCTAACCAAGATTTAAAATAATCTTCATCGGCAATTTTTAAAGCCTCTTCAGTTACTTTTAAAGGTTTAAAGGTATCTACCATAACCGCTAATTCTTCGGTTTTAGTCTTACCAATACTTTTTTCCATGGTTCCTGGATGTGGTCCATGCGGAATACCTGCGGGGTGCAACGAGATATGACCTGCTGCAATATCATTACGACTCATAAAATCGCCATCGACGTAATATAACACCTCATCACTATCTATATTACTATGATTGTAGGGCGCAGGAACAGCGATTGGATGATAATCGTACAAACGCGGCACAAAACTACACACTACAAAGGCATCGGTTTCAAAAGTTTGATGTACTGGAGGCGGCTGATGCACACGACCTGTAATAGGTTCAAAATCGTGAATTGAAAAGGCATACGGATAATTATAACCATCATAACCTACCACATCAAAAGGATGCGAGGCGTAAACCATATCAAAAATGTCGTCGTTCTTTTTTATTTTAATTAAAAACTCACTCGACTCATTATACGTTTCTAGTTCTTGTGGCTGACGCAAATCGCGCTCACAAAATGGGGAATGTTCTAATAATTGTCCAAAATAATTACGGTAACGTTTTGGCGTGTAAATTGGTCGTCGCGATTCTACGATAAATAATCGGTTGTCTTCCGTGTCAAAATCGAGCTTATAAATAACACCTCTTGGCACTAACAAATAATCGCCGTATTTAAAATCTAAATTCCCGAGATGAGTCCTTAATTTTCCGGTGCCTTTATGGATGAAAATTAATTCGTCGGCATCGGTATTTTTATAGAAATAATCTTTGGTTGATTGTTTAGGTGCTGCTAATATGATATTACAATCGCTATTAGTCAATACAATTTTACGACTCTCTAAATAATCGTTTTCTGGTGGCACTTGAAAGCCTCTAAACCGATAGGATTGCATGTTGTTTTCCTTCGCCACTTTAGGCGCAACGCTGTATTGCTTTTTAATTTCCTTGACTTGTGTTGGGCGTTGCTCGTGATAGCTGTTGGTAGACATGCCATCGAAACCAATGGTACCAAACAATTGCTCGTAATAAAAATCGCCATTTGGTTTTTTAAACTGCGTGTGGCGTTTTGGTGGAATTTTTCCTAATTTATGATAGAATGGCATTCTTTAAGTTTTAGGTTCAAGATTAAAAATTCAATGTTTTACTTACTGTTGACCTCAGTTGAACATTGACTGATTGTTCTTTTTAAAGGTACAAAATTTGTGGAGATTCCTGAATGCGCAGGAATGGCATAGATACTGAAATACCGAAACAAGTTCTGCACAAATGAGTTCTGTATGATAAAAATGTCATTCTGGTTTCCTTTTAATAAGGAAATGAAGATAGATTTTCATGTTTGGCCAGAATAGTTTCAAGTGTCTATAAATTATCTTTTAACAACGTTCATTGCCTCGATTAATCATTCTTAAAGATGACAAACCCGAAACAACTTCGTTCTTACAAATATCAATAAATTTTTACTATATTTATAAGAATTCCGAAAAATGAGCAAAGATGAAATCCCATATCACTATATTTTTTGCATTTATTTTGAGTTCGTTTGGCTTCGGGAAAACTTTAAATACCACTGAAACAACCTATAGTTCTTTTGATATTTTGATTGAGGAACTGGCTGCATTTGAATTCTCAAAAATTACAACAGCATATGATTTCGAGGTTTGTAGATTATGCGGTTAATGATTTTTTGAAATCCCTAATATTTAACGATTAATTTCATTCTACATACCACAATAACGTATTCTTATACAAAAACTTAGTGCTAAAACCCAAACACAAAATTGTTAAAGTTTTAATTATTTTATAGTTTCAATTACGGTTTTTCCGCAGTTAACATTTCCTTAACATTAAAGGTGCTTTTTTTTTTAAGTTGGTTTCCGTTTTTTTTCTTAGCTTTGGTTTGTCAGCAACTGAAAATGTGTGTTTTAACGAGGCATTATATTGCAGTTAGCGACATTAGTTAACTAAAAACCTGTGCAGGTTTATTTTATTCTTCGTTACTCGTTAGTAAATCCCTCGTTAGCTTATTCTAGCTATTATTTATTAACCAACCTATCCTAAAAAAGTGATGGGTTTAAAATCTTAAATTATGAAGAAAAGAATATTTAGCCTTATGGCTGTGGTTTTATTTGTAGGTAGTACTCTCAATGTAAATGCAATAAGTAACGCTGATATATCGGAAGATGTGTTTTTAACTTGTTTTGAATGGGCAGACTCAACAGCAACAATCAATGGTTTTGAACAAGGATGGACGCATGAGCAAGAGTATCATGTGTTTGTTTACCTTTATGAGAAATGCCTAAATCAATAAACATTTAAGTAATTATAAATCTTAGGGGTAAAAAATTATATTCCAATTTTAGAAATTTTATGTAATATTTTATCCCTTTTAAATATATCAAGGGTTATGAACTCTAAAAGCATTTTTATTTTTAGCACACTAATACTATTACTATTTTCTTCGTTTTGTCTAAGTCAAAATAGTGGAAAAGCATTCTATAAAAAACAATCCAAGCACAATTTTAGTAATATAAAGGAATTAGACAATAACACAAAAGCAAAGTCGGCTTTTAAATCCGTTAATAATACTATTGATGAAATGGAATTTGAACTGATGTTTAACGATTCATTGGCTTCATATAGAAAGCTAAAAAAATTGAATTCTGACTCACAAAGTTCATCAATGAATTTAGCTACAGCATTTTCAGGATACAGTGGCCCCTATTATTTTAATTTAAAAACAAGACAGTCCTTGAGAGAACAAGGGAAATATATAATTGAAAAAGACTTTGAAGATTATGATTGGACTTTGACAAAGGAGAAGATGATGATAGATAGTCTTACCTGTTATAAGGCAACAACGATATTAAAACAGCAAGGTAGAAGAGGAGAAATATTAAAACCTGTAATTGCGTGGTACACTACGGATATTAATCTACAAGTCGGTCCTGATGGTTTTAGTGGTCTTCCAGGGTTAATTATACAATTAGAGGTTGATAAGGTAATTACAACTCTGCAAAAAATTAAATTTTTAGAAAAGAAAATTGACATTGATATTCCTACGAAAGGAAAAAAAATGACGGAGCAAGAGTATGCCATTTTGATGAAGGATTTAGTTGAAAATAGAGAAAAATACTACGGGAAAAACTAATACTATCAAACAGTCAATAAATAAATTAGTATTTATAATATTTGTTTTAGGATTTCACTCTCAATTTCATGCTCAAATGACTAAAATTCATGGGAAAGTTATGGACAGCATGCAAAGCCCATTATCCTACGCCAATATCTTAGCAATACCCCAAACAGATGATCAAGACGTTAAATTTGCTATTACAGAAAAAGACGGTAGCTACAATAATAATAATGTGGACATCCCATGCCATGTCCACATTACTTTAATCAGACATTATTATGAGTAAAATTATCTTCTTAATTACATCAGTTTTTTATTTAGGCCTGTGCTTCGGGCAAGCTAATGGAAAGGCCTACTATATTAAAGACATTAATACAGCGTTTGAAAAAAAATTAGACTCGCTATCTAATATACCAGGGAACCCAATTAAATCTTTAGAGAAATCCACAAAAAACTTAGAGTTTGTTTTATCTTTTAATGAAGATACTGCCCTTTATAAAGAAGTTGAACAAATGTCAACTGATAATAATAAATCCATAGAATTGGCTAAAATATTATCTGGTTACGTTGGGCCATCTTATTTTGATTTTAAAAACAGGAAAGTGATTTTTGAAAAAGATTTGTTCAATGAACTCTATTTGGTTGAAAGAGACATATCTGCTCTAGAATGGGTTTTAAAAAAAGAAAAATTAGTGCTTAACAACTTAACGTGCTACAAAGCAATAACTTCAATTACGGTTGAAGGCAGAGGAGGCACGGAGGAAATTCCTATAACCGCTTGGTATACTTCGGATATAAATATATCTGCAGGTCCTGATGGTTTTGGCGGGTTACCTGGACTAATTATTCAGTTAGAAAAAGGCAATTTTGTTACAACTTTAAAAAGAATTGAGTTTTTAGATAAAAAAAACAAAATAGACTTACCGCATAAGGGAAAAGAAATACTGGAAGATGATTTTAATGAATTGGTAAAAAAATCAACCACTAATCGAAGAAAATATAAGTAATGATTTATAAACAAATTTTTACAATTGTTTTAATCACCCTTTTTCAACTAAGTTTTTCACAAATTAGTGGTAACGCCTATTACAATAAAGTTTCTAATTATAAAACTGGAGGAATAGGTGTTTCTACAAACTCAAAAGAACCAAATAAGACAATTGATAGTTCAATATCAGAAATTGAATTTTTAATAAAATTTAATGATTCCTTAGCTGTTTATGAAAAATTAAACAAAGATGATTCATTTGATGCCATTGTTATTTCACACTCAGGATATAATGGTCCTTTTTTCTACTAAATAAAACAAAAGAAAGCTGTTAAAGAACAGGGGAAATATTTAATTGAGAAAGCCTTTGATGATTATAACTGGATTTTAACTGATGACATCATGATAATTGATTCTCTAGTTTGCTATAAAGCAACTTCCACAATAAAGATTAAAGGCAGACGTGGTGATTTTACAAAACCTGTAACAGCATGGTACGCGCCTGAAATTTGTCTTCCTGTTGGTCCTGATGGTTTTGCAGGATTACCAGGTATAATTGTTGAACTCAAAATTGATAAAGTTACTACGCGACTAAAAAAAATTAATTTTACAGATAAAGATGTAATCATTGAGTTACCTAAAAATAAAAAAAGAATGACTGAAACAGAGTTTGATAGTTTCATTGAAGGTTTGATTGACAGTGGAAATGAGAAGGACTAAATGTTATACCTATGGACCAGAAAGTTGTTATGCTGAAGTATTTTTTTGTAATCTTTTATATTTTTATCTTAAAATCATATTGTAACGCACAACAAGTTCAAGTTCAAGGCCAAATAACAGACTCGCTACAAAAACCTTTACCCTACGCCAACATCTTAGCCATACCTGAAACAGATGACCAAGAAATGAAATTCGCCATAACAGAAAACAACGGTAGCTTTAAACTAGGTCTATCCAAAAACCAAACCTACGAACTCACAGTAAGTTATTTAGGCTATAAACCACAAACAATTACGATAACCACAACAGAGCAAGACATTACCAAAAACTTCGTCCTCAAAGAAAACCCAGACCAACTAGATGAGGTCAACATAAAATACACGCCACCAATTACCGTTAAAAAAGACACCATAACCTATGACGTCACAAAATTTGTAACGGGCGAAGAACGCAAACTACGCGATGCTTTAAAAAAATTACCTGGCGTAGAAGTCGATAGAGAAGGTAACGTGAATGTCAATGGTAAAAAAGTCACCAAAGTCTTAGTAGAGAATAAAATGTTTTTTACAGGCAATAGTAAACTCGCCGTAAACAATATACCTGCAGATGCGGTTGAAAAAGTTGAGGTTTTAGATAACTATAATGAGGTTGCCATGCTAAAAGGCTTGCAAGATTCTGAGGATATGGCTATGAATATTTTATTAAAAGAAGACAAAAAGAAATTTGTCTTTGGTGATATTGAGGTTGGTGCTGGCATAAAGGATCGTTACTTATTACATCCTAATCTGTTTTATTACAGTCCAAAAACCAATATTAATTTTATAGGCGACCTTAACAACCAAGGAATAAAGAGTTTTAGTTTTCAAGATTACTTAGAGTTTGAAGGTGGTTTTGGTAAACTGCTAGATGATGCAAGTAGTTACTTTAGTCTCTTTAATAGTGATTTTGCAAAATACCTCAATAACCAAGATTTTACAGATAACATCAACCAGTTTGGCGCCCTCAACATTAGGCAATCAGTTTCTAAACATACCGATGTTAGTGGGTATTTAATTACGTCTAACTCTAAAACGCATACCGCAAGTAACACCTTAAATGCTTACCAAAATACAGAAGACCCTTTCACAGAAGACAGAACGGTTACTAATGACCTCAATAACTTTTTTACTATTGGCAAGCTCACCGTTGACTACGAACCAAGTTATAAAGAAGATTTTGCTTATAATGCTTTTGTAAAAGTGACCAATAATGATAGTCATGGTTTTGTAAATACAATTAACCCAGATCAAAATAATAGTATTACGACATTAACCGATGTTACAGCACTTAATCTAAAACAAAATATTACTTACAGTCGTAAATTGTCTAAAGCACATACAGCCACTTTAGAAGCGACTTATAATTTTCAGAATGATAAACCGATTACAGAATGGCTCACTAATCAACAGATTTTACAAGGTTTAATTCCTTTGGAAGATGCCGATGTGTATAATATACTTCAAATTAAAAAATCAACGTCGCATAATTTTAATGCCATCATAAAAGATTATTGGGTAATTAATAATTTTAATCATCTTTATACAAGTGTTGGCATCAACACCTCTTTTAATGGTTTCTACAATGAAGATGTACAATTGCTTAATGATGGCCGTATTAATAATTTTAGTTCGGCTGGTTTTGGTAATGATTTTGGCTACAGTTTTATAGACACCTATTTGGGATTAGAGTATAAATTTCAAATTGGCATTGCTACGTTTAAACCTGCTGTTTTTTATCATGGGTATTTATGGCGGACTGAACAATTTGATGATGCTGAAACGTTTTCTAAAAATTTGCTATTACCGCAATTCACCACTAAAGTGGAATTTAATAACAGTGAAAAATTAAACTTTAAATACAAACTGAACGCGCGGTTTCCTGGCATTAATCAATTGGCTAATAATTTTATACTTTCAAATTTTAATAGTGTTTACAGAGGAAACAATCAGTTAGAAAACCAATTGTACCATTCCGCAACCTTGAGTTATTATAAGTTTAGTTTGTTTAAAAATTTAAACCTCAACTTCAATACCAGTTTTAATAAACGTATAGAAAGTATAAAAACAGTTTCGGAACTTAATGGAATAGAATCTTTTAATACAGCCTTAATGTTTAACCAACCAGAACATAATTGGATGGTAAGTGGACGCGTTTCAAAAAAAATTAATAAGATCCGTTATAATCTGAGTAGTCGTTTTAGTTATAATGATTTCTATCAAATTTTGAATAACGAAACTAATCTTAATGTTTCAAAATCTATTGCTTCAACGATTGGCATAGAAACATCTTTTAAAAACCATCCTAACGTAGAAATCAATTACACCAAAGACTTTAATAATTACAAAGCCTTAAATAACGTTTCTAATTTTGAAAATGACCAATTAGAAGTCATCTTAGAATACGATTTTTTAAAGAATTTTATCTTTAAAGCAGATTACACCTATAATAATTACACTAATAAAAGTCTAGATACTAAAACCACTTTTGATACCGCCAATGCCTCGTTATTTTACCAAGTAGAAGATCGTCCTTGGGGATTTGAAGTAAATGCTACTAATCTTTTTGATACGCGTTTTAAACAGCAAAATTCATTTAATACTTTTGTAATTAGCGATAGTAGAACATTTATTTTACCACGGATTGTGATGTTTAAGGTGAGTTATAAGCTTTAAATTTTAACATCCTCGACGGTGTTCGCTGTAACAGTATAAATTGTCATATTCAACGCTAAGATTCCTTCATTACTCATCCATTTTAAATAATTTTATTGCATTCGCGCAATGTATCAGAGGTAATATAGATGCTGAAACAAGTTCAGCATTACAAAACAAGTGGTGTTAAAACCAATAGCCCAAATTAAAAAACCAATAGCTATCACCAGTATCTGGTGAGAACGTATATTTAGCTTCCAATGGCCCCAAAAACGTTTCTAAAGAATACCCAAAGGCATAACCACTGTAATCTGGTATAGAAAAGAATTCACCAGACTCATAAACACCATTGTCAATATTAGCATAGTTTGCTGCCACTAATAGGTGGTGATTTTTATGAAATTCGTAATCTAAGGTGAAGGTTGTTTTTATAAAACTATCCCCTGTTATGGCAATATAATCATAACCATAAAATGAATAGAAGTTTTCCATAAAGTTAGCCCCATAACCTCCAACAGAGAAAACTAAAGTATTTATAGACTTATTCCCTAATTTAAAGCCTGCGCTCGCCTCTGATTTTAAAGCCAATTTATCCGTAAAACTAAAAGCATGACCCACGTCGGCTTTGGCAATTGAAAACTCTTTAAAATCAGCATTAAAACCGGTTGCTGCTAAATATAAATGTAAGTCTCCATTAAAATAAAAGCCGCGTTTAGGAAAGTGAATATCATCATAATCATCGAATTTTAAATTCCCAAAAACACTGTAGTAATTAGTATTATCAAAAGTGATTTCGTCACTTTGACTGTCATCTAAAATTGTTTCTGAAGTAATTTTAAAACGACGATGTTCAGCGCCAAGTCGTAATGCAAAATCCTTTCTAAAAATAGTCTGTAAATACACCTGATTAGTAAAATCTGAAACTTCAGCATCTAATCTATTTATACCAGATAGCAAAGGTGAATTTTCCTCTATGGCTAATAAAGGATTAATGTTTTTATTAAATTGATTATAGCCTGATTTTAATCCTACACTAATATAGTACCCTTTGTCAACAAAATAATCGAAATTATACCTTGAGTGGTCACCTAAAATTAAATCCAAGGAAGCAATATCATTATTAAATAGTAATTTTTTTTTGGTAATATTTGCTAGAATAGCACTTTTATAAAGGTCATCATAGTGGATACCCAATCTTAAAAAAGTACTCGTTTCAGTTTCTGTTACATTACCTATCAAATTGTATTCAGAAGCATTTTCGGTTGGCTCTAATTGATATCTAAAGGTATCAAAATTATTAGTCGCAATCAGGTTATTTATCCCTTCTCTAAAGTGGGAATAACTTATTCTCTCTTCGCCTTTTAATTTTAATTTACCCAAAAGATACGACCTCGTATAGCGTTCGTTACCTTTTATTTTAATATCCTTAATTTTAAGGCTATCTAATATTGTACAATTCGTACGTTTAGTAATATTTGGCTGTTGATTTTTTACGTTTATTAATTCTGATAATTGAGACACTGCAGCTAATTGGCCACTAGCAATAATATCACTTCCTTGATCAAATGAAATAACAGAAAAATCCTCTATATCTGGTTTAATATAAATATCGGTTAATTCCGACTTACTTTTCATAGCGTTAATTGTACGAAAATTATTAATCTGCATAAGAATATCCGGAGCAGATTTAAGCGATTCGCGATCCTTTAAAGCATCTTGAACATCAACTCCTATTATAATATCCATACCCTTAGCACGCAATTCTTCAACAGGAAAATTATTAGTTACACCACCATCAATTAAGATATTACCATCTATAATTACCGGTTGAAATAAGGACGGCAAAGCACCACTTGCACTTACAGCTTCAGGCAGACTACCTTTATCCATAATTAAAGATTCTCCTGTTTCAACATTGGTTGTAACACAGAAAAATGGTATGGGCAACTGGCTAAAATCATTAATATGATTAACAGGAAGCATCAGTTGATAGAGTAAATTATAAACATTCTGTCCGCGAGATAAGGCTGAAGGTAAAGCGATTTTAAATTTATCAAAAGGTAGAGTAACGGCGTATTTTTCGGCATTTTCGCGTTCATAAAATGACTTTGAACGTCTGGGGAAATTATCATTAATCAACTCATCAAAATCTTGAGCTTTAAACATCTCCTCTAACTGCTCACCCGAATAACCTGTGGCATATAAAGATCCTATAATGGCTCCCATACTTGTGCCTGCAACATAATCTATTTTTATGCCTAGACTGTCAATAACTTTTAGTACACCAATATGAGCAAATCCTTTGGCACCACCTCCACTTAACACTAAACCTACTTTTGGTTCTGGTTGGGACGTATCATTTTGTGCCTTTAGTGAAAAGAGCGTTACAAAAAGTAATAGCGATATGAGGATTTTTGTGTTCATACAATCCTATATTTATTTGGTTTTTCACCACCCAGGAATGCTGTTTTTATGTTTTTACTATGTTATTCTTTATGATAATAATTATAAACTTTATTCGCTCTAGACACACCTACAACGGCTTCTAACTCATCTAACTTGGCATTTGCAATTCGTTTTACGGTTTTAAATTGCTTCATTAAATCTATAATGGTTTGCTCACCAACACCCGAAATATTTTCTAACTCCGTCGTTAAAGCCCCTTTACTCCTTCTATTTCGATGATGTTCTATTCCAAAACGATGGGCTTCATTTCTAAGTTGTTGAATTATTTTTAAGGTTTCACTTTTTTTATCTAAATATAAGGGAATAGGATCATCTGGATAAAATAATTCTTCTAAACGTTTTGCAATACCAATAATAGCGATTTCATTTCGTAATCCTAAGACATCCAGACTTTTTAACGCTGAAGACAATTGCCCTTTTCCGCCATCAATTATAATAAGTTGTGGCAATGGCTGCTCTTCTTCAACTAAACGCTTGTAACGCCTATAGACCACTTCTTCCATGGACGCAAAATCATCAGGACCTTCAACCGTTTTTATATTAAAATGACGGTAATCCTTTTTACTCGGCTTTCCATTTTTAAAAACCACACAAGCTGCTACCGGATTTGTACCTTGAATATTAGAATTATCAAAACATTCTATATGCCTTGGCTCTTCAGACAAACGTAAATCGGCTTTCATCTGCGCCATTATGCGGTTAGCATGCCGATCGGGGTCCACAATTTTTATCTGCTTTAATTTATCCATACGGTAATACTTGGCATTACGTATCGATAACTCTAGAATCGCTTTTTTATCGCCTAATTTTGGTATGGTGATTTTTATTTCATCGCCTAAATTCACTTTAAAAGGGACGTAAATCTCCTTAGAATTTGAATTGAAACGTTGTCTAATTTCTGTAATTGCCAATTCTAACAATTGCAAATCCGTTTCTTGTAACTTCTTTTTTAGCTCTAAGGTGTGCGACCTAATTATAGAACCATAACTTAGTTGTAAGAAATTGATATAAGCATACGTTTCATCACTAACTATTGAAAACACATCTACATTATTAATCTTTGGATTTACAATGGTTGATTTGGCTTGGTAGTTTTCTAAAATTTCAAGTTTTTCTTTAATTTTTTGGGCATCCTCAAACTGCATGGCTTCCGCATGTTGCCGCATTTGAATTCTAAACTGCTGCAATGAATCTTTAAAATTTCCTTTTAGAATTTCTCTAATAGCTACAATATTAGCTTGATATTCTTCTTCCGTTTCATAACCTTCACAAGGACCTTTACAATTGCCTAAATGATATTCTAAACAGACTTTATATTTTCCGGCTTCAATTTTAGACTCAGACAAATCGTAATTACACGTTCGCAGTTGATATAACCCTTTAATTAGACCTAAAAGGGTTTTTACGGTTTTCATGCTGGTGTAAGGTCCAAAATATTCCGAGCCATCTTTAATGACACGTCGTGTTGGAAACACCCTAGGGAAACGTTCTTTTTTAATACAAATCCAAGGGTACGATTTATCATCTTTCAATAGAACGTTATACTTTGGCTTGTATTTTTTAATAAGATTGTTTTCTAGTAGTAACGCATCATTTTCAGTCTCAACTACAATGTGTTTTACCGAAACAATGTTTTTTACTAAAACACGTGTTTTGCCGTAATCGTGATGCTTATTAAAATAACTACTAACACGTTTTTTTATATCTTTAGCTTTTCCGACGTAGATTAAACGTTCATCCGCATCAAAATATTGATAGACACCAGGTTCATGGGGCAGGGTTTTTATCTGTATATCTAAGGTCGATTCTGGCATATAATCAAAGATATATAAAAGTTATAAGTTTAGAGATACAAGTACTCAAAGTTATCATATCTTTCACCCCTTATTTTATAGAATTAATTTATGACAAAAAAAATTTTAGGACGTGTTGATAAAGTCAATTTTCCTGAATTAAAATTAAACAACATTGATGTTAAAATAGACACAGGAGCTTACACTTCTGCCATCCATTGCTCTAACATTAGAGAAGCGGATAATAAACTCTACTGCATTTTTGAAAGTAAAGGGCATCCTAATTTTAAAAGTGAAGAAGTCGCTTTTGATACTTACACTTATACGGATGTTAAGAGTAGTAATGGCCATAGAGAAAACCGTTACAAAATTAAAACAACCGTTGTTTTCTTTGGAAAAACGTATAAAATCAACTTAACTTTAAGCACAAGAGACGATATGAAATTTCCGGTACTTATTGGGCGACAATTTTTAAAACATAAATTTCTAGTCGATGTCGATATAGAAAATCAATCCTTTAAACAAACCCTAATTAAATGAACATAGTTATTCTTTCGAGAAATCCTGAACTTTATTCTACTAAACGACTTATAGAAGAAGGTGAAAAAAGAGGTCATCAAATGGAAATTATTGACCCTTTAAAATGCGATATTATAATCGAAAAAGAAAAACCTACCATTTATTATAGGGATCGGTATTTAGATTATGTAGATGCTATAATTCCTAGAATTGGGGCTTCGGTAACCTTTTATGGCTGTGCCGTAGTCAGACAGTTTGAAGAAATGGGAATTTTTACTATTGCTTCATCAGATGCTATAATCCGTTCGCGTGATAAGTTGAGAAGTTTACAACGCTTAAGTAAAGCTGGTATTGGCATGCCTAAAACTGTTTTTACCAATTATTCTAGAGATGTTGTAGAAGTTATTGACTATGTTGGTGGTACTCCCGTAATCATCAAATTATTAGAAGGTACACAAGGGCTTGGTGTTGTTTTAGCAGAAACAAAAAATGCTGCTGAATCGGTTTTAGAAGCTTTTAATGGTTTACAAGCCCGAGTCATTGTTCAAGAGTTTATTAAGGAAGCTAAAGGTGCTGATTTGAGAGCTTTAGTTGTGGATGGGCAAGTAGTAGGTGCTATGAAACGCCAAGGTAAGGAAGGTGAATTTAGATCTAACTTGCATCGTGGTGGTTCTGCTAATATTATAAAGCTAGACCCCGACGAATTAAAATTAGCAATGAATGCTGCCAAAGTATTAAAATTACCAGTTTGTGGTGTCGATATGCTACAATCTGAACGCGGGCCATTATTACTAGAAGTCAACTCAACGCCAGGATTAGAAGGTATTGAAAAAGCAACCCATAAAAACATAGCGAAAGCTATTATCACATTTATTGAGCGCAATAAAAAATAATTCTAAATGAGTACTACTCAAGAGCCATCTATTCCGAAAATTACAAAAAACACCACTGTGGCTGAAAAAGACATTATGCACATATTAGGTACAAAAGTTGCCTTAGGAGAAAGTGCACAAGTGAGTTTTAACGTTGCCAAACTTCATACGCAAAACACAATTGATGTCCCTGTAATTATTGAACGCTCAAAAAAACCAGGACCAACGGTTTTAATTACTGCAGGCATCCATGGCGATGAAGTGAATGGTGTAGAAATTGTACGTCAAATTATTTCAAAAGGGATTAATAAACCTAAAAAAGGCACAATTATCTGTATTCCTGTGATTAATGTTTTTGGATTTATTCATATGGATCGTGAATTTCCTGATGGTCGTGACCTCAACCGTGTATTTCCAGGAACACGAAGTGGCTCTTTAGCTAGTAGAGTTGCTTTTAAATTGGTTACCGAAATTTTGCCTCATGCAGATTTAGTACTCGATTTCCACACCGGTGGCGCTGACCGTTTTAATGCGGCGCAAATTCGGATTGTTAAAGGAGACCCCAAACTAGATGTATTAGCCAATGCATTTGGAGCGCCTTTTATTTTATATTCTAAAAACTTGAGTAAATCGTTTAGAAAAACCTGCTATAAATCGGGTATTCCTATTCTTCTTTTTGAAGGTGGAAAATCCTTTCATATCGACAATAACATTACCAACACAGCAGTAAATGGCACCAAACGTGTACTCCATCACTTAGGCATGTTAAACCGGAAATTTAAAGTTTCTGAACCTAAGAAACCATGTATTTATCTTGCAGGAAGCAAATGGATAAGAGCCAAGTATTCTGGTATGTTTAAAGCGACTGTCACTGTTAATACTGAAGTAAAAAAAGGCGATGACCTCGGTAATATTACAGACCCTTATGGTAGTTTTAACCACTTTGTAAAAGCGCCTAATGACGGCTATATTTTTAATATCAACGAATCACCAATTACGTATCAAGGTGATGCTATTTTTCATATCTCTACAAAAGTAAAATCGTGACTAAAAAAGCATTAAGAACTAAATACAAAGCTTTAAGACAACAGCTTTCAGGAATTGAAGTGGAAGACTACAGTCTCGCCATTGCCAATCAATTGTTAAGCCTTTCAATCTGGGACCATTCCTTTTATCATATTTTTTTAACCATTGAAGAACAAAAGGAGATTAATACCGATTATATCCTCAATATTTTAGCCGGAAAAGACAAGCATGTCGTTATTTCTAAAAGTAATTTTGAAGATTGTAGTATGACGCATTTTCTGTTAACCGATAGTACGGCCATCAAAAAAAACAGCTATAATATTCCGGAGCCCGTAGACGGTATAGAAATTAAAGCCTCACAATTAGATGTGGTTTTCATTCCACTTTTAGCTTATGATAGACTAGGAAACAGAGTGGGTTATGGCAAAGGCTTTTACGATCGCTTTTTGGCAAATTGCAAACCTGAAGCTTTAAAAGTTGGTTTATCTTTTTTTGATGTTGATGAAGAAAGTTTTGAAGCTTCTGAAAATGATATTACACTAGATTATTGTGTAACTCCAAATAATATTATAACGTTCTAAATTGAAGTTTAACGCTTTAAAGCAAAGTGCCCTGTATAGGTTTTTCCATTTTGACGCTCTAAAACAAACCAATAATCACTACTAGGTAATCTGTTTCCATTTAAGGTACCGTCCCAACCTGAATCATTAGGTTTTAATTCCGTAATTAACTTACCATAACGGTCATAAATATAAACCTTATTCAATGGTTCATTAATAGCATTTTTAATCTGCCAAAATTCATTTGTGCCATCGCCATTAGGCGTAAAGTATCTAGGATAATTAAGCAAATACACCTCTTCTACTATGACTCCGCAACCATTTTTATCTCTAACATAGACATCATAATCGCCAATTGGTAACGCTTCAAATATAGGTGCATCTTGATAACTTATACCATCTAATGAGTATTCATAATCACCAATGCCTTCAACAAACACAGAAATCACATTAGCGCTTTGGGACCAATCTACGGTTTCAACAGCTGTAATTACAGCAACATCAGATAAGCTTACAGAAACTGTTTTTTCGGTACTACACCTTAAGTCACCATAATCATTTGATACAACAACCGTGTAGTCTCCAGGCTCACTCACAACAATTGCTCTTGTGGTTTGACCAGTAGACCAATTGTAATAATCATAACCAAAGTCTGCAATAATCTCAACGGAATGACCTGCACACAATGCCCAAAATTCATCCATCTGTAAAACAGGTTGTTCTTTAATCGTTATTTCTACTGAAGTGGTAGTGAAACATTGTGGTGAATTTGCATTTTCTAAACGCGCATAAATTGTTTGAGGATTTGTTGTATTTGTATAATCATAAGCAATTTGATTATGACTTTCAATAGCGTCACTTAAACTTAAATAATAGCTTACATTAAAACCAGAAGGGTTTAAGTCTCCTAAAATTTCAGCATCAAAATTAGTTAAATCCAACTCTGTAAATCCATCGTTAATAGGATCATCACAAACACTAATGTTTTGTAGCTGCTGCACTATAGGAAAGTAATTAACGCCGAGCTGAAATGACACTATATCATAACAACCCGCTTCATTAACATTTTGAATTTTTGCATAAACAGTGACACTTTCTGCAGTTACAACAAAGTTATTTTGTAAAGGATTTATATGCTGCTCAGCATTTTCTAAATTATCAAAATAGAACACCTCAAAATTCGTATCAGATTGTCCTCCTAATATTTGATTATCATAATCAGAAAGTGTAAATACATGTTCACCATCATTAGACACATCGTCACAAACAAAATCATTGGAAATGGCATGTGCAACAGGAACAGCATTAACTTGAAATTCTATGATAGTTTCATCAAAACAAAACGAACTCACTGTACTTTCAACCCTTGCTACAATAGATTTAGATGTAATTGTGTAAGGATTGGGAAGTGGATTTGGCAACAATGTACCATCTGCTTCATAAAAATTAAGGACTACATCCTCCTGACCGTTTAAAACAGTGCTTGCAATAGTAGAAGTGTCAAAGGCATACAAACCATCACCATCAGTATCACAGACACTAAGAGTACTTACAGGATGTGCAGTAACACCACTAGAAATCCCAAAACTAATAGTAGTTTGCACACTACAACTACCTGAAGGACTTGTTTCATCTTCAATGGAGAGGGTCGCAAAAATATTTAAAATAGGCACATTACTTACCATTGGATTTGGTAATGGACTTGGATATGTATTTCCAAATTCATCACTATAGCTAATAACTATAGGTGCTGTTTGCCCCTCTAAAAGCTCGGCTTCAATACCAGAAGTATCAAAGTACTCTTCACCATCATTACCTTCATCACACTGTTCTAAAATTACAGGGCCTGTTATTAAAGGCACAGGATTTACATGTAGTGTAATATGATGCCCAAGTGCCAAACAATCGTTATTTAACCCATTGGCAACTCTGACATAAATATCTTGATGATTAGGAGATCCTATATTCTGATATTGACTAATATTTTCAATCGCATTTGTTTCTGATAAAGCCTCTGAAAGGGTACTGTAATAATTGATCTCTAATTGTTGTCCCACAGGAAATAAAGCTTCAATTTCTGGCGTTACCGAACTAAAATCGAAGGTAGACACACCATCTACAATATCTTCACCATCATCGCATTGGTAGAAATCCTTCATAAATGTTTCAGGAAGTTGTGTGGTAGACACCACTAAATCAATTGGGGCAACATCAAAACAACCATTACTGTTTTCTACGCGTGCCCAAACCCTATCTGTACTAACCGTTTGATTAGTGTACGACATTACATTTGCTATCGGATTATTAGCATTTTCAGCATCTAATTCCGACTCATAATAAGTAATGGTTTCCTCTAAATAATTAACCGAAATTTCTGCATTAGCTTCATTAAGGTTAAAACTACTAAACCCATCTATATCATCATCACATTGCCTTAACACCACTATTGGTGTTACTGTTGGCAACTCATAAATGCTAATTATTTTTGAATCCTCATAACTCTCAGAATTTAAAGTCACTGACAAGGACACCTCATAATTACCCGCGTTAGCATAGGTATATGTCGGGTTATCTTCTGTAGAGGTATTACCATCGCCAAAATCCCAAATAAGGGAATCATAGGCCTCTGAAATATTAGGTACAAATTCTATTGGATATCCAGCACAATTATCACTAAACTGGAATCCTACATTAAAAAAAGACTGCATAAATGCTGGAAGCCCCAAGGTTGACTGCCGGCCTCCTAGGTATAAGCCTTCGTTATCATAGTTGCATCCTAGACCAACTATATTAGGATTATTAATAACACCTAAATAATAATCAAGTGTTCGTGCAACATATATTTTTTGGTCGGGTCCCAGTTGTATTGATGTATAGCCATAACCAGGTGCATCAATTAAGGTGACTTCTGAAGCTACAATATCCGATTCATTGTCGGATATCAAATTATATTGATAAATTCCGCCGTAAAATGACACATATAGTACTGTATTATTTGGTGAAAACTCAATGCCATACGTATTAACAGAAACGTCGATTGTTATAGGATTACTTATTACACCTGTAGAATCATCAAAATCGAATATCTGCACACCTCCACCGCCTCTTGCCACAGCCACCTTTTCACCATTTGGAGACACCTTAATTTGTCCTCCTAAATTAAAAACTCCCGTTTCCGTCCCCACTGCACTCACCACTGGCGTCATATTAACACCTGAGGCTGTAACTTCATAAGCAATAAATTCATCACTACTGTGTCGGTGACTTAACACCCAATAACCATCTTCATCTGCATTTAAAACGGCCGTCACTTTTTCATTAACAATTTGCTCTAATAAAACATTTTTTATTTCTGTAACATCACCAAAACCATTATTAAGCGTCATATCTATTTCAGAATATTGCAAACCTTCTGTCTCTGGGTTGTTCCAAGCTGAATCAACTGTAAAAATTAGATATTTTGAAGCATTATTAGGAAAAGGGATAGCTATGGCCGACTGTGTACTTGAAAAATCCCCATTAAGATTTGTTCCATTGGGCATAATGTTATGCGACCTATCATAAACAGTAACACCATCTGTATAAAAGAGAAGATCACCGTTGCTGTCTGATATGGTAGCACAACCTTCGTTGGTATCTAGTGCACCGTCTAATAAAATCTCAGGGGAACCCGAATTAAAATCTACACCCGCATGCCTACCAAAATACCAGATATTAGATTCATTTTGACAAAATAAAAGGTGCGTACAAAAAACGAATATAAAAAGGCTAAACTGCTTCACAGGGCAAGTTAAATTAAGGCTAAACAAGATAACTAAAAAGAATTACGCTTCAAAAGCTTTCTTATTAAAAACAATCAAAATTCCAATACCAGAACTTATCGCCATATCAGCTACATTGAAAACAGGATCAAAAAACGAAAAATATTTACCGCCAATTAAAGGCCAGTTTTCTGGAACTAAACCACTCCAAATAGGGAAATAAAGCATATCGACCACATTACCGTGAAACACACTCTCATAACCACCTCCTTCAGGTAAAAAGGTAGCGACTTGCATCACACTATCACTAAATAAAACCCCATAAAAAACAGAATCTATAATATTACCTAATGCACCAGCAAATATAATTGAGATTGCAAATATTAATATTTTCGATTTCTTCTTTTTAATCACATCGAGCAGCCAATAAGCTATAGCTGCTACTGCAACAATTCTAAATAAGGTTAAAGCTAGTTTAGCAGAACGGTCTGAAATTAAATTTGTAAAATCACTTAATTTTGTTCCCCAAGCCATACCATCATTCTCTATAAAAGCAATCTTAAACCAAGAAAACACAGTTACATCTTCTCCCAGTTGAAAATGGGTTTTAATGTAAATTTTACTAATTTGATCAATCAGCAGAATTGTTAAAATGAGAATCGAGGCTTTTTTTAAGGACATGTAATGATTTTGAGTAAAAATAAGTGTTTAATTGAGCTTTACAACGGTAATAGCTCCATTAATGGATTTCAATTTCCAAAATTCCTCTGAATAGGCAAAGTCGTCAATGTTAATTTCACCATGATTAGAATTGGCTTCAATTGTTGCATTTTTGGTCATAACGTTAATATCACCATCTATAGTATTTATAGTCGATGAATTTGCATTGCCAATAACATTGCATTTACCACGCCATAATTCAATATACAGTGAATTAAAATCACCATTTAAATCTACTGAAGCGATATCGCTAATAATATGCAATTTGAGCTGTTCAGGGATTTTAAGTTGTAAAGTGGCTGCAATAACTTTGTGTGCGTTACGTTTATCATCTGGTATTTCTTCTAAGGACAAGAGCTCTAAGCTTAGATTTAATGTTGATTTCTCTTCCTTTAGAACAATCTGAAAATCGTTTTGGTACTCACCATCTAAAGTTGACGTAATCTTAATTTCATCTGTTGCAGAGGTTGTAACGGAAATATTAAAAATATCATTTCCGTTAATAGAAATGGATGAAATATCATCTGATTGTATTGTCTTTTCTATAATATTCTGAGATTCTAGAGTTGTTATACTCAAACTAAAAAGCACAAAAAAAGCCATGAAATTAATAGTCCATGGCTTTATGATTTTGTTTTTTATCAAAATAGATTCTCAATTTAATGAGATTCCTGCTTTACTGAAACAAGTTCAGCACAAATCGCAGGAATGTTACTGCATGTTCTTAGCTTCAATGCTCAACGTAGCATGTGGGACTAATTTTAAACGCTCTTTATTGATTAATTTACCTGTAACACGACAAACACCGTAAGTTTTATTTTCAATACGAATAATCGCATTTTTTAAATCGCGAATAAACTTCTCCTGACGAATTGCCAACGCCGAGTTTGCTTCCTTACTCATCGTTTCGCTACCTTCTTCAAAAGCTTTAAATGTTGGTGACGTATCATCTGTACCATTGTTATGGTTGTTCATATACGCACTTTTTATAAGCTCTAAATCGTGCTCAGCTTTATCAATTTTATCTTGAAGTAACGCTTTAAATTCCGCTAAATCATTATCTGAATATCTTAGATTGGTTTCTGTTGCCATAGTTTTAATGTTTTTTAATAAACAATTTGGTATTGACCTCATCAAATACAATTTCTATACCATTGTTTAAAGTGTCTATAATTTGTAAATCTTCTGTTAATGTTTCAGATTTAATATACGCTTCATTTGAAGAAATAGCCTTAACGATTTGTTCATCTTTTAAAATTTGTACGTCAATTCTGTCAGTAAGCTCAAATCCGGAATCTTTACGTAGGTTTTGAATACGGTTTACTAACTCCCTAGCAATACCTTCTTCACGTAAATCTTCATTGATTGTAACATCTAAAGCCACTGTTAAAGCACCTTCATTAGCTACTAACCATCCTTCAATATCTTGCGAAGTAATCTCCACATCTTCGAGACCCAAAGTAATATTTTTTCCGTTAATCTCAACGTCTATAGTCCCATTTTGCTCAACATTCTTAATATCTTCAGCACCAAAACCCCTTACCGTATTGGCAATCAGCTTCATATCCTTACCAAATTTAGGTCCTAAAGTCTTAAAATTAGGTTTTATCTGCTTTACTAAAATGTCTGATGCATCTTCTAAAAGCTCAATTTCCTTAATGTTAACTTCATGTTTAATTAACTCAGAAACAGCTTCTATCTCTTCTTTTTGTTGTTGATTCTGAATAGGAATCATTATTTTTTGAAGTGGCTGACGTACTTTAATTTTTTCTTTAGCTCTTAACGATAATACTAATGAACAAATGGTTTGTGCATTATACATTTTACGTTCTAAAACTTCGTCTATAATACTCGTATCTGCAGCAGGAAAATCTGCTAAATGCACACTTTCAAAGGTTTCTTTTTTAGTGACAGCATTTAAATCTAAATACAAACGGTCCATAAAGAATGGTGCAATTGGAGCACCAAGCTTTGCAATGGTTTCCATACAGGTATAAAGGGTTTGGTAGGCCGAAATTTTATCGGTTTGGTAATCCCCTTTCCAGAAACGCCTTCTACTTAAACGCACATACCAGTTACTTAAATGATCTTGTGTAAAGTCTGAAATAGCTCGTGCTGCTCTAGTTGGCTCATAAGCCGCATAATATTCATCAACACGCTGAATTAAAGTATTTAATTCTGAAAGTACCCAACGGTCAATTTCCGGACGTTCCTCTAAAGGAATATCAGCTTCACTATAATTAAATCCATCAATATTGGTATATAAGGTGAAGAATGAATAGGTATTATAAAGTGTGCCAAAGAACTTACGACTCACCTCAGCAATACCGTCGCTATCAAATTTTAAGTTATCCCAAGGATTGGCGTTACTAATCATGTACCAACGCGTCGCATCTGCTCCGTATTTAGATAAGGTTTCAAAAGGATCTACGGCATTACCTAAACGCTTAGACATTTTTTGGCCATTCTTATCTAAAACCAAGCCGTTAGATACGACGTTTTTGTAGGCTACGGAATCAAAAACCATAGTTCCAATGGCATGAAGCGTATAGAACCATCCACGTGTTTGATCAACACCTTCTGCGATGAAATCTGCAGGAAATGCTTCGTTATTGTCAATTAAATTTTTATTTTCAAAAGGATAATGCCATTGTGCATAAGGCATAGACCCCGAATCGAACCATACATCAATTAAATCGCTTTCACGCTTCATCGGTTGTCCGTTTGCAGAAACTAATATGATTTTATCGACTACATTTTTATGTAGGTCAATTGTCTCATAATTTTCTTCTGACATGTTACCGACTTCAAATTCAGCAAAAATATCTTCAGACATTACACCTGCTTCCACAGATTTAGCGATTTCAGATTTTAATTCTGCAACAGAACCGATACAAATTTGTTCTTTTCCATCTTCTGTTCTCCAAATCGGTAATGGAATTCCCCAAAAACGAGATCGCGATAAATTCCAGTCATTAGCATTTGCTAACCAATTACCAAAACGTCCTTCTCCGGTTGATTTTGGCTTCCAGTTAATAGAGGTATTTAACTCGTGCATTCTACCTTTAACATCGGTCACTTTAATAAACCAAGAATCTAAGGGATAGTATAAAATTGGCTTATCTGTTCTCCAACAATTTGGATAACTGTGCTTATACTTTTCAACTTTAAACGCTCGGTTTGCTGTCTTTAACTGAATAGCGAGTTCAACATCTACAGATTTCTCTGGTGCTTCGCCGTCATTATAATATTCGTTCTTCACATACTTCCCAGCATATTCGCCCATTTCTGGTCTAAACTTCCCTTGTAAATCTACCAATGGCACTAAATTATCATTGGTATCTTTTACGAGAAGTGGTGGAATTTCTGGTGAAGCTTGTTTGGCTACCAAGGCATCATCTGCTCCAAAGGTTGGTGCTGTATGTACAATTCCTGTTCCATCTTCAACCGTTACGAAATCTCCAGAGATGATTCTAAACGCATTTTCAGGATTATCGTTTGGCAAAGCGTATGGTAATAATTGCTCGTAAGTAATGCCTACTAAATCTTTTCCAACGAAGTCTTTAACCACGTAATAAGGAATCTTTTTATCGCCTTCTTTGTAGTCTATTAATTCTGATTTGGTTTCTACGCGTTTAAATTTCCCATCAAATTGTTTATTGACTAAATTTTTAGCCAAAACAACATTCATAGGTTTAAATGTGTATTGGTTGTAAGCTTCAACTAAAACATAGTCTATTTTAGGTCCAACTGTTAATGCCGTGTTACTTGGAAGTGTCCAAGGTGTTGTTGTCCAAGCTAAAAAGAAAATATCACCTTCATCTTGAAGAAATTCTGGTAGCGACTCTGCATTGGCTTTAAACTGTGCAACAATCGTTGTATCGGTAACATCTTGGTAAGTTCCCGGTTGATTTAACTCGTGCGAACTTAAACCTGTACCTGCTTTTGGTGAATACGGCTGAATGGTATAGCCTTTATATATTAAGTTTTTTTCGTAAATCTGTTTGAGCAACCACCATACACTTTCCATGTATTTTGATTTGTAGGTAATGTACGGATCGTCCATATCTACCCAATAGCCCATTTTTTGTGTGAGGTCGTTCCAGATATCGGTATAACGCATCACCGCTTTTTTACAGGCTTCGTTATATTCTTCTACGGTGATTTTTTTACCAATATCTTCTTTGGTAATCCCCAGTTCTTTTTCTACACCAAGCTCAACTGGTAAACCGTGTGTGTCCCAACCGGCTTTACGTTTTACTTGAAACCCTTTCATGGTTTTGTAACGTGGAAAAATATCTTTAATCGCACGTGCTAAAACGTGGTGTACACCAGGCAAACCGTTAGCTGAAGGCGGTCCTTCAAAAAACACAAAAGGAGGTTTTCCTTCTCTTGTGGTTACACTTTTATCGAAGATATTATTAGCTTCCCAATAGTTACCGATTTCATCTGCAACGTTTGGCAAGTTAAGTCCTTTGTATTCAGGGAACTTTGTGCTCATTATTCTGTTTTCTTTTCGAGGTGCGAAATTACAGAATTTTGTGGAAATATTATAAGATAATAATTGGTAAAGATAACAAGACCTCAGAGGCTTTAAAAACCTGTGAGGTCCGTACTAAAAATTATTTATATTGATAACAATTTACAACTTAAGGAATCAAGATTTTTTTAGTGGTTTTTGTGTTTCTTGTTTCTACTTCAAAAAGGTAAATACCTGTTTGTAGGTTTACGGGCTGCACTATTCTGCTTATATCAGAATCTACTTTTAAAGTGTTTATATTCTGACCTAATACGCTATAAATTCTTATGTTTTTGATGAATCTATTTCCATTATTAGAGATAACGAAAGTCTTAAGATTGTCATCATAATACATTAACAAGTCATTTTCTAAAGTATTTTCATTTATAGAAAGTGCTTCTGGTGTTTCAAAAACAATTTCAAAACGATTATTAATAACACCTGGATCTACAGTTGCTAAATAATTCCCCGCTCTTAAATTGTGATAACTATCATTATCCTTCAAATAAATATCTCTATCGGTAGGAACATTTTCTAATGTATCAATACTAATCTCAATGATTCCACCTTGGCTAGTTTTCACAGATAAAGGTAAAATTGTCGTGTTTAAAATGGCGTCTACACCTTGAATAAGATAGCTTTCGTCTTCTATCTTCCAGAACATATCTTCAATATTATCTTCATTTAATTCGCCATCAAAACCCCAATCTATGCCTGAAGTCGCGTTTTCATCGACTGTTAATAATAATTGACGTTTATAATTATTAGGCGATTTGTAGCCAATTCTAAATTTTGGACGTGTATCTTCTAATGCTTGTGCCTCAACAATTTCAGAATCAAACCTCAAAAACATGGAGTTAATTCCCACGTCTTCTTTCACAAAGCCACGTTGCCCATTATTAAATGTTACCGTTCCTCCATTTTGAGCTTCTACAAAGAACCCCTGTGCGATAGGTATATATTGTTTTGGTGTTCTTGAGGCTGTGTCATTTCCAACTAAAGGTGGTGTAGAGCCAGAAAGATTATATAAACCATATCCACCTTCATATTCGCTTGAGTAATGAGAATCCCCATCGTAATGTTCCCAAAAATAAAGCGTACCTGTAATGACGTTTTCATTATCTAAAATAAATTGATAACCGTCAATTGCAGAAGGATATGGGTTTCCTATTAAATATTCATTTCCTGAAAATAAATCACGTTCAATTTCTCCATTATTGGGTTTTCCGCTAAACACATAATTTTGATTACTTGTTTGCGAATTAGCACTTGTACCTTTCATGGTATAACCCAGACCGACACTTAGTTCTTGACTCGGTGTTATTTGTTGCCAATCTGAGTATGTATTTGCAGGTAAATTTTCATATTTATACATCCAACGCTTAGCAATTTGCATAGGTGATATTCCGCCATCATAACCCGAAACAAATGCAATATTAGCAGGGTTATCAGAATCAGTACCATCATATAAAACCTCTTGAACGCTAAAACTCGCTGTTAAATCTACAGGAGCATTACTAGCAGCATTACTTGAGTGTACCGGAGATGACCAATAATTATAAGCATATAAATTAGCCGTTCCTTGTTGGTCTCGTTCTAATTTTGCAGTATTAGAAACGTATAATTCACTGCCTTTTGTTTGAATTAATTGAGATTCACCTTCTAAATCAATACTACCATCTAATTTTAAATACCAACTGTTGAATAACCCACTGTCGCCTTGAATAGAAAACTCTTTTTCAGCATCTACAAGAAGCCCTAGAGTTCCTTGTGATGTTGCTACATTTAAATTGTGTTTAACATGTATAATAGCAATATTATCTATTTGGTCTGCTTTAGTTGTAATATCCCAAACTGAACCATTTAGCCAAGTAGCTTGTTCTGTCCACTCACCAGCTGCCTTTGTTATATAAGGTAAAGGTGCCGTTTGTGGGTTGATTTTCTTAATATTATATAATCGTATTCCTGCAGTATCTCGATTGTCTGGATCTGTTTTTTTGTTATCTAAAACATCATCTTGAAAGCCATCCATTTTATAATAACGAACTAAACTACCATTGATATCGTCTGAAATTACCTTTGGAATAATTTTCCCTTGATTAAAACTTTCATTTTCATCGAGCTCTTGATAAACCATACGCTGTATTTCTTGCTCACTTAACGCTCGATCAAAAACACGTACCTCATCTATTTCTCCTTTAAAATAATTTGTGTTATTTGCACGTGCTCCAATTCTAAATTTAGTGCCATCATTAATAACTCTTCCAGAATCAAGAGAATCTATTTTTACTCCATTAACATAAAGTATTGTGTTACCAGCAGTTGTTGTTGCCGCAATATGTGTCCATATATCATCAACAATCTCATCTCCTGTTAAGTTTTCACCATTAATCTTAACTCTAATTTTTCCATTGTCATTTATTCTTATATAGAATTTATTTTGACCAACAACTTGTTGATGTGTTTCTTCAATATTTAAACCAGTATCCTTTTTCACAAAAGCCATAATAGTAGCATCTGTTTCACTTAACACTGTATCTTCCTCCACATAATCATTACGGCCATCAAAATATAAACTGTAGGAATTATTTAAATTTCTAGGTGATCCAAACACAGTGTCGTCTCCATCTCTAGAATCTGAAATACCGTCTCCATCGGCATCTGTTGTGTCATCAATAACACCATCGACATCAGCATCTAAAGAAGCATAAATAGTATTTGAAATATTATTAGTATTTAAAACATCATTATATGTATCTAAATAATCTGGAGTGCCATCATTATCAGAATCAACAGGTAATACGTAACCGTCAGTACCATGACCAATATTATTATCTACTAGAGCTAATAAACCATCACCATCTAAATCACTATTGGCAACAGATGTAAACGGATTTACATTATCTGTACCGTCACCAACGCCATTACCTGAAACATCTACATCTCCAAATCCATCATATTCTAGACTGTCAAAAACACCATCATTATCACTATCTAAATCTAAATAGTCTGGTACATCATCGTTATCCATGTCTATTAAGGTTAATCCATCCTCGTAATCATCATGAACGCCATTTTTATTTTCATCGACCCAAGTTTGAGAATCGTATACTGTAGCATTTTGATTAATATCTCTGCCTATTAAACCTAGTTCTACTACATTAGGCACCCCATCATTATCATCATCTATATCTAAAGTATCAGGAACACCATCGGCATCTGAGTCGCAAAGTATTTGCTTTACATAAATATCATCGATAGCTAAATCGTTACCTAAACCGCCATAACTAACATTACTTAACTCCACTGTAAACTGCGAATAAGATGACGTAAAACTTGACGTAACCTCTACCCAATCTCCCGCTGGACTTGTTGGGTTTAATTCTCCTGAAGTTACTGACTCAATAACACCTCCGTTGGGTTCATAAATCGTTATTTTAACATTTGGCTTTACTCTATTACCACCAGCATCATTTCGATCTAAGTTTAGCGCATAAAAACCAAATTGAATTGGAACATTAGGATTTACTCCGGTAATATATTGACTATAAAATACACCCGGCTCTTCATCTACATTAAATATCGCCATACGTCCAGTAGTATCATCTGGAGTATGATCTTCACCTCTGTACCAGTAACCGTCTGCCCAATCAGCTACATTATTTGCTGAATAATTCACGGTATATTCACCATCATTTACGCTTGTAGGATTATATTGTGAATAACAGTTACTACCAGAACCATCCTCAAAACAATAAGTAGTTGTAGCTCCTGAATTAATTCCATCTATCTCTATACGATTTGTACCAGAACCAAAATCTTCATAAAAAAACAATAAATCTGTGGTAGTTGATGAAGCACTATCATTACAACGACCGCTTTCATCTACATCTAAAATACCATCGTTATCATCATCGAGATCTACTACATCTGAAACACCATCGCCATCCGTATCTGCAAAAAGATAGCTTCCTTCTCCTTCAATAGTAAAGGTAAATGGGGCTTCTAAAGCATCTGAATTGACAGAAACAATAGCAGAAATATTCTCATCTATTGATGGGTCAAAACCTATAACAAAAGAAGTAGATTCTCCTGCTCCTATTACCGTTTCTGAAGGTTGAGTAATTACAGTAAATTCTGTAGAGCCACTTAAAGAAATATAAGGAGAGCTTAAGTTCAAATCTAAATTACCTTCATTAATAATTACAAAAGTTCTTTCTAAAGCACCAGAACCTATGTCAAAAACTCCAAAATTGGTGTAATTAGAGGCTAATGTTGTCGTTGCTCCATTGGAGATAGGGTTATCATTACCGTAAATAGCGATTTCTGGATTCTGACTACCTTCTCCTATTACGACTGTGTAATCTTCTACTTCCCCACTATTATAAACATAATCGCAAGACGTAAATTCCTCTCCTTCAGTAATATCACGCAACCCAATCCGCATTCTTGTATTTCCAGCTTCTGCACTAGATGGAACCGTAAAACTTATGGGAACATTGACACTGGTTGCACCATAATTTTGAAAAGGAAAAACAAATTTCTCTCCAGAATCATCTAAACTACCATTTTGATTAAAATCTACCCATACAATGATTTCATGTAAATCGGCTGAAGTATTCCAAGAATTTAGCTCAACAGTTACCATTCCATTTTCAACATTTCCGCTAGACAAATTTGTTGACTCGGTTGAAGAATAATTATAGTAGCCTCCTGTTGATCCGCTTGAACTCTTATTGATAGTCCCAAAATCAACATTAGAAATATAATAAGTCCAATAATTAATTATAGATTCTGGTTCACAATAGGTTAATACTACTGACTCACTAACAACAAATGTATAATTCTCAACTTCACCAGGAATATTATTAAAATTACAAGATGTGTAATTTTCATAAACCGTTGTATTTATTAAACCAAATCTAATTACCGTGTTACCTGTGGTTGCCATTTCTGGTACTGTAATACTTATAGGGATTGTTAATAAATCACCATTAGTACTGCCCATAAAATCATGAATAAAGACTTCTTCTTGATCATCAAAATCTCCGTCTTGATTAAAATCCACCCAAATAGCTAACTGTCCATTATTACTCTCTGGACTCTCATAATCATTAAGCTGAACGGTAACCTCTCCATTTACCAGTTCCCCTTGCTCTGCTACCGCAATATTAACATAATCGGTTTCATTTCCAGTTTCTGCATCGTCTATACCTGTTGTGTTGTTTATTCCTCCAAAATTAACATTAGTAATATAGTACTCATTATAACCGGCGACATCTTCAACTTCACAATAATCATAACCTACTACATCTTCACTTAAACTAGAGGTTAAATACACATCATCTATATAGATTATTTCTTGTCCTCCTGATGAGTTAGCTTCCAATTCTAATTTAAATTTAAAAGTAGTTGCAACATCTGGCACATTTAAAATAAAAGGATTATTATAAGAAGTTCCATTGTTATTCGGTGAACCAAAATCTACTTCTCCACTTCCTCCCTGAACTAAAATAACCGTGGTGGCTACACCATCTATATAATAAACTAGATTTACTTTATCACCAGATTTCAATTTATTATTGGTTGCATAAGCCAAAGAAAATTGCACATCAGTTTTATTAGAAATATTAACTTCATTAAATTCTACGAAATCGGTATACGTATAATAATCTACAATACTCAAACTCTTAGAAGAAGCACCATACTTTTCATTTGAATAAATTACGGCACCATTATTAACAGTTGCTGTAAAACCCCAATTATCGTCTGACTCTAATACTGCGATTCCAATAGGGTTAGCATTATTAGCAACAGCATAATAACTCTGTGTATTAATAAATTCATTTTTAACTATTGTTTCCCTATTTTCAGACGAAGTAGAATTCTGTGCAAATACCCCAAAGGAAATACAATTTATTACAAAAAATAGTTTCCAATTATTTTTTTTAAACATAGTGATTCTCGTTGCATATTGATTATTAAACAATTAGATAAAATCAATATTTATTTGAATCAAACATAGTTAAAAAAACAGCAATAAACACGATTAAGTGCTGTTTTTTTACGATTAAGTGCTGTTTTTATCGTTTGAAGGTATAAATGAAAATTACACCAAAAAACCAACCAAATCTTCAATCTTAGAAATCAATTGAATTTTAATAACCGTATTCTTCAAGGCTATTTTATTATATTTTGAAACAAAAATGGTACTAAACCCTAATTTTTCAGCTTCTAAAATACGTTGTTCTACACGTTGCACCGGACGAATTTCTCCGGACAAACCAACTTCTGCAGCAAAACAATAATCACTTTGTAAAGCGACATCTTCGTTTGAAGACAAAATGGCTGCCACTACAGCTAAATCTATAGCTGGATCATCAACGGTAATACCGCCTGTGATATTTAAGAATACATCCTTAGATCCCAAGCGGAAACCGGCGCGTTTTTCTAAAACCGCCAATAACATGTTTAAACGTTTAGCATTAAAACCGGTAGCAGAGCGCTGTGGAGTTCCATAAACCGCCGTACTTACTAAAGCCTGTACTTCAATCATTAAAGGACGTAACCCTTCTAAAGTCGCAGCAATTGCATTTCCCGAAAGCTCTTCGTCCTTTTCTGAAATTAGTATTTCAGAAGGGTTAGATACTTCGCGTAAACCTGAACCTTGCATTTCATAAATACCCAATTCATTAGTTGACCCAAATCTGTTTTTATTAGCTCTAAGAATTCTGAATACATGGTTTCGGTCGCCCTCAAATTGCAAAACCGTATCAACCATGTGTTCTAAAATTTTTGGCCCAGCAATAGTGCCGTCTTTGGTAATATGACCAATTAGTAAAACTGGCGTAGAGGTTTCTTTCGCAAATTTTATAAGTTCAGTGGTGCATTCTTTAATCTGAGAAATACTGCCAGCTGAAGATTCTATATAATCACTATGTAAAGTCTGAATAGAATCTATGACCACAATATCTGGCTCTAAAGCTTCTATTTGCTTGAATATATTTTGAGTTTTAGTTTCGGTAAGAATATAGCAATTGCTGTTGCTTGGATTAATACGTTCGGCACGCATTTTAATTTGTTTCTGACTTTCCTCACCAGACACATAAAGTGTTTTATATGCTAAATTTAAGGCCACCTGCAGCAAAAGTGTACTCTTACCTATACCTGGTTCTCCTCCTAAAAGTGTGAGTGAGCCATGAACCATGCCGCCACCAAGCACACGATTAAACTCCCCATCGCGCATATCGAGACGCGCTTCTTGAGACGTATCAATATCATTAATCAATAAGGGTTTTGACACCCGTTTAGACGTTTTAGTTGGCGTTTTCCAATCGCTTTTTTCTGGTTTTTGAATGACTTCTTCGGCAATAGTGTTCCATTCTTTACAAGAGGTACATTGTCCTTGCCATTTGGCATATTGACTGCCACAATTCTGACAAAAAAAGGTTGTTTTTACTTTAGCCATATTTATTTTCCGATAAGACGGAAATCTCTTTAATTATAAATATGACAAAATTAAAACAATTTTAATGGATGTCTTTAAAACAACTTATAATTGCCAAAATTTTAAGTGTTGCCAGTTTTGAATGCCAATTATAAAACAGATACAATTTTGTTTTATGATATAACGCTTCAAATAAATGATCTGTAGATAGTCTGTATTTTCTATTCTTCGCCATCATCTTCATCTTCTATTTCTTCATCTAAATCTACCACAGTTAATTCATCTATTTTAGAGAAAATATACTCTCTATTAATATGGCTCACATCATTTAAAGTTAAGGCAGATTCATAGAGCTTTTTTGCTTTCTTAGTTTTACCAAAGCCTTCTGCTGATTGTGCTAAATAATAGGTTCCCAATAAAGATTCTGGATGAAGTTTGTTTGCTAAATCGCCTAATTTAGTTAGTGACTTTAAATCTTCACGTTGCTCAGCAATTTGTGCCACTTTCTCTATTTCATCTTCACTAATTTCCTTTTTAATCCCGAATAATTTTTCAATACGATCGTAGCGATCTGTTAAATAACGATCTAAAGTTCCTTCGTATGGCAATACTTTTTCTTCAAGCTCCTTTTCTCTTAGAGGATTGTAGATATCAAAAATCTTTTCAAACGAACTTGAAATTGCTGCTGTTACTAATGTGTAATGGGTTTCGTTTTCAAAATCATCAAAATAATAGGTGACATTATGATTATCAACATCTTTAAGTTGAGCATCTGTTGTTAGAATATGTTGACGTACTTGTGGAATATCTTTTTCTGAGGTTGCCATGTAATAAAAAATATCATCTTTAAAAAGTGACAATCGTTTAGATATAAAATTGTTTAACGACCCTGTAAAATCTGGGCTAATACAGACATACGCCTGAAAATCAAGTTCTTTTTTAAACAAATAAGAATTAATAAAATTACCCATTTGATCATGAGCTACAGCGATTCTAAACCGACTTGTTTTATAATTATCATCTATATACGGTAATAATTCCTCGGAAACAAAATCGTGAAATCGAAGTCCAGATTCTGTAGGCAAACCAGTAACAGGATCAAAATACGCATCGTAAAAACGATTTTCACCTTGCATTACACCTACTACGATAGAGCTTGGCATATTATCAAAATAAGTTTGAAAATCTACCTGACCTGCAACAGGCTCAAATAGGTAGTCACCATCAAAAACAACAATTACTGGGTATTTTTCTTCGCCGTTAGAATCATAATCTTTAGGCAACTTTATTTTCAATTTACGCTCTGAACTGAGACGTGATGAAGAAATTTCTTTATAAGTAACTTGCGAAAACGATGAAACGTAGGTAATACAAGCAAGAACTAATAGAATAGTTTTTCTCATAATTAAGTATATTTAGATTTGGGACTCCAAACATACTAAATTATCGCTAAGCTGTCAATTTTTTTCGATGAAATACACTTAATCGTTTAAAGCTTCTTGTGTATCGTACATTTTTTCGAGAATAATTTCTTTATCAACAAACTGCGAAGGCTGTAAAAGTAAACCGGCTTTATACTGCAATAAAGCTTTTTTTAGATTACCAATTTTCTCGTAGTACATCCCTAAATAGTATGAACTTAACATGGACTCAGGGAATTTTTTCTTCACTAATTTGGCTAAATCTTCTAAAGAATCTAAATCATCTTTTTTGTTGCTAGCTGCTGCAATTGCCCTGATATCGTTTTCTATTAAGTTTTTTTCAAAACCATAAAAATATTCAATATCATCATATTTTTTTATCAAATAATCATAAGGAGAGCCTTCAAAGGTGAGTACTTTTTCGTTATATTCTTTAGAATTAATCGGTTTGTAAAGTCCAAAAATCTCACTTAATGCTCTTGGAATTCCCCTACCTACAAGTCCGTAATGATTAGCATCCTCAAAATCATCAAACTTATAAATTAATTTTTCGTTCGTTATTGTTGAAAGTGTTGCATCTGCCTCTAGTGCTGAAGTTCGTAAGGCCTTAATATCAGCATCTGCAGTAGCTAAGTAATAAAAGGTTTCTTGGGTTAATATTGCCAATCGCTGCTCTAAACGAGCAACCATTTCTGGTGCAAACTCAGGACTAAAAGCCACATAAGCTCTAAAAATAGGTTCATCTTTAAAAAGATAATAGTTAATAAAGTTCGCACTTAAATCATGACCGAAAATAATTCTGAAATTAGAGGCATTATAGTTATTTTCTATATAAGGTAATAGCTCTGCCGCTAAAAACTCATAGAATTCAGCACCTGTTCCTATAGGAAAGTGGGTGTCTTCATGATAGAAAAAATCATCTTCCCTTGTACTTGACTGATTAACCCCCACAACAATACAATCTGGAATATCCTCCCAATAAGATTGATAATCAATATTCCCCGTAATAGGCTCAAATAAATAATCACCGTCTAAGGCTATGATTAATGGGTAAGTTCGTTTTTCTTCGGGATTATAATTTCTTGGTAATTGAATTTTTAAGTCTCTAGCTTCGCCAAGCTTTTCAGAGTCAATAGTTTTATATATCGCTTGAGCCTGCATGTTTAACACACTAAAAAAAGCAATCAGAAGTACGTAAAGATTCTTCATATCTAAATAAAAATTTAAGGCAAGGTAAAAAATATTTCTATACAGTTGTTTTCTTTCTGTTGTAAATAGGTAAGTATAATAACGATAAGCCACCTAACATAATAATAACCAAGGTTTGGGTAGACCAGATAATCCAACCAAAAGCTCTGCTTGGATCTTCTGCCATGGCAAATAATGAAAAGGCAATAACAATAGCTTCTGGATATGAACCGATACCACCATTGGTTGCCGCTATACTAAAACTAGCCAGTATAAAACCAATGAGTACAGCGGCAATAGAAATATGTTGTAATTCTGGTAAAGCATAGGTGGTAACATAAAACATAAGCACATACATGAGCCATATAAAAAAGGTATGCCCTATAAAAGCCCATTTATTTTTCATTTTGAAAATACTCAACGCGCCTTCTGTAAGTCCAAAAACAAATCCCTTTACCTTTAAAGCGAACTGAGAATTACTCTTTTTTATAAAAAGAAATAAAATCAACGCCAAAAGCAATAAAGCTGATCCCGCGATTAGTAATGTTGAAGGATTAAATTTTGAAGCAAAAAACTCATATATAAATTCAAACTCTAAAATAAATGCAATTGCAATTATTAAAAGTAACATTAGCGTGTCTGCGATGCGTTCTGCAACAATGGTTCCAAACCCCTTATCAAAAGGTATGTTTTCATAGTTGGTTAAAATAGACGCACGTGCTATTTCTCCTGCTCTAGGGATTGTGAAATTTATAAGATAGGCCGCATAAACCGCCATAAGACTATTGGCAAATTTAGGCTTAAAACCTAAGGGCTCTGCCATATACAACCAACGATAGGCTCTAGAAACATGACTCAGCACTCCTAAAAAAACACCAAATATTATCCAACTATAATCAGCATCTTTAAAATACTGTACTAATACCGGAATGGAAATTTTAGACAAAGAATACCAAACAAGTCCTACACCTAAGAGTAAAGGCAGTACTATTTTTAGGATGGATTTTGGTTTATTCAACTTCATATTCCATTATAGGTTAAAATGGAATTATTTTAGAAGATTGGTCGCTTCATCGGGGAATACTAAACTTGGCTTAAATACTTTTGCTTTCTCTATATCCATTAGCGCATAAGTGATAAGAATTAGAGTGTCACCAACAGCAACTTTCCGTGCTGCAGCGCCGTTAAGCGTTATTTCACCACTATTTCTAGGTCCAGGAATACAATACGTTTCCAAACGCTCACCATTGTCATTGTTAACAATCTGAACTTTTTCACCTTGAATAATATTAGCGGCTTCCATTAAATCTTCATCTATGGTTATACTTCCAATGTAGTTAAGGTCTGCACCTGTAACTTTTACGCGATGAATTTTTGATTTTACGACTTGAATTTGCATGCTACAAAGGTAATTAATTTAAAGCGATATTATCTATTAATCTTATATCACCTGCATATACAGCTATAAACGCTCTATATGACTTATTATCCCGAAAATTATCGGAAGCTGTTTGTTTTATTGGTTTTAAGGTCGCTATATCTGCAATATTAAAATACTCCAACTTTAATAATGGTTGCTTTTTAAATTGCTCATAAACCCATTCCGTAACATCTTTAGCACTTTCTGTGCCAAACTTGAGTTTGGCAGTCGTTAAAGTTTCATAAATAAATGGCGCTATGTTACGATGCACTGGTGTTAACCTTTCATTTCTAGAACTCATTGCTAAACCATCTTCTGCTCTATGAATTGGGCATCCAATCACTTCTACAGACAAACTATACAATTCAACTAACTTTCTAATAATTTGTAATTGCTGAAAATCTTTTTCCCCAAAATAAGCCCTATCAGGCGTTACAATCTCAAACAAACGCTTTACAATAGTGCCCACACCATCAAAATGCCCATCTCTAAAAGCCCCTTCCATTTCATGCTCTAAGCCTTCAAATGAAAAATGTTGTGATTCTACCTGATTGCCGTAAATATCATCCTCTGTAGGTGCATAAATAATAATCTGGTCGTTACTTAGAGTTTTCAACAATGCTATATCGGCCTCTAAAGTCCTGGGATAGGTGTTTAAATCTTCTTTATTATCAAATTGGGTAGGATTCACAAAGACACTAACAACAACTATATCGTTATCAACCAGCCCTTTACGGACAAGCGACAAGTGACCATTGTGTAATGCTCCCATTGTTGGAACAAACCCAATGGTATTTCCATTGGCTTTTAATGTTCCTATAAAATTTGATAGTTCGGTTTTATTCTGAAAGTTCTTCAATGGTGTAACAAAAGTTTAACGCATGCAAACATAATATAATACTGGCAATCTGCACAAATTTTTGTAATTTTGCATGTTTTTTACTACTAATTTCAAAAGCACCAGATTTATGAAAGATAAACGAATATTGTATGTGTCCTCAGAAGTTGTCCCATATTTACCAGAAACTGAAATCTCTTCAATGTCCTTTGAAGCACCTAGAATGGTAAACAAACAAGGAGGCCAGATTAGAATATTTATGCCTCGCTTTGGAAATATTAATGAACGACGGCATCAGCTACACGAAGTTATTCGACTTTCTGGAATCAACCTAGTCATTAATGATTTAGATATGCCTTTGATCATTAAAGTGGCTTCTATCCCTAAAGAACGTATTCAAGTTTATTTCATAGACAACGAAGACTACTTTAAAAGGAAAGCGACTTTAACCGATGAAAACGGAAAATTATTTTCAGACAATGATGAGCGTGCTATTTTCTTCGCTAAAGGTGTGATAGAAACGGTTAAAAAACTGAACTGGGCTCCAGATATTATCCATGTTAATGGGTGGTTAGCATCGCTTTTACCTTTATACCTAAAAGAGTTTTATAAAACAGAACCTTTATTTACAGAAAGTAAAATTGTTACCTCTGTATACAATCAAACTTTTGAAGGTACGTTAGATAAAGACATGCTTAACAAAGTGAGTTTTGATGGCTTAGATGCCGAAACTACAAAACCTTTAGAAGAGCCTAATTATATTAATTTAATGAAAGTTGCTATAGATAATTCTGATGCCATCATTAGAGGTTCAGAAGAATTACCAGAAGAATTAGATACTTATATAAACGACCTATCAAAACCTGTTTTAGATTATTATTCTATTGAAGAATTTGCAGATCCATATACAGATTTTTACAACAATACTGTACTGAACAGCTAATATTACTTATGAAAAAAAATAAAATTGCCTTACAAATCTTAACATTTGGTTTAATCGTTATTTCGTTTATTGCATGCGACGATGATTATGCAACCTTAGAGTCTGATGTAATTAATGATGATGTTGCCACAAATTTTGATATTTTATCAGAGCAGCACGATATCATAGCTTATACCAAAGCATTAGGGCCGGTACAAACAAATGATTTAGAAATAAGTACCTTAGGTCTTTATGATGACTTATATGGCAGAACGACTTCTAGTTTTGTTGCACAGCTGTCGCCAGATTTTTACGATCCAGATTTTGGTGATGATACTACAATTGATTCTGTTGTAGTTACCATCCCTTATTTTAGTTATGCAAGTGATTTTGACGAAGATGGCAATACTATTTATGAAATAGATTCTATTCTACCTAAAGGAGATACCTATGCTCCAATAAAGTTGAGCATTTTTGAAAACGGTTATTTTCTAAGAGATTTTGATCCAGATGCTGGCTTTAATGAAAGCCAGGCTTATTATTCAAATAAATCAGCCTCTAGTGCCGAAATGTTTGAAACAGCATTACAGGGAGAAGAACTTACAATGCTTAGAGGACCCCAATCCTCATATTTACCTGATAATCCAGAAAATACGATTACCATTAATGAAAATGCTTATATTTTAGAAGGTGTAGACACCGACGAAGATGATGATACTGACCCTCAGATTTTAGAGCAACAAGCACCTAGTATAAGGGTAAAATTAGACCCTGACTATTGGCAAAATAAAATTATTGAAAAAGAAGGTGATCCGGTATTAAGCAATCAAAACAGCTTTATCGATTATTTTAGAGGGCTTTATTTTAAAGCTGAACCTGTAAATAATGACGGTAGCTATCTTCTTTTAAATACCACCGATGCAAACGTTACTATTTATTTTAAATATACCAACACTACAGAAAACGATGAAGGTGAGGATGAAGTTGAGACACTAACATCAACTTACACCTTAAGTTTTGGTCCTAATAAAGTTAATTTTTTCGAAAACAATTTTACACAACCTATACCCTCGGGAGCTTCAGAAACTGGTGACAGCAGAATTTACCTCAAAGGCGGTGAAGGTGCTGTTGCTGGAATAAAACTTTTTAATGGTGAAGATTTAGATGATTCACCAGAAATGAATACGTTTGAATCTTTTAAAAATACATTCGTTAAAACTGACGAAGACGGAAAGTTTGAAAGTTCAAAACGTTTAGTCAATGAAGCAAATCTTGTTTTTTATGTGGATAGAAACCAGTTAGATATGCTTAATGAAGATCCAGACAACGAACCTAATCGTATCTATTTGTATGATGTAGATAATAAAACACCGTTGCTCGATTATTTTTTAGATGGAACAAACTCAAATGTACCTTCGTTATCAAAATACAGCCATCTTGGTCCATTAGAGCGTCAAGACACAGATAACAAAGGTGTTAGATACAAATTGAGAATTACAGAACACATTAATAATTTATTATTAAGAGATTCTACCAATGTTGAATTAGGCTTAGCTGTCTCTTTAAGTGTCAACATCGAAGAATCTACAATAGGTTCTATTCAGAAAAAAGTACAAGACACTGATGAGTATACTGTTCCTGTAAGTTCATTATTAACACCTAGAGGCACCATATTGCACGGTAATAATAGTGAAGACGAAACAAAACGTGTGTATTTAGAAATTTATTACACCGAACCAAATTAATTTAAAGATTATCCTATGTGTGGAATTGTTGGATATATTGGCCATCGTGAGGCTTACCCAGTTATTATTAAAGGACTTCAAAGATTAGAATATCGTGGCTACGATAGCGCTGGTATAGCATTATTTGATGGAAATAACATTAAACTTTCAAAAACGAAAGGAAAGGTTTCTGATCTTAAAAATAAAATTGAAAGTGATATTTCTACAGACGGAACACTAGGTATCGGTCATACACGTTGGGCTACACATGGTATACCTAATGATGTTAATTCACATCCTCATTATTCTAATTCTGGAGACTTAGTGATTATCCATAATGGAATTATTGAAAATTACGATTCCTTAAAAAAAGAATTAATCAAACGTGGCTACACGTTTCATTCAGATACAGATACAGAGGTTCTTATTAACCTGATAGAGGATGTTAAGAAAAGTGAGAATTTAAAATTAGGAAAAGCAGTACAAATTGCATTAAATCAAGTTGTAGGTGCTTATGCTATTGCTGTTTTTGATAAAAATAAACCAAATGAAATTATTGTCGCAAAACTTGGTAGCCCATTAGCAATCGGCGTTGGTGAAGATGAATTTTTCATTGCTAGTGATGCCTCTCCATTTATAGAATACACAAAAAATGCCATATATCTTGAAGATGAAGAAATGGCAATTGTTAGAAGAGGAAAAGACATTAAAATTAGAAAAATTAAAAGTGATACTCTTGTAGATCCTTATATGCAAGAACTTCAACTTAATTTAGAGCAAATCGAAAAAGGAGGTTACGACCACTTTATGCTCAAAGAAATATATGAACAACCTAGTGCCATTTTAGACACCTTTAGAGGACGTTTACTGAGCAATGAAGCTATTATAAAAATGGCAGGTGTTGAAGACAATATGAAACGCTTCTTAGCTGCAGACCGAATTATAATTGTTGCCTGTGGAACTTCTTGGCATGCTGGTTTAGTAGCCGAATATATTTTTGAAGATTTAGCAAGAATCCCTGTAGAAGTAGAATATGCTTCAGAATTCAGATATAGAAACCCTGTTATTACAGAAAAAGATGTCGTAATTGCCATCTCTCAATCTGGCGAAACTGCAGATACGCTAGCGGCTATAAAATTAGCAAAATCAAAAGGTGCTTTTGTATTTGGTGTTTGTAATGTTGTTGGTTCAACCATCGCAAGAGAAACCCATGCTGGTGCTTACACACATGCTGGCCCAGAAATTGGAGTAGCTTCAACTAAAGCATTCACTACTCAAATTACCGTTTTAAGCCTTATTGCATTACGTTTTGCAAGGGCTAAAGGCACAATGACTAGTTCAGAATTTAGACACCTTCTTATTGAGTTGGAAACTATTCCAAGTAAAGTTGAGGAAGCTTTAAAATCTGATGCTTATGTACAAACTATTGCCGAAATCTATAAAGACTCTAAAAACTTTTTATATTTAGGTAGAGGCTTTAATTTCCCTGTAGCACTAGAAGGCGCTTTAAAATTAAAAGAGATATCTTATATCCATGCCGAAGGGTATCCTGCTGCAGAAATGAAGCATGGGCCTATTGCTTTAATTGATGAACAAATGCCTGTGGTAGTTATAGCCACTAAAAAAGGGCATTATGAAAAAGTAGTCAGTAATATACAAGAAATTAAATCTAGAAAAGGTAAAATTATAGGTATCGTTACAAAAGGAGATACTAGTGTAAAGGAATTAGCAGATCATGTAATTGAGGTGCCTGAAACATTAGAATGCTTATCGCCTTTACTAACAACAATACCATTACAGCTGTTATCTTATCATATAGCTGTAATGTTAGAAAAAAATGTTGACCAACCACGTAATTTAGCTAAATCAGTAACCGTGGAATAAAACGGTAATCACGATTATCACTTAAACTCAAGAGCGGTTTAAAAATTGAATAACACTCATTTTTAAACCGCTTTTTTATGCCCATAAGCCTAATTATCACCGAACTTACCAACACATTTTAACCTAAAAAGTCTTCAAGCCCCTTAACAAAAGGAAGTTCGGTTACTCAGCATTAATAAAGCATTGTAAAAATCATAATTTTAAAGGCTTAAAATTTGATATTACTATTTTTTTAGGTGTAAAATTATCAATATTTAGATATAGAGGTGTAATTTTTGAGAATTTAATCATTAATTCTCAAAAAATTAATTAAATTGCCCATCTAACACACTAACTAATTCATCAACATGAAGACAATTTTAAAGCTTTTTACTATGCTTTTTTGCGTGGTAACTTTTGCACAAACAACAATAAAAGGGCAAATTAAAGACAATACAGGACTGCCCTTGCCAGGTGCAAATATTATTATAACAGGAACCAATATTGGTACGGTATCAGATTTTGATGGTAACTTCACCTTAACAACTAATCAAGAACCTCCGTTTTCTATTCGGGTAACTTATACTGGCTTTGATGAACAGGTTATCGAAATAACAACAAACAACCAAACTGTAACTATTGCAATGGCTGAAGGAAATGAGCTAGATGAAGTTGTAATATCTGCATCACGAACACCAGAACGTATTTTTGAATCACCTGTAACCGTTGAACGTTTTGGTCTAAAAGAAATTAAAAACACCGCTTCTGCCGATTTTTATGGCGGTTTAGAAAACTTAAAAGGTGTCGATGTCAATACAAGTAGTTTAACGTTTAAATCTGTAAACACTAGAGGTTTTGCAACCACTGCTAACACGCGTTTTATGCAATTAGTTGATGGCATGGACAACTCTACTCCTGCACTAAATTTCCCTATTGGAAATCTTGTTGGCATGGTTGAAACAGATGTACATAGTGTAGAATTATTACCGGGAGCTTCTTCTGCTTTATATGGCGCAAATGCTTTTAACGGTATCTTATTTATGCGAAGTAAAAACCCATTTGACCAACAAGGCATAAGAGCTGTTGTTAAGAAAGGGATTACATCTCAAAAAGCAGCTGGAGATAATGAATATACTGATATTGGTATTAGTATGGCTTATAAATTTAGTGATAAATTTGCTGCAAAAATTAACTTTGGTTATTTAAACGGTACCGACTGGGCAGCAACTAGCGAAGTAGATAGCGATAGATTTGGTGGCACAAGAGCAACTAACTTAAACTATAACGGTATAAATGTATATGGCGATGAAGTAAGTGCCAACATTAACGATTTAGCTGGCGGAACTGGAATTGTTCCGGATGTTTTTGTGAGTAGAACAGGATATAATGAACGTGATTTAACAGAACACAAAGCAGAAAGTATTAAAGCCGATTGGGGATTGTATTTTCGTCCAATTACCGATAGTAATTTCGAAATACAATATGTTGGTAAAGTAGGCACAGGAACAACTATTTATCAAGGTACTAACCGCTACAATATTGATGGCTTTTTTCAACAACAACATAAACTAGAGGTAAAAAATGACAACTATTTTGTAAGAGGTTATGTCGTAGCAGATAAAGCTGGTGACTCCTATGATATGGTATTTACCGGAATCAACATTAACAGAGCTTGGAAAAGCGATGAAGATTGGTTTGGCGACTACATCAATACCTACGTAGCTGCAACACTTGGTGGTGGTGCAACTGAAACTGAAGCACATGCCGCAGCAAGAGCTGCTGCTGAAACGGGAAGATTTGAACCAGGAACGACTGAATTTAATAATGCATTCAACAGAATCATTAAAAACCCAGATTTATCTAGTGGATCACAATTTCAGGATGTTTCCAAATACTATCATGCAGATGCTAACTATAATTTTAGCCATCTAATAGATTTTGCTGATATACAGATTGGTGGTTCTTTTAGACAATACGATTTAAATTCTTTTGGTTCTATATATACCGATTATGATGGTGGTATAAAGTACAGTGAATATGGTGTATATACGCAAATTCAAAAAGAACTGGAATTAAATAACGATATGAATTTAAAAGTAACAGCTTCTGCACGTTATGATAAATCCGAATTTTTTGATGGTTTTATATCGCCTAGAATCTCATTAGGATTAACATTAAATGAAGACCACAACATAAGAGCTTCTGCACAAACAGGTTTCAGAAATCCAACAACACAAGATTTATTTATTGGGCTAGATGCTGGTAGAGCCATTTTAGTCGGTTCTGCTCCAGATAATTTAGATCGCTACTCTAGAGATTTTACAGCGAGTAATGGAACTGTTTACAACCAAACTGGTGCTGCAGCATATAACAACTCGTATTCTGCCTCTTCTGTTCAAGAGTTTGCTGCAACAGGTGACACCTCTGTTTTATCAATTGCAAATCCTGACCTCGTATCGCCAGAAAAAGTTAGTTCGGTAGAAGTTGGTTATAGAGGTAAGTTTAATAAAATTACTGTAGATTTTAGCACATACTACAATCGCTACAAAGATTTTATTGCTTCAGAAGTAGTTATTGCTCCGCTTTATGGATCTGTAGCAGATGGCTCTGCTATTGCAGCAATAGCAAGTAGTGATTTTACAACCTATAGTGCTTACACAAACTCACAAGTAGATGTAAATTCCTACGGTGCTTCTGTAGGTTTATCAACAAAAATATTAGGCGATTATGATTTAGGTGGAAGCTACACATTTACCAAACAAGATTTTGACCAAGCTGCAAATCCTAATTTTGAAACCAATTTTAACACACCAGAACATAAATTTAAAGCTCATTTTGGTAATACCGAGTTATTTAAAAACTTTGGATTCAATATCGCCTATAAGTTTAGTGATGATTATTTCTGGGAAGCGACTTTTGGTGATGGTATTGTACCAGAATTCCATACGGTTGATGCACAAATCAATTATAAAATCCCTAGTTTAAAATCTATTATAAAAATAGGTGGTACTAATATTGGCGGTAAAGAATACTTCACGGTATTTGGTTCAGGTTACATTGGCTCAATGTATTATGCGTCATGGACAATTAATAACTTATAAAAAATAGCAAAATGAAAAACATAAAATATATATTACTATCAGCTATCTTAATAGGATTTACAGCTTGTAATGACGAAGAAGATTTTGAAGATCAGTTAGACAACCCAACGGAAGAGGTTGTATATCCAGACCTAACTTCTGGTACGGCAGATTTTTCTAAATATCTATCTATTGGAAATTCGTTAACTGCTGGCTTTACTGACAATGCTTTATTTATTGCGGGTCAGGAAAACTCAATGCCTAATATGCTATCGCAAAAATTCGCTTTACTTGGAGGTGGCACCTTTACACAACCTTTAATGGATGACAATATTGGTGGTCTATTATTTGGAGGAAGTCCAAAAGACGATGGTAGTTTTGGTCCTAGATTATATTTTGATGGATCAGGACCTGCTAATTTACCAGCTATGTCAACAACGGAAGCTTTTGATTCTTCATTAGGTCCTCAAAATAACATGGGAGTTCCAGGTGCTGCAAGTTTTCACCTATTATATGATGGTTATGGTAATCCTGCTAATTTATTGACAGAACCTCCTACTGCCAACCCTTATTTTGTTAGGATGGCCTCTGCTCCAAACGCAACTGTTTTGGGAGATGCCTTAGCACAACAACCAACTTTTGTTTCTTTATGGATTGGTAATAATGACGTGTTAGGTTATGCTACCTCTGGTGGAGACCAAAATGAGGCTACTATTACTCCACAACTAACTTTTGAAGGATCTATAAATGCCATTATTGGCGCTTTACAAACTGCAAATGTGCAAGGTGTTATGGCTAATATTCCTTACGTAACAACCATCCCACATTTTACAACAGTTCCTCATAATCCTGTTCCTCTAGATGCTACAACTGCAGGATTTTTAAATAGTGCAAGTGCTTATGGAGCTTACAACGGAGGGCTTGATGGTACATTAGCATATCTTATAGCTAATCCTACTCAATTAGCCTTTTTCTTTCCTCCAACTGACGAGATGACATCTGAAGAATTAGCAACTGCAGAAATGGCTAGAAGAAAAATATACTTTTCTGAAGGTTCTGGTAATGCAGTAGTTATTATGGATGAGGATTTAACAGATTTAACCGCTATAAACCCTGCTCTGGTTAGTATGCGCCAAGCAACAGAAGATGATTTATTAGTATTACCAGCATCTAGCTTTATTGGTACCGAGGCTGTGCCAGGTAACCCAACAACTGTAAATGGTGTTGCTATACCACTGGCTGATAAATGGGTTTTAACACCTCAAGAGCAAGATGAAATTAAAATAGCAACAGATAACTTTAACGCTACATTAGAAGCGGCAGCAACGTCTGCTGGTTTTGCTTTTGTTGATGCCAACTCATTAATGTCACAATTAGATAATGGAGGTTACTCTGATGGAAACTTTATTTTAACATCTAGCTTAGTAACAGGTGGAGCATTTTCTTTAGACGGTGTTCACCCAACAGCTCGAGGTTATGCTTTATTAGCTAACGAATTTATGAAAGAAATTGATGCAACTTACGGGTCAAACTTTGAAGATTCTGGTAATTTACTAGACATAGGAGATTATCCTACAAACTATCCTGAAAATTACCCAACCGGACTTGATTAAATGCAATTAAAAGAAACTTAAAAAACACGCTCAAATAGAGCGTGTTTTTTTATTGAAAAAAGGTCATATTTTTTTAAATAAAAACATATCTTTGCAGCGCGAAAAACACATGCACTTAATAAAATTAAGTTAGTTGTTTTTTATATTTAAACAATTGCAAAACAAAAACATAAGAGTAATGTCAAAAGTTACAGGTAAAGTTGCACAAATCGTAGGTCCAGTTATCGATGTTGAATTCGCTACGGATTCAGAGCTTCCAAAGATTTATGATTCGTTAGAAATTAACAGACCAGATGGTTCTAAATTAGTATTAGAAGTACAATCTCACATTGGTGAAGATACTGTACGTACTATTGCTATGGACTCTTCAGATGGTTTAAGTAGAGGAACAGAAGTTCTAGCTACAGGTTCTCCGATACAAATGCCAATTGGTGAAGATGTTTACGGACGTCTTTTTAACGTTATTGGTGATGCTATTGATGGACTAGGTGATTTACCTAAAACAGGTGAAGCAGGTTTACCAATTCACAGACAAGCTCCAAAATTCGAAGATTTATCAACATCTACGGAAGTTTTATTTACAGGTATTAAAGTCATCGATTTAATTGAGCCTTATGCAAAAGGTGGTAAAATTGGTTTATTTGGTGGTGCAGGTGTAGGTAAAACAGTATTAATCCAAGAGTTGATTAATAATATTGCAAAAGGACACGGTGGACTTTCTGTATTTGCAGGTGTTGGTGAAAGAACACGTGAAGGAAATGATTTACTTCGTGAAATGTTAGAGTCAGGAATTATTAAATATGGTGATGACTTTATCCATTCTATGGAAGATGGCGGATGGGATCTTCAAAAGGTTGATAAATCAATCATGAAAGAATCTAAAGCTACTTTCGTATTCGGACAAATGAATGAGCCTCCTGGAGCTCGTGCTCGTGTAGCACTTTCAGGATTAACTATCGCAGAATATTTCCGTGATGGTGCTGGTGAAGGACAAGGAAAAGATGTACTATTTTTCGTAGATAACATCTTCCGTTTTACACAAGCTGGTTCTGAGGTATCTGCATTATTAGGTCGTATGCCTTCTGCGGTAGGTTACCAACCGACATTAGCAACCGAAATGGGTGCCATGCAAGAACGTATTACATCAACAAAAAGAGGTTCTATTACATCTGTACAAGCGGTTTACGTACCTGCGGATGATTTAACGGATCCGGCTCCAGCAACAACGTTTGCTCACTTAGATGCAACTACAGTATTATCTCGTAAAATTGCTGAGCTTGGTATCTATCCTGCGGTAGACCCATTAGATTCTACATCAAGAATCTTAACTGCTGATATTTTAGGTGATGAGCATTATGCTTGTGCACAACGTGTAAAAGAGTTATTACAACGCTATAAAGAATTACAAGATATTATTGCCATCTTAGGTATGGAAGAATTATCTGAAGAAGATAAAATGGCTGTAGGTAGAGCAAGACGTGTTCAACGTTTCTTATCGCAACCATTCCACGTAGCTGAGCAATTTACAGGTATTCCTGGTGTTTTAGTAGATATTAAAGAAACAATCAAAGGTTTTAACCAAATTATGGATGGTGAATTAGATCACTTACCAGAAGCAGCATTTAACCTTAAAGGTTCTATTGAAGAAGCTATTGAAGCAGGAGAGAAAATGTTAGCAGAGGCTTAGCCAAAGCTAATGCTGAACTTGTTTCAGTATCTCAAAAAATAAAGGAAATATTAAAAAGACCCTGAACTAAATTCAGGGTAGTTAAACAAGTTTAACGATGTATTTAGATATTGTATCACCAGAGGCCACATTATTTAGTGGAGAAGTTATTTCAGTAACAGTTCCTGGAGTTAATGGTGAGTTTGAAATGTTAACTAATCACGCACCAATTGTCTCTGTTCTTAAGGAAGGACATGTAAAAATTGCTGGAAACGTTGAATTAGACAAAGAAGTTGAAGCTAAATTTACAAAGTCTGATAAAGGCGTATGGTTAGCGATAAATTCTGGTACTCTTGAGTTAAAGGATAACAAGTTAATTATTTTAGCTGATTAGCTCGATTTTATATTATAAAACAAAAGCGCAAAATTTAATTATTTTGCGCTTTTTTGTTTTAATATAATCTATTGTTTGCTTAGAGCCGTTTGACAGCTTCTAATTCTACTTTTAATTCTTGAAACATGGTCAATATACTACTCATTTTCAGTTCCTTTTCATCATACTCTTGCGTATTAATACAACAGGTGAATTCCCAAATTTCTAAAATATTTTCACGAGGAATTATATAAGGTTGATAACTTTTATTATCCGAACTCAACATTAAATTTACAGAGTCACCTTCAGGAATATAAACCCGTTTATACACTAAACCATCTGCTTTGGTTAATAAAATATAAGTACGCCCGCTTTTAATCTCAGCAATGTTATCTATAAATTTAGCTACTATAAACGCCCCATCTTTAACAGGAAGCATAGAATCACCTTTAATAGGAAATGCACGATGTGTTCCTGTTGGTAAAAACGGTAATTTTATTTTTTGAAGTTGTTCTATGTATTCGGGATCATCATAACCCGATAAATAGCCTGCAGATGCTTTAGCAGGTATAATTTCTATAAGGTCCTCATTATCTTCGTTAACAGTAATAGGAAATAATACGCGTTTATTTCCGACTTCAATAAAAGAAGTATCTTTAGCCTTGCGTAAATCATTCTTAACTAAAATGTCAATAGGTATGTCGAAAAAATTAGATAAGTCTACTAGACGGTCTATAGGCGGCTCTGAACGTCCTTCTTCGTATGAACCCACGACAGAACGTGTCCAGTTCAGTTCATCAGCAAAGCGCTCTTGAGATAGCTTTTTTAAAGCGCGCAAGTGTTTTATATTGGCTTGAATCGGTTTCATTATAAATTTATATTACTACAAAAATAAGCAATACAAACTACATATATTAGCCAAAAATAATAAGATGTAGGAGGTTTAAAAATTTAAGATTATAAAAAACAATAATAAACTAATAATTAATCTATTATGGTTTTAATAATCTATTTAAACTATTATAAGATTGTTCTTCAATTTCAATTTGAGATTGATAATCTTTAATAACAAGCAACTCTATTGGAACGGAATAACTGGTATAATTAGATAAATTCTTATCATTTTCAGAAATAAGAATAATGCCATCAGTTGAGCCATCATTAAGACTTTTGATGTAATTAATTTCCTTAGTTAAAGAATTAAAGGATTGATATAATAAAACCCTATAACCAAAATCCTCTGCTGATTTTTGCAAATAGTAGAGGGCTTGGTTATAAGATTTTTGGGTAACCATTGGTAAAACCACAGCAATAGACTGCTTTTTTTTAACGCGTAATGCTACGGCGTAGTTATTAGGCACATAATTAAACTTTTTGGCCATAGCCTTAATCGTTTTACGTGTAGCTATGCTTACATCTTCCCTATCGTTTAAAGCTTTAGAAACCGTGGATACGGAATAGCCAGATAATGAAGAGAGCTCTTTAATGGTAAATGCTGCGGACCCCAATGTATTAACCTCTTAAAGTTTTAATTATATCCATGGCGTTTTTAGTATCTGATGTAATTTTGTCTAAATCATAATTACCTTCAGCATTTTTAGCAATAAGCTTAGAGCCCATGCCAACACAAGTAACACCAGCTTTAAACCAACCTTCTAAATTCTCTTTAGTTGGCGACACACCACCTGTTGGCATAATACTGGTCCAAGGCTGTGGTCCACGAATTGCTTTTACAAAATCTGGCCCATAAATACCACCAGGGAATAATTTTACGACTTCACAGCCAAGTTCTTCTGCACGACAGATTTCGGTTAAAGAACCACAACCTGGAGACCAAGCCACTTTGCGTCTGTTACAAACAAGCGCTATGTCTTCTCTTAAGACAGGTGTAACAATAAAGTTAGCACCTAAGGCCATAAAACGCGATGCTGATGCGGCATCTGTAACAGACCCAACGCCCATAATCATTCCTGGTAATTCTTTAACAACATATTTATTAAGCTCTCCAAAAACTTCGTGAGCAAAATCGCCTCTTGCAGTAAACTCTAATAATCTTGCACCACCATCATAGACGGCTTTAATTACTTTTTTACTAACTTCAATATCTGAGTTATAAAACAAAGGCACTAAGCCTGTTTGTTTCATCACTTCTACAACTTCTAATCTTGAAAAATTTGCCATAATTTATGTTCTAAATCCCTTCCATACTTACGCTGTGATAGACATAAGCTGGAAGGGTGTTTATTTTAATTAATATTATGCGTCAGTATTTCACTTTCGAGATTTAAGACGCTATTTGTTTTTAACGTGCTACACGACCAGAAGCATCACCACCCATAAGTTTTTCAACCTCTGAAACGGTTGCTAAGTTTGCATCACCTTTAATAGTATGTTTTAAGGCTGAAGCTGCAACAGCAAAGTCTAATGCATTTTGATCATCTTCAGGATACTTTAATAAACCATAAATTAAACCTCCCATGAATGAATCACCTCCACCTACGCGATCTACGATATCAGTAATTTGGTATTGACGTGTTTCAAACATTTTTTCACCATCGTATAAAACACCTGCCCAAGTATTATGAGATGCAGAAATAGAACCTCTTAATGTGGTGATTACTTTTTTAGCTTTTGGGAATTTCTCCATCATTTGTTTACAAACAGATAAGAACGCTTCTGCTTTAACATCATGACCATGTTTATGTACATCTAAGCCTTCAGGATGGATACCAAAATGCTTTTCAGCATCTTCTTCATTTCCTAATACAACATCACAATATGCTGTTAACTCAGTCATTATTTTTTCTCTATGCGCATCATCACAGAACGTCCAAAGTTTTGCACGGTAGTTTAAATCCGTAGAAATAGTTACACCCATTTCGCTAGCAACTTTTACAGCTTCTAAACATGCGTCTGCTGCACCTTGAGAAATTGCAGGTGTAATACCTGTCCAATGAAACCAAGCAACATCTTTAAAAACAGCTTTCCAATCTACCATTCCTGGTTTGATATCTGAAATTGCAGAATGTGCACGGTCATAAACCACTTTACTTCCTCTACTTACCGCACCTGTTTCAAGAAAATAAATCCCTAAACGGTCACCACCATAAATAATTTTATCGACGCCAACACCTCTTTTACGCATTTCCATCATAGCACATTCACCAATATCATTTTTTGGTAAACGGGTTACAAAATCTACAGGAACACCATAATTAGCTAAAGATACTGCTACGTTAGATTCACCACCACCATATACAACATCAAAATTTGATGCTTGTGAAAATCTTAAAAATCCTTGAGGTGCTAATCTTAGCATAATCTCTCCGAAAGTGACTACTTTTTTCATTCTGAATATAAGTTTAAATTAGTTTATAATTTTTTTAGTTAAACGATTAACCAAGTAGTTTAAAAAATAAATCAAAAGAGTTATATTTTGATTTATAGGCTTAAAACATTACATTTGCTTAATCGATTAAGCAAATATATAAAAACTAGGTGAATAAAAAAAGAACTACTATAAAAGACATTGCTAATGAGCTCAATATTTCACCTGCAGCTGTTTCTAAAGCCTTGCACAATGACTCCCGTATTAGCACAAAAACTAAGGCAGCTGTAAAACGTGTTGCAAAAGAATTAAATTACCAACCTAATCATTTGGCAAGTGCCTTAAGAAAAGGAAAAAGTAATTTGGTTGGCGTGGTTGTTCCCAAAACAAATAGCAATTTCTTTTCTTCTGTAATTGAGCAATTGGAAGCTGTACTCAATAAGGCTGGATACAATATTATAATCACGCAATCTAATGAGTCTTTTGAAAAAGAATGCAAAAACATAGACACCTTATTATACACACAAGTTGATGGTATTATTGCATCTATGGCCAATGAAACTGTGGACTTATCTTACTATGAAAAAATAAAATCGAATGGTATTCCTTTAATATTATTTGATCGTGGGGAAAATGACCTTAATGTCGATTATATTGGTATTAACGACTATGAAAGCAGCCACCTTATTGTTAAACATTTAATTTCTAAAGGTTGTAAGCGTATTGCGCACATTGGTGGCTATAAACGCACACGTATCTTTAATAACAGAATTAAAGGTTATATAGATGCGATTGAAAAAAACAACTTACCCATTGATGCTAATTTAATTATTGAAAGTTCCTTAACTGTTGAAGATGGAAGACATGAAATGGAGCGTCTATTAGAATTAAAAAACAGACCCGATGCTGTGTATGTGGCTAGTGATAATGCTGCTTTAGGAGCCTTACAAGTTTTAAACGAACATAATATAAAAGTCCCAGAAGATATACGGTTAATTGGATTTGGTAATGAGCCATTTACGTCTTTAGTGACACCTTCTATCTCTAGTATAGAGCAGCACAGTAAAGATATTGGTCGCTTAGCTGCAGAAACATTTTTGAAACGTATTGCAGAACCTGAACTTAAGCAAACACTCAATAAAATTATTCTTGACGCTGAATTAATCGTTAGAGATTCCTCGAGGTAAAATAAAGCATTCGAGATGTCATCGAGAATGTCATTTAAAAAATTTGATAGCCTAAAATTAGGGCGATTTGATTATAATCGGCGTTCATATAATGATAATTTCTAAGTAAATCTCTAGAAAACTCATAACGACCTTCTAAACTCAATTTCTTAAAGCTATAACCAATACCAACAGATTGCCCATTACTCATATCTAATTCTAAATTAGGCATTGAAAATGAAGAGTCTTTTTGAAATATTAAAGCATAAAATGCATTAATAAAGATTTTAGAATCGTCATTTAAATAGAAGTAATGTCTTATTCCAAATGGAATCTCAATAGTCTTATAATCGAGACCTAAACCTGTATCTTCTTCATAGGTATACGTTTGATAACTCGGTTCAATGAGCAAAGCCCATTTATCATTATTAAATGGAAGCAACACCTCTAATTCTCCACCAAATCGATACATAAATTCATTATCAAATTTTTTATTTAAGCTCGACGTCTCTAAATCTACAGTTGCAGAACCAATTCCTACTTTTACTCTAAAGTTAAAAATATCTTTATTGGTTTTTTCGTCATAATCAGCTTCAATATCTCCACTGACACAACTGTTGTATTTTTTAAAAATATTAGTTAGATCTTCAATATTGTAATCTAATCGCTTAATATCACTTACCGAGAGATCTTCACAATCAAAAACATTTAAAATTTGCTGTCTAAAATGATTATTTTCACCTATGCGACTATTATCAAAAAGGTATTTTTTGAATACTAGTTGTGTAATTTTTTCGTCTTCAAGATTATAAAAAAAACGCACAAAGTTAGCTGCTTCAAAATAATACAACGTTGCTTTTCCAGGGACTAACTCTCTAAGAAACAACTGTTCTTCAGAAAATTCAGGTCCTCTTTTTTCAGAGAGATTGTCAATATTACTGTTAGACCTATCAATGGCTACGATTGCTCTTAAAAATTTAGAAACACCATAGATTTCAAAAGACTTCACATCTAAAATATCTCCATCTTTAACGTCGCCATCTTCAGTTAATTTGTATTTAAATTTATTAGGATTATTTTTCCAATCTAAGTCTTTAATAAGACACTCAACGGTTTCGTCTGTATTAGAAATAAATGCTCCTTTTTTAAATTCAGTTTGTGAAAATAAGGTGTTGACAAATAAAAAAACAAAAATAAAGAGGCAATGATTTTTTAAGTTTGGAGTCATATTTGAGAAGAATTAAAGCTCTAGTAAATATAACCTTTTAGTTCAACAAAATAATCAATAAACCAACAGATTATTTGTTTTTTTTCTTAGATATAACATTGAGCGTTAAACCAAAAATAATAAGTAATATCCCTACTAAATTCTGCAATGTATAAACTTCATTGTACCAAATTAAACCAATAATTATAGTAAATATTACTTCTAAATATTTTAACGGTGCCACTTGATTAGTTTCGCCAACCTGCATGGCTTTTGTCATAAATAATTGTGCAAAATACCCAAAAACACCAAGGCTTAGAAAAATTAACCATTCTTGACCTACTGGAGTTTTCCAACCGCTTATAGAAAGTAAGCCTCCAAGAACGGCAGAAATCACCATAAAATAATTAACCACCACAACAGGGTGGTCTTGGGTTCCTATTTTTCTAATAACAATATATGTAAATCCTGCAAAAACTGCAGACACTAAAGCTAAACCAACACCTTCAATTTGTAATCCTGTATCAAATCCTTTTAAAACTAAAACACCAGCAAAAGCGACACCAAAAAATAACCATTGTAAGGGTTTTATTTTTTCTTTCAAAAATAGTAAAGCAAAGAATGCTGCAAAAATAGGCGCTATATAACGAATTGAAACCGCCGTCCCCATCTCAATATACCGCAATGACATAAAGAACAAGCCCATAGACGTTACTCCAAAAAGACTTCTTGTAATCATTAAGCCTTTTTTATTTCCTAATAAAGAAATCTTATTCTTCAGTAAAAATGGCATCGTAAAAAATAAAGATCCTAGTGAGCGAAAAAAAATGATTTGATAAACACTAAAACTGTGCAATGATTTTACAAATACATTCAGAAAAGTAAATGCAAGAGCACTAATTATCATGTATTGTATTGCTTTTTTCAAGACTTAAAAAAAATTAAAAGTTTAATAATTATGTTACTTTTTATAACACAGTGCAATGTACAGATTAAATCATGAAAATTAATTAGAAAAACACCCCAATTATTTCTATTTTTTAGTCGGTAAATTCAATAATAGTAGTGTTTTTCCTTATATTTATGTTAAACAAATTTTGAATAAAATAACAAATGAAAACAACACATCTATTACTTCTTTTGAGCACTTTTTTTTTAATAAATACATTAAATGCACAAGATATTACAGTTTCAAATCTTGCTGAATATAATGCTGCAATTTCTAAAGTTAGCGATGGCGGAACAATTATTCTTAAAAATGGTGAATGGAAAGATGCAAAACTTTTAGCCCACGGAAATGGCACCAAAGAAAACCCCATAATTATTAAAGCTGAAACACCAGGACAGGTGGTGCTTACCGGCGATTCTAATTTAAGTATCTATGGCAATTATGTTATTGTAAGTGGCCTTTGGTTTAAAGCAGGAAAATCTACAGAAAAATTTGTGGTACAGTTTAGAAAAAACTCCAAAGAATTTGCCAATAACTCTAGGTTTACCAATTCTACAATTTCCTATTTTGATGTCGCTGATGATAACATCAAAAATCACTGGGTAGATATTTGGGGTAAGAATAACCGTGTTGACCACAACAATTTTACAGGTAAAACGTCTGCAGGTACCACATTAGTGGTTTGGCTAAAAGGCGAAGAACACATTGAAAATAATCATCAAATTGACCATAACTATTTTGGTGCTAGACCTGATTTGGGTGAAAATGGAGGAGAAACTATTAGAATAGGAACAAGTGACAATTCTATGAAATCTTCTAAAACGATTGTTGAAAGTAACACCTTTAAAAATTGTGATGGTGAAATTGAAATCATTTCTAATAAATCTGGAGATAATATCTTTAGAAATAATCTTTTTATTGAAAGCAAAGGAACACTAACGTTAAGGCATGGTAACAATGCACTAGTAGAAAACAATGTGTTTTTTGGAAACAATGTATCGCGAACAGGAGGTATTAGAATTATCAACGAAGGACACATTGTAAGAAATAATTTATTAATAGGTTTAGCTGGTGATGATTTTAGAGGACCAATTGTCATTATGAATGGTGTGCCTAATTCCCCTTTAAATCGCTATAACCAAGTTAAAAATGTAGATATTCAGAACAACACAATTATCAACTGTGGTCCTATGACTTTTGGAGGAGGAAAAAATGAAGAATTAAGCCTTGCACCAATTAATACCGTTTTTGCAAACAATATTATTACCAATACCAATGCCGGAACTATATTAGAAACCGTAGATTCTGTGAATGGAATTACATTTTCTGGAAATATTGTAGATAGTGAAGCCATGGTAAATCCACAATATTTCACAAAAACCACTATAGATTGGGCCATGTTAAGATCATTACCGATGCCTACAGCTAATAATGAGGTATTAAAAAGTGTGACTAAAACAGTAAAAAGTCCAACAGAAGATATGGTTGGTTCTACAAGAGAAGAATATGTTGCAGGAGCATTTAATCTAAATAACACTCGTATGCCAAAAGCACTTCTAGCTAGAACAGGCCCAGGTTGGGAACCTAATATTGTAGCTCCTGTCACTAAAGCAGAAGATTTAATTGTTGAGCCAGGAGTTGGTACCTTAACTAAAATACTAAGAAGAGCTAAAGATGGTGATGTTGTAACTTTAAAAGAAGGCGTTTATGAATTTGATAAAGGCATTAAAATTAGTAGCAAAATTACAGTCGCTGGAGTAGAAGGCACAGTTTTTAAAGTCCATGATGGTATTGAAAAATCATTCAACTATTTCTTACGTATTGACCAAGGTGCTTCACTAACACTTAAAAATATTATTTTTGACGCCTCACATCGTTCGCCGGCAAAGTATGCTATAATTTCGCCAGATAAAATGGAATCTCAACTTTATGCTTTAATGGTAGAAGACTGTACTTTCAAAAATTTTACAATGGAAAATGGTGGCAGTATCTTTAAAGCTTACGAAGGAACCGTTGCGAGTAACATCACCTTTAAAAATACTCAATTTTTAGACAGTTATAGAGGTTTAAATCTTTCTTACGACAAAGATAATATCGGAAAAATCAATGCCGTAGAAATTGTTTTAGATAATTGTCTTTTCAACAATATTGAAGAGTTTGCTGTAAACTATGTTCGAAATATTCCAAATGTCAATGTTGAAGGCGGAATTCTAAAAGTTACCAATTGTGTGTTTGATGATATTGCCAATGAAGAGAAAGGAAAAATCCTTATTACCAATGGTATTCACGAAGTAACAATTAAAAATTCAGCCTTTGTAAATAGTTTCAAAGTAAAAACCCCCGTTAGTCTACAAGGTTTAAATAATAGTATATCCAATTGCTTATTTGATGATAGTGGATTTCCAAAAATAACTAAGGGCGCTAAAGAAGCACATATGATTTTTAAAAATCCGCGATGGGAAGATAGCGAAAACTATATTCCTAGTAAAAGATCTCCTTTGTTGAAAGAAAATAATGATCAAGCAACAATAGGGCTTATTAAAAAATAATTTAACAATAATTAAAAACTTAAAAATGGCTATCTATAAAGTTGAAAATACTTTATAGATAGCCACTATTTTTTTAAAGAAACGCTTAAATATATTCTTGCTAGACTAGAATTAACAATAAATAAATACACTAGTTTAATAACCTAGACTACTAAAGATTAGACATTATTTTAGATGTATATTTCAATATAACCTGAAGCATAATAGAACTAGGGAAACAAATTTATTTTAATGCATAAAATCAAAACCACTAAATCGTTTAACCTAATACAAAAGCAGGAAGTATCAATTTAAAAAAAAAATCAAACCTAACCAATTGAATAAATAGAGCTATTAACACCACGCTAGCTTTCATCACGTTTTATTATTGACATTAAACTAAATGCTAGAGATTAAAACACGTAATAAAAAAGAAAGCGAATGCGTATAATATTGTTTCCAAAAAATTAAACATATAACTACACTGCAACAAAAAATACCTTGTAAAAAAGTGAGCTTATACTTTTGATATTAGTCTAATATAAATCAGATAACAACAGCATTACTCAATCTATTTTTTAGATATGTAACGATAGAATTCGCATAAAATATAGAACTGTCGTTGAGTAAAGTAGAAGAAAACAAAAAGGCAACTTAAATTTCTTAAGTTGCCTTTTCTTGCTATTAGTTTAGTAAGTATTACTCAATAACGATACGCTTAGTAACAGAGTTAATTCCTGAATTAATTTTAAGTAAGTATACACCTGAAGCCAATTCTGAAACATCAATAGTATCATTAGTTAAACTTGACGTTTTAAAAACACTAGTACCTAAAATACTAAATAATTCTACATTATCAATCTGAACATTATCCATAGATTTAATGTTTAAAATTGAATGTGTTGGATTAGGATATACCTTTAAGTTTGATGCAAAAACTTCTTGTGTAGATAATGCTGACTGATTAACTAATTCTACATAATCAAGTCTTGTTTCATCTTTACCAGCAGACCATTCAAAACATCTAGAACCTTCATCGTTTTCATCACAATTTTCATCCACAGGTCTTGTATCTGGTCGTCCAATACCTCTAGCGAATATCGCTATACTTGTTTCATCACCTGAATTAAAATTAAGTTCATAAAGACTAAAATCTTGGTTTCCTGGGTATGCTAATTCTATGCTTTCTATATTATTAGCTTCAAGCTCTACTTCTGCGATATCTGTATATCCAAAACCTGAACTTGGCTTTACAGTAGCATCATCATAATAAATAATTTCATAACCATCTTCGTAACCAGAACCTTTTAAAATTCTAATTTCTAAATTACTTGGTGGATTTACATCATCGCTATCATCATTAAGTCTTGCTGAAAACGTTAATTTATAATCTGTATTTGCTAAAACTTCAACCTCCTGATATACGACATCAGATTCTAAGTTATCAAATTTAACGGCAAAGTTACCATCTTCTAAACCTGTATTAGAGGTTTCAGCCTGGTCTCCTAAATCTTTATTCATCCAATGTGCGCAGGCGCAATCACTTCCAGAGTTTTTTGGAATTTCATCAAAAATAGCATTCTCTACTACGGGATCTTGTGCATAAATCGAAATTGATGCTAATAAGCATAACGAAAGTAATGTTTGTTTCATAATTGTTGTTTTTAAGTGTTTGTATTTAGTTTAAATTGAGTACAATATGGAAAAATAACCTTGTTTTAATTGGTTAACCAAACTGGTTTACCAAATATAAATAAAATATAGATAAGAATCACTATTATCCTTAAAAATTGCAAAAAAAAAGACCTTATTAGATAATTTTAACCCCACATTAAGCAAATACTCATAATTTATACCCTTGTTTTTTATTAATTACATAATTCTGCATTAGGAATTAACACTTTAAAGAACGGTTGTATTATAATAAGTAAATAGCGGGTTAGCCTACAGTATTAAATACCGCTGTTTATAGAAAAATAACCGCATATACGATGTGTTCACATAATTAAATATTATATTCGACTAATTTGAATTGGTTAACCAATTATTTAATCATAACATTATGAAAACTACATTTTTAAATATCACTTTTACTTTTTTTAGCTTCTCCTTATTATTTTCACAAACAATTTTAAGCGCTGATGGACCAGGTAATACCTATGAGGACATTACTTCAGTTTTAGCTCCAGGTTATAATGCCGTAGAAGTACCCGACTGTTCTCATACTGATTTTGGACGCCATATCGATGAAGTCTTTGACACTGAGTTAGACACTAATGTATTTCGGTTTATAGCACACCAAACACCCGATAATGATCGTTGTCAAAATTTTGATAGACAACGTGTAGAAATTAAAACTTACGCGTCTTCTCCAGACCATTTAAAAGCAACTGAGGGCGAAACTGTAGCGTATACTTGGAAATTTAAGTTACCTAATGACTTCCAAGTATCTTCTAGCTTTACTCATATACATCAAATAAAAGCAGTAGGTGGTCCTTATGAGTCCATTCCTATGATTACATTAACGCTTCGTAAAAGTTCGCCAGACCGTATAGAATTGAGGTATACGGCTACAAACAATCAAAACACGATAGAAACAGCTAATCTAGATTTACTAAGAGGCCATTGGGTACAAGTAACCGAAACTATTACTTTTGGCAATGAAGGCAGTTACAGTATTGATATTAACCAGGTTTCTAACGGAGCGTCTATATTAAGCTATAGTAATGATACTATGGACACATGGCAAGATGGGGCTAATTTTGCACGACCTAAATGGGGCATTTATAGAAGTTTAAATCAGATTAACGATTTACAAGATGAAATTGTTCGTTTTGCAGATTTTAGTATTGAAGAATTTGGTCCGTTAACGGTTGAAGATCTGGAAACAAAAGCTGAAGCGATAACTCTAGTCCCTAACCCGGCAAAACATACTGTGACCTTTAAAAATGCAAAGGCAGATGATTATGATGCTATCATATTGTATAATTCTAGCGGTGAAACTATCCCTACAGATAACCAACTTAAACGCTATCGATTAGATGTTTCAGACTTAAGTACAGGTCTGTATTATATTGCTTTTATAAAATCTAAGCGCACAGTAAAAGTTTTAAAATGTTTGGTAAAATAAACATCGTTAAACTTATCATTTATCTTTAAGTCTGTCTTATAGCTTGTGTAGAAATTTTAATAATTTATCACTATCAAAATAACAACATACAACTTTCCGTTTTTACAACTAGAAGTAATATGACTATAAAAAAACTGTCCTCGTATTTATAATAAAATACAAGGACAGCAACTTAACTTAACATATTAATCATTATAACGATCACCCACCAAGATTAGGGTTTCTATCGATTTCTTGTTGTGGTATTGGTGTGTCGTAATCAACACCAGAATTCCAACCTGGTTTAGAACCTTCTAAGCCTGAAGGTCCAAATGCTTGGTCACCTAATTGTCTTCTTTTTATATCGTACCATCTTTTACACTCAAACGCCAATTCAATTCTACGCTCTTCTAATACATCTTCGACAGTAATGGAGCTAAGATCAGCAGGAACAGAACTTGGAGGAATGGTAACATCAGTATAACCACCAGAAGTTGATTCTCCGCCGTTTCTTGCTCTAGCTCTAACTTCATTAAGATAATCAAGTGCTAAAGGACTTCCTATTTCAACACCTGCTTCTGCTGCAATTAATAGCACCTCTGCATAACGTATCATAGAATAGTTATGACTTGTTGCTCTTTTATCACCACGTGCAAACTCTCCTGGGTAACGTGAGTACTTAGCTATATACGGACGGTTTGCTGCATGTTCATGCGCACTGTAATCAAAATTTTCATAAGTAACTAGACTATCATTAATTACAGCTTCTGTTTGAAAACTTACATTTTTTCTATAATCTCCATCCTCAAAAGAATCGTATACAGCCATACTAGGCACAATAACTGACCAGCCAAAATCACCCCTAACACCTGTCATAGGTGATGTTTGATCATAAGCATTATCATCAGCTTCAACACTGTTATAATCTAGTGCGAAAATTGGTTCTATTGAAGCATCAATCTTATTCGCATTGAATAAAGTTTGAAAATCTGGGTCTAAGCCTACGTTATAAGCACCTCTATTGTCAATTACTTCTTTAGCTTCATCAAATGCTAATTGAAAATAAGTCATGTCACTTGTACCAGCTCTTGTTAAATAAACCAAAGCTAAGTATGAACTTGCAGCTGCTTTAGACGGAATAGCTCTTGAAGCTACAGTTTCTGGTAACCAAGTTTTAGCAAATTCTAAATCTGCAATGATATTATCATACACTTCCTCTTCTGATGTTAAACCAACCGTAAAATCTTGCTCATCACCTGCTGGTCTATCAAAATAAGGAATATCACCAAATAATCTTACCAAGTGAAAATAGTAGAATGCTCTAGCAAAATATGCTTGAGCTACAACAGGGTTTTTAGTTTCCTCATCTACTGCCACATCTTCTGCTCCGGCAATAGCATTATTAGCAGCACTAATTCCTAACCAAATTCTTCTCCAAGGATCATAAGTCATTTCATTAATACCTGAAATATTATGCATGTCTAACTCTGCTCTATAGGCTTGTCCTGATTGGAGCACTGCCATATCTGAACGTAACAATAGTGACATCGACAATTTTCTCCCCCAAATCTCTTCGTTGATAGCATGAGTTAATGAGCCATCTACTGCAGTTTGGATATCTTGAGTCGTTTGAAAGAATCCGTCTGGAGATAATAAACCGACTGGTTCTTCCTCTAAATCTGAGCATCCCATTATTGAGAATCCCATCAATAACAATAAAATTTTATATGTATTCATAATTTTTTCTTTTTAATTTATAATGTTCTTTTTCAACATTCGATTAAAACTTAGCACTCAGGCTAAAACTAACCGATCTTACTGTTGGATAATTTCCAAAATCAAAACCTCTAACTGTATTGCTCGATGTGTTATTATCTCCAGAAGCTCCAAAATAATTAACCTCAGGATCTAAACCAGAGTAACTAGTAAAGGTTAATAAATTTTGAGCACTTACAGAAAGTCTTAAACTAGTAATACCATAATTACTAATTAGGTCTTCAGGAAAGGTGTAACCTACTGCTATGTTTTTTAATCTCACATAGCTACCATCTTCAACAAAACGAGAAGAGATTTCTCTAAAACTATTATTACCTACACGTGGCTGATCTGTATTTGTGTTATTTGGCGTCCATGCATTATTAAAGTAATCATAAGTTGTATTAGCATCACCATTATTTAACTGCACATTAGTCATGTTAAAAATTTCGCCACCTTGAGACCCTTGAAAGAAGATATTTAAATCAAAGTTTTTGTACGTGAAGTTATTTGTAATACCCCAAGTAAAATCTGGGTTTGGATTACCAATAATTTTTCTATCATCATTTGTAATATCTCCATCATCATCTAAATCTAAAAACAAAGGATCACCAGCAGCAGCATCTGGTAAAGTAGCTGTTCCTGCAGGTAAAGCTCCGCCTTGGTAAACACCTGCGTAGTCTAACCCATAAAAGAGACCTACTTCTTCACCTTCTCTTAGTAAATAGTTATCATTAAGACTAAAATAAGATGGCGCACCACTACCAAAATAATCAGCCCCATTTATTAAAGTTTCTACTGTGTTTTTGTTTTTAGAAAACACTAAATCTGTCGTCCATCTGAAATCGTCTTTAACAATGTTTCTAGAGTTAATTGAGAATTCAAACCCTCTGTTGTTAACCTCACCTACATTTGTAATAATTTCATCATTAAGATAACCAAAATACCAAGGAATACTGTTATCAAACATCAATACATCTTTTGTATCAATATTATAATAATCAAATGAAAGCGATATTCTGTTGCTTAACAAGCCAAAATCTACACCAATGTTAGATTGGTAAGACGACTCCCATTTTAAGTCTGGGTTAGCAGTTTGATACGGCGTTATAGCAGGCACTGTAATACCATTACTAGACGCGTATAAACTTGCTAAACTTGCTAAAGATTCATAAGCACCAATTGAAGGGTTACCTGTAACACCATAACTCAATCTTAATTTTAAGTCTGAAATTAAATCGCTATCTTTTAAGAAATCTTCGTTTGAAATTTTCCAACCAAAGGCACCAGAAGGGAAAATAGCATATTTTTCATTTTCTGAGAAATTAGAAGCACCATCTCGTCTAACTGTAGCTGTAAATAAATACTTGTCATTGTAATCGTAATTTACTCTACCAAATTGTGATTGAATTTCAGTTTTAGTTTCATAAATATTTCCACTAGAACCATTTATTAAATTAGTAGCTGTGTATAATCCGTAGTATGAAAATGAATCTGAAAGTGTTCCTGTACCTTCACTATAGAACCCTTTGTTAATTGTGTTTTGGTAAGAATACCCTGCTAATAATGTTAAAGTCCCTTTTCCTACTTCTTTGGTATAGGTTAAGTAATTTTCACTTAAAATATCTTTACTTTTTTGCTCTCTCATTATTGCTCTACCATTAAGACCTCTACCCGCTGTAACGGCTAATGTTCTTGGCATATAAATACCTCTAAACGTGTTTTCAGTACTGAGACCAAAAGTTGTTTTAAAGGTTAGCCCTTCTATGATATCATAATTCGCATAAAAATTGGCTCTGAAATTTTCTATTTCAGTATCATCATCTCTTTGAGTCGCTACGGCGTAAGGGTTATCTACTTCATCACCTATTCTGTCGTTAGTTGAAAACGATCCATCATCATTATAAATACCTTTATCTGGAGCAAAACGCATCGCTAAAGACACCACATCATCACCACCTACAGTAACAGAACCATCAGATTGTGTTGGTACACCAGTCTTTTTACTTAATCCACCTGTTAAATTCAATCCAACTTTAAGTTTATCAGTAACATCTGCATCTATATTAGACAAGAATGAGACTCTTTCATAACCAGAATTTATCAATATACCATCTTGTTGAAAATACGTACCAGAAGCATAATAATTTACTTTATCTGTACCTCCTGAAAATGATAATTGATTATTTGAAGTATTACCTGATCGGTAAATTAAATCTTGCCAATCGGTATCATAACTCCCCTGTTCGTAAGGTGCTGTATTACCTTGGTTAATTCTAATTTGGTTTTGGTAATCTGCAAAATCATCCGCATTTAATAAATCTAAACTATTAGCCGTATTTTGAACAGCATACGTTGTATTAAATTCTACAACCAGTTTACCACTTCTACCTTTTTTAGTGGTTACTAAAACAACACCATTAGATCCACGAGATCCATAAATAGCTGTTGCAGAAGCATCTTTTAATACTTGTAGAGATTCAATATCACCTGCCTGAGGCATATTTGCACCTACAAATCCATCTACCACTATAAGAGGATCACTACTGGCATTAATAGATGTGTTACCTCTAATGTTTATCTTAATTGGAGCTCCTGGCTCACCACCATTATTAGATTGAACTACTACACCAGCTGCACGTCCTTGAAGTGCTTGCTCTGCATCTAATACTGGAAAAGCCGTTAATTCATCTGCTTTTACAGAAGAAACAGAACCAGTGACATCACTTTTTCTTCGGGCACCGTAACCAACAACGACGATTTCACTAAGTAGACTAGCGTCTTCTACTAGGGTTACATCTATTACGGATTGGTTTCCTACAGTCACTTCTTGAGACACAAATCCCAGGTAACTAAATACCAAAACCGCACTATTATCTTGTACTTGAATACTGTAAACACCATCCATATCGGTAGTAGCTCCAGTAGTTGTTCCTTTAACTAAAATATTGGCTCCAGGTAAAGGGAGTCCATCAGGTTGACTAACAACAGTACCTGTCACTGTTTGCTGAGCATTTAATGCTAAGCCAGATAAAATAAACACCAAAATTGGCACCCATTTTATATTAAAAAATTTGAGTTGTTTGTGCATAAAAATTGTTTTTAGTTGTTGTTTAAAATTAGTCTTACAATTGCTTATTAGAACTATTAAAAAAGTTTAATAATATCTAATTAGTTACAGCAATAATTTGGTTAACCAATCTGGTTAACCAAATATAGTTAATATTACGTTAACTATAACGTTTTCGTGCTTATTATTGAATTTATTTTCAAAAAAAAGCAAGAACGAAAAAAAAAAGAAAAACAGAAACACAACTACCTGTAAACATGCATTTTACATATAAAAACAATTAACAAAGCAATTAAAAAAAAGGTGAAATAAGACTGTTTTTAGGCTAGATTTAGACACTTTTTAAAAATTTATTTTTGTGCAATTGCGAAATAAGCGCAAATTCCTTCTAAAATAATCAATTTACTAATTCGAAATCGCTTTTTTAATACTTTGGCAAAAAACAAGAATAAAACTTCATTTATCGTAATTTGAAGGTGAAATTAAGGAGGTTTTTTGGGGATTATATTTTGTCTTTTTTAAGGGCATTTTTATTGCTATTTCAACTTAAATATTGAAGGAGAAATCAACCAAAATTAACTTAATTTTTTAGGCAATTAATGACACTAATTTAAAAGCAAAAAAGTCTAAGTATAATGTTCAATTTTGAATTAATTTACCAATATTCTAATGCTTAATAAGAGGTCTTATGGAAGTGCTAGTTATTTAATTAAAAATTAAAGCAAACTAGAAAAAAAACAGAATTTGAGTGAATGAATATTAAAAATCTAAATATTGCCTTTGAAAATTTATGGCATAAAAAAAGCACTATTGTATTGCTACAATAGCGCTTAATCTATTATGAAAACTTGTAATGCTTAATTTTAGATACCTAAAGCTTGACCACCACCAATTTGGATAGTTTCAGCAGTAATAAAAGAAGCATCTTCACTAGCTAAGAAAGATACGACACCTGCCACATCTTCTGGCTGACCTAATCTTCCTAACATAATGTTATTTGCCCAAGACTTAAACACTTCTGGTTTAGTCGCTTTAATTTGTGCATGGAAAGGTGTATCAATAGTACCAGGTGATACTGCATTTGATCTAATTCCATATTCAGCTAAATCTTTAGCTAAAGCTCTAGTTATAGCGTGTACACCTGCTTTTGATGTTCCATAGATTCCAGCACCTGGTCCACCTGCAGTCCATCCTGCATTAGATGTATAGTTAATAATAGAAGGGTGCTCACCTTTTTTCAAGTAAGGTATTGCTGCTCTAGATGCAAAGAATACTGAATCAAGGTTAAGTGCCATTACTTTTCTGTAAAAATCAGTTGTCATTTCTTCGAACCTAGATCTTCCACCTAATCCACCAGCATTGTTTACTAGTACATCAATTCTACCGTATTTATCACCAATTTTAGTGATATTTTCAGTTACTTCTGCTTCGCTTGTTACATCAAAACCATAATATTCAGCAGTAATGTTTTCAGCTTCAAGCTCTTTAACACGTTCTGCTCCGGTTTCGTCTTCAATACCGTTTAATACAACAGTATATCCATCTTGTCCTAATCGTTTTGCTACTGCAAAACCTATTCCTCCTGTAGCTCCTGTAATAATTGCTACTTTTCCTTTGTTTTTGCTCATTTTTATTTAATTAATTATAATTTACTTTAAATACTCTTTTTTACTGGTTTAATTCTAGGAATTAAAACCCATACACTTGCCAGTGTTAATATTGCTAATACGGCACCGATTATAAATGCTGGTGAATAGTTACCACCACTTGTTAACCAAGGCACTAAATAAGTAAGACCTGCAGCAGTTAATTTAGCAGCCATACCTGAGAATCCAGATAATGTTCCTACTGTTTTACCACTAAACAAATCACTAGGTAATGTTTGCACATTTCCGATGGTTGTTTGAAAACCAAATAAAATAACAGCCATAATTAATACCGCTGATGTTGGTCCTCCTGGATTTGACATCGCCAATAATGCTGGTAGCATAATTAAACAACCAATAGTAATTATGGTTTTACGTGTTTTGTTAACATCCCAACCTGCTTTTAATCTATTTTGTGCAAATAAACCACCAAACCAAGCGCCAAACATAGCACCTACATAAGGAACCCAACCATAAAGTCCGATAGAAACAACATCCATTCCATACACTTCATTTAAATAAATTGGTATCCAGAATACAAATAGCCACCAAATTGGATCAATTGCTGCCGATGATAAAATGACACCCCAACTTTGTTTATGACCCAATAATTCTTTAGTATTAGGATTGTATTCTTGATCTGGCTCTCCATCACCATCAAAATCTTCATTTCTTTGACCTGTAAGAATATATTCACGTTCCTCTTCTGTAATCCAAGGGTGCTTACTAGGTTCAGACTTTACTAAAATCCACCATGGCACTAACCATAATAAACCGGCCAAACCAATGATTATAAAAATAGCTTTCCAATCAAAATATATGGTTAGAGTAGCAATTAACGGAATAGAGATAATACCTCCAATTGCGGCTCCTGAATTAAAAATTCCTTGTGCTAGAGCACGTTCTTTTGTAGGAAACCATTCGGCATTTCCTTTAGTTGCACCAGGCCAGTTTCCTGCCTCAGCTATACCCAATATGGAACGAAAGATACCAAAACTTAAGACTCCTTGTGCGAAGGCATGTAACGCTGTAGCTACAGACCATACACCAATAGATAACACAAATCCCATTCTTGTACCAACCCAATCGAAAATTTTTCCAAAAATAGCTTGACCAAAAGCATATGAGAATACAAAAACTATTGAAATAAGTGCGTAAATCCCTTTTGTCTCATCAGGTGTATGTCCTGGGTAAAGATCCTCTGCAATTTGAGGCCATAATACACTTAACGATTGTCTGTCGATGTAATTAATAATAGTTGCTAAAGCTATTAAGCCGACGACCCACCAACGTAAGCCTTTAATTTTCTTGTTTTTAAGCATAATTTATTTAAATTAAATATTATAACAATATTGATACAACTCACTAAAGTGATCTTTCATTTTTTGTTTTGCCAATTGTGGATTTTGTTGCTCTATAGCTTTATATATAGCCTCATGCTCATCTATACCGCGTAGCGCTAAACCTTTATCACAAACATGATACTTATCAAAATTTGTAATAATTTCGGGAGTTATCATTAACATAAATGTGTTAATGGTAGCATTTCTACTTGCTTTGGCGATAGCAAGATGAAATAGAAGATCTTCTTGAACTGCATTTTCACCATTGGTGACTTTTTTTGCATAAGCCATTAAGGTCGATTTCAAATTATTCAAATCTTCTTTTGTACGTCGCATTGAAGCTAGTCGTACTGTTTTTAGCTCCAAAAGAATTCTTGTTTCTACTAAACCTTTAAAATCTTGCTCTTCTAGTCGTAAAATATCTTCAATCATTCCGTTCATGGCTATCACACCAATATTAGCAACAAAAGTTCCACTTTGTGGTCTTGATATTAATAAACCATAGAGTTCTAATCTCTGAATTGCATCTCTTATTACGCCTCGCGATACGTTGAACTTATCGGATAACATTCGTTCGGATGGTAATTTATCTCCAGGTTCAAGGTTTTTCATCGTGATTAATTCTCCTATTTTGGAGATAACCTCATCTTGAACTTTTAAATTATCCGATTTAGCTGGTGTATCTAACTTCATATAAAAATGTGTATAATAGTATCAATTTTTCGTCCAAAAATAAGGCAGTTATTTTTATTTCTATATTTTCAACTTAAATCTTTGTAATAAGAAATAATATCCATCAAATTAATCTAAAGCAGTAATTTCAAAAGAATCGATATAGGCTTCATCTAATTCATTAAAAAAGTATATCGCTAAAGATGTATTTCCACCAGAATTAAATAATAATGAGCCTGTAAGCAGCGCGCCATCTCCCGCTATAGATTCAGTGTAAGTTACTATCTCAACTGTATTGTCTTCAAATTCTTCAATTGAATCCATTGGCCGTACCATAGCAACATAAAGTTTACCATCATCTCCTACTTGGTCTCTGAAAGCGTATTTAAAATTTAAAAGGTAATTTTTATTCGGTGTAAACTCACCTATTACTTGGTAACCAGCACGATCGCCTGCAGTCGGTAATTTTGCGCCATAGGATCCTTCGTAATAACCATTTGATGATGTTATTTGAATGACACCACCAAAATCGTTTCTCCATGGATCTCTACTATCAATCTCGGTAGGAATATCACCTGAATCACCATTATCAAAACCTGCTTCTAAAATTTCTGGTATTAATGTCGGAAGCACCTCAGGCTCCTCAACAACAACTTCTTCTGAATACGAACTTGAAACGCCTAAATTATCTGTTGCAGTTAGCGTTACAGTATAAGTACCTTCGTCTGGAAATGTATTTTCTCCATCAACATCAGTAGATGTATTACCATCACCATAATCCCATAAATATGATGTTGCACTAATTGACAGGTTCGAAAACGTATAGGTTAAATAATCACCTCCTACTGACGCTAAAAATTCAGCTGATGGTGGTGTTAAATCTTCTTGTGAATTAGCTTCTGGTAATTCAAACTCTAATGCTTCTATTGAAGGATCACAAGAAACTATAGTTACACACGCTACTAATAGCAAGGTTGCCATTAGTTTTTGTGAAACATAAATTCTTAATTTTCTAATATTTTTCATTTTTAAAATGTTTTAAATTAATAATTCCTAATAGCCAGGATTTTGATTCATAATACCTTTACTTAGATTCACTTCATTTTGTGGCATTGGTAATAATAAATCTGTAGATGTAAATCCAAATCCGTTTGCTTCTGCATATTCTGTAAGAATAGATTCTGCAACACCTAAACGAATTATATCAAATAATCTGTGGTTTTCAAAAGCTAATTCTACACGTCTTTCCATAACCAAATCATCTAAAGTAATCTCGGTAACAGGATCTGTTAAACCGGCTCTATTTCTAACCTCTTGAAAAGAAGCTAGTGCTGCAGCAGAACTTGTTTGATTTCCTCCTGCCATTATGGCTTCTACATGTAATAATAATATATCTGCATAACGCAACACAATCCAATCATTACCTGCTAATTCTGGATTAGGGCTAGTTTCAAAAATATGTGGGTTAGATGTCCCGCCGTCGTCACCATCAGGGAAATATTTAGCACATTGGTATCTAATTGATGTTAAATGGTTAGGATCCTGTCTAAAAGAATTCTCAGCTCTAATTTCACCACCAAACTCATTCAAATCATTAACTAAGTCATATGTTGCGTAGTTTAAACCACTTGATCGCCCTACTGAATTCATAAATTGTGCTGAAAATTTTTGACTTTCATTAAGGCTTTCATAACCTATGGCATAGATAACTTCAGAATTTCCTTCTGTATAGAATACATCATAAAAATCTACCAAACTAAATTCACCACTATTAATTATATCTTCACATAATAACTGAGCTTGAAGATACTGAGGCTCATCTATGGTAAGGTAAGCCTTTGCTAACAAGCCTTGAGCTGCTGCTTTAGACGCTCTAGTCTTATAAGAATTATCTAATCCGGCAACAGCGGTTTCTAAATCGCTAATAATTAAATCATAAATAATATTTTTATCTACTCTAGTAAATTGAGTTGTGGTTTCTGATGGTAATAATACGTGATCTACTAAAGGAATATCACCAAACAGTCTCACTAAATTAAAATAAGCATAACCTCTAATAAATTTTGCTTCTGCTTCTAATGCTGAGGTATCTTCACTAACGTTTCCTAAGTTTTCTAAAACCACATTGGCTCTAAAAATAACACGATAAAAACTGGCGTAATAGTTGGCTACAAAACCATTGGTTGGGAGCACATCGAATGATTCAAATTGTCCCGCATCAGAGAAATCATCTGGATCAGCAATTTTAGTTGCCGTGTTTCCACTTCGCATTTCTGTAATGTAATATTCATATTGCACGCCATGATTAGCATCTTTATCATAAGAGCTAACCCCTTGCATAGCATCATAAGCACCTATTAATGCTGTTTCTAATTCTTCTATAGTTGTATAATACTCTTCAGTTCCTGTTGCAGAACTAGGTGATGGCTCTAGAAAATCGCTACACGATGTAACTAATATCCCTACTAAGAGAATCGTTATATATTTTTTAAATTTCATAATATGTGTATTAAGTAATTAAAATTTTTATTAAAAATCAACATCTACTCCAAAAGATATCGTTCTGTATATTGGTGATCCACCTCTTTGGTATCCGTATTGTGTTGGACTTGTTTTGTCTAACGCTTCGGGATTCCAACCGGTGTAATTATCAGCAGTTATATACATTAAGTTTTGACCTGATGCGTATAATCTTAATTTTGACACGCCTAAATGATCTAATAAATCTTCAGGAAAATTGTAACCAATATTTACGTTTCTTAAAGCGATATATGATGCATCTTGTATCACACTATTAGTAAAATATTTATCAACTAAAAAGTCTGTGTTATAGGTATCAGGTAAAGTTTCTGGGTTTAAAGATCTGTTGTTATTGTGACTAAATAAATAGTGGTCACCAATATTACGAACTTCAGCACCATGAGAACCTTGGAACATAAATGAGAAATCAAAATCTCCGATATTAAAATCGTTAGTAAAACTCCAAATTAATTCTGGGTATGGGTTACCTAAGATGGTTTTATCTTCAGCATCTAAAACACCATCTCCATTTAAATCTTTAACCTTTACTAGACCAAATTCTGCACCAACGTGTCTGTAAGGTCTGTCTCTATATTCAACAGGCACTTCTGATTCTACAACATAACCATAGAAAGAAGAAATAGGTTGCCCTTCTTGGTTAATCCATTCTGCTGGTCTTGATGGATCAATACTTGTAATTTGCCCATCTGAATCTGCAAAATCAACTAAAGTATTCTCGTTTGTTGTAGCTATAACAGTAGATTGCCAAGAGAAGTTTCTTTTATTAATATTTCTTGTTCTTATTTCAAATTCAAAACCTTCGTTTTTAACCTCACCTAAATTAACAAGTGCGGTATCAAAACCTGTAGTAACAGACACTGGGTTGTTTAATAATAGTTGGTCACTTGTTCTTTGGTACCAATCTACAGACCCCGTAATTTTATTATTTAAGAATCCAAAATCTATACCTGGATTAATTTCAATTAATCGCTCCCATTTTAATTCTGAATTTGCAATATTTAAAGGTGAATTACCTGTTGTGATACTACCGTCTACGATGTAAGGTGTTAAATTTATTAAAGATAAGTATGGGTAATAATCAATTAAAACATCATCTGAACTTAATGTTGAAGTACTACCTTGAGCATCAGGATTTACACTACCTGTATTTAAACGGTCATTACCAGTAACACCGTAACTCGCTCTTAATTTAAGTGAAGAAATCACTCGACTATCTTTTAAGAAGTTTTCTTTAGCAAGGTTCCATCCCCCTGAAGCTGCTAAGAAAGTACCATATTTATAATCGGCACCAAATACAGAACTACCATCACGACGTAAACTAAAAGATAATAAATACTTATCATCGAAAGCATAATTTAATCTTGATACAAATGAAATACCTCGTTTCTGCCATTCGTATGCAAATGTTTCATCGCCAACAATTGTTGTTGCTCCTGAGATTTGTTGCACATTATCATTTTCATAACCGATACCTTTAATGGTTGAGAAAAAATAATCTCTAGTTTCAATTGAATTACCTACTGTAACACCAAACTCATGCTTTCCAAAACTTTTATCGTAATTTAAGAAATTATCGAAAATGTAGTATTGTTCTTTTTGATTGGTTTCAATCATATAAGCATTAGTAGAAATTTTACGCGCTTTAGTACCAAGATAATCTGTTCTTTTGGTGTCTTGCATAGATCCAGATAGCGTACTTGTAAAGTTTAAGCCACTTGCTATTTTATATTTAGCGTTTACACTACCAAATAACTTGAATTTTTTATCCATTCTGTTACGCTCCGTAGCTCTACCATAAGGGTTTTGGTTAGTACTGTTACCAACATTATAAAGCTCTTCATCAAATACGCCATCACCATTAAAATCGAATATGGTAAAATGATCTTGTCTTGCATAATCACCTACTTGGAGTCCAAAACTAGGATCTGTCATTTGCAAGGTGGTTTCATCGTGGTATATTGGTAACCATGGCTGATGTCTTGCTACGTTATGAACAGATTCTGCAAATCGATCTCTTACAGTATAAGAAGGACTAAGGTTAAACGACATAGAAAAGCGATCATTCACCTTGTTACTTACTTTTATTCTTGCACCATATTTGGTGAAATTATCACCTAACAATACGCCTTCATCATCAGAATAATTTAAACTAGCGTTGTATTTTGTGCTTTTATTTCCACCACTAAATGAAAGTGAATGACTTGTAATCGTTCCCCCATCAAAAAACACATCTTGCCAAGCACGGTCAGTACCTGTTTGTAATTGTGCTTGTGTAAAAATAGAAAGCTCTCCATTTTCTTCCATCTGCATATTGGCCCAATCTTGTGTTGTAAATCCGTAAGCATCACTTTTTCTAGCTTCTTTAAAACCCGTATAAGTGCTATAACTAATTCTAGTTTCTCCCTCAATACCAGATTTCATGGTAATCATAATAATACCATTTGAACCTTTTGACCCGTAAATTGCTGCCGAAGCGGCATCTTTAAGGATTTCAAAAGACTCAACATCATTCATATTTAAAGATCCTAAAAAGTCTGAATCAACAATAACACCATCTACAACAATTAAAGGCGTAGAATCACCTGCCATTGAACCTACACCACGAATTGTAATTGTTGGTGCAGCACCTGCTTCTCCATCTGTTGATTGTATATTTACACCAGAGACTTGCCCTACTAAAGCATCATCTACCCTAGAAGCAGCAATTTGACCTAAATCGTCATTTACGACCTTTGAAATAGAACCTGTTGTATGACTTTTCTTTTGCGTACCATAACCTATAACTACAATTTCATCTAGTATACTAGCATCTTCTGCTAATTCTACGTTAATGGTAGTTTCATCACCAACGGTGATGTTTTGTGTTGCAAAACCAAGATAGGAATATTGAATAACATCCCCTTTTTTAGCTTGAATTTGGTAATTTCCATCAAAATCTGTAGTTGTTCCCTTAGTAGTATTTACAATTATAATATTTACACCAGGAACCGGCATACCATCAGTTGTAGAAACCACTTGACCTTTAATGTTCATCGCTTCTTGTGCACTTAACGAAAAGCACATTAAAACAAAAACAATTAAGGTTGATCTAATTTTTAATTTCATAATGAGATAGTTAGTTGTTGTTAAAAAGTTAGTTTGTTCTGCAACTTTAGTTACCTTAACCTCAGCTGCCCAAATTTGTTGATTGATAAAATTGTTGTTTTCTATTTTAAATTAGGTTGAAAAATTGGTTAACCAGATTGGTTAACCAAATATATGTATAATTTTGCTAACTACAATGATTTCGTAAAACATTCTGTGTTAAAATCTAATATTTAACACCTATGGTTGGCTTTCGCCATAAATTACAGGTTGTTATACTATAAAAATCTTATAATTTTATAGGCCAAAGCAGAAAATAAAACAGCCTAATTCTCACCCATTTTTCACCTTGAAGATTGTAAAACGATGTGATATTTTTTACAATCTTCAAAAGAATACCTGGGCAGTAAAACCCTTTTATTACTTAGAATTATATTTTATTTAAAATAATAAGCACCAGTCCATTGATAGTTAGCATCATCAATATCTAAAGTATGTGAGGCTTCTTTTGAGGCATCATTATTTGAAAGTATAAGCAGCTTAGTTGCGCCTGTTTTCATTTTTAATTCTATAGCTGTATAGGCTTCATTCGCTAATAAAACTTTTACAGATTCAAAATGACTGTAGGCATTATTAGCTTTTTCAGCTACAGAATCATAATTACCATGAGATTCAATAACTGAAGCAAAAACTGTTGCTTTAGTATCATTTTTTCTCAAGATTATTGTTGGGTCTCTACGCAAGTTAAATTCTGGATCATTTGCTCCAATTCTAGCTAAAATAATAGCATCTTCATTAGAGGTTGCAGCGGTAAGGCTATAAAACTTCTTTTCATTTAACCATGTAAATTGAATACTGGAAGCATCCGCTTTTCCTTGCGCCTCTTTCCACAAATGTTGATAGCCATTTTTATCACTCAGTGGTGCTAATGTTTTTTCAGAGTTATAATCGAAACTTGTTGAAATTATTTGTCCAAAGTAGTAATACGGCAAATCATATTGGTTTTCAGTTTCCGAATTCACTTTAAAAACATCGATTATATATGGTTTTTCAAATTCGGTTCCTTTAACCATCACCATAGTACGGTGAAACTTAGTACCTGGGTAAGCATTAGTTTCAGTTGCACTCATAATTTGAACCTCTGAGTTTGATGCATCAAACAGGAATTTTTCGGAGTGATTATTACTTCCTGTTTCAAAATCATAATCAAAATGAGAGATTCCATTTTGAGTCACTGTATTATGCGCTATAGTGTGTTTTGCAAAAGTTTTATTTTCTTTTAAATAACCACCACCATTTTTCTGTTCTACATTTACAAATCGTGACAAACCATAATCTTGCAAAATTTCTTCGCCATTTTCATAGAGTGAAAATGATAATTTATCATAATGTCCATGACTTAAGCCTTGTCCGGTATATTTCATAACCAGACCCATGGTATTATTGTCATCGTTATATCTTAAGATACCAACAGCACCTTCATCACCATTTGCACCATCACTTAATTCCATAGACTCCTTAATAAATGGTTGTTCTTTACCATCGCGCAAGCCTACAGCCACTGCAAAACCTGAGGCATTTAATTGCACTGCGTTTTGGTCTTTAGCTACCGATAACAATTCGGGTTTTTGGCTACCATGATAATAAGCAATATCAACAACAGACACCAAAGATGATGTAAAATAAGACATGCCTTTTTGGCCATCATTCAGCGGAAAAAAATCACCATTTGCATCGGTTAAATTTAAAAGGGCATCAACGGCTTTCAATAGCACACCCTCTTTATATTCAAAAATATTTAATTCTGGTTTTTTGTTTTGAAGCGCTTCAGCAAAAATCATAAACGGATACATTGCGTAACGTTGATAATACGGCCCTTCGGTGTAGAATCCGTCTGGAGAAAAAGGGCTTTCTAAATTGGCTAAAAATCCCGCCTTACCATCTTCATCAAAAATATAACCACCGTCATTATCTATCGCTTTTTTGTCGATATCAATATCTTTAAGTCCGTATAACGCGCGATCCACAAGTTCTTCATCATCCATAACTAAACCAATCATACCTACAGATACATTTCCCCATGTGCTATGGTTATGGATACGGTTAAAATACTTTGGTGTTTCTACAGATAGAAAATCTGCATAAGGCCTAAAAAAGTTTGTGTTTAAATGCTCGCGTTGTTCTTCTGGCAACCAATCATAAATACAATCATACGCCTGACTTGTATACACTAACCAATTAGAATCATTAAGACATTGCCAGAAAAATTTACCCCTAGCATAAGAACGCTCTTGCGGATGGCGACCTAAAGTCGGATACATTTCGGCATATTCTAACAACATATCTCTTATAAAAATAGCATATTTTTCATCTCCTAAAAGTTGAAATAAAACACCCGCTTTTTGCATATTTACATAATTAGCAGCATGCTGCGTATGGGTATAACCACCAGCCATATCTTTAGGAATTGGCACATCTATACCAGCTTCTATTGCTAAATCTACAGCTTCTTTTGTTGTAGCTAAAGTTGCATCAAAAACAGGAACATTTCCTAATTCTGACTTTATATTAGATACACTCTCTTGAGTTAAGATTAAATTGGGATGACTCCCATTTTGCTGCGTATGGTTTTCTGACACGGTATTACTTTCTTTATTGCAAGATACTATTGTAAATATAAGTGCTACTAGCGTTAGTTTTAGTAATATGTTATTTGTTGCCTTCATAGGTAGTTTTTAGTAGTGGTATGGTTTTTAATTGGTCTTAAATTAAAATGCTATTGTATGTGCTTCTACGGAAATTTCTTTAAACCAAACTTCGGTATAACTTCCGTTTTCATATTGTTTTGAAATGTCTCCGTTAAATGTTTCTGCGCCAGTGCTCCAAACAATATTGTCTTCTGGATTTTTACCATTAACCTGATTATAAGCACCCAACTTAAAATACTGCAACTCATCAGCATAAGCATTTTCGCGCTCTACACCATCGCGACCTAATGTTGCGTAGAGTGTTTTTATTTGCTCTGGAATATCGGATTGATTTGTGAAATCTGATGCTATTAAACTTTTTGTAAATGTTTTAGTTTTATGCCCTTCACTAATGAATGTCAAATGCATAATCCCATTTTCAACTTTTACCTCATAGCTAAATTCTTCACCTAAAGCAATACCATCTTTTGGTTCTGCTGGATAAGAATCTGGGGCTGAGCCCACATGGGAAAAATCATAACCCCAAACCGCTGTAGAAAAATCCCATCGTCCTGAATTATCGCCTTCTGGATTTATTTCATAGTTCCAAAAAACAGAACCTTTAGTGTGACCTGGATATTTTTTATAAAATATTTTTAATGGTTCATTTTTATGACCAACGTGACCATGAATTTGCCCTACCACAGTTGCATAAGATGCCGCAACTCTTGCATCACCTGAAGTAGATACATGCTGAACTTTTAAAGTTCCTGATAGTTTTCCTCCAGCTTCTGCTGTCCATTCTTTTTTTTGTCTTAATTCTGTTCTTGTATTACCAGAGTTTGGAGAAGTCACCCCAGAATTAGGCGTTTTAAAAACTACCCAATCCGTTGTACCATCATTTAGCGTATAGAAAAAATCTTTGTCTTGATAATTAACGAGTTCTTTAACATGCTCACCATTACCTAAGAGAATATTCCATTTATCCATTTCCGCTATTACATCGCTAGGATAAACAATGGAATCTTGAGTTTTAATGGTAGTATCTGTAGAAGTATTCACAGTTGTTTTAGCTGTATTTTTACAAGCAACTACGGTTAAAAATATAAATATAATTAATAGTGAGTTTTTCATTGAAGCAGTAATTTATCTGAGATTTTATGTTGTCTTCCTATACCAAAACATTAAAAAAAAGCGTAGCTGAAATATTATTAAAAGACTAACCCAATACTTTCGACTACGCTCAGACTAACACTCAGAAGTTTATTAATACATTAATTTCATTTTTAAATTTTCTTCAGTTTTTATTTGTCCTGAATTAACTACTGTATTTTCAGATTCCACATTATTTTTTGCGCCCCATAACACAGATACAAATTCAACTTGATTATTTTTAAAGGTATTATTGGTAATATTTACATTCACAATACCTCTATGATTCAATAACGTTTTGTTCTTTTCTTTTGCACCACAATTGGTAAACGTGCTATTAGCTACCAAAAGGTTACCACCAATTGTAGACTCATCATAACCACCTCTGTGATAATCAATCACATTTTCCTTAACATTATCAAAGTTACAGTTGTTAATGGTTAAGTATTCGGTATTGTAATCCCCTTTATCATCTATTTCTCCAGATAATTCTATTCCGTTTTCGCAGTTAGAAATGGCTGTGTTTTCAAAAGTAATACGCTCCGCAAAGGATTCTTTATATACTTTTAGAACATAATTAAAATCACTGATTTCAGAATTTGAAACCTTCAACCCAAAATGATTAGACATGTTTTCTTTTAAGCTTGCAAAGGCATAGCTCGACGAACTTCCTTTTAAGACGACATTATCTACAATTAGCTTTCCTTTAGATTCTAAAGAAAACAATGGCGTTTGAGCCGTTCCTGAGTAAACCAATTGTGCTTTTACATCTCCTGAAGATTGGACCGTAATGGATTTGTTTATAATTATAGAACTACTTATATCATAGACTCCTTCTGCTAAAGCTATAATATCACCATTAGCAGCTTCATTTATTTTTGTCTGTAATTCTTCTGCTTTAGTTACTGTGTGAGTTACCGCATCTTTAGCTTCTATTTCATTTGAATACCAAGTGGTACCATATTTAGATTTATCTAATATATTAGGATTGCTAACATCTGTATTTACAGCTGCACCAATACTTTTATTATCTTTTCTAGAGTTACCAAATAAATCTTTTTCTATGGTGTTAAAATCGAAACCTTCGTAAGCTTCTACTTCAGAAGGAATTCCTGTTGGAAGTAAAACATTATCGGATACTTCTTTTAACTCTAGGGATGCTGCAATAATTCCGCCTTCAAAATTATTAAATGCTACGCCTTGATTATCCACAACATTATTTTTGAATAACACACCATCTGCCTTATCGTTTTCTACAACAATCGCATTTAATCCTTCTTCGTTGTAAATAATATTGTTAGCGACTGTAGATCTAATTGCTCTTGCCGAACGAATTTCAGATTTAGGTAACACATCGGCTTGTGCTATGTTTGTTCCCACGCCAAATTGCCAAGGCGAACTACAATTAACATAAGTATTATAGGCTACTACAAGATCTGTAACCTGGTTGTAACGGTTTAATGGTGATTTAGGAATACCGTTCATTACCGCTAATGGACTTCTAAAACTTTCGCCCTTTAGATTATAAAAGTAATTGTTAGTTACCCAATGTCCTGTATTTACAATTCTAACACCACCAATATTTTCATTGATACCATCTCCAATAAAGTAGTTCCCATCGATAATACAATAATTACCATGACGTGCGACTAAAGAACCTTCACTCATATAAAACACATTATTTCTAAACTCGTTAAAGTTTGTTTTACTTGATATGACTTCTACCTCACCGTTACATTCTTCAAATAAATTATTAGCAACCATGGTATGACTAGGCGACATTGAAGTATAACTGTTTCCTAACTGAATTGTTTCGCCACTTGGCCCGCCTTTTACAGGTCTAGGTCCAAAATGATTATTAACAATTTGATGGTAATTATTAATACTTTCAATACCTTCAATATTAACTCTAACTGTAGGTCCCCTATTTGTTTTCCCGGCAATATAACTGTTACTCAACTCATTATGTCTCCCCCAGAAATTCACCCATAAATCGCTGTTATCTCGTTTTGGCTTGTTAAAATCTTCAATAACACAATTAGTCACCTTACAATTATTAGAAATCTCATCTGGAGCGTCTTTCTGACTTATTTTAAAATCGATAACTGCACTAGATGGTGAAAATCCGTTTTTAAAATGTAGACCTTCTACAATTAAGTATTCGCCTCCAAACTTTAAATACGACTGTCCTTCTATGCTCACTTCTCCAGCAGTTTCTGCTCTTAAAGTTATAGGGTTATCTTTAGTACCTTGACCTCTAAATTTTATCTCAACATCTCTATAAACACCATTTGCTAAAACAATTTCATCGCCTGGCTGTGCACTTTCAATAGCTTTGTATAATTCTTCTGCAGAAGAAACAAGTACGTTAGATTCTATTTTTGTTTTTTCATTACAGGAAAAAAGCGTTAACAATAATCCAAAAATTAATAGATAGTTTTTCATTTAGTTTTATTTTAGGTATAACTCAGTGTTGTGATTTTAAATTTGTAGAATAGGTCTGTTAATGCAAAATAATTATCTGCCTTTGCATAATTTTCAGAAGGTACTGCATCTGATTTTCCATCATTATAAACTAATGGGGCTTTGACATTGAATTGTAATTCAAGTTCATCAACACTCCCCTTATTCACTTTATATATAGGAAGGATTAACTTCCAATCCGGAAGCTTAAAATTCGCAGCGGTGTTAGCGTCTGCAAAAAATAGAGCTGACATCAGCAATGCAATTACACTATTTACACTTAAACACCTCTTATTCATGACTCTATTTAATTGGTTAACCAGATTGGTTAACCAAAAATAAGATTATTTTTCTGAACAAAAAAAGGAAATGTGTTAATTATGTATATAATAAGGGTAATTACCTAAACAAATATAGGTTTTATAAATAAGTTATTATTTAAGAAAGTCAATAAAAACAAGAGATAATAGAGTTAAATGCCTTTATAAATTGATAAATTTTTAGTTGTCTTAATTGTAAAAACACAAAACCATTAACATACTTCCAAGACAATACTTTTTGAGTGTATTAAATTCCGATAAAGAGCAACTAAAATAAGCTTCATGATATAAACCTTGAATAAGAATTAATAATTACAGTGAAAATTTCTATAAGACGGCAGCAGAAATAGAGAGTCCTTATAAAGAGGAGAAAATGATGATTACATAAAAGACCAGCATCTAGACAGCAAACAATACTTAAATAGCTCAACTAAAAGTAAGGTAATAATAAAAAAACCTCAATAACTGATTTATCAGATTATTGAGGTTTTATACCTGTACTCAAGGCGGGAATCGAACCCGCACGTCTTGCGACATTGGATTTTGAATCCAACGTGTCTACCAATTCCACCACTTGAGCGATTTTTATTGGTAATTATAGTTACCAACTTTATCTTTAGAATAAATAAAAATTGCCAAAACAATTTTCGGAATGCAAAAATAGAAAAATAATTTTGGCTATCAATTAAAATTAGTAGGTTTTATACTTTATGTAGCAAAAATAATTTTCTAAATTTGACCCCAATCAAAAACCCTTTAGAACACTAAACAACTAACTGATAACAAATGCCTTACAAAACCACAGAAGCCAAAATTTTTACCTGCTCCCAAAGTCAATATCTAGCGGAGCAAATTGCTAAGTCCTACGGTACTAAGCTTGGAAAAGTTATTACATCAACTTATAGTGATGGTGAATTTCAGCCCTCTTACGAAGAATCTATTAGGGGAACTCGTATTTTTATCATTGGTTCTACCCATCCTGGGCCAGAAAATTTAATGGAAATGCTCTTAATGATTGATGCTGCTAAACGCGCTTCTGCAAGACATATCACTGCGGTATTACCTTATTTTGGTTGGGCAAGGCAAGATAGAAAAGACAAACCTAGAGTTCCTATCGCTGCTAAATTGGTTGCAAAAATGCTCGAAGCTGCTGGAGCAACACGTATCATTACAATGGATTTACACGCTGATCAAATACAAGGGTTCTTTGAAAAACCAGTCGACCATTTATTTGCCTCAACTATCTTTTTACCTTATTTAAAAAGTCTAAACCTAGACAACTTAACTATTGCTTCACCAGATATGGGAGGATCTAAACGTGCTTATGCCTACTCTAAAGCTTTAAAAAGTGACGTGGTAATTTGTTATAAACAACGTGAAAAGGCCAACATTATCTCTCATATGGAATTGATTGGAGACGTCACAGGAAAAAATGTTGTTTTAGTAGATGATATGGTAGATACAGCTGGCACACTTACTAAAGCTGCCGACCTTATGATGGAACGTGGCGCTCTAAGTGTGAGAGCAATTTGTACGCACCCAATTTTATCGGGTTCTGCTTATGAAAAACTAGAGAACTCTAAACTTGAAGAGTTAATTGTAACGAACTCTATTCCACTTAAAAAAGAAAGTAAAAAACTACGTGTTTTAACTTGTGCAGACTTATTTGCTGGGGTAATGCATAATGTACATCATAACGAATCGATAAGTAATAAATTTGTATTGTAAAACGATATATTTAAGTATTGTTTTAAAGCAAATTAAGGATACAAAATAACCTCTATAATATAGAAAAGTAAAGGTGCTGTAAAAAAAACCTTCTAACACTAGTATTTTCAGATATTATAACTAAATTTGCAGCCCTCAAAATGAGGGAATTAATATTTTATAAACGAACATTTCAAAAAAAATGAAATCAATTACAATTGACGGATCTCAAAGAGAAAGCGTAGGCAAAAAGTCAACTAGAGCCTTACGTAATGCTGGTCAGGTTCCTTGCGTATTATACGGAGGAGAAGCTAATCCAGTACATTTTACTTCACCAGAGTTAGCGTTTTCAAAACTCGTATATACACCTAGTGCGCATACAGTTGTGATTAAACTAGATAATGGTGATACTTTTAATGCAGTAATGCAAGATATTCAATTTCACCCTGTAACAGACAGAATTATGCACGTAGATTTTTATGAAATCTATGAGGATAAAGCGATTACAATGGAAATTCCTGTAAAAACAGTAGGATCTTCTAAAGGTGTAATGAATGGTGGTAACCTAAGAGTACCTTACCGTAAATTAAGAGTAAAAGCGATTCCTTCTAAATTACCAGATTTTATAGAAATTGATATTACACCTTTAAAAATTGGTAGTAAATTCTATATCTCTGAATTAAAAAATGAAGATTACAGCTTTATTCATCCAGATAACACAGTAGTATGTCAAGTAAGACGTAGTAGATTAGCTGTAGTTGTAGACGATGAAGATGATGATGTTGATGCTGACGAAGTACCATCAACGGAACAAGCAGATGATGCGCAAGCATAGATAAAAAATTTGAACTTATTTTCAAATATTTAAAAAGCATTCTTTTATAGGATGCTTTTTTTATTTTTACACAAATTGAAAATCTAAATGTATAATTTGTTGAATAAATGGTTGGGTTTTAATAACAACACAACATTAACAGAAGAAGACACAATGAAAAAATTCTTAATTGTTGGCTTAGGAAACATCGGAGAAAAATACGCCAATACCAGACATAATATCGGATTTAAAATACTTGATTATTTAGCAGAAACTAATGACCTTACTTTTGAAACTATAAAGCTTGGTGATATTACAACTTTAAGAGTTAAAGGCAGGACTTTAATTCTTTTAAAGCCTAGCACCTTTATGAATCTTAGTGGCAAAGCCATAAAATACTGGTTAGAGAAAGAAAAAATCCCCTTAGAAAACTTATTAGTTGTTACCGATGATCTTAATCTACCCTTCGGAACTCTTCGACTTAAAACCAAAGGAAGTGATGGTGGTCACAATGGATTAAAAGACACCCAAGACAAATTACAAACGGTAAAATACAATCGTTTTAGATTTGGTATTAGTGACGAATTTAGCAAAGGCAAACAAATAGACTACGTTTTAGGCGAATGGAACGAAGATGAAAACGCCCAACTAAAAGAGCGCTTAAAAACCTCAGCAGAACTCATTAAATCTTTTGCATTAGCTGGAGTAAATATCACAATGAATCAATTTAACGGTAAATAAAAAGACCGTAAATTTTAAGAATTTACGGCCTTTTTCTCTCTTTATTTAGTGAGTTATCTTACAACCACCTTTTGGTATTGTAAATTATTTCCATCTTTAATTTGCATCAAATAAACACCAGAGGCTACTTCGCCTAGATTTATACGTTGATTAAAATTAGCTTCAGCACTAAACTGTTGCTTCAAAATTTGACGTCCATTAATATCAAAAACAACAACATCAATAGCATTAGAAATCGGTTGATCAATAACAATATTAAAAGTTCCTTCGTTAGGGTTTGGATAAACTTTAAACGCATTGTAACTCAAATAATCGTTAGAAGATAGTACGACGAGCTCACAAATCTCTATAGACCAACTCTCTAATGCTCCAGAAAGCCAGAACAAGGTGTCAGCCACATTTAAAGTCCAATCACCTGTTACCAAACTTCCGTTGAGTTGGGTTAAATCGCCTTCGGGCTGAAAACTCCCTGTAAACGGCGCCGTTCCTGAAGTAATTAAATCTACTGCATCACTATCAAAAACAGTATTTGTATAATTGTCTCCATCAGCACCATTACCATTAGACAGTACAATTTCAGTTCCATTTGGAGCAATTAATTTCAACTCTAAATCTGCTGTCCAGTTATGAGAAATATTAACTGTAACATTAATATCAGTAATTGTTCCGGTAGCCTCAGGAATTGTGATTACCGAATTAATTCCTGCCGGATTACTATCAGGAATATCTATTGGCGTATCAGCGGCATCATAAGACGCACAAAAAATATCAGCTGTGCTAAAACTACGTTCTGAATACGCACTTGTTCCACAATCATTACTACTTCTTACACGCCAAAAATAATCAGATGCCGTGTTTAAAGTTGTTGTTGTATAGCTTGGCTCCGTAACTGAGGCGTTTTCTACTATCGTAGTAAAACTAGCGTCTGTAGCAATATCAATCTCATAAGATTCTGCATTTACATCTGCAGTCCAAGTAAACGTCGCGTTATTAGCCTGCACATCTTGTGCACCTTCTGTTGGTTCTTGTAGGTTTACTACATCTAAAATAGAATTGAAAATATTAATCTCAGCTGGTACTGTTTTAGTTATTGTGCCAGATGTTCCTACAATTTCAAACGGATAATTCCCAGGCACTAAACCATTTAACCCCGATAAGGTAGCTACAACATCAGTAGCATTTGCTGTTGCCGTTGTTGGCGAAAAGGATACAGATACTTCGGGTGGCAAACCAGCTGTACTAAATGTTGTTGTATCTGAAAACCCTAAAAATGTATTGTATGTAAAATTAAATTCAGCTGTATCTATAGCACATATATCTAGCGTGTTTTCTGCTATATTTAATACAAACTCGGATTCTTGTATGGTAAAATTAGTAGAATTAATGGCGTAAAATATATTGTTATTGCCTTCGACTTTAACTCTTGCAGTTGTTGAGTCTCCACCTACAAATGGCACTGTAATTAATTGCTCACCATCATTAGGAACAGCGGTCATTAAAACATAAGGAAATGTATAACCACCATCAGTTGAAAGCAAAATATTTACCGTCGGTGTATTTACTGCGCCTACATCGGTTCCGGCGACATCCCAGGCAACGGTTTGGTTAGATCCCGCGTCCCAAATTTGATTCGCACTCTGAGAAGTCACTACAAAAGGCCCTGCAGCAGCATCTACAGTAACTGCCATAGTATCAAAGTCACTTTGAGGGGTTTGTCCAACGCCATTAGCTTCACTTCGGTCTCTTACGGTCAGTGCAAAATTTAAAGTTCTTCCGACATTAGAAACGGTTTCCCAAGATGAATTATCAACGGTTTCAACAGGATTAGTTTCTGTTAATTCACCAGAAATTACACGTTCAATAATAGGCATATAACGGTCTGAAACCGTACTTGGTGGTCTAGATCTCCAAACCGCACCAGATGTTTTAGTCGGACCAAAATTTGAATAGGTCGTTACGCCGTCATCAATTTGCTCCCAAGTGTAAGTTAGCACATCACCAGTATCTGCATCTGTAGCAGCTCCTTTTAAAACAAAAGCAGTTCCCACAGGAATAGTGTAATCTGATCCTGCATCGGCAACAGGCGGACTATTTGTAATTGTCGTTCCAACCCAACACGTTCGAGTTTCTAAGTTGTTTAAAATCTGATTGATACTCGCATAATGAAAGTAAGGATCCGAGTGATCTTGCACGTCATTAAACTGTTCAATACCAGCATAACCCATAATTGTAGATCCACTACCAGGCTCTACATTAACTCCCGCACCTTCGCTACGCATAGAAAACGTATGCCGCGCTCCCATTTGATGACCAATTTCATGAGATAGGTAATCAACATCAAAAAAATCGGTTACATAAGGGCCACCATCATTGTCCGTAAACGCATGAGAGGAAAAACCACTTCCTTTTTCACCATCTACACACACACAACCAATACAACCTGCATTTCCGTTGTTATTACTCGCATTGTTTTCACGATGAATTAAATGACCAATATCATAATTAGCTTCTCCAACAGTGGTTGTTAATTCTGATTGTAATTGGGAATTAAAGCTCCCCGAGCTGTACGGGTCAGAAATAGCACTCTCAAATATAATTTCTGTGCCTGTTACTAAAGTAAAAGTCACAGCCATATCTACTTCAAAAATCTCATTCATTCTATTTAATGAAGATACGACCTGAGCTAGAGCATCTTCTTGTGCATTTCCATTTTCAGTATCACCATCATTCCAATAATTAGTGTATTCTCCGGTAGTAGAAATTGCTATTCTTAAGGTTCGTAATACTTGATCATTAGCATCTCGTTTAGGAGATGCTGCTGCGTCATCTCTTAAAAACTCATCTTCTGTTAAACATTCAAAGTCACTAGAAACCTCAGCGTTTGAATCTCTACTGTATAATAGGTAAGTGGTGGTATCTGTTTTACGCAATGGCACTAAGAAATTTGTCGGCTCATCAGGATAAGACACCATACATTGTAGGCCTTGTGGTGTTAAGCTAAATCGAGCTCTTGCTCCTGGGTTTAGAGTGCTAAATCCTAAATAGGTTTTAATATTAGGATATTCTAAGGCTAAATTTTTAGATAATACTGGCGCCTCAACAACTATGAATTGTTCTAATTCACCTTTTAAATTTGGAAGATAAACTTTTGCATTAGACGACGCAGTTGTTGCCGAACGTAGTGGTGCATTAGCAAGTTGTGCTTTAAAATTCGCTATATCTAAACGATAAGCTTGATTAAGCTTTTGATTAAGTACCGTATTACTACGATTAGGATTAACCTCGTTTTTATCTAATTTCTGCCAATAACGCTGTTGGGCAGTTACTGAAAATACCGTTAAAAATAAGGATAATGCCAAAACAAAATGTAGCTTTGTTTTCATAAAATTTTTTGTATAAAGATTTAAATTCTTCGAATTTATGTTTTTTTTTACAAACAATAAGTCATAACAACAATCTATAAATTACAACGCTTGACTACAATTTCGGCAAAAGTAACAACTATTGGCACCTTTGATGGTATCCATATAGGCCATCAAAAAATACTCAAACAAGTCGTTCAACTTGCGGAAGACAAAGGGTATATTCCGGTGGTGCTCACTTTATTTCCGCACCCTAGAATGGTGCTTCAAAAAGACGATTCTATTAAATTGCTAAATACTATAGAAGAGCGTGTAGAATTATTAAAATCTCTTGGTATAAAAGAAGTTATTGTAAAAAAGTTTACTAAAGAATTCGCTAACCTCTCAGCAAAAGATTACGTTAAACAAATTTTAGTAGATGAGTTAAATACCAAATACATTGTTATTGGTTACGACCATCATTTTGGAAAAAACCGAAGTGCCAATATTAAAGACTTAAAAGTTTTTGCTGAACACTATGATTTTCAAGTTGAAGAAATCTCAGCACAAGACATTGAGGATGTTACCGTGAGTTCTACTAAAATTAGAACTGCTTTAAACCAAGGTAAGGTCGATTTAGCAAATTCATATTTAGGCTATAATTTCTTTATTACCGGAACTGTAATTAAAGGCAAAGGTTTAGGGCGAACTATTGAGTTTCCTACAGCGAATATTAGTGTTACAGCAAGCTACAAACTTATTCCAAACGACGGTGTTTATGTCGTAAAATCCACAATAGATAATCAAACCATTTACGGGATGATGAATATTGGCACCAACCCAACTGTTAATGGAAAAACACAATCTATTGAAGTTCATTTTTTCGACTTTAATAAAGATATCTATAATTCAGAATTAAAAATTGAATTTTTAAAACGCTTACGTAGCGAAGAAAAATTTGAAAATATTGACGTTTTAAAGTCACAACTTAGAACCGACATGAAAAATGCTTCTAACTTTATTAACGCTTTAAATGTCTAAGTTTTTATTTAAACATATCGATAATTCTGGGCTTGTAGTTTTCAGGATCATCTTTGGATTTTTATGCTTTTTAGAAGCTGTTGGCGCTGTTTTTACAGGTTGGATAAAGCGTACTTTAATAGAACCCGAATTTACCTTCTCCTTTATAGGATTTGAATGGCTGCAACCCTTACCAGGAAATTGGATGTATGCTTACTACATTGTAATGGGAGTTTTTGGACTCTTTATAATGTTGGGCTATAAATACCGATTTAGTATGTTGATGTTTGCCCTCATGTGGACAGCGACTTACCTCATGCAAAAATCATCTTACAACAACCATTATTATCTACTCGCCTTATTGAGTTTTTTAATGATTTTTTTGCCTGCAAATCGTTATGCTTCTATAGATGTAAAATTAAACCCCTCACTCAAAAGCCTGTCGATGCCAAGTTGGTGTAAGTGGTTTTTTGTGTTTCAATTATTAATCCTTTACTCCTATGCTTCAGCAGCTAAGTTTTACCCAGACTGGCTTGATACTACGGTAATGGAAATTCTTATGCGAAGTAAAGCTGATTTCTATGTTGTAGGCGACCTTTTACAAAATAAAACTGTCCATTATATTTTGGCTTATGGCGGCATATTATTCGATGGATTAATTATTCCGTTGTTACTTTTTAAACCCACAAGAAAGTATGCTTTTTTTGCATCTATTTTCTTTCATCTATTTAACTCATTTATCTTTCATATTGGCATATTTCCTTATTTGTCTTTAGCTTTTAGCTTATTCTTTTTTGAACCTAAAACGATTAGAAATATATTCTTAAAACGGAAACCCTATTATGATGCTGACAAAATCGTTATTCCGAAGTATAAAACCGTATTATTATCATTTTTTTCCCTCTACTTTTTAATTCAGATTGGCTTACCATTAAGGCATCATTTTATTAAAGATAATGTCTTGTGGACCGAAGAAGGTCACCGACTCTCATGGCGAATGATGTTACGCTCCAAAAGCGGACGAACAATATATTACGTTACAAACACCAACACCAATGAGATTACACGCATTAGATTAAAAGATTATTTAACCCGAAAACAACAGCGTGGTGCTAGTACAAAACCAGATGTTATGTGGCAATTCGCCCAGCACTTAAAACAAGATTACGCTAAAAAAGGCATTCCCATTAAAGTGTTTGTAAAGGCCTACGTGTCCGTAAATGGTAAAAAATCAAAACAACTTATTGATCCCAAGGTAGATTTAGCCAATGAAGAGTGGCACCATTTTAAACACCACGATTGGATTTTACCTTCAGAATAAAATCTGTTAATTGATTTCAAAAAAAATGGCCATAAGTCGCAAATCTAACTTCATGTTATAAAATAGAACCTTTATATTTTTTCTTGGTTATTTTCTATTTACTTTTGTAGCTTGTATTACCATATACCAATGGGTATTAATCAAAATTAAAGATATGTTACAAGTTGCTTTTATCCGTGAGAATAAAGAAGATATCATTGCTCGTTTAGCCAAACGAAATATTGATGCTACCGAAATGATTAATGAGGCCATTGCTTTTGATGAAGACCGAAAAGCACTTCAAACATCCTTAGATTCTACAAAAGCTGAATCTAACACTTTATCTAAAGAAATTGGCAATTTATTTAAATCTGGAGACGTTCAAAAAGCGAATCTTTTAAAGGAAAAAACAACCCAATTAAAAGAAGCTACCAAAAAATTTGAACAAGAACTCAATGATAAAGTTGCTGCACTTTCTGAGTTACTGTATAAAATTCCTAATGTTCCTAATCCTATAGTTCCTGCAGGAAATACGGACGAAGACAATGAGGAGACATTTAGAGACGGTGATATTCCAAAATTACACGATGCAGCCCTACCACATTGGGAATTAGCAAAAAAATATAACATTATTGATTTTGAACTAGGAAACAAAATCACTGGTGCAGGATTTCCTGTTTATATTGGTAAAGGTGCAAGATTACAACGGGCATTAATCGCTTATTTTTTAGATAAAAATGCGGAAGCAGGTTACACCGAATACCAAGTACCACATTTAGTTAATGAAGCTTCAGGTTTTGGAACTGGGCAATTGCCAGACAAAGAAGGGCAGATGTACCACGTTACCTTAGATAATTTATATTTAATTCCTACTGCAGAAGTCCCTGCAACTAATATTTTTAGAGACACACTTTTAAATGAAAGTGATCTACCGATAAGTATCACCGGTTATACACCATGTTTTAGACGCGAAGCTGGAAGTTATGGCGCACACGTTAGAGGGCTAAATCGCTTACATCAGTTTGATAAAGTTGAAATTCTACGTGTTGAGCATCCTGATGAATCTTACAACGCATTAGATAGCATGGTAAATCATGTAAAAGGTATTTTGCAAGAGCTTAAATTACCGTATAGAATTTTAAGATTATGTGGTGGTGATTTAGGTTTTACTTCAGCATTAACTTATGATTTTGAAGTATTTTCAACAGCACAAGACCGCTGGTTAGAAGTCTCTTCAGTTTCTAATTTTGAAACCTTTCAAGCCAATCGTTTGAAACTGCGTTTTAAGAATAGTGAAGGTAAAAACGAATTGTGCCATACATTAAATGGAAGTTCATTAGCACTACCAAGAATCTTAGCGGGTATTTTAGAAAACTACCAAACTGAAGATGGTATAAAAATCCCTGATGTTTTAGTGCCATATACAGGTTTTGATTTAATTTCTTAAGTGACTAATATTATCTTTTTAGCGTTAAATGTTAAATTTTAATGCTTTTAAACGATTATTATTGTGTTTCTTCGTTTTGATTGAATAAATTTTAGAATTTAGTATTCCTAGATTTGAACGCCCCAATTATGAAAAATTTAAAACGAATTGTATTACTGGTTTCTTTAATTGCTCTAGTAAGCAAAGTTTTGTTTTAACTACTCATTTAGAAACAATAAACAAAACCAAGACAGAATAACTGAATCATATTTATATAATAATGGTTAATAGCACATTTATTTTGCTGGTCAAAATGCCTTAACGTTACGTTGAGGCATTTTTTTTTATAGTTATTTTCACAATATCTCCTTGAGGCATTTCTTATATTTACACTCATCTTGACTAAATCACAAAACATGCAACAGCGCTTATTCGTTTTTATTTTATTATTTGGATGCTTTGTCGCCTCCGCACAAAATAACGAAGCGCAAGCCGATAGTTACTACAAAAAAGGAGAATTTAAGAAAGCACTTGTTATCTACGAAAACCTCATTGAACAAAAACCAAATAGTTACAATTATATTAATAAGTTGGTGGACATACATCAGCAATTAGAACAATATAATGAAGCAGAACGCATTATTTTAAATCACTTAGGTGGCCGACAAAATCCCATGATGACTATCGCTTTAGGCTATAATTATCAACTTAAAGACAGTATAAAAAGCGCCAACAAACTCTATGAAGAAGCTATTGCTTATATAGATGAAAAACCCAATTACGTTTATTCTATTGCCAGAAAATTTGAAGACTATTCACTTTTAAATCAAGCTATTCGTACTTACGAAAAAGGCAAAGTTTTAACACCAGATTACAATTACAGCATTCAATTAGCACGTATTTATGGGGACCAAGGTAATGTAGAACAAATGTTTGCCAACTATATCGATTATATCAATTACAGACCCAATCATCTCAACGACATCAAACGTACTGTTAGTGATTTCATTTCTGAAAACAGCGACAATGAAAACAATATGTTTTTAAGACGTGCATTGTTAAAACAAATTCAGAAAGAACCAAAACCATATTGGTACGAAATGTTAAGCTGGCTATATGTTCAAGAAAAAGCCTATAATAAATCCTTTATACAAGAAAAGGCATTATTTATGCGTAATCCCGAAAGTTTAGAACGCCTTATTGAACTAGGTGTTATGGCTAAAAAAGATGCAGATGATGAAATAGCAAAATCGATTTTTAATTATGTGTTAGATAGCACCCAAGACAAAACAACAGCTTTAATAGCGCATGAGTACATTTTAGAAATTGAAACTAGAAACGCAGACGAGGTACAATTAAAAGAAATTGATAAAACTTATAATGATTTGTTTAGTGAATTTGGTATGGTTAGACGAACGATTCCGCTCCAAATCGCTTATGGAAAATTCTTGGCCTTCAACCTCAAAGACACAGAAAAAGCAACTACTTTTTTAAAAGAAAGTTTAAAACTGAATGTTACTCATTATAGAAAATCTAGAATAAAGTTATTATTAGCTGATGTCTTAGTGCTTCAAGAAAAGTTTAATGAGGCTTTAATTTTTTATTCTCAGATTCAAAACGAATTAAAAAACAGTACCATTGCTCAAGAAGCACGTTTTAAAGTGGCAAAAACAAGTTATTACAAAGGCGATTTTGATTGGGCAGAATCACAACTAAAAATATTAAAATCTTCAACGTCACAATTGATTGCCAACGACGCGCTAGATTTAAAATTATTAATTTCAGACAACAAATACGAAGACAGCCTACAAACCGCTCTAAAACAGTATGCTAAGGCAGACTTATATGCTTTTCAGAATAGAACCGACGATGCCATATCATTACTAAATAAGATATTAGAAGAACATCAGGGAGAAAATATAATAGCCCAGACTTTATTTCAACAAGCTAAACTTTTCGAAAAGAAAAAGCAATACACTAAGGCCGAAGCCAACTATCAAGAACTTATAAATAATTTTAGCGAAGACATGTTAATTGATGACGCCTATTATTATTTGGCCGAGTTATATAATACCCATCTAGAAAAATCTGAAGAAGCTAAAGACCATTACGAAAAAATAATATTTGAACACCAAGACAGTATTTATTTTATTGAAGCACGCCGAAAATTTAGGCTGTTACGGGGTGATAACAGTATAAATTAGTTCTCAATCGCCTGCTTTTTAATACCTAAAACTTCACCCTTAGATTAAGTATTCTTTTCAGCTTCGCTTTTTAGCCTTATCAGAATTACGGCAAAAAAATTCATTAGCTCCAAAATTCATACTTTTGCAATTCATTCCTAATTTTTACCACATATTCCTCTAACAATGATTATATATAACGTTACCCTAAACATTGACAAAAGCATCCATCAAGAATGGCTCGAATGGATAAAAGAACATATTCCGCTAGTATTGGCAACCGGCAAATTTAAAGAAGCTAAACTGACAAAAGTTTTAGTAGAAGATGCTGAAACCGACACCTATTCTGTACAATTTAGAGCACACTCTAGAGCTGCTTTAGACGCCTATTACGCAGAACATGCTGAACGTTTAAAACAAGACGGATTACAGCGTTTTGCAGATAAAATGTTATCTTTTAGGACAGAATTAGAAATTGTGGATGAGTATTCGGTTAAATTCAACTAATAGATTTCTCCAAAAGGCTCTGAAAAGCAAAGAAATCTTAAGTTCAACTTACTGCTACTTTGGCTTTACTAAATCATGAGAATTTAGTACCAAATTTATAAATCTTTTAGGCACCTCTGCGTACCTTTACACAATAATTGCTTTGCGCTAATGCGGCTCTGCGAGAAAAATGAATTATGACTGTAAAAGCAAAAAAATACTTAGGCCAACATTTCTTAACAGACGAATCTATAGCGCAAGACATCGCCGATAGTTTATCTTTAGAAGGCTATAAAGATGTCTTAGAAATTGGTCCAGGAATGGGGGTTTTAACCAAATACCTTCTTAAAAAAGATACTAAAACACATGTTATAGAAATCGATACAGAATCTGTAGACTATTTAAAAAACAATTACCTAAATCTTGCCGATAGAATTATAGAAAAAGACTTCTTAAAATACGATTTAAACCTTGTATTTAAAGACAAACCTTTTGCTATTATTGGTAATTTTCCTTACAATATATCTTCTCAAATTTTATTTAAAACTTTAGAAATGCGAGCACAGATTCCAGAGTTCTCTGGTATGTTTCAAAAAGAAGTTGCGCTTCGTATTTGTTCTAAAGAAGGCTCTAAAGTGTATGGTATTCTCTCGGTTTTAACCCAAGCATTTTACGATGCTGAATACTTATTTACAGTACCTCCAACGGTTTTTAATCCACCACCAAAAGTAGATTCTGGGGTCTTATTATTAAAGCGTAAAGAAAATTACTCGCTGCCATGCGATGAAAAGTTATTTTTTAAGGTCGTAAAAACAGGGTTTCAACAACGAAGAAAGACACTGCGCAACAGTTTAAAAACCTTCAATCTTTCGGATAGTTTAAAAGCAAATACTATCTTTGGACAGCGGCCAGAACAATTGAGCGTTTCCCAGTTTATTGCGTTAACCTCACTTATTGAAAATGATATAAATTAGTTTCTTAAGCTCACTCAATGAGGTAGTTAAAATGTATTAAAACAGACCCTAGTTTACGTGGAAGACATTCAAGAAAACATACAATTTCTGCTCACCGATGAGCTTATTGAAAAGGTAGAAATCCTTGTCGAAGATAATAACGATAGCGATTTAAAAATCTTATTAAATGAGTTTCACCATGCTGATATTGCAGAAATTCTAGATGAATTAGATGCTGAAGATGCTGTATATGTCATCAAACTTCTCGATTCTGAAACCACCTCAGAGATTCTTATGGAACTCGATGAGGACATTAGAGAAAAAGTCTTAAGAAATCTTTCTACCAAAGAAATTGCCGAAGAAGTAGAAGAATTAGATACCGATGATGCCGCAGATATCATTGCGGAACTTCCTGAAGAACGACAGGCTGAAGTTATCGCCTACATCGAAGACCATGAGCACAGAGATGAAATCCAAGAGCTATTAGCCTATGATGAAGATACCGCAGGTGGACTCATGGCAAAAGAATTGGTTAAAGTTTATGAAACTTGGACGGTAGCAGGTTGTTTACGCCGAATTAGAGGTCAGGCAAAAGATGTTACACGAGTACATTCCGTTTACGTTGTAGACAAGCATGATAAATTAATAGGCCGATTATCTTTAAAGGATTTAATCACCTCAAAAAGTGATCAAAAAATAGCAGACATTGCTAAAGATAATGTAGACTGGGCCAACGTACATGATAATGTTGAAGACGTTGCAAAAGTAATGGCAAAATACGATTTAGAAGCCATTCCTGTTGTCGATGATAATCAAGTGTTATTAGGGAGAATTACAATTGATGATATTATAGATGTTATTAGAGAAGAGGCAGATAAAGATTACCAATTAGCAGCTGGTATTTCTCAAGATGTAGAAGCTGATGACAGCATTTTTAAACTTACCAAAGCACGCTTACCTTGGTTGTTTATTGGCATGTTTGGCGGCTTAGGAGCCGCGAGCATAATTGAGCAATTTAATGATAATCTGGGCACTTTTACAGCTTTGTTAAGTTTTGTACCTCTTATACAAGCAACTGCTGGTAACGTTGGTGTACAATCCTCTGCCATTGTCGTACAAGGCTTGGCCAATGGCACCATTAATGGCAAAATTTTAAAACGTTTATTTAAAGAACTTTTACTAGGCATTGTTAACGGATTTGCAATATCTCTTGTCGCCATCCTTATTACTCATTTTATATTTGGCACTACCTATATTCTTTCCTTTACCATAAGCATTGCTTTAATTGCTGTAATTATTATGGCAGCTTTAATTGGTACATTTATTCCCATTTTTCTAGACAAAAGAGGTATTGATCCAGCAGTGGCTACAGGACCTTTTATTACCACCAGTAATGATGTTTTTGGCATACTAATCTATTTCCTCATTGCAAAAATGATTTTAGGTATTTAGTCTTATTTGGGCGTTACGCTACTTCGCTATTTAACTATAGTAATCCTTTTTATCACATAGAAAAGCTTCGTAGCGTCGGGCTGTCACTACTCGCTTTTTGCGAAAAAGCAAAAGAGCTCAAACATGCCGTTCTATCCCTAACGCAATTACGATTTTAATCTGTTTAAAAATGAACGATTGTAAATCGCAATGTAAATCTTTGTAACTTTACTTCAATAAATTTTCAGGCTTACTAAGTTTCAAAAATCTATTAGGTCCGAAAAAACTAAAGAAACGAGTACTTAACGATTAAAAAGATTCTCACTCTTCTGGGAAGTAAATATGAAAATACTGCATCTTGACACCAATCATCCACTACTCTTAAATCAACTAAACGATTTAGGTTTCACCAATCATGAAGATTATACCTCTTCCAAATCTGAAATTGAAGCTAAAATTGCTGATTACGACGGTTTTATAATTAGAAGTCGATTTTCAATAGATAAACAATTTTTAGATGCTGCCAAAAACTTAAAATTTATAGGTCGCGTAGGTGCAGGATTAGAAAATATCGATTGTGATTATGCAGAAAAAAAAGGCATTTATCTTATTTCTGCACCAGAAGGTAACCGAAATGCTGTTGGCGAACATGCTTTAGGCATGCTATTGTCGCTTTTTAATAAACTAAATAAAGCCGATAAAGAAGTGAGACAAGGTGCGTGGTTACGTGAAGCCAATCGTGGACTGGAATTAGACGGTAAAACAGTTGGTCTTATTGGTTATGGCAATATGGGAAAAGCCTTTGCTAAAAAATTAAGAGGTTTTGACGTCGAAGTATTATGCTATGATATAAAACCTAACGTTGGAGATGCTAATGCAAAACAAGTTATCCTCGAAGAACTGAAAGCAAAATCTGATGTTTTAAGTTTGCATATCCCACAAACCGAATTAACTCTAAATATGGTTAATTCTGATTTTATAGACGGATTTAAAAAATCGTTTTGGCTCATTAATACGGCTCGTGGTAAAAGTGTGGTGACTAAAGATTTAGTAACAGCATTAGAATCTGGTAAAATTCTAGGCGCAGGACTCGATGTTTTAGAATATGAAAAAGCCTCTTTTGAAAATCTATTCACCAGAGATGCTATGCCCGAAGCTTTTAAATATTTAATAGCATCAGAACATGTATTACTCTCACCACATGTGGCAGGTTGGACCATTGAAAGCAAAGAAAAATTAGCCCAAACTATAGTCGATAAGATAAAAGCTAAATTCAATTAATCCTAGTAATTCACAATTATGACCTCCGCAGCTACAACTCCAGAAGCCTATATTGCTCAACTTCCTGAAGACCGAAAAGCACCCATTACTAAATTACACGAGCTTATAAAGAACCATATGCCTAAGGGCTTAGAAGCTGGAATGAGTTATGGAATGTTAGGTTATTATGTTCCAAAATCAATCTATCCGCCTGGTTACCATTGCAAACCATTTCCGCCATTGACATTTATGAGTTTAGCCTCTCAAAAAAACTTTATTGCCTTATATCATTCTGGAATTTACGCCAAAAAAGAATTACACGATTGGTTTGTCTCAGCATACCCTAAACACTGTAAATACAAGTTAGACATGGGAAAAAGCTGTATTCGTTTTAAGAAAATAGATGACATTCCGTACGATTTAATCGAAACACTTTTAGGCAAAATGACTGTAGAAGAATGGATTGAAATTTATGAAAACACCATAAAAAAATAACCTTATCCTGCGAGGTTTCTAAAACCTTGTAGGTATTTAATTTACTAAATTCTCTTTTTTAAGGGTATATAAATAAAACAATAATATTCAGGACTTCAATTAATGAGATTTTGAAATAAAAACAGAATAAAATGAAAAAGCGCGTTACAGGAATTGGAGGGTTGTTCTTTAAAACTAAAGACCCAAAAGCGGCAAAAGCTTGGTATAAAAAACACTTAGGTTTTAATACCGACGATTATGGTTCTACGTTTTGGTGGAAAGACAAAGAAGGCAACGACTGCTCAACACAATGGAGTCCTTTTAATGACGATACCGAGTATTTTAAGCCTTCAAAAAAAGACTTTATGTTTAACTACCGCGTTGAAGATTTAGAAGCACTTCTACCAATACTAAAAGATGAAGGTGTTACTATTATTGGCGATATGGAAACTTATGATTACGGAAAGTTTGCTTGGATTTTAGATAACGACAATAACAAAATAGAATTATGGGAACCAATCGATGCGGCGTTTCAGTAATTGTATGTTTTTTTTATTAAATTTATCGCATCAATTAAAACATTAACCTTAAAAAAATAAAAATGTCAGACGATAATAAAAATTTAAACGAAGACCTAAATGATATGATAGGTGATTCTAAAGCTGAAGCAAAAACTTCAGGAGATAAAATAAGCCAAAAGGCCAATGAATTCTCTGATGATGCAAAACAAGCAACTAATGATTTTGGTAGTGATGCAAACAAAGCATTAAGTGATGGTAAAAACATAGCAATTATAGCTCACATTACTATCATTGGCTGGATAATAGCACTTATAATGAATGGTAGTAATAAAACTGAAATAGGATCATTTTACATAAGACAAATGTTAGGCTTATCTATTATTGGTATTGTTTTAGGTTGGATTCCAGTTTTAGGTTTCCTTATTAGCATTGTTTTATTAGTCGCTTGGATTATGAGTTTAATAGCTGCTATAGGCGGAGAAATGAAACCAACGTTCTTATTTGGCAAGCAATTTCAAGAATGGTTTAAAAGCATTTAATATATACACCACCCAGAATTAACGTTCTGGGTTTTTTATTCTTTTTCCTCTAGTTTATAATCTAAAGGCAACGTATCTCCAAGGCGCTGGCTTCCCATAACGCCATTAAAATAAATACCAACAACAGGAGCATAATTCCCATAAACATCAATAAAAAATTCATCCAATTCTATAATTAAATCTGATTGGAAATCTTTATTGTATAAAATGGAGACTTTATCCTTTAAGGTCACCTTTTTAAAATCCGAATTAGCAATCACTTCAACATTAAAATAGGTCCACTCATCTACCACAAACCCATCGTAAAAAATCCGGTAATTTTCCGCTTTCAAATTGGTATTATAAAGTGAGCGCATAAAATGCTGAACAGAACCATTATAAGCGGTTTCTCTGTTCTTAATTGTTTTCTTATGATTTGATTTTTTTAAGTTTTTATAATAGGAAGTCCCTGAATAAGCTACGGAGTTGATTGTGAAAATATTTTGGTCAGCCTCTACATACCTAAAATTGATTTCAAAATCCTTTAAATCGTATAATATCTCATACTGCAAAGCTTTATTTTCAATTTTAATCACAGCATTACAACTTGCATATAAGGCTTTATTTTGCTTATTGTATCTTAAAACTAAATCATCCTCATTTAATATTTTACTTGAGCGTCCAAACTTTGAAGCACCTAAAAACTCTTTTCTAAACAATCGTAATTTCTGTCGTCTAGTTAAACCATCATCATAGTTCAAATGCACTTCATCTAGAGCACTTTCTGCTTCAACAAGTTCAATAGTAATGTTGTTTTGATTTCTATAATTTAAAATCATCACGTTTTCATAACCTAAGTAAGAAATAACTAAAGTAGATTGAACAGCATCGGTGTAAGGGATAGAAAACGCCCCTTTTTCGTTGGTTGTTGTGCCTATAGTCGTGTTATCAAAATAGACAGCGACAGTTTCTAAGGGTTGTTGGGTAACTTTGTCTAAAACACGCCCTTTGAAGGTTTGTGACACACAAAATAAGGGCAATAGAAAAATAAAAATCCCTGCCTTATTTATCTTCTTCATTATGGTCCATAAACTTGCGTTCTAATTCCTGTTGAAACTCCTCCATAACAGGTCTAACCGTACTTTCTGGCAAATCGGCAATTTTTATATACATTAGCCCATCTACCGCATTATTAAATAAAGGGTCAACATTAAATGCTACAAGCCTAGCATTTTGTTTGATATATTTTTTAAGTAAGACAGGTAATCGTAAAGCACCTGGCTCTACTTCATCTATTATTTTATCAAATTTATTTAAATCGGCTTCCGTAGCATCAAATACAAAATCCTTATCCGCATCTTGGAGCTTCACTTTAAATTCTTTTTTAGGTCGCACATATTGCGCAACATACGGATCGTAATAATGTGATTTCATAAACTCAATCATCAAACTTTTAGAAAAGTTAGAAAATTGATTACTGATACTAACGCCGCCTATTAAATACTTATGTTCTGGAAATCGTAATGTAATATGAACAATACCTTTCCAGAGCAAAAATAAAGGCATTGGTTTTTGCTGGTAATTTTTAACGATAAATGCACGTCCCATTTCTATGGATTGGCTCATCATTTTGTGTAATTCGGGCTCAAAACGAAATAAGTCTTGCAAATAAAACCCATCGATACCAAAGCGTTTATAAATTTTAGCACCTAAACCCATTCGGTATGCTCCTGCTATTACATTTTGCTCGTTGTCCCACAAAAACATGTGATGGTAATAGGTGTCAAATTTATCTAAATCAGTAGCTTCATTAGTACCTTCTCCAACTTCTCTAAATGTAATTTCTCTAAGCCGTCCTATTTCCTTTAATAGGTTTGGAATATCTTTAGGAGGTGCTAAAAACACTTCATAGTTTTTACTCCTTAAAAGTCTGCAATCACCTATTCTAAGTTTATCAACCTCAGCTATCATTAATTTTGGCGCAATAGGGGTTTCAATACGCTTAGGCATTTTAGCCACTTTTAATTGCGACTGAATATTACCTAGAATTTTAGGTTTATCTTCAAACGTTTTGGATAACATATATGTTTTCCGTCTTAAAAACTCTGTGAATTCAGGGAGTGATGGGTGTGCTTTTTGATCTTTTAAAGATATTGGCCGTCCTATTCTTACTTTTATAACACGTCGTTTCTGTGTTAATACTTCTGAAGGTAATTTTGCCGTTCTTAAGGTATCACTTAGCTTAGAAAGTCGATAGAATAAACGGCTATTTTTAGCATGAAAATAAATAGGAACTATAGGGACCTCAGCCTTCTGAATTAATTTCATGGCAGCCACCTCCCATTCTTTATCAACCACTAATTTACCATCTCTATAAGTAGAAACTTCACCTGCAGGAAAAACGCCTAATGGATGGCCTGCTCTTAGATGTAAAATTGCATTTTTAAAACCTGATATACTGCTCTTTGCATCTTTACGATCTTCAAAAGGATTAACAGGCATGATATAAGGCTTTAGAGGCGCAATACGATGCAATAGAAAATTTGCAATAATTTTAAAATCACTACGCTGTTCTATCATTAATTTTAATAATAAAATACCATCAATACCACCAAGCGGATGGTTAGAAATAGTGATATAAGGTCCTTCTTTAGGGAGCCGTTTAAGGTCTTCCTCTGGTATTTCAAATTTAATTTGAAATTCTTCTAAAATAGCATCAAGAAAATCGACATTACTTAAGTGCTTATTACGATTATAGAATTTATTTAAGGTCGATATTTTAAGAACTTTCATTAATATCCAACCAATAAATGTCCCTAAAAACCCGTATTTATCAACATGAATTGCCTTAGCGACTTCTTTTGCCGTTACCAATCCATTATCAGACGATTTACTCATAGAACAAATGTAGTGAAGTTTATTGAGTTACAATTTGAACAGTTCCCTGTGTTAATTGCTTTAACAATACCGTTTTATCTTTTTCTAGTTCATTTATAGCCGCATCATTATAGTTCCTTATGGTATACAGATTGACATCCTTGTGACAAGTAACATTAAACTTAGCCTTTAAGTGCTGTAATAATTTTTCTAAATTATCATATAAATTTTCGATACAAACCGAAAAACTAATCGCTGAATTTTGAATTACATCTACCTTCATTTTATACAAATGCAATAGACTAAAAATATCGCTGATATTCTCTTCTACGATATATGAAAAATCTAAAGAAGATAATGAAATTAAAATCTGATTTTTCTTCACAATAAAACAAGGAATCTCTGGCTCTAAAGTTTTTCCTTTGCTAACACAAGTACCTTCTGCTTTTGGATTTAAAAATGATTTTACATACAACGGAATTTCTTTACGTTGCAAGGGTTGTAGCGTTTTTGGATGGATAACAGACGCACCATAGAAAGCTAACTCAATGGCTTCTCTGTAAGAAATATGATGTAATAACTGAGCGTTTTCAAAATAACGAGGGTCGGCATTTAAAACACCAGGCACATCTTTCCAGATTGTAACACCTGTTGCATTTAAACAATAGGCGAAAATTGCGGCCGTATAATCACTGCCTTCTCTCCCCAAAGTGGTGGTGAAATTGTTAGCATCACTCCCTAAAAATCCTTGAGTTATATTTAGAATATCTGAATTAAATTGTGAGGAAATTTGTTCTTGTGTTTGTTCCCAATTTATATTAGCACGTCTATAATAACTGTCTGTTTTTATAAATTCTCTAACATCGAGCCAAGTATTCGTTAAACCTACTTCATTAAAATAATGGCTAATAATTGTAGTTGAAATTAATTCTCCAAAACCAATTGTTTGATCGTAAACATAATTGTAGTTTGGTGATTTATTACTTTTAAAAAACAGGTTTAATTCATCAAAAAGTAACTTTACAGCCCTAAAAACACCGTGATTATCATTCTCAAATAAATCTAAAAGAATTTCATTATGGTATTTTATTACCTCATGAATAGCACTTTGTAATTCAGCTTTATTCTCAAAGTAATTTTTAATGATTAACTCCATAGCATTGGTTGTTTTTCCCATGGCAGAAACCACAACCAAAGTATTATCATAACCTGTAGTTTTTAATACTTCTACTAAATTTTTTACACCTTCAGCATCTTTTACTGATGCACCACCAAACTTATAAACTTGCATACACACTTCCTGTAAAAACGGAAATTTTTAATTAATATTATTTATATAATTCTCAATTCCATGTTGGTCTAACTGAACCACATCCCAATCTCGCATGACATTTGCGCCTTTGCTTTGGTAAAATTTTATAGCAGATTCATTCCAATCTAGCACTTCCCAACTCACACGTTTTACACCGATTTGTTTAGCGTATTTAACAACAGCATCAAGCAGTCTTGTACCTAAACCTTTGCCCCTGTATTTTTCGCTAACAATAAGATCTTCTAGATGTAAAATTTCGCCTTTCCAGGTTGAATACCTCGGATAAACTAGAGCAATACCCTCAATGGTGTCATCTTCTTCTAAAACAAAACAGGTAAATTTTGGATGGCTACCGAAGCCATCTTGCTGTAAATCAGAACTATTAATTTCTACAGCATCAGTTTCCTTCTCAAACGTTGCCAATTCTTGAATGAGTTCTAAAACTCTTGGCATGTCTTGTTTAAGGGCTAATCTTGGGTGATTCATAGGTTATTAAATAAAAAAGAAAACAAAGATAATCTAAACTCAGTAGACGCAGCAATTTTTTTTAAAGCACGAAAACGATATAGTTTGTTAAAAAATACGATATTTGTAAGCTATTAATCAATATTTTACTTCATGTCTAAAACCAAACAAACCTTAGGTGAGTTTATAATTGAGAATCAATCATCATTTAAATACACTTCAGGAGAACTTTCTCGACTCCTAAATTCAATTCGTTTGGCTGCTAAAGTTGTCAACCACGAGGTTAACAAAGCCGGTTTAGTCGATATCATTGGTGCCGCAGGCGACACTAATATTCAAGGGGAAGACCAACAAAAATTGGATGTTTATGCCAATAATAAGTTTATCCAAACCATGACCAAAAGAAATATTGTTTGTGGTATTGCGAGTGAAGAGGAAGATGATTTTATTACCATTAATAGTCAAGATGAAAACCATCAGAATAAATATGTGGTTTTAATAGACCCTTTAGATGGTTCATCTAATATTGATGTCAATGTATCTGTGGGTACTATTTTTTCAATTTATAGGCGTGTTACACCTATAGGAACACCTGTTACAATAGACGATTTTTTACAAAAAGGAAATCAACAAGTTGCCGCGGGTTATGTTGTTTATGGTACCTCAACAATGTTAGTTTATACCACAGGATATGGCGTTAATGGGTTTACGTTAAATCCTGCAATAGGCTCTTATTATTTATCACATCCTGACATGAAATTTCCTGAGGATGGATATATCTATTCTGTAAATGAAGGAAATTATTTAGATTTTCCATTAGGCATAAAAAAATACATAAAATATTGCCAGGAGGAAGATGGCAAAAGACCTTATACTAGTCGCTATATCGGATCTTTAGTTTCAGATTTTCATAGAAATATGATTAAAGGTGGCATTTATATGTACCCAAAAGGTTCTAAAAATCCTAAAGGAAAATTACGTTTGCTTTACGAGTGTAACCCTATGGCATTTATTGCTGAACAAGCCAATGGAAAAGCAAGTGATGGGTATACAAGAATTATGGATATAGAACCTAAATCGCTTCATGAACGTGTGCCTTTTATTTGTGGTAGCAAAAACATGGTAGAAAAAGCTGAAGAGTTTATGACAAAATTCGGCGATTAGAAAACACATTATTCTATAAAAAAAGCAACCTAAAATTAGGTTGCTTTTTTTATAGATAGAAATTAAAACGTGTAATTACGACAACTACTTATTCATATTTTTCATTTCTTCAATAAACGTATCTGCATCCACTTTATCGTACGCAAGTCCTAAAGCTTTATCTGCAATATACTTTACATTTTGGGTATGAAACCCTAAACCAACGCAAAGTTTTTCTAATAGCCAATGCTGATTTGGTCCTTCAATATCATCCGCCCACACCATACGAGACAGATCGTATAGACGCCCTAAGCGCTCATCATAAGAATGAGGTGCATTAACAGGATGACCTTTATAGTTTTCTAATATCTCTTTGTAATCGAGTTCGGAGATATCTAGTCTTGTAGCTAGACGATCTAAAAATGCTTTCTCTTTGTCGGTTATTACACCGTCACTCATTGCTACTCTTACAATGGAGGCAAAATGATCTTCGTTACGTTTTTTAAATCCGCTATCGAATAAGTCTGAAAATGACATAGTATGTTAGTTTTTTGTGTGGACAAATATAATCTATTAATAGATTTTCGATATAGAACACTTCAAATATTTTATATTTGCACTTTCAAAATAAGAAACTTGAGTAAAGTGTCTATTACCCAAACGTATGCACAGACTTTGCAACAGCAAAATCTGCAAGCTGCTATTGCCTCTTCCCAAACTAAAATACATTTAAAAGGACTTGTTGGTTCTTCGTTTTCTATTACAGTCGCCGAAGCGTTTAAAACCGCAGACCAACCCTTTTTGTTGATTTTTAACGATAAGGAAGAAGCTGCCTATTACCTTAATGATTTAGAACAACTCATTAACACAAAAGATGTGTTGTTTTACCCAGGAAGCTATCGCAGACCCTACCAAATTGAAGAAACCAATAATGCTAATGTGTTATTGCGTGCTGAAGTTTTAAACCGTATCAATTCGCGTAAAAAACCTTGTATAATTGTTACCTATCCTGATGCTCTTTTTGAAAAAGTAGTCACTAAAAAAGAACTTGAAAAGAATACGTTAAAGATTTCAGTTGGAAATGATTTAAGCATCGATTTTGTTAATGAAGTCTTGTTTGAATACAAGTTTAAACGGGTAGATTTTGTTACCGAACCTGGTGATTTTTCAGTAAGAGGTGGTATTGTAGATGTGTTTTCCTTTTCGCATGATGAACCTTATAGAATTGAATTTTTTGGTGATGAAGTAGATAGTATTAGAACCTTCGACGTAGAAACACAATTATCTACCGAGCGTATAAAAAAGGTGAGCATCATCCCTAATGTCGCCAACAAACTCATTGCAGAACAACGCGAAAGTTTCCTAAAATACATCTCAAATAAAACAGTTGTTTTTTCTAAGAATGCAGATTTAATATTTTCAAGGATTGATGACTTTTTTAGCAAAGCTGAAGATGCTTTTAAAAATTTATCTAGTGATGTACAACATGCCTCACCAGAAGCCTTATTCTGTAATTCAGACTTATTAAAACGGCAGTTTTTAGACTATACCTTAGTAGAGTTTGGTACTGACGCTATGTTTGCCAAGCAACTCATCGCTTTTTACACCAAACCACAACCCACATTTAATAAGCAATTCAATTTATTAATTGAAGATTTAAATACCAATCACAGCAATGGCATTACAAATTACATTGCCTGTGTAAGTGAACAGCAAGCCAAGCGTTTTCATGATATTTTTGATGATGCCGAACAAGAAGTTCATTATAAAACTATTGTGCTATCACTATTTCAAGGTTTTATAGACAAAGAACATCAAATTGCTATTTATACCGATCACCAAATTTTTGATCGCTACCATAAGTTCCATCTAAAAAATGGTTATGCTAAAAAGCAAGCCATTACCTTAAAAGAACTCACTAATCTTGAAATTGGTGATTACGTTACACACATTGATCATGGTATTGGTAAGTTTGGAGGACTTCAAAAAATTGATGTTGAGGGTAAAAAACAAGAAGCCATAAAATTGGTTTATGGTGAGCGCGATATTTTATATTTAAGCATTCACTCATTACATAAAATCACCAAGTTTAACGGTAAAGATGGGAAACCGCCAACCGTTTACAAATTAGGCAGTAAGGCTTGGGCTACATTAAAGCAAAAAACAAAATCTAGAGTAAAGGAAATTGCTTTTAACCTTATCAAGCTATACGCTAAGAGAAAACTAAAAAAAGGCTTTCAATACGCACCAGATAGCCACATGCAGCTAGAGCTTGAAGCGTCTTTTATCTATGAAGATACGCCAGACCAAATTACGTCTACAGCAGATATTAAAGCAGATATGGAAAGTGAACGCCCAATGGATCGCCTTATCTGTGGTGATGTTGGCTTTGGCAAAACCGAAGTTGCCATAAGAGCCGCTTTTAAAGCCGTTGACAATGGGAAACAGGTGGCTGTTTTAGTACCAACAACAATTTTAGCTTATCAACATTCACGGACATTTAAGGAGCGTTTAAAGGATTTTCCGGTCACTGTAGATTTTGTCAATCGATTTAGAACAGCAAAAGAAAAGCGTGAAACTTTAGAAGGTCTCGAAAAAGGAAATGTTGATATTATTATTGGTACACACCAACTCGCTAATAAAAACGTAAAATTTAAAGATTTAGGCTTACTCATTGTCGATGAAGAGCAGAAATTTGGTGTTGCCGTCAAAGAGAAATTAAAAACTATAAAAGAAAATGTTGACGTCTTAACGCTGACAGCGACACCAATACCCAGAACACTTCAATTTAGCTTAATGGCGGCGCGAGATTTATCGGTAATTACTACACCGCCTCCAAATAGATACCCTATTGAAAGTCATGTGATTCGTTTTGGAGAAGAAACGATTAGAGACGCGGTGAGTTATGAAATTCAGCGTGGTGGACAAGTATTTTTTATTCACAATAGAATTGAAAATATCAAAGAAGTTGCTGGTATGATTCAGCGCTTGGTTCCTGATGCTAAAATCGGAGTTGGCCACGGGCAACTCGACGGTAAAAAGCTCGAAAATTTGATGTTGTCATTTATGAATGGGGAATTTGACGTTTTAGTCAGTACCACAATTATAGAAAGTGGCTTAGATGTGCCAAATGCAAACACCATTTTCATCAATAATGCCAATAATTTTGGATTAAGTGATTTACATCAAATGCGAGGTCGTGTAGGCCGTAGTAATAAAAAAGCCTTCTGTTATTTTATAACACCAGAATATTCGGCAATGACAACAGATGCCCGCAAGCGTATAACTGCTTTAGAACAATTTACAGAGCTTGGTAGCGGATTTAACATTGCGATGAAAGATTTAGAAATTCGTGGTGCTGGTGACTTATTAGGTGGTGAACAAAGTGGCTTTATTAATGATATTGGCTTTGACACCTATCAGAAAATTTTAAATGAAGCCATAGAAGAACTCAAAGAAACCGAATTCTCAGATTTATATGAAGACGATGGCAAGCCTAAAACTTACGTTAAGGATATGACCATTGACACGGATTTTGAATTATTATTCCCTGACGATTACATCAATAATATTACCGAACGTTTAAACCTTTACACCAAATTAAACGCCATTAAAACCGAAGAAGAACTCGATAAGTTTGAATCTGACATTATAGACCGCTTTGGTGAATTACCAACTCAGGTTTCCGATTTATTAGATAGTGTTCGCTTAAAATGGATAGCGACTAAAATGGGCATCGAAAAACTAATTATGAAACAAGGCAAAATGATTGGTTATTTTATTCAGGAACAAAATAGCGGATTTTATCAAAGTGAAGCATTTTCTAAAGTTTTACAATTTGTACAGATGAATGCTGGCAAATGTAAAATGAAAGAAAAACAAACCCGAAAAGGCTTACGCTTATTACTCACTTTTGAAAATATAAAATCTACCAAACAGGCACTGGCTGCATTATCTAATATTAAATGAACGAAAAAAGTCATTTAAATAATCTCTTATTGCTCATCATAGCCACCGTATGTCTTAGTACTTCTGGTCCCTTAGGTAATTATATAGATATGCCAACACCAGTAATTATTTGGTGGCGCTCTATTTTAGCCGTGATTATATTATTCTTTTTTTGTGTTTTTAAAGGCATCAGTTTAAAGGTAAGTGAAAATAAAGACCGTGCTACTTTTTTTATTGCCGCACTGCTAATGGGAGGGCATTGGATTACTTATTTCTATGCCCTAAAAGTCTCTAATGTAGCTATTGGGATGATTTCCCTATTTACATTCCCCGTAATCATAGCACTTTTAGAACCTCTATTTTCTAAAACAAAATTAGATCCAATGCATATCGTATTAGGACTCATGGTATTGGTTGGTATTTTTATTTTAGCACCAGAACTCAATTTAGAAAGCAGTCAATTACAAGGCGTTCTATTTGGCGTACTTTCAGCCGTTTGTTATGCCTTAAGAATTCTAATACTAAAAGGACATGTTGCAAAATACAATGGCGTAATGCTCATGTTTTACCAAGTTTTAATTCTATCGGTACTATTAGCTCCTACTCTATATTTTATGGATACCTCAAACATTAAAACACAATATCCTTATGTATTACTGCTCGCTATAGTCACAACAACTCTAGGCCATACGATGTTTGTAAATAGTTTAAAACACTTTAAAGCAAGTACCGCAAGTATTATTGGGAGTACCCAACCTGTTTTCGGAATTATCATAGCCTTTTTTTTCTTGAATGAAATTCCAACAATAAACACCTATATTGGCGGTAGTTTAATTTTAGCAACAGTTATCATAGAGAGTATAAGGTCTAAAAACAAATGATGGCTTACTTTTTGAGGTAATTCAACAGTTAAACAAAGAAATTATTATGAAAAAATTATTGATCCTATTTTTCGTATTACCACTTTTATCTATTGCTCAAAGCGTTAAAGGAACATTCTCGCCTGCTGATGAGTTTACCTATGCGTTTTTATATAAAGCAACTCCAAAAGGCGCTAATTATGTGGACCGTGCCCAACTAGATAGTCTTGGTAATTTTGAAATTGCATTAGATTCTTCAGTAACAGCTGGTATTTATAAAATTGTATATGCGATTCCCCCAGAAGACAATAATTTCGACTTTATATACGACGGAAAGGAAACTGTTGCCTTTAATTTTAGTTTTGAAAAAGGCGTCAATTTCACTTCATCTGAAGAAAACAAACTTTGGAATTCCTACTTAAAAAGTATGGACATGGTTAACCAAACCATCAGTAATTATTACGCTAAAGCTAATGCAGACAAAAAAGGTTTTAATGCTATTTTTAAAACTTTAAAAGACACACAATTGGGTTATGAAGACTTAGCCAAAGGAAAATTAGTCTCGAGTTTTATTGAAGCTAACCGCCCATACATTCCGGCGCAATATGAAGATGTTACTACTTATTCTAAACATCTAAAACAACATTTTTTAAGTCATATTGATTTTAGTGACCCCTTACTACAAAGTTCTACATTTCTGGTTGACCGCATTACCGCTTATGTATTTAATATGGTAGAAAACCCAAGTGATGAAATCTATAAACAACATGTAGATGATGTTGCAACAGCGATTCCTACTGATGATTTAATTATTAAGTCTAGTCTGTTAGAAATGCTTTGGCAGCATTTTGTAACTTTAGAAAACCCAACACTAGCGAACTATATTACTGACCACTATCTTTTAGAACTTGCTAAGCAAACTAAAAACAATGCTTTAAAAGACCAATTGATTACTTTTAAAAATACAGCGATTGGAACTAAAGCACCTAATTTTGATATCACGATAAACGACAAAAACTCAAGTCTTCATCAGTTACAAGGCGCAGAAAATTATTTAGTTATTTTTTGGAGTAGTGCTTGTGGCCATTGTTTAAACGAGCTACCTAAAGTAAAAGCAATGGTAGCCAATAAACCACAGCTAAAAGTAGTGGCTTATGGATTAGAAGACGATGATAAAAAATGGATTAGAGAAACTAAAAAATATCCAGAATTTATTCATCAAATTGGTTTAGGTAAATGGAATAATCCATTAGTTGAAACCTATGGTGTTACAGCAACCCCAACCTATTTTCTTTTAGATGCTTCTAAAGTTATTATAGGTAAACCTAATACTATTGAAGAATTAGAAGAACTGTTGAAAGAGATATAAAATGTATTCAGTAGAAAATGGATTATAGTTTTTAAAATAAGAAGTTCTAAAAATCTAGAACAATCCAATTATAAGGCGGTTTTTCAGACTAAAATCCGATTTTAATTCTCACATTATAATAGAAAACGCTCAGTAAAGCAAGTGCTTTAACTGAGCGTTCTTGAAACTAAATAACCAACCAAATTTAGTTTCGTGTAAAATCTTTATGCCCTATTTTTAGACGTTTAAACGTTTAATACCTGGGCCTTATATTAAGTGTTTCTGGTATTTTCTCTAGCATTATCTACTTTCTGTGTACTTTGCTTACGTTTCTTAAGCTCATCTACCTCTGAATTAGATTTGCCCTCGGCTGAACTTCTGTAATACTGAATATAGCTACGTCCTTTAAATTCGTATACCGTTCCAGAATTTACATGAAACAACTCTATGGTACTATCATTAATAACGTTGAGATCAAAGTATTCATTGTCAAAGAAATCATAATCTAATGTTAATGTTTTTAGATAGCTACTTCCAGGAGCATTGCCTACGCTATAATCCCCTATAAAATCCCAATAAATACTATTTATATTATATACACTTTGGTCTTGTGAGCTTCTAAAAGTATCATCATTACCACCTGATAAGAACTGTAAATAATTCTCGTTATCAAATTCATTTAAAGCGCCATAATTACTGGTATATGTTTTTTCCCAAGCTTCATATTCTTGTAAAAAATAATGAATATTATCATAAAAGATATAATCGTAATCAAAATTAGAACGCTGGTAGCCCTTTAAAAAATAAGAGGTATCATTATACGGGTTGTATAATTCAATCGTATTGTTGTTTATTTGATAAACGTCAAAACTATTATAACCATCAATAATATGATTAACATCTAGAATCATATCATACGCATCATAATATCCAATTTCTACACCATAACCATTTCCTTGGCTTCCAAAGCCCACTAAATTGTTATTAGCATATAAACGGCCGTTGTTAAACGACAAGGTAAATGCAATTTGTAAAAAAGGGGTTTCACCATAACCGTGTGTTGCATTAATATCTACATACCATAATTCGTAGGAATTCAATAACTGATTTAACGAAATTGAGGGTTCGTCTATATAATGAGTTTCTTCAACATAACACGATGTAAATACACTTGCTATAATTGCAAATCCTAAGAGTAGTTTTATTGTTTTCATATATCCGATTTTTATTTAAAACTATTTTTAAATGGAATTCAACAGTTTTAAGGTTACTATTCAGCGTAGTTTCAAAACCTATGCCAAAATAATAGCAGCATACACAAAACACACCAAAACCGCTAAAAACCAGATGCTTAAAACAAAAACAAAGAGTCTTATTCTAATAAAATTAGTATCAATGCTTCCAATAAGAACGTTTTTAAAAAATAAAACAAGTCTTTTGTATAAACTAACTTTAAAAAATTAAACCATGAAAAAAAACTTTACTACTTTATTCCTTTGTATCTTTTTCTCATCGATTACCTATGCACAGAACATTGCGTGGGTTAGTCATTTTGGGGATGTTTCAGAAGATGTTGTAAAATCTGTGACTACAGATGCTAATGGCAACATATACACTACTGGGTATTTTGCAGATGCGTCTAGTTTTGACGATATCGATTTAACCGCCATTGGTGGCTTCAATTCTTTTGTAACAAAATCAGATTCTGATGGTAATTTTTTATGGGCAAAAGCCTTAGCCCAACCTAACGACGAAACCATTGATCCTTATCATTCGGTCATTTCAAAGGGCATTGCTGTTGATGCGGATGGGAATGTTATTGTAGTTGGCTATTTTGATGGTGGTGATTTTGATGCAGATCCTGGCATTGGAGAATATATTTTAAGTGCAACGAGTTATGAAATGTTTATTATAAAGTTAGATTCAAATGGTGACTTTATGTGGGCAACTTCTTTTGGAACTACAGTAGACACCTTTGAAAGTATCACAGATGTAGATCTAGACGCTAATGGTGACATTTACGTTACAGGACACTTTAGGAATTCTATTTCTATGTTCCATGCTGCAGGATCCTCAATAATTGCTTCTTATGGAGAATCAGATATTTTTGTTATGAAATATGCAAGTGCGGGTTATTTTTTATGGATGAAAAATATGGGAGGAACTGACGCAGACCTCGGAATGAATATTGATGTTACACCGACAGGTGATGTTTATGTCACTGGGCAATTTAACGACACAGCAACTTTTAGTCCTAGTTTTTTTGGTTCGGATGCCGTTACATTAGAAGCTTTACCAGGCAACAATGGAACTTTTGCTTTAAAACTTAATGCTTTTGGAGATCACCAAGGAGTTGTTAATGTTGGCCAAGCCAATTCAGAAAGTATAGGTACTGCTATTATTACAGATGACAACAATAATACGTATGTTACAGGTTATTATGGTGGTATTTTAACAACTAATGAAGGTACACCTGAAGAAATTACTATAGACTCTGACACCAATTATGAAGCCTTCGTAGCTAAAGTAGATTTTACAACGCAGATGGTATCATGGATTAAAGAAATTGATGGAGGTACAGATTCTGTCTTTGGTTTTGATTTAGATGTAGACTCTAACCAAAATGTATTCTTAGCTGGTTATTATAGTGAAACGTTAAGTGTTGGTGACTTTAATTTAACGAAACAAAGCCCTTATGCTTTAGAAAGTTACTTAGTAACCATAAACAGTTCTGGTGAATTCTTAAGTGCTTATCAATTTGGAGGCATTAACTCAGCAGATACTCAATTAGTTACTATCGATTCTAATGACAACGTTATTATTACTGGTTCTTTTAGAGAAACAGTAGATATCAGCCCATTTGACTCAGAAAACACAGAGCTTATTTCACATGGCTTTAGAGATAATTATATTTTAAGCATGGGTAATAGTAATTTACTAAGCACAAATGATTATCAGATTAACCACTTAGTTACACTGTATCCAAATCCTTCACAAAACTACATTTACGTTTCAGATACACCCACGTTAGACACATCAAATTATTCGATTTTTGATATTAATGGAAAAAATGTAATATCTGGAGCACTTGGAGCAAATAACAAAATAGATATCAGCCATTTAAATAACGGATTCTATTTTTTAAATTTTGATCAATCCATGGAAACCTTAAAGTTTCTAAAAAATTAGATTGCAAATACAGACATTCCTACGTTAAATTTTTGGATTCACTGCATAACCTTTCTATATTCGACTTATGGATAGATGGGAAATGTTTTTCGATTTCTTTTTAATCGCAGGAATGTCTTTCTTAGCGTTCTTAATTCTTGTACTTATAAAATCTAAAGTTCATTTTTCAAAAACGATACTAAATGTATTTTTTATAAATGCATTTTTCTTTTTACTTTATTACTACTCTTTTCTACACAAAATTCGCATCACCGGAGGAATAGCTTTACTATTTGGACATGGCGTAGGCTATCTTTTAGGGCCTTCATTTCTATATCTAGTCAAGTCTCTTGTTTTTTCAAAAGAAAAAATTCTAAGACCTTATTTAAAAAGTCTGATTCCTTTTGCAATTGTATTTATTTTTTGCAATATCCCATTGAGCATTGCAATGACAACAGATTATTTTGATGCCTATCATAAAATCTATATCACTTTAGAAATTCCATTTAATATCTTAGAAAACATTTTTATCATTTTCTATATTTTTAAAACACTTAAATTTCTAAAGCGTCTAAGAATTTCTATTCAAGAAAATTATGCCAACTTATCGTCACAAAATCTTCAATGGTATAAGCACTTCATAATCGGATTTCTAATCATCGTAATTATAGATTCATTTTTAAGCATTTACGAATATTTTTTCACTGTAGATTTATGGAATGTTGGTACCGTTATCGCTTTTATGCTATTCTACTTGTATCTCTATTTAGGATACAAAGGTTTATATCAGGCACAAATTCTTATTCCAAGTTTTTTATTAGACCAATTAGACGCTCCTCAAGTCATACCAAGTAATACCATTTTAGCCCCTAATACCAAAATAGATAAAGAAAAAACAACTGTTAGGCAACTCGACAGTTTAAAACCTCAAGAAATTGAAAATTTAAAACAAAAGCTTCATGTACTACTATCTGAAGATAAAGTGTATCTCAATGAGGATCTCAACTTAACTCAGCTTTCAGAATACATGGATATTTCTAACAAGAAGTTATCTGAATTACTCAATCATCATTTAAATACTAATTTTTACGATTTAATTAATGAATACCGCATCAATGCCATTAAACAACGATTTGAAAATGGAGATGCTGAAAAATACACGATTATTTCTATAGCTTATGATGCCGGTTTTAAGTCTAAAGCCAGTTTTTATAGAATTTTTAAACAAAAAGAAGGGATCTCACCCTCTAATTATAATAAAAAATTTCAGGAAGTATCCTAAGCATCTCACCGCACTTTAAGAGACAATACTTAGTCCATTAAAGACTAAATTTTACATTATTTTGACTATTTTTGATATAGAAAATTGACACAATCACTATGAGTGACACTATAAAATACGCCGTTTTTGGAGCCGGAAGTTGGGCTACCGCTATTGTAAAAATGCTTTGTGAAAACCTAGATGAAGTAGGTTGGTACATGCGAAGTGTTTATACTAAAGAACACCTTTTAAAAGAACAACATAATCCAAGCTATTTAAGCTCAGTTGAATTCCATACAGAACAATTAAAACTCAGTAACGATATTAATGAAATGGCAGATTGGGCAGATGTGCTTATTTTTGTTATTCCGTCTGCTTTTATGCATTCTGAATTAGAAAAACTAACAGCTGATATTAGTAATAAAACTATAGTTTCTGCGGTTAAAGGCATCATTCCTGAATCTGGCTTATTGGTTGGCGAGCATTTTCATGACATCTATAAAATACCATTCAATAATATTGCTGTTATTGCTGGGCCTTGCCATGCCGAAGAAGTTGCATTAGAGCGTTTATCTTACCTTACTATTGCCTGTGCCGATACTGAAAAAGCACAAACTATCGCTAATCAATTATCTAGCGATTATATAAAAACCAAAACAAGTGATGATGTTATTGGTATAGAATACGCCGTAATGTTGAAAAACATTTACGCTATTGCTGCCGGAATTGCTCATGGTTTAGGATATGGTGATAATTTTCAAAGTGTTTTAATGAGTAATGGCATCCGTGAAATGAAACGCTTTATCAAAAAAATGCATAAGATGAAACGTAATATTAATAACTCAGCTTACTTGGGCGATTTATTGGTTACAGGCTATTCTGTTTTCTCTAGAAATAGAATGTTTGGAAATATGATTGGTAAAGGCTACACCGTGAAATCAGCACAGATGGAAATGAACATGATTGCTGAAGGTTATTACGCCACAAAAAGTGCGTATGAAATTAATAAAACAAACAAAAACAAAACACAGTTACCTATAATTAAAGCGGTTTACGAAATTCTATATGAAAATAAAAACCCTAAAAAAACCTTTCAGAAATTAACAGACAAGTTAGACTAACAACACTTCGATTAATAATCCCTTAAGTTGGAAGTTTTCCGTCATTACGAAGCTGATTTTCGTCAGCTGTAGCTCATGCAAAGCATTCATGAATTCCTTAAAAAACAATAAAAAAGGAATAACCTGTAAGAGGGTAAGCTTTAAATATTATAGAGATTGGCAGGTCCTTCGTCCTCGCAATGACATTCCTTAATTACTTTACCAAAATACCTTTTAACTGCATTAAAGGAACCGTTTGCAAAGCATTTTCGTTAATCGTATTTTTTCGAAACAAGTAAGTCTTATCAAACATTTGATTGCCTTCAAAAAATGTAATTTTAAACGTATTATTTAATTCTAAAACTTTCTCTTGTAAAAATTCAATCTTAGCATAACTTCGGGCTGGTAATTTTGCAAGGGTATGCCGCATTGGTGGTGTTAATTTTTTATCATTATAGCCCTGAGAAACGATAAGAACCGTATCTAAATCTTTATCGCTGTTATTAATAATATAAGCGTTCCAATCTAAGGTTTTATATTCCAAATGCTTTTCTTGTACAACAGCTACATGAACATCTTTTACTTCTGGGACTTCAATATCTTTTTTCATAACATCACACTTTAATATCCTTTCGGATTTTAATTTTCAAAAATAAACCAAATCAATTGTTTAAATACTATTCAACTTTAATTTCTAAAACTGAATTCGTTCTTAACCATTTATTAACCTTGTGTATGATGGAAATCATAAAATATGATAAGCTTAGCAACTACCTTTATTCTAGAAATTTAAAATCGACAATTCCCTAAATTTGAGTTTTATGAAATTGGATAAATTAACCAATGGCTTAGAAAATATTCTACAAACTATTGAAGCTAATGAAGGCAACATTAATAATGTGACGCATAACATTCATGACAACTATAAGCTAAGTGCCAAAAACTTATGCCGTTATTTAATTTTAAGGACTTTTGATCTAAGGAAATTTCAAGAAAATCTATCTGAGATTGGCGTCTCTTCAATCCGAACGTCAGAAGGTTATGTGTACAGCAATATTTTTAATGTGGTTAGAAACCTGAAGCTTTTGCAGGGTTTACCAAAAACAGAACCATCAACTATAGAACTAATTGGCTATAAAAAAAGCAAAAAATTGGTTAAAAAAAATGCCAATGCTTTATTTAAAAGAGCACGCACAAAGCATTTTGCAGAAATCATGGTAACGCTACCTAAAAATGCCGCAAAAGATAAATCTGTTATACGAGACATGGCCGAAAATGGCATGGAAATAGCCCGAATAAATTTAGGCCACGGAAAGCTTAAAGACTGGATGCAAATGGTGACCTATATCAAAGAAATAAATAACCAAACCAATTATAATATTAAAATCTACATGGATTTATCAGGTCCTAAGTTTAGAACCTCTACGATTGAAATTCTTAAAGACGATGGCAAAATAGGCAACAGTATTCCTATAAAAAAAGGCGATCATATAATCTTAACTAAACGTACCACTAAAGGAAAACGCTCTAAATTTGATAATACCAATACCCAAATTGAAAAAGCTGAGATTGGTGTCATGCTTCATGAAATCATTGATGACATTAAGGTTGAAGATGTGGTATTTTTTGATGATGGTATGATAAAAGCGCAGGTACTTTCTAAAACAGAACAGGATGTAGAGCTTTTAATTACAGATTGCTATAAGTCTAAATTATCATCCGAAAAAGGCATTAACCTTCCACACACAAAGTATAAATTACCAGCTTTAACAGAACAAGACATCAAGAATCTGCCTTTTGTTTGTGAATATGCAGATATGGTAGGCTATTCATTTGTAAGAGATAAAGAAGATGTTTCATTTTTATTTCAACAACTTCATTTACATGGCGCAAAAGATCTTGGTGTTATTTTTAAAATTGAAAATGTTGAAGCCTTTGAAAACCTTCCTGAAATTTTATTAGAAGGCATGAAACACAATAAAATTGGTGTGATGATTGCGCGCGGCGACCTAGCTGTAGAAGTCGGTTTTGAAAGAATATCAGAAGTACAAAATCAAATATTATGGATTTGTGAAGCGGCACATATTCCAGTGATTTGGGCGACTCAAGTACTTGAGAATTTAGCAAAAACAGGCATTCCTACACGAGCAGAAATCAGTGATGCTACACAAGGTGCGTATGCCGAGTGTGTAATGCTAAACAAGGGTCCTTATATCAATAATGCTATAAAAACCCTTGAAAATATTTTAATTAGAATGGAGTCTAACTCGTTTAAAAGAAAGAATGCTTTACGTCCTTTAAATATCGCAAAAAAATCTACAGATAAGCTATTTAACGCTTAAAGCGCACTTTTGAATTGCTCTAAAAAGCGCACATCGTTTTCACTTAATAAACGAATATCACTAATTTGGTTTAATAACATCGCTATACGGTCAATTCCCATTCCGAATGCAAAACCAGAGTATTCTTTAGAATCAATACCACAATTATCTAAAACATTAGGGTCTACCATACCACAACCCATAATTTCTAACCAACCTGTACCTTTGGTAATTTTGTAATCGGTCTCTGTTTCTAGTCCCCAATACACATCAACTTCTGCACTTGGTTCTGTAAATGGAAAATAAGATGGACGTAATCTAATCTTAGATTTCCCAAACATTTCAGTAGTAAAATATTGAAGGGTTTGTTTTAAATCGGCAAAACTCACATCCTTATCAATGTATAAGCCTTCCACTTGGTGGAAAAAACAATGCGAACGTGCCGAAATAGCTTCATTTCTATATACACGACCAGGTGAAATAGTTCTAATTGGAGGTTGGTTATTTTCCATATAACGTACTTGCACCGAACTGGTATGTGTACGTAATAAAATATCTGGGTCTGTTTGAATAAAAAAGGTATCCTGCATATCTCTAGCCGGATGGTATTCTGGTAAATTTAATGCTGTAAAATTATGCCAATCATCTTCAATTTCTGGACCTTCGCTCACATTAAAACCAACACGAGAAAAGATATCGATAATTTCATTTTTCACTATAGAAATTGGGTGACGTGCACCTATTGAAATCGGTTCTCCAGGACGCGATAGATCCCCATAAATCCCTTTTTCTTCTTCTCTGCTATCGAGCTCATCTTTTAAGGCATTAACTTTAGCTTCAGCAGTGTTCTTAAGCTCATTAATAATTTGTCCGAATTCTCGCTTCTGATCATTCGCTACATTTTTTAATTCACCATAAAACGCTTTTAAATGGCCTTTGGAGCCTAGGTATTTTATTCTAAAGGCTTCAACCTCTTCTTTAGATTGTGCTTTAAAGGTTTCTGCTTCTGCAATGAGTTCTTTTATCTTGTCTATCATCTTGTGCTGAATTTAATTCAGTATGTAATATTGGGTGGCAAATTTAATGATTTTATATAAAAACTTTATCAGTTTAGTAAACTAACTTTACCGAATACGTACAACTTGTCTTGTTATATATTACTCTAACAGGGATAGTTATAAGCACTACTGCCTGTTGGTCATTTCTTTAAAATATTTTTAAAAGAATATTAATCTATATAGTCAGTTTCTACAAAGTAATTCACAATCGCTTCTTTCATCAATACACTTTGTTCACCAGCTTTAAGATGTGGTAATTGTGCTAATACTTTATAATGTGGCCAGCCATCGTCGTCTACATAATCAAATTCGTAAAACCCGTAAGGTGTTAACACCTTACAAATAGCAATATGCATCAAATCGAGTTTATGGTCTTTTTTATATTCGCGGTGCAATTGCCCTAGTTCCTGAACACCAATAAGATATATTATAGAATCTAAATCTAATCGGTCGCCATCTGCAAATTGGTTAGAGAGTTTTTCTACTACCAAATCCCATCGTTCTTTTAATTGTTCGTCTCTTGCCATGCTTTTAAGTTCAATGTTTCAGATTCAAGAATTCGAGTTGTTTTTCAAATTCTTTCAGGTTTCAAAGTTAATAAACTAAAGCAGCTTCACTGACGTTATTATATTAAAATGGCAAAAATCGTTTACTTTTGCCTAAACCGCTAGTTGTATGAGTATTGTTGATATTGTTTTAGCTGCCTTAATATTATTTGGATTTATACGTGGCTTATTTAAAGGGTTCTTTGTAGAAATTGCTTCTTTATTAGCATTAGTTTTAGGCGTTTGGGGCGCCATTCACTTTAGTTATTTTGCTTCAGAATTTTTAGAACCTCGAGTCGACTGGAATGAAAAAACCATGAATATTGTGGCCTTTGCTATTACGTTTGTTGTCATTGTTTTAGCCATAGGCTTAGCAGGAAAAGCCCTAACTAAACTTGCAAATTTTGCAGCCTTAGGACTCCTAAATAAATTGGCAGGTGGTGTTTTTGGTGCTTTAAAAATAGGATTAATCCTTAGTGTGCTCTTAGGTGTATTTGACAAAATGAATGACACCTTACCTTTTATGGAAAAAGAAGATTTAGAAAAAAGCAAGCTATACGCACCTGTAAAATCACTAGCCGCTAAAATTTTTCCTTCAATAATAAAAAGTGATTCTGATGAAAACACAGAAGAAGAAAAAGAAGAGAAATAAAAAAGACCTACAAGGTTTTAGAAACCTTGCAGGCCAAAATTTATTAATCTAAATGATAGATTTCCATAATATCTTTGAGATACTTATCAAAATCAATTTTTAAATCGATGAGTTTACCTGTATGAACATCAAAAACCCAACCATGCAGTCTTAAGCCCCTTTCTCTATATGCTTTTTGTACTGCTGCTGTTTTTAGTAGATTAACACATTGTTCTTTTACATTAAGCTCTACCAAACGGTCATATTTTTTTTCCTCACACTCAATAGTATCAAGCTCATCTTTATGCATTCTATAAACATCTCGAATATTTCGCAACCAGCCATTTAGCACACCTAAATCTGAGGATTGCATGGCTGCCTTTACACCACCACAGGCATAATGACCACAAACCACGGCATGATTAACTTTTAAATGTGTTACAGCGTAGTTAACTACAGACATTCCATTCGCATCTGTACCAACAACCATATTAGCAATGTTTCGATGTACAAAAGCATCACCAGGGCCGAGACCTAACAAGTCTTCAGCCGTTACTCTACTATCAGAACAACCAATGTATAATATTTCTGGTTTTTGCCCTTTACCTAAATTTTCAAAATAATTTGCATCAACGGCAAGTTTATCTGCCACCCATTTTTCGTTATTTTTAAATAGTTTTTTTAAATCCATAGTTTCGTATTAAGTGGTGTATAGTATGCTGAGCTGTATCAAAGTTAGCAAAAATGTATAGCCATCAGTATTACATTATTATATAATCCTGATTTTCTAACATATAAAGCGCTCTATGCAATAACAGTTATCTTGTTTTAATAAAAAAAGGCAGCATTAACAAATAATGCTAATACTACCTTTTTTATAAATTTTTTAATTTATTTATTCGTAAAATGCAACTGCACCTGTATTAACATTATACATGGCACCAATGATTTTAATTTCTCCGTTTTTTTCCATTTCAGAAAGCACTGGACTTTCTGCATGAATTCTGTCGATAGTTAAATCGACATTCATATGAGATACACTATCTACAAAATCTAGATTCTTAGAGGTTCTCAAGTCTGCATCCGCAGGTTCTTTTACCGCTTCTACAGCTGGTGTGATTTTCTCAATTAACTTGGTAAGATTTCCTAATTTAGCATTATCACAAGCCCCTTTAATAGCACCACAACTCGTGTGACCTAAAACTACTATTAGTTTTGTTCCTGCTAATTTAGAGGCAAACTCCATACTCCCTAAAATATCTTCATTTACAAAGTTACCAGCAATACGAACACTAAAAATATCACCTAAGCCTTGGTCAAAAACCAATTCGGCTGAAACTCTAGAATCAATACAGCTTAAAACGGTTGCAAAAGGAAATTGCCCTTCACTGGTATCGTTTACCTGCTCTAACAAATTTCGGTTTGCTTTTAAATTATTCTGAAATCTTACATTTCCTTCTTTTAAAAACTGCAATGACTTTTCTGGTGTCATTGTTGCTTGTGTTTCTTTAGTATGTGCTTTCATATTTTTTTATTTAATAATGTGTTTTTATCAGTCTAATGAAACCAATAATGAAACGTTAAACGTATTTACGGCTTAGTGCAATAAAATTAACTACTAAAGAATTACCATTCTCACTACCTAAACACAATAAATCAATATTACGTTTCAATAGATGTGAAAAAAACGTGGTGAATGTATACGAGTTCTTCTCAAATACAAACGCATACATTTCTAATTCATTTTAGAGGTCTAATCTAACGCTTCTTTTTAAATGTTTTTTATTTATAAATACTTTAATGGCACTTCAATTGCACCATTATATCTTAATGCTTTTAGTATGAAATATTTTAGTTGAGCTTAAAAACCATAAGATTAATTTTAACTCAAACTAATTTCAGACTTAGGTCTTAGCTTAAAAAACTCAATGAAACTTGGTGGATTTTCTACAACGCCACGTTTGGATATCAATTTAATATCAATATTTTTTTCTTTTGCCTTAAAAGCAAAATCTTCGAGAATTTCAATGACATCATAATCGAGATAGCGTGTTTTCCTAACATCAAATTCTAAATAAGAATCTTTTGGTAAACTATCTAATTCCTTTAAAATAGCACCTTTGTTAAAGAAAGTGACTTCCTCAGCAAGCTCCATTTTAATTTTATGTTTTCCATTACTTTTATCTTCGATATGAAGGAAATGCGAATTTTGGTAACTCTTTAATAAAATAACTACAATACCTACTAGCATTCCCAAAGCAATACCAGAAAGTAAATCTGTAAAAACAATACCAACTACGGTTACAATAAATGGCAACCATTGCTTCCACCCTAAATGATACATTTTTTTGAATAATGAAGGTTTAGCTAATTTATAACCAACTAATAATAAAACGGCTGCTAGTACTGCTAACGGAATCATATTAAGTAACGTAGGTATTAAAATCACTGATATTAAAAGTAAGAAACCATGTAAAATAGTTGACATTTTACTTTTTCCACCCGATTGTACGTTAGCTGAACTTCTAACGATTACTTGCGTAATTGGTAAACCTCCTATTAAACCAGAAATTATATTTCCAGCCCCTTGTGCAAGTAATTCTCTGTTTGTTGGGGTTACATTTTTTTCTGGATCGATTTTATCAGAAGCTTCAACAGATAATAATGTTTCAATACTTGCAACTAAAGCAATAGTAAAAGCAACTATCCACACTTCATGATTAAATACAACTCCAAAATTCGGAAAACTAAACTGACCCACAAAAGAAGAAAGGTCTTCTGGTACTGGCACACTAACCATGTGTTTTGACCCTATAGACAACAACTCATTACCTTGAGTAACAGTAAAGAAAACAATACCAGCTACAACTGCTAAGAAAGGCCCAGGAATAACTTTAAATATCTTAGCTTTCTTACCTAATACATTATCCCAAATCAATATAAGAAGTAGACTGATAACTCCAATTAACAAAGCACCTGGATGAATATTTCCCAAAATATTAATTAGCTCAGAAAATGTATTACCACCATCAATTTCAAAAAATTCTAAATCCCAAGCAGATTCTTCATCATAACCAAAAAAGTTTGGAATTTGCTTTAAAATAATGATGATACCAATACCGGTTAACATTCCTTTAATAACAGATGAAGGAAAGTAATACCCAATAACGCCGGCTTTTAAAACTCCAAAAATTATTTGAATAATTCCACCTAAAACAACAGCAACAAGAAAATTTTCATAACTTCCTAACGTTGTAATAGCGGTTAAAACAATGGCTGCCAAACCTGCCGCAGGTCCACTAACACCTAATTTAGAACCACTTAAACCTCCTACTACAATTCCCCCAATAATCCCTGCAATTATACCAGAAAATAATGGAGCTCCACTTGCAAGAGCAATACCCAAACATAGTGGTAATGCCACAAAGAATACGACAATACTCGCTGGTATGTCGCTTTTTAAATTTTTAAACATGTATATAACGATTTTTTACTATTGAATTCAATTTTATATCAATAGTTAATTTTAATATTTAGTTACAAGACAGAAGCTGTCTAACGGATAAAATATTAAATAAAATCGGGAGGTGGAAAGACAACATTAAGCTGAGGATTAGGATATTGCTTAAACATATAACCTGTAAGATTAAGCGTCGTTTTATCCTCAATTAAAGATTCTAATGTTTGGTTATTTTTATCGAAAAGAAGTTTGATTTTTGAATTTTCTTCCTCTTCGCTTATGCTATAAAATTCTGTAGTATCTATAGAATCATCAATAGATGAAATAACAGTTGGCGTCACAAGAAGTCCCACAAATATTATGGTTAAAAAAATTGATAGCCTGTATTTACTGCTCTCTCGCATAAGCGACAAATATAATAGTTCCAAATGAACCGAGTGTTAAATAAGTTCTAAAAAACTTTTAATAATTTAATGTCTGTTGAAGGAATCCAACCTATAGAATTATCTGAAAGCTGAATTTTTCTCCAATCGTCATAAGATTCTAAGACCTGAACTTTAGTGCCTTCGTGTAATCTAAACACCTCTTCACTTGCAGGGTTAGGGTCTGTTTTTACTCTACTTTCTTGTGCAAAGATAATTGCAGGATTATTCTTATTATTTAAACTTTCTTTCTGAAATGACATTGCTAATGAAAAGAAAGCTACAAATAAGCTTATTAAACTCACCACAAATGCAACTCGTTTCTTAGAGCTGGTATAAGAAAAATGATAGGTTAAAAATATAATTACAAACAACAACACACCACCAACGGCAATTTTTGCCCAAGTATCCATACTAAATGTGTTCACTAAATTATTGGTAAGTCTAGAAAATCCTACTTTAGGCACCTCATCAATAGCATCAATCGTCATATTTTCTGCAAATGCTAAATTGTTTTGTAAATCTTTATTATTAGGCGCTAGTAACAATGCTTTTTCATAATAATAAATGCTAGGTGCAATATTATTAAGTTTATAGTTGGCATTACCTAAGTTAAAATACAACTCCGCTGAATGCTGTTCGGTGTCTAAAATAGATTCATATTTATCTATAGCTTCAGCATATTTACCATCATTATACAAGCTATTAGCTTCGCTAAAAATTTGATCATTTTGCGAAAAACTAATGTTGCTTAAACAACATAAAAGTAAGAGGGCAATAATTCTCATATTATCTCAGTTGCTTATCAATTAATGAAATCGTTTTTGCGGCTTTGTCATAATCATTCTCCATGGTAACTTGCGTAATTGGTGTATATCGTGCCAGTTCACAATTTTCTAAAATTGAAATAAAATCTGATACCACAGCGCCTTCAACTTGTCGTTCTAATAAAAGGCTTTCAATTTTTTCCTTATTAAAATCACTGGTTTCTATATTCAATTTTGCTTTTAAATAATTATGAAGTGCTTTTTCTAAGGCTAAATAAAACGTTTCTTTTTGGCCAAGCGCTTTTTTTGCTTCGGTCAAATACTTTTTAGCCAAACGATCAGCCTTTCTTATACGATTACCCTGCACATCGGCATTACGAGCATCTTGTTTTCGTCTAACAACTATAGCCAACGGAATGGCTAAAAATGGCAATAAAAATAAAGACCAAAATCCTGTAGATTTAAAAAACGATTCTGTTGTTGTATGAGACCAATTTGATTCGGTTTTAATAAATGCAAATGTATCGGTGTTTATAGCTACATTTTGCTTTGTATTTGCCGTCGCATTTTGTTCGGTATTGCTAGATGCCATAGGACCTTCTAAAACATCGATTACAATCTCGTCTGAAGTAATACGTTTATAGCTTTCCGTTTTGGGGTCAAAATATGAAAACGAGATACTAGGTACCGGATATTTCCCTCTGTACTGTGGTACAAGTGTATAAGTATCAGTAATACTACCTCGCATTCCACTTAAATTGGTCCTAACATTCTCCTGATGCTCTGGTTCATAAACTTCTAATGAACTTGGAACGGTTAACTTAGGCAGTTCGAATAACTTTAAATTACCTTGCCCTAAAACTTCAATTTTAGCTTGAAGCGATTCCGTAGCATTCAACTGTGTTTTAGATGTAGTAACATTAAATGAATAATCACCTACAGCACCTTTAAAATCAGAAGGTTTCCCTTGCTCTGGCAATGGTTTTACATTAACTGTTTTACTACCAGCTGTAACCAGTTGTGGCACCTTGGTCATCAAACGTCTACCAAAAATATCACGCTTGTTAGAGGGCACTTCTACATTAACATCTAGCACTAACGGCTCTAATTTTAATTCGCCTGTTTTCTGTGGGTAAAGTACTGTTTTTTTAAGAACCACATATCGGTATGCTTCGCCTTTGTATTCACCATTAAGAATATCAAATCCTTTAACTTCTATATTTTGACTCCAAAAATCATTATACCTTGGGTTATCTTTTTCTCGCCAACCACTAACCACCGTTTGTTGAGATACATAAAGCTTATAAACAATAGAAATAGGTTCGTTAATGTAAGGATTGCTGTTACTTAATTCAGCGACTAAATGCACATTTTCAGCGGCAATATCTGAAGCTGCTGTATTAGCGTTAGGTTGACTTACCGCAGCAGTGACATTAATGGTTATAGGAAATGTTTTATAGGTTTCACCATCTATTTCAATCGTAGCCTGTTTAATTGTAAATTTTCCACGTGTTTTTGGGGCTAAAAAATAGCTATAGGTTTTAGTATACGATAGCTGACCATTTCTTGAATAATTACGAACAGATGTATTAGGACCACCAACCACATCAAAATTTTCGAAACTAGGTGGCACAAAATTGTCACCATCTTGGTTCATTTCAAAATCGATACGTAAACGCTCGTTAATTCCTAACTTCTGCTTACTTACTTTGGCTTCAAATTTTACTTGTGCCGAAGCCATACTTGTTGTAAGTATGAAGAATACTATTGATATGTAATTTTTAATACTCATAATAGTGACGATTTTAGAATTACAATTCATCTAATGCGGATTAGAAATCGCAATTCAATCATCGTAGTTTGTTTTTACCAGTCTTTTTCTGTTTTTACTTTAGCACCTTTTTGCTTTTCAGCATTTATCTTTTCTTGAACTTTTTGTTCTTGATTTTGCATCGCTTCTAAAATATTCTTTATCTGCTGAGGCGACATTTGTCCAGGTTGAGGCTTTGGTTTTTGGTTGTTATCCTTATTATCCTCACCGCCTTTACCTTCATCTTTTTTATCATCTTTAGGTTTTCCTTCGTCATCTTTATCCTTATCGCCATCCTTCTTATCTTGGTCGCCTTCGTCTTTTTTATCTTCTTTGTCTTCGTTATTTTCGCCGTCTTTCTTTTCTTCGTCTTCTTTATCTTGCTCTTGCTCTTGGTCGTCGTCTTTTTTATCTTCTTCACCACCACCATCTTGCTTCTGTTGTTCAGCACATTCCTTAGCTAAAGCAAAATTATAGCGGGTTTCTTCGTCATTGGGATTATTACGTAAAGCATTTTTAAACACTTCAACTGCTTCTTTACACTGTTTATTTTCCATTAACACATTACCCATGTTATGGAATGCTCTATGTTTTTCTTCTTTAGTAATGGCATTTTTAGCAGCTTCTTGACTTCTGAATAAAGCCTCATCAAAACTCCCTTTTTTATAGTAAGAATGCGCTAAGTTATAAGCACCAACAGCTTTGCTAGGCGCTTCAGAAATAGCTTTCCTGTAGGCCATTTCAGCTTCAATGTAATTATCTTCTCCAACAAGCTCATTGGCTTGATGCACAAGATTATTAGCATTTTTTTCGGATTTTAATTGTGCTTTATCAAGGTCTTGAGAAAAACCAAAACTACCAATTAAAAATGCACTAAGTAGGATATAAAATTTCATGTGTAATTCGCTATTATAGTTTCTATAAAATCACATGATACAGTCTTTATGACCATGCGCTTAAATTTAAAAAAATTTGACAAAAATTTTCATATTAATTTAAATTTTGAAAACGACCTCTAAATTACTAAAGCCCTTAGCAACTCTGCGTTAAAGAAATTCTAAAAATTTCAATTTGCGTGTTTCAATTATTTATAAGTTTTCTTCGAGTCTATTATTAATAGCTATTTTTTAGTTGGTTCTTCTAAATATAGGTTTCATTAAATAGATTTAACTTCTTTAACCAAGCCGTTTTTCGTTCTAAGAAAAATATATCGATGAATAGTAACAAGATTCCGAAAGCTAAAAACCATTGAAACTGATCTTTAAAATCAGCGATTTGCTTGGACTCAAATTCTTGTTTATCCATTTTATCTAATTCTTCTTTTATGGTATTAACCACATCAGCAGTATTTCTTCCGTTGATGTAAACACCATTCGCTTCTGCTGCAATATCTCTTAAAGTGGTTTCATCTAGTCGTGTAATTACCGTTTCACCTTGATTATCTTTCTTGTAGTTTGAAATGACACCGTTTCGTTTAATCGGAATAGGCCCACCTTTAGAATCACCAACACCAATGGTTAGAATTCTTATGCCTTGTTCTGCAGCTTCTTCGGCAACATCGAGTGCTTCTCCATCGTGATCTTCTCCATCTGAGATGATAATTAAAACCCGATTAGATTGCGCTTCATTATCATAATAGGTTTTTGAAAGTTGAATGGCTTCACTAATCGCTGTTCCTTGTGAAGATAACATATCCGTATTCATATTTTGCAAAAACATCTTTGCTGAAGCGTAATCGGTTGTTATAGGCAATTGCGGAAAGGCTTTACCTGCATAGGCAATAATACCTACACGATCACTCACCAAACTATTGACTATTTGTGTCACCAATTGCTTAGATTTCTCTAATCGATTAGGCGCAATATCTTCGGCCAGCATACTTTTTGATACGTCGATTGCAAAAACCACATCGACACCTTCACTACGAACGGTTTCTAACTTGGTCCCTATTTTTGGATTTACTAAAGCTAAAGACAGACATGCAAATGCAGCACATAGTACAAACACTTTTAAAATACTTTTAAATAAGGATTGATTAGGACTCAAACGTTTTAACAAAGCAGAATTAGCAAATTTTCGCTGTGCCGAACGTCGCCATAGTTGTAAAACTAAAAACAACAGAATGATGACTGGAATTACCAGCAACGTCCAAAACCATATTTTTTCATCGAGTCTAAACAAAGCTTCTAAATATTGTATTTCTTAATAATAATTCTAACAATAACAACAATCCGGCCAGTAGTACTAATGGCCTGTATTTCTCATCGTAATTGTAGTATTTTTTTTCTTCTATTTCAGTTTTTTCAAGTTTATTGATTTCCTCATAAATCTCGGCTAACTTATCATTGTCCGTGGCTCTAAAATATTTTCCTCCGGTTTCTGCAGCAATTTCTTTTAGTAAGACTTCATCAATTTCTACTTGTATGCGACCGTAACCAAAGGTTCCATTTGGATTAATCCGCACTGGAGACAAGGCCATTCCGTTAGTCCCTAATCCGATAGCATAAACTTTAATGCCGTATTCGACAGCCAATTCACTGGCGATTTTTGGATCTATAAAGCCTGAATTATTAACACCATCCGTTAACAGAATAATAACTTTACTCTTGGCTTTACTATCTTTTAATCGGTTTACAGAAGTTGCTAATCCCATACCAATAGCGGTACCACCTTCTATAAGAGAATTATAATTGATATCTCTTAAAGATCGTTTTACAATAGATTTATCACTTGTTATTGGTGTTTTTGTATAAGCTTCTCCTGCGTATTCTACCAAACCAATTCGGTCACTTGGTCGTCCATCTATAAAATCGGCTGCCACTTCTTTTAAAGCGTCTAATCGGTTTGGGCGTAAATCTTTTGCCAGCATACTTGCTGATACATCAATAGCCATAACGATATCAATTCCGCTCGTGGTTTTAGTTTGCGTAGACACATCCACGGTTCTTGGTCTTGCCAAGGCCGTAATTAAAAACGCTAAAGCAATTAGACGCAGCGCAAAAAGCACATGCCTCAATTTAGACCAAAATGATGATACCCCTTTAAATCCTTTAATACTCGACATTTTTAACTCTGCCGTTTGTTTACTTTGTTTAAGGACATACCACACTATAGCTATTGGCAAAAGCAATAACAGCCAAAAGAATTCTATATTTAAAAATTGTATATGCTCGAACATTAGTTTTCCTTTTCTTCTTCTATTTCGTCTGGTTTCAACTCTATGGAATCTACGATACGATCAATTATAGCATCGGCATAATTATCTTCCGCGCTCCAATTTAAAATAATCTGCTGTCGTACGTTTTCTGCTCTAAATAAAAACAAATTATATTTAGCTGGCTTAGTACTAGCTTCATCTATAGCCAAATTCATTGTCCCATAAACCCTAAAGCCTTCTGCACCATTAGGCGTTGTGAATTTTTCACGTTTTACCGTAATATCTTTGGCACCTTGAGACTCTAATGTATTTAAATAGGTTTCTGAAGCTTTAACTAAATCTTCAGATTTTTCTTCATCTGTCAGTTGTTTTGGTTGCCCTTGAGCATCTGTTAGATTAAAAGCTGTGGTGCTCACTTGGATATCTAGTCCTTGTTTTTCACCTAAATATCTAAAAACTGAAGTCTTAATTTTATCTTTTTGAGCTTCTGGAACCTCAACTTCTTCACGCCTTAAAACCTCTGGTGTTTCTATCCATATAGGCGGAAAACCATAAGCACTCTCTACCCAATTACCTTCTAATAACTCCTTACTTTCATCACCAATAATCGTATCATTTACATAACCGAAACCGTACTTTATACCAAAACCTACATAGGTTGCTACGATTAGAAATAATGAAATAATAACGGTCAACCAGATTTTTTTACGCTTCTTCTTGCGTTCTTGTTCTTCCTTATATTTTTGATCTAATAGTTTTTCTTCTTCTGAAGGTTCTGGCAAACTAACTTTAACGTTATCTATGGCTTTATCTATAGTCTTTTTATCCATTTCGGCAAGTGCCGTATCTGGTGCAGACTTTGCAAACTTTACTAAATCGGCACGTTGTAAAATAGATTCGAGATGTAGAATCGTTTCTTTTGAAAGTGGTACCTGATTACCATCTTTTAACAAATTTAGATGATTAATCAATTCTGATGTGGTACTCTCTAAAGCACGATCATACACTTTTTCATCTAAATATTTTCTAATAATGAAGGTCAACTCTGAATAATACTCCTTGACTTCTGAACGAATTAAATATTGACTTTCATCGAGTTTAGACAAGGCTAATTTAGCACGATCATAAGGAGGTAACAACGCTATTTCTTCAGCTTCTGTTAATGGTTTTTTTCGCCATATAAACCAATACAATAAAAACGCAACTGCTGCAACAGCTAAAACGATAAGCAACGCCCAAAGCCACCAAGTACTGATACTTTTTTCAACTTCAATAATAGGTTTTATATCGTAGAGTTTCTGCTTAGTGGTATCTACTTCAATTGTATTTACTGCCACTTTTAAGGAATCGGTGAAAAAAGACTGATCGCCGATAAGAATTTTTTGTCTCGGAATGGTGTAAGCACCCGAATCAAATTGCGTGAGTTTGTAAATTCTAGACAGTAAAAACTTAGCCTCATTTTTAGTGGTGTCAATATCTAAAGCCTCAACAGCTTCTAATGGCATAAACGTTTGCCCTTCCGGAAAAACAACTAAGGATGTAGAATCAGCTTCAACATTAATTTTATAGTCTATTTGCTCACCAATTCTAATCGTTGTGGTATCTATTTCTGTAGTGACTTGTGCTGACAAGGAAAAAGTAGCCAGAAAAAAGAGCATGGAACATAAACCAACAATGGAAGTCCTATGACGGAAGACTAATATGTCCTCGTTTTTTGTTAGTATGCTAAATATATTTTTTAAACCTTTCACTTTACACTTCTTTCTTTTCCATTTTAACTTCAAACGCCGTGCTTCAAGTTTCATAGTCATTATCCTCTTCTTTTAAAATACCCCAGCAACTTTTTTACATAGCTTTCATCGACTCTACAATCAATGGTACCTGCGCCAGATTTAGTAAAACTATCTTTAAAGTAGTTCACTTTTTCATGGTAATATTTACTGTAATTTTGTCTTACACTTTTAGAGGCTGTATTTACTAACATTAATTCGCCAGTTTCCTCATCCTGCATTTGCACCATACCTATATTAGGAATCTCAGCTTCGTGTTTATCGTAGATTCTAATCCCTGTAATATCATGTCGGCCGGCAGCTATTTTTAGATTTTGCTTATAATCGTCTGCAACAAAATCGGACAGCACAAAAACAATCGCTTTCTTCTTCATAACGTTAGACAAAAATTTAAAGGCTTCTGCAACGTTGGTCTGTTTACTTTTAGGTTGAAATTCTAACAGTTCGCGTATAATTCTAAGCACATGCGAACGGCCTTTTTTAGGCGGAATATATAGTTCAATCTCATCTGAAAATAAGATTAAACCTATTTTATCATTATTCTGTGTGGCTGAAAATGCTAATGTCGCAGCAATTTCAGTCACAATTTCATCTTTAAACTGATTTTCTGTTCCAAACATTTCACTACCCGAAACGTCAGCCATAAGCATCATTGTTAACTCACGCTCCTCTTCAAAAACCTTAATGTAAGGTTCGTTATATCGCGCGGTAACATTCCAGTCTATATTTCTAACATCATCACCAAACTGGTACTGGCGCACTTCAGAAAAAGTCATACCACGGCCCTTGAAAGTCGAGTGGTATTCGCCTCCAAATATATGATCAGACAAACGTCTTGTCTTAATCTCTATTTTTCGTACTTTTTTGAGTAATTCTTTAGTGTCCATTTTTTGATGTTCAAGATTTAATATTTAAGATTCAAGGTTTAGTAACTTTGAATTTTTGAACTTAAAATTTTGAATCTTTAAGGTACCTCAATTTGGTTTACAATCTTATTGATAATGTCTTCAGAAGTTACATTTTCAGCTTCAGCTTCATAGGTAATACCTATTCTATGACGTAAAATATCATAAACAACAGCTCTAACATCTTCTGGTATAACATAGCCTCTTCGTTTTATAAACGCATAACATTTAGCTGCAGCAGCTAAATTAATACTACCACGTGGAGAAGCACCAAAAGAAATTAAGGGTTTTAAATCCGCTAATCCATATTTTTCAGGATAACGTGTGGCGAAAATAATATCGAGAATATATTTTTCTATTTTTTCATCCATGTAAACCTCTTTAACTGCTTTTTGGGCACTTAAAATCTGCGCTACAGAAACTACAGGATTCACCTTTTCATAAGTCCCTCTTAAATTGGCTCTTACAATTTGTTGTTCATCATCTATAGTTGGATAATCGATTACTGTTTTTAACATAAAACGATCCACTTGCGCTTCTGGCAACGGATAAGTTCCTTCTTGCTCTACTGGGTTCTGCGTTGCCATTACTAAGAAAGGCTTATCTAAAACAAAAGTTTCATCTCCAATAGTCACTTGTTTTTCTTGCATGGCTTCAAGCAAAGCAGATTGCACTTTTGCTGGTGCTCTGTTAATCTCATCTGCTAAAACAAAATTGGCGAAGATGGGTCCTTTTTTAATGGTAAAGTCATTCTCCTTCATATTGAAGATAAGCGTACCAACAACATCTGCAGGTAATAAATCTGGTGTAAACTGAACCCTACTAAAACTAGCATCAATGGCTTTAGACAGCGTGTTAATTGCCAATGTTTTTGCCAAACCTGGCACACCTTCTAATAAAATGTGACCTTGACCTAATAAGCCAATCAACAAACGTTCTACCATGTGCTTTTGCCCAACAATTACCTTATTCATTTCAAAGGTTAATAAGTCTACAAATGCACTTTCTTTTTCAATCTTTTCATTAATTGACTTAATGTCAACTGTACTCGTTTCTTCCATTATTTAAGAGTTTAAGAACAAAACTATTTTTATACCATTTTTGATAAAATTTCAAGAAATGGTTTCGTCATATTTTAGAGGATGCAAAGTGTTAAAATTTTTTCTTAGTTGCTGTTAACAATTGGTTAAAAAAAAGAGCAACACCGAAGTATCGCTCTTTATTAAGATTTAATTATGGATTAGGGTTAATTAATATTAAAACTTTCTTATTTCTGTGAAGAGTTTTGGATTGAGGGTCATCATATTTTCAGCTTCATTAAAACTTACCGAAGCATCTAAATCTATATTAATCATTAAATCATAAAAATGGTTGGCTTCAAAATCTAGCTCAATTAAATTTGATGGTGTAGCGTTACCATTTTCAGCAACATCTAAACTGACTAACATTTCGTCGATATTCATAAAATTGTTATCACCAAGCACTAATCTTATTTCATAAATGAAAGCTGATGCTATTTCAGAATGATTAACTAATAATAACTCAGATTCACTTCTTAATTTCGAAACATCATAAGTTCCTGTATTAACAGTACTTAAACTCACCCAAGCATTTGCTGAGCTACTATCTTCTTTTACTCTTAGCTGAATGCCTTCGATTTCTAAAAATATATCTTTAAGTTTACTAGAATCACTTTTTAGGCTTACAGTTATACCTGTGTAGTCAACATTGCTACTAATATCATCTTTAGCACAACTAGAAAAATTAACTACAATAAGTGTAAAGATTAAAAGTTTAATCGTTTGAATAGGTTTCATAATTTGGGGGCTGTTAAATAATTATACCCCAATGATATTGTATTCTTGATGTTTTCAGTATTTTTATACACCAATTGCATAAAAACCCGTATAAAATGAAAACAAAGTGAAATATTCCCGATTAATTGCAGGTACTATGACTTGGGGGAGTTGGGGTAAGCAACTCTCAAAAAAAGAAATGGCAGCCTTAATGAATTTCTGCGTTTCAAATCAAATTACCACTTTTGACCATGCTGATATTTATGGCGCATATACCACTGAAGCTGATTTTGGTAATGCCTTTGCAGATTCAGGCTTGAAACGTGAAGCTATTCAACTGATTTCAAAATGTGGTATTCAAGATATAAGCGACAACCGAAACAACAGCGTTAAACACTATAATTACAGCAAAGATTATATTATATGGTCTGCTGAAGAATCCTTACAACATCTTAAAACCGATTATTTAGACCTTTTACTTTTACACAGACCTAGTCCGTTAATGGTTGCTGAAGAAATTGCCGAAGCGATCACCATCTTAAAGAAAGAAGGAAAAATTAGAGATTTTGGGGTATCGAATTTTACACCTTCGCAAATGGACATGATTGGTTTACGTATGGATATTGACGTGAACCAAATTGAATTTTCACTTACAGAACATTCTGCCATGCATGATGGAACTTTAGATTATCTAAAAACATGTGGTATAAAGCCAATGGCTTGGTCGCCTTTAGGTTCTATTTTTAAAGACGACAATGAACAAAACATACGTATTCATAAACAACTCAGTGAACTAAAAGATAAATACAATGCAACTGAAGACCAATTATTATTAGCATGGATTATGAAACATCCCGCAAATATTCACCCTGTAGTTGGCACAACAACTGAAGAACGCTTAAAGTTATCGGTTGAAGCCGCAAAAATTGAATTGGAATTAGAAGATTGGTTTTTAATATTGGTGGCCGCTCAGGGACATAAGGTGCCATAGGTGAGTTCACTGTCTCAGTAGTAGCATTCAGTTGCTTACTCATAAACATATATTCCTGCTTTCTCTTAAACTATAGAACTATGAAAAAAACAGCATTAATAACAGGAGCTACAAGTGGTATAGGCAGAGCAACCGCTTATGAATTTGCCAAGCATGGCATTAACCTAGTTCTATGTGGCCGCAGACAAGAACGACTAAACACTATCCAAGAAGCATTATCTGATATAGTTAATGTACACACCTTGAATTTTGATGTCCGTGATAAAGCAGAAACACTCAAAGCTATTGCTTCATTACCACAAGAATTTAAGCAAATTGATATTTTAATTAATAATGCCGGAAATGCTCATGGTTTAGACCCTATTCAAAATGGTGATTTAGATGACTGGGATGCTATGATAGATATAAATGTGAAAGGCTTGCTTTATGTGAGTAAAGCGATTATCCCAGGGATGACAGAACGCCAATCTGGACAAATTATTAACATCGGCTCTTCAGCCGGAAAAGAAGTTTATCCCAATGGCAATGTGTATTGCGGAAGTAAACACGCCGTTTTAGCCATAACAGAAGGTATGCGAATAGATTTGAATCCTTTTGAAATCAAAGTTGGCGCCATTAATCCTGGTTTGGTAGAAACAGAATTTTCAGAAGTCCGGTTTAAAGGCGATGCTATTGCAAACAATGTGTATAAAGGTTATAAAGCCCTACAAGCAGAAGATGTTGCAGAGGTTATTTATTTTGCCGTTTCTAGACCTGCACATGTGAATATAGCCGATGTACTGATGTTTTGTACTGCACAAGCCAACTCCACGATTGTGAAAAAATCTAATTAACAAAATCCTTGCTCTTGTAAGAGCTATTATGATTAACAAGCGACTACTCATAAAAAACTTATTAGCTCATAACGATGAGAATAGTTTTTATGACAAGAAGCGAAAAATCAACATCAGTACCAAAGAAGGAAAAGGGAAATTCTTAAAACATATCTGCGCCTTATCTAATAGCAACCCAAAAAACAACTCTTATATTGTTATTGGCGTACAAGATGAAGACAATAAAATTATTGGTGTCGATTTTTTTGACGACAGTAAAATTCAAAACCTTATTAATGCCTACCTCGCAAATCCACCTATTGTTCAATACGAAAACATTCCGTTTCCACACCTACCAGAGCACAAAGTAGTTGGTCTGGTAACCATTAGACCTATTGACAGTATTACTTCGCTAAGAAAAAACATTTGGAAATATTATGGTGGTTCTGTGTTTTTTAGGGATGGCAGCATAAGTATGCCTAAAGTCTTTAATATTGAAATTAAAGATGTCAATTCTAAAATCGTGGCAGCTATAGAAAACCATGCACAGAATAATATTGAACTCACCCTAGACGGTGTTTTCGATTTTATGAATAAACGCCAAGATTTTAATCCGCAATACAAAGTATTTAAAGAATATTTTGTGCTGTGCTGGTCTGGCGCAAAAAAACAGGTTGAAGACAAGACCTTCTTCTCTAGAGTTGATATTAAATTAATTAACGAACAAGTGCTTTTGTTTTATTCAGCATTAGATGATGTTTCAATCACCTATACTGAAGATTCTTTTAGAATAATTGAATATGTAAGACTGGGATTGTATAAATCTTATAAGTATTATAAACTTGAAGAAAAAACGATACGTTTTAGTGACAACGTTAATTACACCATTGAAGCTAAGTTAATATTTAAACCGCCACAATATGACAAAAAAGTGCTACATCATATCTATAATGCCAATAATGCACTCTTAAAAAAGCTTGAAAAGAAAAGCCCCTTAAATCAAAATGAAAATGAAGATTTAAAAAGTTTAGCCGCAAGTTACCTTATTTGTTACCTCAACGGTTTTGATGAAGCATTACCAAAACTTGAATATGCAAAACCCTTCATAAAAAAACACAACACAAATCTTTATAACTCTTATAAAGAAACCATTAGGATTCTAAGAAAAGTAAAATACAGCTAGTTTGTCGGAAATAATGATTTTTTCATCAGGATATTAACGCATTTAATCGGAAGCCTTATATAAACAGTACTGATTATACATTTTTTTCTACCATTCATCATTAATTTTACTCATCAATCAAAATATTAACCATATTTGTACTGCTATTAATCAATTATTAAACCTTGTTTCTAATGAGCCGAAAAGCTAAAATTGAAACAAGGTTTTTTTTATCTCAATATAGAATCACCTATTCTGCAGGTTAAAATTCATTAATAAAATCACTTACAGAAAATCTAAGGGCTTGGGTTGACCAGAAATAATGCCTTTAGTAGAAACTCCCATCCATTGGGAAAGTATTGTTGCATATACAGACCTAAAATCGATATTATATTTTAAATCCCCATTAGCATCTAAATCACTCAAACTGGAAAGCTCATTATAAAATCCGGCTGTCTTCAAGTTTTTCCCAATAACAAACACATTGTTAGCAGAACCATGATCTGTTCCGTTTGCTGCGTTTTGGTTTACACGTCTTCCAAATTCCGAAAAGGTTAAAATCAACGTGTCTTTAAATGTACTACTGCGCTTTAAATCACTCACAAAAGCAGAGACACTTTCTGCGTATTGCGTTAATAATCGGGTTTGTTTGTAATCTTGATTAGCATGTGTATCGAAACCAGCCAAGGACGTATAGAACACCTTAGTGTCTAATCCAGAATTAATGAATTGTGCCACATTTTTGAGTTGACCAGCAAATCCATTTTGAGGATAGCTTTTCTGCGAGGATTTCACCTTTGTATTCTCATAAATATAGTTGGCTGACGATTTAGCTTCAATCATCGTTTGGTACAAATACCCTAAGTTATGTTCGCTTAAATGCGCATCATTATAATGATTAAGAACATTTTTAAAATAAGGATCTTTGGCGGAGTTATGAAGCGTTTTATAATTGCTAGTGGCAATGCCATTAAAATGTTCACCTTTCATAGCTAAACTAAGTTGCTCGTCCATTTCCATAGCATTATATGGCTTTTTACCATGCTGATCTAAATAACGTCCCAACCAACCACTTTGCAAATACTCATCTGATTCACTTGCGGTTTGCCAAATATCCATAGACCTAAAATGTGAGCGTACCGGATTAGGATAACCAACGTTATTAATAATAGATAATTCGCCATTATCAAACAAAGACTGTAACGGGCTTAAACTTGGATGAAAACCCAAATCGTCATTCAATTTTATAATGTTTTTAGAAATCGCTAATCGCGGTCTTGCGTTGTAATATAAATCGTTATTATATGGAATTATAGTATTTAAGCCATCATTTCCACCAGCCAATTGCACAATGACTAAGCGTTTATAACCCAATCGTTCTGACGGCAAAGATTCAAATGCTTTCACAAAATTAGGAACAAAAAATAAGCTGCTCACTAAGGCTGAATTCTTAAGAAATTTTCGTCTGTCCATAATTAACACATTTGATATTCTGGTAATGACATGAGTTGAATGCAGTAAGCTTGTTTAGAAGATTTATCAAGTGCTTTTATATAATCTAAAGTGCCTTTGTTAATCGTTCCTTGAATGATATAATCTTGAAGGTTTTCAATATTTGTATATTTAAAATTTTCTAGAAACACCTCCCAATTCGGTCGTGTTTTAAAAGGTAATTTTTGTTTCTTATTCTTGGTGAATTGCTTTCTGAAATCACCATTTTCACCTAAAGCAATAAATCCATTATTTAATACAACAGAAGGTAATTTTAAGCGAATCATAATTGTATTGGCATCAATCCATGCTTTGTCACCTTTCCAACCCGCTACATTTGGTGGGTCCAATAAGGTTTGCCCCAATATTCTTTGAATTTTTAGGAGGTCTTTATCATTTTCAAATGTCACAGGAACCGTAGTTGCTAATCCTACCACATATTCTATTGGCGATTTTATTTTGGCACCTCTGTTTACTTCATCATAAAACCAATCAGAAAGAAACACAAAACGCATTAAGTTCTCAATATTATAATCTTTAAAAAATACCTCAGCCATAGCGTCAATATGTTTTTTGTTTGGCTTTGGGTTTACAAAATAACGGTAGATTTTATCTGAAACGAACCGCGCACAACGCTTATCTGATAAAATGATATCTATAATGTCGTCACCATCATGTTTTCCTATCCTGTTAAAAAACAACTTTGACTCATAGTCATGTTGCAACTTTCTAAAAATAAAATTGCCTTCAAAATCATGATTATAACCTGTAAAAGCACGTGCACTTTCTTTAATGTCTTTTTCAGAATATTCACCTTCTCCAAGCGTAAACAATTCCATCAACTCGCGTGCAAAATTTTCGTTTGGCTTATTTTTTCTGCTTTGTTTCCCATTTAAATACCTCAGCATGGCGGCTTCTTTAGAAATGGCTTTTACAAAATCTTTAAAATTCCCTAAAGCAAAATACCTCAGCGTATTGTTGTATTGCTGGGCATATAATGGGTTTCGCTCTCTACACACAAAATGATTGGCCCAAAAAAGTGTCATCCGTTCACGAAGTAATTCTTTAGGATTAAATAGGCGTTTTACCCATGCATTGTTTAGCTCTAAGATCTTCTTTCTACCCTTTTGATTAATCTCTTTTTTTAATTCTGGATAATTTTTTAAATCAATGGGCTTAATGCCATTCAGATAAGACAAGTCAATGTGAAGTGGTGTAAAAGTCTTAGAGTTTGCAAAAAAATCTTCAATAACTTGCGCTTTATTCTTAGGCATAGATTTGTACCTATTCGGATTAATACCGAAACCAGCGCGCCAATATAAATGTTGAAGTTCTTGCTGTGTCATATAAATAAGACTTACTCATTATCGAAAAGTTTAATTGAAGTGCATTCAAATAAACCCTTCTCATATAAAACGGCTTATGAGTCTAATTATTTCAAAACAACTACAGAACATCTAAAAAACAGACCTTTAATTTACAAAAAACGAGAAATTAAATCACGACTTCCAATGGTAAAAACAAGGCCTATACCTATAGTACTGTATTTTCCTTTTCTGAAGAAATCCTCTAGTTCAGATGGCACTCTAATATCGGTTTTACTCACATTATACCCATAATCGAGATAGACCATAAAATGTTTTGACAACTCATAATAAAGATATAATTCATAGCGATTTAACTTGGCCGAATCATGTTGTTCTGCAATATCAGACGCGCTAAATCCTGAATTTTTATAATTCAAATCACCATCTATAGCAATATTAAGACCTAGCCTTAAGTTTTCAGCTGGTAGAAATTCGTAACCTAAATAAATATAATTTTCAGCAATTCTAGATTTTCTATAACTCCCTAAAAGCTCTTGGTTTTTCACATCAAAATAGCTGGCTCCTGTTGCCAATCCTATAAATAAATGCTTATACACATACATTTGAACTTTAAAATCTATGCCTGACTTTCCGCTTAGACCTTCTCCCATAAAGTTATCACCACTTGCAAAAGGTTTATGACCTCCTATCGTTATAGCAAAAAAGCTTTGACGATCCTCTGAATCGAAAAACGTGTTGCTAGACTCGGATTGTGATTCACTTTCGTTAAGATTGTCTTGTGCAAAACCAACTGAAGCACACAAAAGCATACTAATAACTAAGCTCGTATTAATAAGTAAACGTAAAGTCATAGCTATCTTGATTAATTGTGATTATTTCAGTGATTTCAGGCTCATCATTTATAGAGTATGTAAACTCAACCACTTCGCCCAATGGAAGCCTAAATGACCATTCATTATCAGGATTGTTGTCATTGAGCAATTGGCCTATCACACGCTCTTGATAACATAAACTTTGATATTCATTGAGTGTTGTTCCTTCATAATATTCTAAACAAAAACCTTCAACATATTTAAAACTATATCTAAGCGTATTGGATTCACCACTTGTTTTAATCATATTATAATTAAAGGTGGCTGTTTTTTTTAAGCTTACTGTTTCCAGATTGAAAGTTAAATCTGTTGGCGTATAATTTATAGTGTTGGTTTTATAAACATAAGTACTATACTTGTCACCTCCATCAATTTCAATAGCAAAATCTTCATCTCCATCATATAGTGAAATAACAGAGAAAGCACCATCAGAATTACTGTAGCCTTCTCCTAAAATATACTGATTCTCTCCTTCATTGTAACTACTCCTTCTAGTTTGAACGCTAATTTTCACATCAGAAACAGGTAAGTTATTTTGATCAATTATGTTTCCTTCTACTAAAATCCTGGTATCGTCTTCTAGGTGAACCTCGCAACTCACTACTGTTAACAGCACACAGCACGATAAAAAGAATCTAATTAGTAGTTTCATAACATGAAATAGATTGGTTTTTAAGCAGATACAGTTCGTAAGAAAAGGTTGCGTCTTACAATGTTAAAAAAATAAAGCCATATCTTTCGATATGGCTTCATAATATTTATAAAACTTAACCTTAGTTTAAAGATCAAATTTAATGCCTTGTGCTAAAGGTAACTCATCAGAGTAGTTAACGGTGTTGGTTTGTCTTCTCATATAGACTTTCCATGCATCAGAACCAGACTCACGTCCACCTCCAGTTTCTTTTTCACCACCAAAAGCACCACCAATTTCGGCACCAGAGGTTCCAATGTTCACATTGGCAATTCCACAGTCAGAACCAGCATAAGACAAGAATTTCTCTGCTTCTTTTAATTCATTGGTCATGATTGCTGATGATAAACCTTGCGCTACGCCATTTTGTTGTTCAATCGCATTTTCAACATCTCCAGAATACTTCATGATGTATAAAATTGGTGCGAATGTTTCGTGCTGAACAATTTCATAATGGTTTTCAGCTTCTATAATTGCTGGTTTTACGTAGCAACCAGATTCGTAACCTTCACCTTCTAAAACACCACCTTCTACTAAAACGTTTCCACCTTCAGCTTTAGCTTTTTCAATAGCTGCTAAATACGTATTTACAGAATCCTTATCGATTAATGGCCCAACATGATTGTTTTCATCTAATGGATTACCAATTTTAATCTGACCGTACGCACCAACGATAGCATCACGCACTTTATCATAAACCGATTCGTGAATAATTAAACGACGTGTTGATGTACAACGTTGTCCACAAGTCCCAACAGCACCAAATACAGCACCAGGAACAACCACTTTTAAGTCGGCCGTTGGTGTAATAATAATGGCATTGTTTCCTCCTAATTCTAATAATGATTTACCAAAACGTTCTGCCACTGTTTTTCCAACAATACGTCCCATTCTTGTAGAACCTGTTGCAGAAATAAGTGCCATTCTAGGATCTGTTGTCATCATTTCACCAACTTTATAATCGCCATTGACGATACAAGAAATACCTTCTGGTAAGTTATTTTCTTTTAAAATGCCTGCGATAATATTTTGACATGCTACAGAACATAATAATGATTTTTCAGAAGCTTTCCATACACACACGTCACCACAAATCCAAGCTAAAGCAGTGTTCCAAGACCAAACGGCTACTGGGAAGTTAAATGCTGAAATAATCCCAACAACACCAATTGGATGCCATTGTTCTCTCATGACATGCCCTGGACGTTCCGATGGAATCGTTTGTCCGTTTAACTGACGTGATAATCCAACTGCAAAATCACAGATATCAATCATTTCTTGTACTTCGCCGTAACCTTCTTGCAAGGATTTTCCCATTTCATAAGAAACAAGCTTTCCTAGAGGCTCTTTTAAATCTCTTAACTTATTACTAAACTGACGTACAATTTCACCACGTTGTGGTGCTGGCACATCTCTCCACGTTTTAAATGCACTTGTTGCGGCATCCATCACTTTGTCGTAATCTGCTTTTGTCGTCGATTTTACTTTACCTATTAATTTTCCATCTACTGGTGAATACGATTCAATAATATCTCCATTAGAAAAATGGTTTGAACCTGTAGAAGTCCCTTCATTTATATCTTTAACCCCCAACTGCTCTAAGGCTTCTTTTATTCCGAAATCGGTAGCTACTGCTTCCATATTTGCTTATTTTTTATGAATTATTAAAATTTTATGCGAAGTTACTAATAAAAAGTTTGCTAGTCGAAACGCTACCTCCTTAAATTATGTAACTTTAATAACAGAAAATCAACCTTCTAAATTATGAAAAAACCATTTCTTTTACTATTCATTTTAGTTCTAACTTTTGCATGCAAAAACGAAAACAACGCAACCCCAATAGAAAACACTTCACCTAAAATAAAATTTGAAAAACCAGAATTCGCCATTGTCATCCATGGAGGAGCAGGCACCATTTTAAGAACTAATATGACACCTGAAAATGAAGCTGCCTACAAAGCAAAACTTGAAGAAGCTATAAGAGTAGGCTACAACATTTTAAAAGAAGGTGGAAGCAGTCTTGATGCGGTTGAAAAAACCATTACTATTATGGAAGATTCGCCACTATTTAACGCTGGTAAAGGCGCTGTTTTCACCAATGCAGAAACCAACGAATTAGATGCTTCGATAATGGACGGAAAAACACTAAATGCAGGAGCTTCAGCTGGCACAACAACGGTAAGAAATCCAATACATTTAGCACGTACAATTATGGACAAGTCAGAACATGTTATGCTATCGGGAAAAGGTGCTGAAACCTTTGCTGCAGAGCAAGGCTTAGAGCTTGTAGACCCGAGTTATTTTTATTCCGAAAACCGATTCAAATCATTACAACGTGCCAAGGACCGAGAAAAAGTAGAACTAGATCACGATGACCAAACAGCGTTTTACGACCCCACTATTAAAGATTCTAAATTTGGAACAGTGGGTTGCGTTGCGCTAGATAAAAATGGAAATTTAGCTGCAGGAACATCAACAGGAGGCATGACTAACAAACGCTATGGTAGAATTGGAGATGCCCCAATTATTGGATCTGGTACTTATGCTAACAATGCAACCTGCGCCGTATCGAGCACAGGTTGGGGCGAATATTTTATTCGTGCGCAAGTCGCCCATGATATTTCTGCTTTAATGGCGTACAAAGGGTTGTCATTACAAGAAGCTGCTCGCATAGTGATACACGAAAAAGTAGCCAAACTTGGTGGTGATGGAGGTATTATAGCGGTTGACAAAGATGGCAAAATGGTTATGGAGTTCAATACTGCTGGCATGTATCGCGCCACGATGAACGACCAAGGCGAATTAGAAATTGGGATTTATGAAAAATAAAACACAGCTTAAAAAGCTATATTCTTTACAGTTTAACATCATTATTATAAAAACAAATAAAACTAATCTTTACTAAAATAATCTCAATAATATTAACTCATTTGCACGCAATTCTTAAATTTAAGAGCAATTTAACAATTTAAACAAGTCTAAACCTTTAAAACTTAGCGTACTTATTTAACAAGAATGCACCTACTCAAAATTTTTTAAATCGTAGTTTTGCACTAAATCTATTAATCATCATGAACCTCAAAAAACACGTCATCCTACTTTTCATTATAGCCTTTGTATTTTCTTGTAAAGACAAACCTGTTGAAACTGATAACATCTTTAAATATCGCGATTATATTAGCTACACCTCATCAGGTTTAGTCTCTGTTGCCGACCCAATAAAAATTAGCTTATCAGATACGGTTAGCGGATGGGAGATAGACAAAAACCTACCAACAGAATTGGTTAAAATTACACCTCACGTTCAAGGCCAGCTTAAAGCCATGAACAATCATACCCTTTTATTTACTCCAGATGAACACTTAGATCCTTCTACCGAATACACCGTAAATGTTAAATTGAGTGACATCTACAAAGGCATTTCGGAAGAGTTTGAAGATTACACCTTTCAATTTAAAACCATTACACCAAGTTTTAACATCACCACTCAAAATTTACAATCATACAGTAAAGAATGGCAATATCTGCATGGGCAATTGCGCTCTGCTGATCTGATATCGCTCAAAAACGCCAAAAAATTAGTATCTGCCTCACAAAGCGCAAAAACATTGAATTTAGTATGGAATGAAGCTACAGAACATGCAAAATTCTTTGAGTTTAAAATAGACAGTATTAATCGACTGGTGGAAGACAGTAAGATTGATATCCAATGGAACGGAAAAGCAATAAAAGCGGACAACAAAGGGGAAAATTTCATCACTATTCCTGGAAAAAATAACTTTACGATTATAAAAACTGAAGTGTACCAAAGTCCGGAACAATTTTTATCCTTAAACTTTTCTGATCCTTTATTAAAACAACAAAATTTTGATGGTTTAGTATCACTTCACGGCGCCAACACGCCTAAATATGTTGTAGATGGCAATGTACTACGCGTTTACCCAGGCACTAAATTAGCTGGAGACATTCAGGTTGATGTGTTTCAAGGCATCAAAAGCACTGATGGTTTTAAATTGAAAAAACCATTCTCTGAGCTCATAACTTTTGAGGAATTAAAGCCAGAAGTAAGACTCATTAGCAATGGCAGCATCCTTCCAAATTCAAATAACTTAAAATTCAATTTTGAAGCTGTTAATTTGAGTAAAGTCGATGTAAGAATTATCAAAATATTTGAAGATAATGTTTTACAATTCTTACAAAACAATACGCTAACAAGCGGTAACGAACACGCCATAAAACAAGTGGGACGTCGTATTGCCAAAGAAACGATAACGCTAATTCAGGACGAAAATCAGAATACCGGAAAATGGAAAGCCTACAGCATCGATTTATCTAAATATCTCAAAGCCGACCCTGGCGCCATTTACAGAGTAGAATTAAGTTTTAAAAAGGACTATTCGCTTTATGACTGTGCTTCAAATGCAGAAACAACAAGTGTTGACGAAGACGATTATTACGATGACTATTACGACGACGATTATTATGCTACAGAAGATATTTCTGAAGAAGAAGAAAACTTACTTGAAGAGCGCTATTGGGATAATTTAACCTACAACTATAGAAATACCAATTACCGCTGGAGAGACCGAGACAATCCATGTACCGATTCTTATTTTAACTACGGAAACCGTACAGTAGCCCAAAACTTAATTAGCTCAAATCTTGGTGTTATAACCAAACAAGGTGCTGATAACACTTACTTATTTGCAGTTACTAATATTCTTAATACCAGCCCTGAAACTGGCGTAAAAATTACGTTATACAACTACCAGCAACAAGAATTAGCCAACGGTATTACCAATAAAGAAGGCATGCTAAAAGTTGATGCCCAACATAGAGCCGCTTTTGCCATCGCCACAAAAGGTAGTAATGTGAGCTATATAAAGTTACAAGATGGATTATCGCTATCCTTAAGTAAATTTGATGTTTCTGGAAACAAATTACAACGTGGACTTAAAGGCTATATCTATGCAGAACGAGGAGTTTGGCGCCCTGGAGATAGTTTATTTTTAACTTTTGTATTAAATGACAATGCTAACAAACTACCAAAACGTCACCCTGTAAAATTAGAAATTACAGACCCTGTTGGCAAATTGGTCTATAGAAAAATATCGATTGACAATCTAAATAGTTTTTACGATTTTAAAGTACCAACCTCAACCGATTACAAAACCGGAAATTATAGTGCCAAGGTATCTGTCGGTGGTGCAACATTTTCAAAAGGTTTAAAAATTGAAACTGTAAAACCCAACCGATTAAAAATTAAAATCGATTTTGAAGACGAAACTCTAAGTCACAACAAACCACTTCAAGGCGACCTCAACGTTACTTGGTTACACGGTGCTCCCGCCAAGAACTTAAAAGCTGAAATTAAAGCAAAGTTCACCTCAACCAGCACCACATTTAAAGGCTATAAAAACTATATTTTTAACGACCCTACGCGAACATTTAATTCTGAAGAAACCAATGTATTTGAAGGAAATTTAGATGCCGAAGGTAATGCGACCATCAATTCTGAATTAAATATCGGAAAAAATGCTCCTGGTATGTTAAACGCTCAATTTTTAATACGTGCGTTTGAAAATGGTGGTGATTTTTCACTAGATGCCTTTACCATGCCTTACGCACCTTATGAAAGTTTTGTAGGTCTGCAATCACCAAAAGGCAATACCTACGGTTCATTTTTTACAGATGAAAATCACACCTTTGATATCGCGACAGTAACAGCCGAAGGCCAACCCATAAAAAGAAAAAATTTAGAAGTCAAAGTCTATAAAATTGAATGGCGTTGGTGGTGGAATTCCTCTTACGACAATTTATCAAGCTACGTATCGAGTAATTACCACAGGCCTGTTCAATCCTTTACAGTGGATACCGATGCGAATGGAAAGGCTAATTTTAAACTTAAAATTCCTGAAAACGAACGCGGTCGCTATTTAATTAGAGTGGTTGACCCAGTAAGCGGACACGCCACAGGAAGAACAGCTTATTTCTATAAAAACTGGTGGTCTACAAATCCTTCAGGCAATAAAGAAGCCGCTAAGATGTTAGTATTTTCAACGGACAAAGAAAAATATAATGTTGGTGAAACTGCTAAATTAACTTTCCCTTCAGGTTCAGAAGGTAGAGCTTTAGTCAGCATAGAAAATGGTTCAGAAGTGTTGCAACATCAATGGGTAAAGACAGCACCAGGCGAAACCACAGTTGATATTCCTGTAACTTCAGAAATGGCACCAAACGTCTTCATTAATATTTCGTTATTACAGCCGCATGCCATTACCTCAAACGATTTACCAATTCGTTTATACGGCGTAATTCCTATGATGGTTGAAGACCCAGCAACTAAACTAACACCAGAAATTAAGATGCCAGATGTCATTCAGCCTGAGCAATCTTACGAGATAGAGGTCTCAGAGAAGAATAACAAAGCTATGACCTACACCATTGCTGTTGTTGAAGAAGGCCTATTAGATTTAACACGTTTTAAAACTCCAAATGCATGGGACAGCTTCTATGCGCGTGAAGCATTAGGCGTTAAAACTTGGGATATTTTTGATGATGTTGTTGGGGCGTATTCTGGTAGTATTGACCAAGTTTTCGCTATTGGTGGTGATGGCAATGCAGCAGCCGGTAAAAATAAGAAAGCTAACCGTTTTAAACCTGTGGTAACATATTTGGGTCCTTTTCTTTTAGGCGAAGGCAAAACCAAAACACACCAACTTAAAATGCCAAATTATATCGGTGCCGTAAGGGCGATGGTGGTGGCTGGCAACAATACCACGGAAGCTTATGGAAGTGCCGAAAAATCAGTACATGTTAAAAAACCACTGATGGTCTTAGCAACCTTACCTCGTAAATTGAGTCCTGGCGAAAAAGTAACACTTCCGGTCACGGTTTTTGCGATGGAAAACAAAGTAAAAAACGTCAACTTATCCTTAAAATTAAGCGATGGGATTACAGTAAAAGGCGCATCTACACAATCACTTAGATTTGATAAACCTGATGAAAAAATGGTTTATTTTGAATTGGATGTAACCAAAGCCAAAGGCATTAATACCGTTGAAGTCATAGCCACAGGACATGGTGAGAAATCAACTTACAAAGTTGAAATTGATGTAGAAAACCCTAATCCATTTACAACTCGTGTTATGGACTATGAGCTAGAAGCGAATGAAAAACAGACTATAGATGTTAGCACCTTTGGTGTTTCAGGAACAAATTCAGCTACGGTAGAATTTTCAACCTTACCTCCTATGGATTTTACAGGACGATTACAATACCTTATTCGTTATCCACATGGTTGCCTAGAACAAACTACATCTAGTGTATTTCCACAATTATTCCTAACTGATATTTTCGATTTAACAACTAAAAAGAAGCAAGACGTTCAAAAAAATATTGAAAATGGTATTAAGCGCTTAGGTAATTTTCAACAAGCTAACGGTGGCATGAGCTATTGGATGGGTGAAAGTTCGGCCAATGATTGGGGCACAAGCTACGCAGGTCATTTTATGATTGAAGCTGAGAAAAAAGGCTTTGTATTGCCGTTAACCTTTAAAAGCAATTGGATAGCCTACCAAAAACAAGCCGCTCGAAATTGGCGACCTAGTTACCGCGTCTATCATTCCGATTTAGCACAAGCCTATCGTTTATACACCTTGGCTTTAGCAGGAAGTCCAGATTTAGCAAGCATGAACCGATTGCGAGAATTTGAAGAGATTTCTAACGAAGCCAAATGGCGTTTAGCAGCAGCTTATGCCTTAGCAGGCCAAAAAGAAGCCAGCGATGCGATTTCTAAAACGGCTAATATCGATTTTCAACCTCCAAAATCTAATTATTATACCTACGGTTCGGTGGATAGAAATAGAGCAATGGCTTTAGAAACCATGATTATCACAGAAAATCCTAAAGCGAGAGCTTTAGCAAAATCTATAGCAAAAGATTTATCGAGTGACCAATGGATGAGCACGCAAACCACAGCTTATAGTTTATTAGCTATGGGGAAAATGGTGATTAAAAATGGCGGAAAAGATTTAAAATTAACCTACAGTGTTAATGGAACATCAAAAACGATAACAACTAAAAATGCTATTGCACAACGCAATATCCCTGTAAAAGATGGCAGCAATCAGCTATTAATCACTAACGCCAAAGATAATTTGGTTTATGTACGCGTTTTAAACACTGGAAAATTAAAATTAGGTGAAGAATTAGCAGAACAACGCGGCTTTACAATTTCAACGATTTACAAAGATTTACAAGGCAATAAAATTAATGTTAGTAAACTACAACAAGGTCAAGATTTTGTAGCAACGGTTAGCATTTCTAACTTAACGAATGATAATGTGCATGATGTGGCACTGACACAAATTTTTCCTTCAGGTTGGGATATTGTAAACACAAGATTTACCGACTTTGGTAATACAACCGTAAGCCAAGCGAGATATACTGATATTAGAGACGACCGTGTGAACTTTTATTTTGATATGAATAAGAAAGGGCAACATGGCACCAAAACCTTTACCGTTTTATTGAATGCGTCTTATTTAGGTACGTATTACTTACCAGGTTCACAAGCTGAAGCTATGTATGATAATGATTATTTAGTCCGAAATAAAGGGCAGTGGATAACGGTTGAGAAGTAAGCTCATAATACCAGTATAGGCCTTACTATATTAATTAATATTAAACAATTTAAGACCTTGCAGGTTTTTAAAATCTAGCAGGTCTACGGAACCAAAAACAACACCTACAAAGTCAGACGTTGAATCTAATTCAACACGTGCCTAGTAGACCTAAAAAACAAATACAAGATACTGAACAAGTTCAGCATAAAATAACTAAACAAAAGCCGTCCGGAAGGCAAAAATCCTAGAACAAAACCGCTAAAATGTTTAACTAAGCTTGCCATAGTGGCAAGCTAAAAACTAAAAATTATGAAAAATTTAAAACAGATTTTAGCGATTGTAATGGTAGTAAGCACAGCCTTCGCTACAGCACAACAAAATGCTTATGTAGCAGCAGAAAGCGGCTTATCACTTAGAGATCAGCCCGACGTCAATGGAAAAATGATTAGCAAATTAGCCTATGGTCAAGCCATTGATGTACTAGAAACAACAGACCAAAAACTCGTGGTCCTCGATGGCGGTAAAAAAGTGAGTGGCGAATGGGTAAAAGTAGAAACTCGAAATCATATTGGCTATGTCTTTAATGGCTATCTCTCTTCAACAAAAATCAATAAAACGATTCGATTAGATTTAGACAAACTGAATGTGGAAATCAAAAATTTAGCCACAAGTGACAATAAAAGGCTACACCACTTAATACAGCTAGATTCAGCAAAAATTAATGTCGGTTTAGGCGCATCACCAGAGCGTAAGCAAATTGTTTTGATTGATAGCGATTATAAACATGTAAGTATTTTTCAACGTTATGAAAATAGTATTTCATTTATGAGTGTAGACAAACAGTGTGACGCTAACGATTGGAAACATTTTGATTCCGAATGGAAACCTTTAAAGCAAGTAACATCTAATACATTTGAAACTTTAGCTTATACCGAAAAAGACTGGAAAACCTTTATTGACACCTCTGTAGAAGCCTTAAAAGCAGAGGTCATTGACCAATGTGGTGCCGAATGGCTAAATTACTTTAAAACCATAAAAAATGTCAAGGACCGGCCCGTTGGTGTTGCTACAAATCGTGTGTTTTTAAAACTTATATTGACTGATTTTGAAGATAATATTAGTGAAAAAGTCATAGAATTTAATATGCATAAAGGTTGTTAAATATAATTTACACCCCTAAAATCCCCTCAAGCGAACATTCCACCTAAATTTTTTAAGATTGTTACTATAAGGACTTTAGGGGTTTAATAAAAAAGAACGCTTATACTGAGCAAAAAAAAGTTATTGGAATTAAGATTTTTGAAATTAATAAACCACATAAAACGCCATAAGATAAAATCGGTAATTGTCGCCGTTCTCCTTGTGGCCTATTATTTTTGTTTGCCTCAAGAATTATTCAAAGACCCTACAACAACAGTAATCACCAGCAAATCTAACGATTTATTAGGCGCATTAATTGCCAAGGATGGCCAATGGCGATTTCCTGTAAACGATAGTATTCCTGATAAATTTAAAACCTGTATTCTTCAATTTGAAGATGAATATTTTTATAAACATCCCGGCTTTAATCCGGTTTCCATAGTTAAAGCTTTAAAAAGTAATTTAAGCTCTGGAGAAGTTAAACGTGGTGGAAGCACCTTAACCCAACAAGTCATTCGGTTATCTCGAAAAGGCCAATCACGCACCTATTTAGAAAAACTAAAAGAACTAATTCTTGCCACGCGTTTAGAGCTGAGACTTTCTAAAGATGACATTCTAAATCTATACGCTAGCCATGCTCCATTTGGAGGCAATGTTGTTGGCATTGATGCCGCTTCTTGGCGTTATTTTAATCGTCATGCTTCTGACCTATCTTGGGCAGAAAGTGCCACCTTAGCTGTACTACCAAACGCTCCTAGTTTAATTTATCCCGGAAAAAATCAGAAACAATTATTAAAAAAACGCAATCGATTATTAACTAAACTACTAAATAATGGCACGATTGATACGTTAACGCACCAATTAGCAATTTCGGAGGATTTACCACAAAAGCCCTACCCCTTGCCTCAACTCGCACCACATCTACTTCAGAAAATTGCCAAAACATCGCGAGGAAAACGTGTAAAAACAACATTAAATACATCTCTTCAACAGCAAACTAATAACATTGTAAAACAACATTACGACCTGTTAAAACAAAATGAAATTCACAACCTTTCAGTATTAGTTTTAGATGTAAAAACGAGAGAAGTATTAGCATACGTTGGAAATTCCCCAACCGATAACACGCACCAAAATAGTGTAGATATTATAGATAAACCCAGAAGTACAGGTAGTATTTTAAAACCTTTTTTATATGCAGCTATGCTCGATGCTGGTGATTTACTCCCAAATGCACTAGTTACAGATGTACCTACACAGTTTGGAAGCTACCAACCAGAGAATTACGACCAAAATTACGATGGTGCAGTACCTGCTAACGAAGCATTATCGCGCTCATTAAATGTACCTGCAGTACGAATGCTTCAAGAATTTGGTTTAGACCGTTTTTACCATTACCTCAAAGCACTTCAACTTAAAGATTTAAAATACAATGCAAACCACTACGGCTTATCATTAGTCCTTGGAGGTGCCGAAAGTAACCTTTGGGATTTATGCAAAAGTTATGCCGGTATGGCTTCAACTTTAAACCATTTTAATGCCAACTCTAGTCAATATTTCACCCATGAATTTACATCACCTATTTTCAATGCAAGTGAATCTGTTGACTTTGGAAAGCTTAGTAAAGAAAAGATGGTTTTTGATGCGGCTTCGATTTACCTCACGTTTGAAAGCATGAAACAAGTTAACCGGCCCGAAAGTGATGAAAGCTGGCAATTTTATGATTCTTCACAAGACATTGCATGGAAAACAGGAACTAGTTTTGGGTTTAGAGATGCATGGGCCATTGGTACCACCAAAGATTATGTGGTTGGTGTTTGGGTTGGTAATGCTGATGGTGAAGGCCGACCTGGTTTAGTTGGTGTACAAACAGCTGCACCTATTTTATTTGAGATCTTTGATTTACTACCAAAAAGCGATTGGTTTGCAAAACCCTATGACGAAATGCTAGAAGTCAGCATTTGTAAAAAAAGTGGTTTTCGTGCTTCCTCTATTTGCGATGCTACTGAAATGCGTTTTATACAAGCTAGTGGTCAAAAAACGAGACCCTGTCCTTTTCATCGGTTAGTACATTTAGATGCAGCAGGACAATATCAAGTTAATTCGTCTTGTGAAAGCGTTTCAAATATTATTAATAAATCTTGGTTTGTTTTACCTCCCTTGCAAGCCTATTATTACAAAACTAAAAATCCATTTTATAAGGCCTTACCACCTTACAGAATGGATTGTGCAGAATCTTCTGGAGTTTCTATGGAATTTATTTACCCCAACCAAGAAAGCACTATTTATTTACCCAAAGGTTTTGATGGTAAAACCAATGAATTAATTTTAAAAGTAGCACATTCTAAACCTGAATTAGAGTTGCATTGGTACATTGACAATCATTATATAGGAAGCACAAAAGACATCCATGACATGGCTATTTTACCCAGTTCGGGTGAACATATGATAACGGTAACAGATGCGCTTGGAAATGAGCTAAAACATAAAATTACGATTTCGGAGTAATTACATTCAAGCGTAAATCCTTATGTTTGCATAAATAAATCAACTTATTTGTTATGGAAATTGTTCAGTTTATACATTCAAAATGGGCTTATTTAGTACTACTAGTATTAGTCCTAGCTACATTAAATGCACTTATTAAGTTTTTTGGCGATAAAGAATTTGATGCTAAAGATTTTAGAATTTCGCTTTTCGCCTTAATTACAATGCATATTCAGTTATTAATTGGTATTGTATTATTTTTTATGAAAGATTATTTCTCAGTCATAGAACAAGTTGGTGGTATGGGAGAAGTGATGAAAAATTCAGGTCTAAGAAATCTTATTATAGAGCATCCACTTACCATGATTATTGCCGTAGCCCTAGTTACAATTGGATATTCAAAACACAAAAAGAAATTAACTTCTAAACCAAAATTTAAACTACTCGCTATTTTTTATACACTAGCCTTAGTTTTAGTTTTAGCTAAAATTCCTTGGGGGCTTTGGTTTGCTTCTTAAAATAATGACCATTAATAAGAAAAGCGTCTAAACTCATAAGTTCTAGACGCTTTTTTTATCTCTATTATTAAGAGCTAATGTTGTTATTCTGTTACCTCTCTAATAAGGTATATATAAACCGGGAAGTGATCACTAAATCCATCTGAAAATCCACCATCAGCAAAACTTCTGTAAGGATAACCTTTATAACGTCCTCGCTTATTTGTTAAATAAGACTTATTAAAGATTCCTGCTTTATAAAAACGAAATGATGAATAGTCTTTTTCTAAAAATGGTTGTGTGAATAATATTTGGTCAAATAAACTCCAAGAGTCTCTATAAGCATTAGACCCTAAACCTTGCTTAAAAAATTCTTCCATTGGATTGTAAATGCCTTTAAAACCAACTTTATTTTCTTTACGCTCAGCTTTTAAAATCTCTTTTACACTTTCATTTGTTGGGTTATCATTTAAATCGCCCATGGTAATTATTTTAGCATAAGGATCATTAGACTGTAAAGAATCAATAATTCGCTTATTAAGTTTTGCAGCACCTACTCTTTTAGAACGGCTTCTGGCCTCTCCACCACTTCGTGATGGCCAGTGATTAACAATTACATGAATTAAATCACCTTCTAACTCACCGCTAACTAACAATTGATCTCTGGTAAATACACGATCACGGCTTAAATCGTCATAAATAAATAATTCATGAGAACTAGAGTCTAAAACTTTAAAAAGGGCTTTCTGATAAAGTAGTGCAACATCAATACCACGCTTATCTGGTGAATCGTAATGAACAATACCATAATCTTTATCTAACAATTGTGGGTCATTAATTAAATCGACGAGGACTTGTCTATTTTCAACTTCTGAAACACCTATCACTGCAGGTGAATTTTTTGTGTCTTGAGAACCAATATCAGCAACCACTTTTGCCATATTTTTTATTTTTTTCTCATAAACCTCAGCTCTATTAGCAGCACTCATTTCCATGATCGGACTAGCCTCATCATATTTAACAGGGTCATTAATAGAATCAAATAAGTTTTCTAAGTTGTAGAAAGCAACGGTATGTATTTTATATTTTTTTTTCTCCTGCGCATTAACATTTATGATTGCGAAAAAGAAAGTTAAAATTAAAAGGCATTTAAAACTTTTCATTTAGTAGTATATTAAATTAACATTAACAAGATTACAAATCTCAGGCCAAAAGTAGATATTTATTATAAATAATGTAAATTTGCTCGCCTTAAATAACCTTTATTTAATGCTCAGACGCTATTAACTTTAAAATTAGGCATGAAAAAAAATTTACTTATTTTATTATTTGGAGTTTTTTCTTCCTTAACAATGCTGGCTCAAAACACCATTGTTAAAGGTAGTGTAAAAGACGCTGCATCTTCGGAACCAATTCCTGATGTAACTATTACAATCGAAGAAACACAACAATCAACTTTAACCAATGGGTTAGGAGAATTTACATTTTCTAACAACGTTCCCTTAGGAGAACAGGTTTTAAAAATCTCTAAACCTGGTTACGAGACAAAACGTTATCCTATTATCGTCAATGAAGGCCAAACCGTAGATATTACGGACATGACTTTAGATATTGATGTCACAGATGTACAGGATATGTTTACAATTACACTTTCTGATGATGAGTTAAATGATGACACAAGTGGTGCAGATAACATCTCTGGACTTCTTTCTTCATCAATGGATGTGTTTCAAAGAACTGCAGCTTTTGAATTTAGTTCTTCATTCTTTAAGCTAAGAGGTTTAGATTCAGAAAATGGTTCTGTATTAATGAACGGGATTGAAATGAATAAGCTTTACAACGGGAGACCACAGTGGAGTAATTGGGGCGGATTAAATGATATGATGCGTAACCAAGTGTTAACTACTGGGCTTACACCTTCAGACTACAATTTTGGTGGTGTTTTAGGTTCATCTAATATTATTACAAGAGCTTCTTCTTATAGAAAAGGAGGACGTATTACGTATTCTTCTTCTAATAGAAGTTATACTAATCGTGTAATGGCAAGTTATGCTTCTGGCTTATTAGATGATGGTTGGTCTTTTGCTTTTATGTTAGGAAGACGCTGGGGAGAAGAAGGCTATCAAGATGCTAGTTTATACGACTCTAATTCATTTTTTGCTTCAATAGAAAAGAAAATCAACGATAAACATAGTATTAACTTTACTTCGATTTACACACCTAACCGAAGAGGAAAATCTTCACCAAATACACAAGAGGTTTATGACCTTAAAGGAATTAGGTATAATGAATATTGGGGTGAATTAGATGGTGAGCAACGTAACTCTCGTATTAAAGAAGTAGAAGAACCTATTTTTATGTTAAACCATTACTGGGATATTTCATCTAAGACAAGATTAAATACTAATGTAGGTTACCAGTTTGGTAAATTAGGAAACAGTAGATTAGATTACTCTGGAGGTGGAAACCCAAGTCCTGCATATTACCAAGATTTACCTAGTTATGCTTTATCAGATACTGATGGACCAGATTATGCTGGCGCTTATTTAGCTGAACAAGAATTTATAAATGATGGTCAAATAGATTGGAATCGTATTTTAGATGCCAACCTTACTAACAACATCGGTGATATTAGTTCGGCTTATGCTCTGTATGAAGATCGTGTAGATGACACACAATTAACCGTTAATTCTATATTTACATCTGAGATTAATGATAACATCATTATTAATGGTGGCGTTAACTACAAAAACCTAAAATCAGAAAACTTTGGTGAAGTTATTGATTTATTAGGGTCTAATGTTGGTTTATTAAACGTCGATTCTTTTGATGGTTTTGAATATGACAACAGAAATCCAGATCGTCTAGTAGGCGAAGGTGACAAATACAGATACAACTATAACTTATATGCTGAGGTGGCTTCTGCTTATGCACAGGCGCAGTTTAAGTATAATAAGTTTGATTTCTATTTGTCTGGTAATATTACAAACACTACATACCAAAGAGAAGGGTTATGGGAGCATGGTAGATTTGATGGTACTATTTCTGGTGCGCCGACTTCTTATGGTAAAGGAGACGAACTTACATTTACTGGTGTAGGCGCTAAAGCTGGCTTTACTTATAAAATTTCTGGTAAACACTTAATTGACCTCAATGGAGGTTACATAACAAGAGCTCCTAATTTACGTAATACATTCTCTAACTCTAGAGAAAATCATTCTGTAGTTAATAATATTAGTGAAGAAATCGTAACATCTTTTGATGCGAGTTATATTTTTAGATCACCGATTGTTAATGCTAAAATCACAGGATTTTACACCAAAATAGAAGATGCCAATGAAGTTGGGTTTTACTATGCTGATGGTATTAGTGGTGGAAATGATATTGAAGACAACGACACCTCTGCGTTTGTACAAGAAGTTCTACAAGGTATCGATAAAAAACACTTAGGTGTAGAAATAGGTATCGAAGCTCAAGTAACACCAACCATTAAGTTAAAAGGTGCCGCTTCAATTGGTCAATATACTTATGATAATAATCCTAATTTATATTTAACCTCAGCTAGTTTCTTTGGAAATGATGGCTCAAATGGTTCTTTAGATTTTGGACAAGCTAATTTAAAAGATTACAAACTTGCAGGAGGCCCACAAAGAGCATCATCTATTGGTTTTGAATATAGAGACCCTAACTTCTGGTGGTTTGGTGCAACAGCTAACTTCTTTTCTAATGCTTACATTGACGTAAATGCATTAACTAGAACAGAAAATTTCTACTTAGATTCTGACGGACTTCCTTTAAATGATTATGATGAAGAATTAGCGACAGAATTATTAAAACAAGAAAAGATTAGTGACTATATGGTTGTCAACCTAGTTGGTGGTAAGTCTTGGAAAGTAGGTGATTATTATATTGGCTTATTTGCAAGTGTTGGTAACATCTTAGACGAAATCTATAAAACAGGTGGTTTTGAACAAGGTAGAAATGCTAATTACACTCAGCTAAGAGATGACCATGCTAATGGAACACCAAAATTTGGTTCAAAATACTGGTACGGACGTGGCGCCAATTATTTTGTTAACTTGAACGTTAGATTCTAAAAAAAAAAAATTAATAAAAATATTACAATTATGGAATGTATAAATTTCATAAATTCAATAATTATAAACAAAAAAGTTATGAATAAAGCACTTAAATCTTTAAAATTAATGCTAGTCTTAATAGCTTCTGTTGCTATTACGTCTTGTGTTCAAGATGACGACTACACAATTCCTAACAGTTTAGGAGATGAAGAAAATGAAAATTTACAAGAACTCCTTGCTAAACTAGAGTCAGATGATTCTGATTTAACGGAAATCTCTATTTCTGATTTAAAAGCACTTTACGAAACTTACGAAGATGGTCAGACTGGTTTTGACTATGACCATTTTATACAGTTATCAGATAGCTTATTAGTAAAAGGATACGTATCATCTTCTGATGCAACAGGAAACTTTTACAAAGAGTTTTACATGCAAGACGCCCCAGAAAATCCAACTGCTGCTATCGGAGTAATGTTAAACCAAGTAGATTCTTATAACCAATTTAATAAAGGTCGTGAAGTTTATATTCTTCTTTCAGGTAATTACGTTGGTTATAATGCTAACGAAGTAATTTCTATTGGAGGAAAAACAGATGAAGATGAAGTAGGACAATTTACAGAAGTTCAAGTTAGTGATTATATTTTTAGATCTGCAACTACAGAAACTATAGTGCCTTTAGAACTTAGTCTTTCTCAAATTAATGCAAGTCACGTAGGTATGTTTGTAACTTCAAACAATGTTCAGTTTCCAGAAACTTTAGAAAATATGACTTACGGTGATCCAACAGAGGATTTTGATACCTTAAGAACACTTCAAGCTTGTGAAGGATTTGGTTATTCAACATTCTATTTAGAAACTAGTTCTTTTGCTAACTTTTACAACACACCTTTACCACCAAATGATAATGGAGGAAGTATTTCTGCTGTTGTCTTAAAATCTTATGGTGGTGATGATTTAGTATTTTTACTAAATAATTTAAATGACGTTCAATTTGATTCTAGTCGTTGTACCCTAGATGATATTAATGATTTTGATGTTGTTTTTGATGAAGGTTTTGATAGCGGTTTAGGTGCTTGGGAAGTTACCAACACACTTGGCAATAATGAATGGTATGCTAGTAGCTATCAAGGTGAAGGCTATGTAAGAGGCTCTGCTTATGATGATGATAATGATGACATTTTCGAAATGATTAGTTGGTTAATATCTCCTTCAATAGATTTTGATGCTAATGATAACGAGCGTCTTATATTACAAATTGCAGATGCTTTTAGTAATGGACAGCCATTAAAAGCTTATTATTCTAATGATTTCGTTTCAGGAACCAATCCTGATGATGCTACATGGACAGAAATAGGAGCTGCAGAAATTGCTGCTTTACCAGAAAACACAGGTTTCTTTAACAACGTTTATGATGCTACAGGTTTAATTGATATTTCAATGATTTCAGGTAATGCTGTTTTAGCTTTTGTATATGATAGTGATGACGCTTCAATTTCTACGACTATAGATTTAAGCAATGTGCAGATTTTAGCACAATAGAGATTTTTCTCTTAAAATATATTATAAGGCTGCCTGTAAGGGCAGTCTTTTTTTGTATCGTTATTATAGGTTTAAAATTAACCTTATTTACTTATAAGCGTAACTAAATAACTTTTACAAATCACTCTTATTTATACTAAATCACTATATTTAAAACCGCTATTAAAAAAGCTTTATTTTTTATGTTAGACAATATTTACATTACTTTATTCAACCATTATAAAAAAGCCTTTGGTAGAAAAAGCATCAACATAGCTTTACTCTATATTAGTGTGCTTGAAATTTCTATTGTATTTGTATTGGCTGCCTTCTTTATGGCATTTGCTAAACAGATGAAAATGCAAATGATGTCTTCTACCAAGTTTTGGGTTTTATTTACATTAGTAGCACTCTTTATAGTCTCTAAAAACTGGATGCGTTACAATGGCAAAAAAAGAACCATTTTAAATGCTAAATCTAAGCCAAATGAGACGTCTATATATTTACTATGGCTTATCCCTATAGGTTGCTTTGCAATGGCGTTTATTCTATTACAAGTTGTTTAGTATTAAAGAATAAATTTAATCATGCAAGAGGTTTTCTTAATGTTTTAGATAAGTCTGTTATAAAAAAAGCGCCATCCTTGAGGATAGCGCTTTTATCATTTACAATTTTATCTGAATTTACTCAGCTTTCTTTTCTGCTTTACTAAAGTCATCCACTTGATGCATATCTTTTACTTTATAAATCTCTGCCACCTTAGTTACAGTCGCTTCTAAAGATTCTGGTGTTACTTTAGCTTCATCATATTCTACCATTGCCATACGTGAATCAAAATCAACTTTTGCCGATTTTACACCTTCCATTTTAGCCATTTTCTTTTCAATCGTTTTAGCACAACCCATAGCACAGGTCATTCCATCGATACCAAATTCAACTTTTGCATAAGTTGCATTTGGATCTAGTGTCTTAGAAACATCAGTACTTTCTGCAACTTCCATACCTACAGTTTTAACTTCAGGTTGAGTTTCATTTTTACAAGCCGTAAAAGCCAAAACCATAATGGCCACGATGCTTAATGTTTTTAATGTATTCATATAACTATTATTATTTTTGAAATTGGGTTAAATCTAAGAAATATTGCCGTTTCTAACGAGATAATTAACGAATTTTGTGATACTTTCTTAAACTCTTTGTAAGAATACACTTGGTAAACAGCAAATTTCTCTTTTAGGACTTAAATCCTTACAATTTAGCGCATAAAAAAACCGAAGCTTTCACTTCGGTTTTTAATTATTTGGTATGTCTTAGAGGTGATTAGTTAAAATCAGCTTCTGTAACACCTTCGTTAATTTTTGCTTCTAAAATATTAAAAGTAATAACTTGTCCCATTTGTGAACCTTCTCTAATCGCTGGGAATTTTAATCCATCAAAATCTTTATAATCCTTTAAAAAAGTTTCTTGACTTTGGGTTTGGCCTTGCATAGAAGTTGTTTGTACTTCTTTTACTTTTAAACCTGTTTCTACATCATAGAAATAAGCTAAAGACACCACTTCACCAGGCACCTGCACTTTATAAGCATCTTTACCATCTACTTGTTCAATACCAGTGATTTTTACCGTATCTGAATTTAAAAGATTAAGTTCTGTAAATAAGCCTGCCATTGATTTAAAATCATTTGCCATATTTTCAGGAAGCGGATTTTTATTCATCGTTGTTGCTTCTTGAGTTGTTACAGTTGACATCATTGGGTTACCATTCATTAAAATAGTATTAGCAAGTTTACCTGCCATTCGTTTTTCTTCGCTAACAATAGTAGACCCCATTGCAGTTGCCTCATATTTTAAATAAAGAGAGTTTACAGTATCAATCTTTTCTTTTCCACCAACAGCTTCAAGATATTTATTTAATACTGATGTTACAGTTACCCCTTCTGGTAGTTTAACTTCAAATTCTGGTTTTTCAGCAGGATTTGCAAACTTATCAAAGTACATAATTGGGATTCCTGTTTTCTCAAGGTTATCTAAAACTTCAGCACCATTTCCTACAACAATAATTCTAAGGTTATCAGCCATGAAATACTTATTAGCAATCCTTGTGATATCTTCTACAGAAACATCATTTATTTTCTGTAAATAAGTGGTGTAAAAATCTTCTGGTAAATCATTTAATTCAATGTTTAAAGCATAGTTAGCAATCGTTTGTGGACGCTCTAAAGCCATCACAAAGTTACCAACGTATTTTGCCTTAGCATCTTTTAAAAGTTGCTCATCTACTGGCTCAGTTCTAATTCTTTTAATTTCGTTTAAAACTTCAACTACAGCACTATCAGTTACTGCATTTCTAACTTTAGCTGTTGCATTAAAACGAGAAGCTCCATATCTATTTGCTCCTAATCTAGAATACGCACCATAAGTATAACCATGTTCTTCTCTAAGGTTTTTAAATAAATAACCTTCACCGCCACCACCTAAGATGTTGTTGGTAATTAAAGCTGCATGATAATCTTCATCATTCATCTTTAATTCTACATTGTTAGTAATTGAAAGATTAGATTGAGTTGCATCTGGCACATCTACAAAATTAATTTGTGTGTACTGTACATTTGATTTTGGTTTAATTACTGTTGAATTTACATCAACAGACTTTGTCCAAGGGCTAAAATATTTTTTAACTTGTTTTTTTACATCTTTAACCTTTACATCGCCAATAACCACTAAATAGGCATTATTGGGATTAAAGTATTTTTCATAAAATGCAAGTGCATCTCCAAAAGAGACATTGTTGATCGTTTCTTCAGTTACAAACTCGCCGTAAGGGTGCTTTGTTCCATAAGATAAGGCAGAACCTACACGACCTGCAATGGCATCAGCATTTTTCTCATCAGCTTTTAAACCTTCAATAAGTTTGGTTTTCTCTTTGTCAAACTCTTCTTCAGTTAATAATGGGTTGATTGCAGCATCTGCCATTAATTCTAATATTCGTTCTGAATATTTGGTTAATGAACTTGCAAAACCACCACTAAATCCAAAATTTAGGTTAGCGCCTAAAAAATCTACCTCTTCGTTAAATTCATCTTTAGAGATTGAAGTAGTTCCATTACCCATCATACTACCGATTAAGCTTTCTACACCAGCTTTTTTTCCTGTAGCAATAGGATTATTGTCTATTCGTAATGAATACGATACTCGTGGTAATTTATGGTTTTCTACTACAAGAACTTTTAATCCATTCTTTAAAGTAAACTCTTCTGGTTTCTCTATTGAAATTTCAGGTTCTGGACCAGCTACTGGTGGCTGAGATCGATCTATCTGTGCGTTGGCACCTATGGTAATTATAAATAATGCGAAAAACGCTACTATTTTGGTGTTCATATTAAATACTTTTTTCATGTTTTTATACCTCTTATTTTTCATCTTGTGTTGGTAAATATTCAATTTCCACACGTTGATTAGGACTTAAATATTTTTTAGCTGCTGCTTGGATTTCTTCTCGTGTAATAGACCTATAAGTCTCCAACTGATTATTAATGATATTTACATCACCATATAATAAGTAATAAGTTGCTAAAGAACTCGCTATACCTGCAACACTAGAATTAGAGCTTACAAACTGACTTTCAAATTGATTTAAAAGTTTTTGATAATCGCGTTCAGAAATTAAATCATCTTGGATTTTTACAATTTCTTCATCAATTTCAGCTAATAAAGTTTCTAAACTTACATCGCCTAATGGCAATGCAAATAATGCAAAAATATTATGATCAACTTGACCAATATTAACCGCTTGAACGGTTAGTGCTTGCTTCTTCTCATCGATAAGCTTTTTATAAAGTACCGAACTTTTACCACCACTTAAATAACTAGAAATCATATCTAAGACATAAGCATCTCTTGTTGCCTGACCAGGTAAACGGTATGCTGCAATAATCGCTGGTATCTGAATGTTTTTATCGTAAGTTGTTGCCTTAATTGTTTCTGTTATTGGTGTTTCTTTTGGAAAATCGCGTACAACTTCTGGTCCTTTTTTAACAGCGCTAAAATAATCTTCAACTAGTTCTTTTGTTTTATCGTAATCAATATCACCCGCTATAACTAATACCGCATTGTTTGGTACATAATACTTATCAAAATACGCATTAAATTCTTCTAAAGTAGCCGCATCTAAATGCTCTAACTTCCCAATGTTTTCATCTTTATAAGGGTGAACTTTAAAAAGGTTTTCACCAATCGTTTTTAGAAGCCCTCCATAAGGTCTGTTATCATAGCTCTGACGCTTTTCTTCTTTTACAACTTCGTTCTGCGTATCAACACCAACTTGATCAATAACCGGGTGTAACATACGCTCAGACTCTAACCATAATCCTAATTCTAATTTATTAGATGGAAAAATCTCGTAATAATACGTTCTATCTTGTGATGTATTAGCATTAAAAGTTCCACCGTTAGCAGGTATGATCTTCATAAACTCACCACGACCAATATTTTCAGAACCTTCAAATAATAAATGCTCAAAAAAGTGTGCAAATCCTGTACGCTCTCTGTCACCATCTTTCCCTCCTACATCATACATTACAGAAGTAATAACAACAGGTGCTGTATTATCTTGATGCATGATAACGTGCAGGCCGTTGTCTAAGTCAAATTCTTTAAATTCAACCTCTTGTGCTATTGCCTGTTGGCCAATACATAACAAAGAAGCTAAAGCCAGTAAATAGTTTTTCATTGTAATTTTGTTTTTAAATAAATGATTGTTTAAGTGTTAGTCTGTACTAGATGTAATTTGTTACAAAGAGCCTCACAAAAATAAGGAATGATTTGTTTTTTTAACATAATTAAATGTGAAAACTTGGTAATCAGCAAGTCGCTATTTTTTGGCAGTATCACTTTCACTTTTAAAATTTTAATGAAAAAGGATCTGAAAACCCCGAAAACGTTTGTACATTAAGAAATTAGGAGTATATTTGCATCCGCTTTCTGAGAAGAAAGCATTTTAATTAACAAACAAATTAATAAAAACGTTACGCTATGTACGCAATTGTAGAGATAGCAGGGCAGCAATTTAAAGTTGCAAAAGACCAAAAAGTTTTTGTTAACCGTTTATCTACTGAAGAAGGTGCAAATGTTGATTTTGACAATGTACTTTTAATAGGAGATGGTGACAAAACTACTTTAGGCGCCCCAGCTATAGACGGAGCACAGGTTAGTGCAAAAGTCTTAAAGCACCTTAAAGGTGACAAAGTAATTGTCTTTAAAAAGAAAAGACGTAAAGGTTACCGTGTAAAAAACGGACACAGACAATCTTTAACTGAAATCGTAATTGAAGGTATTACTACTTCTGGAGCAAAAAAAGCTGCACCGAAGAAAGCAACTAAAAAAGCAGAACCAAAAGCGGCTCCTAAAAAAGCAACTGGTAAAGCTGACGATTTAAAGAAAATTGAAGGTGCAGGACCAAAAGCTGCTGAAGCATTGGTTAATGCTGGATTAGACACTTTTGCTAAAGTTGCAGATGCTAAACCTGAAGAATTGAGTAACATCCTTTCTGAAGCTAGTTCAAGATTATCACACATCGTTACTGAAACTTGGCCAAAACAAGCTAAATTAGCTGCAGATGGTAAGTGGGACGAATTAAAAGAATTACAAGACAGATTAGACGGTGGAATTGAAAAGTAATTTTCAGTTGCATTATTTATTAACAATATAAAACCTTAGATCATGGCTCATAAAAAAGGAGTTGGTAGTTCGAAGAATGGTAGAGAATCAGAATCAAAACGTTTAGGCGTTAAGATTTTTGGTGGACAAGCTGCTATTGCTGGAAACATTATCATAAGACAACGTGGAAACACGCACCATCCTGGTGAAAATGTATATCAAGGAAAAGATCACACTTTACACGCTAAAGTTGACGGTCTAGTAAAATTTACTAAGAAAAAAGACAACAAGTCTTATGTTTCTATTGAGCCTTTTGAGGCTTAAGAACAATTTCTTACTAAAAAATTAAAAGCATCTAATTATTATATTTAGATGCTTTTTTTGTTTCATAACATAAGCATCACAAAACATTGCCCTTTAATTAATATACGTTACGTTATTTTATAAGTTTATTATAACTACTATCGTTTTGACTAAATTAAAGTTCTTTTTTCTTATCATCTGTGCTAATAGTATAATAGCTTATGCTCAAACTACAACCAATAGTATTGATGACGTAGATGCAAAATTACTATTGCTAAAACAGCAATTAAAAAATGCTAAAGATTCTCAAGACGCCGCTGTAATAGCAAATACATATGTAAAACTAGGCGATTTCTTCACTCAACTTGGACTGTACAGTGAAGCAATTAAAAACTACCAATCTTTTAAAGATAACCATAAGGCCAAAGACACTTCATTTGTACATGTAGAAAACATCTTAGCCCATATACATCTAGATTTAAGAAAATTTAATGATGCTAAAAAACACGCTCAAAATAGCCTTCAAATTTCAGAAGCGTTTCATTACCAAAAAGGTGTAGCAGACGTGCATGCTATACTTGGTAGTATTGCAGAAAAACAAATGCAATATGAAAAAGCTTTAAAACATCAGAAAAAAAGCCTGTTAACTTATCAGTTATTAAATGATAGCACAGGACTCGCTATAACTAATGAAAACATAGGAAGCATCTATGAAGATTTAGAACAGTTTAATCTAGCTTACGAACATTTTAAAAAAGCGCTAAAATTTGCTAAAAATAGTACGTCTGATGTGCGCATAAACATACTTAATAATTTAGGTGATGTTAATAGTAAAACTGGGAATTTTGAAAAAGGGATTCAATACACCAATCGAGCTTTAGAACTAGCGCAAGTAACCGGTAATGCTTCACAAATAGAAAGTGCCTATAAAGACCTTTCTAGAACCTACGCCGATATGGGAAATTTTGAGCAAGCCTATAAATATCTCAACCATCAAAGTGTTGTTAATGAACAAGAACTAAAACGAAAAAATATAGAAGTGGTTAGCACCTTAGAGGTACTCTACGCTTTAAAAGAGAAAGAAGCAGAATTACGCTTGTTAAACAAACAAAATCAGATTGCAGAAGCTACGCAGTACATCATTTTAATTTGTACAGGGTCAATCATTTTAGCTTTAATATTAGGCTTTATCTATTGGAAAAAGCGAAAAAAACATGAGCGACATATATTAGAATACCAACAACAATTACTTCAAGTTAATTTAGATAAAAAAACAGTAGAAGAAGCCACATTAAAACGAGAAATTGAGATTAAAGTAGCCGCACTCACAAACTATAGCTTAAATATAGCGCATAAAAACAAAATGCTTTCTGATGTATCAAAAACGCTTATAAATCTAAAAGACAGAAATATAGCTTTAATAAAATCTAAATTAAAAGCCCTGGTACAGGAAATAGATGACGACTTATCTAATCATAACGAATGGACAGAACTCATGGGTTATTTCTGCCAAATCCATCCACATTACTTTCAAAAATTAAAAACTAAGGCTTCAGAACAATTATCAGCTTCAGAAATACGTCTTACAATGTTGTTGAGGCTAAATCTAACCTCAAAAGAAATCGCAAACGTTCTACATATCACTCCAGATAGTGTAAGAATTGCACGCTATAGACTTCGTAAAAAATTACCACTAGATTCTAAAGATGACCTTCAAGACTTTTTACTAAATCTATAACCTATATATCTTGAATCTTTTTACAATGTTAACTGAATGTAAATGTTGCTATCTTATATAGCTATTTTACTGCGATTGTTACGTTTTCATAACACATACTTTAGCTCTAAAAAAGCCTATGAGTCTAGCTTTGTAAGAAACAAAACCGACTTAAAATGAAACATTATTTTTACTTATTGCTATTACTTGTCATCCCTATTTTGGGCTATGCACAAACCGGAAATATCCAAGGGGTTATAACCGATGAAAACGGATTAACCGTCCCTGGCTCTACTGTTATTATAGAAACTTTAAATAAAGGCACTGTAACCGATTTTAATGGTAAATACACCTTACTAAATATTCCTGAAGGTAACCAAACTATCACTGTAAAGTACTTAGGCTACGCAGATACTACTTCTGATGTTTTAGTTACGGCTGACAAAACGGTTATTCTAAATTTCACACTAAGTGCCGAAGACACCTCTCTAGACGAGGTATTAGTTACAGGATTTGGACTAGGTGGCCAATCTAGAGCATTAAACACACAGAAAAACAAACAGAACATTTCTAATATTGTATCTACCGACCAAGTTGGTAAATTTCCAGATGCTAACATTGGAGAAGCTGTAAAGCGTATTCCTGGTATTACCATGCAAATGGACCAAGGGGAAGCAAGAGATGTTATTGTACGTGGTTTATCACCACAACTAAACTCGGTAACGTTAAACGGTAGTCGTATTCCTTCGGCAGAAAGCGATAATCGTAATATTCAAATGGATTTAATTCCATCTGATATGATTCAAACCATTGAGGTCAACAAAGCTGTTACACCAGATATGGATGCAGATGCCCTTGGTGGTTCTATCAATTTAATTACCAAAACATCGCCACAAGGCTTTCGTTTATCTGCTTCTGCAGGTTCAGGTATCAATTTTATTTCTGATAAACGAATTTTAAATGGCTCCTTCTTAGTAGGTGACCGTTCTAAAAACGATAAATTCGGCTGGGTTGTTGCTGCGTCAATTAATGATAACGATTTTGGAAGCCATAATGTGGAAGCTGAGTGGACCGATGAATTTGAATATAATGCTGGTGACGAAGATAATTTGGAAGAAGTAGAAGTAAATCCTTATGCCAATGTTTTTGAAATTAGAGAATACAAAGTGCAACGTATTAGACGAAGTTTTTCCGCTAATTTCGATTATAAATTAGATGATAATAATACCCTTTTCTTTAAATCTATTTACAACTGGAGAGACGACAGAGAAAACAGATTTGTATTAGAACATGGCATTTTAGATGGCGAAGATATTGAATTAGGCGATTTTCAAGTGGTCAATGGCAACCTAACCATGTTTCCTACAGAAGCTAAACGCGAAACTAAGGCTGGTATAGACAACAACCGAAATCAAAACACACGTTTAGAAGACCAAAGAATGCAAAATTATAGCCTTGGTGGCGAACATTTATTTGGTGATGTGCAATTAGATTGGATGGCCGCTTTTTCTAAAGCATCAGAAGAACGTTTAAACGAACGCTATTTAGTTTATGAAAGTGAATATTCTGTTATGTTTAATAATAACGAAGACAAACCTTTATACACACCCGTGGCAGGAGAAGGTAATTTTGAAGATTTTGAATTTGACGAACTAACCGAAGAAAATCAATATACCGAAGAAAAAGATTTTAACTTTTTTGTTAATGCTCAAGTCCCATTATCAATAATAGACGGAGAGGACGGCTTCTTAAAATTTGGCGCAAAAACAAGAGTAAAAAATAAATATACCGATAATGATTATTCAGAATTTGATGATGTTACTGGTAACTTAGAGTTTTTAGGAATGGTACCTACAAAAGACTATTCTAATTCTGATTTTTTAGCAGGAAGTCAATACCAAACCGGGAACTTTGCTACCCCAGAGTTTATAGGAGGTTTAAATCTTAATAATACCGATTTATTTGAAGGCGAAGATTTACCTGAAGAATATATTACTGGAAACTTTGATGTGGACGAAAATGTGTATGCTGGTTATGCGATGTTAACTCAAAATTTATCAGACAAATTCAGCATATTAGCTGGTATACGATTAGAACATACGTCTATTGAAAGTGAAGGTTACGAATTAGAATTTGATACCGAAGGTGATGTTTCAGGTATTACGACTTTAAATGATAAAAACTCGTATTCTAATATTTTACCTGGATTACATTTAAAATATGATGTAACAGACAACACAATCTTAAGATTTGCTTGGACCAATACTTTAGCAAGACCAAATTATGTGGATTTAGTGCCTTATCAAGAAATTAGTAATGAGGACGAAGAGATTTATATAGGAAACTCAGAACTTAACCCTACAACCTCTATGAACTTTGATATCATGGCAGAGCACTACTTTAAATCTGTTGGTATTATTTCTGGAGGATTATTTTACAAAGACATTAAAGATTTTGTTTACACTTTTCAAACTGAAAATGAAGATGGCTATGAAGTATATCAACCGCTTAATGGTGATGATGCGTCTGTGTTTGGTGCTGAATTTTCGTTTCAACGTCGTTTAGATTTCTTACCTGGTTTTGCTAAAAACTTTAGTGTGTATTTAAACTATACCTATCTTACTTCTAGTACTGATGGAATTAGAAACGAAGATGGCGAAGAACGCGTAGATTTAGATTTACCTCAAACCTCTCCTAACATGTATAATGCCTCTTTAGGTTATGCTGCTAAAAAATTCAGTCTGCGTTTATCTGCTAATTATTCAGATTCTTATATTGATGAAATTGGTGGAAATGCTTTTGAAGATCGCTATTACGACGAACAGTTTTTCTTAGACTTTAACGCCAATGTTGCACTTAGTGAAAATCTTAGTTTATATGTTAATTTAAATAACATCACTAACCAACCATTACGCTACTTCCAAGGTGTAAAAGGTAGAACTATGCAAATGGAGTACTATGAAAAACGCTTAACTTTTGGTTTAAAATACGACCTATTTAAAAAATAAAACAAGATGAAAAAAGTAATAATTTTAGGAATAGTTGCCGTAGTTATGGCAGCATGTGGTAATGGTTTACCAGAAATTGCACCAACTTTAGTCACCGAAAAATTACCACACGACAGTGATGATCCTGCCATATGGATTAATAAAGACAACCCAGAACAAAGTATTGTTTTTGGAACCAATAAAGATGAAATTGATGGTGGTGTCTATGCTTTTGATTTAGACGGAAAAATCATAAAAGACAAAAGCCTTACAGGTATTGCTTATCCAAATAATGTTGATGTAGAATACGGGTTTAAAATCAACGATTCTACAGCAACCGATATTATGGTTTTCTCAGAAAGAGAAAAACACCAAATACGCGTGTATGCGATTCCAGATATGACGCCCTTAGACAACGGCGGATTTAAAGTTTTTGTAGATGAAACTGATGTAGAAATGAAACGACCAATGGGTGTCTCATTGTACAAAAATCCAAAAACTAATGCTATTTCAGTATTTGTAAGTCGAAAAAATGGGCCTACGGAAGGTTATTTACACCAATATGGTTTAGAAGCAGATTCATTAGGTGTGCATGCTAACCTTTTAAGAAAAGTAGGAAAGTTTAGTGGCACAAAAGAAATTGAAGCCATTGCGGTTGATGATGAATTGGGCTTTGTATACTGCTCTGATGAAGGTGTTGGTATTAGAAAATTCTATGCGGACCCTAAAATGGGAAATGAAGAAATCGCCATGTTTGGTGGTGAAGACTTTAAAGATGATATTGAAGGTATCGCTATAGCAACCTATCCAAATGGCGAAGGGTTTATTATTGTCTCTAACCAACAAGACCATAGCTTTAACTTTTACAAACGCAGTGATAATAGCTATGTAAAAACTCTGAATTTAGGTACTATTGAAACGGATGGTTGTGATATTGTTACGACAGCTTTAGGTGAAAAATACCCGAATGGTTTGTTTGTGTCTATGAATGACGAAAAAGATTTCTTCTACCATGCGGTAGATTCATTAAAACTAAAATAAAGACGTATTAAACAAAGCTTTTATAATACTAAAAAGCCTTTCCTGTATGTTGGAAAGGCTTTTTTATATTATATAATTTCCATCTTCTTCAATAAGAAACTCGCATTCATATTTTGGCAAACGCCTTGTTTCAATTTATAATCGAAAAAGAGTTCGTCATTGATAATTTCTGCATCGAAGTAGTAATTTTTTACAGCCTCTAGTTCGGTTTCAATTTCTGTAAGACTTAAATCGTGTGTGGCGATGATGCCTGTAGCATTTTGTTTTACTAGTTTCTCAACAAACTTACGAGAGCCAATAGCTTTATCTGTACTGTTGGTTCCTTTTAAGATTTCATCTAGAATAACGAAATAGTTCTTATCATTTTCAATGGTATCTACTACAAATTTTAAGCGTGTAAGTTCACTAAAGAAATACGAACTATCATCGGTTAATGAATCTGTAGTTCGCATACTTGTAATTAATTTAATAGGCTTGTATTTGCTTTGTTTAGCACAAATAGGCAATCCAACATTAGCCATAACAATATGAAGCGCCACCGTTCGTAAAAAGGTACTTTTCCCGGCCATGTTAGCACCTGTAACAATAAAGAATTGTTCTTCTTCAAGTTTTAAATTACTATCAACCCGCTTTTCAGAATTTAATAATGGATGTCCTAAGCCATCTGCTAAAATTGTAACCGGTTCGTCTGTTAAAATCGGATAGGTAAAATCTTGATGATTAAACGCATAATTTCCAAAGCTATTATAAGCATCAAAAAAGGTTACAACTTCAAACCAATCATCTACCTTATTAGCATATTTGGTAATCCATTTTTCAACAGCATAACTATAACGTATATCTAGTAATAGATACCCATTACCAAGCACCAAAGAGATTAAATTATTTCTATTATCTAAAGCATCGAGCGCTTTAGAGAACTTTGAAAATATTTCAGAAGCCTTTTGATCTTCGGACTGAATTAGCTTTTGTTTAGATTTTAATAATTCAGATTTAAAGGTAGCTGACTCTATAGCTTCGAGTAATAATGCATATTGCTTAAAAGTATCCTTGGCTCTTCCGGTATGTTGTGCAAGTGTATCAATTTTTTTCCAATATATGCCTGTAATGCCTAGCCCTAATAATAACCAGTAACCAATAACCGAAATAGGAATAATTTCCGTAATTCCTAAACCTAAAATTACCAAAGACGCGATACTAAAACCTATCGTTAAGATATACTGTGTTTTTCCTAAAAACGGTTTATAATTTTTTAACCATGTAATAATAGACTCTGCAGAGTGCTCAATTTCTACGCCCTGAGCTACTGCGGTATAGTTTTGTTGCCATTTAGGTAGTGTCGCTAATTCTTTAATGGCTTCTTGCCGCGGTTTAATATGATTAATATCGTTAGAAAGTAAATGGTCTACTAGTTTTTTAGTTCCTTCTTTAATTGCTGTTCTATTAATAAATTGAAAGAAAGACCCTTTCCCAAATAAATCAATATCAAGACTAAAAAAATGTTTCGGGTTTTGAAATTCTTCGCCATCTGGTCGGTCGTAAAAATCACCTTTTGCTATCTTTAATTCCTCTTCATTAATAACAATTAATCGCTTGTGTAAGTTGCGTTTCGATTTTAAATCGGTATAACGCGATAATAGAAACAAAAAACTAGCGATACCAACTACAGCAATTCCTGCAGCTATTTGCCAATTTTGAAACGTAAAATAAATTCCAACTCCTGTAAGCACAAAAATGGTAAGTCTGAGTATACTATACAGACTCAACTGTTTAAATATACGTTTAGAAGCTGTTTGATGTATTTCTAATTGCTCTTTGTAAAAAGACGCTGGATTTTGCATAGATCTATAAATAAAATTGAAATATAAGAAAAGAAAAAATCCCAAGCCATAATTGTGCTTGGGATTTATATATCATTTAACGTCTTCTGTTTAAGAAGTTGTTATGTTTTATTCTTAACCTTTAATGTTAGCTGACATAAACTCACGATTCATACGCGCAATGTTCTCTAAAGAAATTCCTTTAGGACATTCTACCTCACATGCACCAGTGTTTGTACAGTTACCAAAACCTTCCAAATCCATTTGAGCTACCATGTTTTTAACACGATCGGCAGCTTCAACTTGACCTTGAGGTAATAATGCATATTGCGATACTTTGGCACCTACAAATAACATGGCAGAAGAGTTTTTACAACTTGCTACACAAGCACCACAACCAATACAAGTTGCTGCATCCATAGCCTCATCTGCTGCGTGTTTAGAAATAGGAAGTGAGTTAGCATCTTGTGTATTACCAGAAGTGTTTACAGAAATATAACCACCGGCTTGTTGAATACGCTCAAAAGCCATTCTATCTACAATTAAATCTTTAATTACAGGAAAAGCTGCTGCTCGCCAAGGTTCTATTGTAATGGTATCGCCATCGTTAAACATACGCATGTGTAACTGGCAAGTAGTAATCCCACGGTCTGGACCATGAGCTTCACCGTTAATATATAAAGAACACATTCCGCAAATTCCTTCACGACAATCATGATCAAAAGCAACAGGTTCTTCACCTGTATTTACTAATTGTTCATTTAAAACATCCATCATTTCTAAGAAAGACATATGTTCTGAAATATCAGTTACTTTATAATCGACCATTTGACCCTTATCTTGTGAGTCTTTTTGTCTCCAAATTTTAAGTGTTAAATTCATAATGTCAATCTTATTTGTATGAACGTTGTTTTAGTTCAATATCTTTAAATTCTAATTCTTCTTTGTGTAGAACCGCATCTGCTGGTTCTCCTTTATATTCCCAAGCCGATACAAAAGCGTATTCTTCATCATTACGTTTTGCTTCGCCTTTTTGTTCGCCATCAAGCTCAACAGACTCTTCTCTAAAGTGTCCACCACAAGATTCATTTCTTTCTAAAGCATCTTTAGCAAACAATTCTCCTAATTCTAAGAAATCCGCCACACGACCCGCTTTTTCTAATTCTACGTTCATTTCATCGGCTGTTCCAGGAACTTTAACATCTTTCCAGAATTCTTCACGAATGGCTTTGATTTCTGCCATCGCTGCCGTTAAATCTTTGGCGTTTCTAGACATTCCTACTTTGTCCCACATCACTTTTCCAAGACGTTTGTGGAAATGATCGACAGATTTTGTGCCGTTATTATTAATAAAGAAATCGATTCTGTCTTTAACTTCTTTTTCTACTTCGTCAAACTCTGGTGTATCTGTTGGAATTTTTCCGGTTCTAATATCATTAGATAAATAATCACCAATAGTGTAAGGTAACACAAAATAACCATCAGCTAAACCTTGCATTAAAGCAGAAGCTCCAAGTCTGTTGGCGCCGTGATCAGAGAAGTTTGCTTCACCAATACAATATAAACCTTCAACAGTCGTCATTAAGTTATAATCAACCCAAACACCACCCATGGTGTAGTGTGTTGCAGGATAAATCATCATTGGTGTTTCGTATGGGTTTTCAGCAATGATTTTTTCATACATCTGAAATAAGTTTCCATATTTACTTTCAATGATACCTTGACCTAATTTTATAATTTCTTCTTTCGAAGGATTTTTAATTCCGTGTATTTTAGCTTGCTCTTTACCATAACGTTCAAAAGCAGAAGCAAAATCTAAGTAAACAGCTTCACCAGTTGCATTTACACCAAAACCAGCATCACAACGTTCTTTTGCTGCTCTAGAAGCGACATCACGTGGTACTAAGTTACCAAAGGCAGGGTAACGACGTTCTAAATAGTAATCTCTATCTTCTTCAGCAATTTGTGTTGGTTTTAATTTTCCTTGTTGAATAGCTTTAGCATCTTCTATTTTTGCAGGCACCCAAATACGACCATCATTACGTAATGACTCTGACATCAACGTTAATTTTGATTGGTAATCTCCTGAACGTGGAATACACGTTGGGTGAATTTGTGTAAAACAAGGATTAGCGAAATACGCGCCTTTTTTATGTATTTTCCAAGCTGCAGTGGCATTAGAGCCCATAGCGTTGGTTGATAAGAAATATACATTTCCGTAACCTCCAGTTGCTATAACAACAGCATGAGCTGAATGACGTTCTATTTCTCCTGTAATTAAATTACGAGCAATAATACCTCTCGCTTTTCCGCCGACTTTAACAACGTCTAGCATTTCATGACGGTTAAACATCTCAATCTTACCACGAGCAATCTGACGGTTCATTGCAGAATACGCTCCTAATAATAATTGTTGTCCGGTTTGTCCTTTAGCATAAAATGTTCTTGATACTAATACCCCACCAAAAGAACGGTTATCTAATAATCCACCATAATCACGTGCAAAGGGAACACCTTGAGCCACACACTGGTCAATAATATTACCCGATACCTCAGCTAAACGGTATACGTTAGCTTCACGTGAGCGGTAATCGCCACCTTTTACAGTATCGTAAAAAAGACGGTAATTAGAATCACCATCTCCCATATAATTTTTAGCTGCATTAATACCACCTTGTGCTGCAATAGAGTGTGCTCTACGCGGTGAATCTTGATAAGCAAATGCTTTTACGTTATAACCTAATTCTGCTAACGTTGCTGCTGCAGAACCTCCGGCTAATCCTGTTCCTACTACAATGATGTCGATATGACGTTTGTTTGCAGGGTTTACAAGATTAATATTATCTTTATAAGTTGTCCATTTATCTTTAATTGGACCTTCTGGTACTTTTGAATCTAAAGCCATATATATTTAAGATTAATGGTTAAAGTGGTGAAATAATGCAATAATTATAAAACCTAAAGGAATAATAATTGAATATGCTAAGCCAAAGTTTTTAAAGAATTTCTTTCTACTAGAAGCAACTCCCATTGACTGTAAAGATGACGTGAAACCATGCATTAAGTGCAATGATAAGAAGATAAAAGCAACAATATAGGCTATAACACGCCACACAGGTACAAATTTATGTTGTAATTCACCAAAGTATCGTGTTGGATCTTCTGGTAATACTTCTATATATTTATGATTGATTTCTGGAACCCAAAAATCGATAAAGTGAAGTACAATAAATGCTAAAATAGCAAGTCCACTGTATATCATGTTTCTACTCATCCAAGTAGAGTTTGCTGCACCATTATTTTTCTTATAGCTAATGGTTCCTACAGCTTTTCTATTTCTTACTTCTAAAACAAACCCAAGTACAAAGTGAAAAATGACACCAAAAACTAAAACGGGTTGTAAAGCAAATTGCACTAACGGATTGGTTCCCATAAAATGGGATAATTCGTTAAACAAGTCAGCACTAAAAAGTGAGGTGATGTTAACTGCTAAGTGAATAATTAAGAAAAAAATAAGGAATAAAGCCGAGAGTGCCATGGCAATCTTCCTTCCTATCGACGAATTTAGAATTCCGCTCATTGTTGTTCTGATTAGTTTTATGTTTAACAAAGATACACAGCAAATGGGTTTTTAACAACATCACTATGCTTTAAATAATTTATTTAGAATGAATTTAATTAGCTCCATATACTCTTATTACTAGACACCTATTTTGTTAGATAATCGAAGCCTAAACCCATTAATTGGTACTGATAGCCCTTTACATACCTAGCACTTCAATTATAACATAGCCATAATTTCTGCAACAATTATAATTAGTACTAAAGAAAAAGGATATACTGCTGCATAAGCCACTTGAGGTGCATCAGATTCCGTCATTGAATCAGCCACACTTAATCCTGGCGTTGATGTCATTCCTCCTGTTATAGCCCCCAAAACGGATAAAAAATTAATTTTCATTAAGAAGCGCCCAACAAGAACAGTCATAAGCATTGGAATAAGTGTAATAAGTGCCCCAAAAAGAAGCAAAACAGCACCGTGTTCTTCAATCGCCATCACTAAACTTTGTCCGGCGCTTAAACCAACAGGTGTTAAAAACAATAAGAGTCCTAATTGACGTAATATTTGGTTTGCAGGCCCTGATAAATTCCAAATTACACCAAGAGCTTTTCCTTTCCAACTTAAAAATATAGCCGTCATAAGCACACCTCCTGTAAGTCCTAATTTAAGATTAATACTTCCTAAAGGAATGGCAAAAGCGCCAATTAAAATACCAATAGCAATACCAAATGCAACAGGTAAAAAACTGGTTTCGCTAATTCTTTTTAGACTGTCTCCAAAAAGCTGTGTAACTGCAGGAACATTTCCTTTAGACGAAGACACTAAAATTTTATCACCATATTTAATACGGGTAGTCGGATGAGGCGCCAAATCAATACCAGACCTTCTTATCCTTGTAATAGTTGCTGAATAATTATCTAAGAGATTTAATTCTCTAATCGTTTTATTTACAACAGCATCATTGCTTACCACATACCATTTTATGTCATAAGTACCACTTCGAGGAATTTTTACATCAGTAACTTTTCCTAATAAAATCTCTATGCGATCTAATGCGTTTACGGTTCCTACGGCTTTTATAATATCTCCTGTTTCTAAAACAGTAGCACTTGTTGGCGATGTAGGAAGTTGATTAGGCTTCATTATACGTGAAATATTAGCCTTTGTCATAAAACGAATTCTTAACTCTTTAATCGTTTTGCCGTTAACATTTTCATTAGAGATAATTAAGTTTTTATTAATGACAAGTGGCGTATTGGATTTTGATATTTCTTCAAATTTTTCTTCTTCTTTTTTGATATTCACCCGAAATAAAGCCGGTCCTAATTTTACAAATAAGATAACGCCCAAAACGCCAAAAGGATAAGCAATACCATAACCAATTGATGCTAAAGGTGACTGAGAAGCTTCAATAGAGGCTGCTAAACCCGGTGTAGAAGTTAATGCACCTGTTAACAGACCACTCATCATATTCATATCTACATCATAGATATAAGAAATGGATATTGCCGTAATACCACCTGTAGCGACTGTAATACCTGCAAGAGCAATTAATTTAGTGCCCTGTTCTTTAAACGAACTAAAAAATGAAGGACCTGCTTGCATACCTATAGTATAAATAAATAATACCAAACCCACACTTTGTATAATGGGCGGAATATTAAAATCTACACCATACAAGTTGTATAGATATCCAAAAAAAATAGCGACAAAGATAACGGCTGAAGTATCGAAATTAATTCCTTTAATACGAACATTCCCAAGAGCAATTCCTAAACCAATAACTAAAAATAATACAAAATAGTCTTTGGCTAGCAATTCTGAAATAAGCTCCATAAACAATAATTTTTTTATTAAAATTTTATTTAAGCGTACAAAAATATAGGGTAACTAATTTGAATTTTATGACCAATATCATTAATCATAGATTTGATACCGACTACAACCAAATCCGTACCTTCTCAACACCCGTAAACACACAACGAATACGTTATCGCATTTTTTTTCGTTCTTTTAATACAAATTACAATATTAAATTGATTTTCCAATACGTTGAATTTAATTAGAAAAATCTTCCCTCTTTTAAAATGTTAAAAGCAATAGATCCAAAACCTGTATTTTAAGTATTCGCTAAATAAAACCTTAGCTTTGTATTTCAATTAAAATTCTACAAGCATGAAATATAAATTAATTAATTCCGACCTCTTTATAAACAACAGAAAAAACTTCAAAGACAAGATGGTTAGCAACAGTTTAGCTGTTTTTAACTCTAATGACGTTTATCCAATTGGTGCAGATAGCACAATTCCATTTCAACAAGATAGAAATATATTTTATTTAAGTGGCGTGGATCAAGAAGAGAGCATTTTGGTACTTTTCCCAGATTGCCCAAATCCAAAACACCGTGAAATTTTATTTTTAACGGAGACCAACGAGCATATTGCCGTTTGGGAAGGTGAAAAACTAACTAAAGAAAAGGCGTTTGAAACATCTGGTGTAAAAACCGTGTACTGGCTTCAAGATTTTGATAAAATCATGAAAGAAATCATGGCGCAAGCAGACACGATATATATTAACACCAACGAGCATTACCGTGCAAGTAACGCTACTGAAACTCGAGAAGACCGTTTCAACAAAGCAGTAAAAGCACAATTTCCAGCGCATAAAGTTGAAAAAAGTAATCCTATACTACAGCGTTTACGCTCAGTTAAACACCCTTTAGAAATAGACATTATACAAGAAGCTTGTAATATTACCGAAAAGGGATTCCGTAGAATTTTAAAATTTGTAAAACCTGGCGTTCATGAATATAACATTGAAGCCGAATTTATGCACGAATTTTTAAACAATCGCTCTAAAGGATTTGCCTACACACCAATTGTAGCTTCTGGAAACAATGCCAATGTATTGCATTATATTGAAAACAATCAGCCGTGTAAAGCTGGCGATTTAATTCTTTTAGATATCGGAGCCGAATACGCAAATTATGCAAGTGATATGAGTAGAACAATTCCGGTGTCTGGAAAATTCTCTAAACGTCAAAAAGAGGTTTATAACGCTGTAAATCGGGTAAAAAATGAAGCTACAAAATTATTAGTTCCTGGCACTATTTGGGCTGATTACCATGTTGAAGTTGGAAAATTAATGACTTCGGAATTATTAGGCCTTGGTTTACTAGACAAAGCCGATGTACAAAATGAAAATAAAGATTGGCCTGCTTATAAAAAATATTTTATGCACGGGACTTCACACCATATGGGATTAGACACTCATGATTACGGTATACTTCATGAGCCAATGAAAACCAACATGGTATTTACTGTTGAGCCTGGTATTTATATTCCTGATGAAGGTTTCGGGATTCGTTTAGAGGATGATGTGGTTATTCAAGATGATGGCACACCTTTTAATCTGATGCGCAATATTCCTATTGAAGCTGATGAAATTGAGGACCTTATGAATTCATAAATTCATCTTTTAAATTAAAAAAAGCCAAAACAAATAAATGTTTTGGCTTTTTTTATACTCAAAATATAACATTAATTTTTCAAAACAGACACCGTACCATCTTCAAAAACATAGCGCTGTAATTTCTGTAAAGTTTCTAATTTATCACTTGTATTCACCAACAAAGATATATTGTTATCACTACCGCCATAAGCAATCATACGTACATTAACATCTTGCAATACTTGAAACAATTCAGGAGTATCTGGGTGATAAATAATATGATTTCCCACCAAGCATATGATACTCATATAATCATCGATATCTACTTTTGCAAATTTTTCTAATTCTTCTACAATCGCTTTTAAATGCGTAATATTATCAATGGTTAATGATACAGCAATTTCAGACGTTGTAATCATATCTATAGAGGTTTCATATTTCTCAAAAATTTCAAAAACCTTTTTTAGAAATCCATGCGCTAATAACATCCTTACAGACTTAATTTTAATCGCTGTTATATTGTCTTTTGCCGCAATAGCTTTTATTCCTTCACCATGAATTTTATTCGTAATTAATGTTCCATGAGCGTCAGGGTCCATCGTGTTTTTTAATCGCAATGGAATATCTAAAGCACGCATTGGCATTACAGTTTGTGGATGTAAAATCTTAGCACCAAAATAAGCCAACTCTGCAGCTTCATCATAAGATAAATGCGACAGTGCCTGTGTGTCATTCACATAACGTGGATCATTATTATGGAAACCATCAATATCAGTCCATATTTGCACCTCTTCAGCCTCTATCGCAGCGCCAATAATAGTTGCCGTATAATCGCTACCACCACGTTGTAAATTAGTAATAGCACCATCGGCATCTAAACAAATAAAGCCTTGCGTAATATAAATATCAGCCTCATTGGCCTCTTGCATTAAACGCTCTAAATTTTGTTTGATATAAAAATTATCGGGCTCATTAGCTCTATCAATTCGCATAAATTCTAAAGCTGGCAACAAAGCAACCTTAAGTCCTTCTTGCTCTAACAATCTACTAAACATAAAAGTAGAAAGTAATTCACCATTTGCAAGAATTGTATTATGAAGTGATTCTGAATACGATTGGTCAACAGCCTCTAATAAATCTGAAAAAATAGAATTTACATACTGAACTACGACGTCATGTAAATCTTTATCTTGAATTAAGTCGTAAACCGTTTTCTTATAAGTCGCGTTTAATTGTTTAATATGCTCTTTAGCTTCTTGAGCTTTATTCGCCTCAATTAAACTCGAAATATCTACCAAAGCATTCGTCGTACCAGACATTGCCGATAAAACCACAATCCGTTTCCCTTCGGTGTTTATAATTTCTTTGACATGGTTCATGTTAACTACAGAACCTACAGATGTACCTCCAAACTTATATACTAACATAATTTTTAATTTTATAATACAAATGTATAAGTGCCATTTGAAATAAACATAAAAATTAAAAAATTAGTTATTATTTACACAGTTTGTTAATTATATAACAAATTAAACTGTCTTTTACTTCTTGGAAGGCATAAATGAAGTTATGATAAATGCGGTGAACGCAGGTAAAATCCAACCTAAACTATAGTTAGCCATAGGAATATAACCTGTTATCGTAGCCAAACTAGTGGAAGGACTTAAAAAACCAATAACATCTGGAATACTAAACAAAACCGTAACCACAACAACCACTCGAAACACTAATGGTGTCGCCAATCGCTCGGGCAAAACATTAAGCAAAATAAGAATAATAGTAATTGGATAAATGAACAACAAAACAGGAAAACCAACCAGAATTATAGAATTAAAATCTAGTTGACCAACTACCACGCCCAACACACAAGCTAACACTGCTGCAACAACATAAACCACTTTTGAGTCCTTAAATAAACTTTTAAAATAATCAGCTGTACCAGCAACTATACCAATAGCAGTTGTTAAACAGGCTAATGAAATTAAAACACTAAGCACGGTATTTCCAAATTCACCTAAAGAGGCAATACTAATACCTCGTAATAAATTAGCACGTTGCATATCACTACTCAAACCTGAATCTATAGAAATATCAGAACTAAAAAAAGCACCCACAGCAATCAATCCGGCATAAATAACAAAAAGCCCTAAACCAGCTATAAAACCAGATTTTCTAATTAACAGTCTTTTAGAATCATAGGCCTCAACTGCCATATTTTTAAAATTTAAAGACACAATAATTACAGCACCAACGACGACAGAAGCTATCGCATCAAAAGTCTGATAGCCTTCTAAAAAACCTGTAATAATAGGTGTTTCAGATTGCGATACACCTGTATTAAATTCTGAAGAAACCAAGGCAATTCCAATCACAGCCAACAGAAGAATCACAATAAATGGTGTTAAAAATTTACCGATAATGTTGAGAATTTTTGTCCGGTTAAGCACAAAAATCAACACCAAAGTGAAGTAAATTGAACTCGTAAGCAGTGGACTGGTTCCAAAAACAGGAAATACAGCAATCTCATGCGTAGCAACAGCTGTTCTTGGAGATGGTATAGCAACAGCAATGATGTAAATTAAGACACAATAAATTAAACTAAAGCTTTTAGAGACTTTTTTTCCAAAATCAAATAATGTGCCTTGTAATCTTGCATGAGCTAGGATACCAATAATAGGAACAACAACAGCTGTAATAACAAAACCGATAGTCACAAGAAACCAATCATCTCCAGCATTATAACCTAATAATGGTGGAATTAATAAATTTCCGGCGCCAAAAAATAAGGAGAAGAGCCCAAAACTGGTTATTAAAAGTTCTTTGTTTTGAATGTTCACTTACTCTGTTTTCTTTAGTTTTAGATCTCCAAAATCAAAACTAAAATCCGTTATTGGCGCAATATAGTTCATGGTTGCAAAAACTGCTTCTCCCTTTTCATTGAACGTAAATTGCACATACACATCAGCATCATAACTTCTATCATTCCATTTCGCCACAAAAGTCGTCGCATTAAATGGTAATAATTCACCAAACAATCTTGAAGAACGCTTACTTTTTATAGTATAGCCTTTTTTGGAATCATGAGAAATAATAACATCACCAAACCAATTATCGGTATAAGTGCCTACAATTTGTTCTGGTTTTGGTAATGATTTTAATTTTTTAGCTGCTTTAACCTGATTATAAACAGCGGTTTTAATACTATCGTTATATATAATATAATCGGCATTTCTTTTCCCATAGCGTTTTAACCAATTTCGATTTTCATATCCTAAATAAGCATCTTTAATTGTATTTGTTATGGTACTAAAAGCCGAACCATTCATTTGATTGGTTAAGACTACAATTCCTAGATCTAAATCAGGAATCATAGTAAATTGTGTCACTGTTCCTAATAACCCACCTGTATGATACACTTGTTTATGACCGCCTTTAACGTCTGCCACAAACCAACCTAAACCATAGCCTTTAAAATTAGAATTATAAGAATCGCTTGAAGACACCTGTAATGGCGTTTGCAATTGCCAAAGTTCATGAAACTGCTTTTCACTCAATAAACGCTCACCTTCTTTTGTTACTGCATCATTCATTAAAAATGCTGCCCAAGTTAACATATCAGTAACGTTACTCATAATACCTCCAGCAGGATTTGCAAGTGCACTCCAATCATGCGGAATCTGAACTAGCTCACCATCAGCCATCGTATGAGCATCAATAATATTAGATTTATCAGTGACACGGTTGTATGACGCCTTACTACTCACCATGCCAACGGGTTTTAAAATTTTAGTTTCGATAAATTCTTCCCAAGATAAACCACTGACACGTTTAAGAACCTCACCCGCAATAATAAACATGTTATTGTTATACTGAAACTCACTTCTAAACGAACTTTCTGGCTCTAAATACTTAACATTAGCTATAACATCATCAATGGTAAAATCACCGCCTTCTGGAAAAAACATTAAATCTCCAGCACCTAAACCTAAACCACTGCGGTGCGTTACTAGGTCTCTAATTGTAAATTCTTCGGTAACCCATGCATCGTGTAACTGAAATTCTGGAATATGCTGTCTTACTTTATCATCCCAATTTAGTTTTCCTTCATCAACCATCATTGCTAATGCAAAACAAGTAAATCCCTTACTATTTGAAGCGACTCCAACCAGGGTCTCATCGTTCATATCTTTTTTATTCGTTAGCGAGCGTACACCATGACCTTTGGAATAAATAATCTCACCATTTTTTAAGATACCTACAGAAATACCAGGCACATTAAAAGTTGTTAAAGTTTCTTCAATTAAGATATCGAGTTGCTCCTCTTCAATTTGAGCATTGATAACTAAAGCAAAAAAGAACAGAATGAGAGAAAATAGCCGTTTTAAAAACATGAAATAAAAATTTAGTTTTGATTGCCTCCAAAGATACTAAAATGTTACAACGATTAATGCCTAGAAGAAATTTCAAGATATATCTTTGCAACTATGAATTTAGACTACAAAAACTGTAACATTCATTTTACAGTAGAAGGTAAAGGTGAACCCATTATTTTACTTCATGGTTTTCTTGAAACAACTGACATGTGGAAAGAAATAACTCCCGAATTATCTAAAACCCATCAAATAGTATCTATTGACTTATTAGGACATGGTAAAACTGAATGCTTGGGATACGTGCACACCATGGAAGCAATGGCAGAAGCAGTTTTGGCGGTATTAAATCATCTTAAAATTACAAAAGCACATTTTATAGGGCACTCCATGGGCGCCTACGTCGCCTTGGCTTTGGCCGAAAAAGAACCGCAATTGTTTAATGGACTTTGTCTAATGAACTCAACGTTTGAAGCTGACAACCAAGAACGAAAAGCAATTAGAGCACGTGCTTGTAAAATGGCACACACCAACTATAAAGCGTTAGTAAAGATGTCTTTTTCCAATTTATTTAGTCTTGAAAGTAAATTAAAACATGACGCAGAATTTAATACCGCACTTCAGCTAGCTTTAAAAACGCCAGTACAAGGCTATATTGCCGCACAAGAGGGCATGGCATTAAGACCAAATCGGTTTGAAATTTTAAAACGCATAGAAGGCAAAACGTTAATTATAATTGGCGAAAAAGATGGATTAGTAAATGCCGAAGAATTGATTCATAAAATTAGAAATACAAGCATAAGCTACACAACTCTTTCTGAGGGACATATGAGTTATATTGAAAACAAATCAGAATTAACTTACAATTTATTGCGCTTTATCGAAAATTAAACCTCTTAAACGCTTTAATTAGTTTTTTTTTATAAGTTTAGCTTTCAGATTAAGAAATAAATTGTAAACAAACCTAATTATGAAACCTACTAAACTATACTGCGATTTATTTGGTCACAATTACCAAATAACCAAAAAGGTAACCAACCACGTAAAAGAGTACACTTGTAAATGTTGTAAAAAACAACTAACTACCAACAGTAACGGACAACTTACGGAATTAACGGAGAAACGACAAGAAATAAATTCGGCCTTAGAACGTGTGTATAATAATAGAACGATGCGTTTAAAGCAAAAAATGCTCACTTCGTCGATCTGCTAAATGTTAATAACTTTTCAGCAACTATTTTTCTTATATTTCAATCCCTATATAAGAATGCTAATTCCTCTAAGAAAACTAGTTAATGAAAAACGTATACTGCTCATTATTTGGTCATGATTACAAAGTCTCCAAAAAAGTAACCTACCACGTCAAAGAATACAAGTGTAAAAATTGTAAAACTGAAATGACCATTGATGCCAATGGCAAATTTATTCCCTTAACACCAAAATTTAAAGAAATCAATAACGTTTTAAATCGTGTTCACAACAAACGTCTGGAAAAAAGCCAAAAGTTTGTTATGCTTGATTTTTAAGTGCGTTCCAACCCTTTGCTATAATCGGAATTTTTTCTTCTGCTCTAGTGACTAGATGCATACCTCTGTCTTCTTCTGTTATATAACCAATAACCGTTAAATTAGGATTGCCTTTAATTTTAGGAAAATCGTCTTGCGCTATTGTCATTAACAACTCATAATCCTCACCACCATTTAAAGCAATCGTAGTACTATCTAAATTAAATTCCTCACAAGTTGAAATTACCTGTGGATCCAACGGAATCTTAGTTTCATAAATATCAGCACCTACTTTACTCTGTTTACACAAATGAATAATTTCAGAAGAAATACCATCACTAACATCAATCATACTCGTTGGCTTTACTTCTAGCTCTTTTAACAACTCTACAATATCTTTTCTAGCTTCAGGCTTTAACTGACGCTCTATAATATAAGTATACATCGATAAATCCGGTTGATTATTAGGGTTTACTTTAAAAACTTCCTTTTCGCGTTCTAAAACTTGTAAGCCCATAAAAGCACCACCAACATCGCCAGTTACTACTAACAAATCATTAGGTTTAGCACCAGACCTTAAAACTTCGTCACCCTTTTCTACAGTTCCAATAGCAGTAACAGAAATTAATAAGCCTGAAGTAGATGACGTTGTATCACCTCCTATAACATCTACATTATAAATTTTTGCAGCCGTTGTAATTCCTGCATATAATTCTTCAAGCGCTTCCAAAGGGAAACGATTAGAGACTGCAATTGAAACTGTAACCTGAGTCGCCACAGCATTCATGGCATATATATCTGAAAGATTAACCACAACAGCCTTATATCCTAAGTGTTTCAATGGCGCATAGCTCAAATCAAAATGAACACCTTCTACTAACAAATCGGTAGAAACGACTACTTGTTTTTTACCAAAATTTAAAACGGCTGCATCATCACCAATACTTTTAACAGTAGATTTCTGGCTCACTTTAAAATGTTTTGTCAGGTGGTCAATGAGTTTAAATTCTCCTAATTCACTCAATGGCGTACGTTGTGGATTTTTGTCTTCTATCATATTGCAAAAATATTATGCTTTTTTCGAATAATATATAAAATTACAGCATTATTTATAAGAGAACCTAAAATCATCTACTATAGAGTCAACCTATTGCCCCCTAAAGACATAGCAAATGATATAAAACAAAAAACTCCAAAACCAAAACCAACATAAATAACTGTTTACCATACACTTAATGAAATATCTAATTTAGACTAATCTAAAAAAAACAAAAAAAAGATGTATTTCATCGAAAAAGCAGGTATTTTGACCTGTAGTTATATGGGTTTTATATAAATTGTCACCCCCTAAAACAATTAAATTATGAAACCTACTTCTACAGAGATTTTACCCTGCGCTGTTTTTGGACACAACTATGTACGATCCAAAACTAATTTAGATCACTCCATTGAAATAACTTGTACGCATTGCGATACCGTTGTGGTTACAGACAAACATGGCAATTTTCAAAATCATACGGTCTCTAATCGCCAAATCACAAATACCCTACAAGAACTATATAGGCTTACAAGGCGTATACCTAAAACTAAAATAGCGATATAACACTCTTACTCTTAACTTTAACAGCTATAGCTACAACCAATTAAACCATATACTAATATAATGTTAGTACGTATGGTTTAACACTTCCTATATTGTATATTTGCATTCTATTTAGAATTAATCTAGTTATAGAATATGATTAAAGTTTCTGAACAAGCAAAAAAGAAAGTCATAGAACTTATGACTGACGATGGCTTCAACCCAAGCACAGACTATGTTAGAGTCGGTGTTAAAAGTGGAGGCTGCTCTGGCTTATCTTATGATTTAAAGTTTGACAAAATCCTAGCTGAAGACGACAAAATGTTTGAAGACAATGCGATTAAAATCGTTGTGGACAAAAAGAGTTTTCTCTATCTTATTGGCACTACCCTAGAATATTCTGGTGGCTTAAATGGAACTGGATTTGTTTTTAACAACCCCAATGCAAATCGTACTTGTGGTTGTGGAGAAAGTTTTTCCTTGTAAAAGGATTCAAAATTTAAAATTCTTAATTCAAAGTTATGGCAACCATAAAACAATTTGAAGATTTAGAAATATGGAAATTAGCACGGGTTTTATGTAACGATATTAATCAAATTGCTAACGCTACGAAATCAAGAACAGATTACAAACTTTATACCCAAATAGATGGTTCTTCAGGTTCAATCATGGATAACATTGCAGAAGGATTTGAAAGAAATGGAAATAAAGAATTTATTCAATTTCTATCTATCGCCAAAGCATCTTGTGGAGAAACAAGGTCACAATTGTACAGAGTATTAGATAGAGATTATATTGATAACACAAAATTCAATACCCTTAAAGAACAAACAATGATTTTGAGTAGAATGATTGGAGGGTTTATGAATTATTTAAAAAACAGTGATTTAAAGGGAAGCAAGTACAAAGCAGACTAGCTAACTTTGAACTTAAAATTTTAAACTCAGAATTGAATTATGAGTAAATATACAGAAGACGACCTTAGGGAAGAATTAAAAACCAAAGAGTATGAATACGGTTTTTTTACAGATATTGAATCTGATACATTTCCTAATGGCCTAAATGAAGAGGTAGTCATTGCTATTTCAAAAAAGAAAGAAGAGCCAGAGTGGATGACGGCATGGCGCTTGGAAGCCTTTAAAGTTTGGAAAGAAATGGAAGAACCAGATTGGGCGAACGTCAATTACGAAAAGCCAGATTTTCAGGCCATTTCTTATTATTCTGCCCCCAACAACAAACCAAAATACGATAGTATTGACGAAGTTGACCCAGAACTATTAGCTACTTTCGAAAAATTAGGCATTTCATTAGATGAGCAAAAAAAGTTAGCCGGTGTCGCTATGGATGTCGTGGTAGATTCAGTATCTGTAGCAACAACATTCAAAAAAACTCTAGGTGAAAAAGGGATTATCTTTATGAGTATCTCTGAAGCCATAAAAGAACACCCAGAATTAGTAAGAAAACATCTTGGTACTGTTGTTCCACAAAAAGATAATTTTTATGCGGCTTTAAATTCTGCTGTATTTAGTGATGGTTCATTTTGTTACATCCCAAAAGGCGTTCGTTGCCCAATGGAATTGTCAACCTATTTTAGAATCAACCAAGCTGGCACAGGTCAATTTGAAAGAACTTTAGTCGTTGCAGATGAAGGCAGTTATGTCTCTTACTTAGAAGGTTGTACGGCGCCAAGTCGTGATGAAAACCAATTACACGCTGCTGTTGTAGAATTAATTGCAATGGATGATGCTGAAATAAAATACTCTACTGTACAAAACTGGTTCCCTGGAAATGCCGAAGGAAAAGGTGGTGTATTTAACTTTGTAACTAAAAGAGGGCTTTGTGAGAAAAATGCAAAAATCTCTTGGACACAAGTAGAAACCGGTTCTGCTGTAACTTGGAAATATCCCTCTTGCGTTTTAAAAGGCGATAACTCTATCGGAGAATTTTATTCTATTGCAGTAACTAATAATTACCAGCAAGCCGATACAGGGACCAAAATGATTCATTTAGGTAAAAACACTAAATCAACGATTATTTCTAAAGGAATTTCAGCAGGTAAATCTCAAAATTCTTACCGTGGATTAGTACAAATCAACTCTAGAGCTGAAAATGCACGTAATTTCTCGCAATGTGATAGTTTACTTATGGGCAATGAATGTGGTGCACACACCTTCCCATATATCGAAGCGAAAAACAAAAGTGCTATGATTGAGCACGAAGCAACAACCAGTAAGATTGGTGAAGACCAAATATTTTACTGTAACCAAAGAGGAATAGATACCGAAAAAGCTATTGCATTAATTGTTAATGGTTTTAGTAAAGAAGTCCTGAATAAATTACCAATGGAATTTGCTGTTGAAGCTCAAAAATTATTAGAAATTAGTTTAGAAGGAAGTGTAGGTTAACCTATCCTAGTATCGTTAGTAAACCAAAGTTTAATTAATAAGATTTCCGTTTTACGGATTATAATCATGAAAAAAATCAACCTTATCATCATTTTAGCTTTAGTAATGTTCGCTTGTAAAAACGAAACAAAAAAAGCTGTTGACTTGGAAGAAAACCGTGCAAAGTCTTATGACCAAAATGATGGTTTTATCACCATTAAAGGTGACTTTGTATATTATGCCGATGCTGCTGTATTACAAACACAATCAGAAATCTATGGTGTGGTAATTGACAACAATATGCACGCACTAGACAAGCAAGCACAAGCTTACAAAAAAGAAGCAACAGATATGGTTCCCGTAACGGTACGTGTTAGAAAATTTAAAAAACCAGAAGCCGAAGAAGGTTGGCCATATCGTGTAGAAATAAAAGAAATATTACAGGTAGAAGCACCTGACCCAAGTTCAAAAGACGTTATAAAATTAGCAAAATAAGACTATGTTAAAAATAAACAACTTGCACGCAAGTATAGAGGATAAAGCCATATTAAAAGGAATTAACTTAGAAGTTAAACCAGGTGAAGTTCATGCTATTATGGGACCAAATGGTTCTGGCAAAAGTACTTTAGCTTCTGTAGTTGCAGGAAAAGAAGAGTATGAAGTAACCGAAGGTTCTATCTTATTAGAAGGTGAAGATATAGAAGAATTAGGAGCAGAAGAACGCGCACACAAAGGTGTTTTCTTGTCTTTTCAATACCCTGTAGAAATTCCTGGGGTTAGTGTAACTAACTTTATGAAAACAGCAATTAATGAAACACGTAAAGCTAAAGGTTTAGAAGACATGCCTGCTAAAGACATGTTGAAAATGATTCGTGAAAAATCTGAAATGTTAGAAATTGACCGTAAGTTTTTATCACGTTCATTAAACGAAGGTTTTTCTGGTGGTGAGAAAAAACGAAACGAAATCTTTCAAATGGCGATGTTAGAACCAAAATTAGCCATTTTAGATGAAACAGATTCTGGTTTAGACATCGATGCCCTTCGTATTGTTTCTGATGGTGTTAATAAGCTAAAATCTAAAGATAATGCTGTAATCGTAATTACACACTACCAACGTCTTTTAGATTATATCGTACCCGATTACGTCCATGTTTTATTAAATGGAAAAATTGTAAAATCAGGCACTAAAGAATTAGCACACGAGTTAGAAGCTAAAGGTTACGATTGGATTAAAGAAGAGGTTGGCGCTTAGCCTTATGCGCTAGCCAATGTATTGAGTCTTAATTTGTAATATAAAAAGACTGATTACGTTACGCTCTTCAAAATTTTAATATAAAATAGTAAACAGATTTAATCCCTCTTTTTAAATAGCGATTAAAACTGAAAACCGAACAAGAATGGAATTAAAAGAAAAATTAGTATCGTCGTTTATGGCCTTTGAGGACACAGTAGATGTGAACTCAACAATCCATGATATACGTACTGAAGCTATAAAGACTTTTGAAGCTGAAGGGTTTCCTTCTAAGCGATTAGAAGATTGGAAATATACGTCGTTAAATTCGGTTTTAAAACACGATTACAGTGTGTTTCCAAAATCTGAAAATGACATTGAATTTAAAGATATAAAACCTTATTTCTCTCATGATATTGATGCATATAAAATCATCTTTATCGACGGAAAATATGCATCACATTTATCGCAAACCACACATGACGGTTTAGATGTCTGTTTAATGTCTGCCGCTTTAACCAAGCCAAAATACAAAGTGATTATTGATAATTATTTCAATAAAATTGCTTCAAAAAATGGGATATCGTCTTTAAACACCGCGTTTTCTTACGAAGGGGCGTATATCAACATCCCAAAAAATAAGGTGGTTGACAAACCCATACAAATTATACACTTTTCAACAGGAAACGAAGCTGCTGTAATGTTACAACCGCGTAACTTAATTATAGTTAATGAAAATGCACATGTTCAGATTATTGAGCGTCATCAAAGCTTAACAGATAATCCTGTTTTAACGAATTCGGTAACTGAAATTTTTGCCAACAAACGAGCAATTGTTGATTATTACAAGATTCAAAATGATAGACAAAACGCTTCATTAATTGATAGCACTTTTATCAATCAAAAACAAGAGAGCTTAGCCAAAGTGCACACCTTTGCTTTAGGTGGAAAATTGGTAAGAAATAATCTAGAATTCTACCAAAATGGTGAGCGTATAGATTCTACCATGAAGGGGATCACTATTATTGGCGATAAACAACATGTAGACCACAACACTTTAGTGCACCATATAGAACCTAATTGCGAAAGTCACCAAGATTATAAAGGTATTTTTGATGATAAAGCAACTGGTGTTTTCAACGGTAAAGTTGTTGTTGAAAAACTAGCACAGAAAACCAATGCGTTTCAGGCAAATAATAATATTTTATTAAGTGATAAAGCGAGCATCAACACCAAACCTCAACTCGAGATTTTTGCAGACGATGTAAAATGTTCGCATGGTTGTACTATTGGACAGTTAGATGAAAGCGCCATGTTTTACTTACGTTCTCGTGGTATTCCTGAAAAGGAAGCTAAAGCCTTATTAATGTTTGCATTTAGTAATACCGTATTAGATTCTGTAAAAATACCTGAGCTTAAAGATAGAATTACTAAGATTATTGCTGAAAAATTAGGTGTTAGTATTGGGTTTGACTTATAATTAATACAAGTCTAGAAATGTCATAATTTTCACCCCAATAATAAATAAAAGCGAATGTTAGACCTGTAATAGGTTAAGTTCTATTTGAGATTTTGAAACAATTCAGACCTCAAAGGTTTCTGAAACCTTTGAGGTTTTAAATTTAAAGAAATAAATGTTAGACGTAAAAAACATAAGACAAGACTTCCCTATTCTAAACAGAACAGTTAATGGGAAACCACTCATATATTTCGATAATGCAGCTACATCACAAACCCCTCAACAGGTTATTGATGTCATTGTAGATTATTACACAAATTACAATGCCAATATTCATAGAGGTGTGCATAGCTTAAGTCAAGAAGCTACGGATGCCTATGAGCAGTCGCGTCTTAAAATTCAGAACCATTTTAATGCCAAGCATAGTCACGAAATTATTTTTACGTCTGGTACTACACACGGTATTAATTTAGTGGCTAACGGTTTTTCGTCACTCTTAAAAAAAGGCGATGAAATTATTGTTTCAGCTTTAGAGCACCACAGTAATATTGTGCCATGGCAAATGCTTTGCGAACGTACAGGTGCAAGTTTGAAAGTTATTCCTATGAATAACAATGGCGAATTAATTCTTTCAGAATATGAAGCCCTTTTAAATGATAATACGAAGTTGGTTTTTGTCAATCATATTTCAAATGCTTTGGGAACTATCAATCCCATTGAAAAAATTATTGAGAAAGCACATGCTGTTGGAGCTGCAGTTTTAGTGGATGGCGCGCAATCTTGCCCGCATATAAAGCCCGATGTTCAAGCTTTGGATGTTGATTTTTATGTGTGTTCTGCACATAAAATGTGTGGCCCAACAGGTGTTGGCATGTTGTACGGAAAGGAAGCATGGCTTAATAAGTTACCACCATATCAAGGTGGTGGCGAAATGATTGCAGAAGTCTCGTTTGAAAAAACTACTTACGCCGGTTTGCCACATAAATTTGAAGCAGGAACACCAAACATCTGTGGTGGCATAGCTTTTGGTGCCGCTTTAGATTACATGAATGCTATTGGTTTTGATGCCATTGCTGAATACGAAAATGACTTATTAGATTACGGTACAACAGAATTACTTAAAATTGAAGGTTTAAAAATTTACGGTACGGCTAAAGAGAAAACATCTGTAATTTCTTTTAATGTAAATAGCATTCACCCTTATGATATTGGAACAATTTTAGATAAAATGGGCATCGCCGTGCGTACTGGCCATCATTGTGCACAACCAATAATGGATTTCTATAATATTCCAGGAACCATTAGAGCATCATTTATGTTTTATAATACTAAAGAAGAAATTGATGCTTTTATTACAGCACTTAAAAAAGCGATTATGATGTTGTCGTAAACTTTGGCATTAAAAGTGTAACTTATAACAGATCACTAAACACGTCATCAATGAAATTTTTACTTAGCTTATTTATAATTATAACGACATTAAGTTCTTGTGACTCGTCTAAAAAAGCGATGGCAAAACAACAACAAATTAAAGAGGCACTTTCTGAAACCTATCAAATTACCCAGGTCGGAAATAACAATCTAAACGATTCAAAACTGATAATTTCTTTTGATAAAACATCAAACAAAGTCAATGGTTTTGGAGGATGTAATAGTTTTTTTGGCTCCTATGCAATTGAAGGAAATCAGATTTCATTTGAAGGCATAGGTGCTTCTAAAAAATTATGTCAAAAAGAAATTAGCGGTTTAGAAAATCACTTCTTAAAGTCCTTAAGAATGGTTAATACAGTTTCTATTGAAGATAACACCATTTCATTTTTAGAAGATGATACGGTTTTAATAAAAGGAATCACAACGACTACTACTTCAAAAAAAAACAATAAAGTGGCTGCTAGTAATGAAACAGCTGTAAAATACCAGGCGTCTTCAAGAAACACGTTTGATTTTGTTCTCGTTTCAGAATCACGAGTTGTAGTTTCAAAAGATAAAGGATTACAAAAAACAAGCACTTATCAGGTTGATGTCGAAGATTGGAATACTATTAGCGAGTTGATTAAAGCCATAGATGTAGAAACACTTCAAGATGTAAAAGCACCATCTACGGCACATCAATATGATGGTGCAGCACATGCTACATTAGTAATTATTATTGGTGATGTAGAATATATGACACCTGCTTTTGACCATGGTAATCCACCAGAAACCATTGGAGCTTTAGTTAATAAAGTGTTATCCATAAAAGAAAATCTCGTAAAGCCCTAACGATTTTGTAATTTTGCAACAAAGAATCAGACTATGACTATAGAAGAAGTACAAAACGAAATTATTGACGAGTTTTCTATGTTTGAAGATTGGGAAGAGCGTTACCAATACATGATTGACTTAGGTAAAGACTTACCCATAATAGACGAGAAATATAAAACTGAAGCTAATATTATTAAAGGCTGCCAAAGTAAAGTTTGGGTTCATGCCAATATGGAAGACGACAAAGTAAACTTTACCGCAGACAGTGATGCCATTATCACTAAAGGAATTATTGCGATTTTAATTCGTACGTTTTCTAATCAGCATCCTAAAGCTATCATTGAAGCGAATACTGATTTTATTGATAAAATTGGCTTAAAAGAACATTTATCACCAACTAGAGCTAATGGTCTAGTAAGTATGATAAAACAACTAAAAATGTACGCTATTGCGTATCAAACACAATTGAATTAATTGTTTGTTGTTGAGTCTTAAATCGGCACAATAAAACAGCACAACAATAAAACAAATTCTCATTTGTATGGGAACTAAAAATAAATTTTCAGATGAGCAAACCAACTATAGATACAGCAGTATTAGGTGAAAAAATCCTAAGAGTTATAAAAACAATTTACGACCCAGAAATTCCGGTAGATATCTACGAATTAGGATTAATTTACGATGTTTTTGTAAATGAGGATTTAGAAGTAAAAATTCTAATGACCTTAACAACACCTAATTGTCCTGTAGCTGAAACACTGCCGTTAGAAGTTGAAGAAAAAGTAAAATCTATCAACGAAGTTAAGGATGCCGAAGTAGAAATCACTTTTGACCCACCATGGTCTCAAGAACTCATGAGTGAAGAAGCCAAGTTAGAGCTTGGTATGCTTTAATAAAACCATTAAATGCCAAGACGCAAAATCACATCTTTAAAAGACGATAAGAAAACTAATTTCAAATCGTCTTTTAATGCTTTAATCTATATTCCTCGATTTTTTAAAGAAATTTGGAAAGTCAATAAAAAGCTTTTTCTATTATCTGCATTCTGTAGATTAATAGGCGCGGTACTTCCTGTTATTATTCTTTGGGTTGGAAAATTAATCATCGATGAAATTATACTACAAATTTCATTAGACAATCCAGATTATTATACCCTTTGGACCTACGTTGGTACCGAGTTTGCATTAATCATTCTTTCGGATTTAATTAGCAGAGCCATTTCATTAACCGATGGTTTATTGGGCGATGAATATAATATTACAAGCTCTATAAGTATTATAAAAAAGACCAATCAGATTAATATTAGCTTATTAGAAGATTCGGAATTTTACGACAAGTTAGAACGCGCCAGAACGCAAACCAATGGTCGTGTTGGTTTAATGTCTAACGTGCTTTCGCAGGTACAAAGTAGTATTTCCATTGCCACATTAGTCGCCGGTTTAATCTATTTTGAACCGTATTTAATTATCCTTTTAGTGCTGAGCATTATTCCCTCGTTTATAAACGAAATACGCTTTAGCCAACAACAATATTCTTTAGCTAGAAGCTGGACCTCAGAACGTCGCGAATTAGACTATTTACGTTTTATAGGTGCTAACGATAAAACCGCTAAAGAAATTAAACTTTTTGGCTTAACGGATTTTATTGTAACGCGTTTTCAAAACTTATCGGAAGAATATTATCAGCTCAATAAAACCTTAGCGATTAAACGCTCTGCACTTGGGTTTTTATTTAACGTCTTAGGTTCTATTAGTTATTATGGTGCTTATGTCTTTATTATTTACCGCGTACTTTCGGGAGCAATAACCCTAGGAGAACTCACCTTTTTATCGGGTTCGTTTAATCGCTTAATGAAAAACCTTCAAGACTTCTTTTCTAAGTTTACACGAATTTCGGAAAGCGCTTTATATCTTAAGGATTATTTCGATTTTATAGATATTTCATTTGTTTCAAAAGCGAAAGAAGACATTAAGTTACCAAAAGAAATTAAAACAGGCTTTGAATTTAAGGACGTTCATTTCGCATATCCTAATTCTGATGTCGAAATTTTAAAAGGTATTACCTTCACTTTAAAAGCAGGAGAGAAACTCGCGTTTGTAGGTCAGAATGGCGCCGGAAAAACCACTTTAATTAAATTATTACTGCGTTTTTACGAACCAACTTCAGGCGAAATAACATTAGATGGTGTTAATATTAACCGTTTCAACATTGCTGAATATCAAGAATATTTTGGGGTGATTTTTCAAGATTTTTTCAGGTATGAATTTACCGTTAAAGAAAATATTGCCATTGGAAACATTAATGAATTAAAAAACCAATCTAAAATTGAAAATGCCGCAGAATTAAGTTTAGCTAGTGCAGTGGTTGCAGAATTAAAAAAAGGGTACAATCAGCAATTAGGTAAACGCTTTTCTAATGGTCAAGAATTATCGGGTGGGCAATGGCAAAAAGTAGCCTTAGCAAGAGCTTATATGAAAAATGCAGAAGTGATGGTTTTAGACGAACCGACCTCTGCCTTAGATGCAAGAGCAGAAAGCGACGTATTTGAGCGCTTTATTGGTTTAACCGAAGGCAAAACTAGCATTATTATTTCGCACCGTTTTAGTACGGTACGCCAAGCCGATAGAATTTTAGTCTTAGAACACGGTAAAGCCTTAGAAATTGGAACTCATGAAGAGCTCATGAACAACCAAAACCTGTATGCCGAATTGTTTACCTTACAAGCAGAAGGCTATCAGTAAATTTTTATCTTTATACTATATATGGCAGAAGAAATTATAAATAGAGTAGCAAACAGCAAACTAAGAGTTATTGATTTAGAAGATTACTATCCTAAAGGAAAACGAATCTCTTTTGATATTAAAGATTGGTTATTGGAAGGCTTTGTCCTTAGAGAAAAAGATTTTAGAGCATATGTTAAGGCGCACAATTGGTCCCAATACCAAGATTGTTTTGTTGCTTTGCACTGTTCTACGGATGCCATTGTTCCTGACTGGGCGTATATGCTAATTGCCGTAGAGCTTGAAAGCTATAGTCAACAAACAGTTATTGGCACCTTAGAAACCTTAGAATCTTTACTCTATGCACATATTATTTCTAACCTAGATGTTTCCGAATATGAAGGCTTTCCTGTAATTATTAAAGGCTGCTCTAATAAACCAGTACCAGCTAATGCTTTGGTCTTATTGGCTCAAAAATTAAAGCCCGTTGCTAAATCTATTATGTTTGGTGAAGCTTGCTCATCAGTGCCTTTATTCAAAAAACGTTAGCCTTACTAAAATCATAAAATTATATTAAATTCTATTTTTTATTTGGGCTTATCTATTGAAACCAAATAATTTTACAGCCTGATATCTTGATAATGGTTTAGGCGTCGCTTGATATATATTTTTATTGTATAAATAAATTGTGACTTTATTCTATCTCATGTATCTAATAATAGATGTAACATTAAAAAAATTAAAATTTACCTTATTATGAATATTAACAAGAAGTTATTTTTATCTGCTGGTCTTTTACTAGCTGTGACTTTTGGTTTTTCTCAAACGAAAGAAGAACTACAAGCTGAAAAAGCAGAATTACAAGCTGAAGCGAACAAGTTTCAAAGTGAAGCAGATGCAATACAAAAACAAATTGACGCTTTACCGGGCTGGAGAATAGGTGCTTTTGGTACTATTGGTGGTAGCTTATCTGAATTTAATGAGTGGTACGGACAAGGAACACCAAACAACAGTTCAGGAAATATTGGAATTACTTTTAATGCTTTTGCCAATAAAATTGAAGACAAGTATTTTTGGAGAAACTCATTAACAACCAATTTAGCTTGGGTAAAATTAGACGATAAAGACAACCCTAATGATAGTGACGATTTTGAATCGACTACAGATGTGTTTAATATCTCATCATTATATGGTAGAAACATTACTAAAACATTAGCTGTTTCTGGTTTAGCAGAATACAGAACGACTCTTTTAGATAATTTTAATGACCCAGGATATTTAGACCTTGGTGTTGGTCTAACATGGACACCGATTGAAAACTTAATTGTAGTCGCTCATCCAATAAACTACAACTTTGTTTTTGCTGATGATGATACAATTTTTGAATCTTCTTTAGGTGCTAAAATCGTAGCTGATTATACAAGACAAATTGGTGCTATCCACTTTAAAACAAACCTATCTGCATTCCAAAGCTATGAGTCTTCAGACTTATCTAACATCACATGGACTAACTCGTTTAGCTATAAATTATGGAAAATGATTGGTGTTGGTTTTGACTTTGGTTTACGTAGCAACAAGCAAGAAGCTTTAGATTATTCTATCAACACTTTAGGAAACACTACTGAAACTTTTGATTCTGTAGACAACAAATTACAATCTTACTATACTGTTGGTTTAACGTACGCGTTTTAATTCAACCATTTATAAAACCCAAAAACCTGTCTAGATTAAATTTAGGCAGGTTTTTTTATGCTGTAACGGACTTTAATTAAACTTTTTCTTCTTCTCTTTCCGCTTAAATAAACGTTTAAGAAAACCATCACGCTTAGTGGGTTCGCAATCTAAATCACGTAATACTTTAGCAGAAGGTTTTTCAAATTGAGCACCTGTTATAGATTTGTAATCACTATCTGCATTTAACTTCTGATAGAATTTAGCAAATATTGGTAAGGCAGAATTGGCACCTTGTCCCATTCCTGTAGATTTAAATCCAATACTATGATTATCATTCCCAACCCAAGTGATGGTTACTAAATTGGGAGTTAAGCCCACAAACCAACCATCTTTATTATTTTGTGTGGTTCCTGTTTTTCCGGCAATAGCATTGGTTAAACCATAAGTACTACGCAATCGGGTTGCGGTTCCTTTATTTACGGTAGACTGCATCATTTCTAAAAGCACTTGTCTTGTATAATCACTAAAGGCTTGTTCTTCTGCAATTTCAGATTCAAAAGTGGCGATGACATTTCCTGCTTTATCTTCAATTTTGGTGATATAATAAGGCTTTACCGGTTTACTATTATTGAGGTAACTGGCATAAGCACCTGTTAATTCTTTTAAATTAATTTCTGCAACACCTAAAGCTAAAGACGGTTCTTCTGGCATTTCTTTAGTGATACCTAGTTTTTCTACCTGCTCAATCACCTTTTCAATACCAACTTCCTCTAACACCTTAACGGAAATGGTATTTACAGAATTACTCAAAGCCTTTTCTAAGGTATAGTTTATATAAGGGTCGTCTTCAGCATCACCAGAATTACTCGGCGTCCAATCATCGTAATCAGTGTAAGTCACTTTATTTAATGAAAAATACGTACAAGGGTCTAATCCATCATCCACAGCTGCGGTATACACAAAAGGTTTAAAGGTTGAGCCTATTTGACGTTCACTTTGTGAAATATGGTCGTATTTAAAATAACGGTAATCAATACCACCAATGTAAGTCCGTACAGCACCTGTTGTAGGTTCTATAGACAGCATACCCGTATTTAACAATTTTAAATAATGCTTTAAACTATCTATTGCCGAAACTGTATGTAAAGTATCGCCTTCCCAACTAAATAAATCTACAGGACGTTTCACATTTAAAGAATCTTTAATTTGCTGGTCACTCAAGCCTTCTTCTTTATAAGCTTTTACCTGTGGCAACTTGTTTATTTCAGCTTCTATAAGTCTAGAATTGGTTTCCCAAGGTGCCGCTGTACCATAAGATTTTTCAAAAGCAGTTTGTAATTTGCTCATATGGTCTTGCATGGCTTCCTCTGCTAATTGCTGCATTTTATAATCTAAAGTGGTATGTACAATAAGACCGTCTTTATACAAATCGTACTTTTCACCATCTGGTGTTTCTAAAGTATCTAAAATAGATTGCAATTGTTTTTTAACTTCTTCTCTAAAATAAGGCGCCAAACCTACATCGTGATTAAAAGAACGGTAATCTAATTTGAGGTCTTGGTCTGTATAATACTTTAAAGAATCTTCCGATAGATAACCGTAATTTTTCATCTGACTTAAAACAACATCTCTACGACCTTTACTTCTATCTAAATGTGCTCTTGGATTGTAATAACTATTTGCCTTTAATGTGCCGACCAAAGTAGCCGCTTCGGTTATAGAAATATCTTTTACTGATTTATTGAAAAATTTTAGCGATGCACTTTCTATACCATAGGTATTATCTGAAAATGGAACCGTATTGAGGTATAAGGTTAAAATTTCGTCTTTAGAATATACTTCTTCAATACGCTTAGCAACGATAGATTCCTTAAATTTATTAATCAACATGCTGAAAAACGCATAGTTTTTTCTACCGTATAAATTCTTAGCGAGTTGAAGCGTTATCGTACTGCCACCACCTGCAGATTTATCTTGAAGAATTAAATTCTTCACAAACACACGCATTAAGCTTATATTATCAATACCATCGTGCTGATAAAAACGAGAATCTTCTGTGGCCACTAAAGCTTCAAGAAGATGTTTCGGTAAATCATCAAATTTTACAGGTTGTCTATCGTAGACGTAATACTTCCCGATTAATTTTTCGTCCTTATCTAGAAGCTGTGTGGCTTGCTCTTGTTTTATAGAACTGATATCTTCAATGGTTTGCACTTTTCCAAATAAACCAATATAAATACTGATGTATAAACCTACTAAAAACAATAAAATGGCTGCTATTAAAATAGCGAGCCATTTTATCCATTTATTGTTTAACAACTTTAAAATTGATGTTTTAAAACGCGATTGAGATGCACTCATAAAAGTTAGGGGTTTTACACTATATCTTCAACGTCTGGATATAGGAAATGATTGTATGGGAAACGCGTCACATGAATATCTCTGACTTCTTCATACACGCGTTTTCTAAAGTCGTCCATATTCTCTTTATTTAATGCTGAAATAAATAAAGCGTTACCATCCATACGATTCATCCACGTTTTTTCCCATTCTTCAATAGTATAGTTAGCTTTGGTGCGTTCTTCAACTAAGTCGTCTTCATCAAAAGGTTCTGCTTCGTAGGCATCAATCTTATTAAAGACCATAATGGTTGGCTTGTCTTTACTATCAATTTCATCTAAAATCTGATTTACAGAATCGATGTGTTCTTCAAAATTAGTATGCGAAATATCTACAACGTGAAGTAACAAATCAGCTTCACGAACTTCATCTAAAGTACTTTTAAAAGACTCTACCAATTGTGTTGGTAGTTTTCTAATGAACCCAACGGTATCGCTCATTAAAAAAGGTAAATTACCAATCACTACTTTTCTGACGGTAGTATCTAAGGTTGCAAAGAGCTTGTTTTCTGCAAAAACTTCACTTTTACTAATCACATTCATTAAGGTAGATTTCCCAACATTAGTGTACCCTACTAACGCTACACGAACCATTTTACCACGGTTACCACGTTGTACTGCTTGTTGTTTATCTATGGTTTTAATCTTAGATTTAAGTAATGAAATCTTATCACGTACAATACGTCTGTCGGTTTCTATCTCTGTTTCACCAGGTCCACGCATTCCAATTCCCCCTTTTTGACGCTCAAGGTGTGTCCACATACCTTTTAACCGCGGTAGTAAATATTCACACTGTGCCAATTCTACTTGAGTTCTTGCATAACTCGTTTGTGCACGTTGCGCAAAAATATCGAGGATGAGATTGGTTCTATCGAGAATTTTACAATTTAGTATTTTACTAATATTTCGTTCTTGAGCTGGCGTTAATTCGTCATCAAAAATTACTGTACCAATATCATTTTCTTTCACAAAATTGGCAACGTCTTGCATTTTCCCCGTCCCAATAAAAGTTTTAGGATTAGGAATAGCCATTTTCTGGGTATAACGTTTTACCACTTCACCACCTGCCGTAAAGGTTAAAAAATCGAGTTCATCAAGATATTCTTCAGACTTTTCTTCATCTTGATTTTGTGTAATAACACCGATGAGTACCGCCTTTTCTAATTCTATATTCTTTTTTTCTATCATATATAAAGTAAAGTACAAAGTTAAGCAAATCCATTTTTCCAATATAATGTTTAAAAACCTATATTTAACCCATATGAATAATACACTTACTAGTTACACTATTGCGTTCTATAATATCGAAAATTTATTCGACATAGAAAACAATCCTTCAATAAATGATAATGACTTCTTACCTACATCTAGAAAAAAATGGACTAAAAAACGATATCAAAATAAAATAGAAAAACTAGGCACTGTCATTTCTAAAATAGGGAATGAAAACAATGATACAGCACCTGTATTAGTTGGCTTAGCCGAAGTTGAAAATAAAAAGGCATTATCAGATTTAGTGCACAGTCCGAATCTCAAGGACGAAAACTATAGTTATATTCATTATGACTCCCCAGACGAAAGAGGTATTGATGTGGCATTACTTTATAAAAGTGATTTTTTTAAGGTGAACCATTCTGAAACCTTTTCAGTATATCTAGAACGCGAAAATGGCGAACAAGATTATACAAGAGATATTTTACTAGTTCAAGGTAAACTTCACAACGAAGATGTTAGTGTCATTGTTAACCATTGGTCATCACGTAGAGAAGGAATCAATAAAACTGAATTTAAGCGTTTGGCAGCAGCAAATGTGGTCAATTCTGTAATTAAATCATTACAAAACACGAACCCAAATGTTAAAATAGTTGTAATGGGAGATTTTAACGACAACCCTAATTGCCGAAGCATTAAGTTATTAGAAGATGTAAGTCGTCTTTTTAACCCCTTTAAAACCGTTTGGTCTTATGATAATGGGAGTTCTAGTCATAATTTTCAGTGGCAGTTATTTGATCAAATCTTATTTTCTACCAATTTTTTCGATCCTAATAATAAAAGTTTAATGTTTAGTAATGCTAAGGTTTTTAATAGTAAATTTCTTACGCAACATACCGGTAAATTTAAAGGGCAACCTTTTAGAACCTTTGTTGGCCCAAAATATAAGGGTGGTTACAGTGATCATTTCCCTGTTTTTATTCAATTGAAGTCCTCCTAAAAACCAGCCGGTTCTTTTTGTCGATTATAACGGTAGTTAATCTATTATAATATTGTTAAGCTCTTGTTAATAGGCATTTTTTATATATTCGAATTCGCATAGTTAAGTCGTATAACCAACGCCAACCTTGCACTTTACAATACCTTTTTTTTTAAAACACCAACAAAACCCCTTGTAACCAACTAGTTACAAGTGCTTTGAATAATTCTAACAAACCTATTTAATAATGAAAAAGATTACTCTATTTTTATTTTTGCTTTCACTCGTTACTACAGTTACTGTTGAAGCACAAATAACTACTTTTCCATACACTGAAGATTTTGAGTCTGGTGATGGTGGTTGGGTGGCAGACAACTCAACTAATGGTACTTGGGCCTTAGGAACTCCTGATGGTGCTATTATTAATAGTGCTGCTTCTGGATCAAACGCTTGGGTAACCAATCTCTCAGGAACTTATAACACTGGTGAAAACTCTTGGGTAACCAGTCCAGTGTTTGATTTTTCATCCTTAGCAGCGCCTTCAATTGAATTGAGCATCTGGTATGATGCTGAGAATAGTTATGACGGAGCAGTACTTCAGTCTTCAATAGATGGTGGAAGCACATGGAATAATGTTGGTGCAAATGGCGACCCAAATAACTGGTATAATGATGGTTCTATTGGCGGTAACCCTGGCGGACAACAAGAAGGTTGGACAGGAACAGCTACAGATGGAACTAATGCTTGGGTTATTGCAAGACATGCATTAACAGGATTAGCTGGTGAATCTAATGTCATCTTAAGAATAGCTTTTGGGTCTGATGGTTCTGTTATTGATGATGGTTTTGGTTTTGATGATATTAATATTTTTGAAGTTTTATGCCCAGAGCCAACAGATATTGTTTTGGCAAACATAACGGAAACTACAGGAGATATTAGTTGGAATCCTGGTGGATCTGAAACACTTTGGGATTTAGAATGGGGAATTTCTGGTTTTACTCCTGGTTCTGGAACTTTAGAGGCAGGACTAACGACTACTTCATTTAATTTCATAGGCTTAGATTTAGGAACTATTTATGATGTTTATATTATTTCTAATTGCGAAAGCCTTGGCACTTCAAGTCTTGTAGGGCCAATAACATTTAACACACAAACTCCAGGTGGGTCTTGTGCTTCTGCATTACCGATGACCGTAGAAGCAGATTGCGATAGCGCAACGCCAACGACATTTGATTTTAGTATTGCTGAAGATTTAGTTGAAAGTGGAAATAATCCTTCTTGTGATGCCTTTGCAAATTACGGCTATTGGGTAAGTTTTACTGCCCCAACAATTGGATCAGTAGTCATTAATTTTGATGGCGAAGCTTCTAGTATTGGTTTACAAGTGTTTGATTCTTGTGGCGGAACTGAAGTTTCAGAATGTAACAATAACTTCTTAAATGCAGGTGATAATTCTGGTGTTATAGGAGGCTTAACTCCTGGAGAGACTTATTACGCTATTATTTGGAGTGATGCTCAAAGTGGTTCGGCTGATGTTTGTATTGAGGAAGGGCCAACATGTCCATTCCCAATTAATTTAGAAGCAACCAATCTTACTGAAAGCACTGCCGATTTAGGTTGGTCAGAAAACGGAACAGCTACATCATGGAATATAGAATGGGGACCAGTAGGCTTCACGCCAGGTTCTGGAGTCATGATTGAAAACGTAACAACAAACCCATATAATTTAAGTGGTTTAGAGCAAAATACAGAATACGATTTCTATGTACAAGCTATTTGTACAAGTGAAACTTCAGATTTTGCAGGACCGTTAACATTTTTAACAACACCTCAAACTGATTTTAGTATTGACTGTACTGCAGGGCCATTTACACAAGATTATTGTTACGATAATAATGACACTAACATCTTTACATTTACAAGTTTAGACGGTACGCCTTTGAACCTTACATTTAATTTTGGCGACATTGAATCTTGTTGTGATGACCTATTAGTGTTTGACACAAATGGAGATTCTCTTTATGCAGATAATAATGGTGGTGATTTAAGCGGTTTAACTTTTCAATCTTCTGGTGACACGATTTCGTTTCAAATTGATTCAGACAGCTCTGTGAGTTGTGCTTCTGGAAGTAGCGATGGTATAAATTATACCGTTTCTTGTGCTACATGTGTTAATCCAGAAGCGACATTTGAGGTGGTTAGCGATTGTTTTAATGGACCTCAGTTTTTTGTTGAAGTCGATTTAACAGATTTAGGGAGTGCAACATCAATGACCCTTAGCGACAACCAAGGGAGTGCAGACCAAACCGTAAGTACCCCAGACGTGTATACTTTTGGCCCTTATCCTAACTTAACTGATGTAATAATCACTGCAGCTAATGTTGATGATGTTAATTGTACACTTATAAGTAATTCTCTAACACAAGAGATTTGTACTGAAACCTATATTGACTGTGTTAATGACGGGCCACTTACCTTAGATTATTGTTATTCAAGTAACGATACAAATATTCTTACCTATACAAGTATCGATGGCACACCACTTAACCTAACATTTAATTCAGGTTTTGTAGAAAATTTCTGGGATGAATTAGTAGTTTTAGATTCAGATGGTGAACCTTTTGAAGGTTACGCTCCTGAAGATAACAACTACGGAAATGCTGGTGATGTAAGTGGAATTACTCTCCAATCTACTGGTGATACGATTTCATTTTATATTAATTCAGATGGTATTTTTAGTTGTGATGAAGGAAGCTCTCCAATGGGTGGTGGTATTAACTATACCGTATCTTGTGCCACATGTGTTAACCCAGAAGTTGCATTTGATGTTGTAAGTGATTGTATCAACGGCCCTCAGTTTTTTGTTGAAGTTGATTTAACAGACTTAGGTAGTGCTACAACAATGACACTGAGTGATAACCAAGGTAGTGCCGACCAAAATGTAAGTACTCCAGACCTATATACTTTTGGTCCTTATCCAAACCTTACCGATGTAGTAATAACAGTTGCTAATGATGACGACATTAATTGTACAACCATAAGCTCTTCTCTAACACAAGAGTTTTGTGTAGAGACTTATATTGATTGTGCTACAGACGGTCCTTTAACTTTAGATACATGTTATGACGATGGTGGAGCAACAACCCCTACTATTCTTACATACACTAGTGTAGACGGCACACCACTTAACTTAACCTTTAATTCAGGTTATGTTGAAAATGGCTGGGATGAATTAGTTGTTTTAGACTCAGATGGTGAACCGTTTGATGGCTATGCTCCTGGAGATGACAACTACGGAAATGCAGGAAACATTGCGGGACTTACTTTCCAATCTACTGGTGATACAATTTCTTTCTATGTCAGCTCTGATGGAGTATTTAGTTGTGCTGGCGGAAACAGCCCTATGGATGGAGGTATTAATTATACCGTGTCTTGTGCTACTTGTATTAACCCACAAGCAACCTTCACAGTTATTGATGATTGTGATAATGGTGAACAATTCTTAGTTGATATTACCATAGATAGTTTAGGTGATGCGACATCACTGACTATTACGAACAATATTGATGGAGATGCTATACCAGTTACTGAAGCAGGCGGCACATATCAAATGGGACCTTTTCCATTTTTGCAAGATGTTGTTATATCTGTAAGTAATGATCAAGACATTAATTGTGTTATAAATAGCCAAACGTATCAACTTTTAGCTTGTCCTCCGGAAAATGACAACTGTGATGGCGCTATAACTGCGGTAGTTAATACAAATGCAAACTGTGAATCTACAACACCAGGAACTATTTTAGCGGCTACACCTTCAGGAGTACCAGCAGGTAGTTGTCCAGGTAACCCAGATGACGATGTTTGGTTTGAGTTTACAGCACTTAATGAAGTACAAATCATCTCATTATTGAATATTACAGGTGGTATATTTGATTTAAGTCATGGGCTTTACGAAGGTGAATGTGGTAACTTAACTGAAATATATTGTTCTGGAGATGAAACTGCTGTAACACCAGACTTAATTGTAGGTAATACCTATTACGTAAGAGTATTTAGTGGTGGTAGTGATCCTGAAACTTCAACATTTGATCTTTGTATTAGACCTGCACCAACAAATACTGTTTGTGATAACGCAGAAAACTTCTGTGCTTTAGGCGGTGCATTGACTACGCCTAATATAGTTGGTATTCCTAGTACAGGACCTGTAGCTTGTTTAGGATCTATACCAAATCCAACATGGAATATCATCCAAGTTGGAGAATCTGGACCTATTGATATTCAAATTGAGCAAACAAATGATGCCGGTGTTGGCTTAGATGTCGATTTCGTAATTTGGGGCCCTTTTGATTCCGTGGAAGATGGTTGTACAGATATACTATTAGAAGATTGTCCTACTTGTCCTTTCTCTAATGTACCAGACACCGGTTTTTATCCTTTTGGAAATATCGTTGACTGTAGTTATTCTGGAGCATCAATAGAGAACTTATCTATTCCTAATGCTATTGAAGGTGAAATCTATTTACTACTCGTAACCAACTTTAATGGTGGTGCTGGTAATATTACTATAGACCAAACCAATATAGATGATACAGACAATGGTACAATTGAAGCTGAGATTACAGCCGAGATTACAAGTGATGACGTTTTATTAGTTGACACAGACAATCCATTAATACAAGAAGCAAGTGTTTGTGGGTATGATTCCGTGACACTTATAGCTGATTCACCTTTTGCAGATGAGTTCGTATGGTATCGAGATGGATTCATAATAGAAGGAGAAACGTCATCTACTTTAGTTGTTACAGAATCTGATAACTATTATGTAACAGCAACTGATAATCAATGCGGTTCTAGTGCAGATTCTCAGTATATTATTATTAATTTATATAATGAGGCTCCATCAGTAGAACCTCAAGAAATTAATTTATGTGATGAATCTGGAGAAGGTGTTGGAACATATGACTTAGATGCACTTACAACTTCTATAGGCTTAGGTGAAGACTTTGTTTTAAGCTACTACACGAATACTAATGATGCGTATCAAGCCATTAACGCAGTTACTTCACCTTACGAATCTGCTGGTGAAACATTAATTATAAGAATCGAAGATGCTAATGCAGCAGCTGATGGTTATTTGGGTTGTCCTGCATTAACTCAGGTAGAATTAATATTAAATGCAACACCTGTTATAAATCAACCAGAGCCATTAAGAGTTTGTGATGACTTAGATGGAGCAATTGATGGACTAACGGAATTTAATTTAAACTCTATAAGTACTGAAGTTACAACAGACACAAGCTTAACAGTAACTTACTATACGTCTGAAGAAAATGCTAACACTGCAACTAATGCTTTAGTTAGTCCATACGAAAGTGAAGGTCAAACAATTTTCATAAGAGTAGAAGATACAGCAACAGGTTGTTACGAGACGACATCTTTTGATATAGAAGTTAACCTTCCACCATTAGCAACTTTTGATGAAGAGCAATATAGTTATATTGTTTGTCCTGAAGCAACTGTTCCTATTACTATCGGTATAAGTCCTGAAAACTTTACAGCTTCTGATGTTTCTGTAAGTTGGGAACTCGATGGCGTTTCTATACCTGGAAGTGGATTAACTTTAGATACCGTTCTTTTACCTGGTGATTATACAGCTATTATAGAATTTAACGATTCTGGTTGTACAAATGAAATTACTAAAACCGTAGAAGAAGCCGAGTCTTGTATCTTCCCTGAAGGTATTTCACCGGGCGTATCACCGGGACAAAATGATTATTTTGATTTAAGTAGCTTCAATGTAACTAAACTAGAAATATTTAATAGATATGGAACACTTGTCTATTCAAAAGACAATTATACAAACGAATGGGAAGGACAAACTAATGATGGTGAAGAATTGCCAGTAGGAACTTACTTCTATACGGTTGTTTACGAAGGTGGTACAAAATCTAAGAGTGCTTGGGTATATATTAACAGATAATAAATTAACAGATTCAACTTATTATAATGAAAAAACTCTCTATTATAGCG
>NZ_JABFDG010000039.1 GCF_013403955.1 Winogradskyella vidalii | reverse complement strand
TCTGTGACATCAAAAACCAAATGGCTAATGTCTATTCCAAAATATTTAATATCTTTATTCATAAGAAATGTTTTTTTTAAAGGACAATCTACGCGAGTTTCAACGACTTAAAATCGAGGTCTTAAAGCCTCATAGAACTGTACGAAATCTGTGTAGAAAAGAGAGGGGATTTTCAATGTTGACGAGATCTGAAGTCTCTGCGTATATAATAACCTTACTCCTCTCTTTTGTTCTTTCTAATTTATAAATCTTAATTTAGTGTTTTTATTTAATTGCTAACTTAAGACGTGTATAATTAATTGCTTGGTTCTAGCCTACTTGCGAAAATTCCTGCGGAATTTTCTCTGGTCCGTAAAAGTTTGCTAAATTAGCTACCCAACCACGCAACTAACCATACACAAACACGTTGTAGGTAATGCTGAAAAAGACAATTTACATATCAATCATTTTGACTTTGACATTAGGTTGTGGAAGTTCTAAGTTTATCGTAAATCACGGAGTTGTACTCGAACCGGTTTCCGAAGAGATAAAAAGAGAAATAAAAATTCTTGATTTAGAAAAAAGCACAGGAGTGGTATTTCCGAAAGAATATGAAGCCGATTTCAATATAGGTAGATTATCAAATAGATTTACACCGACTGAAAACGAAATCAGAAAAGCCGAAATTGAAATAAATAAACAGTATTTGGATTCCGACAAAAGATTTGCCTACAATCAAAATTTTGTGAGATTTAAAGACGACCCAGAATGGACTCTTGAGGAAAGACAAAAGGACTTCCAAAACCTGATGAAATGGAATAAAAAGGAAGCAAAAAAGAGCATAAAATTTGACCGACAATATTTAGGGTTTATTGAAAACGGACAAAAAATATTAGTAATTCAATTTATTGATTTTAGTCAAGACCCTTATGGATTAAAAGACCAATTGACAAAAAGCTGGATTGGAGGTTGGCACGGTTGGTTTGAAACAAATGTTAGGCTGAAAGAATATAATATGGAAACAAAAAAACTGAATAGTTTCGGATGGCCACAATTATAAAAGCACTACCTACAACAATGTATAACCGCAATTACGGCGGATTCGACTACGTCCGAATCCACTCGTAATTGCTAAGGTCTGTGTCAAACCGAAAATTAACGCATATTAACCCGTAACTGACGGTTATACGAGACCGTTGTAAGTAATGCCGAAAAACCCAGAAACCGAGTGAATAAAACGATATTTGAAATTACCAAAATGGACTGTCCTT
>NZ_JABFDG010000038.1 GCF_013403955.1 Winogradskyella vidalii | reverse complement strand
CAAGCTCTTTCTTTAATGATTTCTGAAATATTTTAATCAAATCTCGATGTTTTTCAAATGTGCCACAACGTTGATGTGTATGGTTAGTTGCGTGGTTAAGCAACTAAGTTAACAAAAACCCACGAACCTGAGAATATTCCGAAGGAATATTCGCAAGTAGGCTAGAACCAAGCAATTAATTATACACGGTGTTGTACAACGTAGTTTTTCTCTACCTTAATTTTAAATCTTCTCCTGTTATTGTTTTAATAAGCATTTCAGCCATTTCGATTGATATAATTCCGTCTATAATTAGGTTTTCAAATTTCCCTTTAATTACTTCAGTCTAATTTTTTTTATTTAAGCCGAGAATCAATTCTTTAATTTCATCTGCCTCATCAAATATTATTTGTTGACCAAAACCTAATTTCCGTAATTGTATTTCGAATATTTCAATATTATTTTCATATTTGAGAATTTCTTCTCTAGAAAAATAATCTTTCTCCTGCTCAATTTTACTTTCTCTAAAATACCATTCTAAAAGTTCAATAAATGGTTCAAAAAAGTAAGTATTAAAAAATTCGTGATACTTGTGATAATTTCCTCGTGGTTCGTACCATTCATTGGCTAATTCAATAAAGTGGTTTGAGTATTTCTTTTCGGTCAGATTTTTATTTAAAATCTCAAAGTATCCAAATGCTCCTTGATATTCTCTAGTTTTAAGAGTTAGTAGAATTTGTTTTTGTTCTTTCTGCCAACTCATAGTATTTCTATCTATGTTGAGCATTTTTTTGAGTTCAGAAAAGTCCTCCGCAATTCGTTCAGTTGTCCGTTTTGATATTGGTTGTTCCTCTAGGAATTGTAAAAATTGAGGAATTTTAACTTTCAAATGTTCCCTGTCAGAATATCTTATGTCAGATGTATATTCTGAAATTTTGTCAATAATCTCGTTTAAATCTAGGTTTCTCATCTATGTTGTACAACGTTGTTGTGTATGGTTAGTTGCGTGGTTAAGCAACTAAATTAGCAAACTTTTACGAACCCGTGAAAATTCCGCAGGAATTTTCGCAAGTAGGCAAGAACCAAGCAATTAATTATACACGGCTTAAGTTAGCAATTAAATAAAAACACTAAATTAAGATTTATAAATTAGAAAGAACAAAAGAGAGGAGTAAGGTTATTATATACGCAGAGACTTCAGATCTCGTCAACATTGAAAATCCCCTCTCTTTTCTACACAGATTTCGTACAGTTCTATGAGGCTTTAAGACCTCGATTTTAAGTCGTTGAAACTCGCGTAGATTGTCCTTTAAAAAAAACATTTCTTATGAATAAAGATATTAAATATTTTGGAATAGACATTAGCCATTTGGTTTTTGATGTCACAGA
>NZ_JABFDG010000037.1 GCF_013403955.1 Winogradskyella vidalii | reverse complement strand
ATTTTGTCCTCCTGCAACAATACCTGTATCAACTCCTCCGATTATCCAATTATTATTCGTCCCTATTTCTGGGGTTAATCCATCTGCTCCATCGGATACAACAACATCGGTTGTTCCGTCACTTACAGTTACAGTACCATCTCCGTTATCCGTTACCGTTACTGAGGTGCCGTCTACTCCATCTTGTCCGGCTGGACCTACTAATGCATCTAAGAAGTCTTGCGCTGAGCCTGTGTTTCCGGCTGTAAGCCATTCGTCATATGCTGAATCTCCATTCTGACCTCCTGCAACGACTCCTGTATCTACTGTTCCTATAAACCAATTACCGTTTGATCCGATTTCTGGGGTTAAACCGTTTGCTCCATCAACACCATCTGCTCCGTCTGATACAATAGCATCGGTTGTTCCATCACTTACGGTTACAGTGCCATCTCCGTTATCCATTACCGTTACTGAAGTTCCGTTTGCTCCATCTTGTCCGGCTGGACCTACTAATGCATCTAAAAAGTCTTGTTCCGAACCTGTGTTTCCTGCTGCTAACCATTCTTCATATGCTGAAGTACCATTCTGTCCTCCTGCAACAATACCAGTATCAACTCCTCCAATTATCCAATTATTATTGGTTCCGATTTCTGGGGTTAATCCATCTGCTCCGTCAACACCATCTTCACCATCTGATATAATAACATCGGTTGTTCCGTCACTTACGGTTACAGTGCCATCTCCATTATCCATTACCGTTACTGAAGTTCCGTTTGCTCCATCTTGTCCGGCTGGACCTACTAATGCATCTAAGAAGTCTTGTGCTGAGCCTGTGTTTCCAGCTGTAAGCCATTCGTCATATGCTGAATCTCCATTCTGACCTCCCGCAACGACTCCTGTATCTACTGTTCCAATAAACCAATTACCGTTTGATCCGATTTCTGGGGTTAAACCGTCTGTTCCGTCATCTCCATCAACACCATCTGAACCAGAAGCACCTATTAACGAATCTAAAAAGTCTTGCGCTGAGCCTGTGTTTCCGGCTACTAACCATTCTTCGTATGCTGAATCTCCATTCTGACCTTCAGCAACAACACCTGTATCTGTTGTTCCAATAAACCAGTTGCCATTGGCTCCGATTTCTGGGGTTAAACCGTCTGTTCCGTCATCTCCATCAACACCATCTGAACCGGAAGCACCTATTAACGAATCTAGAAAGTCTTGCGCTGAGCCTGTGTTTCCAGCTGCAAGCCATTCGTCATATGCTGAAGCACCATTTTGTCCTCCTGCAACAATACCTGTATCAACTCCTCCAATTATCCAATTATTATTGGTTCCGATTTCTGGGGTTAATCCATCTGCTCCGTCAACACCATCTTCACCATCTGATACAATAA
>NZ_JABFDG010000036.1 GCF_013403955.1 Winogradskyella vidalii | reverse complement strand
ATTTTTAGTTGAACCACAAGCTGTGATTAAAGTCAGAATTATTATTTGAAGCAGTTTTTTCAATATTGTAGGTAACGTGTGCGTGTATTACTTAGTTGCGTGGTTTAAGCAACTAAGTTAGCAAACTTTCACGAACCTGTGAATATTCCGCAGGAATATTCGCAAGTAGAGATTAATACAGCAATTAGTTATACACATTGTTGGCTGTAGTAAATTGGTATTTAAAATCCAGTTCAGATTATGAGTTAACAATTCGGATTGAGTGAGTAATTCGCGCGTTACTTTAAGGTTCCAATTCCGCAAACGAGCTAAAAAGTCCAGCGTAATGCAATTCAGGTTTTGAGTTAGAATTCCGACTGAGTGAAATTCCAGAGTCGAGTGAGAAATTCATCCGTTTTACTTGTCAATCCTGCGTTTTTAATTTCAGATTTCGAGTGAGTGATTAAGAGAATATTCCGCATAAAAATTCGGGTTTTGATTGCGAAATATTCGTGCTTTTCGTGCGCTGAGTTATTACAGCCAACGTGTGCGTGTATTACTTAGTTGCGTGGTTTAAGCAACTAAGTTAGTAAACTTTCACGAACCTGTGAATATTCCGCAGGAATATTCGCAAGTAGAGACTAATACAGCAATTAGTTATACACATTGTTAGCTGTAGTAAATTGGTTTTACATTTTTAAGTTCCAGTTCGTATTGAGTGCGAAATTCGCGCGTTACTTTTTCCGATTCCTATTTCACAAACGAGCTAAAAAGTCCTGCGTATTTATTTTCAGATTGTGAGCATAAAATTCCGATTGAGTAAGAATTCCAGTTGAGTGAGATTCCAGTTCCGGTAGTTATCAGAAGAGTGATAAATTCTTGCGTTGTGAGTCCAACGTTTTAAATTCAGAATTCGAGTGAGTTTTTGCCTTCAGTTCGGTTTAAAACTCTCTAGATATGCGCTTAAAATTCAAGTTTAGAAACTGCGCTGAGTTATTACAGCTAACGTGTTTGTGTATGGTTAGTTGCGTGGTTAAGCAACTAATTTAGCAAACTTTTACGAACCCGTGAATATTCCGCAGGAATATTCGCAAGTAGACTCAATGAAGCAATTAATTATACACGGCTTAAGTTAGCAATTAAATAAAAACACTAAATTAAGATTTATAAATTAGAAAGAACAAAAGAGAGGAGTAAGGTTATTATATACGCAGAGACTTCAGATCTCGTCAACATTGAAAATCCCCTCTCTTTTCTACACAGATTTCGTACAGTTCTATGAGGCTTTAAGACCTCGATTTTAAGTCGTTGAAACTCGCGTAGATTGTCCTTTAAAAAAAACATTTCTTATGAATAAAGATATTAAATATTTTGGAATAGACATTAGCCATTTGGTTTTTGATGTCACAGA
>NZ_JABFDG010000035.1 GCF_013403955.1 Winogradskyella vidalii | reverse complement strand
TTGAAAATCCATTATCAGTAAAACGTTTTATCCAAATGAAGTTGTCTAAAATCAAGACAGACAAAAGTGATTCTAAATTGATTTGTGAGTATGCCAAACAGGTGGAATTAAAACTTTGGGAAGGCAATTCCAAAGTTCAAACAGAGTGCTTACAAATGACCAGACTCCTTTCATTGTATACAAAACAAAGCACTATGCTTAAAAATAAGCTACATGGAGAAGCTGTTTTAGGTAACCCAAGTAAAGTCGTAGTGGCTTCATTAAAGCGTAGTTTAAAGCAGGTTGATAAAGAATTAAAAACCTTAGAAGAAAAACTATTAATAATAGTAAAACAAGAGTATCAAGATTTACTAACTCGAATAAAAACTATTCCAGGTATAGGAAATAAAACCGCAGTAATGCTATTGGTTTTAACCGATGGATTTGATCGTTTTAAAAGCGGTAGCGAATTGTGTAGTTATGCTGGATTAACCCCTGTAGTTAGAAAGAGTGGGAGTAGTGTAAATGGACGGCCTCGTATCAGTAAAATAGGAAATCAGAAACTACGTAATCTGTTATTTATGTGCAGCTTTAATGCTTGTAAATACAATAAAGCATGTCGTGATATTTATGAGAGAATAGTAGCAAAAGGAAAGAGTAAAAAATTGGCATTGATAGCGGTGTGTAATAAACTATTAAAACAGGCTTTTGCTATAGCAAAATCAGGTTTAATATATGATGATACATATAGAAGTACTTTAGTGAAAAATTAGTGCATTTTTACTTGTTTTTTACCACAGTACTTTGTTGTGTGCAGTTTTTATTTCAGTCGTTTTTTAATGTCCATTCTTTGATGCAATACTCTGACGATTTCCACAATCTCATTATCTACTTTTCTGAAAAAAATCAGATGGGATTTGATTTTCGTAACTCGATAGTTTTTTCGAGTTTGTTCTGCGGATTTTCCAATTAGATAGTTGTCCGCAATAAATTCAATTTCCGCTATTATTAAATCGTAATATCTGTCAGCTTGTTCTTTAGACCATTTGTTAAGGGTGTAAACCCAAATTTTATCTAAATCCTCAATCGCTTGTTGGCTTATGCGATATTTGTTTTTACTCATAAGTGTTTACGATGTAATTCTTTCAGATGTTGTTTTGGGTCAAAATTTTCAACAAATCCACTATTTTCTCCAACTTCGAGAGCTTTAATCAGTTCTCTTTCCTTTTTTTCTTCACGTTCTAACAAACGTAATGCGGAACGAATTACTTCGCTAACCGAACCATATCTTCCAGAGTTTACTTCTTCTCTGATAAAATCCTCAAAATGATTTCCGAGTGATATTGATGTGTTTTTTCCCATTATGACTATAATTTTACTCAAATATACCAAATCTTGGTAACGTAGCCAAATTGCACACAACGGTTTTGTGTATGGTTAGTTGCGTGTTTGAGCAACTAATTTAGTAAACAAAAACGAACGCGAGAAAATTCCGAAGGAATTTTCCAAATAAGCACTTGCCAAAGCAATTAATTATACACGGCTTAAGTTAGCAATTAAATAAAAACACTAAATTAAGATTTATAAATTAGAAAGAACAAAAGAGAGGAGTAAGGTTATTATATACGCAGAGACTTCAGATCTCGTCAACATTGAAAATCCCCTCTCTTTTCTACACAGATTTCGTACAGTTCTATGAGGCTTTAAGACCTCGATTTTAAGTCGTTGAAACTCGCGTAGATTGTCCTTTAAAAAAAACATTTCTTATGAATAAAGATATTAAATATTTTGGAATAGACATTAGCCATTTGGTTTTTGATGTCACAGA
>NZ_JABFDG010000034.1 GCF_013403955.1 Winogradskyella vidalii | reverse complement strand
GCAGATTTGGCTAAGTAATAATCCGAAACTTTTGTGTATATTTATACGCTACGTTTCATACACAAACACGTTGGCAATAATTATGAAAAACATTAGTTACATAATAATTACATTAGTGTTTTGGTCTTGCCAAGGTCAAAATAAAGATGTACAAAAAACAGTAATTAAGGATTTAATCTCTAATTCTGAAAAAGAATCGAATAATATAAAAGTATTATTTTTAGCATATACTACAGCCGAAAAAGGACTTAATTATCGTAAAGAGCCAGATATGAATTCTGAAGTTTTAGGTAAGTTAAATTACGGAACTAAAGTAGATGTTGTTGATGATAGTAATCGCTCATTATTTTGGGTTGATGATTTAGAACGTGGCAGTTTATATGGAAAATGGGTCGGGATATACAAAGATTCTTCTATTGTCTACGTTTTTAATGCTTACTTATATAAGTCTTCCCCAAAAATTGAAAAGAATATTAAATTAGTTAACAATAAGCTAGAAGTCATATATATTAAGTCAGAAAATATTGATTCAAACCAAAAAATGACAATTGAAAAACATATTCAAATTTCAAATCATTTAGAGGATTATGTGATAATAAAACTTTTACAAAAAGAAAAAACGATTTTTGAGTACAAAATTAATTATCTTTTAAAAGAGTATTACACTTTGACTAAAACCAATGATAAAATTCCAACATATAATTATTTAACAATTTTTGATGAATGTCCGAGTAGTGAATACAAACAAACATTTGCCATTAAAGAAAATAAAATACTAAAAATAAGTGAAAAATATACCGAAGCCGACGAAGAAGTGCAAGACCATAATTAAATAATTATAGTCAATTTTTTTATTCCATTATTCTGTTATTGAACGAACAGCCAAAATGAAAAATCTATTAAAAAAAATATTAATTATTATTCCAATCATAGCATTGATGATTTTTGGATTAAGTTATGTCAGATTTGGACAATCCCAGAAATATTATAGCCAAGATGGACAATATAGTATCTATTCCAAAAGAAGTATTGCAGGTATATCCCATTTTAATATGCCAGGAGATGGAGATACTGGAGGAGGAACTATTTACATCTATGATGAAATAGAAAAAAAAGTACTTTCCCGATTCGAATCCTCTTGGATAAGGTCAGATATGGAAATGTGTGAATTCAGCAATTATGATGGTGGTATTTTTAGTTGTAAAGCAGAATTTCGGTATAATCTTCCAAGACCTCTTAAAAACATATCGCCTAAAATAATAGATAAAAACATAAAATCCGGATATAACATTAAAGTAAATACGGATTTTAAAATGGCACAAAAATTAATGCATTTTTCTAAATCTTCCTTAAATGATTGGTTTATATATAATTTACGAATTCCAGATAAAAAACTTCTTATTACAACATCAATTTTTGTTGAAGAAACAGAAACTACAATTTTAAATATAACCTTGGATAGTATTTTAAATATTATTATTAGAGGGAATACAGTCGGATATTATAGTAAACCCAAAAAAGATAATATAGATTTCGCTGTAAATTTGACAAAACAAGAAATTGAAAATTTATTTAAAGAACAGGTTTATAAACAAATTAAAGATAAATAACTATTGCCAACAAAGTACTGTGGTAAAAAACAAGTAAAAATGCACTAATTTTTCACTAAAGTACTTCTATATGTATCATCATATATTAAACCTGATTTTGCTATAGCAAAAGCCTGTTTTAATAGTTTATTACACACCGCTATCAATGCCAATTTTTTACTCTTTCCTTTTGCTACTATTCTCTCATAAATATCACGACATGCTTTATTGTATTTACAAGCATTAAAGCTGCACATAAATAACAGATTACGTAGTTTCTGATTTCCTATTTTACTGATACGAGGCCGTCCATTTACACTACTCCCACTCTTTCTAACTACAGGGGTTAATCCAGCATAACTACACAATTCGCTACCGCTTTTAAAACGATCAAATCCATCGGTTAAAACCAATAGCATTACTGCGGTTTTATTTCCTATACCTGGAATAGTTTT
>NZ_JABFDG010000033.1 GCF_013403955.1 Winogradskyella vidalii | reverse complement strand
TAACATTGCCTATAGTTCATTGCGTCCGAATTTTCCTCTGGAAAATTCATTCGCTTTTGCTATCTTTAGTCCTGCAACCCGAAATACGCTGACTATCGTTTCGCAACGAAACCATAGCCGTAGCGTTGGGCACAATTAAAACAATACTATGATAAAAGACTTTCTAATTTCATTTCGTGATAATTTTAAGGAAAAAACACGAAATCCTTTTTTAGGAACATATTTGATAGTTTGGATAATTAGAAACTGGGATTTAATATATACCCTTTTCAATTTTGATTCTGAATATAAACTCGCGAATAAAATTGCATACATAAAATCCTATTACTCAGAAAACGGATTTATAGAGAATCTATTCACCTCTATCCTATGGGCTTTCGGACTTTTAATATTAACATATATACTTTTAGCGATTTCAAGGTTTATCACAAATTATTCTGAAAAACGTATTACGCCTTGGATTTATAAAATTACGGATAGTAAGTCAATCGTTTTGAAAGAAACTTATGAAAAACTTCGTAATGAAAACAGTCGAATTGAAACTAAACTAGAAAGTGAGCGAGAAATAAAAAAAAGACTAATGATAGAAATTTCGGAATTAGAAAATGAAATTGATAATTTGAAAATGAATAATTCAAATATAGAAAATGAATTGCCCGACTTTGACGTTGACAAAATTAGCTTGGATAACGAAGTTGAAGTACTCTTAAATAAAATCAAAAGAAAAAAGCTAATCGATAAATTTATCACAACAATAAATAGAATTGGAGAAAAAGAACACGGTTGGATTGATAATGCATATTGGAATGAATCAACAGAATACTTTATTAAATTAGGGCTATTTTCTACCGGACAAAAAGGCGATAGCTATTCTGAATTAGAGTTAACTGAAGTAGGTTCAAAAGTTTTAAGAAGAGCTAGGCTAGAAATAGAATAACTGTGCCCAACACCGCGTATATTTAATTGCTTCTTTCTTGCCTACTTGCGAATATTCCTTCGGAATATTCACGGGTTCGTAAAAGTTTGCTAAATTAGTTGCTAAACCACGCAACTAAACATACACAAACACGTTGTGTGTCATTTGAGAAAAACCATATGAAAAAATTGACTTTAATATTTATTCTGATTTTATCTGTTGGTTGTTCCTCAAAAACAAAAACCGAAAAAGCAATTACTGAAAAAGAATCGGAATTAAAACCACCATTTAAAAATCAAGGAGAACAAGAGGATTTTTGGGCGCAGGAGTTTTTTAAAGATGAGTATGAAAAACAAATTCATAAAACATTTAATGGGAAAATTGAAATCATAAATGAATATGAGTCTTTGGACGACAATGGTAATTTCATTACAAATGCGAATGAAATTAGTTTTGGAAACAGAGTGGTTGAAATAAACCTAAATGACAATAAATTACGCTCGATTTTCGAAAAAGGAATTGTATATCCAGATTTGATAAGCGAAAAATATTTCAAAATTTGGGATTTGGAAGAATTGACTTTTTTAAACAAATCACCAAAAATTAAAAAGTTTCGAATGTTTGTCAATATGCCTGAACGAATTTATCCGCAGATAATTCTATTGGAATTAAAAAATGAATCAGCCGACAATCAGACATCGATGAGTGAATTCATTGAAAATGCTAAACTGACTTTTATAAAGGAAGCTTGGTTAATGGTGTAAAAAAAACGAACACACAACAAAGTACTGTGGTAAAAAACAAGTAAAAATGCACTAATTTTTCACTAAAGTACTTCTATATGTATCATCATATATTAAACCTGATTTTGCTATAGCAAAAGCCTGTTTTAATAGTTTATTACACACCGCTATCAATGCCAATTTTTTACTCTTTCCTTTTGCTACTATTCTCTCATAAATATCACGACATGCTTTATTGTATTTACAAGCATTAAAGCTGCACATAAATAACAGATTACGTAGTTTCTGATTTCCTATTTTACTGATACGAGGCCGTCCATTTACACTACTCCCACTCTTTCTAACTACAGGGGTTAATCCAGCATAACTACACAATTCGCTACCGCTTTTAAAACGATCAAATCCATCGGTTAAAACCAATAGCATTACTGCGGTTTTATTTCCTATACCTGGAATAGTTTT
>NZ_JABFDG010000032.1 GCF_013403955.1 Winogradskyella vidalii | reverse complement strand
AAAAACTGCTGCTAACACCGTGTATAATTAATTGCTTTGTTCTTCTCTACTTGCGAATATTCCTGCGGAATATTCACGGGTTCGTAAAAGTTTGCTAACTTAGTTGCTAAACCACGCAACTAACCATACACAAACACGTTAGCAAACATATGATACAGAAGAACATTCACTTAAAACTGATTTTCATTTTTTTAGTTTTATTAATGAAATCAGAATTTTGTTTCTCTCAGCAAACTGTAAATTTAACTAATATTGATTTGATAATTTATAATAAAGATGATATAAACTTAAGACTATTTGAAGAAAAAAATATAAATCAATTTATAGAAGTTTATTTAGAATTTAATGACAACTTTGATAATATTTTTATTTCAACTGACTTAGAATATGATAATATAGACGATATTGTAACTTTAGAAGAAATAAAACTAGCTAAAAATGATGTTATATTACATCTAAACCAGATAAAAGAAACAAACATTAATGACTTACTAAAATATGAAATAGAGATTAATAATAATTGGTTTAAGTACGGTGAAGACACAAATAAATTGATTCTAAAATTTATAAACAAATCACTCTCAGTTATTCAAGAACTTTATTTTAATAAAAAAGAATTTAGTGGTGGTATAGGTTCTTCTAGAACTTATAGAGAGACTGACAATGAAGAAAAATGGAGAGTTTATAACGCAAAATACTTTACGACTATTGACTTAGATTTAGGCAATAATAAGCATATCTATTTATTAAATGATGGAGACTCTCAAGAGTTTTTATTCCTTCCCTTAATAGAGAATGACTATTTAATATCTGATGATGATGGAATAAGCAGTGTAAAAAAAACTTTACTGTACAAAACAAATTACTTAGAAACGTTCGAAAGGTATGATTATGAAGAGTTTGCCACTCTTTTAAAAAACAAAAATAACAACTATGAATTAGTAAATACGTTTAACGAAAATTTACTTAAAGCGGAATACGATACCATTATGCATAATCAGTTTTTCATTATTGGTAAAAATAAAAAACAAATTGATATTTTCAATTCCTATTATGAAAAGATAGAAATTGACTCCGTTAAAAGTGCTTATCTATATAGAAGTGGTTTAGAAATTTTGACTAACAAAGGAGCTAGTTATTATGATTCTGAATTGAAAATTATTGATAAATTCCCACCAAAATCATATTCACTGTGCGGAACAGTTTCTTATAAAAAATATATAGTTGAATATGATAAATATGAAAAATCACATATCATAAAAAGAATAAAAGGTAGTGCTTTTTCTAATCAAGGCAAAAGAAAAGATTTTAAATTAGAAGGCGTAAAAAAAAGAGATGTAATAACTTTCCTTAACAACTCAAATATAACCTATCGGGATGGTAACAGTAATTTTACAGGAGAAAAATTTATAAACCCAAATTACCTAATAGTCACAAGGAGAAACAGAAGTGGTATTTACAAATATGAATATGGCAGTTCTAAATATGACACAATAGCTGATATAACAAATCCTTTTATATATTTTCCAGAAACAATTAAAAATGAAGTTATTTTACCTATTAATTATAAATCTATCACATATAACCCTAAAGATGGCTTAGTCTATTTTTACAAAAAAAATAAAGTTGGCATTTTTCCAAGGCATAAAACGGTACAATATCAAAATATCAATCAGGAAACCAACTCATTTTATAGAATAACGAGAGAACGAAGAAAGGGTTGGTTAGATATTAATACAAACATTGAATATTATGATAATTAAATACGTTTGCTAACAAAGTACTGTGGTAAAAAACAAGTAAAAATGCACTAATTTTTCACTAAAGTACTTCTATATGTATCATCATATATTAAACCTGATTTTGCTATAGCAAAAGCCTGTTTTAATAGTTTATTACACACCGCTATCAATGCCAATTTTTTACTCTTTCCTTTTGCTACTATTCTCTCATAAATATCACGACATGCTTTATTGTATTTACAAGCATTAAAGCTGCACATAAATAACAGATTACGTAGTTTCTGATTTCCTATTTTACTGATACGAGGCCGTCCATTTACACTACTCCCACTCTTTCTAACTACAGGGGTTAATCCAGCATAACTACACAATTCGCTACCGCTTTTAAAACGATCAAATCCATCGGTTAAAACCAATAGCATTACTGCGGTTTTATTTCCTATACCTGGAATAGTTTT
>NZ_JABFDG010000031.1 GCF_013403955.1 Winogradskyella vidalii | reverse complement strand
ATTTTTAGTTGAACCACAAGCTGTGATTAAAGTCAGAATTATTATTTGAAGCAGTTTTTTCAATATTGTAGGTAACGGTCTCGGCTATGATTTCGTTGCGGAAAAATCCACAGGATTCTTTCCGCCGTAGCCGAAAGATAGCAAATTTGCGTTGATTTCCGCTAAGGAAATCAACCGCAATGAATTATAGCCATTGTTAGGCAAAGGATTTTATTTTCGATTCGTAATAATTCTCTAATTTTAGTATAATTTTAAAATAATCGTACATATAATTTTCAAAAACTTTAAAATCAGTATTTGTCCTAGCAAAAAAAAGTTGGTTATCCATTCCAATCAATTCGCTATCTCTAATTTCATTTAAAATTTCAATGTTTTCATCTTCGAGATATGGTAAAAAAGTATAAATCTTTTCTAAATAATTTTTAACAGATTTTACACATTGGATATGAATACTCTCAATTTTTGTGTTATTTTTTAGTTCTAATTGATTTATCTGTTCACTAAATCTGGATAAGGAGTTTGGATTTATCTTTTTACATAATTCCTTGTATTCAGACTCAGATATAGTTTTTCTTCTTTTGTGAATTTCTTTTCTTCCTTGTTTTTCATTTTCAGCTAGTACATCTATTATGTAAAATCCATTAAATAATAGTTTTTTAGTTAATTGATTCACTGATTTGTAAACAGTTTTCCTGATTTCTTTTTCCCTTTCTACAACTACAATTCTATAAAAAATATAACTAGCAATATAAGCTAAACTTAAATTGGAAAAAATTTCACCAATTTCTGCTCCATAAATGAACAGCTCATTAGTTTCTGCAAATATGAAGTTTACAAGGAATACAATTAAAATTGAGATATATAGTCCAAGTAAAATTTTCTTTTTCGAGTTCATTTTCATCTTTTGCCTAACGGTTTTGTGTATGATTTCGTTGCGTGTTTTAGCACTAAAGTTAGCAAATAAATCACAGATAGAAAGTCCGCGAGGACTTTCTTAAGTAAGCCTACACTAGCAATGAATTATACACGGTGTTGTACGTTCGTTTTTATTTTATTCAGTTTTCTTTAATCGAAATTTTTGAATCTTATTGCCTAAAATATCTCCAACATAAATACTTCCTTCATCATCAATTTGAATATCGTGATATCTCGAAATTGGACCTTCATAAAATCCAGTTCTACCAAACTGCTTTTGTAGATTTACATCTAAATCAAAGCGAAAAATATCAGAGCCTTTAATAATAGTATCATTATCAATCCAGTAATCTATTCCAAATAGGTGGTTTTTCTGATTATCAATCGTTACGGAATATAATTGGTCAGTTGATTGGTTTTGCCAGAGTGTGATAAATTTTCCCTTACTATCAAACTTTTGAATTCGATTATTTTCTCGGTCAGCCACATAAACATTGCCCTCATTGTCTAAATCAATTCCGTGTGGAATATTAAACTCTCCTTGCTTATTTCCGAATTTTCCCCATTCAAATAAGTATGTTCCATCTTTTGAGAATTTAATAACTCGACTATTGCCATATCCATCACTCACGTAGAAAGATCCATCAGCTGTAACAGCTATATCTGTAGGAAGATTGAAATGTTGAGAATCGTTTCCTGAAACTTTAGCTTCGCCTAGTGTCATTAATAAATTCCCACTCGAATCAAACTTAAAAACTTGGTGAAGTCCACAATCTGTAACCCAAATATTATTATGATTATCAACTTCAAGTCCGTGTGGCATTATGAATAAATTGTTTCCCCAAGAATTCAGAATTTCTCCGGTTTTTGAATCTATTTTTGATATGGTATTTTCTTTAATGACTGGAAGGTGTGAAATAGGCATTGTCTCCCAAGTTCTGCCAGAACGATGAAATGCAATTATATTCCCTTCACTATCAAGTCCCAATCCAGTAGGACTTCCCAAAGTAAAATTATCAGGTAATTTAGGCCAATCATTGACTAAAACATAAGAATCAGAATTTTTGGATTCTTGTTCAGGTTTATTTTTTTCTGGGTTTTTACAGCCAAAAATCAGAAGTGTTATTAGAAAAAAAAGAACACTATTTTGTTTAAATTCCATTTATTGGTTTTGGTTGGGTTAAATGACGTACAACGTGTTTGTATATGGTTTGTTGCGTGGTTTAGCACGTAATTTAGCAAATAAAAACCGAATAGAAAATCCTCGAGGATTTTCGTAAGTAGGCTAGAACTAGCAATAAATTATATACGGCTTAAGTTAGCAATTAAATAAAAACACTAAATTAAGATTTATAAATTAGAAAGAACAAAAGAGAGGAGTAAGGTTATTATATACGCAGAGACTTCAGATCTCGTCAACATTGAAAATCCCCTCTCTTTTCTACACAGATTTCGTACAGTTCTATGAGGCTTTAAGACCTCGATTTTAAGTCGTTGAAACTCGCGTAGATTGTCCTTTAAAAAAAACATTTCTTATGAATAAAGATATTAAATATTTTGGAATAGACATTAGCCATTTGGTTTTTGATGTCACAGA
>NZ_JABFDG010000030.1 GCF_013403955.1 Winogradskyella vidalii | reverse complement strand
AACAGCTGCTAACATTGCCTATAGTTCATTGCGTCCGAATTTTCCTCTGGAAAATTCATTCGCTTTTGCTATCTTTAATCCTTCAACCCGAAATACGCTGACTATCGTTTCGCAACGAAACCATAGCCCTAGCGTTGTAAACAATGCCGAAAAGCAGTACGCATTTGAAAAAATCATAGATAGAAAATCGGAATTATGGAAATATCAGAGAGCGAAAAAAAAGAACTTGACAAACTGAAAATCGGAAAATTAGTTAAGAATACAATGTCTATAATTTTGGAAAAGGATTTAATTTCTGAAAATGAAATTCAAAATTTACTGAAAAAAGATTACTCTAAATTTACTTTTAACGTAATCTTCCCTATTCTAAAAAAAGTGGACAAAAAAATATCTCTGAAAGAAAACGGATTAATAAATGGGAATCCGAGATATTATGCAAAACCGATTGAAAACCGAGAAACTGAATATCTTCTGACAAATGAATGGAAAGAATATCATAGAGAGGATTTTATGAATTGGTTAAAAAGAAAAGTATCTGATTTATAAGTACAATTGTAAACAATGCTGAAAAACAACTCTTGCGGAAATGAATATTGATGAATTGACAAAAAATATCAGAAAAATATCATCTGAAAAAAATGTTCAAGAGTTAGCGGAATTTATCCAAAAATGGAAAACTGACGAACAAAATGCTGTTGAATTAAAAGAAAATGTTGAACGATATCTTGGAAATGCGTGGATTGACAAAAAGGCGGATTTTGAAAAAGTTTACGGAATATGGTCGGAATTTAGAGACTCTGCAATTAACGGAATTGGAGGAATGACAATGAACGAAAGACTTTATTTATTCGGACTTTTTGATTTATATGAAAAGGCACCTAATAATGCGAAAAAAGAAAAATTTTACGCGAAATTAATGGCGGAAAAATAAAAGCACAGTTTACAACAACGTGTATAATTAATTGCTTTGGTCGTTGCTTATTTGGAAAATTCCTTCGGAATTTTCTCGCGTTCGTTTTTGTTTACTAAATTAGTTGCTTAAACACGCAACTAACCATACACAAGACCGTTGGCAGCAATGCGTGTGCGGCAAAATCCAACTCTAAATTGGAACTTATACAACTCTGAATTTTAAGAATAAAAATAAAATTGGATTTCCGAACGTTAGAATGAAAATCACAACGCAGGAATTACAAGCAGAACGAAAAATTACGGTTAGAAAATAACTTCATCGTAATAAAAAAGCCTAGTTTCTTTTTCGCGATTTTTTTTTTGACTTTTAAGTAAGTAAAATCAGAAAAAATGGAGTCGGAAATTTTAATTTCTTGCGGAACTAAACTAGAATAATCATATAATTAATTTAACATAAGAACTGGAATTTGACAAGTTTCCTCGATATTAAAAATATAACGCAGGATTTCCAAGCTGAACGTAAAATGCGTGTCTGATTAGCAACAACGCAGGACTAAAAACAGATTATGGCTCGATTTATTTAATGTTTAAGTTAATTAGAGAACTAATTGAAGTATATTAAATTATCGTTTATTAAAAAAACATAGCGGATAAAAAAATAAGCACAGCTGCCAACACCGTGTATATTTAATTGCTTTGTTTCTGCTTATCTGGAATATTCCTTCGGAATATTCTCAGGTTCGTAAAAGTTTACTAAATTAGTTGCCTAACCACGCAACTAAGCATACACAAACACGTTGTAAGCAATTTAACGCAACACTCAAGAAACAAACAAAAATGATTGAATTTAATGGATGGGCAATAATTAGAGAGTCTTTTAAAGAAGAAGATGATAACGACAAACTTCTGAATTCCATTGTAAATAAAATCGAACTGAAAATATCTGAATTAGATTACGGAAATGAAATTTACTCATTAAAAGGTTTGAATGGAACTTATCATTTATCAATAATGGCAAATCATAACCATCGAACTGAACACGTAATTGATTTTTTTAAATGGATTTCTCATATTTCGAAAGGTTCGTACGGAATTTTATACGTACAAGATGATGAAGATATTGAAAGAGGAAATGAAAATAAATTTAAAGTATGGGTTATGAAAAAAGGAAAGGTTTCTGAACAAAATGATACTTATCTTTCACCTATGAATCCTGAAGTTGAAGAATAAAAACTGCTTACAACAAAGTACTGTGGTAAAAAACAAGTAAAAATGCACTAATTTTTCACTAAAGTACTTCTATATGTATCATCATATATTAAACCTGATTTTGCTATAGCAAAAGCCTGTTTTAATAGTTTATTACACACCGCTATCAATGCCAATTTTTTACTCTTTCCTTTTGCTACTATTCTCTCATAAATATCACGACATGCTTTATTGTATTTACAAGCATTAAAGCTGCACATAAATAACAGATTACGTAGTTTCTGATTTCCTATTTTACTGATACGAGGCCGTCCATTTACACTACTCCCACTCTTTCTAACTACAGGGGTTAATCCAGCATAACTACACAATTCGCTACCGCTTTTAAAACGATCAAATCCATCGGTTAAAACCAATAGCATTACTGCGGTTTTATTTCCTATACCTGGAATAGTTTT